>CBDFFH010000021.1:0-206557 GCA_965246715.1 Chamaesiphon sp. | reverse complement strand
CGAATTGCTCCAAAAAATGCCCTCTCAATACTAGCATTTCGTGCCCTGCATCTATCAAGTCTTTGACTATTTTTTTTGGTTCTAGCTCATTCAACGAGACTTTTGCTCTACAGTTTAAGTCTGTGATAATCTCAATTACTTGTGATTCCATCGAGTACACCTCTATTTTTTAACAGGAGCTTCTACGTGATATGCAGGATTTTCTTGCCCAATTGGATATGTATGAATACCATCAGGCTTCTTAATAACAATCGCTCTATTAGCATTCTCTGAAAAATATCTTTCATCAAGTGGAAGTTCTCTTTCTGGGTAAACTTTTACTGGTCTGATTACTTTTCCTGCTTTTGGAGGGATAGGCACAGAATAAGCCGTACCAAATGCCATTTTTTCAACATCTAAATTTTTAACTGCTTCATAGCCAGCTTCTTCTGACAACCATTTACCTTGAGGACCACTACCCTTCTTCGGTGTTCCATCCTTGTTTTTTCCAAATGCTCTCGCGACTACATCTACAATACTGCGAGATGGACCATGTGGACCATCTGTTACATCCTCTTTACGAGGTATAGGAACTCCTTCTGAATTTATATATCCAGTTGTAGTATCTTTCTTGCCCGATCCAGCGCTCTGCTCGGACATCGCAAAATAATGCTGGAAAAGACTACCAACACTAGAACCAATCAACCCAGCACCAGCACTAGAAAGTAACGAAGGAACAGCAGTCGCCACATCTAATAAAGCACCAGCACCACCAGCCAAAGCCGGAGATAGTGTGGATGGTGGTCTAGAAGTGGAGTGGAATAGCCCAGCAGTGAGAATATCCACAAAAGCCATTTTTTCGTGATACCAGGCAGTATTTGTGTGTCCTGCATCATATTCAGCTTGTGCAGTAGAATGATTTTCAACTCCTGACCACAATCCCAATCCAATTAATGGCACAGCAGCTAGTGGAGCGATAGCAACACCTAAAGCAGCAAGAGGGGCAACAACTCCGCCACCGACTGCACGAACAGCAACATCACCCAAATTGACATCAGCCTTATTGCCATCCGGATAGTTATTAGGATGAATGCCATCAGCAAGTTGAGCTTTCTGATAGCTATAGTTTTGAAATGCAGAAATTGCAGCACCAGCCAGAGCAATTCCACCCAGTACTAGAAGAGGAATAGGTAGATTGCCACTCGGATCGGTAGCCATTGTGGAACTATTCCCGACATAGCGATACAGATTAGTATCCCCAGCCCCAAACCCCATCGGATCGACACTGATAAACCGTCCCACCTGCGGGTCGTAATATCGCGCTCGATAATAACTCAACCCACTCTCAAGATCCCGTTCCCGTCCCGTATACCCATACCGGAAACTCACGCTGGGATTAGTCTCACTCAACACCCGTCCGAAACTATCGAACGTCTTCACCTGGTCGATACTATCGTAACCAATGGTGCGAATTTGACCGTCTACTGTCTCGGTCTGTAATCTGTCGAGATTATCGATAATATAGCTACTTTTGCCGATAATTACGTTAGCACTATCTCGGTGTTCGATCCCCGTCAACCGTCCATAGAGATCGTAAGCATTCGTGGTTTTAACCTTTAACAATCCATCGACATCCCGTTCGACTCTGGTATTTAAACCCGTTGGAGCGTATGTAAACTTGACATCTTTAGTGGCTAAACCTACCCCCGTCTGACTAATCTTCGTATTCAAATAACGGGGGTCATTATACTCATAAATTGTCGTAGCAGCGATCGCCGTTCCGATCGATTCCTGAGCCTGAGTAAGATTACCAATCTCGTCGCGTCGGCGGTGTACGTATAGCGGGTATAGCCACCTTTAGCATCGATAATTTGAGTTTGGCGGTTGCGTTCGTCATAGTAGTGACGGGTGCTGCGTCCGAGGGGGTCGATTTCGTTGGTAAGGTTGCCTGCTGTGTCGAGATCTACTAGTTCGCCTTTAATGCTATGTTATGAATATAAATTCCTATTTATTGCTACAGCAATGTTAGATGATGACTTTCAGATCTTAGACCGAGCGGCATGGTTGGAATTAGCACGAGAGAAAATTTCTGCTAGACAACAACTATTAAAACTTTCACCTCAAACAGCTCAAGTAATATTAGATCGAGTAATCGATTCATCTTTATTAAAGCCAGATTTTAGCCGTGGTTTTGAATTCAATTCTCTGAGCTTGCTTGACGATCGATTAGAAGATTAGATATGGACAGAATTTTTACTCCGGAAAATCTTATCTCACTATTTCAAGCAATCGATCGAGAAGAATTGGACTTGATTTTAGTTGGTGGTCAGGCAATTAATATCTGGGCAAGTTACTATGCTAGCCGAGTGACAGCATTGACAGAATATTTGCCGTTTTCTAGTGCAGATTTAGATTTTTATGGTGGTAAAGTTGAGGCAATCGCTTGTCAGAAAATTTTAGGTGGGACGATTAACATCAATCGAGATTTCGATCCTTCGCCAAATACTGGAGTTTTAATCGTACCAACAGAAGATCGACCGTTACGAGTGGATTTTCTGGGTTCGGTATTCGGGATTGGGGATATCGAACTTTCACAATCGGCGATTGTTTTTGAGGGACAACAAGTACTAGCAGGGGTGCGGGTGAAGATTTTAAATCCAATGCTGTGTTTGGAAGGTAAACTTAAAGCAGCGATCGGATTACCACAAGAGGGCAGACAAGATCTCAAACATTTACGGATGTCTTTACTATTTGTCAAGGAATACATCAAAGATACAATTCTTGGCGATGTTCGGCAAGGTTTGAAGTTAATCGAGCGGATCGCTTTTAATATTTGGAGTGATGCTGGGTTGAGTGTTTGGTACCGTTATGGGATTGAAATTAATTTAGCAATCCCTACGGAAGTGGAGATAAATATTGTCGATCCAAAGTGGAATACATTTCAGAAAATTAGATTGCCTCAGATTGAGAAGGAGACTATTAAAAAAAGAGCGAAATATTCAGAGATTCAAAGGAGTATAAAAGCAAGAATAGCGGGTGGTGTGGATTTGGGTGGTAATGGCGATCGATAAACAACGATCGATCGTACTAATGAGCGAGAATTGTAAATATCTGCTTGCGATCGATTGAACTAATTAATCGAGCGAACCTCAAAATCTCGATCGATAGCAAACACTCTATCGATCGATTACAATTCCTTCGATCGCAAGTAGAAAATACCTAAGCGCTCGAACATTATTCATATTCGATCGATCGAATTTATGTGGATCGAATCAACAGCGATCGAGTGTTTCAAATCGTCGAGCGACAAAACAAGCCAAAGTCGTTGCTCCGTCTCGATTTGAAGTGGTGGATGATGCCCAACCTACGGCTAGATTTCTGCCCACGCTACAGAGCTAACAGTGTTGAACTATTTCACAGGTTCCGAGTGATGGATAGATGTGCAGAAAAAGATACCTTGTCTCAAAGCCTTCAGGTACTTTGAGAATAAAATCCACATCCCAACCAATGTTTTTATTTTTTAATCTCAATTTCGTAATAATTTCATCTGTAACCTGAAACACATTCTCTAACTCATAAATATTCCAATCAATATTTCTTCTCGCAAACTCTTCTTTTGCAAATTCAACAGCGTCCTCAGCAGTTTCAATCAATTGAATATTCATAGATATTTTCAGTAAGTTGAGTGACAAAGTTATTTGAGTTTAGGTAAAAATCCATTATCTCGCAGCAATCCAGCTTTGATTTTTTGTCTTTTTTGTATTAGGTCGCCCATGTATCTTTGTGCATCAGTAATCTCTGCCTCATTAAACATGTGTTTATTGTTCATGATTCGATTGTAAACATATTTTTCGCGAGCAAAGGTTCCAATCCTATCATATAACTCTGCGCCGAGTTTGTGATATTGAGTAGCGTGCTGGACTTCATGAAATGCTTGAAGGACAGTAGCATCCTTTCTCAGAAAAACAGTTTGATGTTTTCTATTGAAAGCCGCTGCAAATCTGCTGTAGTCATCAGTAATTATTCCATCTTCTATAGCTAAACGCTTTATGGCCTTATCTGCTCTGCGTTGTAGCTTGATTCCCATTTCACTTAAATTTTCCTGAATGGTATTAAGTTGTCTATTGGTTAATATATCCCCACCCAATGCCCCTTTTTTCCATCCAGATACACGTTTACCATCCCAAGAACCTTCTATGAAATCAGTGCTTAATCCCTTTGGTGAGATTTTTTTAATGTTAGGTGATAAAAATTCGCTAATGCTAGAAGTAGCTTTACTTAGGCCAGCCTGAGCCAACTCACCCGCCGCAGCACCCGCAGCACCAAAAGCCCCAGTTTGCCAAGCACCATTAGTCAGCTCCTCACCACGAAGTGCATTCTCTGTTACCTTACCCCAATAGCCTAAATTAAACCCAACCCCAGTATTAATGCCTATCCGCGCAGCCAGCCCCAACCCTTTCTCAGCAAAAGCAGTACCCGCAACCAGCGACCCGCCCTTACCCAAACCACTACTGACCCCAGCACCAATCCTGCCACTAACCGCACTAATCGCGATCGAGTCTAGATTGACTTTAGAGAAATCGCCACCGTTTTGCCAGAGTTGAACTCCCAGATCGAGACCACCACCAATAGTGCCAGCACCACCAGTCGCCAAACCGATTGTCACCAATCCCGTTGCTAACCCAACACTCTGACCGAGATTGAAAGCAAAGCCCTCATGTTGTCCCGCTACCCTGTCGCCATAGATCTCATTACGGAGCTTAGTAGTATAGCCACCAGTAAGTCTGTCAGCAAAGCCAGCCACAAACTTATCGGTATTTTCCAGTCCACCATAAGCATAGTTACCGACATCTTCCCAAGACAACAAGCCACTAGGATCGGTAGCGTTCGTTGAACTATTCCCAACATAGCGATACAAATTAGTATCCCCAGCACCAAACCCCAGCGGGTCAACACTAATAAACCGCCCCACATTCGGGTCATAATATCGCGCTCGATAATAATCCAACCCACTCTCCAGATCCCGTTCCCGTCCCGTATACCCATACCGGAAACTCACACTCGGATTCGTCTCCGATATCACTCGTCCAAAACTATCGAACGTCCGCTTATCGACCACCACCCCATCCTTATCAGTCAACAGATCGATACTCTCCAACCTGTCAGCCAACGCCCACACCATCACCGCAGGAGAGTCCTGAGCCAACACCTGGTCAACATTCAGCCCATACAAATAGTGGAACGTCTGGTTCCCACTACCATCAGTCACAAACGCAATCTGGTCTCTGTCGATATAGTAATTCTCAACAACACCATCAACAGTCTTCTTGACTCGCCGATCGTCCACATCGTACTCATAGCCAACAGTCTGAGTTACAGTCCCAGTAATGCTAGTCTTGCTAACGATCGAAGTTAACCGATTCCGATAATCCCACGTATAGAGATCGACAGCACCACCGACAATCTTCGTCCGTTTCGTCCGATTCCCCTCAGCATCGTAGTCATAGGCATAGACACCATCCGACATCAACCGATTACCACTGGCAGTCATATAACCAGCATTCAACCGATTGCCATTCTTATCGTAAGCATAAGCCTCAGTATTACTACCAGTGACCGACTTAACTTGGTCGGTATTATCGTAAACGATACTGCGATTGAGGCCATCTACAGTCTCAGTCTCAGTCTTTAAGCGACTCAGAATATCCAGATCGTAAATGCGATGATCGATCGGCGTAAATGTCCCAGCATTATTGCGCTCATCTTTAATACCCGTCAGTCGGCCATAGAGATCGTAACTATTTGTCGTCTTAACAGTTAATAAGCCATCGATATACCGCTCGACGATCGTATTTAAACCCGCCAGATCGTAAGTAAACTTGACATCCTTACTCGCTAATCTTGGAATATTCTGCGTAATCTCGGTATTGAGATTGCGTGAATTATATGTGTAGATCGTCGTGGCTGTGAGGTTATTGGCAATAAATTCTTCAGCAGTAGTCAAATTGCCCACGTTATCGTAATCGTAGACAAAACTGACTGTTGGTTTGCCAGTTTGAATGCGGTTTACTCGTGCTACTAAGTCGGTCTGGTCGTAACTATATGTGTATTTAATCTTGCCATCGTCAGCACTGGTACGATTGCTATTCTGGTCGTAGCTATAGGTAAATTGTTTGTTACCACCGTCCCAGATCTCGGATTTGACGCGGTTGATGTTGTCGTAATCGTAACGGGTAACTCGTCCGCTCCGGTCTGTACCTTGTGTCCGATTGTTGACGAGATCGGATTGATAGTAACGACTGCCAGGGTGAACGCACTTAAATTTCCTACTATTTAAAATCCTCGCAAATCAGTTGCAGATTTGAATTACGAAAAGTATGAAAGCTTTAATGGTAAACAAGTATAGCCAGTTAATTATGTTATATTTATTGGAAATTCAGATCGCGTCAAATGAAGCTAAAGCCAAGGCATAGTATCGCAGAACACTTTGGTGACATAAAAGACATTAGAATTGAACGGGGGAAAAAACACAAACTAATCGATATTATCACGATCTCGATTTGTGCAGTAGTATGTGGAGCAGATGGATGGGAAGACATAGAGCTGTATGGCATCACCAGAAAAAAATGGCTGGAGGAATTTCTAGAATTACCGAATGGGATACCATCTCACGATACATTTGCACGGGTATTTTCACAAATTAATCCTGAAGAATTCAATAAATCTTTCCTGCATTGGATTAAAGGAATAAGTAAAATAACAGCAGGAGAGATAATCGCATTTGATGGAGAACAATCTCGAAATTCAAGAGACGAAAAAAATGGTAAAGGAGTAATTAATACGGTCAGTGCTTGGGCAGCAAGTAATAGATTAGTATTAGGACAAACAAAAGTCGAGAGTAAATCAAATGAAATTACTGCATTGCCTGAGTTGATTAATGCCTTAGATCTAGCTGGATGTATAGTGACAATTGATGCAATGGGATGTCAGCGAGAAATAGTCAAGAAAATTGTCAAAAAAGAAGCAGATTATGTAATTGCTGTCAAAAAGAATCAACCAAGTTTATATGAAAGGGTAGAACAGCTATTCAAACAGGCGATTAAAACTCGTGGTGAAAGTCTGAAAACGCATAGCTTCAGCAGTAGAGAGATGAATAGAGGTAGAGAGGAAACTCGTAATTACCTAATGATATCAGACATTGCAACATCAATAGATCCATTGCTAAAATGGCAAAATCTGACTAGTATTTGCATGGTAGAATCAGTTCGAGTTGTCAATGAAAAAACCAGCGTAGAAGCTCGTTATTTCATCAGTAGCTTAGAAGATAATGTTGAAAAACTAGCAGAAGCAATCAGAGGTCATTGGTCGATAGAAAATTCACTTCATTGGGTACTTGATGTTATTTTCAAAGAAGACATTAGTCGAATTAGAAAAGATAATGCTCCAGCTAATTTTGCTGTTTTAAGACATATAGCAGTTAATATAATGAGTCAGAACAAGAGTCGAAAACTAAGTGTTAGGAAGAAGCGATTTCTTGCGAGCCTTGATGAAGAATATTCGCGCGAACTTCTAGAGGCTATTTTAGCCTAAATTTAACTAACCCCAGAGTATGAATTTGGCTAAATATCTTTAGCCGCACTTTTGCCGGACTAAATTGAGTTAATTTAACCTCGTCTTTGGTTTCGATTTTATTGATATTGTCGTAATTGTAGTTAAGCAATCGAATATCATTAATCGCCTATTTTAGTGGCTCTCGATCGAAATAAATCCTGTTTTGATGCGTTCACCCTGTAACGACTGCCTAATGCGGAGTCTTCTTGAATCAGTCTTCCTGCTACATCGTAGAAATAAGTGGTGATGTTAGGCGTAGGAGCGGCATCGGTAACAGATTTAGTCTGGTTATCGGCGTAATAATCATAATTAGTGGTACCACCTTCGGCATCGGTAATGCGGGTTTGACGATTGCGTTTGTCGTATAGATAAGTTGTCGCGGCTGCATGGAGCGAATCGATAACGTTAATCAGATTTCCCGCTTTGTCAGTAGTTTCGGTAGTGGTTAACCCGAGCGCATCGACGGTAATTTTCGTTCTGGGGAGATCGAGGTAGGTGTAAGTGGTTGTTCGATCGAATGTGTCGGTCGCTGCAATTAGGCGGTCTACAGCGTCGTATTTGCTGGCTGAGGTTCGATGTTTGGTCTCGTCGTAGGTGGCGATTTGGCGCTCGTGGTAATATGACCAAATATGGAGATAATTTATCCTGACAATTAAAGATTGATGAGTTTTGATAATGTCTGTAAGCTGCTAGCTGAAAAATACCCAGCAGATTTTGTCAGATGGTTGACTGGTGATGAGGCTAGAAATATTAAAGTATTGAAAACTGAGCTGAGTATCGAACCAATTCGAGCTGATTCGGTGATTTTCATTCAAACTTCCAGTCAAATCCTACATATTGAGTTTCAAACCCTAACACTGTCTAAACCAGGGATTCCGTTTCGGATGTTGGATTATTCTGTGAGGTTGAAACGCCAGTATAAGTGTTCAGTTTTGCAGGTGGTAATCTTTTTACAGGAGACGGATGATGAAATTGCGCGGATGCAGGAGTATGTAGATGAAACAACTACGCATAGTTATCGCTCGCTGCGGATGTGGGAACAGGATGCGAGTTTATTTTTAGGAAATTTGGCTTTATTACCGTTAGCTCCGTTGTGCCAAACTGATTCACCACGAGATTTGTTGTCGCAGGTGGCGTTGGAGGTGGCTAAAATAGAGAGGCAACAGGACAGGCAGGATACGGCAGGTTATACTGAGATCTTGGCGGGGTTGCGGTTTGAGAAGAGTTTAATTCGGCAGTTATTAAGCGAGGATATCATGCAAGAGTCTGTTATTTATCAGGATATTTTACAAAAAGGCGAACAGAAAGGTGAGCAGCAGGAGGCTGTAAGATTTTTAAATCGACAGCTAAACCGAAAATTTGGGGCGATCGATTCTGCTACCCTCGACCGAATTCAGGTTCTATCTACTGAGGAGTTAGAGATTTTGGGTGAGGAGTTTTTAGGCTTTTCTGATGTTTCTGCTTTACTGGCTTGGCTCGATCGATCTCCTGGCACTTAATGTTTTCTTTGATGAGGATAGAGCTGAAGTTATTGCTCCGTAAAGGGTCGATCGTGGGCAGTGCCTAGGCTGTTGACTTTGTTGGGATTTCTCCATTTTTTGTTCATGCACTTTTTGTATTCCTGTGAACTCAAAGCCTTTACTGGATGGACTTTCACTCAAAATCGATCGCATATTTTGCATGAATTTTTACCCCCTAAAAAGGCACAGAGTCAACAGCCTAGGCAGTGCCCACCCTACATTTCTACCTCTAGAAGCAGAGGTAGATGAAATGTGGAGCTTCGTGCAATCCAAGCGGCAGCCAAGGTGGTTGTGGTGGGCAATCGACCATGTAAGTGGTGAGGTGTTAGCTTATGTACTGGCAGACCGAAAGGACAAGGCTTTCATCAAGCTAAAATCTCTATTAGAACCATTTGGGATTACGCAATTTTATAGTGATGGATGGGGTGCTTACGAGCGACATATCGATTTGGATCTTCATACTGTGGGCAAGCGGCACACGCAGAGAATCGAGCGGAAGCATTTAACTTTGCGGACGCGGATTAAAAGGTTGGCTCGAAGGACGATTTGTTTTTCTAAATCAGTTGTGATGCACGATCTAGTAATTGGTTTATTTATGAATAGGGTCGCTTTTGGTTTAACTATTCCTTGAACAACACATCTGGAACACTACCCTATTCATCAAGATCGAGAGAACATGCCAAAGTTGTTGCTCCGCACAAGCTTGTCTGTGGGCATCTGCCCACCCTACTGGGCTTGACTACTACTATCGATCAATTACAATTCCTTCGATCGCAATTAGAAAATACCTAAGCGATCGAACATTATTCATATTCGATCGATCCAAACATCACGATCGAGTGCGATCGAGCAGAAAATATTAGCATCGAGAGTGAGCCTCAATCTGAAGTTATCGCTTCGGATGAGATTGTCTGTGGGCACCTTGCCCACCCTACATTTTTACGGCTACTACTATCGATATTCATCTCATAAATGCGATCGAATCAACAGCGATTGAGTATTCCAAATCGTCAAGCAAGAGAACAAGCCAAAGTCGTTGATCCGTCTCGATTTGAAGTGGTGGGCATTGCCCACCCTACTGGCTTGACCAGACTACCTTGATAGCATTATCATTCTCAATCCCTCTTCAAGATCCTTGCAGATATCCTGCTCTCTAACTTCATTTACAAGAGCCTCTTTTGAAAAATCCACAATGAATTTTACAGGAATATTTTTCTCCTTAATTTCGTAAGGATAAAAGTCTATGTTATCCCCCCAAGTATATTGCAAATTACTAATGTCTATAATCATCCCCACAGGCATTGTCACATCACAGATCTCTTGCATTCTATAGGATATGAAATCACCATCACCATCTCCACCAGATCCATATCTATAATCTCCCCAAAAATTTATCAAAACTATGTTTGTATCTTCATCATTTTTTAACAACTTAAATGATTGGCATTTTACATGACTTTCCTCGATAACATACAGATCCATTTTTGCTTTTTGCAAGAAATCCTTAAAATCAGACTCTTTGAATTTGCGATAGAAGCGTTCATTTACAATCATGAATTTAATTAAATCATTCATTCCAGAAAGCATCTCAGTGCTTTTCTGATGTTTAAGCAAAAGCTTGCCAAATGTGTCCAGCAATTGCTCATCCCTAAATATCACACAAAAATCTCTGTGAAATCTTTGATATTCTTCAAATAATACATTGATTTCAGACGAATTTGTAATTTCTAACTGAGTGAAATCAATCAAGAAAATAATACCAGATTCAATGGAGGTTAATACTTCTTCGCACCTCCACTTCATGAATTTTACATCAGTAAAACTTTGGCATACTCCTTCAAACTTTGCTTGTATAACGGTTTGTCCTGTTTTCTTAGAATAAGCAGCATGATACTCATACTTGATCGATGGATTACTCAAATCATTTTGCACCAAAATAATGTGATTAATACTCATATGTTTCACTCACTGTAAAAAAATAGTTAACTTTGGCGAAGTGTCACAAACTCATTTCCAGAAGATTTTTCAATTACCTCTCGTCTAATTAATCTAATATTTGCGCTTCTTCCAATTTGTTCAGATGTTTCTTCTGAGAATTTCTTGAAAACTTCATATAGCTTAGGATCTATTTTTTTAAGGTTTTCTGGCTTTAAAACTCCCCTGTTAGTAAAATAGGAATTAAATTTCTTTTCTAGATCTTCACTGGTGATATAAAAATCAACATCACTTGCTTTTAACTCTCCTCTGAGCCATCTAAAAAATCCACCTTTGCTAGATATACCAGAAACCGCACTACCACGAATTCCGATTTGATAATCAGGTATCTCAAGAGCTTGAAGACGATTTTTAAGGTTGCCAGCTCTCTCCATCATTTCTCCTCCATTTCTAAAACCACGTACACTTCCTCCTGTTACTGTAACTGTTTTCTCAAGTCTCTTCTCAATCGCTCCTTTAGTTGAAGCAAAATAATGCTGGAATCCTTCACCAATTTGCTGAGTAAAAGTGTTACCTGCATACCCAGGCTGTAAAAAGTCATCGACTAGAGCATATTCTGAGCCTAACTTATTCCACGCATTTCTACCATCAGATAGTAAATCTCCAGCAGCTTGATTTAGCTTGCCCAGCTTACCACTAGCACCATTCCAAACATTCTCACCAACAGCCGTAGCCTTAGCGATCGCATTCTGAACCACCCCAAGCTTACCAAACTGTCTAGCCGCAGCCCCAATCGCAGGAGCATAACTCCCCGCCACCTCCAGATAGCTGAGTGGATTACTCCAATCCATCTTGCCATCAAGAATCTTCGTCGTAGTATTGTAAGAACCAATCCCCGCCTGGGCGCTCGTGTAGCCTTGCGCTATCCGCCCCGCTGCACTAACCCCAACCAGGGCATTGGGAGTAGCAAAACCTAACGCAAGACTCACCCCAAAACCAGCAACTTGACCAGCATTGAATAACCACCCCTCATGCTGTCCCGCAACCTTATCGCCATAAACTTCATTGCGAAGCTGCGTAGTATAGCCACCTGTCACTAAATGAGCGAAGCCAGCCACGAACTTATCAGTATTTTCCAATCCACCATAGGCATAGTTACCGAGATCGTCCAAAGAAAACATCCCAGTAGGATCTGTGGCATTAGTCGAATTATTCCCAACATAGCGATAGAGATTAGTATCCCCAGCCCCAAACCCCATCGGGTCAACACTAATAAACCGTCCCACCTGCGGGTCATAATATCGCGCTCGATAATAATCCAACCCACTCTCCAGATCCCGTTCCCGTCCCGTATACCCATACCGGAAACTCACACTAAGATTCATCTGGCTCAACACCCGTCCGAAACTATCGAACGTCCGCTTATCGACAACCACCCCATCCTTATCCGTCAGCGTATCGATACTCCCCAACCTGTCCGCCAACGCCCACACCATCCCCGCAGGAGAGTCCTGAGCCATCACAGCATCCACATTCAACCCATACAGATAATGGAACGTCTGGTTCCCACCACCATCAGTCACAAACGCAATCTGGTCTCTGTCGATATAGTAGTTCTCCACCACACCATCAACAGTCTTCTTGACTCGCCGATCGTCCACATCATACTCATAACCCACAGTCCGCGTCACAGTCCCAGTAATGCTAGTCTTAGACACGATCGACATTAACCGATTCCGATAATCCCACGTATACAGATCGACATTACCACCGACAATCTTCGTCCGCTGCGTCCGATTCCCCTCAGCATCGTAGTCATAGCTATACGTCCCATCCGACAACAACCGATTCCCCGAACCCGTCGCATAACCAGCATTCAACCGATTGCCATTTTTATCGTAGGTATACGCTTCGGTATTACTACCAAAAACAGTAGTAACTTGGTCGGTATTATCGTATGAGATCGTTCTAGCACCAGTATCTTGTTTGGTCTCAGTCTGCAACCTGTCGAGAATATCCAACACATAAACATCATTGCTGATGACTGTGCCCGCAATATTCTCTTGCTTAATCCCTGTCAATCGTCCATGAGTGTCGTAAGCATTAGTAGTGGTGAGTTTTAATAATCCATCTACATACCGCTCCACTTTGGTATTTAAACCCGCTGCGTCGTAAGTAAATTTGACATCTTTATTAACTAATCCCGTCCCCGTCTGCACGATCTCGGTATTGAGATTGCGTGAATTATATGTGTAAATCGTCGTAGCTGTGGGATTATTGGCAATAAATTCTTCAGCAGTAGTGAGATTGCCAACGTTATCATATTTATACTCGAAACTGACAGTTGGTTTGCCAGTTTGGATGCGGTTTACTCGTTCTACTAAGTCAGTTTGGTCGTAACTATATGTGTATTTGATATTGCCATCGTCAGCACTGCGTAAGTTACTATTTTCGTCGTAGATATAGGTAAATTGTTGATTACCACCGACCCAAGTTTCGGATTTGACACGGTTGAGGTTGTCGTAATCATAGCGGGTAATTCGTCCGATCCGGTCTGTACCTTGTGTCCGATTGTTAACCAGATCGTACTGGTAATAACGACTGCCTAATGGGGAGTTCTCTTGGATTAATCTGCCAGCAATGTCATAGATATAACTGGTAATATTCGGCATGGCAGCAGCATCGGTAACAGATTTAGTCTGGTTATCGAGGTAATATTCATACCTGGTTACTCCACCTTCAGCATCGGTGATTTTAGTCTGACGGTTGCGTTTATCGTAGTCGTAATGGGTAGCGCGAATGACACCACCAACCTGCTCGTTCTCCGTGGTAGTCCTACCTGCTGTGTCGAAAGTCTCCAGCAGGATGACACCCGTAGGTGAGGTCGTAGTTTGATGAAGATTGTCCGTAGCGTAGCTAGTCGTGGTAATTTTACCGAAAGTATCAGTCGCGGCAATTACACGGTCTACAGAGTCATATTCAGTAGCAGAAGTTTGATGTTTTGTCGCGTCATAGGTAGCAATTTGACGCTCGAACCTGTCGTAGAGTGTGTAGGTAGTATGATTTAAAGCATCAGTGGTTTTGATGACCTTAGTGGTCATCGCACCGACGGCTGGAGTGATGAACCCAGCTAATTCTGATAAGACGGTGCTAACGGTAGCAGTCTTATCGAAGTACTCAATTTTAGTTGGTGGATCGTTAATCGGATCGCTAATCTGGTAAGGATCGCGGCTCTCGATCTGTCGATTGAGTGCGTCGTATGTGTATGCAGTTTTATAGCCGCGTCCGTTGGTTTCCGAAAGACGATTGCCGACTTTATCGTAGGTGTAATGTGTTGTGGTTGCGTCGGTGGTACCGAAGGCTTGAGTGATATCGGTTTGACGGTTGAGGTTGTCATAGATGGATTTGGTAATCCGTCCCAGTGCATCCTTAGTCCCGATGACATTGCCTACCTTGTCGTAACTCGTCCGCATGGTGGCGGCGGCGAGGGTACCGACGGCGGTTGTCATCGCGTATTGACGGTTTAATCGATCGGATTTATATTCGTTGTGGCGTTCGACTCCGGTATCGACAGTCAGATATTCATCGATCTTATTGCCAACGTTATCGTAGACAATTCGCGAGATTTGTCCGATGCTGTCTTTGATATTAGTACGGCGATTGAGTGCGTCGTATTTATATTCAATGAGATTGAGACTAGCATCGCGGTGTAAGGCAAGATTATTAAAACTATCATAAGCATCGATAACTACACCACCCCGATAATCTGTCGATTGGATGCGCCGATTTAACGAGTCATAGAGATAAGTATTCGTCCGTCCCAACGCATCGGTAGTCGAGAAGATATTTCCATAAGCGTCGGTCTGTTGAGTGCTGGTACCGAGGGAGTTGGTAGTGGTTGAAGTGTGGTACTGATCGTTGTATGTAGTAGTGGTAGTTTCGCCATAAGTATTGGTGCTACTAATCACCCGTCCGAAAGCATCATAAGTTTTTTGACTGGTGACTTTACCGAGTGCATCGGTGACTTTGTTCTGCCGATTTACTGCATCGTATTCATAATATGTCGGGTGATTATTGGCATCAATCGTGGTGATGAGGTTGCCGACACCATCGTAACTATATTTGGTTGTAGCAATTTCATTACCACTCCCCAGAGCATTGCTAATCGTTTTAGTCTGGCGATTTAGTGCGTCATACGTATTCTCAGTAATGCGACCGAGTGGATCTTCAATTGAGATAACATTGCTATTTTTATCGTATGTATATCTGGTGGTGAGGTTGCTAACAATCGGTGTATCGGTGGCAAGATCGTAAGTAGTAACTGAGGTTGTTGTCTGAGTTTTACGATTTAAATTATCGTAGATATTGCTAGTAATATGACCGTTAGCATCGGTCATCGACATGACATTACCAACTAGGTCGTAGTCCATGAGGGTACTATGACCGAGCGCATCGATGACTTGATTTTTCCGACCCAATTCATCATATTTGGATTTGGTTTCGTAGGTTACTAATGTATTGGAGCTATCGAAACCTCGAACGCTACTCGATTTAATTTGGCCGTCTTCAAAGTATTTATTGGTAGTTCTTACACCGATGGGATTTGTCGATTCGAGCAAGCGTTGATATCTGTCATATTTATCGATCGTTACTCGCGTTTGTCCGCCACCTGTAACGGTGGTGGTAATTGTTGGTGTCGGGTTGGGTGCTGTCGGTGCGGGAGTTGGTGGACTGTATTCGTAGTGAGTGGTTGTTGATAAAGGTGTAGTTAATGAAGAGATATTGGAGCCAATTAATAATACCTCGGTGACAACATCTTTGATTTGTCGATCGGCATAATATTTGTAGCCAACGATCCGTCCGACTGGATCGCCGCTCGATTTGACAGTAACTGATTCTAAGTCTCGAATATCGTTATATTTATATTCAGTCGTACCGCCATCGGCTGTAGTTTGTTTGGTGATGCGATCGATCTTTGTGTCGGGTAATATAGATGAGCGGCTTTTTAACTTGTCACGAATGGGTTAAGAGTTATTGTACGATCGAGGATAATTGCTGACGAATATGCAATACTGTTAGAATATTTTGGGATTGCTGTACATGACGATCTTCCCTTATGATGAATTTACCAAGGGTTTTTTAGAAGCCTTGCTTTCACCTTTTGGTAAGGTCGAGCCAGCTTATAAAATTGCTGCTGAAGTTAGGGAAATTGATGTCTATTTCATCCCGTCGAGTAACAATCTCGACCGCACAGATTTAGGTTTGCTAGCTCGATGTGTCATTTCGCTAGTTGTCTTCGAGCCATTTCGGAATTCGGTGTCTGTGCCCGATATTCGTGCTTGTATGTCTAAGCTCTACGATTTACATGCCAAGCTCTATCGTGAGGCAAAGCGCAAGAAGCAACCAGAACCCAAGGATGATGATTTACCCATGCTGTGGATTCTGACTCCAACTCTATCGGATAATATTTTAATGAGTCTGGGGGCTAATTTAGATGCCGAACGCGGTGAGGGTGTGTATTTGCTCCCATCGGCACAGAAGACAGGGATTATTGTGATTCATCGTTTACCAAGGACACCAGAAACAAGGTGGTTTAGAATATTAGGTAGGGATGGGGTGCAAAGGCGAGCGATCGAGGAAGTAACTGAACTGCCCCAGGGACATCCTTATCGTCAGAATACGCTAGAGTTACTGAGTAACTTGAAGGTGACGTTAGAGAGTCAAGAAAATATTCAACCGGAGGATCGGGATTTAATTATGCAGTTATCACCTTTGTATTTGGAACAAATCCAAGCTGCCAAGCAGGAGGATCGAAAAGAGATTGCCTTGAGAATGCTGCGTAAAAATATGCCTCTAGAAACAATTGCTGAGCTGACTGAATTAAACATCGAGCAATTACAAGCTCTGCGATCGCAGTTACAAGATAATTAACCGCTCGCTTTGAAATAACTCCGATCGAATATCCACGCAATCGATAACCACGATCGAGTCTCCCAAATCACGATTGATAGCAAACACTCTATCTATCGAACAATTACAATCCCTCCGATCGCAATTAGAAAATACCTAAGCGATCGAACATCATTCATATTCGATCGATCGAATCAACAGCGACCGAGTATTTCAAATTTTCGAGCGACAGAACAAGCCAAAGTCGTTACTCCGTCTCGATTTGAAGTGGTGGACAATGCCCACCCTACATCTTTACTATCGTTGACATTTGCCCACACTATTTCTCATTCAATTATCAATAAAATATCTACCTTCTTTTTTACCAATTTCATATTTTTCAATTCCTTCTTCCAACAGGGTGAACGCATCAAAACAGGATTTATTTCGATCGAGAGCCACTAAAATAGGCGATTAATGATATTCGATTGCTTAACTACAATTACGACAATATCAATAAAATCGAAACCAAAGACGAGGTTAAATTAACTCAATTTAGTCCGGCAAAAGTGCGGCTAAAGATATTTAGCCAAATTCATACTCTGGGGTTAGTTAAATTTAGGCTAAAATAGCCTCTAGAAGTTCGCGCGAATATTCTTCATCAAGGCTCGCAAGAAATCGCTTCTTCCTAACACTTAGTTTTCGACTCTTGTTCTGACTCATTATATTAACTGCTATATGTCTTAAAACAGCAAAATTAGCTGGAGCATTATCTTTTCTAATTCGACTAATGTCTTCTTTGAAAATAACATCAAGTACCCAATGGAGTGAATTTTCTATCGACCAATGACCTCTGATTGCTTCTGCTAGTTTTTCAACATTATCTTCTAAGCTACTGATGAAATAACGAGCTTCTACGCTGGTTTTTTCATTGACAACTCGAACTGATTCTACCATGCAAATACTAGTCAGATTTTGCCATTTTAGCAATGGATCTATTGATGTTGCAATGTCTGATATCATTAGGTAATTACGAGTTTCCTCTCTACCTCTATTCATCTCTCTACTGCTGAAGCTATGCGTTTTCAGACTTTCACCACGAGTTTTAATCGCCTGTTTGAATAGCTGTTCTACCCTTTCATATAAACTTGGTTGATTCTTTTTGACAGCAATTACATAATCTGCTTCTTTTTTGACAATTTTCTTGACTATTTCTCGCTGACATCCCATTGCATCAATTGTCACTATACATCCAGCTAGATCTAAGGCATTAATCAACTCAGGCAATGCAGTAATTTCATTTGATTTACTCTCGACTTTTGTTTGTCCTAATACTAATCTATTACTTGCTGCCCAAGCACTGACCGTATTAATTACTCCTTTACCATTTTTTTCGTCTCTTGAATTTCGAGATTGTTTTCCATCAAATGCGATTATCTCTCCTGCTGTTATTTTACTTATTCCTTTAATCCAATGCAGGAAAGATTTATTGAATTCTTCAGGATTAATTTGTGAAAATACCCGTGCAAATGTATCGTGAGATGGTATCCCATTCGGTAATTCTAGAAATTCCTCCAGCCATTTTTTTCTGGTGATGCCATACAGCTCTATGTCTTCCCATCCATCTGCTCCACATACTACTGCACAAATCGAGATCGTGATAATATCGATTAGTTTGTGTTTTTTCCCCCGTTCAATTCTAATGTCTTTTATGTCACCAAAGTGTTCTGCGATACTATGCCTTGGCTTTAGCTTCATTTGACGCGATCTGAATTTCCAATAAATATAACATAATTAACTGGCTATACTTGTTTACCATTAAAGCTTTCATACTTTTCGTAATTCAAATCTGCAACTGATTTGCGAGGATTTTAAATAGTAGGAAATTTAAGTGCGTTCACCCTGCTTCTTCCAAAAATTCCCAGACTGATTCTCCTATTTTTTCAAATTTGAAAGGTTGACCTTCACCCTGAAAAGTATTTGCTAAATATATCATAGGATCGTCGGAAGGGTCGTCTAAAAAGAAAAAATAAAAGTGTTCATAAAGATATGTAGCAAAAACAAACATATTTCGAGGTATATTTGTCGGCGGTATATATCTTCCTTCAGCAATTGTTATTGCATCATAAAAAAATTCAGTCATTTCTAGTGGATGTTCGTCACCCATGTCTAAATCAAGTAGAAAAGATTTAGGGATATTTCCAAATTCAGATAAAAATACTTTGTAACTTTGCGGTAGAGAAGCATGATACTTAAGCTCGATTGTATTGATTTCTTCCTGAGAAAAACCATGTATTTCTTGTAACTTGTAAGCCCATTTGCCAGTTAGAATATTTTCAAATCTTTTTTTATATCCTTGAGCTATTGAAGTATACTTGTTCATATAGTAGTTGTATTCTAATTATTTTATTACTGCACCAAAAGTTGAAACTGTTGCATTTGGGCGTGCTGCTAAGAAATTAGCAATGACATCTATACAAGATTCACAGACAGGTCGTTCAGTGTAAAAGTTAATGTGAATTTTATCATGAGTATTTGTATTAGCTAGGATTTCTTCCAAAATTTTTGCATCTGGATCTTGTGCTCTATCTACTCCTTTTATTATTTTAGTTCTGAGCACTCTATTTTCAGATGCAGTATGCCGAACAAATCCGCGAATATTACTCTCACCAGAAATTCCTCTCAAAGTAAAGTCTGGAGATACTCCTTGTTTGTTATTAATCCAAACATCGGCAAAAGGTCTGTAGAGAAACGTAGGGTGGGCACTGCCCACAGACCATTCAAAGCCGAAGCAATAAGAGTTTAAATTATTTGATTCGCTCGTAACCTCTTCACTAATCGATCGACATTAAACACCTCAATATTTATATTACTAAATCGACGATGGTGCTGTGGGTACTGCCCACCCTACGAAATTAAACTGTTTGATTCGATCGCAATCTCTTCACGAATCGACCGATAATAACAAATCCAAATTTTATATTACTAATTCATAAATGGTGTTGGTGGGCAATGCCCACTACGGGATATTTGATGTTATTCACCCATCTCTAAATTCATTAAACTTGCTACTTGTGGAGTGAAAATATTGTCCCCGCATTGACAACCCCACGCGCGATTGTATTCACCCCGACGTATCCCGCGATGAAAACTCGAATACTCCCAATCATGTACACATTTCACCAACCCATGCTTGACGGGATTGAAATGTAAATAATCTAAATGCTTGAGAAAATCCACCTCATCCCGAATCGTATGCTCATAAAACCTCCTTTGCCACACATCACTCTCCCGATGTTTTCAGCGCGATTCACATACATCCTCCGGTAAATTATTAGCACCCCGTAACGCACGTGTAAATAACACCTTCATCCGTCCGACTCGATAAGAATAATCTGGATCGTCCGGCGGTAGAGTCCACAAAAAATGAACGTGTTCGGGTAAGATAACCGCAGCATCTATCGTAAATGGTTTCTCTGCCATTGCGATCGCGCAAGCCTGTCTCAACCTGTCGATATTGACAGGAGTAAGAAATAACTGATGTCGTTGGTAAGTAATGAGGGTGAGAAATACAGTACTTCCAGGGATATGAGCGCGGCGGTATTCTGGCATAGTACTTATGACGATCGATTAGCTAATCCGATCGAGTCATTGCCTAAAGACCAATTGAATCCATAGCACAAAGAATTTAAATTGCTCGATCCGATTACCTCCGATACGATATGCGAACGATCCAATGACGAATTTTCACCATTAATCGAACGGACTATACAGCTAAAGCCTAACTCTCAACTATCCCATCGGCGTACCATGAACGAGATTATTCAATAGTGATTCGATTTGTTGCATCGCATGGTGATTTTCAGGCTGGTGCTCGGCGGCATCAGCTAAATCGCCCAACTGCTGTTTGAAGGCATCGATCTGCTGTTGTAATGGCTGAATTGTCTCCTGATACAAGTTAATTTTAGTGTTTAGCTCTGTCACCAATTCTTTGGTTGCTTGATATTGGACTTCGAGTTGTTGGACTGATTGAGATTCAGATAGATAAGTATTGACTTGTTGCTCGACTCTTGCCTTTGCTTGTTCGAGCGTAGTTCTGAGCTGGTGAATTTCGGATTCGACTTGAGTGAATTCAGACTGTTGCTGTTGGCGTTGGTGTTCCAACAGATTTAGGATCGATTCCCAATCAATTTGAGCGGCATCTGCGCCTGCGGGGGGATGTCCTTGACGTTGGCGCAATACCCGATTGTGAATTTGGAGGAACATTTGACGTTCCTTCATTGTTTGGCGTTGACCATCTAAGGTATGGTCGAGCATATTATACCCATCTTGTTCCTCCGCGAGATCGGCTTCTAATTTGAGCTTGTCGAACTCATTTGCCTGTGAAATAGCTTGGGTGAGTTCATCGATCGCTGCTTGCTTTTCTTGCAGTTCTTCTTCTTCTAAATGAACGAATTCGACCGATCGAGCGACTTCTTTTTCCAGACTTTCAACAGTCGATTGCAGTTCGCCAATCGGCATTGCTTCCAACTGTTCGAGGTCGATTTTTAGGTCATCACCGATTTCGCCACCAGCACCTTTAGACATCAGATAAATTTTCTGATAGTTTTCTTGCTCGAGATCGATCCGAACGGTCAACCGTTGCAGATATTCTTGCTGTTTGCTTAAAAGTTGCTGTTGAACTTCCCAGTCGGTTTGAGTTTTTTCGAGCGAAGTTTGCAATTCTTGAAGTTGCTGTCTGCGTTGTTCGATTTCATGTTGTTGACGATCGAGTTGGGCTTGGGTTTCAACTAAACTTTGTTGACAGTGATTGTATTGCTGCCAGTATCCGTTGAGGAGATCTTGTTGTAACTCGATTGCGGTAGCTGTAGTTTCTAATTGTTGGGGATTTAAACTACTATTGGTACCACCCAATTGCGATAATGCCGTGCGAATTTCCGCAACTTGCTGTTCGCTCAAGCTCGTACCCATCGATTGTTGTTGCCGCTCGATCCGTTCCTCTTGTTCCCGCAACCGTTCCCAGCGTTCGGCTAATTCTTTGCGCGACTGTTCGTGTTGTTCGAGTGTCGATTCGAGTGCTTGGGCTTCTTGGGTCAACCGATCGAGTTCTGCGCGCGTGTGTTCGAGATCTTCTTCCCGCCCGTAGATTTCTTCTTGCCGGAGTTGTAACTGCTGGCTTTGTAAACCGAGCGATTGCCGCCAACTTTCGATTTCGTCGGATTCTTTTTTATATTTTTCGATTTGCCGGGACAGACTTTGCAAAATACCCACCAAATGTTTGCCAGCATCTCGCACTTGCGACTGAATCTGCCGATTGGCATTCATCTCGATCAATACGAGTACGCCAGGATTGTAGTTATTGGTATCATCGGGTGCCACAACTAGCTCTTCCCCAGGAATCGCACTCCAATTTTGTTCGGTACGCTGACAAGCTAATAGTTTGAGTTCAGCTTTACTTCTACCGCTAATATTAAACCCAGATTTTGGTTTTTGGACTTCTGCTAGATACAACACTTTGATATTCCCTTGTCTTATATAAATAAATTTAGGTTTTTGCCCAGCATATAGAATCGCGTAAGTTAATCCATATTATAAATCTGAGCCAACAACCAGTTCGACCTGCCGCAGCTATGCTTACGCTTTCGCGCGGAACACAGCACCCAGATCTTATCGATCGTAACGGCATCAAATCGATGTAAACAGCGATCTTCGACCATTGGGAATCGCTGCCAGCAGATGACTCGACTAGGCACATTACTGAGGATTAGCGATTGTTGTGGCGTGAAGACTGGCTGCGAACGGTGCAGGATGTGCTTAGATACTTAATTTCTCAATCGCACGATTGCAGGAGAATGCCAGCTAAGTCTGAGCTTAAGTGGGGCATTGCCACTACCAACAACTATATATACATCGACTGCCAACTGTCATCAGCACAAAATCACTGAATTTTCGATCGATCTTGGAGATAATGCAACAAAAGAGTGCATGTGTGGGAAAACTGAATGTAGCGGACATAAATGCAGATCGGCGTTCGATCTGGCGAACATCAACATCAGTGCTGTTTTCGCTCCATTTATCCAGTCCAAATCGCCCGACGCTGCTCGCGTCCGAAAGCTGTTGCCCCAACAACAGCTCCACCAGCGCCAATGGCTAGATCGACATTAGCCGTGCTACCCTCCTAGTTTGGCTCGCTGCCAATCCCAGCTCCTTATCAGAATTAGCTATGAAATTTATTTACTATGTTTAATTATCAGCGTGCATTGTCCGAGTCTACCGATTCAGTGTCCATATACCCCATCGCTTAGCAGATATATGAAAACAGTTCTAGTTGTGGATGATAGTACCGCTCAACGGGAAATGATGAAAGAGCTACTCCAAGCTAGTGGTATGACCGTTAATGTAGCGATGGATGGCGAACAAGCAGTCGCAGTTGCACTGGCCACCTTACCCGATATTGTCGTCCTCGATGTGGTCATGCCCAAAATGAATGGTTATGAGGTCTGCCGCAAACTTAAATCAGATCCCAAAACTCAAAATGTGCCAGTAATTCTATGCAGCTCTAAAGGTGAAGATTTCGATAAACATTGGGGAATGCGACAAGGTGCGGATGCCTATGTGTGTAAACCTTTCGACCCAGTTGAATTAATCGGCACCATCAAACAATTACTCCGCAATTAACAATCGATTCCAGCAAATAGTTACTGCCAAATTAGGACGGGTCTAATGGTTCTCAATTTAGATTTTCTCACCAGTGATGATACTCCCACTCCCAACGTCACCCCTGACACGCGGGAAGGAGAACTGTGTCTGCGCTTTAGAGTACCTTCTGGCAATGAGTTTGCCATTCCGGCCTCTGGCGTGCGAGAAGTGATGTCAGTTTATCTCGATCGGATTACGCCGATTCCCAATGCTTCGCCCTTTTTCTTAGGGACTTATAATTGGCGCGGTCAAGTGGTCTGGATTGCCGATCTCGGACAATTCTTAGGTGATGGAGTTTTAGTCGATACCGATCGCAATGAAATTGCCTTACTCATAGTCGAAGATCGCGAACTGATCGTGGGCTTTGCCGTTGAAGAAGTGGCAAACACCGAGTGGTTGGATGTCGATCGGCTAGTGGGTAATTCCAATATTCCGACTGCCATGAGCGGGTTTGTCAATGGAGTTTATGCCATGCCCGACACCAATACTCCAGAACTCCGATTATTAGATCGAGTAGCGATTCTCCGCTCGCCTAATTGGGCGATTTAACAATAATGACGTTAGCTGAAATTGCTTGTTATGCAATCAGCGCTGGAGACTAATGTTTTAGCTACATTCGCCATACCAATATTATTACTTAAACTTCACTTGTTAATATCGATTGCGACCTCATCAAAATCGTTTTCAACCATATTTAGCAATACTTAAGCCAGCTATGGCGCTCGAAGTTTATAAGAAACATATACATATTTCATAACATCGACTAGTTACTGACAGGGAGCAAAATGATTTCTAATTCTGACTACACTCAAGACTATACACACGAATATCAGCTTGCAGAAACTGCTTATTTGCAAGGAAATTATCAACAGTCTGCGACAATTATCGATGGCCTAGTTAGCAAGTTTAGTAACGATCCTAGCGTTAGGTTGCTCAGAGGACACATTTATTGTTACGGGCTATATCAGTATGAAATCGGGAAAAAAGAGTACGAGCATGTGCTCAAGATCTCTACAGATTCGGAGTTCATCCAATTTGCCAATAGTGGCTTGGAATATGCCAATTCTTGCTTGAGTGAAACGAATGATGCTTCTGCGGAGCGGTTTAACCAAGGAGTCGATCGGCAGCAATTTGATGGCGGTGATTCTGGCGGTCATTATCGTGAAACTACGACCGATCCAGGGGAATTATTGACTTGGCGGCAACCTGAAGATCTTACTGCCGATGAAGATTTCGATCTGGCCGCCCTAAACTTTAATGTTGATGTCTCGGGACAATTATTTCCCAGTCAAGCTACCGACTATTTCTCGATCGATTCCAATACCAACGGCCAAAAACAAACGCAAGTAGCAACTGGCTATCACAACAACGAACAAGAAACGCTGACTGATGCTTTTGCGTTTGGTTATACTCAAGAAGATGGTAGTGAAGATCTCGCTCGCAATCCCTTTGATGCATTACCTGTGGCTGCGACGACTGAAGCAGTAGACGATACCGGCTTTTTCAATATTTCACCAGCCGCTCATCGTGCTTTTGCAACTTTCGATCCCGATCGACCAGCAACCAGCAACGATAACGAGCGATCGGAGTCCACGAGCAATCGGCGTGATACCCCAGCCGCAAGTTCCACTAGCGATCGAGCGCAAACTGCATCAGCAGAGCATCGAGATCGACAATTTACGCTCGACGATCCGCAGGAACTGGCTTCACGACCGACGATGATCTCTAATCCAAAGGCAGCAGCAATGCAACACGGAGAAAATTCTAGTCCTGCCGGTGGCGAAGCCGCTGCCTCATCAGCCTTTGTGCAAGCGAATCACCAAAATGCCGATCGAGTTAACTTTTCGGTTGAAGATATTTCGGATGCACTCAATGAAATTAGTGGTGCGCTGCCACTAGCTTGGCCGCCAACCGGACAACAGGCTAGTACTGCCAACTGGTTGACCGACGAGCGTCAACTCGATGCCGCTGAAACAAATCGAGCGAACGGTGGCAATAGCTACTCTGATGTCGATCTCGATATGGCCAACATGGAGATCTCCCCAGCTTTACAAGCAGCCTTTGAACCATACTCTGCTAATTCTGGCTCACTGCACAACGGTCGTGGTGCCGCATTAAACGCCAGTTCCGACCTGAGTACTAATAGCCATGGTAATTCCGGCCCAATTAGTGGCGACGAACCCCAATCGGGATTTTTAGATTTGCCAGACGACTTCCTCGATCGGGCGACACCATCCTCTTTCAACATCCCCAGATCTTCGGGGATGTTCGATGATAGTTCGACCTTTATCAATGGCGTATCGATCTCTGGCATCAAAAATCCGCAACCTGGGACGATTAGCAATATCTACCGTGAAGATGGCCCCAATATGACAAATCTCGTCACTCCCCAAGGGATCTTCGCACCATTTGAAAACGCCTCGTTCCAGAAAAAGCAATGGTTGATTTCTAGTGTTGCGGGGATCGGGACGGCACTCGCGATCGCTGGTGCGACATGTGTGATGAGCCTGACACTCGATGCCAAGATCGCCAAAGAAGTGCGGGCACCATTGCAGCAAGCAGGCGGCATCATGGCACTCGTGGGTGGTCTGACTAGCTTTGGGGTGGCGACACTCTTGGCCGGACGCTATACCAAGCAAGTCGGTCGCGGCGTGCGCGATCTCCAATCCAACTTCGAGCAAGTTGCTCAGGGCAATATGACCGCGAGAGCGACAATTGCGTCTCAAGACGAACTCGGTCAATTAGCTTCCTCGTTCAATTACATGTTGCAATCGGTAGTCGTCAGTAACTCCGAAGCCCAACGGAAAGCACGGGAAATGGAACAAGCCAAGGACGAACTCCAACGCCAAGTAATCCGGCTGCTAGATGATGTAGAAGGTGCAGCACGCGGAGATCTAACGGTGAAAGCCGAAGTAACTGCCGACGTGCTCGGTGCGGTTGCTGACTCGTTCAACCTAACGATCGATAGTCTGCGCCAAATCGTACAACAGGTTCAAGTTGCCGCAGTTCAGGTCAACCAAGGTTCGACCGAAAGTGAAGCCTTCGCGCGGCGATTGTCTTCCGATGCCCTCAGCCAAGCTGAAGAATTGGCCGTCACCGTGAACTCCGTTCAAATGATGACTGCCTCGATCAAACGGGTAGCCGAAAGCGCCCGGGAATCAGAGGAAGTCGCTCGTACCGCATCATCTACCGCCCTCCGAGGTGGGGAAGCGGTAGACCGCACGGTAGCAGGTATTCAAGAGATCCGGGAAACGGTCGCCGAAAGTACGCGCAAAGTCAAACGCTTAGCCGAATCTTCGCAACAAATCTCGCAAATCGTCTCGGTAATTTCGCAAATTGCCTCGCGGACCAACTTACTCGCCCTCAACGCCAGTATCGAAGCAGCCAGAGCCGGAGAATCCGGCAAAGGATTTGCGATCGTTGCCGATGAAGTCCGCCAACTAGCCGACAGAAGTGCGAAAGCGCTCAAAGAAATCGAGCATATCGTACTTCAGATTCAAAGTGAAACTGGCTCGGTAATGGCCGCGATGGAACAAGGTACCCAACAGGTCATCCAAGGTACCAAACTGGCAGAGCAAGCCAAACGATCGCTCGATGACATCATCCAAGTATCCAATCGGATCGATGCCCTCGTGCGATCGATTACCTCCGATACGATCGAGCAACGCGAAACTTCCAAAGCCGTCACCGAAGTAATGCAATCGGTCGAAATTCAAGCTCAGTCAACCTCTCAAGAAGCCCAGAAAGTATCTTCCTCCCTGGAAAACCTGGTAGTTGTCGCCCGCAACCTCTTAACTTACGTCGAACGATTCAAAGTCGAGTAGATAGTGGACAGCTAACAGTGAACAGTGAACAGTAAATATGCATTTACCCGTCCACTATTCACTATTCATTATTCACTATTCACTATTCACTATTCACTATCCCCTAGTCACTAGCTATGGCAGAACAACAAGATCGCATTCTGGGCTACTTTTTAGAAGAAGCTAGCGAACACTTACACACGATCGAGCAAGGCTTGGGCAAACTGCCCGAAACAGTCCGCCAACCAGCGACGATTCGCGAGCTATTTCGGGCCGCACATTCGATCAAAGGGAGTGCGGCGATGTTGGGACTCACGGATGTCCAACAAGTCGGCAACCAATTTGAAGCCAACTTCAAGCTCCTGAAAGAACAGCCGCAAATTGCGGTCGATCGTCACCTCCAATCGTTATTTCTCGAAAGCTTCAATTTTTTACGCGCGGCGATCGATGATGTGAAGGCCTCGAACGATCCTTATCGCCGCAACTTAGCTACTCCAGATCCGATCGGCGATCCGGTCTTTGAAGAACTCAAATCATATCTGCAACACTTACTGACGCAGATCGAGCCAGCCCCCAAAATTCAAGAACTGCCCACACGAGATGTACCCCCAGAGCCTGCTGTCGAACAAGTTTTTGGCGAGTACGTCACTCGCAAACTGGGTGAAATTGCCGAATTGTGCTTGCAACTCGATCGCCCAGAAATTCGATCGCAAATCCAAAAGATCTGCCAAAAATTAGGCAATCTCGGCGAAAATTTTGAGTTCCTCGAATGGAGCAATTTATTTGCAGCTTGTCGGCTCGCGATCGCCAATCCTCACAACACCTTGCCACAATTAGGTGAAAAGATTGGCATTGCTGTCAAGCAAGCCCAAATTTTTGTGTTATCGGGTCGTCCTAGCGCGATTCAGATTCCTCCCGATCTAGTAACATTAATCGAACGTCAAGAGCGAGTAGCGCATCAGCCCGAACGGCAGCCAGAGCTATTTAGAGTAGACAATCCTCACGATCCATTTTTAACTATGCAGATCGAAGGCGATGAGACGACCCAAAAGCTGAATTCGTCACCAACCGGCTCTACAGATCCGCTTCCCGCATCGTTAGCCCCCGTGCTCTCGACGATTACTAATTCCCTCGTGGCGACAAACGAGCTACCAGCAATCTTGTCGCAGTCTCTGACCGAACAGATGCCCCTTAGCGACCGAGCTGCCGCGCTCCAGTCAACTGTACCAGCGATCGATCCGATCGCCGCCAACGATAGTTTTATCAATTTAACTACCCACAGCGATGCTAATTTCGATGCTAAGACCGTTGAATTAGATGATTTTATGAACTCGCTCAATGGCGAGCTGGCCGACGAGGATACTTGGATGACCGAGGATGATTTGTTCGATCTCAATGACAACTCGCCAATCGATTTTGCTGAGCTAGCAATCGATCCAGTCGAATTACAGGTCGCCGATCCAGTTGACTTGCCTGTGCTGGCAACACCAATTCTGCTCGCAACCGATCCCTCAGCGCTCGAATATGATGAGGAGACGTTTTATACTCCCGAACTAGGCGATCTTAATGATGGCGACATCGTTAATTTCTGGTCTGACACCCAATTAACCGCACCACAGCAATCGCTATATTCGGCACTCGATTTACCCGACAGTCTCGGAGATCGTTTCCAACCCGACTCTTCTCCAGCCGTCGATCTCGATATTGCGGCTCCAGAATTTACATTAGACGCTCAAATGAGCGATCTATTTCCGACTGTCACACCTCCCAAGGCTGAATTGGTACAGGAGCCAACAGCTGGGGTGGATGCGTCCGTTCCCGCGATTGTCGAGTTATCAGCCGCACTGGCACAAGAGTCTGACTTGCCAGCGATCGACACGCCACTAGAGTCGCTGGCGTTCGATCTAGAAAATAACACTGAAGAGCGATCGGTTACAACTGCCGATCTCGAACCGTCTGGAGAGAACTGGGAAACCGAGCTAACCAATGCTAAAACCACTAGCGATTTGACATCCGATATTCTCTTTTTGGAAGACTTAAATAGTCCGCCATTAGCAATAAATGCTGATACTTCTGCTGCTAATGTAGCTACAGAATTAACCAACTGGATCGATTTTTCGTTGGAACAAAATGAAGCCGATCGATTTACAGCGGTAGATTTAGGCGTACTGAACTCGAACGAATCAAGTCCAAATCTAGAGCTGGCGATCGCTTTTGAAGATCTCGCAGGCACTCCCAAAACGGCTGACAATAGTCAGTTAGGCGATTCGAACGCTGGTGGCGAAATAGACTTTCATACTTTAACTGACGAGTCGATCCAGCAAGCGACATCGCAAGTGCCAGATGTTGACGAGTTAGACTTTAATCTCTTAACTAACGCTTCGATTCCGTCAGGAGACTTAGATTTAGATGTTGCTGATTTTAGTGAATTAGAGTTGCAGAGCGCCACTAGTAATGTGGGCGAATTAGATTTTAATTCTTCGAGTAACGAGCTGGCTGAATTAGAGTCATCGCTCGATCGCATTGAAGAATTAGACTTTGATTTCACAGCTGCCAAGCCTCTCGACCTCGTAGGATCGGATCTTGACAATGGCGCACTAGATCTCAATCCTGCAGGTAATTCAGTCGATCGGGAGTCGGCGATCGATCGCGATCTCAAAGCATTAGAACTCAATTTCTCTGGCGACGAAGATTTGTCGCCATCAATCGTAGGTGAAGCCGCTCTGAGCGAGAGTAGCGATTTTGGCGGATTGGACTTTAGTTTCTTAGACGAAGATAATGCTGATTCAGATGGTAGCGACGATCCGGCATCAGCATTGGATCGCACTAACGCTCTGTTCGACGATTGGAATCTTAACTATCTAACCGATCGCACTGAAGAAATCGCTTCAGCCAGCGACCTTACAGCAGAAATGCCACAATCGATCCCCTCAAACCCAGAACTCGCATCGGCGTTATCGGAAATCTCCAGCAGCGATCGGGATCGGGATTTTGCAGAGTTGGATCTTCAGGTGCTCGATAATTCTGCCGGCTCCGCCGATCGAGCTACGAGTAATGAGAATGCTAACTTTAATATGGATCTTTTGGCACTGGATTTGAGCGCAGATCTCGATCGTGTTGGCACTAATGAAGCTTTCACAACGGCATCACTTCAAGAGGATCGATTGTCGAGTTTCGAGGACTTGTCAGAGTTAGACTTTAATTTTGACAACAGTAATACCGATCTAGCCGATCGCGAATTGCTAGATTTAGCAGGGATGTTCGCCGATCCAACAGATGATCTCACCGATGCCAGTAGCCTAGACGCGCTCTTAGGTGGGGCGGCAATCTTGGGCGTTGGTGGTGTAGTACTGACTGAGACAGGCGCATTTGACGGTCTCGACGATCTCATCGGTACTGCCGCACCAACAGCCAATTCAGCAGCTCCGCTCGACGATCTCGATCTCTTGTTAGCTGCACCCACACCGACTGTGGTCGAACCACCCGCAGTTTCGATAGAAAAGAAAGCCCCAGATCGGCGATCGAAACAACGGACATTCGAGCAAACCATGCGGGTGTCCGTCAGACATCTAGACAACCTCAACAACTTAGTCGGGGAACTCGTTGTCAATCGCAATACGCTCGAACAAGATCAAAACCGGATGCGCCAGTTTATCGAAAAACTGCTCTCCGAAGTCCAAAAGCTCAACGAAGTTGGTAAGCGGATGCAAGATCTCTACGAACGATCGTTGATGGAAAATTCCCTCGTCGCCAGTCGTCAACAATACAAGCCGACTGCCACGCCCAATAGCGTTCCAGCTAATCTCCAAGATTTGGAACAGACTGGTGCGCTCATGGAATACGATCCGCTCGAAATGGATCGATTTACGCCCATTCACTTGCTCTCGCAAAAGATGATCGAGTTGACGGTACGGATTCGCGAATCTACTGCCGATATCGAATTTGTCGTCGATGGCAGTACCGAAGTCACGCGGACGCTGCGGCAGATTACTGGGCAACTTCAGGAAGACTTAACCAAATCGCGGATGGTGCCCTTTGCCCAAACTGCCGATCGCTTGCAACGGGGCGTGCGGGAGAATGGTCTCAAGTACGGTAAGCAGATCGAACTGAGTGTCGATGGTCGTGATACGCTCATCGATAAAGTGATCCTCGAAAGTCTCACCGATCCCTTAATCCATATGGTGAATAACGCGATCGCTCATGGAATCGAATCCGCAGAAACTCGCCAGGCTGCAGGCAAACTGCCTGAAGGTAAAATTACGATTCGCGCCCTTCATCAAGGGAACCAAACGATCATCTCGATTTCGGATGATGGGGCGGGCATCGATACCGAGCGGGTTAAAGCTAAAGCGATCGAAAAAGGAATTATTACCGCCCGCCAAGCGGCAGCAATGTCCAAAACTGAAACTTACGAACTCCTGTTCCTGCCAAGCTTCTCCACCAAAGATGCTGCAGATGAATTAGCCGGACGCGGTGTCGGGATGGATGTCGTGCGCACCAGTCTGACAGAAATTCGCGGGACGATCGCTACCGAATCTCAACTCGGTGTCGGTACGACGTTTACGATCCGGCTGCCACTGGCACTCAGTATCGCCAAAGCCCTAATTGCGGTCAATAATAAGACGAATATCGCCTTCCCGATGGACGGGATCGAAGATACTCAAGATGTCAGTCCCGAACAGATCCAAACCAATCAAGCGGGCGAACAGTGCATCTTCTGGCGCGACGAACTGATGCCCTTCAAACCGCTGTCCGATCTGCTGGGATTCAACCGTCCCCTATCGCGCAATAATTTCTATGGCACTCAGGAAGATGATAGCGAGCTGATCTCCATTCTGATTTTGCGGAGCGACGGGAATTTAATCGCCGTACAAGTAGACAAGATCGTTGGCGACCAGGAAATCGTCATCAAACCGCTGCAAGGGCCAGCATCTAAACCGCTAGGAATCGCTGGGGCTACCGTACTCGGCGATGGTCGGATCGTCCCGATCGCGGATGTGATGGAATTGACCGCGCTAGCAAATGGTACGCTCACCCGCCATGTTTCGACCCAGTGGGCCGATCGAATCAATACGCCAACCGTCGAACTGCGCGAATCGATGGTCTTGATTGTTGATGACTCGATCACCGTCCGCGAATTGCTCTCATTGACCTTTAAACGGGCTGGCTACCGTGTCGAACAAGCTCGCGACGGTCAAGAAGCCTGGGACAAGTTACGGGCTGGTCTACCCTGCGATATCGTCTTCTGCGATATCGAGATGCCGCGCATGGATGGACTGGAATTCCTATCGCGCATCCAAAAAGATGCCGCACTCAAAAAGGTTCCTGTTGCCATGCTAACCTCACGCGGTAGCGACAGACATCGCCAAATCGCCTCTCAACTCGGCGCTAGCGGCTACTTTATCAAACCTTATCTCGAAGAAGCGCTGCTGGATGCGGCGAAACGGATGATTCAAGGTGAGGTGTTGGCAATTGTTTAAATAGTGGCTAGTGGCTAGTGACTAGTAGCTGGTAAATTCCCCTCCTCGGAGGGGTGCCTGAAAGGCGGGGTGGGTAGGATCTCCGCATCTGACTAATTCTTCCTCCCCTAATTCCTATCCCCTCTTCTTTCCCTGCTTAACTCTGGCTGGCGGTGTGGACTTAGTTCCATGCCGCCATTTATTTATGTGCTTGAATCCAGATACCAGCCAATCGCTGAGATAGTGACTCATCGCACCCAATTCTAGACCGCAAAATAGTGCGATGTAGATCGATCGATCGCGATCGATCGAGTGTTGTAAGATACCCAGCAACTGTTTCCCTGTATATGCCTGTCCCCAGATTGCTTGGACTATCCCCAGATATAGACACCCCACCAATCCCAACCATAAGCTTAAATAAAAAATTCGCCCGAGCGTCCCCACAATCGGCCCGTGCGACCAGATCGATCGATGTTTGATTGCCTGCTGATATGGTTTCCATAGCCACCGTAACTTACCCCAGCGTTTGTAATGAAACGAATATAAGTCTAAATCTGGGCCAAAAATCAATCCACTAACCAAAAATCCGCCCGACACCCAAAATGCTAAATCGGCACGGGCAGTCGTATATAGCGTCCCGCCAGCAATTAATGGTAAGCTCCAGAGAGTGACTCGATCGTGAGTACGTCCTGATGGCAAAGTAATTAGGGGATAGGGGATAGGGAATCGAGGATAGGGGCGATTTTTGGCAGTACTAATTATCTAATTTGGTAAAATTTAGATCGAAATTAGTTCGCTACCCTATTTAGCAAGAAAAACAGATAAACTTCAAATTATAAATACTAACAGCAAGAGCAATTATACACTTCTACCCCTGTTTGGCTCGCTATCCACTATCCCCTATCCCCTAAAATGACCGACCTTACCGCCGAACAGTACAAACAAAAAATGCAGCGTCGGCAGGAGATCCAAGCAGAACGGATCGATCGATCGATCGAAGAAAAAGGTCTGATTATCGTCAATACCGGGACAGGCAAAGGTAAAACTACCGCCGCGCTGGGAATGGTACTCAGATCGCTCGGACACGGCTATCGCGTCGCGATCGTCCAATTCATCAAAGGTGCTTGGGAACCCGCCGAAAAAGCCGTCCTCGCCCGCTTTGAAGGCCAATTAGAATTCCATGCAATGGGTGAAGGATTTACCTGGGATACCCAGGATCGCGATCGCGACATTGCCACCGCTCAACTTGCGTGGGAAAAAGCCTTAAGTTATATCATCGATCCGCAGTATCGACTCGTCTTACTAGACGAGGTGAATATTGCCCTCAAATTGGGCTATCTCAGCCCCGAAGTCGTCATTGCTGGATTAGCACAAAAACCCGCGCTCTCGCATATAATTCTCACGGGTAGAGGCGCACCTCAGAGTCTCATCGATGTCGCAGATTTGGTCACAGAAATGACGCTTATCAAACATCCCTATCGCGAACAAGGTGTCAAAGCCCAACCTGGGATTGAATTTTAGACAACCCCAATCTCCCTAGATAGACATCAAGTAATGGCGCAGCTATCCCTCTGCTGGATTCGCGTGGTTGGTTTTACCAAATCGATCGGCGATCGCGCCAGTGAGTAGATGCGATAATAAACCGATCGGCCCAAAGAACAGGCAAAATACCAGCGAGTGAGCGGTAAAGACCCCAGTACGTTGCCCTTCGAGATAAATCCAGCGTCCGACAAATAAATCCATCACCAGAAAATGTACCCACCCGACTGCGGCTGCACCCTCATCGGCAAAAAAGCGCGCGATATCGGCCAATTTAGGATTGGCAAGTGCTTGAGCTGATTCGGGGGTGATGGCCACAACGAGCAGATAAATATACAATCCCGATAAGGCGATAAATGGCAACGGCGAGCGAATTACTTTACCAGTAACATCCCAATTAGGGAGAAAAATGATTAAAGTCCAGAATGGTAGGACGAATAAATTAGCACCATCAAAAAGTTGAGCTACCATGGTTAGACAATTTGTAAATAAATTAACAGACGATTGTATTATCTATCTGTTATTATCATCCAAAATAATTGCCAGCGGTACCCAAGCTGTTCGACCGATCCAGCGGCTCGGCTGGTTAAATAAATTACAATCTAGCTCGATCGGCTGTGGTATCGGTCTAGCCCTAACTCTTGGTGGGATACCTATGGCCTTGTCTCAGCAAAATGCTGACTTATCTACACCAGAAATTTGTGAGGTCGATCTCAGTTTATTAAAGTCAAGCGATCGCGGTGCCGATGATAATATCGTTACCGCAGATACAGTCTCCGCGAAGGGAATGACGCTCCCGAGTTTGTGGTGGACGAGTGAAGAATTTTCAGCAAAATTAGTTACAAACTGGATTGCCGATCGCCGTCAACATCAAGTTTATTTATTAGTAAATACCCAATCCTGGAATGGTTTAGATTATCTCGAACGCTATCGGACGCTCGATCGGTTCGGTCGTGTGGCTCAAAGCTACGGCTACAACTTAAAAATTTGCAATTCCCAAAAATTTAGGATCGGTAGTTACACCTGCGACCCCATCGCGCCGCCCACGGTCGATCGATCGACACAGCATAATTGTCAAATCGTACTCGATACCTTCGGTCAAACTGGTCTGGGAGTGAACAATAAATAACCTAATCTCGCAGCGGTTGCAACCGCTGCTTGTACTACAAAGCCTATACTTCGATAATCCGAAGTACATGTCGCTCGGTAGCTCGGTTAAACCGCGTGCGCGAATTGTCTGGCAACTCTGCATCGGTTCACAATGCTAGCATGATCCTCGGTTGCCAATTTTAACTCGATCTGTGAAGCGAGCGCTTCAGCGTAAGATCGCGATCGAGAGGGGATTAACGAGCGGGTAATTCTCTGTGGCTGTAGTAAAGATCGAGATGTTCGCGCACCAAAATTTAGCTCAAAAAGATCGAAGATTTTAACCAAGATGGGTAATACTTAGATTGGCAGTTTTCGCATACCCAAATCGATTTATTTGTGAATGGGTAACGTTTACCTCACATCCGTGCTGTCGATCGGGAGCACGACACATAGACACAATCTATCTAAAGTATGAAACAACAGGATTTTCTCCTCCGCAATTCGCTGACAACGCCACATTTTTTACTCTTAGTATTAAGTGCTGCTGTTATTGCCATCCAGCTGACCCTTGTTTATAAAATATGTAGTCCCGATCGTCAAATCACCAGTTTGCTATTTTGGGCAACTGCAGCTCATCTAATTTGGGAGCGCCACACCCAATTAAAGTTCGAGACTGGAGTGGTAGCAAGCTTATGCGGCGGTTTATTACTATTACTGTTGTTACTTAAAAGTATTGGTTACTGCGAGCAATCCTTTCTGATTGGTTATCCATTTATTGCTGGGATCTCGTTAGCTTTAATTGCCTCCGGCTTTCGAGGCTTGAAAATTTACGGGCGAGAGTTAGTGTTGCTATTTTTCTTAGGCATTCCGGAAGTAGTATTATCAAAACTTACCGATCCCTCGCCAATTACCGCCCAATTTGCTAGTTCATTCCTTTGGTATGCCGGTTTTCCTGTCACCCAAAACGGCATTTATCTCCAACTACCAGGAGGAAACGTTCAGGTTTACAGTGGCTGTTCTGGCGTGGTTGCCATGGCACAGTTATTGGGGATGTCAGTGCTATTTTTGACACTTCTCCCCTTACCGTGGAAACGGCATCAAAAATTAATTTTACCGATCGCTGCTGTAGCGATCGGTTTTGTGGTAAATTCGCTCCGTGTAGCATTGATGGCAATTTTGGTATCTCAAAAACAGATTGCTGCATTTGATTACTGGCACGAAGGCTCGGGTTCACTAGTGTTTTCCGTGATTTCTACACTGCTGCTAGTACTCCTCGTGTGGGTATTAATTCAAGTCTTTACCGTTCGACCACCAGAGCAAGAGGAGCCAGAATCTCGATCGTGACTAGAAGCATAATTACTACCATCGCCCGTCAATCTTGGTTGTCGCTACTGTGTTGTAGCACGATCGGTGCACTCGGCTGTGCGATTGTTAACAATCCGACTAAATCAAATCTGCGCAACACGAACTCGCTAAATTTTCCCCAACCCACATCCTTGACCGATTTACAGCAGATCGAGAGTAAATCGTTACCGGATCATCAATTCCCGAATAAAACAGTGGCGATCGGGCGACAATATCGCTATCGCTATCAGCAGCAATCACAACCGATCGACATTCAAGTTCGCTATATCACCGATGGGGTGGCCAATCCACCAGCAATGGAACGACTGCTGCCAGCATTTACTGATGTTCCGGATACCGTCCTGCTGTCGACGACGACCAAGCAACAGCCAAATGTTGGTGACTACAGCTTATTCGTTCATAAGGAAAGAGCTTATTTCAGTACGTGTATCAATCCCCAGGGGATAACGACAGTAGCGGCGGATCGATTTCACACCAATAGCAACCCCAATCCTTTAAGCAGCCTATCTGTAAAGCGGTTGTTGCCATGGTTGTTAGGCCAACAAACATTGCGAGATAGTCGTTGTGTCTGGACGGTATTATCGACACCGATCGATCGCGCGACACCGGATGTTACTATGAAAACGTTAGAAACGATCGGGGTGACATGGATACATTGGTGGCAAGTTCATTTTCCAGCAGCGTAGAAGAAATTGCTCACTAAACCTTTCCACTCTTCGGTTATATTAAAAGGCTATCCTAAATGACTTCTGTTGTATTTTTATTTCGGCTCGTTGGTTATGGATTATTGATCCTAACTTTGTTTGATGTGATTAGCGCGTTCATTCCACCTCAGTTTAGTAATCCTGGGTGGCAGTTTCAAACTGCTGGTGGATTTGTAGAACGCTCGGCCGTGCCGCTGATTGGCTTTGCCATGGTTTTTTATGGCAATAATGAAGCTCGCAAGAAAAGAGAGCTACTCGCACTTAAAGCATTATCTTGGATATCGTTATTGACCGGGGTGTTTTATTTAGTCTTGTTGGTAATCTTATTTATTACCTTCCCCGGACTTAACGATCGCGGTCAAGAGCAAATAAACGCACAATACAATCCGGAAATAACTAAGCTTCAACAGATTCAAGCACAAGTTGAAAAAGCACCAGCCGCCCAAATTGAGGCATTGATGAAGAGTAATAAGGCAGCAGGTACAGATCCACAAATTTTCAAATCTAAACTATTGCAAGATGCGGCTACAGCAGAGAAAAATTTGAAAGATCGCGCTTCAATTACCAAGAGTAGTCAAAAGACGGCTTTAATTAAAAATTCTGTCAAGTGGGGATTGGGTGCGCTAGTATCAGCGGTGTTATTCATTCGGATTTGGGCAGCTACTAATTGGGCGAGGCAATAATAATCGCGGTCATGGAATAGCAAGGGAGGGATCGATCGATTGTTCCCTTTTGTGATTTGAAGGTGTAGTCGACCACATTAGAACTTAACGCTGGCACCATCAAAGTCTGAAATACTCATGCTGTGGTTATGCATTGGTATAACTAAGTTTCAGTATTGGAATCTAAAAGTGGCCACTCGCCAGAAATTGAAAGCCAGCAAGAGCCTAGAGCCAGAGAAACTTTGAGGTATTTCTGGCTCTGTCTTTTAGTAAAGTATTCGACGATCGGCAGAATCTAAGACGCGAATTTGTTTAACTTGTGTTAACGAGGCAGACAATCCAGTTCGAGCGCGGAACACGCCAAGATTGTTGCCTCAGCGCGATCGATTTTTTTTGGCGATCGGTCGGTATTTAATCTGTCTATATCTCGATCGACAGATGTTATGACAGCTATCGAGATATTTATAATACCAGCAAGCTCCAGTAATAATTGGAGACTTTATCGAAGGAAAATTCGTACCAAGTCAGGCTAGATCGCCAAGCCGAAGGTCTTGATAGGCATAAGGAGGAAGAAGTAGTTAATTAATTTTGCAGCTCCTCCGGTAATAAATCCCAATTAGGAAATTATCAAGATGCGGTATAAGTTACCAGGTAAGAGTGGATTGCGCGTCTCCGAACTGTGTTTGGGCACGATAACTTTTGGTGAAGATTGGGGCTGGGGTGCACCAAAAGATACCCGCCGCCAATGCCATGGCTGCTCCTCCGCTCAAATCGCCTTAGCCTGGATTCGCGCTCAGAGTTCCCAAATGATTCCGATTCTGGGTGCGAGCAAACTAGAGCAACTTCAAGACAACCTCAAGTGCCTGGAAGTAAGCCTATCCCCAGAACAATTGCAAAAACTCGATCGAGTCAGTCAGATCGAACTGGGTTTCCCGCATGACTTTTTGGGGAGTGAAATGATTCACGATCGCTTATTTGGCGGCACCTACGACTCCATCGACCATCGCTAGCCATCCACATTGAATTAACTAGAAGCTAAACAATGTTGCAAAATAACGATCTAGACAGCATGATAAATCCCGTCACCCCGTCCAAAGGCAAGTTCGATCGTATCCCTGCCGAAATCGCTGCCGCAATGGGTACCGAGGTGCTGCCACCCGCTTTACTAACCGATCGAAAACCCGAACCTAACCCAGCTCAACAGCGCAAGATCTAAGTTACCCCAAAACCATCTAAATCGAAGCGATAACGCAGTATATACACCTAACATCAGGACTCAAACTAATGACAACTACAACCGATAACAAGAATCAATCGATCGACAAAATCCGCGACCTGATTAAAGATATCGACTTCTGCATGTTGACGACCCTCGATGATGATGGCTGTCTGCGGAGCCGTCCGATGGCTATCAATGGCGAAATCGAAGCAAATTGCGACATGTGGTTTTTTACTTACGGTAGTTCGCATAAAGTGACCGAAGTAAACAAAAATAACCACGTCAACGTCAGCTTCGCAGCACCCGACAAACAGTGCTATGTATCCATCTGTGGCACCGCAGAACTGGTCAAAGATCGCGCCCAAATGCAACAACGCTGGAAGCCAGAACTCAAAGCCTGGTTTCCTCAGGAACTCGACGAACCCGATATCGCCCTACTCAAAGTAACCGCTACCAATGCTGAGTACTGGGATGCCCCCGCCAGTTGGGTGGCCAAAGCCGTAGGTTTTGTCAAAGCGGCAACTATTGGTGAGCCAGACAATTCCACCGAGCACGCCAAAGTCGATTTGCAATAGTACCGTAGATCTCAACATTCATCTCACCATCGACCCATGAACAACGTGACTACGACCAAGAATCAATATGCGATCCAAGATCCGCTCAAGCAGTATCCGCAGCCAGAGTTTGCAGAGCAACCACAATCACCGTTTTTTGTGGTAGATACCTATGCGATCGACTAACAGGAGCGCCAGAAGGTAGGGATCGGTCACAGCTTGACTTGAGTTGCATTCAGTAGCAGTTTAGAGGCTTGAATCACTGGAACCTAAAAATTATGAATATCATCTTAGGAGCAACCGGACAAGTTGGTTCGGCAATAGTCGATCGATTACTCAAACAAAACAAACCTATAAAAGCAGTCATCCATAACCCAAAAAAAGCCGACGAACTCCGACACAAAGGGGCACTGGTAGCGGTGGCTGACGCGTTTGACTTGCATGCATTACATTCAGCATTTAAAGATGGTAGTGCGGTGTTTGTGCTTACACCAGAAACCGGAAGTTCCAATGATGTAATCGGCGATACGCAAACTATTTTGGATAACTACAGAGCGGCGATCGAGTCATCGCAGATTGAGAAAATAGTAGGCTTATCCTCGATCGGGGCACAATCTCAAGCTGGTAATCTGAAGATGTCGGCTATGCTCGAACGGGCTTTTACAGGACTACAAGCACAGCAAATTTTTGTCCGTCCTGCTTACTTTTACAGCAACTGGCTACCCTATTTGGATCCGGTAAAGGAGCAAGGGTTATTACCAACTTTTTACCCTGTAGATCTAAAGATCCCCATGACATCGCCGGTAGATGTAGCAGAATTTTTAGCTGATACGATCGTCGAACCGATCGAAGATTCGCCAATCTATGAATTAGAAAGCCCCCAATGGTATAGCTCGATCGATGTTGCTGAAACTATGGGCGAAATTCTGGGGCGCAAAGTTGAGGCCCGTCAAACGCCAAGAGCCAACTGGGAACAGCAATTAGCAAGCATTGGCTTCACGCAGAATGCGATCGAGAATTTCATTGAAATGACCACAGCAGTAATTGACGGCAGCGTAAACCCAGAGGGCAACAAGATTTCAGTAAAAACAAAAACTACATTAAAGCAATATTTACAACCTTGGCACACTCAATGACATAACCCAGGTGGAATGAAATTACGGTCAAGGCTAGCAGGATCGTCTGGGCTGACACCTTCAACGCTCGGGCTGACACTGCTAGCAAACCTGTTTGGCGGTTGCGCTGACCCACCCAATAGTTTATTTGTAAACAAAGCTTGCTTTTATGTAAAGCTTCTGTTATATTAGTTTACATAGCGAAACAATTATAAAAATAACTGCTCAGGAACACAGCCATGCAAAACAAAATTTTTATCGATAACGACGGCAGAGAAAATAATTTTGCGATCGAGCCAAAAATGTACGTTACAGATGGGCCTCAAGCTGGCTGGACTGACTATGCTGAGAAACTTAACGGTCGCATGGCAATGATTGGGTTCGTCGCGCTATTAATTCAAGAAGTTTTGACCGGACATGGTATCGTCGGCTTCATCGCCAATCTGTAGTTTCGAGTTAGCACGATCGCTCCATCACAGTTTTTCTTATCTTTTTTCCTCGCGGTAGCCATTCGGCCACCGCGTTTTTTGCGTGTTTTTACGAGTACAGCTATTAAAAATCGCGTATTATTACGATGGTATGTTTGTCATTTCGATCGGATAATTAATGAAGACTACTAAATTATCTTAGACTACAGCCCATGAAAATCTGCCGTAGAGAACTCCAGCGACTTGTAATGATGACGGGAATAGTCTTGAGTGCGATCGGCAGTGGTGCTGTTACACCTGCCACTGCTCTGACATTCAACTTTATCGCTGGAACTGGAATTACTACGACTAGTCAGCAATATCTAGGATTTCAAGAAGCTGGAAATTTATGGTCTACATGGTTTACCGATCCCGTTACCCTCAATATCAAGATTAATTTTACAGATATCGGTGCAGGCACTTTGGGCGTTGCTAATCTGGCATCTGGGTATTTTAACTATAGTGATGTTTACGCTGCTCTCAATACAGACAAAACATCGACAGATGACAATAATGCTGTCGCAAGTCTCTCCATCTCCAGTAACGGAGCTTATCAAAAACGAACTAACTATACCAGCGATAATCCTAACGGAGCTGGTAGCACAACTACATATGTTACTAGTGGAGATCGGGTGGCCATGACGACTGCCAATGCCAAAGCACTAAAGCTCATCACTACTGCACCAATCGACCCAACTACCAATCAGCCGATCGTCGATGCGACAATTTCGCTTAATGATACTGGATATATTTGGGATTATGGTGTAAATATTGCGGCGGGGCACTATGATTTTGTTGGGGTTGCCGCACATGAAATCGGTCACGCATTAGGTTTTAATAGTGCTGTCGATGCACTAGATGCCAGTGGGGGTAAATTGAAAGCGAGCGATTATAGTCTTGTGCCCCTAGACTTATTCCGGTATTCTACTGATAGTACCGCTGAGTCAGCAGTCGATTTTACTGTCGGTACCACTGACAAATATTTCTCGCTCGATGGTGGCAAGACAAAAATTGCTTCCTTAGCAACCGGCGTAATCAATGGAGATGGCCGTCAGGCACAACACTGGCAGGAAGTTAGTGCTTCATTAGGCATTATGGATCCAGTGACTGCGGCGGGAGAGTTGTTGCAATTTACGATTAATGATATCCGCGCCTTCGATGCTGTTGGCTGGGATCGTTCCGCTGTCTCTTTTGCGGCGTTTAACACACCGGCTACTGCTGTCCCCGAACCTGAAAATTACTTGGGTACATTTATCTGTACGGCGTTTGGGGTTGTGACGATCGTCACACACAAACGCAAGCTTGCAAAATCGAGCGCGATAGCATCACAAGAGGACTAAAATCTGATTTTATATTCACTAATCATCGCCGAGGCAATCGCTAGGATATACTAGCAATCGCCTCGGCTATTTTTATCAGCGATCGGTTGATTTTCGGCGTTGCTGATTCTAGGTATGATTCATCAATTATGCGATCTCTACAACCTTGGGTAGGGGCAATTCATGAATTGCCCCTACCCAAGGTTTCATACCTCCATTCAGCAACACCACAAAATTAACCTATAGGGGTACCTCTTGTGGGTACCCTGGATCTTCAACCTTTGATGCAGACTACTTGCTTGAGTGTGGCAACTACTTCTACTAAGTCTGATTGGTTGGTCATTACTTGCTCGATCGGTTTATAAGCAGCCGGAATTTCATCGATTAATTCGGTATCTTTGCGACATTCTACACCAGCAGTTTGGGAGATCAAATCGTCGAGCGTGTAGGTATTTTTGGCCATCGATCGTGACATAATTCTGCCAGCACCGTGCGAACAGCTACAGAAACTCTGGGCGTTACCTTTGCCTTTGACGATATAAGATTTCGCGCCCATCGAGCCAGGAATAATTCCATAATCTTCCGTTCGAGCGCGCACGGCACCTTTGCGAGTAACGTACACTTCCTCACCAAAATGCACCTCTTTTTCGGCATAATTATGATGACAATCGATCGTCAGTAATGGCTTAATCTTCTTACCACCATTGAGATGTTGTTCCATCACCCGCATAAAGCGCGACATCATCACCTCACGGTTGGCTTTGGCATAGTCCTGTGCCCATTGTAAATCGCGCCAATAGGCTTGAAATTCGGGCGTACCAGCCACAAAATAAGCCAAGTCTCGATCGGGTAAACTAGTTTCGGCTAATTTAGCCAGATCCTTAGCTGTATCGATATGGCATTGGGCTAATTTATTGCCCACATTGCGCGATCCGGAGTGCAGCATCAACCAAACTTGATGTTCGGTATCGATACAGACTTCGATAAAGTGATTGCCACCACCGAGCGAACCGAGTTGACGAGTGGCTTTATTTTCCAACCCGCGCACGCCACGATGCAATTCTTTAAAATCTTGCCAGCCTTGCCAATTAGTGACATCTTTAGCAATTTGCTTATTTTCTTCAAAGCCAACCGGAATTTGGGCTTCGAGATCGAGCCGAATTTTTTTGAGTTTACCATCTAGTTGACTTTCGACAAATGGTGTCTGAATCGCCGTCATCCCGCAATTGTGAACGAAGACACCTGCTGATAAAGCAAAATTGTTATAGCCTGGAACTGTCAAGCAGTAAACATTTTCTCCATACTTTAATCTCTCGATCGATGCAACCTTGTGGTTAGATTTATACTCTTGCTTCCGCTGATTGTGTCGCCCAATTAGCGATCTTAGTTCCGGTTCGTAAATATCACCGATGTAACTTCGCTCTACAGATCGATCTCGATCGACTAAACTACAACGATCTGGAGAATAGTCTCTATTCCCCGTAAATTCTAGATGCGCTGGACAACGAGCGGATTGCTTGCAATCACGGTGATGAATGACTGTTTTTTGTCCTGCAAAATGCGGAATCTCACTCAAAAATCCAGCTCTAGCAACGATCGAGTGGGCTTGTTGCCATAGTCCCGAATCTGGCTGGGAGATGAGCAGATCGCCATTTCGATCTACCTTAGAATAAAAAGACATCAGCGACTCACCACGTTGCAGGTTTTGAGCTTCCTGATAACTACCATCGCGGAGCATAAATTGATGATCTGGCGTACAAATAATTTCTTCGTGATTATCTAATGTCACTTTAATTAAAGCGGCATTTTTCTTGGTAAGTCTAGCAGTTGCTTTTGCAGCAATAATCTTACCTGTAGCAGTACAAGCATAGACAATAAACTCTTCATCCGTTTGCGCGAGTTCTGCAATCGGACATGATTTACCATCAACTAACGGAATCAGAGTAGCGCCCACAAAGCAACCGATGTCAACACCGACAGCCGCTGGGATGATGGCATCTTTAGTCGCAATCACCGAACCTACTAACGCACCTTTGCCGAGATGAACGTCGGGCATTAACGCAACATGCCTAAATACGAATGGTAGTGAGGCAACATTTTTTGCCATTCGGGTTTCTTGTTGAGCCAGGTCGTGTCCTGCCCAAGATAATACTGGGTGGGATGTATCGATCTCTAATTCTTGATAAGTCATAAACTACTAATTAACTACAACTCGATTTTGCGACTCTCCAGGCTACAACCAAAGAAAATTGCCTACAATATGACATAGGTGCCAACTCTTCAATCGATTTAATTATGGCTGTCAAACAAGATACCCTGTGGGATCGGTTTCTTTCACCCTTGATCCAGGGATTAATCGATCGAGAGCAAATTCTCAAACTGCGCGATCGCATTGACTGGGAGCGTGAAATCTCAACCGATCGAGTGTCAAAATCGAGTTACCCTGACTACTATCATACGCAAAACTTTCACGGGATCGAAGGTGGGTATCTCACTCAAACAGCCGCGATTACCTACGATCCGATTACTCAGTACGTGTTACCGCCATTCGAATCTTGGGTACGTCAGAGCTTGGTTACAGAGATTCGCGCCCAACCACAGCAAATTCTCGATTTGGGCTGTGGAACTGGTTCGACTACCCTTTTAATCAAACAAGCCTTTCCCACTGCCACCGTGACGGGTTTAGACTTATCTCCTTACATGTTGGCAGTCGCCCGCGATAAAGCGCAGCAGGCTCATCTGGAAATCGTTTGGGAGCAAGGCACCGCTGAAGCAACTCCATTCGCCCCTGCAAGTTTCGATCTAGTAACTGCAGCGCTGTTGTTCCACGAAACGCCCCCAGCGATTACGCAAGCAATTCTTGCGGAAAGCTATCGATTGCTCGCTCCAGGCGGACAAATCCTGATTCTCGATGGCAATCAGGGCACACTCCGCAATCTGGAGTGGTTGAATAATGTGTTTGAGGAGCCGTACATTCAGGCATATGCTGCTGGCAATCTCGATGCCTGGATGGGTAAAGCTGGCTTTGATGAAGTTCGTACCAAAGATGTATTTTGGCTTAACCAAGTTACTAGTGGAATTAAATCGTAATTTAAATTGTGTAAATATCTAATGGCTCACGCTAGATCTATTCCTAACTCATAACTCATAATTTTCCGTGGTTCTAAAAGCAGTTTTATTCGATTTCAATGGAGTGATTATTAATGATGAATCAATTCATCACCAAGCACTTGAAGAGCTATTGCTAGCTGAAAACTTATCATTACAAGGTAAGGAACTATGGAAAATGTCTGTGGGTCGGAGCGATCGCTCCTGTCTGCGGGAAATCTTAAATTCGTGCGGGCGGTTTGTAACTGATGAGTATCTAGATAAACTAGTTATCAAAAAAGCAAGTATCTATCGCCAGCGATTACAACAATTAGTCACCTTACCCATTTATCCCGAAGTTATTCAGTTTATCGAAAAAATGCACGCCAGTAGTTATAAGCTAGCAGTAGTTACTGGTTCGGTGCGATCGGAAGCAGAGCTAGTATTGAAACAAGCTGAAATCAATCGCTATTTTGAGGCTGTCATCACTGGCGATGATATCAACGCCAGTAAGCCAGATCCAGAGGGCTATTTACTAGCAGTAAATATGCTCAATCAATTAAATCCCGAATTAAATCTATTACCAAGCGAATGTCTGGCGATCGAAGATACTTTTGCAGGAATTCAATCAGCTAAATCAGCCGGAATCCAGGTAGTCGCGATCGCCAATACCTATCCGTTTCACATGCTACAACGTCGAGCGAATTGGACGATCGATGCTTTTGCCGATCTGGAGTTAGATCGGGTAACTAAATTTTTTGATGAAGCAGTTGTTCGATCGCATTGATGACCAAGGAGGACTAAGATGACTTTGCTCGTTCGTAAGCCCGAATTACCGCCGGACGCTGCTGCATTATCTCAAACCAGCGTTGAAGATCGGGAAAATCAGCAAGATTTTGTTGCTGCTTTTCATGGGGTACGATCCACGGATAGCAAGCCATATCCGAGATCGAATATTCACCCGCTATGTAATCTTTCCCTGCTAATTGACGATTTAGCACGCCATAAAGACGAGCGGTTTCCTTCACATAGCGTTCGATCGCATAGGGAATTTTTTCTGGGGCATATTGTCCGAAGTGATGATTTTGTCCCGCCATCGGGCCTAATCCACCCATTTGCCAAAATAACCATTCCATAGCTACCAATCGATCTCGAATATTTGTCGGGAGAAACTTGCCAGTTTTCTCAGCTAGATATTGCAGGATCGCCCCCGATTCAAATACCGAAATTGGTTCGCCGCCGTCTTGCGGCTGGCGATCGATAATTGCCGGAATCCGATTATTGGGTGCGATCTTCAGAAAGTCCGGATCGAATTGTTTTCCGGCCCGGATATCAATGGGAAAGATCTGATATTCTAACTCTGCTTCTTCGAGAAAAATTGTAATTTTATGACCGTTAGGTGTTGCCCAGTAGTAAAATTCTATCATAGTTAATTTAATAAGCTGTTCGACATCTAAATCGAGTTATGGCTGATTGTTTTAGTGACTAGTGGCTAGTCATAGTAAATATTTGAGGATTATTTGCGGGCTTCTAATCTTTATGGTAATCCTAAATAGTTTTTCATTCAATAAATTCGATTACACGCACGAGTGGTTTTGGCTGCGAACTAAATCGATCGGCTGTAGATTCGATCGTCGCTATTTGTCCGAGCGCTAGTCCACAAGCTCTACCATATTTTGCTAAAACTCGATCGCTAGCAATATTCAACGCAGTCCGCGATCGAGCGACAAAATCTGCTAATGGATACTCTCGATCTGGATCAAAATATTCTTTGACAATCAGCGAAGGTGAATAACAGGTTTCTTGCGAACCATCAGGCCATTGAATTTTAAAGCGAATTTCTGGCATAATTTAGGGGTGAGGGAATAGTAACAATTTTGTAGAGTAGCAAAACATATGTTTAATCCCGATCTTATTTTAGCTTCGTAAATTATTTATTTTAGTAGTTATTTTAGAGGATATCTGAAAAGTCCAATCTTTGGTAGCCCAGCGATTAAAATCGCCGCTACATTTGCAAAACCTGCCTACGCAGGTTAAAGAAACTGTTAGTCCGCGTAGGCGGACTTCGCATCACTAGCGGCGGTTTCAACCGCTGTCCACTTTTTGGACATCTTAGACGATTGCCGATCGATAATAATTAAGGTGCATTTTAGCAGACGTTTCCCAACTGTAATCGGTACAAATCGATCGGCTGTTGTGGATGAGACTGTGGGCAAGATCTGGTTGAGTAATATCAATCATTGCTTGGGCGATATCTTCGATCGATCGAGGATCGACAAGTAGGGCTTGTTGGGGGGTGAGAAATTCAGTAAAGGGTGAACGATCGGAAGTAATCACAGGCAATCCAGCAGCGATTGCTTCCAAAATTACCATTCCCCAGCCTTCAGTGATGGATGGAAAAACAAATGCATCAGCAGTATGGTAGAGGGTGGATAATTCGCTATTAGAGAGGACTCCCGGCAAAATTAGTGCCTGTCCGATGACGATCTTTAATCGATCGGCGATCTCTAAAAATTCGGTGCGATAGGATTGATAATCGAAGAGGGTAGCTCCGCCAGCGATGACGAGTTGTGCTGGGGGAAACTTTTGTAAAACACGAGCGAAAGCTTGCAGTAACGCGATCGAGTTCTTCCGAGGTTCGATGCCACCGACGGTTAGATAAATTGGATTACCATTTAGTTCTAGCGTTTGTTTTAATTGTGATTCGGTAGCGTTTGGAATTGAAGAAAAGCGATCGAGATTAACTCCATTTATTACTCTTTTAGCATCGATGCGATAGTCTTGCTGTAGCTGTTGTTGCCAATATTCGCTCACACACAAACATAAATCCGGTTCGCGAATCGATCGGTCTTGACAGGTTTGTAAATATGGACTGTTGAATGCTTCAATGTGATGAACAGTGCGGATGAAATGGGGGATTTGATGACGCGATCGGAGGCTCGCCAACGCATTAGCACTGATACAATCTTGGGCGTGATAACAATCGTACGAATGAGCCGGAAGGTGTGCATCGTTCAAATAATCGACAAATTCTTGAATGCGTTGGCGAATGAGGGTGTCAATATCGCCATTGACTGGCTCAGCGGGAATGAGATGAGTTTCCACGCTAACCTCCTGCCCGAAACCTTTGCCGTCTTTAGCTAGGGCATAGACACTAACCTGATGACCGAGTTTATGGAGCGCTTCAGCTAATTCTAAGGTGTGGACGACTCCACCTCTAGGTTGGGTGGAATAAACGAATAGAGCGATTCGCAAGGGTAGAATCATATTATCAGCAGGAAAATCCGGTTAACTGCTCCTGTGTGAAATCCCAAAATATTGTCGATTCTCCTTCGGATTGGAGAATAAGTTGAGAATGGTCTTGAATTTCACCGATGTCTGCACAGGTAATTTGTCGATCGAGAAACAGCTGCATCACCTTAGTTACTCTCTGTGGGCGAACGCTTAATAAAAAGCCATAACTCGGAAAACTCACCAACCAGCGATCGAGTGGAATATCTGGCGGGATTGGCACGCGATCGAGATTTAATACCGCCCCACAACCACAGGTTTCTAATAACATCAAAGTGGTGCCAATGATTCCTCCCATGCTGATATCCTTTCCCGCATCGCACAGACCATTTTCAGCTAATTCTGGCAACAGTTCGAGGTCGGCTCTGAGGCGCGAGGGATCTGTTATCGTAGCGGCATTCCAGAAAGGATATTTGGGGTGTTGTCGTCCACGTAAATCGATCGCGGCAATCAATCGATCGCCAGGTTGGGCATCGAAGCTGGAAATCAGCCGCTGAGCGCGTCCCAGAATGGCAACAGCGAGGGCGTGATATTCGCTATGTCCATTGGTGTGTCCGCCGACGATCGGGACTCGATATGCCTGGGCTGCGGCATTCATTCCCGCTAAAAGTTGCTGCGAGATCTCTGGGTTATTGCTCCACAGTGTATCGACAACCGCGATCGGTCTACCACCCATTGCATAGATATCGCTAACATTAACCATGACGGCACTCCAGCCAGCAAACCACGGATCGGACTCGACCAAAAACGGCATCATACCTTCGGCAGCGAGGAGGAGATAGCTGTCACCATCGGGAATCGCCGCACAATCATCGCCCAGTAGGATTTTAGTGGTGGGATTTGCCTCGGTGAGGAATCGGGCGATGATTTGAATATCTTGTTTGTGAGTTATACCTAGCGATTTTTTGAGAGTTTGGGCTAATAAATTGAGTTCCATATCGATCGTTAATTCCCAATTTAAAAAATGTTTGAATTCAAATCCATATATTGGGTACTCTAGTTAAAGTTGTCAACGATCTATTAATGATATGGGAGTCACTCTTCATCTAAAAATGATTTCAGCATCTATGCTGGAAATTTTAAAGCAAGAGCCAAAACAGGTAAGGTTATTCTATGATTCTCAATATCTGACTAAATCGGCAGTGAACTCATCATTCGTTGTGTCTACTTATGTCGATCGATTTATTGATGAATGGGAAACTCCAGATCTAGATTTGCACAAATATTATCCAGAGATGACCTACTTACTGGGTGGATATCTTGAAGATTATTCTGAAAGACATTTAGCACTCCCAGAGCTACAATCTCGCCAGGATTTGATGCAAAAAGATCGTTATATGAATTTCCTTATTATCGAGGAGTCAGAGTGGGATGGTTTGCCATTAGTCAATGCAATTAATGTGGGTATGGGGATTGGGCAAGAAGAAGATTGTTGTTGGTACCAAACGCCTGAAGAAGTTGGTAAAATTTTAGATGGTCTGATATGGATATCAGAATCAGGTTTTCGATCTCGTTGTCATAGAGTATCTGATTTAGATGGATTTGATGATTGGTTTGACTGGGAAGATCCAGAAGATATAGAAGATTGGTTAACAGATTACTATAGAGAGATGGTTAAATACTATCAATATGCTGTGAGGCACGGAAATGCAATGTTAATCGAAATAAGCTATTAAAATACTGCGGTTGCAGAGCGCTTAGTTTTTGCAAGTTTTTTAATTAGCTTAATAATAAATCTCTATTCCTTTGCCAATTTAGATTCGGACTACAATCGAGTCAAGATGCTCGACCATATTCTAACAATCTCGGTCGAATCTCATTACCTGCTGGGTAATAGTTTAAATCTGCTTGCATGAGATGATGAGCGATATCGTGGATTTCGATTTCTTCGATCGAGTCCCAATGTAAGCGTTGGAAGAAGCGGACATTTTGGATTTGGACGGTAGCGAGGAATCGATCGCAGCCCCAAGTGTTCGCGGTAGTGACTGCCTTATAAATCAATCCTTTACCGATTTGCCAACCTTTGCGGCGATCGGGATGAGTACCCAATCTACCGCCATACCACAGTCTCGGTTCGGCTTCATATATGCGGACGACACCCAGAACTTCGAGAGCTGTCGCATCAGGTTCGACGGCAATAATGGGATGAGAAATTTCATCGATCGAGTCAACATCATTTCCTTTAAACACACCCTGTTCTTCAACAAATATTTTGTGACGAAGATCGAAATATGCAGATATTTCCGGTTGAGTTTTGGCTAGTTTAAATAGATAGTCGGACATGCTTGGCTGGATATTAAATAGAGTTTATCAATCTTCAAAATTAGATAGAGCGGAACAAGCGCCACATTTGCCACAGCCAGCCTTGATGTCTTTAGATGACATCTTCGATCGCGCGAGCAATGCGCCAACTTGTTGATAGAGGTCATACATAAACTCACTGCTCGGTGCTGGATGATGCTCTAATGGAGTTCCAGTAATTGGGACGAAGGGTACGACAAAGGGATAAACGCCAATTTGGATTAATCGATCGCAACCTGCCACCAAGGCTTCTAAGGTGTCGCCCAATCCAGCGAGGAGATAGGTGCTGACTTGTCCCCGTCCAAAGACTTCGACGGCGGCGACAAAGGCTTGGAAGTAATACTCGACAGGTACGTCGGCTTTTCCGGGCATGATGTTGGCGCGGACGGCGGGGGTAATGGCTTCGAGGTGCATTCCGAGGCTGTCTACGCCAGCATCTTTGAGTTTCTGGAACCAGCTAAAGTCATCGGGAGGTTCGCATTGGGCTTGGATGGGGAGATCGACTCGTTGTTTGATGGCTTGGGCGCATTCAGCGAGGTAGGCGGCACCGCGATCGCTGGTATTGGGGGTACCGCTGGTCATGACCATGTGTTTGATGCCGTCGAGGTTGACTGCTGCGGCGGCGACTTCGGCAAGTTGAGCGGGGGTTTTACGGGCGATGGTGCGATCGGCGGTGAGGGATTGTTCGATCGCGCAAAATTGGCAAACTGTGTCGGGGTTGCGGTAGCGCATACAGGTTTGCTGGACGGTGGTGGCGAGTACGTCGTGGCTGTGAAGGAGGGCGATTTTCCAGTAGGGGATGCCGTCGGCGGTGCTGAGGTGGTAGAAGTTGGGGGTGGTGGGGAATTCGATCGGGATGGTGTGGTTGTTGGGGAGTTTGAGGGTGGTGGGGGTGGCGGTGTAGGGGGAGTGGGTGGCGGTTTCGGTGTAGATGGGTACCATGATGGTGGTGCCGTCGAGGGTGATGGCTTTGTGGTCGGAGGGGCCTGCGCCGCCTTTTCTGCCGGATACTCCGGTGGTTTCGATTAGTTTTAATCCTTTGGATTGGAGTTCGGTGATTAGTTGTTTTTTGTTCATGTGTTCGGATTGGTGCTTGGTTTTAGGTTGCTGGTGGGGTGGAATTTCGACTGGTGCTTTCCTGTTAATTGTTGGTGGGTAGAACCCGGATCTGGGGGAGGCTTCCCCCAGACCCCCCGTTGAGGAGCGGAGTGCCGCCCCTCAAACTCCCCTGCACAAGGGTTGGTTTGTGGGCAGCGGGGCGCGCTTCGCATTAGTGTGTCCAGTTGGTTGCTGGTAGGGTGTTGCGATTTGACTTTACAGCTTCAGTCCTGAAAGGATAGCAACGATCCAAAATCCAAAATCCAAAATCCAAAATCGATCGAACTCACTCTCAATTCCCCTCCTCGGAGGGGTGCCCGATAGGGCGGGGTGGGTCGGGATTTGGTGCGAGATTGGGTACGATCGCGAGATTTTGCATCACTTCCCACTGACGAGGATTCAATTGCAATTGCAGGAGATCGGGGCGGGAGTAGTGTCCGACGCAATCCATCATTCGTTTGCGTTTGGTGATGAGGGAGAAATCTAGATCGGCGATCGCGATGCCTTCGCCTTCGGTAATTGGCGGACACAGATGACTTCCTTCAGGGCTGATAATGGCGGTGTGGCAGCCACCGCTGAGAACTTTTTGGAGTTTTTCATCGGGGGTAATTTGACTCACCTGTTCGGGTAAGAGCCAACCTGTGGCGTTGACGACAAAACAACCTGCTTCGAGGGCATGATGGCGGATGGTAACTTCGATTTGGTCGGCGAAGATTTGACCGACCATCGATCCGGGGAATTGGCCGCAGTGAATTTGTTCGTGCTGCGCCATCAGTGCAAACCGCGCGAGGGGATTGTAATGCTCCCAACAGGCTAGGGCACCCAGTTTGCCGACGGCTGTATCCACTACTTTCAATCCCGCTCCATCACCTTGTCCCCACACCATCCGCTCGTGGAAGGTAGGCGTGATTTTGCGTCGCTTGAGGAGGAGTGTCCCATCGGCATCGAAAATCAATTGGGTGTTGTAAATCGAACCCCGATCGCGTTCGTTAATCCCCAACACGACGACGATCTGATGCGATCGAGCAGCCTCACTCACAGCCTCCGTAACCGCACTAGGCACTTCCACCGCTTCCTCATACAGCCGCATATGCTCTTTACCCATCAACACGGGCGGCTGAATGAATGAGAAGTAAGGATAGTAAGGAATAAATGTCTCCGGAAAAACCACCAATTCCGCCCCCTCTAGAGCCGCATCAGCGATCGCCTTCAACACCTTTTCAGTCGTCCCCTCTCGACTAAATAACACCGGACTAATCTGCACCGCCGCCGCCCGCACCTTCCGCCCATCATCCACAAGTCTTTACCTCACATAAATCTCTAAACCCAAACTAATTACCAATTAAAATCGATCGAGTTTTGTGATGAATCGATCGAGATCGAATTACTGCCTTTGAAGTTGGAATCCCCCAACCCCTTAAATGGGGGGACTAAGAGCAATTCAGATCTCAAACAAAGTCATTTAATTGCGATCTCCTGCCAACAATTGACAGAACGCACCAATGCGAAGCGCGCCAAGCTTCCCACAGATCGACCCTTGTGCAGGGGAGTTTGAGGGGCGGCACCCCGCTCCTCAACGGGGGGTCTGGGGGTCGGCACCCCCAGATCCGGGTTCCACCCACCAGCAATCCCTAGGAAAGCACCATAATACCTACCAATAAAGAACTACAAAGTCCAAGTGTCCAAAATCAACGCCCCCTCCTTCCGATGCATCAACACAATATCCAACACATCCAACGGACTAATCGGCCGAATCCCCGGAATCAACGACGGCTCCCCATGCCCATACAACGCTTGCAACGCAAACCGACAAGCATAAACCTTCCCACCCTCAGCCATAAACTTCGTAATCTGATTATTAAAATTTTGATGCCCCGGAAACGCCTCATCCCCCAACTTCGGAAAACCCCGCTGCACACCCAAAGTCACCCCCGGCCCATACAGCAAAATCGAAGTCTCAAACCCCTTCCGTTGAATCCGCGTCGCTTGCAACAAATTCACAAACCCGATCGAGCCTTCAAACGCTACAGTATGAAAAGTTACCAACGCTTTTTCCCCAGGTTCGGCTTTCACATCAGGGAACACCTTCTCCTCATAATCAACAAAGAAATCACCAGTTTGATGGGCGGGTTTAGTAACTTCTGGCATCGAATCACGCTCCTTTAAGCTGTTAAGATTAACGACAGATTATCGTCAGCCCGATCGAGAATTTTGTATCTCTCAATACTGAGTCCAGAAGTCTAATGATTAGATTAGGTCACCAGATCGATCGAGTAAAAATCGCCCAGCAATCTTTATTCCACCTGTCTAAATCGATAGGTTTTTAATTCTGCAGTAACAACCGTTACGAACCCAACAGAAATTCATTTACAATACTCCAAGCACTTGTCGAAGCAGCCTTTTGCATCATGCCGATCTGGTCGGCGAGATAATTAGCATCGCGAGCGACACCAGAAAATCGACCAGAACCCCAGGTATATAGCCACGTCAATCCAATGAAATAGCAACCGCGCAAACTAGTAACCCCACGATCGTGATGGGGATAGCCACTACCATTAAAAACTGGTAAATCGACCCAACTAAAATCAGTTTGAAAACCTGTAGACCAAATTACCGTTTGAATGTTTGCCGCAAAATAATCTAATTCGGTAATCTCTGTTTCTGGTTGCCAAACTGGTTGATAAGGTGCTTCTGTGGGTGCAGCGATCCCTTCTTTTTCGATAAATCGATCGATACTTTGTTTGATATTTTCTGAGACAGCATCAGCTCGATCGAGATTCTGCCGTAAATCGGCTTGAAACTCCAACTTATCTGGAGTAATCGACTTCAATCGACCATATAATTTCATCCCCTCGATCGCAAATTTCCGCAAGTCAATCTCCCGTCCGCCATCGCGTCCAGTCAGATAGTGATTGGTATTACTCCGCGCCGTCTCTTTCTTGGGATGTTCGTCGATCGACAGATTATAATAACCCATCCGATCGAGCCATTCAACTGCATCTTTACCACGATATTGACGCGGCGATCTGGGTGCGCCACCGACAGCTAAATGTACTTGTTTCCCCGCTAGATGCAGATCTTCAGCAATCTGACAGCCAGACTGTCCCGTCCCCACAACTAACACCCCACCTGCTGGCAAAGATTCAGGATTTTTGTATTGGGAGGAATGCAGTTGATGTATCGATGTCGGCAACCGCTCCGCCAGCCGAGGAATCTTGGGGAGATGGTATCCACTGACGGCAATTACCACTCGATCGCTAGTATATTCGCCGATACTCGTACTCACAGCGAAGCCACCCGCCTCGATTTGACAAACTTTGGTGACAGTTACTCCTTCCTTTATCGGTGGCGCAAACATCGTGGCATAGCCTTCGAGATATTCGACGATCTCGTCTTTGCGCATAAATCCATCAGGATCGTTACCAGGATAGGGATAGCCCGGAAGTTGACATTGCCAGTTTGGAGTCACCAAACAAAATGTATCCCAGCGGCGCGATCGCCATTCATGCCCGATGCTATTTTTCTCAAAGATGATATGGTCGATACCGCGTTCTTTCAGACAGTAACTCATCGATAGCCCTGCTTGTCCGCCACCAACAATAATGACCGGATAGTAATTATTCATAAACTTATCCACTAGAAACGATTAAGTCACACTAGAATTGGAACAAAGTTAATTTTGTATTTCTGACTACTGAAGCTTTAACTTTAGTGATTTGTCGATCGATCGTGGAGTTAATCGGGTATTAAGACTCGATCGAGCCTTGCCCCCTGTCGAAATCGATATAGCTGTTCCCAATCGAAGGAGGTACATTCACTAGCCACTAGCCACTAGTCACTAGCCACTAAAACCACTAATAATGCCCTTTACTAGGATGAGAACTGCTATAGTTTCAACAAGACAGAAAACAATCGACTAAATCGACCCCTTCATCATCACCAGATACAAAGCTTGAAATCGAGTTTTTGCCTTGACTTTAGCCAGAATATTATTAATGTGAAACTTCACGGTACTTTCGCTTACAATCAACCGACTGGCAATATCTCGATCGCGTAAACCCTTCGCTAAAAGTTGCATAATCTCCCTCTCTCGATCGGATAACGGTGAAGACTCCTCCGTTCGATCGATCTCCCACTCTTCCCCCCGCATCACTGCTTCAACCGCCGATCGCAATTTGCTAGGGTCGATCGATAAATCTATTTTGCCTCGTGCCTGAGCTGGAACTGTTCCATGCAGTTCGATCCAGAGTAGATTTGAATTACTTGTAACTAGCGCTCGATCGTCTGTCAGTAATGGTAAATCTGGATCGACGATCGGGGCAACCGCTAATCCTGCCAATTCGATTAAATGAGCAAAAGCCATTTGCAAAACCGAATCACGACACCGCAGGTTCACCCGTCCACCACCATTAGGCATGGATGTCACCATCAAGCTCGCTCGCAACATTCGCCGTTCGGCTTGTGGTTGAATTTCCAGCGTGCCACCCAGACACATCGCTTCCAATCTCACGGCACTAAAAGCATTACAGAGGATCGCATCGTTCAGATCGCCAGCAATCACAACTTCTAAGGATAGCCGCTCTCGATCGAGATAATTCAACCGACTGTGTAGGCAAGGAAATTGGCTCAAGATTTCAGCCGTTCTGAGCAACAGGTTGTGGATCGGTGTCGAAAGCGCTCGCTCGGTACCGATCGACATCAATTGAGTCTGACTTAAGATCTTGGCTAGCTGCTCCGATAGCTGGATTCGATCGGCACTACTCGCAACCTGCGATTGCCACGCTTGGCGTTGTTGCTGATAACGCAAGGCTGCGGCTAACCGGATCGTTGTGGCGGTACACAAACTCTGCAATATTTCCAGAAATTCGGGCAACATTTCCGTCTGGCTGAAAACTGCCAATACCCCGATCGAATCACCATTCGCGATTAATGGATAGCCCGCAAAACCCTTAATCCCATTCGAGATCGCCCAATCGCGATCCAACACCCAGGTTTCCGCTGCTAATTGATTGCTCAGAAATGGAATTTGGTTTTGGGCAATTTTCCCAACCTTAAACGCTCCCACTGGCACTTTGGCAAAAAAGCCATCCGTGCGTTGATACAAACCCGCTGATGCCACTAGTTTGAGCATCGTGCGCTCGGGTTCCATCAACCAAATCCGCGCAAATACGCAGCCAAATTTTTCAACTAGTCCATCCGTAACTTGCCGCGCGATCTCGGCTGGTTCCAGACAGCCACTAAAACTCTGCGCGATCGCATTTACCTGCTGTAAATCGACCAGTAAGCGCGGATCGCCTCTCATTTCAAACACAGATTCAGCCACTGGTAATTAGTCCAGCTATCGATCGATTACTTAAATCTATCTAAGCTGCGATCGGCTGTATTTGGCTGTATGTTTAGCTACGAAAACTATCTCAATACTTTTGATATCTCCATTCACTAGTAACCCAAGTTGCTACCGATAACCTCAGCGGTTTTAATCGGTGGCATTTCAGTAGGTAGCTGCTAAAGGTGTATTGAAACAACGATCCAAGTGCAACAGCGACGATCGAGCGAAATTTTAACCACCGTTTTGTAATTCTTATACAATTCAATCGCTTAACTAGACAAGATTTCAATCATCCACATGTAACGATATTTTAATAAGGGCTAGCAAAGTCATCAGCACGAGCGATTTCCTTGCCGCCTTCACCACCAATCTAAATATGCCTGAATCTAGATTGTTCGCGATCGGTTGTTTCTCCATGCTGCCAACTATTCGTCCACAGAAATAGCTCGATATTTTGTGGCATAAAATATCGAGCTTACATAAACCTACAATCTAGGAACTTGAAAGATGTCAGCACAACACAAAAATGCGGTTGGTGTATTTGCCGATCGCGAGCGCACCCAAGCGGCACTCGATCGACTGCAAGCAGCAGATTTTCCGATCGACAATGTTTCTGTCGTCACCAAGCATATCGAGCCAGAAGATAAAGCTCTCGAAACATCCGTACCCGTCGTTCAGTCTCAAACTCAATTTGAGAGTCAGCAAAGTGTCGAGCGAGTCGGCACGGGTGCTTTTACTGGCGGGAGTTTGGGCGGTGCTGCTGGCGTATTACTGGGCGGGCTGGCAACCTTGGTGGTACCAGGACTCGGTTCGCTGGCTGTCGCTGGCGTGGGACTAGCAACTGGAGCTTTTTATGGAGCATTATCCGGCGGATTGATTAATGCTGGAATTCGGAATGAAATTTCCGCAGATCGCATCAAACCTTACCTCGATCGCTTGACGCAAGGAGGGTATTTAGTCGTCATTAAGGGTACGGACGATGAACTCGATCGAGCGGGAACGATCTTAAAAGATGTAAATGTTGAAGATTGGACGATCTTTGAGCCAGTTTAAAGATTCGCTTCTCGAACTGGTAGTTAGCAAAAATCGCTCGCGGCATCACAATCTCAATACGGCAAAAGTGTATTGGGGTTGTGGGTGAATCACCTGTTGCTAGCGACAGGTAATTGGGAACATTATACTGCTCGATCTGTCGGAACAGAAGTATTTGAAGTCGATCTCTCAGTTGTACTCAAATAAGCATTGTTCGATCCAGCTTTCAAATCTGAAATTAGTGTGTGTAAGGCTGAGCCGGGAAAACTTACTTCTGACTGGAAAACGATACCAACCGGTAATTTCAGATCTAGTCCTGAAATGCTTCGAGCGATCGTGTTTGGGGGAGGAGATGCAACCGCAGCCGCAGGGATTACACCAATACCCAATCCACATCGCACCATTTCTTTTAGTGCTTCTAAGCTCATCACTTCAAGACCGGAGAAAGGGTTAATATCTTCAGAAAGTAATGCCTTCTCAAAAATATTGCGATATGGGCAATGTTCCTCTGTTAGAATTAAACGCTCTTTGGCTAATAAAGGTGCCGAAATCTCATCTAATGTAGCGAGTGGGTGCGTATCTGGAATTAGCAGTGCGATCGGATCGTGAAATAACAACTCAAAGGTTAAGTCTAGATTTGCGCTTGGTGGTGAGCAAATCGCTAGATCGATCGACCCAACAGCAACGCGCTGACTAATCGATTGAGTCACACCTACTTCAAGCGTTATTCTCACTTTAGGATGGTTCTGACAGAACTGTACCAAGATGGCAGGCAGATAAATACTGGCAACGGGTTCGATCGAAGCAATACGTAAATGTCCAGCTTCGCCAGCAACCAGATCGGTCATAGTTTGCTGTAAGTTTGCTGCACGATGTAGCAATCGATCGGCATGAGCTATCAGGGTTCTCCCCGCAATAGTTAATTCTGTGCGTTTACCACGACGAGAGAACAGTTTTATGCCTAGTTCCGCTTCTAGCTGCTGAATATGTAGCGTAATCGTGGATTGTGCGTACTGGAGTTTCTCAGCTGCTTTCAGAAAGCTGCCTTCCTGCGCGATCGATTGAAAGGTTTGCAGATGTCGAAATTCCATATATCAGTAAAAATGAATTGAAAGTTCGATAAGTTCACTTTGACAAATAGATTTTAGCAGTTTAAGCTTCAGTTATGAACTAAAAGGAGAATATTTCGATGAGTGCAATCGTATGGTCGAACGGACAGGATAGCCCTGTTCGAGCAATTTTCAATGGGATTAGTGCTCGTCAGTTATGGCAAGGTGAGAATGGCGCACAAGCAGTAATTGTTAAAATTGAACCTGGTGCTCAATGGGAAGGCGTTGACTTCCACCAAGACACTTCAGAGGAAGTTTTGGTGATGGATGGAGTTTTTAATGATGGTACTCGGGACTATCCAGCGGGAACATTTATTCATCATCCCATCGGTTCTGGCCACATTCCCCAATCGAAGATAGGCTGCACACTATTTATCTTTTACCCTGAAAGACGTTTTTAGCGGGGCGCACAGTATCACAACGCTCATGCACACTGACTGACCGCCGAGAGTCGATCGGTTATGATACCGATTTGTGGCGGGTGATGGGCAACGTTAGACAGACAGATATTCAGTGACTTTTGCTGTGTGTCCAATAGGTTCTTAGAAAGGTAGCTTCACTTCTTTAAAGATTTGCACTATCACCAATTGAGGTCTAGATCCTGCTGCAAACTAAGGCTAACTGCTGTGCTACCCGAGAGTAGCACAGCAGTTAGTGGCGCTTCACCAGCGACGAGACCGCGATGCAGGACGCGATCGCCCACCACTTGTGAATGATCCGCACGATGCATCGTGCAGCGATTGTCCCAAATTACAATGTCGCCCTGTTGCCAATGATGGCGATACAGTCGATGGGGACGAATCGAATGTTGGTAAAGCAACCGGATCGCCCGCTGGCTCTGGGTGAGATCTAGTCCGTCGATCCGCTGACACCGTTCTGGTGTCGATAAGAATAGCGCAATCTTCCCTGAAATTGGATGTTGCCGAAATAACGGATGCCAAGATTGAGTTTCCCCGTTAGCTGGCTCGACCCCAGAAGCTACATGTAACACTGTTGCATCTGCCAACCGTTGTTTGATGCTAATTGGCAATGTGTCAAAGGCTAGGTATTGATTAGAAAATAGCGTTTCGCCACCGTATCGTGGTAGCGTCACTGCCTTGAGCGCAGTATAAGCTGGGGGATTGGCAATATAACTCGTATCGGTATGAAAAACGCTGCGAGGTGGAGACTTCCGCCCCACATTGCTGACGAGGTTTAACCACTGCTGTTCTACAACGGGTTGTTCGCCGGCGGTAAATGCTAGGGAGCCTAGCCGCCCGAGCAAGGCGACAAACTCGGTATCGCTTAGTGACTGCTTGCGCACAACCACAACACCCTTGTGTGCTAGTAAATACTTCAGCTCGGCGATGCGATCGTCACTGAGCGTGTTGAGATCGAGTCCTGTTAGCTCGATCCCGATCGACGTTGAAGGATCGAGATATTTATTCATGTTTTAGTTGGCTCGATCTTGAAAATTTGGACATTCAGAGTTATCTACAAATTTGAACTACTACTGTTTGAGTTTGTGCATGAATTGATTGATTACGCGATAACTCATCAGCAAAACCACAGTGAGTTCGGGATAAGAATAGCCTGGAGACTGAAGTCTCGGCTCATGATGCAAAGTCCGCCTGTCTTGACGCGCTAAACCCTCGGGGAACCCGAGGAGCGCGCGTCGCTGTCTTGAAAAGGTGCTCTACTTGGGGAAACCCCAAGACCTACTGGTCTAATGGTCGGCGAGCCGACCAAAAGGCTAGCCGACCAAATGCACTTTTCGCTTCGCGGACTAATTATCTAGTCCTCGAAGGCAGGCTTTTGCCGCTCGCGGCAACAACCGGACTTTGCACTATTAGCACCGATTTGCGGCGCGCGCTCCTCGGCTTTGCCGAGGGTTTAGTGCGACAAGACACAATCGAGTGCGGTGCTTGAGCGAAGCAAATATCCTTAACCCGAACTCACGTTATTTAACAAATAAGGGCGACAGATAGGTTTGTAGACTCCACAGACAGCAAGGCTTTCCCAATCCAAAATCCAAAATGGTACAATCGCGATCGAAATTCGCTTGGCTCAAAAAAATAGCGAGTGGTCATTGTCCACCCGCCATCACTCACTTAATTTATGTACCCGCTTTGCTGCTTAACCGAAATGCACTCCTGGACGTTCCGAATTATTCAAAGTTGGCAGTTGTTCCGGCTGCGGCGGATAATTAATCACCGGTAGCGTATGTTCGATCGAATCGTGGCGGTCGATCGCGATGGGATTTTCTGGCCGCGTTGCTGGTGCTACAGCAGTTTCCGGACGATCGACAATCGGATTGCGGGACATAATCATCGCGATCGCCTGACTAATTTTTTCTGGCAAGATTACTACCAAAGCATTGTCGGGGGCATTATTGAGCGCCTGTTCGATTGCTTCAACTTCATTGAGGACGATCGAGTGGGTGACTGAAACGTTCGGATCTGTCTCGACAACTCGCTCGATCCCTTGGACGATTAACTCTGCGGCCTCACCCCAAGGTCGATCGCGCAAATCGTCATCTTCTTTGACGATAATCTCATCAAAAAAAGTTGCTGCGAGGCTACCCAATGCGACCAAATCTTCATCGCGGCGATCGCCAGCTCCGCCGATTACCCCAATTTTTGGGCCATCCCAGTTGGTGACAAAGCTGCCGACGGCTGCATATCCGGCGGGATTGTGGGCATAATCTACCAGCGCATGATAGCGACCGAGATCGAATAAATTCATCCGTCCTGGCGTTTGTTGCGCTGAGGCTTTGAAGCTGCATAGCGCCGCTCGAATTCGCTCGATTTTAACTCCATGCACGAATGCACCCAGACTGGCTGCGAGGGCATTGGCAATCATGAACGGTGCGCGACCGCCCAATGTCAGTGGTACTCGCTCTGCTTTCTCGATGCGATGCACCCAATCTTGCTGTAAAATCACCAAGTACCCGTCATTATCGATAACTGCGGCAATTCCCCCGTTCCGAACGTGAGAGCGGATTAACGGGTTTTCCGCATCCATGGAGAAATAGGCCACCTTGCTAACGACCCGATCGGCCATAGCGGCAACTCGCTCGTCATCAGCATTGAGCACGGCATAACCATCCGCTCTCACCGATTCAGCGATCGTCGCTTTGACTTTAGCCATTTGGTCGATCGTCTCGATGTCTCCCAATCCTAAATGATCTGCGGCCACATTTAAGACGATGCCAATATCACAGCGATCGAATGCCAGACCCGCTCGCAAAATCCCTCCCCGTGCCGTCTCTAATACGGCAATATCGATCGTCGGATCTTGCAAGATCATCTGGGCGCTTTGCGGCCCGGTAGTATCGCCTTTCTCGACTAGACGCTCACCGATATAAATTCCGTCTGTAGTCGTAAAGCCTACCGCCGGATAAACCTGACTGAAAATATGGGCGATCAGTCGCGTCGTGGTAGTTTTGCCATTAGTTCCTGTCACTGCCACGATCGGAATGTGCGTTGGCGTACCGGGGGGAAACAACATCTCTAGAATCGGCGCTGCCACATTGCGACCGACACCTTGACTCGGTGCCACATGCATCCGCAACCCAGGTGCGGCATTCACTTCGACGATGACCCCATCCGCTTCGCGCAACGGCTTGCTAATATCCGTCGTCACCACATCGATCCCCGCGATATCTAGCCCGATAATCCCGGCAACTCGCTCTGCTAACCAGACATTGTCTGGGTGAATCTCGTCGGTTCGATCGATGGCGATCCCGCCCGTGCTGAGATTGGCTGTCGCCCGGAGGAAGCAAACGTCCCCTGCTGGCAAGATCGTATCGAGGGTACAACCTTGACCTCTCAACATCTCATCCGTAGCATCATCGAGTTGAATCTGCGTCAAAATATTGTCGTGTCCTTCGCCTCGACGCGCGTCGCGATTTTCGCGATCGACTAATGCGGAGATCGTCTCGATGCCATTACCGATGACATGGGCAGGTACCCGCTCTGCTACTGCCACTACTTTGCGATCGACTACCAAAATCCGATGATCTCGCCCCTGGTAGAAATGTTCGACAATCACACCATTAGACACCTCCCGCGCCCGATCGTAAGCAACTTCTGCCCGCTCCCACGATTGGATATCGATCGTAATTCCCCGCCCGTGATTACCATCTAATGGCTTAATCACGATCGGAAAGCCACCGAGATCGTCGATCGTTTCTTTTAGCTCCTTGAATGAGTAGATAACTTTGCCCAACGGCACCGGAACGCCCAAATGAGCCAAGATTTTTTTAGTACTCTCCTTATTACCCGCTAGCTCTACCGCGAGTACGTTGCTGTGAGAGGTTAGTGCCGCTTGAACCCGTTTTTGATACTTGCCATAACCTAACTGGATCAGATCGCAGGTCTCTAACTGCATCCACGGGATCCCCCGTGCTTGAGCTTCTCGCACCAGTGCTTCGGTACTGGCTCCCACAGACGCTTCTGTCCGGAGCTTCATCAGATCGGCCAAATCTTTTTTTAGTTCGGATTGGGGGTATGTACCTGTAGTGACGATACTTTGACATAGCCGCAGTGCCGCTCTTGCCGCGTAACGTCCCGCCTCCTCATGTTCGTATTCAATCACCACCTGATATACGCCTGGAGTTGCCGTCTCGCGAGTGCGACCGAACCCGACGTACATCCCCGCCAATGTTTGTAGCTCCAGCGCCACATGTTCTAGAATGTGACCCATCATCGTCCCTTCTGCGACCCGACTCAGAAATCCGCCCTGGCACCCCCGCGAACAAAAATGATCGTCTAAGCTTGGTAGCGCGGCCACTAATCCATCATAAAATCCCTGAAGGCGATCGGACTGGCGATCGGCTAGTTCCTCCAAATCAAGACGCACGAGAATTAGCTTGGAACGAGAAATACTCCAGTAGTTTGGGCCTCGAAGCGTTTGAGTTTGAAGAATTTTCATAGTTGTGAGGTGGCTTTAGCTGATTAGATCTCAATTAAGACAAACCCTGAGCTGAGTTTCAGGGTTTGGGATTGAAATAGGTTGTGGAAGGACTAAATTGAAAAATTCTTTGCTACAATCGCATTGACAGTTGGATTAATCGTGCAGATCTACTTATACTTAATTTCAAATCGAACCTCTAGTTCCGTATCATTTGTTACAAAACAACTTATCTTAATTAATCAACCCGCACGTACTACATAGTTACCAGCTTAACGATCTGGGGATAGTCGCTCGTTCCAGGGAATCGCGATTCTCTTCCAGAGACGCTGCGCGAACGAGGCGCTGCGGACAGTGAAATCTGACTACGGCATCAAGACAACACGATGCTTGTAGTCATAACGATCGCCCTGAACCAACACATGTACGGAGAGGTTATGCAAGCTCAGCGGCATGGTTTCGTCAGCTTCAAGATAATTTGTATGGGTTAATCTCCCAGGATCGATAATCGTAATGGTACCTTTGCCAAGCACTTCAAACGTGCCATTGCCCCGAAAAGCTGCACAAGTATCCTCATCGATCCCAATCCCCAATTTGTCAGGATTAGCCGCGATCGCACTCATCAATCGTGCCATCCGATTGCGGTTGTGAAAATGTTGATCGACGATTAGCTCTGGCAAAAAGCCCAAACCAACCGTCAGATCGACCAATAATTGATGTGGTGATTCACCACTGCTACCGCCAGAAATCATCTTTTCACCGACGATCGCCGCTCCAGCACTGGTACCAGCAAGAGTGAGTTCGCCCAGCTGAACTCTTTGTTTGACCGTGTCGATAAATTTGCTACCACCCAGTAGGTCGTTCAGGCGTAACTGATCCCCGCCAGTCAAAAAAATTCCAGTACATTGAGCTAATACGGCCAACCATTGCTCTCGATCGCATTCATTGCGTTGGCGGATATCGAGCACTTGCACCTGCTCGGCACCCATCTTGCGAAAAATCTGATAATAGCGATCGCCCACCACCACAGGTTCTTGAGAAGCACAAGGTATGATGCCGATCGTAGACAGATCCCCACCAGCACTCTCAAAGAAGGCGGTTAAGATCCCGCACTCATTAACCTTGTCTTCTGCTCCACCAATTACCATCATTGGGTATTTGGTGGAGATAATCGAATGCTCGATCGAAATTGCCATAGACTGTGAAGGTAGAAAAGGCTTTACATCAAGCATAGAACGAACCCAAGTTTAACATTTTATCACGATAATTATCCAAGTCTAAAGTTTAGTTGAGTGTGAGCGAACATTAGCTCTGGTCCAGATGAATTTAATCTAAAGATACATTATCTCGGTTAAGTTTGTAGCAAATTCAACAAGTTGGCAAGTTCGATCGGCTCGAGATCGTTCTGTTCCATAGACTCAACCTCGATGTAGCACAAATGTTTTTTCACCGTCGCTGACTGCTGAGATGTCTCGATCTCGTCGAGCGGAAGAACATCTACTCTGGTGCTAATAATTGCCATCGTTCCCGGATACACTGTATACCATATATTATTCGTTCCCCACAAGCCAGCTGCGTAACATAGCTATATCGATCGGCAGACCTCACAGCCAAATTTTCCAGGAAATTCTTTGGCATCCAATCTCTAGCATCGAGATGAGACCGTTATCTAGCATGTCGATCGGCTTTCACTTTGGCATGGGGTAGGCGCGAGGCATTACCCCGACAAAAATTATTTGTGCATTCCATACCTGAATTCAGCAACACCCATTATCTTTTATTCCGAATATAGATATCTTTTAACCCTTTAGACCCTGAAGATCTTTCTTCAAATTCAAAAATAGCTGGAAATGATTTAACTAAAGTACTAAATTTTTTATGTCCATACAATACCCCTGTTAAGGTGAGCTGTTGTACTGGTAGAGTCTCAAAGGGCATAAAAGCCGAGTATAATCTGACTCGAAAGCTGAAAACCTAAGCAGAGTGAGGGAATTGAAGATGATTAGTGACATCTTTGAGAGATTTGTAGAACAGACACCTTTGACAGTGATGGTAAGAGCAATTATGGAAAGAATCTTTGCCACAGAGCAACTAGAGCGGTTGTTTGAAGACACTGCCGAGCGGCAGTACACCAGAGAACTCTTATTCTCAAACGTAGTCGGAATCATGAGCTTAGTCGTCTGCGGAATTTATCCATCAGTGGGTGCCGCTTACAAAGCATTCGAGAAAGTAGTGGGGGTGTCGAAAGTATCCTTGTATGCCAAAATCAATGGGCTAGAACCTAATTTGTCTCAGGCATTGGTGCGGTATAGTGGCGAACAACTTTCCTCAGTAGTCACAGAATTTACTCAAGCAATTAAGGTCGTCTTACCAGGATCCGAAGTCAGAATCATTGATGGGAATCATATCGGGGGCACAGAACATCGACTAAAGGTATTACGACCAGAAGTTGCAGGAGCCTTGCCAGGACAAGCAATCGCGGTACTAGACCCGCAGCGAGAAATGGTCGTGGATGTATTTCCAGAAGAAGATGCTCACGCTCAAGAGCGATCGTTGCTACCATTAGTGCTCGAAACGGTCAAAGCAGGGCAAGTATGGATTGCTGACCGGAATTTTTGCACCAAGGACTTTTTGACTGGTATTAGTACACATGGAGCCAGTTTTGTGATTCGAGAGCACCTGGGTTTGAAATGGACGGAAATAACACCAAGATTGGCAGTTGGGCAAAATGACAGTGGCACTATTTTCGAGCAACAGGTTCGACTCGATAGTGGTCTTTTTGTCCGCCGAGTGACGATTCAACTGAAACACTCAACTCGTCATGGCGATTTACAAGTAACAGTGTTAACTAATTTGCCTCAGACAGAGGTGACAGCCATCATGGTGGCAGATCTTTACCTCAATCGATGGCAAATCGAACAGATGTTCCAAGTTATTACTGATACTTTTAATTGTGAACTCAAGACATTGGGTTATCCCAAAGCGGCATTGTGCGTTTTTTGTATAGCACTGATGGCGTTTAACATTCTATCTACGGTTAAAGCTGCGCTTAAAGATGTTCATGGTGCCGGAAAAATTGAGTCGAGCTTATCCAATTATTATGTGGTTGAAGAAGTCCAGTCAACTTTTCGAGGGATGGAGATTGCGATCTGTGCTGAGGATTGGCAACCTTTTGCACACATGAGTGTGCTTTTGTTAGCGGAGTTTTTGCGAGCATGTGCAAGTCATGTGAATCTCAAACGTTTCTTGTCGTCCCCACGAGGAGCAAAAAAGCCGCCCACAAAGAAGAAGTATGACCCCAAACATCCTCATATTGCTACTTTTCGGCTCCTCACTACTTAGTCATGCTTTTGTCACCTTAACAGGGGTAGTCCATACAATCTTGGATCGAATTCTGGTCAAATTTTGTTAATATTGCTTCCTACGCTACCTAGATGTGCCCAACCATTATCTTCAAAAACGTCATCGACAGCTTTGACGATTAGGTCGATTGGAACATTTTCATTGCTAGACACTTTTGAAGAATCTGATAATTCTGGATTTGTCTTTAGTTCTTCGATCGGACGTAATAATTCTGTATAGATAAATTTATCGCAGGCAGCGACAAATGGCTCTGGCGTTTTTTTCTCACCAAATCCATAGACAGTCAGGCCTTCCTCTCTCAATCTAGCGGTAAGGCGCGTAAAATCACTATCGCTAGAAACCAAACAAAATCCATCAAATCGTCTGGTATATAACAAATCCATGGCATCGATAATTAATGCACTATCGGTAGCATTTTTACCTTTGGTATAAGCAAACTGCTGTACTGGCTGGATCGAAAGTTCGAGTAATACCTTTTTCCAAGTACTTAACTGAGGTTGCGTCCAGTCTCCGTAAATTCGCTTGACACTGGCAACTCCAAATTTAGCAATCTCTTCTAATAAATTTTTGATAATTGCAGCTTGAGTGTTGTCAGCATCAATTAAAACTGCAAGTTTAAGCTCGGAGTCTTCAGACTTGTTTGTGGCTAGTGGCTAGTCATAGCAAATATTTGAGAATTATTTGCGAGCTTAATAATCGACGATCGAACGATCGATTTGAACGCCTGTCCGCTTATCGATGATGCGCTACTCAGACATCTAAATATCTAGCCGCGATCGATAATCTGAATCAACACCATTAACCAAATACTCGATCGATGGTGTCGATCGAGTAAAAGAAGTAAATTAAACCCGATCGTATGTTCCAGTTAGTTTGTTGAGTTGTTGCACCAATAGACTCAGAAACAACCCGACATCCGTTACAACCCCGATCGACTCGATCGAGCCACGATCGCTGAGTTTGGTCACTACCGCCGGATTGATATCTACACAGACCATTTTCACCCCTGCTGGAGTCATATTTCCCACCCCGATCGAGTGCAACATACTCGATAGCATCAAGATCAGGTCGGCACCTTCAATTAACCGAGCATATTCTTTTTGGGCTTCGATCAGATCCATCTTGGTATCTGGGAGTGGGCCATCATCCCGAATCGATCCGGCTAGCGAGAACGGAACATTATTTTTGACGCATTCATACATCACACCGCTCCGCAGTACCCCCTGTTCGACTGCTTTGGCGATGCTACCGCAGCGGCGGATCGTATTGATCGCCTTGAGGTGATGGCGATGACCGCCATGCACGGACACCCCCCGTTGCATATCGACACCGAGCGAAGTACCCATTAGCGACTGCTCGATATCGTGAACCGCGATCGCATTGCCCCCAAGTAGCGCGTGGACGTAACCCTCCCGAATCAATTTGTTTAAGTGTTCGCTACCACCAGTATGAATCACCACTGGCCCAGCGACGATCGCGACTTTACCGCCTCGATCCCTAATGCGGCGCAAGTCCCAGGCAATTTGTTCGACGACTAGTTCTACCCGCCGCTCGCTGGAAACTCCTGCGCCCATGAAGCTGAATTCTTCGGTCGCGCTCTGCTTGAGCGTCGTGGTATTCCGTTTGGTACGGATGCCTTCGCTGCCGACTACTACAGATTCACCGAGCTGAAGCTCGCGCAACAGCTTACAGCGAGCGACTGCACCGTCGGGGGTCTGTGTCACCGCGATCGCACCATCCATGCGTTGTTCGCGGACTTTTACCCATTGCCCGTCGATCGATACTTCCGTAGGATAGATCGTTGTCGCATAAAAATCATCAGGCGCGACACCAGGCTGAATCACTGCCTCTAAATGCGCTGCGGAGGTTTCCTCGGGTACGCTCTCCGCACCTAGGTCGATCAATTGTCCCATAATATCGGCCATCACTGCCGGATCTGGTGCAGAGACTTTGACCTCTGCTACTGAAGTATCCAGGCGTTGCTCGCCGAGCTTGAAGTTCAGGACTTGAAAACTGCCGCCCCCTGCGACGATCGTATCTAGCGCGCGATTTACCAGGCCAGAATCTAATAAGTGACCTTCGAGTGAGATCGTCCGGCTTTGCAACGCTGAGGCATGGGGAGCCACTGCCCGCGATTCTGTTACCCTTAGGGTCAAACACTTCGCCGCTCCACCAGCTTTCAGAAATTCTGTTAGTGGCGTTTCGACGACTGTAAAACCGCGCTCCTGCAAGATCTGCTTGAGCGAGTCGCTGGCTTTATTCATTACCACCACTCGACCGATATTCACCGTATTGCAGGCAAACTCGATCGCATCCACTTCGTTTATCGGAATACGTTTTTCTGCTGGCACCCGCAATTCGATCGTGCGATTGGAATAAGTATCGAATGCCGCAGGGTAATACAACAGATAACCATCCGTCAGCGGACAAAAACAGGTGTCGAGGTGATAAAACCGCCGATCCACCAGTCTGAGGGACAACACCTCAACGTCCAACCACTTGGCTAAATAAGGGTGAGAATCGAGTTCCGATCGAAAGCCATAACCCGCCCACAACCAGCCACCCGATCGATCTAGCAGCGCATCCCCCGCGCCTTCAAACGGCAAACTTTTGGGTAGCAGATGCACCGTGTAGCCCTGCGATTCAAACCATTGTTGAAAATATTGCTCTTCACCCTGACGCTCGGGGTGGAAAAAGCGGCTGAGGACGACTGCATCGCCCAATATCAAGCCCGCATTGGCTGCAAATACCATATCTGGCCATCCTGGTTGAGGTTCGACCAGATCGATCGTCGCATAAGTTTTTAGTACTTCATAAAGCTGATTCCATTGCGCTTCTGCTAGATCCCGCGACGAGCGATGAATATTACCTTCCATCCACGGATTAATCACGTAATCAACGTCGTAATGGTGCGGAGCACACATCAAGATTCGCACTGTATCAATCATGTTTAAATCAAGATTTATTGAATGGGGCTGGCGATGCGATCTTATGGCATCACGATATCTTAATGCCTTGACGATCGATTGTCGGTGTCTGAAGCATTCCGATTCTGGAGCAAAATCTATAGCGATCGAGCGCGATCGTGCTAAATTTTCTATGCGAATATTTTAACATCCTCCGATCGAATAATTTAATTGGCATCTAACATCCTAAATCCTGCCGATCTCAATCAATTTAACTTGTCTTTGAGAGCGATACTATTTAATTTTCATAAAATAGTGAATTCACGCAATCTTTTTGGGGATTAGTAGCTTACAATACAGTTATCAATATAAAGCGTGCAGACTTCATTCAGATCCGTCAAATCAGTCTAATCATGATACATTTACGGATTGAATCGATCGAACATCTGTTTGCTCTATCAAAATATTATTTCAATTCCTCTGCGGGAAAACAAATATGCTAGTCATCGAAAAATACTCGATCGCTGATTTTCAAGATGAAATACGTGCTCTAGTGACACGTGGAGTGGTGGGTCGTCAACAACGGATCTATGAGTTGAGGGGATATTTTGGCGATCGCGCATGGCACAACGCCGAGCAGCTACTCAACCTGCACGAATATTTATTGCGAGACCACATCACCGATTTAGTCGGCACAGAATGTTGGGTTAATGATTGAGATCTAGCGAGCCTAACCTTTATTTGAGCTGGGGCTTATCAAAGTTTGCTTCACCAACGAGATAGGAAATAGCATAGGGGCTATCCACCTTTGTCGAAGCTTTTCTGAGTTCCAGTCCGATGACATTGCCATCTACGTCATAATCCAACACCAATCCTGGCGCTATTTGAGCTGTTTCTTCAACGGTGGTATCGATTAAAGTAATTTGTAAAATATCATTGTCTGGGTCATACAAAACTTTCATTTGGAAGTCGAGATAAAGGACTTAGCATCCAAGTATAATCTGACTCTGAAGCTGAAAACTAGAGCCGGCAAATAATTTTAGCGCGCATAGAGAACGAGCGAGATGTTAATATAAGAGACATCAATAGTCGGTCAACGTCGCGAGCAGTTAATTTATGCCGAAGTCTGAATGCGGGTTTTCAGATGCTGCATCCCAGCATTCAACCATTCGCCCGATCGGTGTTTATGCCTTGTCAGGACTCGCGATCGATAGCAATCGATTCCTCAGTGTGGATACGGTACGGGGCTATTTGATGTCGATCGATCCCCTTACCAATAACTCGATCGTCCTCAACCCGCATCACGTTGCAGATTGGCTAGGGGTAACTGGGATCGCTCTGGATCGAGATAAGTTCTGGTTTGCAAAAGGACAAGAGGTGTTGTGGTGCGACCGCCAAACCCTCACACCAACAGTATTTACACGGCTTCCCTATCCAGTAACAGGGATAGCAGTCTGGGAAGCAATGGTATATGTCAGTTGTCAGAAAGCTGGATATATCTATACATTCGATCGCGATACGGGCAAAGAAATCGGTAGATTTTCACAACCTGGTGTCGGGACGGAAACCCTGACACTGCTTGGTAATGCATTATGGGTTTGCGATCGCCAGGAGCAAACCGTCTATTGCCTCGATCGCACTACCGGAGCGATTCAGTACAGTGCTCTGACACCATTTAGCTCGCCAACTGGAATTGGATTTTATTCAGCTACAGAGGCAGTAGAGCCAACTTGCTATGTTGTCTATGCCGATGAAGAACCATACATTCGTGACGATCCAAATTCCAAGAACCCGTTCCAACTGACATTTCGCGATCGCACCTTCATTCACCCGCTATATATTCACCACAATCCCACAGAACGTTACACGCTTTCTAATGGTTATTTAGTCGAATTTTCCTACGCAGAAGAATTACTACCACTCGATGCTGTCACGCTCGATAACGTCGAATGGCGGATTGCCCTGCCATCGGAAACACTCCGCCAGCGGATTCGCCACATCGAACCGATCGGTCGCGAGTGTACGATCGAAGAACAGGATGGGCAAAAAGTTGCCGTATTTAAATTCGATCGACTGTTACCACATCAAAGCGGACTACTTGGCTGGAAAGTAATAGTTGAAATGTATGGCCTGAAGTATCATTTAGAACCTAACGATATCGATGCGAGTTTAACCCTCCCAGTCGAATTCGCCCAACGTTACTTGGTCGATGACGATGAATTGGCGATGGACACAGACACGATCCGTCAAGCGGCAAAAGAAGCAGTCGGCACTGAGACAAACGTGCTGCGAAAGATGCTCAAAATTCGTAACTATGTTTACGATCGCATGTCCTATGGTATTCAGCCCAAGATCGATACCCCAGATATCGCCCTGTCGCGCGGTACTGGTTCCTGTGGTGAATATGTGGGCATCTTACTCGCCCTCGCCCGCCTCAATGGCATTGCCTGTCGGACGATCGGACGTTACAAATGTCCTCCCTATGCCGATCGACGTTACCTACCCCTAGAACCCGATTTTAACCATGTCTGGATCGAGTTTTATGTCCCTGGGATCGGTTGGTTGCCGATGGAATCGAATGTGGACGATACGATCGAACGTGGGCCATATCCTCAGCGATTTTTTATGGGTTTATCCTGGTACCACACCGAAATCGGCAAGGGGATCTCTTTTACCAAAATGAAAGCCGATAACAAGCCGGAAAATTTCTCATTAGGAGATTTAGCCATCAACCATATTCGCTTTCGGATCTTGGATGAGCTAATTCCAGATCTCGATCGATCCGAGCATCCCTTGTGAGGCAAGAAACCCGACTTCTTTAAAGAAATTGGGTTTCCGAAAGCTCCTAAATATTGTTTTGAGAATTTTAATGATGAAGTGCATTAATCACCTGGCTTGCAGCCGTGAGCATAGCCACAAGGCTCTCGTGGATGTATGGGGGAAATGGGGCTAAGACGAGCGCTTCATTTCTGATATTAACGTAGAATCCCTACATAGCAAGGATTCTATAAGTGATAACTTTAAATTATCACCATAACTGCTGGAGAGCCAAATTTTTATATATTTCTTCGCGCCGCTCTTCTCTGAGATATTGTTGTAACAGCATTTGCAATTGTTGTTTCTCATCGAGCGACAAATCTTTGACAGTTTCGACTAAATCGCTGAAAGTCATAGTTTGGCTAATAATAGGTACCATACATTTTAGCTAAATTTAAGTGCTAAAAAAAGGTGAGCATATAGCCCACCTTTAGATCTCAATTTAGTTGGTTAACAATTTAACCTAAAACTTTCTTGGCAGTAGCAACAACGTTATCAACAGTGAAGCCATATTTCTCCATCACTACGCCACCAGGAGCCGAAGCCCCGAAACGATCGACTGTGACTAAACCGCCGTCCATACCGACGAAACGGTGCCAACCCATGCTGCAAGCAGCTTCGACAGCGACGCGTTTGGTCACGGCTTTGGGGAAGACGGATTCTTGGTAAGCGGCATCTTGAGCGTCGAATAATTCCCATGAAGGCATCGAGACAACGCGGACTTTTTTGCCTTCTGCGGTGAGTTTTTCAGCGGCGGTGACACACAGGCTGACTTCGGAACCAGTACCGATCAGGATGATGTCGGGAGTACCTTGGGAGTCAACGATCGTGTATGCACCTTTAGCAACACCCGCGATCGAAGTCCCAGCTAAGTTGGGAAGATTTTGACGGGATAATGCTAATAGTGTAGGCGCTTGCTTGTTGGCTAACTCGATCGCGACTTTGTACGCACCGGAAGTTTCGTTACCATCGGCGGGACGGATTACTGTCAGGTTAGGGATCGCACGTAAGGAGGCGATCGTTTCGATCGGTTGGTGCGTGGGGCCATCTTCACCTTGACCGATCGAATCGTGAGTCATCACCCACAGGACACCAACTTGAGATAATGCCGAGAGGCGAATTGCCGCGCGCATATAGTCGGTGAAGATCAGGAAAGTCGCCCCGTAAGGAATCAAGCCAGTGTTGTGGAGTGCCATCCCATTACAGATCGCACCCATTGCATGTTCGCGCACGCCGAAGTGGACGTTGCGATTTTGGAATGCGCCTTTTTGGAAGTCACCTAAACCTTTGAGTTCGGTGAGGTTGGAGTGAGTTAAGTCAGCCGAACCACCCATCAAACCAGGTAAAACTGGAGCGAGTTTATTCAGGCAGATTTCGGAGTGTTTGCGGGAAGCTACGGCGCTATCTGCAGGCGTGTAGGTAGGTAAGACGCTATCCCAACCAGCAGGGAGTTTGCGAGAAATCAGACTTTCAAACTCAGCAGCTTCTTGAGGATATTTAGATTTGTAGGTAGCTAAAGTTGCTTCCCATTCCCCTTCATATTTGGCACCACGATCGATCGCTTCGCGCATGTGAGCGACAGCATCGGCGGGTAATTCAAAGGGAGCGTATTCCCAGCCGAGGTTTTCGCGGGTGAGTTTTACTTCGTCGGTACCTAGTGCCGCACCGTGGATGCCCGCAGTGTTGCATTTGTTGGGGGAGCCATAACCGATGATGGTCGTCACCTTAATCATCGTGGGTTTGTCGGTGACTTTTTTGGCTTCTTCCAGGGCTGCGGAGATGGCAGCTAAGTCTGTGTTCCCATCTTTGACGTGGATGGTATGCCAGCCGTAAGCTTCAAACCGTTTCGAGACATCTTCAGTGAAGGCAACATCAGTCGAACCATCGATCGAGATGTGGTTGTCATCGTACAAGACGATCAGTTTGCCCAGACCCCAGTGACCCGCGATCGAAGCTGCTTCGCCGGAAATACCTTCCATATTGCAACCGTCGCCGACGATAACATAGGTATAGTGATCGACGATGGTAGCGTCGGGTTTGTTGAATTTAGCAGCTAAATGTGCTTCAGCAACAGCCAAACCAACGCCGTTAGCGATCCCTTGACCCAACGGCCCTGTGGTTACTTCAATCCCAGCAGTCTCAAAGTTTTCGGGGTGTCCGGGGGTGCTAGAACCCCATTGACGGAAGTTTTTGATATCTTCGATGCTGACACTATCGTAGCCAGTTAGATGCAACAGGGCGTACTGAAGCATGGAACCGTGACCCGCAGATAATACGAAGCGATCGCGGTTGAACCACTGCGGATTCTTGGGATTGTAACGCATGTAATTTTGCCACAGCACATAAGCCATGGGAGCCGCACCCATCGGTAAGCCTGGGTGTCCAGACTTGGCTTTTTCGATCGCATCGACAGCAAGAAACCGAATTGAATTAATAGCAAGTTGGTCTAAAGATTGGGCGGTTACAGGCATGATATATATTTGGTTAAACTACTGGCTAAAATGTGGCACGGCACCACTAGGCAAATACAGCTCGAGATCTCAGCAACGATGCTTACATTGATGGCAGTGCGGGCGATTCGGTTGTGCCGATCTCCGATCGATCTAACGAGCAAGTGCCACAATTGATGTCTGGAGAAAGATCTGCATTAATTTTAACAATTGCTAACCATCATCCCATTTGGTGGAAGCATGGGCAAGGGGGTAGGGATAGGCTTTAGGCTTTGGGCTTTAGGCTTTAGGAAATTAGGGGGACGCAAGCGTCCTAGAACATGAAGCTGGGTGGTGAGCCATGTCCAAACTAAAATCCCAATCCCTAAAGCCTAAAGCCTAACCCCTAAAGCCTATTTTTGTTACAGAACATCTCTATCGCTTCCATTTACCTGTGGCATCTGGTATGACTAGCGAGAGGATAGTCGATCGAAAAAGTATGAACATGGCAAAATATGACAGCATCTTCAATGCCGAAGAATATGCCCAAGAACCGTTAAATGAAGCTGAAGGCTTGGCGGCAATGGTACTCATCGCAGCATTGGCAGACAATCCGAAAGAGTTGGTCGCTCCCGATCTCTTCTTGGATATTCTGGCAGATTTTGACTTATATGCAGAGTACTCAGATGAAGATTTACTAGCAATGGTCGATCGCTTGACAGCGATCGGGACTGATGAAGGTCTGGGAGCATTGTTTAATGCGGCCGATGAGGCGATCCCTGACGATTTGGTGCCCGATGCTTATGCTGCGGCGATTTTGACGCGAATGGACCCAGAGACGGGCATTGTGCCGACCGATCGACAGGCTTTCCTGACGGAGTTGCAGGCGGTATTGGATATTGATGATGTTGAGGCTGCTGAGGTGATGGCGGAGATCCAGCAGGGGTTTGAAAGTTAGACCCGATCGGGTTTCCCTTATCCTGATGACCGATCTCGCCTAGCTCCTCTGTCTTGTTGCACGGTTCCTGCAAGGAGAACGGAAGAATCAAGTGTAATTTAGTTGAGGTGATGGGCCGATCGGGTGGATGGTTGATTCATGCCGAGGAGTAAGATTTGTAATGGTTCGACGTTCTCGCCTTGAGGGACGAGCGCCATGTGGCTGGCAAAATTTAGTTGGTTGACTTCGCGATATGCCAGCGGGAGCGCACGAATCGTGGTGAGCGAGATGTCCATCAGGACTGGAGCCTTGGAGATCGGTAGACCGCACAGTTCGCCAGCGTGGGTATGAAATAATACCAAAAATCCAGAGGTGTCGATCGTCGAGTCGATGGTCGTAAACTTGTGGCGTAAATCGACGAGCGTGACAGTTTCTTCGCCGAGATAAATCATCCCGATACCATCTTTGAGCATCGGGCGTTCGGCTGGATAAACGATCGATTTGACGACCGATTCTACAGGCATCGCAAATAGGTATTTACCCATTGCTGTCTGTTCGATATTTGCTAGCGAAAAAACGATCGTCCGAAAAGCATCGCCATCGTCGTCGATACTAGCTAGGCGTGTCGGTACGAGTGAGGAATTTAGCATCGTAAAAATTATGAATTATGAGTTATGAATTATGGTCGGCATAAATATTCATAAGGTTTAGAACATCCTTGACATCCCCTACCATGCAGTGCCGACCCGCCGACAACAACCACTAGGGAAAATAGTGACTAGTCACTATCCCCTATCCCCTACTCTCTAAACTCCTACTCCACTAGGCTGCGCTAACTTAGCGACGATATCTAGCAAGTCTTTCTCGGACTGAGGTTTGGTGAGATAACCTTTGGCACCTAAAGTCATTGCTAATTGACGATGTTTTTGGCCGCCGCGAGTGGTGAGCATGAAGATCGGGATTTGGGAAAATTTGGCATCCTGGCGACAGTGGCTAAGGAATTCAAAGCCATTCATCTGTGGCATTTCAATATCGCAGAAGATCGATTGAATGCGGGGATGTTCTTGTAACCGGAGGAGTCCCTCGCGTCCGTGACTGGCTTGGATTACTTGACAGCCTGCCTTGGTGAGCGATCGAGTTAAAGTTTGCCGCTGCACTAATGAATCATCGATAATCAATACCTGGATCTGGCGACCCAAAGTGGTTGAGTTGCGCGGTGGGGTCACTTCGGCAACGTCGATAATTTCGCCGTCGATCGTGTCACTACTATCGTTAGCTGGTGCTAATGCTGCTTGGAGGAGCGGCTGCAATGCCGCAAATTTAGCTGGAGCAAAGTTAGTTGCCACATTGGTATTGCGGACACCTGCTAGCAATTCGATCGGATCGAGTGCGAGGGTAAGGCTTCCATCACCCAACACGCTGTAACCTTGAATGTAGTTGGGCAAGCCAAAGGTTTCGCCTAGAGACTTGACGACTAGTTCTTGTTCGACGAGGATGCGATCGACTTCCAGGCAGATCCGATCGTCATCGACTTCGAGGAGTAGCAGGGCGCTAGTACTATTTTTGGTTTTGGCGGGAAATAAACTCGCTGTCCGTTCCGCGCCGGCCCCGATCGGACAATTGTAAGCCAAGAGACTATTAACGGCATAAATCGGGACTAATTTTAGCTCTGTGCCTTCACCCCAGCGTAAAAATTTGGCGGTACCTTTGTCGGTGAGCGCGGATTGGGATTGAATCCGATCGGGCGTGGGTAACAAGACTTGGGCGATTGCTTCTGATCGCAAGGCATGAACGACACCTTGCGATTCGCAAATTAATAATCTGGCCGTAGTGAGATTGAGCGGGAATTGCATCACAAACGTCGTTCCGCTGCCAGCGACAGAGCGGACATCGATCGTGCCCTGCAAGGCACCGATGCGGTCGCGGACGACATCCAAGCCGATGCCGCGACCGGAAAGATCGTTAACTTTTTCAGCTGTCGAAAATCCTGGTGCGAACATGATTTCGGCGAGTTCGGCTTCCGTTACGGTCGCCGCGCGATCGGCCGCGAGCAGTTTCATCTCCAGCGCCCGTTGGCGGATTTTCGACCAGTTCAGACCTTGACCATCATCGCGAACTTCGATCGTCGTACGATTGCCCTGGTGATACGCTTTAATCGTGAGCGTCCCGGTTTCGGGTTTGCCTTGTTGAGCGCGGATTTCCGGCGATTCTACGCCATGATCGTAAGCATTTCTGACCAAGTGCAGGAGTGGATCGTACAGCTTATCGGCAATAATTTTATCGATCGAGACAGTGGTACCAATTAATTCTAACTGGGCGGGTTTACGATGCGATGCGACCATCTGTTGGAGCAGTCTGGGGAAGCGATTGAACACGGTCGAAATCTCGACCATGCGAGCATCGAATAATTCTGCCTGCGCGTCAGCTAGTAACTGCTGGCGTTTGCCCAATGTCAGCTTCGCTTTTTGAGTCATTTCGCTGAGATCTTCAACTTGCATCCCCAACGCAGCAAGATCGTCAGTGAGATTTTGGAGCATGATGCTCAAGTCGTTATAAACATCCAACTCGATGCTATCAAACTGCGATTGCACGCCGTTATTATGATTTTGCTTGGTCTTCTTGGGCCGACCTTTGCCGCGACGGGAGGCAGCGAATTGCGGTCGATCTCCTGTCAGCGTATTTTTATCGGCCCAATCGCCCACCAATCGTAATTTTTGCTCGCAACGGCGATGTTGTTCGACGGTAGCTTTCGCCAATACCTGCAATTGTTCGGCGCGCAGAAATTGTTGATTGTCATCGATGAGCAGTTCGCCGATCGTGTGACTGAGCCGTTCGAGTTGCGCGGTAGCAATCCGGATGCTGACGGCGGCATCTGGTGTCGCTGTGCGCTCGGGTTTCGATGGTGCCGTCTCTTGTAACTCGTCCCGATCTGCTGGCCGATCGATCGCGATCGATTGGAGAATGCGATCGATACTGGATATATTTGCTAATACCAGATCCGCACCAGTGTGGCGTTCGCTCGTCTCCAGGTATTCCGTCCGAGTCAGTGCCGAGCCATTGAGATCTCCCATTGGCTCGAAGGTCTCAAGTTCGATAATCTCTGGCTCGGGATCGTTTTGCACCCGATCGCCAGAATTTTCGCCAGTGGTAGTATCGATTAACGATAGCCATTCAGCCGAAGTTTCACTGTCGGTATGCTGTTCTTGCTCAGATGATTCAATTGTAAATGCAGTTGCAGGTTCATCGACTAAAGATAGCCACTCAGCCGCTCGATCGTCTGGAAGTTGTTCGCTAGTGGTGGTAGCGTCTTCAGTTGCAGGTTCATCGACTAAAGATAACCATTCGGCAGCTCGATCGTCGTTTAACCGCTCGTCGGCTGTTGTAACCGGAACTTCCGTTGCAGGTTCATCGATTAACGATAACCATTCAGCAGATGTCGCAGCATCAGCGAAGGAGAAATCGGTTCCAAATTCAGCAGAATCTGAATCGGCGGTATCGATTAACGACAGCCATTGGGCCGAATCATCTACCACACTCGATCGGGTTGTAGTAGAGCTTGGTTCGATGCCCGCCCAAACACTCAGTTCGGCGGATACTTCGCCCCCAACAGAGCGATCTCCGCCGAGAATGGCGATTTGGGCTTGTTGAAAATTGGCTAAGACGATCGGGGCGATCTCTAAAACGCGATCGGGATGGCGGTTCAATGCGGTAATCGTAGTACTCGAAATGGCCGCAATCCCTGGCAGACTATAAGAACCGCCCAACTCCAATAAAAATTCCGCCAACGAAGCTAAGCTTTCGCTAACTCTAGCCACATTTTGACCTGCGATCGCTTCAGCTAGGACTTCTAAGTCCTGCGGTACGCTATCGGTAAAAATCGACCCGATCACGTCAAATCCCAATTCGGCGGCGGTAGGTAAGGGCGTTTCCCGACCAAAGAAGTCACCTAACTGCATCTGAAGTCTGGCAAATAATTCAGCCGTCCGTTCGAGCGTCGCGGCTTCGTCATAGCTTACCCCGTTTAACATGGCGTTCAACGGTTCGCACAGACAATCATAACCCTCCATCAGCAGCAAGCCCAGTTCGGGATCGATCTCTAGTTCGGCTGGATAGAGTGCCTGAAAGACATCTTCGAGGTGATGGGCGATCGTTTCGATCGTTTTAAAGCCACAATTGGCCGCACTACCTTTAATCGTATGTGCAGCGCGCATCAGTGTATGGACGCGCTCGATCGTCTTTTCCTCGATCAGTTGGAACAGCGTCAGCTCGATCGTCTGTAATAATTCCGCCGCTTCGATCTCAAAGTATCGATCGAGTGACTCTTGAAAATCTAGATCGTCGGTCATAGGAGGGATTAGGGGTTAGGGGTTAGGGGTTAGAGGGGGTAGTAGGGATTAGGGGTTAGGAATTAGAGTTTGGAGGATAAAGACTTTCTCAGTTGGACGCAAAGCGTCCTTCTTTGTTATCATTGCCAACCTCGCATCTTTCCGTCTTTCTCCCTAATCCCTAATCCCTAATCCCTCATTAATCGACTTTAAATCGGCTCACACTAGTCTCTAGCACTTGGGAGGTTGTGAGTAACTGTTGGCAAGATTCGGAGATTTGGGCGGCGCTACCAGAGGCGAGGTTGGCAATTGTGGCGACATCGGCCATTACTTCGGTCAGTTTTTGGGACTGCTTGTTCTGAGTACCAGCAGCTTGACTGATAGATTGGACGAGTTCGCTGATCTGACTGGTGGCGACGACGATCTCGCTGAGGCTTTGGCGGGTTTCGTTGACTAAGTTGGTACCCTGTACTACTTGCGCGATCCCAATTTCCATTGCTTCGGTGACATCGTTGGTGTCGATCCGGATTTCATCAACTAGGCGTTCGATTTCCGTAGTTGCATTCGCAGACTGATAAGCGAGCGATCGTACTTCATCGGCTACCACTGCAAATCCTTTCCCATATTGACCCGCGCGAGTTGCTTCGATCGAGGCATTCAGGGCGAGTAAGTTGGTTTGGGTGGCGAAGTTTTCGATCAGGTTGACGACTTTGGAAATCTTTTGGAAGGTTTCACCGAGGCGTTTGATTTTCTTGGCGGTAGTCGATACGGTCGATCGAATTTCGAGAATCTCTTCCACCGTACTTTCCATCAAGGTATCGCCCGTTTGCACTGTCCGGTTGGCGGACTGTACGACTTGTTCGACTTTTTGTGCGAAGTCGGCGACTTCCTGACTGGAAGCGGCCATCAGCTTCACTTGTGCCTGAGCGCGATCGAGTTGGACTAGCTCTTGTCTGGCTTGTTCGGAGAGGTTATCTACCAGCGTGTTGTTCAAGCTCGAGGTGCTACTCACACTAGTAGCGGCTGTTTGCACTTGGCGGACTAATTCACGCAAACTTTGAATCGTTGTATTGTAACCATCGGCAATCGTCCCGATCTCAGTTTCAGATAGCGGCGCGCGGACGGTGAGGTCGCCTCGGAAGGAGGGGCCGATCGCTTTGAGAACGCGCAGGGCTTCGGCTTCCAATTCTTGACGGTTGGCGCGTTCGCGCTCGACAATCTCCGTCAATTCTTGTTCTTGAATCATCACGCGATCCAAGTATTCGGAGAGCTGGAGGGAAACGCCAACTTGAGTGGCGACCTGTTCGAGAATCGCGCGTTCGGCAGCATTCCAAGTACGTGGGCTATCGTTTTGATAGACTCCGAGCAGTCCCCACAACCGATCGCCGATGAAGATTGGGGCGATAATATAAGCTTTAGCTTGATATTTTTCGAGGGACTTGATGTAACAAGTGGGGAAGTCTTTGGTGTAAATATTATCGATCGCCGTGGATTTTTCACCGTTGATATATTTACCACCTTTGGTATTTTGGAGATAAGTATCGGTTTCGGTAAGATCCTTGGTCGCCCATTTCCGGAGAATGCACCGATCGTTTTGGGTGCGATTGCCAGTGAGTAGGGCATCGTCTGTTTGTTGAACTAGTAGCGATACCCATCCGCCACCGACAGATTCGGCGACGACCTGACCGCTCCAATCGGCATTAAACTGATACACTACCGCTCGATCTGCTTTAACCGCATCGCGGACTTCTTGAGTGACACCTTGGAAAATTTCATCGGTAGCGAGCGATTGGCGAATCCGTTCGGCAATCCGGTTGATCGTCTGTTCTTGTTCGGCTTTTTTCTGTAATTGGCTGATATAGTCGATCTGCTCCATCGCGATGCCGACTTGTAGTCCGAGTTGGCGGAGGATTTCGACATCATCTTTCTGCCACTTTTTCGCCCCAGTATTCTGGTAAGCCGCAATCAGTCCCCATAATTTGCGATCGGCTCCAAAGATCGGCGCGATGGCGTATGCTCTGGCTTCTAACTGTTCCAGTAATTCGATGTGACAAGCTTGATGTCCAGCAGCATAGATATCATCGACAGCAAAACATTGTCCATCTTTGTATCTACCGCCTTTGGTGCGTTGGAGGAAAGTATCCTCGATAATTAGAACTGTTTCGAGCAGACTCGCCCAACCAGGAGTGGCAGATTCGGCGATAAATTTCCCGCTCCAGTCAGCCTCAAACCGATAAATAGCCATCCGATCGACCTCTAAGAGCTTGCGTCCGCCTTGAGTAGCAGTTTGGAAGACAGTTCGATCTTCCTTGGCATTGCGGAGTTTTTCTTGGAGTTTTGCCAACCCTTGTTCGCGTTCGAGGCGATGCTCCATCAGTTTGGTTTGGAACAGCGCTTGACGGCGACTGGCAGTTTGTTGGAGCGGGAAGCCAAAATTCTTGGCAAATTCGAGTACGGATTTGAGTTCGGTTTCTTGCCAATTACGCGCGCTAGAGTTTTGATAGACACCGAGCATTCCGATCAACTGGTTGTTATAAACGATCGGGACGACGATATATGCTTTCATTTGCAACGGCTCGAAGGTCTCCAACAGACAGCGAGGGAAGTCTTTGGTCGAAATATCGTTGACAACGTAGTGGGGCTTATAGTTTTCGCCAGTAATCGAGAAATCGAGATCGAGCGAGTTACCAGCTTTGCTCCAATTCGCACCGACAGATTCGGCGACGACTTGCGAACTCCAATCGGCATTATAAGCGACAACCATCGCCCGATCGACTTGCAGGAAATGCCGCATCTCATCGAGCGTACCTTGCATTAATTCTTGGGCTTCTAAAGCGATCGTCGCAAATAGATCCCGCCGTTGAGATAATTGCAGCAGGGGTTGGCTAGGTTGGAGCGCCAGCGTCAGTTCGAGCGATAATTGCGACAGGCAATTAGTTTCGGCTTCCGTCCATTGACGCTCTTGGTCACACTGTTGAACGACTAATAACCCCCACACGCGATCTAAACTATAGGTATCAGTGAGAGCAGAATAGCCATTAATCAGAATCGGAATCGCGACCGTCGCTTTAACTTGACACTGCTCTAAGATTTGTTTTTGATAAGGCGTAATCTGGCTATTAATCAGCGAAATCGCTCGGTGCGATCGATCGTCTTGCAATTGCTCGAAGCCAAACCCGATCGGGGGAATATTCGCTCCCAGCATCGGTGTATATCCAGGTTTAATCGCTTCAGCGACAACTTTACCAGTCGTATTACCAGTTAACTCATATACTAGGACGCGATCGGCACCCATCAGTGTTTTAATTTCGCCAACCGCATGATTGAAGGCGCTACTGGATGTAGTTGCCTGACGGATTTTAGTGGCGATTTGGTAAATTTGTTCGGAGTCGATCTCGGCGGAAGTTGGCGTTGCATTGTTAGCAACGGTCAAGCAACCTGCTAGTTCCCTAGCTCTGCGGAGATTTTGGCGGAGCGGTTCGGCATTGGGGCTATTGCTAGCTTCAAGTTTGGATTGAGCGTCTTGCAGAATCGCTAATAATTGTTGTTTGGCAGTAGTATTGGGAGCCGAAGCTCTATCTGTATCGAACATCTGTTGTCTCTCTCTAGGTAGGGGTGCTGGATTGGGTGTGTCTAATTTTTTTTCCGCGCGATCGTCAGCTGAATTGAATAAATTTTTTAACATTTTAATTAGTTAGTTATAAGTTATTAAGTACCAATTGTTGTCTAACTATCCACTGTCCCATGGGCAAAGCATCTCTGCGGTGGCGACAGATTTGGCTAAACTAAATAATTGATTCGTTGGTTGAGCCTCTGAGCGAGATAATCGCGCGTTGGAGATCGATGACGACCCACGGCTGCTGACGATCGTCCATAAAATATCCAGATAAAAACGATTTCATCCGGTCTGGAAACATGGCATCACCAATCGCCAAACATCGATCGAGATTGTAGGTTTCGATCGTACTAACTTTTTGGACTAATAATGCTACGGTTTCATTTTGGATCTGGAATAGCATTCCCATCCCAGTCGTGCGCACAGGCATTTGTTCGGTGTAATGTGACGCGCCCAATAAATGAGCCAGATCTACTACCCATGTTGCCTTACCACCATAATTAATGATGCCCAATAATGACTCTTTCATCTGGGGCACTGGCAAGATTTCCGCAAGTGAAATCTTAATTGTTGCTTGGAGATCTAGGAGTGGGATTAAGGCATTAAAATCATCATTAATCGTAAATCCCAAAAACCGACAATCTTCTGTCATGGATTTGGATTTTGAAGCGACAGTTTGTCGCTCAGATCGTGACAAAGATAACTGATTCATAATTCATGATTTATAATTTATAACTCAAGTTGTCAGCCAATCAATCGATCGACAGTTTGAAGAATGGTGCTCTCATCTGCAGATTTGCTCAAGTAAGCATCTGCGCCGCTCATATCACCCCAAGTCCGATCGATCTGTTTATCTTTAGTTGAGTAAATGACGATTGGGATACTTTGAGTCGCTGGTTCATTTTTGAGCTTACGACATAATTCAAAGCCACTCTCTCCTGGTAAAATTACATCGAGGAAGATCAAATTCGGCTTGGAACTCTTGAGTCTAATTTCAGCTTCTTCACCACTACCGACAACCTGAATCGAGAATCCCCGAATTTCTAGGTATTTCTTCAGCTTTTCAGCTTCTAATTTACTATCTTCAACAATTAAAATCTGGCTCATAATTATTTAGCTCTAATAGGATATTTCTCAAGCATGTTGATTGCCGTGTCTTCATCTGTGAGGATCGTCGCCGAAACGTTATTGCGAATTTGTGCATAGACTTCATCACTATTAACGATCGACTTTTTCAGAGTTGTTTAACCCCAATTAGATATTTCTCAAGCATTTTTATGACAGCATCTTCATCGACTGGTTTGCCCAAAAAGCCAGTCGCACCGACCATTTTAGAACGCATCCGATCGATCAAACCATCCTTGCCAGTTAGGATAATTACCGGCACATCTTTGAGGCTAGGAGTTTTACGAATTTGTTCGCAAACTTCATAACCATTAACAATCGGCATTAATAAGTCTAGAAAAATAAAATTAGGTTTGTTTCTAATCAATCCCGGCATAATTTTCAGCGGATCTTGAATGCCAAAGCAACGATAACCATGCTCGTTTAAAATCCGTTCTAAAGATTGATAGATCAAGATACTGTCATCGATACAAGCGATCAATGGACTGTTTTTAACAGCATTGGAACTCATATTTTGAGAACCCGCAGTGAAACTATGAGTACTTTGGGTTACAGTACTATATGTACCAGTACTATATGTACCAGTACTATATGTACCAGTAGAGCGATCGATTAGCGAATTGCTAACATCTGGCTGAATCACTCTAGCTACTCTAGACTTTGGTCTCGGCGATAAGGTAATAAAACCTGAACGCAATAATGGTAATAATGCTGTAGTGAAATTCAGCAGCGATTGACGATAATTAGGGGCCAAACTCCGCAACGTCCGGTTGCCATCGATCGCACCAATAATTTGTTGTAAATTTGAGCCAGCAACTATCTGCGCGAGATCTGCTGATTTGGAAATAATCGGGAATAAACTGGGTGCATATACTGCCAATCCTGCATTCGACCACTCTTGCCAAGTCTGAATCGATTTGGTGAGAATTGGCTCGATTTCTAATAGCGGTAGTACTAGATTTAGCTCAGGATTATTCGCACCTGTCTGAGTCAATTTATAAGCCAGTCGATTGCCACTATGTTGACTGAATTGAATGATATCAAACAAGCATTCGATCGTCATTCTCCCCACAATATCCGCAGACTTTTGTCTGTCGATCGATTCATCAATCAGTAATTGTGCGAGCAAGTGTGAATCGGTCGATTCGGGATTATCGATCCTGGCTAATCGATCGGGCGGTAATTCCAGTTGTGCCAAAGCTAAATTTCGCTGCCAGCGATCGACTGGCTCGATCCCGCCACCAACCCAACCCAACCGTCCCATTCGAAACGAGAAGATCCAATTTTGGCTCCCCTCTACTCGAACGGTTAAATTACCACTAAAAGATTGCTCCTTAATACTTTTGAGCTGAATGATTAGATTTTTGAAGCTCAGCTCTGGAGTAGCTGTAATATTTTCTGAAATCATTGTTTTTGTCTCATTGCTTGTCTGTCCACCAGTTTCAAATAAATATTCAAGCAGCTCGATCGATTAGCTCTAACGATTAGCGGAGAGTTTTTATTTTATTAAAAACAGATTTATAATTATATTTATTTCGATCCTCGATCGCTATGGTACGGGAGCCAATAATATTATTGGTGCGATCGGGATCGTGCGTATTTAAGATTACATCGATAGCCATTTTCAAGACAGTTTTGACTCTCACCTTGATATAGTGCCCAGATCGCCAGTCAAAACACACAGACTAAAAGATTAAATTTGTGTGCGCGGGCAATCTATCACTGGGTAGTCATATCTAGATCGATCGCAATTTTGCTAGTGATATTTGTTGACGGCTCCTTGGCATTAATCTGGACAGACATTTTACTTTCAGTCAAACTGGATAACTTACCAGAGAGCGGAAATAGCGAGTCGAATCGGATCGCGTATGTCCCACCACCACTAGAATTGAGTGAATCGATCTTAATTTTGGTACCATTGGCCGCAGTCCCTGGCACTATGAGATCTTGTGGTGGTGCTGATTGAACTACTTTACACTTCACTGTCATCCCCCGTGCGTCGATCGCGATGATTTCGTAAGTCGTAACTTGATTTAATTGAAGACCAGCCATATTTAATGAATGAGTCGTCTGCCATTTAGCACCCAATCCGACGACGGTGGATGGTAGCCGCGTCGAGATTTGTTCCATCGACTTCGTAAATCGCTCGAGTGTCTGTTTGGTCGTCGGATCGATCGTTTTTGGCAAAATTAGCTTTTGGCTCTTAACTTGCCCCGTATCGCTGACGACCAGCTCGCCGCTAATTCCCTTGAGGGTTTTAAAACTTTTTTGGATTGCCGCAGTCAATTCTGGCGATGTCTTGTTATCGGCGATCGCGTTGATATCGGTATAGCTGAAACTATAATGAATATCGCCAGATGCCTCAACTTCGCCGACGGTCAAATCGATCTTCATCACTATTTTGGGAATGCTGGTTTTGGGTAAGGGCGTTTCACCCATCACCATGTCCATCGACATCCCCATCGTCATCGTCATTGTTTGTTTGCTATTTGCCAGCGGTCGAAACTTCACCTCTTGACGTGGTTCTGCGCCAGCATCTAGTATCTCTAGCTTGGATACATTATTAGTACTTCCGGTTACTGGTGTGACTGTTGGCACGCTTTGCGCGATCGCTGGTTGCATTGGTGAGAGCGAGCTATTGCCCCACATGCTACCGACTAATATACTCACAATTACGAATTTTTTATTCACGATCGAGTCAGCTCTACAGGTAGTAATAGGGTTAACTATTAACTTCATTACTTTCACCGCAAAATCCGGCAAAAGAACCTTCAGTTTAACGTCGTCAGTTCGGGTTAAAGATATTTGCTCCGCTTCAGCACCGCCCTCGATTAAAATCGGGGCTACTGCTACAAAGTCCGCCTTCGCGGACTAGCTAATCAGTCCGCGAAGGCGGACTTTGCATCACCAGCCGAGACTTTAGTCTCCAGGCAATTCTTAAGCTGAACGTCAGTTCAGTTTAGCTAGTTTGCTCGCGATCCTAACGAATCGTTCCTGTCATCACGGCTTCGGCTAAGTTGGTTTGGTTTAATATCGCTCGAGCGAGATTAGCATGGCTGAGGTCGGCACCAGTTAAGTCGGCACCCGTCAAGTCGGCACCGCTTAAGTTAGCTCCAGTAAGATTGGTTCCACGTAAATTCGTCCGGTGGAGGATGGCTCCAGTAAAAATTGTTTTGCTCAGATTTGCCCAAGCTAGATCCGCCGCTGTCAGATTTGCGCGATCGAAATTAGCCCCCGCTGCATACACGCTGACTAAATGCGCTCGATGCAATCGTGCTTGTGTCAAGTTCGCTCGGTATAAATGTGCCGCACCTAGTTCTGTCTCAAATAAGATCGCCTGAGTCAGATCTGCCGCAGCGAGATTTGCTTGGCTCAGATCGGCATAACTAAAAGTCGATCTTTGGAAGATAGCCCCTGCGAGATCCGCTCCCAGCAATCGTGCTGAGGTAAAATTGGAAGCGATCGCTCTTGCCAATGATAAGTCGGCAGATCGAAAGTCAGCCGCAGTGAAATTGCTGCCAATCAGATGGGAGCGCGAAAGCTGCGCCCACCGGAAATCCGCCCCGATGGCGCTGCCGTCGATCGTTTCGATCTCCTCTAAGTTAGCATCTACTAGATCTGCACCATCGAGGATCGCATTACTCAGATTTGCCCCGCTCAGATTTGCGGCTACGAGCTTAGCCTGGGACAAATTCGATCGGCGGAGATTGGTAGCGTGAAGATCTGCACCACGTAAATTCAGCCCCTGCAACTGTGCGCCGCTTAAATCGGGAGCTTGGGGCTGCTGCGATCGCCACTTCAACCACGCTACCGCGCCTTGCCGTAACACATGTTCCGCACTGACAGCCATCACTTACTCCTTCTTGGTCTGCGCGGGGAACGGACGACCGGGAAGGTTCTCTAATGAGGCGAGAATGCCCGCCTCAGCCGCAACGATATCGCGCTCCTCTCCCCCCAGGTACAGCCGCCCAAACGCGCCTACCGCCGAAATTTGGAGGATATTAATCAGCGCCGATTTCTCCGCTTCATTCGCCGCGATCGCGGCATAGGCGGCTGGTTCTACTTCCAATACATACAAAGTCTGTCCCGCGAGGATCATATTCCCGCGCCGACTGCGATTGATCATCTGCGTATGATGAGCGGTAATATTCCGAATGATCCGACTAGAGATCACGCGTGGTTTGAGACAGTCAGCTTGACGCACACCCAAATAAGCCAAAATCGCCTTGCCAGCCGCATGAACGTCCCCCTGGCTGCTGGCATGGATTTCCATCAATCCATACAACCGTTCGATAATCTGCACCCCTGGCTTCACCTGCGCCGATTTGAGGGCGATATCCATCATTTGATTGATTTCTACTCCTGGCGAGACTTCGATCCAGAGCGAAGAATCCGACGGCAATGGTAAAAACCCCTGGGCTTCAGTGCCCAAATATGCAGCGTGCTGGCGTTGCAAGCGATCGATAAATACATAACTGCGGAGGTCGATTCCCAAGGCTTTGTACGAATGGCAAACTCAACCAGTATACCGCAGGTGGATTGACACGGGGATCGCTAATAATTAGGATTTTTTTGGGGTCGCGATAAGTTGTACCTATAACTAAGATTTCAGAGAGCCTTCGATCGCGCTCTCGATCGAGGGTAAATCCTGCTCAATTGATGCTCGACTATTATTGACGGCTCTAAATTACCATCTCAGTTATGCCGAATATATCAAAGTTAAACAGTGAAGTTATTCCCAACATATTTATAAGAATTGCTGTCGTTTTAACACCATAAACACGATCGATAGCGTTAATCCCATTAAAATCAAACACCACAAAAATCCTAGAGCATCTTGAGTCCAAGGGATGCCACCAACATTCATCCCAAATATTCCTGTAATTAGCGTGATGGGTAAAAAGATTGTGGTGACGATCGACAAGACATAAAGATTGCGATTAACGGTTTCTTGAAGTCTACTCGCTAACTCTTCTTGTACCAATCTCGCACGTTCTTGAACTAATTCGAGATCTTGGACGATCGCTCTCAATCGATCGAGATTGCGTTGCAGTTCCGATGCTTCAAGCTCGGTACACCAGCTTGGCAAATGGGGAATCAGCCGCGCAGACAGCACTTGACTATTCGCACTAAAATGTCGCCGCAATCGCGCCAATAAGCGACGCACGCGCGAAAACTTACCCCGATCTACCGAGAAATTATCTTTGAGAATCTGGTCTTCCAGATCTTCTACCACTTCTTTGAGATCGTCAACGATTCGATCGAACATCTCATTGAGCGAGCTGACTAAATGCACCATCAAGTCCATTGGTGACTCGATCGCTTCGCTGCGCTCCAAGAGATTTCGACGCAATAGATCGACAGCTTTTAGCGGTCGTTCTCTCACGGAGATCGCACAATAACGATCGACATAAATCCTTAATAATCCCAGCCGATCGGGATCGGCATCAAACTCATAATACAGGTCGCCCAATACGCCCATAAATCCATCTTCTAAGATCTCCAACTGGATATGTGGATCGGTAGCTAATAATAAATCCCTGGCCACCTGGGGAATCCGCTCGCAATTAGCAATCCAATTTCGCGAGCGGGAATCTACTAGATTAAAATGCAGCCATACCGAATTTCCAGGTACTCCAAACACCTGATTCATTTCATCCCATTCGAGCGCTCGGACGAGAGTTTGAGACCGGAGGAGAAATCCACACAGTAACCCCCGATGGTCTGGTAATTCAATCCGCAGCCGATCGGACATCTTCGGGCTTCCTACAAGCTTACCAATAAGCTACTACGTATTTAGATTCAATCTTAGTTTACTAGATCTGGCAATCATCTATGGATTGAGAAATTTCACTCATTTTCAAATCAAAAGTCTTAGAGCTTGGCATTTCAAGTATTAACTTTCCATCAAAAGTTCGGTAGACCCCTTGAATACGTGCCCAAGTATTTTGAGGTTGAGTCCGATCGATATATTTAGCGAAGACTAAAGCTCTTGCGATTTATTCTGCTCTCGCCCAGCGACTACCAAAGGTAAGCATAGCGCCGCGACCGCTGTTTGCCAAACCTGCCGAGTAGTAGCATCTTCAATACCTGCAAATGCACCAACTAGGCGGGGGATCGATCGTTCTACCGCTATCTGTGGCACTGGACGATGCAATTCAACCAAGCGTGTCAAGCTTTCTTCATTATTTAAGAAATTAATTACCCATTTAGTCGTATGGTCGGGACTATCTGGTACTCTGGCAACTCCCAGTTCATTTTTCAACCACTCGTAAAAAGGTGGTAATTGCTCAGCCAAGATCTGTCCCGCAGTTGGTAAGGTTTGACGCAACAGGTTGACATCGAGACTCCCTAACAACTCATTCACGGCTGGATTCGCTAGAAAATCTGCCAAACTGAGCAATAGTAGCGATTCAACTTCAGTGTTGGAGAGATTGAGATGTTGAGTAAAGGTGTTTAGCATCGAGAATATAGCTAGTAGTCCTAACTATACGGGATCTGATGGCTGAAGATCGAGTCAGAGCGCTTGAAAGTATCTAGTCGATCGATAGCTTTCAATAATTTTGCAATCGCTCACGAACTTGGTTCCCACTCACCTAATTTGTAAAAGATCGATCGACTAGACATTATTAAGGAGTAACTCGTGCTGTTTGAGTATTAGCACGATCTAAAATTTGGGCGATTTGCTCTGATGCCGACGATTGGACTAAATTAAGTGAGAGTGAAGGTTGACTGCTATTTGTCGTCGCCTTTAGTTGACTGAGTTGCGGCTTTGTCAAGGTTAATTTATTGGCATAAGCAGCATTGAGATAAGTACGAAATTCACTGCGATTTGCCAAATAGGTTTGGAAAAAAGCAACGTTCAATGCCTTGATATAAGTCTGGGCGAGGTTTGGATCTGGGCCGATCAAACTATCATTAACTGGAAAAACTGCATCGCTCCGATTGACTGCTGGCGCGGAAAAATGCGTTCCTTTGTCTAAAATCGCCAGGTACTTTTCGGGCGTTTGCAACCAAGTAAATGGATAAATTTGTTCTGGTACCACAGGCGTAACCACATCATCGCTACCACCCATCAAAAAAGCCGGAACATTCACTTTACTGATGCCCCGCCGACCAAAAATCGTATTACCGAGTGGATTGATGGCAAAGATCGCCTTGATGCGCGGATCTTGGAGCGTATAACGCTTGGCAGGGAGTTCCTTGGCACGGCATTGGAGCAATACGGATAGATTGAGCGATCGATTGGGGTTGCAGTATTGGGTGATGCGATCGAAATCAATTTCCGCACCAGCCAAGGCTAGAGTCGTATAGCCGCCTAACGAATGGCCGATCGCACCAACCTGTTGGAGATTAATTTGTGCGAGGCTAGGATCGACTAGCGCTTGGCGTTGCAATTCATCTAGTAAGAACGAAATGTCACGCGGACGCTGCAGCAGTTCGGTTGCTGCTGGCGCTGGAGCCAATCCCGAAAAATACTTCCGAAACCGATTGGCATCCCCGCCGACATGTTCGATCGCGGCAACTGCAAATCCATAAGAGGCTAAATGTTCGGCTAAATATGAGAAAGCAGTACGATCTTCGGCCACCCCATGCGAGATGACTATCAATCGAACTGGCTGGTTAGCTGCCGTTTGGGGTAGGTAAAGATCTCCAGGAACGTTTCTTTGGCGCGATCGATCGAGCCAATCGAAGCGGCGTTTTTGCCACCGCAGGCCACCAGATTGGCGGAGATCTACTTTGTTGGTGAAATCGGTTTTAGCGGCTAACGCTTCAGCATTAGCAATTTGGACGATCGAGGAGAGCGTTGCCTCTCGCTGCTTCAGCAATTCTGTGAAGCTGGCATAGACGGCAAATCCTCCATTGAGATTTACCGTCAGTTGCCGACTGGGAAACCGCTGTAAAAAATTAATTGGAGTCAATCCATATTGTTTATCCGCAGCAGCGCGAATCAGTGCGGTGGCGATTGGCTGCTTCCCATTAGTTAGTTTGTCTCCTTGGAGGATTTCTCCCAAGCGTTCTAACATCGGTTTGACTAGCGGTGAATTAACAAACTGAGTTATATACGTAGGGCTGATGTCATACCGTTGTTGCAAAGATTGACGCAATTGCTGGAGTTGGGCTGGTGTTGCTTGCTTGACATATGCAGCAAACTCCGGCGCAATTTTACCGGTTTTGGCAAACTTGTCGAGATTGTCAACCGAGATCGAGAAGTCCTTAAATGGTGGATAGTGCAAAGTCACCCGCTCGGCTGCATTCCCAGGACGTGGTGTAGCGATCGTCGTCATCGCCACGAGCGCGAGCAGATTGAGCCAACGGAGTTTTGAAGATCTGAACATGGGATTGGCTCTGGAGCGATCGGCTTATTTGGTACCTACTAACTATTTTATCAAGCATGTGGCTGGAACCGCATCTGTCATCTTGGTGAGAAATATGCATTTCGTCATCAGTCGGCGAAGTCTTGCTATTTTGGATTTTGGATTTCGGATTTTAGATTTAGGAAGCTTTGCTGTAAATAAAGCGGGTCTCCTGGACTTATGGGGGAAGATTGGGCTAAAACGATCTCCTTATTAACGTCAGTTCGGGTTAAGGATCTCCGTTTTAGGCCATTCTTGGATTGGTGCTTTCCTAGAGGTTACTAGTGAGGAGAACCCGGATCTGGGGGTGCCGACCCCCAGATCCCCCGTTGAGGAGCGACCCAAATCGCGCTGAGGTCTCCGTCTGGCGACACGTCTCGCTTCGCTCGCCTACAGCGTGCGTTTGGGTCAAGACAGCGGAGTGCCGCCCCTCAAACTCCCCTGTCTTGACTCGCTAAACCGTCGGGAAACCCGACGAGCGCGAGTCGCTGCACAAGGGTTAGTTTGTTGGCAGCGATTAGCGCTTCGCATTAGCTTCGCAATGGGAATCGATCTTTGGGTTATGGTCGATCTGTTGGGGACGGTTCCGAAACGAAGGCAGGAGTCATTAATCGGTAATCCTTATCCCGAACTGACGTTAAATTATCACCTTAACTGCTGGAGAGCCGATAAAGCTTGCCAATCTAGCTGTCACCTTTATTTTTTTAATCGGGATCGTACAGGGATGAAAGGCAAGTAGATATCTACCAATTTAGAGGTGCCAACAGCTCGATCGCGATTGTAGGATCGAGATCGAATATTACTTAGCATCGAGAAATTTTTTAGGATTATTTTAGCGAGAGTGCAACACATGGCAAACAAAGTCGATAACAACCCCGAACGAGATGCGATCGCTCAACAATTGGCAACCGATCCTCAAGCTAAATTAGTCGCCAGCATCGAGCCAAACGAATTAGATACCGATATCGGAGCCAGCGGTGCGGCTGAGTGGCAACAGGAAATCGATCCCGATTCAGATTTAGGTAGAACGTTGGGACGGCAGAATTTAGACGATCTGACCGAAGGCGACATGGACATCGATCCATATCTGGCTGAAGTCGATGGCGATGAAGCAGTTGGTGGCACGACAGCCATGCCCGAGCAGAATGACATCGATGAGTTGGGCGAAGCTGCTGGGATCGAGATTCCTGATGGTGGGATCCTGCATACTACGGAGATGTTAGAACACCGCGATACCGATCGCTGGGAACTAGATCCCGACTCTGGTGCATAGCAGTCCGCTCGTCTTAATAGCTCGATCGGCGCGATCCAAACCGAGTGAACATAATAATTAGAACTTTTGGCATTGCTGAATTAATGGATGAAACGCACAAATAATCTTGTACGGGTAATGTATCTAGTTATCACGAGCGAGGTCGGATTAAATAAATTACAATCGATTTGTTAAATTTGACAATATTTCAGTTAAATTGACATTAATCTATTAGTAATGATGACCGATCGGTCGATGTACGCCCATGTCCACTAATCTTGTTGGAATTTCACTCAGTCCATATTGTGAAATGACAGTTAGTGGCACGATCTCGGCTGACGATCGCGAGCCTACCAAGCTACAAATAACCACCCCCGACGGCTGCCAATTTCGGGCGGCACCCCTGGGAGATTTTAGTCCGGCTGTGACATCGGAAGATGGACAGTGGCTGGTAATTCCGATTACCCAGACAGACGGCGAGATTACCCGCTTGCAGATCGTCAGCAAAGTGCCTACGGCGGAGATCGTCACGGATAGATTTGAGTGTGTCGGGCGAACCGCACAAGTCAGTCGCAAGCACACAGCAGTATCCCTGAAGATCGATCGATTTGGCGAATCGACAATCCGACCGACGCTCCTCAATCCGCCGATCCAAGTCGAATCGGGACAACTCTGGCATTTTGTCGCCAGTCGATCGGCCAAAACCTTAACTATCATCAGTGCGACAAAGGTAGTCGAATCAACTGAGTCGATCGACACACCTCAATCCATTCCCCTTGTCATGGCTAAAACGGCCAGCCAGCCGCGCAATTTAGACAAAGAGTACTTTAAGGCAAATCGATCGGACATCGCCGCGATCGCCCTGAATGCCCTAAATTCAGAAGTAGTAAGAGACTGGGAACTAGCGCTAACGCGAGTCAAAGAGCCAATTTGGGAATGGGAAGCTCAAAGCCTATTCCCGTCGGATTTCCGTGCCAGAGTCCAAGTCAACTCACGATCGAAAGTTGCCAAAGTTTATCGCTATCCCCACCAGTCAAAATTTACTGCCGAGAGTGTGACTGAAGTTGCTGACGGTGCGGTCGATCTCGATCGATTGATTGTCACCCCATTAGGTGCCGCACGCGGGATTGGCGCATCGTGTTTTCGCGTCCAGATCGGGCCGTATGAAATCGTGATGGATGCCGGGACTCGACCCAAAGGTAGCGATCCGCTGCCAGCATTTGAGTTATTGGCACGTCCGAATCTGATCCTGATTACCCACGCTCATCTCGATCATATCGGGGCATTGCCGATCTTCCATCGCGATTTTCCTGACGTGCCGATGATTTGCACCCACGGGACACGAGAAATCGCCCATGTAATGCTGACAGACGGTTTGAAAGTGCAGGCGGCACAGCAAAAGCAGGGGAATGAAGACTTTGGGCAAGTATTTACGGCTGACGATCTCGATCGCACGTTATTTCAACTTCAAACTCAACCAGTTGGCATAGACTTCTGTCCCTTACCAGGACTGAAAGTGCGATTCATTCATGCTGGGCATATCGTCGGCGCAGCCTGTATTTACATGCAATACGGCAATCGATCGATCCTCTATACTGGCGATTACAACACTACCAGCAGCCGCACCGCAGAAGGCTTGAAACTTGCCGATTTACCCCAGGCGGACATCCTCATTACCGAATCCACCTACGGCGCAGATACCCACCCCTCCAGACGCAGCCAAGAGAGCGATCTGATTAAAGCGATCGTTGAAGTCGTCGCCGCAGGTGGGAATGTCTTAATTCCCGCCTTCGCCCTCGGACGCGCCCAGGAAATTATCCTTGCCATCCGCACCAGTGCCTTATTTCATAGCGTCAATGTCCCCGTCTACGTTGATGGTTTAGTCCGCGAAGTCACCGATTTATTCCAAAATCAATTAGACTTACTCCCCGCCGCTGTCAAGAACTTCGCAAAAACCCAGTCCCCCTTCTTTAGCGAGAAATCCTCACCGCGCATCATCTCGATCGCATCCCCCAAAGAACGTCCCCTCGCGATCGCCCATCCCTCAGTAATTATCGCCAGTTCCGGCATGTTGACAGGGGGCGCGAGCATCGGCTACGCTAAAATCTTGTTAGAACGGGAAAATGCAGCCGTTTTCATCTCCGGCTATACCGACGAAGAATCCCCTGGCCGCTTTTTACAAAGCCTAGAGCCAGGTAGCGAAATCGAACTCGATGGTACCGCATTAACAGTCAGAGCCAAAATTCAACGCTTCAATCTCTCCGCTCATGCAGATCGCGTTGGCATTACCCAAGTCATCCATCGCGTCAATCCCCAACATTTGATCCTGATCCACGGATCCCAATCAGCTCTCCACGAACTTTCCCGTGCTGGCGATTTGCGTGAAAAATATTGGATTCATATTCCCGAAGTCGGTGACACGATTACCTTCGGACAAGCACCCGAACATCTATCGAAAGGGCAAGTTGCCAAGTTAGAGGCGGGACAAGAATTTGAAATCGAAATCGAAGCCGAATTCGACGGCGCGTGGCTGCGAATCTCTGATGCTGTCCTCGAAGATCCTCGCTGGCAACATTTATCGGCCACTGGATTGCTATCAGCAAAATGGACGAAAGGCGGCTTGATGCTCAAACCCGCCAGCCACAAATCATTTGCTATCGATGCGGCGATCGCGAGTGGAGCGGATTGTTGCGCGGTATGCGAACATTTTGATGGTTATCTCTGTCGCAGCGAGGATAGTCCATTATATAAACGTGATGTCGATCCAATGGCAAAATGTCCAGAATTTGTCCGTCAAGTTGTGGCAATTGAATCGATAACCAATCGAGAAGAATCTTTGGTTGAGCCTTCGATCGAGGGAACCGATCTGGAGGAAGATGAAGATGAATAATTGAGTTACAGATATTTATGCTAATCTACTTATCCGATCGATTGGCACACTTACCACAAAACAAATTTGTGGGCGTTTTATCAAAATCCACACATTTTGTGGGACACTGTAACAAGAGCATCCATTTACAGCAATCAGCCCTAAATCAGACATACATGCCAATCATAATGAAGCCCAAAATAGCGCTTTAAGAAGACGAGCCAGCGGATATCGGAGAAGACAGAATTTGTATGCCAAGGCTATTACCGGATTGCAACGAGTGTTGAATATGCAGCGGCTGATTCACAATTGGGTCAGACCACATTGGGGGCTAGGAAAGCAAGAAACTCCCGCTATGGCTATGGGCTATATCGATCGCCCGATCACTATGCTCGTATTGCTCTCACCCAGGGGCTTTAAACACGTCACCCTATAACTGAACAGTGCCTAGGGAATGTACATTCGATCTATTGGTGAAAGATTGTTCGATCGCATCAAATAGATTTCAATTTTGTATGGTAGGTACTGCCCACAAACACCATTATCGATCTAGTAATATAAATATTTGCAGTGGTTAATATCGGTTGCCTATGGCACACTTTGCGATCGATTAGTGTAGAGATTATCTCGTTCGCGTAGCGTACCGGAGGTAATCGAATCAAGCAGTTTAAGTTCTTATTACTTCGGCTATTTATGTTCTGTGGGCAGTACCCATTCTCCATTTATATGAACTTCTACTTTTTGCTACCCCTGTGAACTTCTACTAAATATTTGTGCCGACCTACTTAGTGGTAGATAATAGTTTATAACTCCTAATTCATTATTTCTATGGGCTTTATTCCCAGTGCGCGGACATTATGGCTGTTATCAGGCTGGGGATTAGTTTCTACTATTTTAGCGATCCTGCTGCCGATGCCACAGGGGATTGGCGCAGCAGTACTGCTGACATTTGGGTTTTACTTAGCAATCCTGATTCTTGCGGGTATTGATGCCCAGGGAGTTAAAGCCGATCGAGTGGAAGTAAGTAGATCGGAGTTAGGAAAACTCTCGATCGGGCGTGACAACCCAGTCACCCTCACAATTAGATCGGGACAATATCGAAACAAAACCCGACAATTTCGCTATCAAATTCGCGATGGTGTCCCGCAAGATTTACCGAGCATGCCTGCATTAATTTCGGGGTCATTAGTTGCGGGTACGAGCGAAACAACTAGTTATACAGTCCATCCTTACCGCCGAGGCGAGTATGAATGGCAAGGAATTTATGTCCGTCAATTGGGTGCTTGGGGTTTAGCTTGGCAGCAATGGCGAGTAGATGCGGCACAAACCGTCGCCGTGTATCCCGATTTAATCGGCTTGAAATCGCTCTCGATCCGGCTGACACTCCAATCTAGCGGAGCCATGCGTCAAAATCGCAAGCAAGGCATGGGGACAGAATTTAGCGAACTGCGGGAATATAATGCTGGTGACGATCCGCGATCGATCGATTGGAAAGCTACCGCCAGACGCAATCGCCCCCTAATTCGCGTTCTAGAACCCGAACAGGAGCAGACAGTAATTATTTTGCTCGATCGAGGGCGCTTGATGACTGCGAATATTCAGGGCTACAAACGTTTTGACTTCGGTTTGAATGCGACGCTGTCGCTGGCACTCGCGGCGACTCAGCGGGGAGATCGCGTGGGTGTGGGGGTATTCGATCGCTATCTCTCTACCTGGATCCCACCACAACGCGGACAAGCGCATTTTTCCAAAATACTCGATCGCCTCAGCCGGATTCAGCCAGAACTCCTCGAACCCGACTATCTCGGAGCCGTCACCAATATTATCAAGCAACAGAGCCGTCGCGCTCTAGTTGTCGTCATCACAGATATCATCGACGATATCGCCTCCGCCGAACTGCTCACTGCTCTAGGCAGACTCACCCCCCGTTATCTCCCTTTCTGTGTCACGCTCCGCGATCCGCAAGTCGATTTCCGCGCCCACACATTAGCCACTGATATTCCTGGCGCTTATACTCAATCTGTTGCACTAGATTTTCTCCAACAACGCGAACTCGCTTTTGCCAATCTCAAACGCCAAGGGGTATTGGTATTAGATGCTCCAGCAAACCAACTCAGCGATCGATTAGTCGATCGATACATCCAAATCAAATCCCGAAATCAGTTGTAAAAACTCACGGTAATTAGGTCTAAACTAACCCAAGTTGCTATCTATTTCTTGCCTGCGACTGAAGTCGCGGCTATTTCGAGTCCCGCAAGAATCTCTCCTGCGGTTACGCGAATCACCGATTTGCGACAGTAGATAGTCACCCGAGCGGGCATATCTTCTCAAATCTAAATTTTAGTAATAATCTCATTTTTAGTATTGATAGCGATCGGTTAAAATCCCTGTGGTGGCCACTGCCCACCCTACAAATTACTATCTTAGACTCGCAACAACAATCGATCGCCTCTACAACACCAGACAACATAAAAGAGCGATCGAATGTATATATTTCGATCGCCCCTTTTTTTTACATATGAACTCTCAACTGTTCACTGTTCACTACTTCGACTGATAATAAATTTTCGAGCCAGTATTCGAGACAAAGTGACAGTTCACCTTAGCATCCCAGAAGGCTGCCCAGAGAGATCGATCTGATTTGTGATAATAACTACCTAAAACTGGTTTAATCGCCGCTGTTGCCTCTAAGAGATGGTAGTGAGGGATCGATAAGAAGATATGGTGAGCGACGTGGGTGCCGATGTTATGGTGGATATCATTGAAGATCCCATAATCATGATCGATCGTCGAGATCGCCCCTTTGAGGAAGTACCAATCTTTACCACGATACCAAGGTAAATCGTCGTCGGTATGGTGCAAGAAAGTTACCAAATCCAACCACACGACAAAGCCAAGATAAGGCACCAAATAAAACTTAACCAACCACAACCAGCCCCAAGTAAAGGTACCAGCAGCGACTAAGCCAACCATTACCGCACAACAGATACTGCTGGTAATTACGTCCCACTTTTCAGAAGGGCGGAAGATCGGGCTAGCTGGATGGAAGTGAGAACCACCCGGACGTTCGGGCGAGCGACGGAATAAATATAAAGGATAAGCAAATAATAAAGTGAAATCAAACCGGAGAAACTTCTCCCACCACTGCATCTCGTCGTATTTATCTTCTGAGACGGGATACCAACTTTCATCGGTTTCGATGTTGCCAGTGTTTTTGTGGTGCGTCCGGTGGCTGATCCGCCAACCGTGATATGGTACCAAAATAAATGAGTGGGAAATGTGCCCGACCAGATCGTTGAGCCATTTGTGACGCGAGAACGAGCCATGTCCGCAATCGTGTCCGATGACGAATAACGCCCAAAACATCGTCGCTTGCATGAACCAGAATGCTGGATAGAAAAACCAAGAATCTAGCTGGGCTGCTAATACGTATAATCCAGTAACGATCGCCACATCGCGAAAAAAGTAAGCTAAGGATTTCCAGGTTGATGGGACAAAACAATGCTTGGGAATTGCTTGTCTAACATCTTGGATGGTGAAAGGGAGCCGTTCTCGCTCGAATTGAGCTGTGCTGTGACCGATCGGTTCGACTAAATTAGATTGCACGTATTTGTAAAGATTCGCTTAATAATAGACCAACCGCATTCTTACACTGCGCGCAACTTTTCGCAACCGAGCAACCCAAGAATTTGAAAATTTCTGTATCAGCAGCTGCGTTACGATCGTCGATACAGATCGAAGCCCGTCTCCCCACAAGGCTGAAATCAGCCGACTGTCAGCTTTTCGCTCCTGTCACTCAAACAACCCGCGATCGAAACTATTCAGCGTGGGACTACTTTCCACCCATCCGAATTTCGGTATAAAAAGCAGCCAGCGCATCATCATTAGGCTGAGAAACAATCGTCGTCCGGAGGCGGACGTTATCGCTCTCGAACCAGATGCGTTCTTCCGAGTGAATTCGATCGTCTTTAGTAACCAAAGTTAGGGCATTATCTTCACCCAATGTATACTCAGCCGCGATCGGTGCAGTCTCAGCAGCCCCAATATTAGTGCGAAATAGCTTACCAGACTTCGATCCTGGCTGACTTGGAACCAAAATCACGATCGCCGCACCCTGTTGATTTGCTGGACTCTGCTGCTGGGCATCCCAGTGTGTCGTGCCTTTCCAGGTATATTTCGCACCACCCCAGATCGCATTACGATCGACATTAGCTTGTTGACACAATTGGATGACCTGCGGATCTTCGCTAGGGAGGATGTCAATGACAAGATCGGATTTGCCGTGTTCTGATTGTTTCAAAGTGAGATGGTGGCTGGTTTTTTGCGAAAACCATTTACCCGCACTCAACTCAAAAAATTCTTTGACATCCATGATGAATCTTAAAAATTATATTTCGATCGATAAACCAGTATAACTTCCCCAGTCGATCGTCCCTAGTTCGACAACGGTAGACGATCGGCAGATGTGCGTTATGCTCGGCAGGGACACACCCTTTAGCTCTCTAGAGTTAGGATGTGCGATCGCCTCAGCATAACGCACGAGCGTCAACCGCGAGATCTATCCTTCATTCAGTCGTTGCAAACAGATCGTTGCCGCTGCCGAAACATGCGGATGACTATCCTTGGTGAGATACTTCAGTGCCGAGATACTTTTAGCAGTAGGCAATTGTCCCAGCGACTCAGCTAACCGTTGGCGGGTCATCCAGTCCTCAGCTTCGATAAATAGTACCAAGCGATCGACCGCCGCGATCGCCTTAATCTCACCAAGTGCCGCAATTGCTGCCTGTTGGAGGACGATTTCTGGCGAATCTAACGCGCGCATCAGTACGTCAAAAGCTCGTGGATCTTTGAGATTGCCCAAGGACACTGCCGCACTAAACCGTACCAACCAGTCGGTATCTTCATAAAATGCCCTGACTAATCCTTCAAAGGCGCGAATATCCTCTAAGTAGCCCAATGCACCCGCAGCATCTGCCCGAATCCCATAATCTGGGTCGTTAGCGAGGATATCGATCAAAATCGGGTAAGATTCTGGAGTGACTTTGACACCTAAAGCAAATACTGCCATCGATCGCAGTTGCAAGCTTTCGTCATTGAGAACTTTTTTAATCAATGGCAGTGCGACATCAGCAGGCAGATCTCGGAGCGAGGCCAATGCTACCATGCGATCGCGGAGATTTGTACTCTCTAACTGTTGGGATAATACTGTTGAGTTGGCTGATTCTCGTTGGCTTACTGCTGCTGCGATGGCAGCAGCTTCACTTGGCACTAATTGCCGTTCTTCGGAAAAATCGCTCATATGCTTTTTATTGGATCTTATCTATAAATTGTAACAAATTTTATTAATCTAGTTGGATCGATAGATTCTCCTCCTGACTGCTTCATAACCCCGATAATGGCCGATAATCATCCATGTTCAGTCCCATCGACACAAATTATCTCTGTCAACTCACCGCCACCCAAATTCAGGAAATTCTCGTCCTGTACGGCGTATCGATCCAACAATATCAACCGCAGTCACAGCGATGGTTGACAATCGCCCAGTTACCCGATCTCGGTCGATCGATCCTCAGATTGGAACCTGCCAAAGAACAAGAGATCGATGCTCGAATGCACGATCGCGAAATTGTGGAATTTACCGCCACGACAACGGTGATGAATATCCATATTTGCGATCGATATGTGTTTGTGCCCCTACTCGAACTGCCAACAGGTTTTGGCAGCAGTAATTCCGGTCGATTGTGGGGGAGAATTTGCCTGATCGGCAATCAAAAAAGCGTGTGGACTCCACAAGACTTATCCTGGGTACAAGCACTAGGACAACAATTACTGACGGCGATGAATCGGGAGCTGGACATCATGCCTAATTCGATTTCGATCGCTCACACTTCTTCACCTCTATCAGATCTAGCAGAATTAATCGAACGAATTAGCGAATTAGAATCGATCTGTCAGCAAAAAGAAGAATTTATTAATACTATTTCTCATGACTTGCGCGCACCATTAATGAATATTAAAATGGCAGTGCGGATGTTAAAAATCAGTCTAAATACAGACCACGAGATCGCAGCTTTAATCTCCGGGCATCGCGCACAAAAGTATTTAGCAGTATTGGAACAAGAATGCGATCGCGAGGTAGATGCAATCGATAATATTCTAGAATTACAGCGATTGAAACTCACTGCTGACAGGTCAGGAGCGCCGTTAAACGATCGAGTCGATATCGACTCGGTAGAAATTGCCACTTGGTTACCAACGACGATCGAGCCATTCATCCATCGTGCTGATACGCGCCATCAAGCACTAACTACATCCACGTCCGAATGGTTGCCGACGATTGCTACCAATCGAGTTTATCTAACTAAAATCTTGACCGAGCTAGTTAATAATGCCTGTAAATACACGCAATCGGGTGGAAAGATTTCGGTCGAAGTCGATAGCAATCCCAATTCCGAATCGCTGACGATCGCCATTAAAAATCAGGCCGAAATTGCCGAAAAACATTTACCTTATATCTTCGACCAATTTTATCGCGTTCCTGGCGGCGATCGCGACCACCAAGGTGGCACTGGCCTGGGACTCTCGATCGTCCAAAAATTAGTCCAGCAATTAAACGGTCAAATTCACGTCGCTAGCATCAATGGCTGGACGGAATTTGCCGTTAGATTACCAGTGAAAATCGGGGATGGCGGATAGGATCTTGGGAGGATGGTGGCTAGCCACTAACTAAAACTCAAATCCCAAACCAACATTGGTACCATTATTATTAGCAAAATCAGTATTAAAACTGCCGACTAATACCGTACCTTCAAATAGATTGACATCGATCCCGATCGTGCCTAAAATGCCAAACTTACTGTTGTTATTCCCTGACGTGTACTGAATCCCAGCCCCAGCATTAAACACGATCAGTGGATTGCGCTCGAACGGCTCGGGATCGCCCAAAGCGAAATCATAGGTAACTGGCACGCGTAAAGTTGTATTGTTGCCAAAAACAGCAGATGGCCGGATCGAGAGCTTATTCCCAAATGGGAATCTGCTGATGACACCAAAAGACGTGTTGCCATTGCCAAACCCGAGTGCGGGGCCAAAATAGTTAGCAGGAATTCTAGAGGGGTAGCCGCTACCTGTATCGCGAATGCTGGGTTCAGGGGGTGCGGTAGGTGCTGGCGGGGGTGGAGTAGAACCACCAGGAAGCTCGGATTGAGCGATCTTTGGCAGTAATGGTGCCGCCTTCAAATCGGGGCTAGTTAAAAGTGCGGCACTTGTCGAACTCAAACCAAATTTCAGTTTCGCGTCAGACTTTTTAACTTGGCTGGGAGCGAGTTGTGGGGCAATGAGCGCTGTTGCTGGTGTAGCGATCGGTAAGGGCATAATGGATATTGATTACTCCTCAAAATTTAGTTATTCTATCGGCTCTAGTTAGCAATCATTCAGAATAGATGCTATGTAAGCAATTGCTAAAATCTAATCCCTTAAAGAATTCTAGACTAAATAATCGCGCGGATAGTTTCCAGATTTAAAATCGATCGATCGAATCGCTTAGATTTGGGACATCGCGGTAACGAATCGATCCGAGAGCAAGGGCAAAATCTCCCGATTCTGACTGTTAGTGGTACCTTCTATAAACGCGACGAGTAAATAGGGTTGGCGGTCTGGTAATTCGATATAAGCCGCATCGTGACGCACCTGCGATGTCCAGCCAGCCTTCGACCAAATTTGACTCTCAGGCGGTAATCCCGCCCCTAGAAAGCCATTTACTTGGTTCTCTTCGCCTGGAGCGGGCGGGGTTCCAGCGAGATGGAGATCGCGCTGGAGCAGTTGCATCATTTGTCCCGATCGATCGCCACTTACTGCTGCGCCGCCGACAATACTATGCAGCAATCTCGCCACAGCATCGGTGGTCAACATATTCCGGTTTTCCCGCATCTCGCCGACAAAAATGCGTTCGCGTCCGTAGGGGCCTTCGCTCCAAGTTTTTTGATTGATATTAATCGGATCTAATTCCAGCCAGCCGAGCGATTGATAGTAGCGATTAACGAGATTGCGCTGGGCTTTCCAGGTGGTAAATGGCCCTGCTGATAATTCCGGCCCGCTAGTGGTACCCGTGAGCGTATCGACAACTAGACTAGTCGCATCGTTGCTAGAGTCGATCGTCATATCCCGGATCGCGCGAGCGAGTTCGCTAGATACTGTCGCCATCCCCTGCTCCAACCACTCATGCATCGCTACCAAATAAAATAACTTCGCCAGACTAGCTGGATAAATCCGTTCGCCACTCCGATAACTATATCCCCGCACCGGATATCGCCACAGTTCGTCCGGTGTAATCGCCCCACCCGTATTCACTGGAAACGGTCGATCGTACACGATCCACGTCAATGCGATCTGTTCGCGTCCCAAATTGGGAAATTCCGCCCAAGTATTCGCTAGCGCCTGTTCTGCAAGTTTGGTGAGATCGGGGTGGGAGGTGTAGAAACGCATCGTTAGGGATTAGAGATTAGGGGTTAGGGGAGAGTGAGTAGATAAATAAAGCACAACATTAATTGTAGAGGCCACCGAAACATCTCTACCAATAACAAACGACCACATTATCCACTGTTCACTATTCACTATTCACTGTTGACTATTAACTATCTTCCCATAGTCTAGTTTCAACAACCGATCGGCTAAATGGAAGTAGCGATCGTCATGACTGATTACCAAAACCGCCTTACCACGTTGCTTTAACTCCGGTAACAGCTGTTTGTAAAACACCTCACGAAAAAACGGGTCTTGGTCTGCCGCCCATTCATCAAATAAGTAGATCGGACGATCTTCAAGATATGCTGTCAGGAGTGCCAACCGTTTGCGCTGGCCTTGGGAGAGTGCGGTAGTCGAAAGTTTACCGTTGCGAACTTCGACTTTATGGGTAAGTTCTAGTTGCTCTAGATAAGCCTTGGCTTGTGCGTCTAGATTATCGAGCCGAATGCCGACTAAGCGATCGAATAAATAAAAGTCAGCAAATACCGTCGAAAATAACTGCCGATAAGCTTCGCGATTTTTGTCATCGATCGCCTTACCATCTAACCTAATTTGTCCCGCATCGGGCATATATAATCCGGTAATCAGCTTGGCTAATGTCGATTTACCGCTCCCATTCCCGCCGACGATAAAGATTAATTCTCCAGGTGCGATCGTCAGATCGATCGGCCCCAAGGTAAAAGTCGCTGCTTGTTGTCCTTCCATCCGGTAAATATGCGTTGCCTGAGAGATTTCAATCCGATCGAATCCCGTCCGTTTGGCAGTAATTTGGGCTGATACTTCCGCCTGATTTATCAGCGACAACCCCAATGTATCGATTTTTCGCAAGGCGACACCTGCTAAGCCGAGACTCGGGAGTGTCGCGAGAATATTCCCGAGCGGACGCATCAGATAGGACATCGTGATCACATACCCCGACAGCAATCCCGCCGAAACCGTAGTCACTTGGGGCAACCCGTACACTAACAATCCAAACAGCACGAACAACGAAACATCACCTAAAGTTGTCGATAACGCAATCGCCCGTTGCGAGCCGATCCGATAGTTTCGCAGCGCCGCCGCCGTCGCATCCAAATCCTCGGTCATAAAATCGTCGCGGCGGAGCGAATTGAGCTTGAGTTCTTTCACCCCATCGGTAATCGCCCGAAAGTGCTGCATCAGCGCATCATTCTCTTCTCTCGCTTGAGTAAACCAATACACGGCGCGAGCGATTAGTACTTGTACCATACTGATACTCAGCACGAGAAATACCAACGTCCCGATTAGCACCCAGCCAGACAACCAACCCAAATAAGTCAACGCGGCAAAGATCAGTGCGACATTGACACACAATGCCGGGATATTAAACACGGCATTGGAAATCGCTTGAATATCCTCAGTTAAGGTAGCCAGGAGGCGATTGGCACCGAGTGATTCGAGATGTTGCAATGGTGAAGCCAAGATCCAACCGCTAATCCGGAGTCGGAGCTTGTAGATCGCATCTTGTGCCAACTGTGCCAAGACAAATTGCGAAATGAGATTATTGACGAGCGTAATCGCTACTAGTACGAGAAAGCCCCAGAATAAGTCTGTGGATGCTTGCGGGTGAGTGGGAGTAATCTGGCTAATCGATTGATTGATAACTGCGATCGCGGCGGCACTACAAATGCCCCCCAGCGTCCCGGCGATCGCGGCGGCTAAGACGCTCCGCCAAGACGCTTTGAGTAAAAATTCAATTAAATTCACGATCGCTCTGTGTGTTGTTGGCTGTTCGTCTTCATCCCAGCTTTATCCTAACAACCAGCCATCAAAATAGCCTGATGTGCAAGATGCTGATAGATAGAAGTTCGCCTCAATCTAGGTTGACGCTCTGTTTCGATCGATTGGTGTGAGTGTTTAGATGAGATCGATCGAAACAAAACGCCTGCATTGCCACAGCAGCAAGGAATACGGGTTTTTAGGGTATGATATGGGGAATTTTTGGGGACTTGGGATTAAGAGGCGACCGCTTTGAGTTTCTTTCTCATTCTGAATGCTGCTGTTCCACCGATTAAGGTGCCTATAATTGTGAATGGTTCTGGTACTGTTTGTGATGCGCTGTTTTTGTTGGCGGAGCCGTAGATATTAACAGTGCTACTGGCATTATCAGCTTGTGTACCTGCAACATTAAGTTTTACTACTGCTGCTCCTGTGGCTTGGTTAATAGTTAATTCTTGCCCAGTTGCGGAGTAGCCATAGAGTAAACCATTATCGAATGCCAATCCATAAACATTAGCAACACCGAGATCGCTGCCAATTTGTGCAGCAGTTCCATTGGTGGCGATGCTAAACAATACACTGTTACCAGTAGTTGGCTGCGAAACAGCGTAAAACTGATTGTTTTTTAGATCGAAAGCAATGTCCCCCGAGCTTGTAAAATTTGTGATACTAGCACCGACTTGAGTTGCTAAGCCTGTAGTTTTGTCGATCGAGTAGAAATTTGATGCTCCAGTAGCAAAAAGGTTGCCACTACCGTCAAAGCCAAGTCCATTTAGGTTTTGAGTTGAAGTCGTACCTGTAGAGCCAATTAGGGTAGGTGCTGTAGATGGAGTGGAGCTAATAGTATAGAGGTTAGTAGTTGCCTGACCAAAGCTGATGCCGTAAAGAACGTTTGCATCAGATAGAGCGATGTCACCAAACACGACACTAGTATTATTGTTGTATGTAGTAACAACTCCTGTAAGCGGATCGACACTTTCGGTCGCACCAGTGTTTGTTGCAAGGATTACAGCTCGAACAGGTGTAGAAGCAATAGGTATTCCTGCCAATGTCAAGCAAGCTACTGAGGCAAGCGTCTGCAATGATTTCAGATTCATATTTCTAAAATTAGTGGGGTTTAAGCGTTGCCAACCATTTAAGTGGTAGGTTTCGAGCGCGCGAAGACTTTACGCTCTTTGAATGAGCATACACTCAAACTAAGCTATTTGGCTTATGTTGACTGATTGAAAAATTGCCTTATCACATCCTAAAGCCCTTAGCCCTTGCTCACTAATGATTAGGGGCTTTATTTCTCGAAATTTATTATCACTCTAGAAATTTAATAGCTTCTGGCTTTACAATCGAATAACTACAAGTTCTTGAACTATGCTGTAATCATCTGTGAATCTCAAGCAATTTGATGTTGTCAATATTTGTGCCGACACACTTACCAATGACTTTAATGAGCGAACCCCGCTCATTCATCACGATTGAAACGATCGATCGGCATCTAAATCTCAATCAATTGTTAAATTTCACCGCCGATGGCTAGTTGAGTATTGAGTCTGTCGTCTTCAATGTTCGTTGAAGACGACAGACTTGCTAAGATTTCATCGCATTTTTGGACGAGCGAATTAGGTTCTGAATCGGTGCGATCGGCTGTAAATAAATCGAACAGCGGCATTTGAATCGCTAATTCCTCTTCAACAGAGAGCGCAGTATCTAAAGCATCGAGCATCTTGACGAGGTTAGTCATAACGATCGGTCGCACCATTTACGAAGTAAACATGCCTCTGTTGTAACCCATGTAATCGATTTTGCTTATCGCTCACATGACCGAATCTAAGTCAGTCATTTGGCGGGATCGGGGATCGCGACATCAGCGGAAGGCTTACTTTAGTCGATCGAGTAACGGCTAAAACCCGAACATCAATTAGAAAAATGTTGAAATCCCGAGCGTAAATCGAGATCGATCGGTGGAAATCGATCGTCAGGATCTACTACTAAAATTTCTAGCGCTCGAGTAATTGTGCCAATAATTGCGGCTCCGGGATCGAGCTTATCGACCAGCAGAGCAGCCTGGAATTCTGGCAAACACAAAACTAGCTCGAAGTCCTCGCCACCATCTAGAGCTGACGCTAGTGCCGTATCTGGAAATAATCGAGTGAGCGATGATGATAAGGGAATCGCCGATCGATCCAATCTCGCACCGACCCCACTCGATCGACAAATCTGGACGATCGCATCCGCCAATCCATCGCTACTATCCATCCCCGCAACTGCAAATACTTGGTTAGACGCTGGGACTAACTCATCGAGAATCGGCAAAACATCCAGCCTTGGGTGGGGACGCTGATGCGCTGTAATTAAAATTTCGCGCTCTCTTGGAGTTAACTGCTGCCCTAATTTGGGTTGGAGTAACAATTGCAAGCCACCATGAGAATTGCCATGATAACCCGTAATGACGATCGCATCCCCTACTTGTGCGGTACTGCGACGGATCGCGCGATCGGATTTAACTTCACCCACAGCCGTAATTGCTACTGTAGTGACACTCGATCGAGTCAAATCCCCACCGATAATCCCTGTCCCATAGCGCAGCAGACAAGCCTGCATCCCCGCATAAAGCTGCTCCAACCACGCAACAGGTAACTCGGGAGGCAAACTCAAGCCCACCGTAATCCCCAGCGGTCGTGCCCCCATTGCTGCTAGATCTGATAAGTTAGCAGCCACCGAGCGCCAACCGACATCATAGGCAGTAGTCGTGCGATCGCTAAAATGCACCCCATCCACCAATACATCGGTAGTTACCACCAGTTCGAGATCCGGAGATGCCCGCACGATCGCGCCATCATCCCCGATCGTATTTGGCAGACAATAAGGCTGAATTAATTTTAATAATCCCTGTTCGCCCAGATCCCGAATCAACATAAAGATCGTGAATAATTCCCTCTATCCACTATCCCCTATTTACGATCCCCTTTCCCCTAACTAACCCAAGTTTCTACCCAGAAACGCCTACGATTGAAATCGTGGCTAATGATGCGAAGTCCGCCTTCGCGGACTAAGATATTCAGTCCGCGAAGCGAAACGTGCGGTCTTGGGGTTTCCCCAAGTAGAGCACCTTTTCAAGACAGGCGGACTTTGTATTCCGAGCAGCGGTTTCTAACCGCTTAGGTTATGGGTAGCAACTTGGGTTAACTAAACAACTTTCGCATTAACCGTAAAAATCAGATCGTTATAGTCGTTATTCGTGAGATTAAAGGTATCTTCAACTGCAAACGAATTATTTCCCACTGACTGGAAGTGTTGCTTGCCATCGGTATTCGCCGCTAGATAGTTAAAGTAGACATGTGGTGCCTTGGCTGGATCTGTCGTGGTGAGTGCGCGATCGATCGTCCCATCTGCAACCACAAACATTCCATACCGATATCCACCATCGACGGTAAATTTAGCCGGATTACTGGTATTTTGATTGTCGAGTTGGACTTGACCGCTATTTTCCAGATTAGCACGGCGTAATGCGGCAGCGATGTAGCCAGTATCTCCAGGCTTGTAAGACGCTCCAGTTGTCGGATCGATGACAGTTCCCACATCATCCTGTACGCGATAGATCCCACCATAATTGTGATAGGTAGCATCGGCGGAGACATTGCTAAAGCTCAGCGCCAATTTCTTCCCCGTTAAATCGGGTTGAGCTTGGGTATTATCGGTACGAAAATCGAGTGCATTGCTACCCGCAGTTGCAGCATTCTGCAGACTATTGAGATTACTAACGGGTAAGACTAGATCCACTTTGATATTAGCTGCATTAGCATCGATCGTCCTCACACGCCGACCGACAGTATTACCATTGCGGAGAAAGTCAACTTGATAGCGTCCGGGATCGAGCAGTTCCTGATAGCCGCCAGCCGCGCCAGGAGCGATCGTTTTAGTGAAGTTAGTTCCATTGATGCCAGTAATTTTTAGTTGGACATCATTGAGTCCTTCGCCTGCTTCATACCAAGTATCGCCATTTTTATCTTCAAAAGCGACACCCAGTAGATACGCTTTTCCCTTCAATGCCTCCCGATTACCAAAATCTTGAGTCACAACTAACGGCCCGAGTTGCCTGGTGGTATTGGGTTGTGGGGTGATGGCGATCCCGACTTCCCGGACATCGCCAGCCAGCAGAAATTCCCGATGTTCGGCTGGAGTTTGGATGCCATCGACCCCATTCCCCCAATCGATCGCGAGTGCTGCTTCCGCCTCGAAGACCGAGCTAGCATAGGCATAGAGATTTTCGCGCGCGATCGTAAAGGTATAGTTAGCTGCTTTGAGCCGCTCGCCGAACGTTTTTTCACCAGTGACTTGATGAGCTTGCACGTCCGCTGCAATCATTTCGCCATTATGTGCGGCAGCGGCAATATTGAGTTCGCTAGACCAAGCCACTGGTGCGACAGCTTGCAGAGCTTGCCACTGCGTTTTGAGCGTTTCTAGCTTGACACCATAGTCGGCTAAAGCACTGCTGATAATCTTCGCATCTGCAGCTGAAGCATTGAGGAGCAGCGCCAATTCCGCTTGTGGTGCCGTTCTAATCCGGTTGACCAGTTCTAATAATTCTTGCTCTCGATCGGTGGGGTTTGCCATGAGATGTGGGGTCGATAAATGGTGATAGATTAAAAGTAAGTACTATACTTACATGGTTTTTACTTATATACATTTATTCACGGCGATCGCGTATCGATCTCACAGCCGCAAATTCACCGATATTTGAGAACCTACCAAACCGAGATTGTTTTTCCCTGAGTAATCCTACGGAACATAGGCGATATTTGTCGATCGATCGCCTGCGATTGGTGAGCGATCGATTAACCTTTTTCCGCTCTTAGGCAGCCATCGAACAATTCTGAGATTGCTATTTCGTCAGAGTTAGCGGCTGAAATCAAAAAATCAGCAATTTGCGGAGTACACAGATCGAGCGATTCGCACACCAACAGAATGGAGATCGCAACATAGTGGCGATCCCAATCCTCTAACATCGAATTATCGACTCGATCGCATACTAGCTGGAGCAAGGGATCTACTGCCGGATCGAGATCTGCGAGTGGGGGATTTATAAAATTGGTGTAACATTAGCATAATTTGGTCTCGATCTGGTTGAGTCGATTCGCTTAAAAATAGTGAATTCAAGGCGTGTCGTCAGCAAGTTCGGACAGCTCGATCGCGAGACAAAACGATAGATAAATGTACGGGTGTCCCCACGCTCTGGTAGACTTGTAGACTGAAATCCCTATAAATAAAGCCCTTTGGGAGCGAATAGCTGTGGAAAATAGTTTAGGTTTAGAAATTATAGAAGTAGTCGAGCAAGCGGCGATCGCGTCTGCACGATTGATGGGTAAGGGGGACAAAAATGAAGCCGATCGGGTTGCGGTTGAAGCAATGCGCGAACGGATGAACAAAATCCACATGCGCGGACGGATCGTGATCGGTGAAGGCGAGCGCGACGACGCACCGATGTTGTACATCGGCGAAGAAGTAGGGATTTGTTCTCAACCTAACGCTGCTGAATTGTGTACCATCGATGAATTGCTCGAAATCGATATCGCAGTCGATCCTTGCGAAGGTACCAACCTCTGCGCATACGGACAACCTGGCTCGATGGCCGTACTCGCGATCTCCGAGAAAGGTGGTTTGTTTGCAGCGCCTGACTTCTACATGAAGAAATTAGCCGCACCTCCAGCTGCCAAAGGTAAAGTAGATATTAATAAATCTGCTACTGAAAACCTGAAAATTTTATCTCAGTGTCTCGATCGCTCGATCGAAGAATTAGTCGTCGTCGTGATGAAACGCGAACGCCATAACGATCTGATTGCCGAAATTCGGGCAGCAGGTGCGCGGGTTGCACTGATCAGCGATGGTGACGTTGGTGCCGCGATCAACTGTGGCTTTGCTGGAACAGGCATTCATGCCCTGATGGGTATCGGTGCAGCACCTGAAGGCGTAATCTCCGCAGCAGCTCTGCGTTGTATGGATGCTCACTTCCAAGGTCAACTCATTTACGATCCTGCGGTCGTCAAAACTGGCTTGATCGGCGAAAGCAAGGAAGCCAACATCGATCGGCTCAAGAGCATGGGCATCACCGATCCCGATAAAGTTTATACTGCTGAAGAACTAGCTTGCGGTCAAAACGTCCTGTTTGCTGGAACTGGAATCACCTCTGGTAACATCATGGATGGCGTTCGCTTCTTCAAAGGTGGCGCACGTACTCACACTCTGGTCATCTCCAGTCAGTCCAAAACCGCTCGGTTTGTAGACACTATTCACATGAATGGCAAAGGCGGCACGATTAGCTTGCACTAGGTACAATAGCGTTTAGGGGAGCGGAATTAGGGAATAGAATAGAAGATACTGGGAGATGAAGCGTCAAAGTTACCTGAACAGCCCAGCGTTTTTCTGCCCGCTCCCGCTCCCCTATTCTCGAGAATGAAGAACCGTGACAAAACGTTTACAACACGCCAAGATTGCAGCAAGATAGACAACGATTATATACAATAACCAATTCGGATTATCGAGCGTGAGACCGATAGCATACATCATGCTTCGATCGTTCCCGAATGTCCGTAACTTAAATAACAAAATTTTAAAATACTTATCTTTTTGGACGTGGAGCGAATATGAATATTGCTGTCATCGGTTTGAGTCATAAAACCGCACCTGTGGACATCAGAGAAAAACTCAGCGTACCAGATACGCAGATGGAAGCAGCGATTCAAAACCTGTGCGATCGGCACCACATCCAAGAAGCCACTATTCTGAGCACTTGCAATCGCTTAGAAATCTATATCGTCACCCCGACAGCCGATCGAGGCGTGCAAGAAGCGATCCAATTTCTAGCAGAGTTTGGTAAACTCTCACTTGCCGATCTCAAACAACATTTATTTATCCTCCTCCATGAAGATGCCGTGATGCATCTGATGCGGGTAGCTGGCGGCTTGGATAGTCTGGTATTAGGCGAAGGCCAAATCCTCGCCCAAGTCAAACAAACACATAAAATCGGTCAACAGTACCAAGGTATGGGGCCGATCCTCAATCGCCTCTTCAAGCAAGCGCTGACTGCTGGCAAACGAGTGCGTACCGAGACGAGTATCGGCACAGGAGCCGTCTCGATTAGCTCGGCAGCAGTAGAATTGGCGCACATGAAAGTCAAAGACTTTAGCGAGCATCGGATTGCGATTCTCGGTGCGGGTAAAATGTCCCGCCTGCTGGTGCAGCATTTGATTTCCAAAGGGGCAAAGGATGTCACGATTTTAAATCGCTCCGCCAAACGTGCCGAAGATCTCAAGCTGATGTTTACCGCGATCGAGCTGCAAATCCACCCGATCGAGGATATGATGGCGAAGATCTCGACTTCGACGATCGTCTTCACTAGTACTTCCGCCACCGAACCATTGTTAAATGCGGCTAAATTAGAAGCAGTCTTAGATCCCGATCGAGCGTTAATGATTTTTGATATTTCCGTGCCTCGGAATGTCGATAGCGATGCCAATACCCTGGCAAATATTCAAGCCTTCAATGTCGACGATCTCAAAGCCGTCGTCGCCCAAAATCAAGAAAGCCGCCGCAAAATGGCTCAAGAAGCCGAAGGCATCCTCGCGGAAGAAGTCGAGAATTTCAATAGTTGGTGGAGATTTCTCGATACTGTGCCTACGATCGGTTGTCTCCGCGATAAAATGGAGAAAATTCGCATCCAAGAGCTAGAAAAAGCCCTATCGAGACTCGGATCGGAGTTTGGCGAACGCCACCAAGAAGCGATCGAGGCACTAACAAAAGGAATTATCAACAAAATTCTTCACGATCCGATGATTCAATTACGCGCTCAGCAAGATACAAAGGCAAGAAAAAAAGCAGTCCAAACCCTGCAGGTACTATTTAACCTCGATAGCGAGAGCCTGGGTGCCAATCCGAATGTTTAGGGTTTGAGCATTGGATCCGCTCGACGATCGATCGTTCTGCCGATCGGTTTTTACTGAAGTAACGATCGGGTTACTAAGCTGAGGCAGATGCGATCGCAGTTGGGTTAAGTCTGAAGCCAGAGATTATTCAAGTTACTTAACCCCGCTAGTGGTTTGACATCGACGATTTTATTGTTAATTGTTGGTACCAGCTTTTGTTAGTAAAACATCGATCGTATGTCTACTATCTGCAGGTACAGAGTTTCTCTGGAGACACCATTGGGCAAAGCTTTGAGGCTTTTGCTCTGAGGGTGCCGCTGCGACGACAAAGGCTGAAAATAAGCAGATCGCTCCGCTGACTGAGGCTAAAAATTTGTACATGATTTAAGCTGGATTCGATCGAGTTTAATTAGTTTGCCAAATTATTGTAATATCTTTAATTAACGTGAGTTCGGGTTAAGGATATTTGCTTCGTTCAAGCACCGCACTCGATTGAAATCGGTGCTAATAGTGCAAAGTCCGCGAAGGCGGACTTTGCACTATTAGCACCAAGTTTGCGACCATGAAGGCTGCCAGAATATAAGCTTGGGTAATGAGAGCGGAAATATGCGATCGATTGATATTGCCCTCATGAAAATTTGGATTGGTAAAGTAGAAGATATGGATCGACAATTGAATCAGAGTGGATATTCTTGCAAACCGCTAACCTAGTTATGGACATTTCGGCAGCGATCGAACAGGCAATTGCTAACTATGTTAGCCAATGGTTGGGGCAACATCCATATCTCGCTTGGGCGCTATCGCATCCAATTCCCAGTTTACTCCTGCTGCTATTGGCAATATTCTCCCTGTGGGGACTGATTAAAGCGATCGGTCGGGGCATCGAGCAGATGTGGTTATTTCTCCTCAAAACTCCATTTAGACTGCTTCAGCCGATATTTGGACTCATCTGGGGATCGATCTCGCGGATATTTGGGCATAATAATCCCAGTGCAGGGCAGCTAACTAAAACAACTACCCCAGAGCGAATCGAGCGCATCGTCGATCGATTACAGGCGCTCGCACGCGAACAAGAAACCTTGCTGGCGGAATTATCTTCACTGACAGCAACTTCTTCAGTACAAACCGATCGGAGATCGAGATCTGATACTAAGTACGGCAATTTGTAAGCTAAGTTACTGAATTTAAACTTAAGATCGGATTTGGCAACTAGCACTAGCTGAGTAGGTATGAGATAATTAAACTAGTACTGAATCGATTTCATGGCGATAACTAGCCTGCTTTTAAATAATTTTACCGAAATCTTAAAATTGTACGACGATAATTCAGTGGAAAGACTCATTAACGTTCATATCGAGAAACTACCTGAAGGCTACTATTTAGCAACTTCAGATGCATTGCCCGGATTGATCGCTCAAGCACCAAGTCTCTCGGAAACACTGAAAATCGCTGAAGATGTTGCTAAGCAAATCCTGGCAGCAATGGCAGAACGCAATCAGCAAATAGAATGTTTCCCAATGTTAGCTGATGAATTTGATTGCCCTCTAGTACTAAGTAAATAGACGGGATGGGTAGGTTATCGGGTTTCAGGTACCGGGAAGTAGCCAAGGTGTTGCGAGTTTATGGATATGCACTAGACAGGCAAGCTTCTGGCAGCCATGAAATCTGGTTTAATGACAGTACAGGTAAGTATACTACCGTCCCCAATCATAATGGGGATATGCCTGAAGGCACTCTCCGCCAGATCCTAAAACAGACAGGGATTGAGGCGGATGATTTTTTGTATCATTCGCACTAATAAAAATACTAATTTGGAGATAATCGATCGAGGATAGAATCGGTCTTTTGCTCGATCGTGCTGAGCTTGCGTAAAATCGTAGGACGGTCTTCATCGATAGATCCTAGCAATGCGGCAACTCCTTGTTGGGTGTTGGCGAGAATTTGGTTATTAGCTTCAAGTAGTTGGATTCTGCGTTCGTGCTCCGATCTTTCTTCATCCCTTTTTAACCGATCTGTTGCCGTTTGGTCTAGTATCGCCTGAATAGTGCGATCGTTGGAGCGAACGATCGTCCGAACTTCCTCTTGAAATTCCCGTTGAGAAACGACAATCTTCTGTAAAATTAAGTCTATCTCTTCCACTGTCATTTGTTAGTATCCTGAATTTATTAGCATTATTTAGCACTATTTTAGCAATAAAGATCGGGTAGGGGTAATTCATGAATTACCCCTACCCTAAACACGATGTGCGAGATCCTACAAATTATTTGCTACTTGTGAGCCGATTTGAGTTTCTTTCTCATCCGTAGTGCTACGGTACCGCCAACTAATGTACCGATAACGGTAAAAGGTTCGGGGACAGATGTAGACACATTAGCAGCAGTGCCAAATCTGAAGTTATCTAAATTCTGGCTCAAGCTACTAGCCTGAAATAACATCGAAGTAATAGCAGTATCGGAAGTAAAACCCACAAACTGACGATTGGGATAATTAAGTGAACTTTGATTAAATGTCTCACCTGTTGATAGAGTGATGGAAAAAGGAGCTGCATAAGGAGAAATGCTCATGATATCGCTACCCACAGCCGTAACACCAGATGGCAGGATTACAGTGATTAGGCCACTTATATCGGTAGCTAAAACTGCACCAGAACCCCAATTATAATTAGGACCTGCTGCTGGGTTGGCGACAAATAGGCGGTTGTTTGAAGCGGTAAACTTAACTCCACTCGTAGTTAATCCAGCAGGATTAGGGTAATTTTGCGGAAAAGCACCAGCCGCTAATCCTTCAAAGTCGATAGTTGTTAGTCCGGTTGTATTAGCTTGAAAGGATGCCAACTCTGTAAACTGTACCGTCGCAGCTTGGGCTGAATTTGCCACACCTACTAGGGATAGGGAAGTAAGAGTAGCGAGGCAAGTATTAACTGCGATGCGATGGATGTCTTCACAAAATTATTGTTTGGAGGAGGGTTGTCTGAGAGCACCATAAAGGAGGAAAAGTTATTTGTTTACCTTTGTAGTTAAATTAACTCCCAATTCATTTGCATCTGACAAGCATTGCTAAATATCCCGTAAAATGTAGACCTATTTAGTAGCGATCGAATCTTGCGAATACGTAAGCACAGTTCAAGCACCAGAACCAAACTAGCCAGAGCAGTACGGTAAATCGATTAGAATATATATCAAGTATGTAGTTGAGACATCGCCGACACTCCTGGCTGAAAAGTCGCTAAAATTGGTTTAGCTCGATCGATCGCTAGTATTTTTGAACCACGTACTGTATACTCTTTGACATACTAATTTGAGTATTCTCTTTCCCAACTCCCAACTCCCAACTCCCAACCCTTATGCTTGCTGGCTCTACCCAATTTGAAACCCTAGAACAGGCATTAAAGCATTATTTTGGGTATGATGAGTTTCGATCGGGACAGCGAGAAATTATTACTACTGCTTTAGCAAATAAAGATCTGTTGGTAATCATGCCAACTGGGGGCGGTAAATCGCTCTGTTTTCAGTTGCCAGCATTACTCAAACAAGGTGTGACGATTGTTGTATCTCCATTGATCGCATTGATGCAAGATCAGGTGCAACAGTTGGCGGACAATGGAATTGCAGCCACCTTTTTAAATAGTAGTATTAGTACTGAAGAAAGACGCGATCGGGCAGCAGCGATTTACAACGGTGAGATCAAATTATTATATGTTGCACCCGAACGCTTGAATCAGGAGTTTATTACCAACTTTTTAGTAGATCTGCATCAAGAAGTTGGCATTGCTTGCTTTGCGATCGACGAAGCACATTGTGTATCGGAATGGGGTCACGATTTTCGTCCTGACTATCGCAAATTATCTCAATTACGCGAGTATTTTCCCAAGGTTCCATTCCTAGGATTGACGGCAACAGCAACAGATCGCGTTCGCCAGGATATCATCAAGCAGCTCGATCTACGCGACCCAGATATTCACGTTGCTAGCTTCAATCGCCCGAATTTATATTACGAAGTCCGGCGCAAGACCACTACTCCCTATCGCGAATTACTCGCGCAAGTAAAAAAGACCGATGGTGCAGGAATTATCTATTGTTTGAGTCGGAAGAAGGTTGATGAGCTGACACATAAGCTATTGCAAGATGGTATCAAGGCTTTACCTTATCATGCGGGATTAGACAGCGAAACCAGAACTAATAATCAAACTAGTTTTATCCGTGATGATGTCCAGTGGATGATCGCGACAGTTGCCTTTGGGATGGGAATTAATAAACCCGACGTGCGATCCGTAATTCATTACGATCTACCTCGAAATATCGAAGGATATTATCAAGAATCGGGGCGCGCTGGGCGCGATGGCGAATCCGCTCACTGTACACTGTATTTTGGGATGGGTGATATTAAAACGATCGAGTATTTGATTGCGCAAAAAATCGATCGTGAAACTGGCGAAGCATTAGCAGAAGAACAGCGAATTGCTACCCAACAATTGCGCCGTGTGATTAATTATGCCGAAGCCAGCGAATGTCGGCGCATCATTCAATTAGGTTACTTTGGTGAGAGTTTTCCTGGCAACTGCGATAATTGCGATAACTGTAAGTATCCTCGACCGATTTCTGACTGGACGATCGAATCTCAAAAATTATTATCCTGCGTTGCGCGATTTAGCAAACAGGGGCGTAATTTTGGCTTGAATTATACCATCGATGTCTTGCGCGGCTCTAAAGCCGATCGAGTTTTGAAGAACGGACACGATACACTATCCACTTATGGAATCGGCAAAGATCGCACTCAAGATGAATGGCGCATGTTGGGTAGATCCCTGCTCCATCAAGGCTTAGTCGATGAAACTAGCGATGGTTATTCAGTTTTGACGCTTAACCCCTCGAGCTGGGAAATTCTCAAAGGCGAACGCAAAGTTGAAATCGCGATTACACCGACGATAGCCAAAGCAGAAAGGATGGAGATCGGTACCAACTCTGATGAAATTCAATCCTTATACAACCGCCTCCAAAAACTCCGCAAACAATATGCTGACGCAAACAAAGTTCCCCCCTACGTCATCTTCGCCGATTCCAGCCTGCGCTTGATGGCACAACAACAACCCCAAACCCTCGCCCAATTCGCCCAAATTTCCGGCGTAGGCGCACGCAAACTCGCTCAATATGGTGAAATGTTCACCGCCGAAATCAGAGCATTTAGAAGCGAATCTGGCTTGCCAATCCTCACGGAAACCGAACCGACTCCGCCATTAGTCGCGCATACACCTACCAAAAGCGATGTCTCCTCTAGCCAGTTACAAACCCTAGATTTTTACCAACGAGGTTTGAATATCGCCGAAATTGCGATCGAGCGGAGTATGCGCGAGTCGACAATTCTCGATCATCTAATTAAAACGATCGAATGTGGCTATGAAATTAATCTCGATCGCATTATCTCGCTCGAACGGCAAAACGCGATCGCGCAAGCCATTAATACTGTCGGAGCCGAAAGACTCACCCCAATTAAAGAGCATCTAGGCGATAGTTATAGTTATGAAGAAATCAAATTAGTTCGAGCTAAATTAAAACTCTAAACAAGATAATAACTAATGGTTGCTGCATACCAAAATTCTCCAAGATTTACACCCAATGAATATTTTGCCTGGGAGGAGCAACAAGAGTTGCGTCATGAATATCTCGATGGCGAAGTCTATGCGATGACAGGAGGAACCGTCAATCACGGACAGATTGCGGCAAATCTTATCATCCTGCTAGGGAGTCATCTGCATGGTGGAGGATATCGGGTGCTAACTTCTGATGTCAAAGTAGGGATTCAGGAATCTAATGACTATGTTTATCCCGATGTTAGTGTTACTTGTAATGAACTCGATCGCGCTGCGACTAAGTTTATCAGCTACCCTTGCCTGATTATCGAAGTTTTATCTCCCAGCACCGAAGCCTATGACAGAGGCGGAAAATTTAGACTCTATCGACGCTCTAGTAATCTACGAGATTATGTGTTAGTTAATGCTAATAAAATTGAGATCGATCTTTATCACAAGAACGATCGCGATCGATGGGGAATTAGTAATTATGTGGCTGGAGATGCCATCGAGCTAGAAAGTATTAATTTGACCTTTCCAATCGATCGAGTATTTGAAGGAATTACCTTTAATAGTGATGAATCGATCGTCTAATGTTTTTATGATTGTCGATCGCTCGTAAACGATCGCGGCGATCTAGAAAGAATGGCAGCGCGCAACATAGCGCGCTGCCAAATATCAGTCGATCAAACCCCTTAATTTTTCTGAATCAAGCCCGTAATTCAAAACCATTAAGATACTCTAGCGGTTTATTCGGATCGAAAGCAATGCGATCGATAAACATCTCTGGTTGTTCGATTTTAAGTTGTCCCTTGGGCATATTCAACCAAAAAGCTTTGGCAACATCAGCATAAGCCGTCGTGGGATAGAGTTTATCGATCGCTTCATTCGCATTCTTGGGATAACTGCCCAAACCTTGCTGATTCCATCGTACCATCTGCGTCAGCACCCAGACAGCATGCGAATGCCAGAGGAAATTGGCGTGATTGGGTTGCTGGAGATAATTAGTCGATTGAAAGTGAAAGATTTGAAAATCAGGAACTTGGACGACTTGCGGTTTTTTATCGAAGCCACCATAGTTATAACTACCAGCAAGAATTTTTTGCCAATCTTTATTAGTACCAGCGTCAGTATACTCAGACTTACCTAAAATCGGTGCGAGTGTGGCAACATTTTGTTCGTTCTCGCAAAATTGACAAGATTCTAAGACTGCTGCCATCATCGCTCTAGCAGTATTGGGATTATCTTTGAGCCAAGTATCGAGCGTGGCGAGAATTTTTTCGGGGTGTCCGTGCCAGATATCGCGATCGAGATAAGCAGTAAATGCTTTTTTATTAGCGATTGTTTGTTGATTGAAGAGTTCGTCATTGGCGTAACCGATAACTTTGCCACTATCTAACCCAGCGATAATTGCATCGGGAGTCATCACCTGAAATTTTAGATCTCGCTCGGCATCGATTCCCATCGTCCCCAACCAATATCTGGTAGTATAATTGGCCATTGCCGCTGGATGTGGGATTGCAAATCCGGGTATTTGCTTCATTTCTCGGAAAAATTTGTTATAGCCATCCTTGAATTCTTGGACACTATTATAAGCTTGCAGCGGTCGGAGTCCGGATTTCCAAGCTGCTTCATTCAGGCTGATACTATTACCATTGAGATTCAAACCCATCAATGCAACCGTAACCGCACCATCTTTATTTTTATTAGTATCTGAATCGCGTCGTCTGCGTCGTCTGCTGCGAGTCGAATCATCCTCTGAATCTGCCGATTTTCGACCTTTACTATTATCGAAATATTCCCATAGCGGCATGGCAAATAGGCTCTGCGTTGCATCTAGCTTGCCAGCATGTAGCTCGGATTGGGTTTTGTCCCAGGTTGGTTGTTTGACTAGATTGACGTTCAAGCCATATTTTTTGAACATCCCTTTTTCTTTGGCAATCACCAACGGCAGACAATCCAAACCAGAAACGATTCCGATCGTCAGATCGGTCTTTTCTAATTTGCCAAAGTTGGCTGGCGGCTGGGTAAAATGTTTACTCCCTTGACTGGTACAAGCGGCAAAGGTCAAACCTGCTGCGGCGAGAGTGCTATATTGCAGAAATTGGCGACGCTTCATGAAATGTCTACCGCTACGCGGAATTATGAATGAGGAGTTATATCTGATTGTTTCGATCCAGCTCGATCTTACTATCAATCGAACTTCTTACCAACAAACTCGCTAATGCAGCATATTGCATCATCCAACACGATCCGATCGCGATCGACTGTTATTACAGCAATTCTCATTATGAAAATTCAACTGGTATGGAGGGGTAGATCTCAATACTTCTCGGTTAATCTAAAAACTAGTTAGTCCGCCTACGCGGACTAGGCTTCACTAGCAGCGACTTCAGTCGCTAGCAGTTCTTAATCGAGAAGTACTGGCGTAGATCTAGCTTAATTCATTGATTCTAAGTAATCCCGGACGCGGTTGCGGCGTTTTGGTTGGCGGAGCTTTTGTAAGGCTTTCGATTCGATCTGGCGAACGCGTTCGCGGGAGAGTTCGAGTACTCGTCCGATATCTGCCAACGAGTGAGCGTGATTGTAGCCTAACCCGAAGCGTAGGCAGATCACCTCGCGTTCTCGATCGGTCAAATCGGCCAGTAATTGCACCAGTTCGCCCTGAAGCGACTCGCGCATCAATAGTTGCTCGGGCGAAGCTTCTTCGGCTTCGAGCAAATCGCCTAATTCTGTATCCCGATCCTTACCCACTTTCACATCCAATGATACCGATCGGGGTACGCGCATCAAGACTTCTTGGAGTTGCGGCAACGTCATATCTAGTGCCTTGGCGACATCCTCCAATTTTGGCGGTCTACCAGTTTGCAAACTCAGCTCGCGTTGGACTTTTTTGATCTTATTGAGTTTTTCGGTAATGTGGACGGGGAGACGAATATTCCGACTTTGAGTGGCAATCGCGCGGGTAATCCCTTGCCGAATCCACCAGTAAGCATAGGTGCTAAACCGATAACCTTTGGTCGGATCGAATTTATCGACCGCTCGTTCCAAACCCATCGTCCCTTCTTGGATTAAATCTAACAGTTCCAAGCCGCGATTTTGATATTTTTTGGCAACAGAGACGACGAGGCGGAGATTAGCCTTGATCATGTGCTCCTTGGCACGAGTACCCGCCAACTGAATGGCATCGAGTTCGGCCACAGTTACCTGGGCTAATTCTGCCCAGCGTTGCTTGCCAGTAGCGAGTCTGGGCTTGAGTTCGGCTAGCGAGATGCCGACGGTCTTCGCCCAGCGTTCGAGCGAAGGACGATGCCCTAATTGTGCTGTCAATCGATCGTGTATTTCGATCGCTTCGACATATTGCAAAATGGAGAGATCTTCGCTGGCATCGGATTTGGCTTGCTCTGCGGCTTCCGTCCGCAATTCGAGTAGTTGGACATACCGCCGCACGACTTGAGCTTCGGAAATTTCTTCATCTCGCAGCAGGAGACGGACTTTCCCGATTTCTTGGAGATATAACCGAACTAAATCCTTGCTATAGTAGATGTTCTTCGCCGCAGCCGGAACCGCCGTACTATCCAAATCAGCTTCATCCGATTCAAATAATTCGGGGAGCGAGACACGCAAGCTCTCCTCATCCATCTCTATGCCATTAAGATCCAACTCGGGGGTGGATTCATCGTACTCTGCTGATTTAGATAAAGATTTAAGGGGCATAGACTGTTCTCAAATGTACTCAACAAGATTTAAGTTTTAAAAAATTAGCACTTACTACTGCCAGATAAAGACTTACAAGCTGGCTAAAGTAGCTAGATTTAGCTCGCAGTCAAATTTTTGCAGTAACGTAAGTCAGGATCTAATGTGTGTCAGCAGAGTACACGCTTCTAAATCGTTCGCTCGGTGTTCGCTCAGGCAGATCGCCGATATCGCCGCAGTCAGCGGATTCAGCGATTGGCATGTACCGTTACCCCTAGCATTCCCACCTTTCGAGACAGATCCGTCAATACTCACCTGGTTTCTTTTACAAGTGCAGATTGGTTAAAACCGGAATGATTTGGAAATTCGCTCGTGACGGTGGCGCGGGTGAGGATGACTGAGCATGAAAAAATGGCGCAGACATGGACTGTCTGCGCCATTGCTGGATCGCGAGTACTGAATTTTACCTGAGGTAAGTTTTGTCTAATCGATACTCAGAATCCAAGTGCCGATTTTACGCGCGATCGGAAAGTCAACACTACTTTTTACTAAGCAATCGAAATAAAATGTCCCAATTCCATCAGGATTTTGGACGTTACTGAGTACGACTTCGATCTCGCTCTTCGTCTTGAGTTGTTGCGCGAGGTTGATTTCGAGCGTCCGCTGTTCGCGATTCCATGTGGTAGATTGCAGGGGAATCAATTTGTCATCAACGAATACCTCAACTTTTTGGTCGTCAAACTTCCCTTTGTAGTAGTCAGGGTAGACGATCTGAATTTGGGCAGCACCGAGTGAATTAATTTTTGAGCCAGGAATTCTTAATCGATAGCGATCGGAAACGCTCCGATTGCCAGAATCTAACCTATAGCTGAGTTGGTTGGCCGGATCGACACCACTAAAGAGTGTAAATCCAGGTAAGCTGTCTGCTCTGACTAAGGTAGGAATAGCTGCTACCAGATAACTGGTGATGGCTAGAAATGGTAATAATTTGCGAGCGATCTGACTGTTAGACATCTTTAACTCCTCTCTTTAAAGTCCCACGCATTAATAATCCGTTACTTAAATTTACTATTAATTTAAGATTAATTGACCAATATTTATCAATTTCAGGATGAAATTAGACTAATTTAGAGGTCAGACTGCGATGATTAGTAGCAGCGATCGCTGCGTGTGACTTAATCTTAATCGATCTAGCCCATCGGTCAGGGATGTTCGCGGGCAATTACCTCCGGTAGGCTATGCCAACGACAGCAACTATGTAAATTATTCCGCAATTTAGCCGATCTTCAGGATTGACTATGCTAATATCCCGATTTATCGAGCGATCGCCCAAAAATTTTGCGTCTAGTAGTGTTGGCAAGCATTTCTTCCATCGCTCGTCAGAATGCGAAGATTGCGACTCAAACTAGCAATCTGTAGTTGCTAGCTTTGTCAGGAATCTTAAATTCAAATCTTAAATTTCTATTAGCGAATAAAAACTCGCACCTAATTAAAGAAGTAAATCAAACTAACTTCTGTTACGTACGGCACAATTTATGGGAATCTTGACATTTTTGCAGAGGAGAAGACAATTCATCAGAGCGACATCCTCGATCGGCAATCGGTAGTATTTCGGTCTAAAGAACATGTAGCGATATCTACCAGCTCGACTTCATTCTTAAGATTTGGATGAAATCTTTACTGTCAGTCCCAATCTTTTCCACCACGATACTTTACGGAGTTTGGCATGAAAATTGTAGTTGTTAAAGAGATCGCTCGTAGCGAACAGCGGGTCGCGCTGATCCCTGATGTTGTAGCGCGGTTAGTCAAACAGGGCTTGGAAATTTGGATCGAAACGGGGGCTGGAGAAAAGTCTTTTTGGAGTGATGAGGCTTATATCCAAGCAGGGGCACAGGTGAGCGACGACACCGACAAGCTGTGGCGCGAAGCCGATATTGTTTTGAAAGTTGGCGTGCCAACTCTCGAAGAAGCTGGTAAATTGCGATCGGGTGCCGTGTTGATTAGTTGCCTGACACCCCTCGCCAACGAGCAATTAATCGCTCAGCTCGCTCGACAAGGCATCACAAGTTTGGCAATGGAATTAATTCCGCGCAGCACGCGCGCTCAAAGTATGGATGCACTCTCATCCCAAGCTTCGATCGCAGGCTACAAGGCGGTGTTATTGGCGGCGGCGACGTTGCCAAAGTACTTTCCGATGTTAACCACAGCAGCAGGCACGATCGCGCCAGCAAAGGTATTTGTCATTGGGGTTGGGGTAGCTGGCTTACAAGCGATCGCGACAGCGAGACGATTGGGGGCAATTGTCGAAGCGTTTGATATTCGTCCAGCGGTGAAAGAAGAAGTTCAAAGCTTGGGGGCGAAGTTTGTCGAGGTGCCCTTAACTGAGGATACCGTGGGTGAAAATGGCTACGCGAAGGAAGTATCCCAATCAGCGACGGAATTAACCCAAAAAACGATCGCCCAACACGTGAGCACGGCAGATGTGGTGATTACGACGGCACAGGTGCCCGGGAAGACAGCGCCCCAGTTAGTAACGGCAGAAATGGTGTCGCAGATGCGTCCCGGCTCGGTCATCGTCGATTTGGCCGCAGAGCAGGGTGGAAATTGTGCCTATACCGAAGCGGGTAAATCGATCGATCGGCATCAAGTGACGATCGTCGGGACGATAAATCTCCCTGCAACCGTGCCCATTCATGCAAGTCAATTGTACGCAAAAAATATCAGTACTTTATTGTTACTTTTGCTCAAAGACGGAGCACTAAATTTAGATTTTGCTGACGATATCGTTGCGAGTACCTGTGTGACTTATCAAGGTGAGATTTGTAACGAACGCGTCCGTAATTTCGTGAATAGCACCACTCAACCCTCGGCTGTTGGGTAATTTATTTGCCGCCGGATATATTTGTTAGTGCTCTTAGTTAATCCAAGTTGCTACCTACAACTCCAGCGGTTAAAACCGCCGTATCTGCAAGGCAGACGCTTCGCGAACGGAGTGCAAAGTCCGCCTTCGCGGACTAAGAAATTCAGTCCGAGAAGGCGGACTTTGCAACATTAGCCGCGACTTCAGTCGCAGGCAAGAAATAGGTAGCAACTTGGGTTAGTAAAGAATGGCACCCCCAATCGGCACCCTTACAAGATCGGTTGCTATTGAGGATTGATGACAGAGTTTTAATCCAAAATCCAAAATCCAAAATCGAATGACTTCCACCCTAATTGCCGCTCTATTTATTTTCTTGCTCGCTACACTCGCAGGAGCCGAAGTAATCAACAAAGTTCCCCCCACACTCCACACTCCCCTAATGTCGGGTTCTAATGCGATTTCGGGGATTGCCGTAATCGGGGCGTTATTAGTTGCTGGCGGCACTAGCCGCGATGGTAATTTGATTACGATCCTCGGTGTCATTGCAATCGTGTTGGCAACAATTAATGTCGTCGGTGGGTTTCTCGTCACCGATCGCATGTTGCAAATGTTCAAAAAGAAAGAATCAAAAATAACTTAATATTTGCAAATAAGTTGCAATTATGTTCTAGCGGAGAGAGCGGGTTTCGTTCTCAATTTGTTATTAATTAACGTCAGTAATTAAATACAAAACAATGTGTAGGGTGGGCAATGCCCACCATCTAATTTTCAGGCCTTTATGATGTTATGAATATTTACATTGACCTACTTATTTGCAAAAATCTATCCCTATTTCCTAACAAATGAACATCACTGAATTTATCCCGACGGGGATTCAACTAAGTTATTTAGTTGCTACCGCCTTGTTCTTTATCGGATTGAAATATCTCGGCTCGCCAGCGACGGCGCGCAAAGGAAATACGATCGCGGCGGTAGGCATGTTAATCGCGGTAATCGGGACATTACTCGATGCCGCAGTAGTTAATTATCAGATGATTTTTCTCGGGATTGCGATCGGTTCGATTATCGGCGCAGTCGGTGCCTATAAAGTCGAAATGACTGCCATGCCGCAGATGGTAGGCTTGCTCAATGGCTTGGGTGGTGGTGCTTCGACACTGATTGCTGTCGCCGAGTTTCTGCGGGTGCAACCAGCTGTAGAAGTACCGTCGATCGATAGTCGAATTACGTTAATCCTAAGTATTCTCATCGGTGGGATTACGCTAACTGGTAGTTTGATTGCGTTTGCTAAATTACAAGAGTTGATGTCGGGTTCGCCAATTACCTTTCCGCTCCAACAGCCGATTAATATCGCGTTATTTGCTAGCTTTATTGTTGGTAGTGCGTATTTTCTCACCGAGCCAAAAGATGAAATTGTATTTCTGGCATTGACAGCAATTTCCCTAATTTTAGGTATATTATTCGTGCTGCCGATCGGTGGTGCGGATATGCCAGTAGTCGTCTCGCTGCTCAACTCTTTTTCTGGCATCGCCGCCGCCGCCGCCGGCTTTGTGTTGATGAATAATATCTTGATTATCGCCGGGGCTTTAGTCGGTGCATCGGGAATCATCCTCACCCAAATCATGTGTAAGGGGATGAATCGCTCGCTGGCTAGCGTATTATTCGGTGCCTTCGGTGGGGCGAAAGCTGGCGGTGGCGGCGCGGGTGCATCGATGGGAGACCGTACGGCACGTAGCATCGACGCAGAAGAATCGGCGATGATGTTGGGCTATGCTCGATCGGTTGTGATCGTCCCTGGTTATGGAATGGCAGTGGCGCAGGCGCAGCACTCAGTGCGGGAATTAGCCGATCGATTGGATGGGATGGGGGTCGATGTCAAATATGCAATTCACCCCGTTGCTGGGCGGATGCCGGGGCATATGAACGTGTTATTGGCGGAGGCAAATGTCCCCTATCCACAGCTCTATGATATGGATGATATCAATTCGCAATTCGATCGAGTGGATGTGGCGCTAGTCATCGGGGCAAATGATGTCGTAAATCCAGCGGCGCGCAGCGATAGCAATAGTCCGATTTTTGGGATGCCAATTCTCAATGTCGATCGAGCCAAACACACGATCGTGATCAAACGTGGTATGAGTACTGGGTTTGCTGGCGTGGACAACGAGCTATTTTATCTCGATAACACGAGGATGCTGTTTGGCAGTGCCAAAGATGTCGTTGGTAAATTAGTCTCTGAAATCGAACAACTCTAGATTGGTTTAAAATAGATTGGGATGTTCTGCTAGAATGTCTCAATCTAAATGGTTGAGTGAGTATGAGTGTAGAAAAAATTAGGGACAGACAGAGTTTAGTCGATTATCTCGATGCGGGAAATAAAGCCGAATACCTGCTATTTTGGGGACATCAACCCAGTAAAGATGGTTCGGTTACAAAAAGTTGTTTTAGTCAGTGGGTTGGCTCGAAATTTACGATCGATGGCATCAGTTACCCCACTGCCGAACACTATATGATGGCATCTAAAGCCAGATTATTTAACGATCGCGATGCCGAACAAAGTATTCTCAAAGCAAAACATCCTAAAGATACCAAACAGATCGGTAGAGGTGTAAAAGGATTCGACCAAAAAGTTTGGGAAGAACATCGCTTCGAGATCGTGGTGCAAGGCAATCTCGCTAAATTCTCACAAAACGAACCATTTAAAGAATTTCTATTGAATACTAAAAATCGAGTTCTCGTCGAAGCTAGTCCCGACGATCGGATTTGGGGCATTGGCATCGCCGCAGACAATCCCGATGCTAAAAATCCATGCAGATGGGCAGGGTTAAATCTATTAGGTTTTGCTTTGATGGAAGTCCGAGAAAGTTTAACAGCTATCTAACCTAAGTTGCTACCTAACCCAATGTCAATCCCCCTAAATCCCCCTTAAAAAGGGGGACTTTGACTCTTTCTCCCCCTTTTTAAGGGGGTTGGCAGGGTGGTTTCATACAAGAAAATAAAAATGCAAGAACCTTGGTGCTCAGTCTTCAACCGCCCTGAAATGAATTTCGGGCTAAGAGCAAAAGTCCACTGCAGTGGACTGAGCGATTTTTCTTTCGGTGTATGAAACCACCCTGCTCTTTTTAAGGGGGTTGGGGGGATTTAGATCTACGCTTTTAAGACACCCTCTCAACGGTTTCTAACCGCTGATAGTATTGGATCTATGAATTTATGGGCAGAGCTTAGCAACAGCTGGCTCGATCGGTCGATCGCTAGCCGATCGTACCAAACAGCCGTAGAATAGAAAATAGCTGAGTTTACAAATCGCAATACTCTCAATCATGGTTACACCACAGCCTACCGTCCAACCCAAATTAGTCGTCACCAGATTTGGGTTCAACCGCTTTGCCGAGAAATTAAATGGTCGTGCAGCCATGATTGGCTTTGCATCACTGCTGGCGATCGAATATTTTACAGATCAAAACCCTCTTGCTTGGCTGGGATTGTCGATCCATTAGGCTAGAGCTGGCCGCGTCCGCGCGTAGATTGAGATTCAATGTCCAAATTTGGGCACAGTAGTAGTGACCGATCTACGTATATTGCCCCAATCGTTCGTGCTAATCGACCGACCCCCTAGACTGAGATTGTAGAATAGGAATAGATCGATTGCGCCTCGAAGCCGCACGATCGAGATCCTAGCGAAACCACCACTAAATGAACGCGATCTTTCCTACCTTCTTGAAAAGACTTTACCGTAAAGAACCAATCTCCAGCTTTATCATCATCGTCGGTGCCGTCGATGCCGTTCTCGGTGGCGTAAATGCGATCGGCACATTGACGATCTTGGGATTTTTGACTTCTGGTGCCGCGATCGGCTATCGTTGGTGGTGCATTCAGCAAGCTGAATCCGCAGCAGATCGCAAATCCAAACAATTATATTTGCCATCTTCCGATCGCGCGCCATTGCCAAATCTCGATAATCGCCGCAACACATTGTAAGCGGTTACTGGCGATCGATTACGCATTTAGTCCAGATCCCTTTACTCCACTACACCCATGAGTGTTAACGTCGCTTGGACGACCGAAGCAGAAGCAAAGCTCAAGGAGATTCCCTTCTTTGTGCGTCCTGCGGCACGAAAAAAGATCGAAAAGTTCGCCCAAGAACGCGGCGTTACCGAAATTACTATGGAGATTTACGAACAAGCCAAACAACAATTTGGCTGATGTTGCCGTCGATCCAAAATCCAACCCCCAAAATCCAAAATCGAATGACCATCCCATTTAGCAAATATCAAGGCTTAGGCAACGATTTTATCCTGATCGATAATCGTAGCAGCGATACTCCGGTAATCGAGCCTGAAGAGGCAATTATCTGGTGCGATCGCCATTTTGGGATCGGGGCTGATGGGGTGATCTTCGTATTGCCAGGGCAAAATGGTAGCGACTACACGATGCGGATTTTCAACTCGGATGGTTCCGAGCCAGAAATGTGCGGCAATGGGATTCGGTGCATGGCAAAATTTATCGCCGATTTGGAAGGGAAAACCGATCTCGCCGTTACCTATCAAATTCATACGCTCGGCGGAATAATGGTACCCGAAGTCCTGCCCGAAGGACAGGTACAGGTGGATATGGGCGAACCCCGCTTGACTGCTGCCGCAATCCCGACAACGCTCGGTAAAGCAGATGATAAAATAATCGATCGATCGATCGAAGTCGATGGTAGAGCATGGACAGTTACTTGTGTGAATATGGGCAATCCGCACTGCATCACATTTGTGGATGATGCACAGGCAATTCCCCTGGAAACTTTGGGGCCAAAATTCGAGCATCATTCAGTTTTCCCCCAGCGGATTAATACCGAATTCGTTCAAGTCATTCGTCCTGATTACGTGAGAATGCGTGTCTGGGAGCGCGGTGCTGGCATTACTTTAGCCTGCGGGACTGGTGCTTGTGCGACGGTAGTTGCTGGAGTATTGACCGATAAGTGCGATCGCCGCTGTACGGTAGAATTGCCGGGTGGTTGTCTCCAAATTGAATGGTCTCAGGAAGATAATCGTGTCTACATGACTGGCCCTGCTGAGTTGGTGTTTAGCGGGGAAGTGGCTCCGGAATAGTCTTAACTCGCTCTAATCCTTAGCACTACCGATATTCAATCGCAACACCCGATCGATTGTGAGCGTTGCAGAAATTAAGGGTAGGGATAACTCATGAGTTGCCCCTACCCCTTAATTTCTGCAAAGATCGATTGTGAATGAGGCTTGGTTAGCTAATTTTTTACCAACCATTCTTAACCAACGATTAGAAAATAAATACTAAAAAATACTGGACTAAAATAGTACGACAGACCTATAGTAGATATATATTGACTTCTAGAAAATTGATTTATGGAACTAACTAAAGCCCAACAGGAACTCTATGATTGGCTTGTAGACTATATCCGTGACAATCAACACGCGCCATCGATCCGGCAGATGATGCAAGCAATGAACCTCAAATCGCCCGCACCGATCCAAAGTCGATTGGAACATCTGCGAAATAAAGGGTTTATTGAATGGGCGGAAGGCAAAGCGCGGACGATTAAAATCCTCAAATATGCAGCTAGTGGCGTACCAATTTTTGGGACGATTGCCGCAGGTGGATTAGTCGAACCGTTTACCGACACGCTGGATAAATTAGATTTAGCGCCATTTTTTCACCAGTCCGATTATTTTGCCCTCCAAGTGATGGGCGATAGCATGATTGGAGATTCGATCGTTGAAGGCGATATGGCTATCATGCAGCCCGTTAAGAACTCCGCTGAGGTCAAAAACGGAACGATCGTTGCCGCACAAGTGGAAGGGCAAGGCACCACGCTCAAACATTATCATCGTCAAGGTGAGACGATTACTCTGCAACCAGCCAACCCCCAGTACAAACCGATCGAAGCTCAAGCCGATCGCGTTCGATTACAAGGTGTATTAGTTGGTGTTTGGCGCGGTTATATGTCAACGAAAAGGTAGCATGAGAGTGGCTAGTGACTAGTGACTAGTGGCTAGAAAGCGATCGGTATCTCTATCTCGAAAATTAAAATACCTGGGAGTGTTGGCTCCCAGGTATTTTTAATGAATAATGCGCGATCGATATTTCCCAAACTAACTATTTACATATGAATTCACATAGTCGATCGAGTTACTGCGATCGAAAAATACCCACATTACCGTTATCTCGATGGAAGGCACGATTGCCAGAGAGCTGCGAAATGTCACCGATCGGTATATCGATCTCAACGATATTCGCGATCGGATTGAAAAAGTCGATTCGTTATAGAAATATCTAATTTTTTAGCGATGGCGATCGATCTGGTGAGGTAAACCGGATGTAGATCGCTATCGATCGAAATATTTTTATACTCAAGCCAGTCCTACCGATCGCCTAAAATTTTACTGTCCACGCCCCGGTTTACAATCAGCAAAACCCAAAGCATCAGTATCGAGAAAACTAGCGATCGCCATCTCAACAACTGCTTCGATCGGGTAGTCAATTTCGGTCGCACGAGCGATCAGAGCGGTACGAATCCGTTCGGGCAAATGTAACAGAATGACTTCAGTATCAGAGCGAGAGAGTTGTTCGTGAAGTTGGGTTTGCATAACTTTACATCTCTGCTGGAATTTGAACGTTGTATGGTGGCTCTGTCGCTCTTAGGACAATCGATTCTAATTCCAATAGTAGCGCAGGATTTTCCCAGTGTGAAATGAGTTGTACCGCAATCCGCACGTCTTCATCGTTATATTTATCGAGCCATGCCCACAAAAAAGCTTTATGACCACCACTGAAGCGTCCTCGCAAACTTTTAGTTTTACCAATATAAAGCAGTCCATCCGTTCTATGTCTAACTGCATATATGCCAGGACGAGCGGGAATGCTTTCAAATCCACGGCTCAGAGATTGGCATTGCTCAAAGGGCATGAAAGCGATCGCATCCAGAATTCTTCTAGCTTGAGCTTGCAGTTCAGAATCATTTGTCGGCATGAAAACGAATACACTACTTGAATTATTGAGTGTTGGTTATCATATCATCAAAAGTTCAACTGCTCCGGCTTCAATCTTTGTCATCACCAATTTTGTCAGACCAATAAGGTAGTGGTTGCAGCGGTTCAAGACGTTCGCGATTCTGAACCCACCAATAGGAATCCCGGCCAAACATAAAATGGTTTGCCCAGTAATTTGGAGACTCTCGGTATACTAAATCATCACCAACCATTGGCATATGTGACCATGCTTGATTAATGCACTCGATACAGTTTTCAGGTTTCACACTAAAAAGCTGCACCATAGACTCCACGATCTCCTGAAGATATGCAAGAGATTCTTCATCTGTAGCGAATTGAAAATCGGTTGAACTCAATTTGTAATATTTTTTCATTTTTATAGGCCATTGGGATGGAACAGTCGGTCGATGCAGCAATGCCGCTCGCGATCGCGTCTGAAAGATTCTGGCTAGATCCAGGCTCGCTCGTTACCGCGATCTTTGTGATAAAATTGAATAAGGAGATTCCATAGCTTGGAGGAAAGCAAGGTGTTTTGGCAACTATTAACGATTAAATCTGTGAGTTTATTGCAGTCCCTCATGCTTAAATAGGTGGCGATCGATTGAAATCCTTGAGAATTCAACGTTTGTCACCGAAAAACTCACGCGCGACTCAACAGCAAAGTTTTAATAGTTAAACTAGGAACCAGATCATGAGCGATTCAGTAAATAACGACCGCGTAATTATTTTCGATACCACCTTACGCGATGGCGAACAATCTCCAGGTGCGACGTTAAATGTTGATGAAAAACTGACGATCGCCAGACAATTAGCGCGATTGGGTGTAGATGTGATCGAAGCTGGTTTTCCCTACTCCAGTCGTGGCGATTTCGATGCAGTCCAACAGATCGCCGATAAAGTAGGCAAACCTTCTGGCCCGATTATTTGCGGATTGGCACGCGCGAGCGAAAAAGATATCAAAGCAGCCGCCGAAGCCTTAAAACCTGCTGCCAAACACCGGATTCATACCTTTATCGCTACATCGGATATTCATTTAGAATACAAACTAAAAAAGACGCGTAAAGAAGTCTTGCAAATTGCTGGTGAGATGGTCGCTTATGCGAAAACTTTCGTCGATGATGTGGAGTTTTCGCCGGAAGATGCCGGACGGAGCGATCCAGATTTTTTGTATGAAGTATTAGAACGCGCGATCGCCAATGGTGCAACGACGGTGAATATTCCCGATACGGTGGGTTATACAACACCATCGGAATTTGGTGCGTTAATTAAAGGGATTAAAGCAAACGTCCCAAATATCGATCGAGCGATTATTTCCGTTCATGGACACGACGATCTGGGATTGGCTGTGGCTAACTTTTTAGAAGCAGTCAAATATGGCGCGCGGCAATTGGAATGTACGATCAATGGCATCGGCGAACGCGCTGGCAATGCTTCATTAGAAGAATTAGTGATGGCTCTACATGTCCGCCGTCAGTACTTCAACCCATTTTTAGGTCGTCCGGTAGATTCGATCGAGCCGCTAACCCAAGTCGATACGCGCCAAATTTATAAGACTTCTCGCTTGGTTTCGAGCCTAACTGGGATGCTGGTTCAACCTAATAAAGCGATCGTCGGTGCCAATGCCTTCGCACATGAGTCGGGAATCCATCAGGATGGCGTGTTAAAAAACAAGCTGACCTATGAAATCATGGACGCACAATCGATCGGCTTGACAGATAATTCGATCGTCTTAGGTAAATTATCTGGTCGCAATGCCTTCCGTACCCGCTTGGTAGAATTGGGGATGGATTTATCCGAGAATGACTTGAATAAAGCCTTCTTGCGATTTAAAGATGTTGCTGATAAGAAGAAAGAAATTACCGATCGAGATTTAGAAGCGATCGTTAACGATGAAATCAAACAAGCTCCCGAAATCTTTACGTTACAACGAGTTCAGGTTTCCTGCGGCGACCCCGCTCAACCTACAGCAACTGTGACAATCGGGATGCCAGGTGGGGAAGAGTTGACCGATGCCGCGATCGGGACTGGCCCTGTAGATGCAATCTACAAGGCAATCAATCGCGTTGTTGATGTACCAAATCAATTGATTGAATTTTCGGTACAATCGGTAACAGCGGGAATCGACGCGATCGGAGAAGTAACGATTCGCTTGAAGTATAACGATCGAACTTACTCTGGTTATGCAGCAAATACAGATATTATCGTCGCTTCGGCGCAGGCTTATATCAACGCATTGAATCGCTTGTATGCGGCTCAAACCAAGATGGAAGAAGCCGAAGCATCGATGAAGCAACCTGCATAAGTTAGATATTTCATTGGAGAGTGCTTTTGATACCAAAATGCTCCCTATCCCCAATTAAGATTTTGTAAAGACTTACAATGTTAACTAGATTAAAAATTTCTGGCTTTAAAAATCTTGTGGATGTAGATGTTCGATTTGGAACATTCACCTGCATCGCTGGTGCAAATGGGGTAGGTAAATCTAATCTATTTGATGCAATTAGGTTCCTCAGTGCGTTAGCTAGTTTACCTTTAGTTGAGGCTGCCCTATCTGTTCGAGATGAAGAAGGAAAAACAGGTGATATAAGAAGTCTATTTCGGCGTTGCTGAATATGGGTATGATTTTTTGTAGGGGTGCTCCTTGTGGGTACCCTGAATCGATGCGGGGTAAGCACGAGGCATTACCCCTACAAAAATTGTTTGTGCGTTTCATACATTAATTCAGCAACGCCAGAAGTCTATTTCATAGAGTAGGTGATACTTACGCTGATACAATATCTTTTGAAGCAGAAATGATTGTATCCCGAGAGGGCATTGACGATCTAGGTCAAAAGGCAAAGTCAAGTATCACTTTTTTGCGGTATTCTGTTGACCTTACTTACCGTGCTGATGATAGTCTTCGTTCCTTGGGAGTATTGGAAATTCTCAAAGAGGAATTGGTTCACATTAATTTGAAAGATGCAGCTAAACATTTATTGTTTCCTCACGCTGCAAAAACTTGGAGGAAGACCGCAGTACAAGGCGAGCGAAGAGTACCTTTCTTTATTTCTACAGAAGGTGAAGGCACAGGTAGGGTAATCAAACTTCATCAGGATGGTGGAAGTAGTGGTAGACCCCTCACAAGATCTGCAATTAATCTTCCTCGTACAGTTTTATCTGTTACTAATGCTGCTGAAAGCCCAACAGCTTTAATGGCTCGCAGAGAAATGCAATCCTGGCGATTGCTTCAACTAGAGCCGTCTTCCTTGAGGCAACCTGATGAATTCACTGCCCCTACTAAATTAGAAACAGATGGCTCTCACTTGGCTGCAACTCTCTATCACTTGGCGAGACTAGAAAGATACAAAAATGGACAATCAGACAATGACGTAGATAACCCAATTTATTATGAGATTGCCAACCGATTAGCAACATTGATTGATGATGTAGATAAAGTATGGGTCGATCGAGATAATCGGCGCGAGCTTCTTACGTTGATGGTGACAAGTAGAGACGGAACATCACATCCAGCTAAAGCACTTTCAGATGGAACTATGCGCTTTTTGGCACTAGCAGTTCTTGCATTAGACCCAGAAGCACAAGGTCTTTTATGTCTTGAAGAACCAGAAAATGGAATTCATCCAGAGCGAATTCCAAAAATCCTTCAACTTCTTCAAGATATTGCTGCTGATACAAGTGAGGAAATTGGACTTGATAATCCTTTAAGACAGGTGATTATAAATACGCATTCCCCAGCAGTTGTTTTACAAATACCTGATGACAGTCTGTTAGTAGCTGAATTGAAGGAAACAGTGAGTTATGGGAAAAGATTTAAACGGGTTTGTTTTGGATACCTACCTGATACTTGGCGACAAACTAAAGATCCAGAATCTAACAATACAAATGTAATCTCTAGAGGCAAACTGCTTGCATATCTCAATCCTGTTCCTAATCAAGATTTGGAATCTGAATATAACGATGACGACCCAGACGATCGAGAGTCAAAACCTGCAAAAGTCAAAAAACATCGAGTTGTTGACAGAAAAGATCTGCAACTATTAATTCCTGGCTTCTCGGTCAGTTGATTATGAGAGAACTTCGTTACACATTGCGCTCTGATGGTAGCTCAGATAGAGCACTGATTCCGATAATTGACTGGCTATTGAGAAATCATCTTAGTGATTGTGCTATCCAAAATCAGTAGGCAGATCTTCGTGGTATAAATAGATCGAAAAGAGATACATTAGCAAAAGAAATTGAATTGAGCTTGGAATTATATCCTTGCGATCTTTTATTCATCCATCGTGATGCTGAGAAAGAGTCTCATGAGATTCGTATCAATGAGATCCGGACAACCCTTTCTCAACTTAGTTATGTCATTTCCGTACCAACAGTTTGTGTTGTACCAGTTCACATGACAGAAGCATGGCTTCTGTTTGACACTATTGCTTTGCGTAAAGCTGCATCCAATCCCAATGGAAAAATTAATCTACAATTACCAATTCTCAAACAAATAGATTGTGAACCCGATCCTAAAAAAGTTTTACACAATCTTCTCCGCCAAGCTAGTGAGCTTCCAGCAGGAAGAATTAGGAAGTTTTCCGTACATGAACGTGTACATCGTGTTGCCGAACTAATTGATGATTTTAGCTCTTTGCGAGTTTTACCTGCTTTTGTAGCTTTGGAATCTGAGATAGAAGATGTTATCGAGAAGAAAGGGTGGAAGTCAATTTCCAGAAATACAGTAAGTTGATAAATCCTTTTGACAACAAAATATATTACAAAAACATCAATTACCTACAGACGTAAGTCAGGGGATCTTGGGGTAGTCATAACTTATGTGTCTCTTTATGCCAACTTCCCATACATCAGGGACAATCGCAATTTTCTTTGAGAAACTTTTATCCACATGCGATCTCTAGACGGCTGTTGGGGAACAGTATAGAAGGTACTCCTACCGCCCCTAAATCGCCCCGTAGCTAACGCTTAAACGAAAACCGTCCAATGAGCTTTAATTTCGCATACTTATCTGGAGGTAGACTCTACCTCAAATTGGGTCAGGCAAACGTCCGAGCCATCGCTAGTGAGTTTGGACAAGCAGCACAGCAACGAGTATGGCAGACGCAGCGACGCAATAGTTGGAAGCAAAAGAATACGATGGCAAATTTTATGCCATCGGGAATGTCTGGCGATACGTCTCCATCCGAATCGAGCGTGCTGATTGCGGTGCAAGGCGTTTGTCCGACTAGTGCCGATCGATTGATCTATACGCTCGAAGCTGGCGAAATTGGTGGCATCTTTACATTAGAGCAATTAGCGATCTCGGCGAACGAGCGTCAACAACCCAAAGAAAAAAGATTATTTCACAGTGCTGATTTTAAAGTCGATCGCGTCGATTTTCATCCAGAGCATAAATTAATTGCCTGTGCGGTAGTACGCAAAGATGGCTTGGCAAATATTGCCATGATGTCTGTAGATGCCGTCCACCTTCAAGAAGTAACCGAAGGCGATGCGATCGATCTCGCGCCTAAATGGATTCCTGGATCTCGCAAAGCGATCGTGTTTCAGTCGGCTGGCATCAGTCGCGATCGCGGTGGTTATATTATCGAACAAGAGCATTCGACGATCGAACAATTGGATTTCGATAAACAGGAAGTTATTACGCTCGCTAGCGACCCCAAATATGACCTCCTCAGCCCCCAAATGTCGGCAGACGGTACTTTGTATTATATTCGCCGTCCCTACCGTCCCTTGCGTCAGCGCGTACGCTTATCGCACACGCTTAAAGAGATGCTGTTCGTTCCCGTCCGCTTAATTGCCGCATTGTTTGGGTGGCTCAACTTCTTTACCCGCCGTTATACAGGTAAATCTTTGCTGGCAACAGCCCCAGTACAACGGTCGAACAATCGTCAAATGTTGTTATTGGGACGATGGGTAGACGTTGGGATGGAAGCCGATCGCAATCGACGATTTGGGGATGCTGATTCGCCGGCACTGGTGCCCCGTTCCTGGGAATTGATCGAGCAACGCCTGCACCAAGAACCAAAAGTTATCGGGCAAGGAGTTTTAGCGTTTGATGTCGGGATGGATGGAAAGATTATCTATAGTAACGGCAGTGCTGTTTATGGGGTGCGCGTGGGGGGGATTGCCGAGCGATTGGTGCTCGATGGCCCGATCGAACAGGTAGCGATGATCGATCGAGGTAACGAGCTAAATTAGTGAGGGAAAAGGGATTGGGATTGTTACAGGGTAATAATTGATATTCGATCGGGCAAATCGCAGGAGTTTGGCAAGATCTATAAATATTATAGCTAAACTCTATCCATTTTTCCTAATAAATTGACATTTACTTGCAATAGAGTTGATAATAATAGTCATTAAAGCTCCAGCCATTTATATGCCTACGCAAAATCTCGACTCCTTGGAGACCGGGGAAACTGCCACTATTGCCTCACTCGAAAACGAACCGGGATTGCACCAGCGCCTACACGCACTGGGTTTTCGGTATGGTCGGCAAATTGAGATGATCCGACGGGGCTGGTTGTCGGGGCCATTACACGTTCGGATTGGGACTACTGAAGTCATGCTCCGTCGTCGGGAAGCGCGGGCTGTAAGAATCATGGCTGTTATTCCAGGAGTCTAAAAAATTTTGAAACGGATCGCACTACTAGGAATGCCCAATACGGGTAAGTCCACATTTTTTAATCGCTTTACAGGTGCCCATGCCAGCATCGGTAACTGGCCGGGTATTACCGTCGATCTGATGGTTGCCAAAGTAAAACTAGGGAATGAAGTAGCGGAGGTCGTTGACTTACCTGGGATTTATGATTTGCGGGGATTTTCTGCTGATGAGGCAGTGGTATGCGAGTTTTTAGCAGAAACTCCGCTAAATTTAGTACTAATTATTCTCAACTCTACCCAACTCGATCGCCAGTTGAGTTTGGCACTGCAAATTAAATACCTCAATTTACCAGCAGTGTTATTGCTGAATATGGCTGATGAGGCTCCCAAGTTTGGGGTATCGATGGATCTAGCCGGATTGTCAGAACGGCTAGGGATGCCGGTGGTGGCGCTCAGTGCTAAGTATGGCAATGGCTACGAACTCGCAGTATCGACGATCGCTCAGACGCTCCAGCAGCATCCAGAGCCAGTGCGTGTGGGTGAATTGAAAGATCGATTTTTGTCAGACAGCCAGATGGCAACCCAATTAGGGACATTATTCCAGGAAACGATCGAAGTCCGCGAGCGATCGCAAGATAACCTGACTACGCGAATCGATCGAGTTTTACTCCACCCAGTCTTTGGTTTGCCGATTTTCTTCGGTGTCATGTTTGCCATGTTCCAGGTCGTCTATGCGATCGGTACACCAGTTCAGAAATTACTGGGTAATATCTTTGATTGGTTTAAAACAGCAGCCCTGGAGCCGGTGCTGGCAAATGTATACCCATTTCTCAAGGCTTTTTTAATCGACGGATTGTATCAAGGGATTAGTACCGTTACTGCATTTGTGCCAGTAATTATTCTCTTCTTCTTCTGCATGGCAATTGTCGAAGATAGTGGCTATTTATCACGATCGGCATTTTTGATGGATGCCTTTATGGAACGATTGGGATTAGATGGGCGATCGTTTGTGATGTCACTGATGGGGTTTGGTTGCAATGTCCCCGCTATTATGGGCACGCGGGTAATGCGTTCGCCAGGGCTACGATTACTGTCGATGATGGTAATTCCATTTTCCCTGTGTTCGGCACGGTTGAATGTATTTATTTTCATGTCGACGGCCTTATTTGCGCCCCAAGTCGCGCCTGTAGTCATCTTTAGTCTTTACTTACTCAGCTTTGCAGCGATGATTTTGACCGCAGCTTTATTTAAGGGAAAATTTGCGAGTAAAGAACCATTCGTGTTAGAGCTACCACCTTATCGGTTTCCAACCATCAAACAAATTTGGTTGCGCTCGTGGCGCGAGGTCAAACATTTTATCTTTTGGTCGCGACGGTTTATTATCTTCGGCGTAATTGCAATTTGGTTTCTCAATAATTTCCCTACCAACGTACCCTCGGCTAGTGCCCAAACATTATCAGGTATCATCGGTACGGCGACTCAACCCTTTTTACAGCCGATCGGTATCAATCCACAATTGGCAGTAGCCTTGATTTTTGGCTTTGTCGCCAAGGAAATTGTCTTGGGTGGACTGGCCGTAATTTATCATGCTGAAGGTGACGGTTTGAGTCACGCGATCGCCACCCAAATCGATTGGGTTCAGGCATATAGTTTCATGCTATTTACATTACTATATACACCCTGTCTTTCGACGGTAGCAGTCTTAAAAAGCGAATCAAAAAGTTGGAGGTTTACGCTAATATCTGTTGCTTGGTCGATCGGATTGGCTTGGCTGGCTAGTTTTATCTTTTATCAAAGTGCTAGAGCCTTGGGTTGGTAGTTTTGCGATCGATCGCAATATATGAAGCTCTACAACTTGCGATCGATAATGCTCATTTTAGAAATAAATCTGGCTGATAAATTAGATCTGGAGTTAAATAATCAATCGATCGACTAAGATCGCCGATCTTGTTAAACTAAAGATTCGCGATGTACTGAAAAGTTATAAGAAAACTGTAGAGTCGCACCGATATAGAAGTCAAAATCCATCTGTGCCTAATTTCCATGCCACCCCTACCGCCTGCTCAAAATCCCCAACTCCCCCTGACTGCCCTCGCCCCCATGCAGGATATTACCAATCAGTGGTTCATGAAAGTTGTGGCTGAGTATGGAGCGCCGGACTACTTTTTTACAGAATTCTTTCGGGTACATGAAACTTCGCGGCTAGACAAACAAATCCTGTCTTCTATTACTGAAAACGATACGGGTCGCCCAGTTTTTGCTCAGCTAATTGGTGAAGATATTGCAGCGCTAGTAAGTACCGCTCGTGAGTTGAGCAATTACAATATTGCGGGTATCGACCTGAATTTAGGTTGCCCAGCACCTCGAGTCTATCGCAAAAATGTCGGTGGTGGTTTGCTGCGAGATCCAGATCGGGTCGATCGAATTTTGGGCGCATTGCGTCAAGCAGTCGATTTACCATTAACTGTCAAGATGCGGCTGGGTTTCGAGCATAATAGCGACCTTGACAACATCCTAAAGCTGGTCGATCGTCATCAGATCGACTTAGTGAGTTTACATGGGCGCACTGTCAAGGAGATGTATCGTGGGGCGGTAGATTATCAGCTAATTGGTAAAGCTGTAACTGAAGCAAATTGTCCCGTTTTAGCTAATGGAAATGTGCAGTCTGCTACTCAAGCGATCGAGGTTTTACGGCAAACTAAGGCGGCTGGGGTGATGGTAGGTCGGTGGGCGATCGGTAATCCCTGGATTTTTCGGCAAATTCGGCAAGCTCAGCTGGGAAAATCGATCTCGATTCCCACCTTTGGCGAAGTCAGAGTTTATATCGATAAGCTATGGCAAAATCCCGTTGCGGTACCAGAACGGGCGCGGGTAGGGTATATGAAAATGTTTTTAAACTATGTGGCGCAACACATCGATCCAGATGGGTTATTTCTGCATCAGATGCGTCAGGCTCAAACCCCTCAAGAGTTGTTTGCGGGATGCGATCGCACCTTACTGCAAGATCCCCAACACCCCTTAGCATTGTCCCCCTATCTCAGTCCGGTGAGCCGTCATACTTCAGCACTAGTTCCGACGCGAACAGCTAGCCCCGCGCTTTCTTCGATCGCGGACATTTAGGCAATGCCAATAGACCTCTTGCCTAAATCCTAACGGTCTAATCTACTCATCGCGATCGATTCACATTGGTAAACATGCCGATGCAAATTCGCTTAGAATGCTTGTGTAAGCAGCTACGCCAACTCGCTCGATCTGTTCGGACTAATCTCCAGTGATGGTAGCAATGCGCAAACTCGATAGCGATCGATTGTAATTGACGATCGCGGTAATCCGGTTGCCACGAGCGCGAGCGAGATCGGTTTGCGCTTGGATCACGTCGGTTTGAGTGCCGACCCCAGCCTGAAAGCGCAACCGCGCCAATTTGAGACTTTCTTCAGCTTGCCTGAGCGCTTGACTCGAAGTAATGATATTTCGTTGATTGGTACCGAGATTGTTGAAGGATTGTTCGACTTCAAAGCGAATTTGATTGCGAGTTGATGTAAACTGATTCTCAAAGATTTCTTGGCTGACCTGCTGCTGCGTGCTGCGCGCGCCAGATGCCCCACCATCGAAGAAGTTCCAACTCAATTGTGCGCCCAGGCTATAACTATCTTGGGCGGATGCTGAGGTGCTGATACTTTTGCCGATATTGTAGTTCGTAAACAGACTCACCTGAGCCGCATCACCAGAGGCAGCGACAATCTGTTGTTGTTCGCTGATATTGCGACGGACTAATTGTTGCTTGGCTTCGGGTCGATTTTTAAATGCCAAGACCACACTATCTTCGAGGGACAAACCCCAAGTCCCTAACTCTCGAACGGGATCGGCAGCGGTAAATTCAGTACTTTGATCGACACTGAGGAGCTGAGCGATTCTGCGGCGAGCGATGCGTTGTTGACCTTGAGAATTGGTCAGGTCTTGGTTGGCAGTGGCAAGTTGTACTTGAGTGCGGAGGATGTCAAATCTGGTACCGACACCCGCGCGTTCTTGAAGTTGAGCATCGCTCAAACTGCGCGTAGCATCTCTGACAGCAGCTTGGTTGATGACGACTGCTGAATCCGCCGCCTGTAAATCGTAGTATGCAGTTACTACGCTAGTCCTAGTCGCTTGTTCGACGCGCAGAAGATCCAATCGATCGAAATTTACCTGGAATTCGGCAGCACGGACATTACTCACGTCTCGACCAGCGTTGAGCAGATTGTATGTGGCTTGAAGTCTGGCATTGATATCTGTAGAGTTGGTATTTATCCCTGGCGCAGAAGTACCGACGATTAGTGGATTACCAGAATTTGCCAGGGTTCCGGTCAATCCTACTTGGATTGCTTGAGCGGCTTGCGCTTCTCGCACTGCTGCTTGACTTCGATTGACTGTCAAGCGAGCGGCTTGGACATCACGATTAGTCCGAAAAGCAATGTTTACAGCCTCTTGTAGCGTTAATGCGCGATTGGTGACAATCTGAACTTCGGTACCCGTTTTTGGCAGATTGAGATTATTTTGAATTTTACCTCTGCTATTGCCAGGATCTGGTGTCGCAGTTGGTGCGGTTGTTGTCGGTGTTACCGTTGGCGCAGATGATGCGGGTGGTGTAGATGGGTTAGAGTTAGCTGGTGGAGCTGGGTTAGCTGGTGTAGTTTGCGCGACTGTCGGCTTACTACTGATGAGTCCCAACCCGCGATTTTTAGTCTCACCCAGGTCGATCCCCTGTGTCTTCAATTGCCGATCGACAAAAAAGTTCGAGCTTTGATAATTATCTGCCAAATCGATCGATGTTGCCCCTGCTGCTTTAATGTTGGCCACTCCAGTCAAGCCGAGTGCGACGATCGTGCATATTGATTGAAATCTCATGGCTGTGTAACTTTCTAGATTGGTATGGATGCGCTCTTTAACAGTTTTAGGGCCACGGAGACTGGCGATCTGCTGATCTATTATGTGAATTAATGCGCTTGGAGTTAGCATATTGAGATGGTTTGTAACACTTTTAGATATTAATGATTGTTCTACTTGACTGGATCGATAGAGGTGCATGTTCCGAATCTAAGCCGTTGGCGGCAGTCTCGATGCCAATGGCTCGATCGAACATTCCTCACCTGAGTTGTGGTTCTCAAAATCTGAATCGCTCCGCACGCTCCACACCACCATGCTACTCTTAAACGATTGCGATTATTCTCTAGTTAGCATCCCCATATTTTCGCCTAACTTATCCAAAAAGTCCGGAATTCCACTGACAGGAATCAACGGAATCTGTAATGTGGCGGACACCTCTTCGATCGTCACATCATCTAGAAATTTGGCTTCATCATGTTTGAGCATTACACTGGGGATGAGGATGCGATCGCCTAAATCGCGTCCTGGTAGCTCTTTGATTAAATCTTGTCCGGTTAGTAGACCAGTAACGGTCATCTGCTGTCCCCAGTACTGACTGGCAATAGCCACTAAGTTGACTGTGAGACCTGAAATCTCATTCAATCGGCGCACAATAGGTTGAAACGCATTTTCGACGGCATTCCCAACGACCCAAGTACACTTGTGTGGCGGAGTAATTTTGGTAACTTCCCATGCCTCGATTTCTTCAGAAAATTCATCTAGGAAGCGGCGAATCGATCCGACCCCATTCCCCAATTGGGGATAATCTTCATAATATACGCTCGGCGGTAATTCTCGACCGGCAATCAAATACCATTCGTCGGCCAACCATGCGAAGGTCGAGCCGAGTTGCTGCTGAAATTCGTGTTGTAACGCCTCAACCCGATCGATAACCATTCCAGCAGTTGTCGGAGTTACTGGAGTTAACTCGGTTAGATTGGGACGAAACCGCGTCAAGCCGACGGGGACGACAGCGACGGAAGCGACGGTGGGGACTTCGCCGTGATGGAAACTTGCTAAATCCCGTAAGGTGCGATCGAGATGCTCACCATCGTTAATGCCAGGGCACAAGACCACCTGGGCGTGGATTTCCAGGCGATGCGATTGGAACCAGCGCAACTGGTCGAGGATTTGTCCCGCGCGATTATTTTTGAGTAATTGCGATCGAATTTCCGGTTCGGTGGCATGGACGGACACATATAGTGGCGACAGCCGCATTTGAGCGATCCGCTCCCATTCTTTAGTACTTAAATTAGTTAAAGTCAGATAGCTACCGTATAAAAAACTCAACCGATAATCATCATCTTTTAGATATAAAGATTCGCGTTTACCGGGCGGTTGCTGATCGATAAAGCAAAATGGACATTTATTATTGCACTGAATCAAGCCATCGAATAAAGCCGACTCAAATTCTAAGCCCAAATCCTCATCGTAGTCCTTCTCGATCTCCATCCGGTGGGACTTGCCGCGATCGTCTAAGACTTCTAAATCTAGAACTTCATCCGCACACAAAAATTGATAATCGATCAGATCGCGCGGTCGTTGACCGTTAATTTTTACCAAGCGATCGCCAGGAGAAAATCCAACTTCTGCCGCGATCGAGTCGGGAATAATTCCAGTAATTACAGCCGGACTAATTGTATGTTCGCTCATGACGCTTGACGATCGGTTATCTATTTAAAATATTTTTGCTGATGGCAGATGTTGTTGGGAAATTATCGGGAGGAATCGATAGTTATTTGCATCAACCTGCTTTTACAAATCCGATCGATCGTTCACCGTCCACCCAGCCTCAATCCCCTATCCCCTATCCCCTATCCCTTATAATTGAGTATCACCCATCACAAAGATCGAGCACCGTGCAAATTACCTTCCTTGGTACCTCTTCTGGTGTCCCCACCAGGGCACGCAATGTTTCTAGTATCGCACTCAATCTCCCCCAACGGGCGGAAGTGTGGTTATTCGATTGCGGTGAAGCCACGCAGCATCAGTTATTGCGCTGTGACGTGAAAATCAGTCAGATCCGCCGCATCTTTGTCACGCACCTGCACGGCGATCATATCTTTGGCTTGATGGGTTTGTTGGCTACTTATGGGATGGCAGGTAGTCCCGATCGGATCGATATCTATGGCCCGAGCGGATTGAGTGAATATCTCCGCGCTTGTCAAAAATATTCCTATACTCATTTTAATTATCCCATTAAGGTACATACGATCGAGCCAGGAATAGTTTATCAGGAAGAAGGTTTTACAGTTACTTGTATTCCGCTCAAGCATAAGGTTCCAGCCTATGGCTATCGCGTCGCTGAAGCCGATCGAACTGGCAGATTTAATCTAGAGCAGGCCAAAGAATTAGGGATACCTTCAGGGCCGATTTACGGCAAGTTAAAAAATGGTGAGACGGTAACATTAGCCGATGGTCGAGTGATTAACGGTCGGGATTTGTGTGGTGAAGATGAAATCGGCCGGAAATTTGTGTATTGTACCGATACGGTTTATTGCGACAACTCTGTCGAGTTAGCTCGAGATGCGGATCTGTTGATTCACGAATCTACCTTTGCACATGAAGATGCGGAGATGGCCTTCGATCGGCTGCATTCTACTTCGACAATGGCGGCACAAGTGGCTTTAGGTGCGGGAGTCAAAGAATTAATCCTCACTCACTTTAGTCCCCGCTATGCGCCAGGAAATGCGATCGAGTTAGAGGATTTATTACAGTCGGCTAGGGCAATTTTCCCTAAGACGCGCATGGCTTACGATCTGATGACATATGAGGTACCACGCCGGATCTAACTGCTACATTTTACCGTAATAGCATTTTAGAAATCGCCAAAAATCTCCCAATATGGGGTTTGTAGAGTGATGAAAACTAGTTATGCTAATCGAACTCAGACAAACCAAGTTAACAAAATCGGCTTGTCGGCGATCGCCTCAGTTCTAACTCGGTATGAATTACTTGAAACGACAATATCATTACGATCCGCGCTACCGACTATGGATCGCGATCGGCATTGCACTACTAGTCGCACTATTATTACCTCATGGTTGGCGATTACCCTTACGGGGGATTATTTGTTGGGATGTTGGCGCGATCGTGTTTATGGGTTTAGCAGTGGTGATGATGAATCAAGCAGATCATCACATCATGCGCCGACGAGCAGAGATGAATAATGAGAGTCGGTGGCGAATTCTCTTGGGTGGCACGCTCGGTAGTAGTGTGAGTTTACTTGCAATTGTGTATATGCTTAAAGATACCGAGAATCTGGGGCCGCAATTACTCACTTTGCATGTTGGCTTGGCAACATTAACCGTAGTCTGCTCGTGGCTGCTCGTGCATACGATGTTTGCGCTCCACTATGCCCACGATTATTATGTGGCACTGATTTTACATCCAGATGCTCCTGCTAGCTTGGCATTTCCGACTGAAGACAATCCAGACTACTGGGATTTTATGTACTTTTCCTTCGTACTCGGGATGACAGCTCAAGTCGCAGATGTGGATATCAATTCCCGCAAGTTTAGAAAGTTGTGTACGCTCCACGGAATTTTAGCTTTTTACTTTAATACCGCGATCGTGGCGATGAGTATTAATTTAATTGCTGGACTAGTATAAAACCGACAATATCGATCGAGTTTTGATAATGATTATCGTAACATCTAAAAATGGAGCGGATCGAGCCAATAATTTAAATTGCAGCTTGGTTGAGGTCGCACCAGAAAATCATTGTTTGGAGTTAGAATGTAGTCGAAGTTAATAATATCGAAGTGATGCCAAAAGATCGCAATTCATGCTGTAGTTGTGACGACGACCGTGAAGACGATCGGCAGCATAGTAGTCATGATGACCATCAACAAGGTCACGATGGACATGATGAGCACCAACACCAACATAGTCACAGTCATGACGACCATGAAGGGCACAGTCATGGAGAGGATGAGTTCGATTTTCAGCGCGAATTATTATTAATTGGGATTGTCAGTGGATTGCTTGCTATTGGCATGATTTGGCAGCAACCATTACAGCAAAATTTCCAGGGTATTGGCGAGTATTCAATCTTTATTTCTGCTTATCTTCTCAGTGGTTGGCAAGTATTAACGAGTGCGGGACGAAATATCATTCGTGGTAGCTTTTTTGATGAAACTTTTTTGATGACGATCGCGACACTCGGTGCATTAGCGATCCATCAGTTGCCTGAAGCAGTAGGGGTCATGTTATTCTACCGTGTTGGTGAATTGTGTCAAGATTATGCTGTTAATAATTCGCGGCGATCGATTCGATCGCTACTAGAAATCAGACCCGATCGAGCTAATCTCATTAGTGGTAACGAACTTGTAACTGTGGCTCCCGATCGAGTTAATGTTGGCGATCTAATCCTAATTAAGCCAGGGGAAAAAGTCCCACTAGATGGCGAAGTAATCGAGGGCAATTCTTATATCGATACATCAGCTTTGACGGGAGAGTCGATACCGCGATCGATCTCACCTGGAAAAATGGTTTTAGCTGGTACCATCAATCAAGCTGGCGCGTTAACAGTTAGAGTCAGCAAGATCTTCGCACAATCATCGATTTCGCGAATTTTAGAACTAGTCGAAAATGCCAGTCAGAAGAAAGCCGCAACGCAAAAATTTATTACAACTTTTGCTAGAACCTATACCCCGATTGTTGTTTTTCTCTCACTCGCAATCGCGATAATCCCGCCATTCTTTGTTGCTGGAGCCGATCGCTTTGATTGGGTTTATCGCGCTTTAATCTTATTGGTAATTTCCTGTCCCTGTGGGCTGGTAATTAGTATTCCCTTGGGATACTTTGGTGGAATTGGTGGTGCGGCTAAACGCGGAATTTTAATTAAAGGTTCCACTTATCTTGATACGCTCACTCAGGTTAAAACAGTCGTATTCGATAAGACTGGGACGTTAACTCACGGAGTATTTAAAGTTACCGATATTTTCCCTGTTAATGGGTTTTCCCGCGAGGAATTATTAGAATTAGCCGCCCAAGTCGAATCACAATCTCAACATCCGATCGCGATTTCGATTCAACAAGCTTACGGACAGAAAATCGATCGATCTATAGTCGCAGATTATCAGGAACTGGCTGGATATGGCGTTCGTGCCAAGATCGACGGACGAGTTATTATTGCTGGGAACGATCGATTTTTAGCTAAAGAACGAAGTAATCACCAAATACCCAAAGTTAACGGCACAGTCGTCTACGTAGCTGTCGATGGTAAGTATGCAGGTTATCTCAAAATTGCCGACGAACTTAAGCCAGATGCACTGGTGGCAATTGCTAACCTCAAGAAATTAGGCATTATCCGCACAGTGATGTTGACTGGAGATTGTCAAGCTGTTGCTGCCGAAATCAGTCAGGAGTTAGGTTTGGATGACTATCAAGCCGAATTACTCCCTGAAAACAAACTATCTGCATTAGAAGAGATTATCGCCCATGCTGGCGGTAAACATCGAGTGATGGTCGTTGGTGATGGGATTAACGATGCACCGATGATTGCCCGTGCGGATGTCGGCGTGGCGATGGGGGGACTGGGTAGCGATGCCGCGATCGAAACTGCTGATGTAGTAATCATGAATGATTCACCTGCAAAGTTAGCTGAAGTTATTCAAATAAGTCATAAAACTCGACAAATTGTCTGGCAGAATATTGTCTTGGCTTTGGCAGTTAAGGGGATAGTTATCGTATTTGGGATCTTTGGTTTTGCTACGATGTGGGAGGCGGTATTTGCTGATGTAGGGGTGGCTTTACTGGCGATCGGGAATGCTACTAGAGTAATGCGATGATAGATCTACGATAAAAATTCAGCAACGCCGAATATTTCTCAGATCGAGCACTCCCGACATCACTCTGCCGTTAACTGCTTTGTTAACATTCTGTGTAGGTTGAGGGCAATAAGCAATCAACCCAATAAGCCAGGAATCGTCCTGGAAAACAATTTGCTCTGTTTTTCTTAACCCGAACTCATGTTAAACTAGAGTCGGTGAGATGGTTCCAGCTTTTTCGCCGCTGATTAGAACTAAGCCCCCTCTAACTGTTTCTATCATCCTTCCTGCGGCGCGCCCCATTGGAGACTGATGTTAAATAAATATCGGCAGAAAATTGACTTAGAGAGTGCCGAAACCTTTCTTCTTCTTTTTAACTTTCGCTGGTGCACCTTGCTGCTGTCCACCTCGTCCGCCGCCACCCATCCCAGGGAAATTGCCCATACTCATCTGTTGCATCATGCTCCGCATCCGCGTAAATTCGGCAATCAGATTATTCACATCTTTTTCTGGAAAACCGCACCCTTTAGCAATCCGGCGGCGGCGGCTGGGTGTACTCGATAACAATTCGGGATTTGCGCGTTCTTCCTTTGTCATCGACTGAATCATCGCTTCAGCCTGTTTGAGTTTGTCTTCACCCTGCTTCAACTGACTATCGGACATTTTCCCCATGCCTGGAATCATTTTCAGCAAACCGCCGAGCGAACCCATATTTTTTAACAACCGCATCTGTTTGATGAAGTCATTGAAGTCAAATTTGGCTTCGAGGATTTTCTCGGTTAATTTAGCGGCATCAGCGATGTCGATTTCCTCTTGCGCTTTCTCCACAAGAGTGAGTACGTCACCCATGCCTAAAATCCGCGATGCCATCCGTTCTGGATAAAATGGTTGGAGTGCCTCAACTTTTTCACCGACACCGACGAATTTAATCGGTTTACCCGAAATCGCGCGCACCGAGAGCGCGGCACCACCACGCGTATCACCATCTAATTTCGTGAGAATCGCCCCAGTAATGCCGATCCGATCGTTAAATGTCATCGTAACATTCGCGGCTTCTTGCCCGATCGCCGAATCCACTACCAGCAGGACTTCATGCGGCCCAATTGCTGCTTTGACATCGGCTAATTCGGTCATCATCCGATCGTCGATCTGCAAGCGTCCGGCAGTATCGACGATTACTACATCTACACCTAGTTCCCGCGCCTTGGCGATACCTTGACGGGCGATTTCGACGGGATTTGCATCGGTACCCATATCGAAGACTGGTACGTCGATTTGCTGGCCTAGCGTGATGAGCTGATCGATCGCAGCTGGACGATATACGTCAGTTGCCACCATCAGGGTGGTACGATTTTCTTTCCGTAGATGCAATGCGAGCTTGGCGGTAGCGGTTGTTTTCCCCGCCCCTTGTAAGCCTGCCATCAAGATTACAGTAGGTTTTTCGGCTGCTTCAGCTAGGGGACTATTGGTTTCCCCCATCGTTTTGGCCAATTCGTCGTAGACAATTTTGATAAATTGTTGTTCGGGGCGGACTCCCGACAGCACATTTGCCCCTTGTGCTTTAATTTCGACCTCCTTGATGAAATTTGTAACCACTTGGACGTTTACATCAGCCGAAAGCAGCGCGCGTCGGACTTCCTTCAGGGCATCTTGAATGTTGGAAGACTTAATTTTGTCTTTTCCGCGCAGTTTTACCCAGGCTGATTCTAAACTTTCGGCTAATTGGTCGAACATAAGGAGAAATTAACAGTAATCGATCGAGAGATCTATTTTAATCTACTTTTTCTAGTGTAAGGGAGGATGGAGGACTACGCTCGATCGGCATATCTCAACCCGATCTAAAATACCCCTGTCTGTGTAGTCTCTAGCAAATACACGCGCTCGATCTTTATTCAAGGTTGGGAATCCATCCAAAAAATCATCGCTCGTCATTTGCCAACAACAACCAAAGTGGTTCTGAATTTATCTAAGATTGATTCATTCGATCGTCATTTACTTTGGAGAGTACATTGTAACGGATAACGATTACCTCTCCATGTCGTCCAACCATCAGCAACTTTAGATTTAGGATTGTAACGCAACATCCAATTATCTTGTTCTTTGCCTAGATAACGCATCCCAAACTCATTACCCTGCAAATAACGTTTGGATAGAGGCACCCATGCACTGCCATTATCGCTAAATCTGCCGACTACCTTAACACCAGACGAACTGCTGCAAACCTCACCACTACAAGAAGTTTGGGAATCATCTACTACCAGCCACTGCATTTTTGCAGGTCTACCATCGATCGAGCAATTCCACTTACCAAAATACCACTGACTGGCAACTTGAGAAGCTTGCGCATCCCCCCCACAATAGCCAATAGTTAGCGGCAATATGGCTAAGCCCATTAACATGTTCCGAATATTTTTCATCTGTTTGATTCGCTCGTTGAGTAATAATAACTACATTGAAGATTTACTCATTTCCATAAAGGTGATGTCACCTTATTCCGCGAGCGCCTGCCAGTGATGGTGAGAGATTTTGTAGGAAAGGCCAAATCGGATTTGGTACAATTAACTAGATAATCTTTTTAGCGATCGATGGACACTTCACTGATTCGAATTTTGGGCGGTACTGCATTTGGCTTACTCATCATTGTCACCTTGGGGGTAATCTATCTAACTGTATCTGGTTGGCGCGATCGACAACGCCGCGATCTAGACAAACGCACCAGTCGTTAGCTATTGACTGAGACGGCGCTCGATTTACCTGGGCGAGCGATGATGGATTTAATTCTGTGCCACACTACAGCAGATTTTGACACACTTGGAGCGGCAGTAGGACTAACACTGCTGTTACCAGGGAGCAAAATCGTCTTGCCTGGTGGCGCACACCCAACGGTTCAGGATTTCTTGGCTCTTTATCGGGATGAGTATCGCACGATCGAACGACGGGCGGTAAATCCAGCTCAAATTCGATCGCTGCACATCGTTGATACCCAACAGCGCGATCGATTGGGAAAGGCGGCGGAATGGTTGGATTTAGCCGATTTAGCGGCAATTGTCGTTTACGACCACCATCACCAAACCACGGATATTCCCGCAACACAGGTATCGATCGAACCTGTCGGCGCTAGCACGACCATCATCGTCGAGAAATTACAACAGGCACAGATCGTTCTAACCACTGCTGAAGCAACTGTGATGGCTTTGGGTATCCATGTCGATACTGGCTCGTTAACTTTTGAAATGAGCACCGCGCGGGATGCGCTCGCACTAGGATGGCTGATGCAGCAAGGTGCCAATTTATCAGTTATTAGTGATTATATCGCTCCAGGATTATCGCCCCAGTTACAGCAGTTGTTGCAGACGGCACTAGCAGCCATTGAGTCTGTATCTATTCGCGGCGAGACCATTGCTTGGGTAAAGCTAAAAACCGATCGATTCGTACCGGGTTTATCGAGTTTGGCGACACAGATTCGATCGCTCATGGAGATCGATGCTTTATTGTTATTTCATGAATATCCCACGAGTGAAGGCGAACTTAGATTGACAATCGTGGGTCGATCGCAAATTCCTAGTGTCGATCTCCATGACTTATTCCAGCCATTAGGTGGTGGCGGTCATGCACGAGCCGCATCTGTAAATATGCGTGGAGTAGACTCGGGCGAGATTCTCCGCCAATTGCTAGAGCGGATCCAAACTGCCCTGCCCCAGCCGCTGAGCGCTCGGGATGTGATGTCTACCCCCATCCGCACGATTCGCCCGAACATTACGATTGCCGATGCACAACGGATTCTATTACGTTATGGTCACTCCGGTTTACCGGTCGTCGACGAACGAGACAATTTAATCGGCATCATTTCACGTCGAGATTTAGACATTGCCTTGCATCATGGTTTCAGTCATGCACCTGTTACAGGTTATATGACAACTAGTGTGAAAACAATTACCCCTGATACCCCACTGTCCCAAATTGAGGCGACAATGGTAACTTACGATCTTGGCAGGTTGCCAGTATTAGCAGAAGATCGATTAGTCGGCATCGTGACGCGCACGGATGTGTTGCGAGAATTACATCAGCAGCGCAGCCAAAGTACAGCGCCGGGCAATCCTCCGCAATCAAGTGCAGCTGTGAGTAATTTGAATCTGCAACAACTAGAAGCCAAACTCGCACCAAAATTGTGGTCGCTACTACGGCAAGCCGCACGAGCTGCCGCACAGCGTGGTTGGCAGCTCTATTTAGTGGGCGGTGCCGTGCGGGATTTATTATTAGCAGCGGATCGGGATAATTTATTAATTAAAGATATCGATTTGGTAGTCGATGGTTTCGATCGAGCTGCAGATGTTGGGGCAGGGGTGGAACTGGCAACTGCGCTCCAACAACTTTACCCAGCCGCAAGATTAGATGTCCATGGGGCATTTCAAACGGCGGCATTGCTCTGGCACAAAGATCCGGAATTTGACTCGTTGTGGGTCGATATTGCCACCGCAAGAACTGAATTTTATCCTTACCCAGCCGCAAATCCCGAAGTGGAATCGAGTTCGATTCGCCAAGACTTGTATCGTCGAGATTTTACGATCAATGCGCTGGCGCTGAGGTTGACACCAGATCGATCCATGATAGGGAATAACTCAGCGACACTTCTCGATTTTTTTGGCGGCTTAGAAGATTTACAAACCAAACAGATTCGCGTTTTGCATCCCAATAGTTTTATTGAAGATCCGACCCGCATTTATCGCGGCGTGCGATTTGCAATAAGGTTGGGCTTTCAGCTCGAGCTGCAAACCGAAGCATATATTCGGTATGCGATAACTAGTGGCGTTTACGATCGAACCGTCCAAGAAAATCAGAAAACCCCCGCACTCCAAACTCGGCTCAAAACCGAATTAAAACACTTGCTCCAAGCTGCCTATTGGCAACCAGCTCTAGAGTTGCTCGATAATTTAGGTGCGTTGCAATGTATTCATGCCACGCTCAAACTAGATCGAGACTTATTGCAGCAATTACGCTTGCTAGAACGGTGTTTGCGTAGATTCGATCCTCACCAGCACATCGTCCACTGGCAACTGCGGTTGGAAGCGCTCTTGGCTGCACTAGCACCAGCATATCGCCCACAAGTAGCCAAAAATCTCCAACTTCCAGCCGACAGTATTACAAGGCTACAAAATTTAGCTGCTGCTGAGTCGTCGGTAATCGAACTAGTGCCTACATTCGAGCGTCCCAGTCAAGTAGTTGGCTTGCTAAAACAGTACGATCGAGCGACCCTAATTTTAATTGCCGTACGCTGTCGCCACAATTCGATCGTTCGCCGCCAAGTTTGGCGATATTTGACTGTTTGGACGAACATTCAACCGCCATTAACAGGTGACGACCTGCGTCAATTGGGCTACAAGCCGGGGCCGCAATACCGCCAAATATTGGACGCACTAACGATCGCGACTTTAGATGGAAAAATCGTCGATCGAGCGGCGGCGGAAGTATTTGTCTGTCACCATGCAATAAAAATGGCTGAGTAAAGTTTACTCAGCCACCTAATTTACCAGTGTGAAAAAATTAGGACTTACAAGTTACCGCTGAGTTCGCATTCAGCCTTGAGATCGGCTGGAGCAGCTTCAAAGATCGTGTTGTAGAAAAATCCTGCCGCGATCGCACCGAGAATTGGCGCTACCCAAAATAGCCACACCTGACCGAATAATTCGGTTCTACCAAATAATCCAACGATTAAGGCAGGGCCAGTACTCCTAGCCGGATTGACCGAGGTATTGGTAACCGGAATACTTATTAGATGAATCAGTGTTAGCATCAAACCGATGGCGATTGGTGCAAAACCTTGAGGTGCTCTACGATCGGTAGCACCTAAGATAACCATGAGGAACATAAATGTCATCACGACTTCAGTGAGGAAGCAGGCAAATAAGCTATAGCGTTGGGGTGAGTGGTCGCCAAACCCATTTGTCGCTAGCGGGCCACTGCCAGTTAATGCGTATCCAGTCTTGCCCGTCGCCACTAGGTAGATTAACAGTGCCGCCAGGATCGCACCCCCGACTTGTGCGAGAACATAAGGCAGTAAATCTGATGCTGGAAATCTTTTACCAGCCCATAAACCGAAGGAGACGGCCGGATTGAGGTGACAACCTGAGATATGTCCGATCGCGTATGCCATTGTCAATACAGTCAAACCGAACGCGATCGATACGCCTAGAGTACCGATTCCTAAAGAAGCGGTGGCGGCTGCTTGAGTATTCGAGCTTCCTTGAGTATTAATCTCCGAATAAGCTGCTGCAAGTACCGCACTGCCACAGCCACCGACAACTAGCCAAAATGTTCCAAAAAATTCTGCAATACAACGCTTTGTTAAATTCATGCTCAGCTACATTTTTAAAAATAGAACTAAAGACATTATTATTATCATTGGCAACTTTGAGTTAGGTTGATATCTCGTAATATATAGTAATGTGTCAAATGGATTTTTCAGTGAATTAGCGGTTGTCGTTGCTGTCAAAAAAGATTAGATCGATATAGTATTTCACGACTAGCAAATTGACTGAATTTATTTTAGTCACGTAAAAAATCGGGCGTTGTGCCGACAACGAGCGATTAATGATTGACAGACTCTGTGCGCGTAGGGAGTAGATAAATTAAACCAGATATTAGGGTCAGCGCGACAGCGATCCAAAAAGCGATTAAGCCATATTGATGCCAATTTGCTAGCGATAATGGCGCGATTAGGATGGCAATTGCGACGATTTGACCGATCGTTTTCAGCTTACCCCAGATATTTGCCCCGCTAATTTGCGATTTGCCGACGCGCCAACCTGCAATCGTCAGTTCGCGAGTTAGAATCAAACATACACCCACAGCCGGAACTAGATGCAGATCGATCGCGACTAGTAGTGGGATTAGCACGAGTAACTTATCTACTAACGGATCGAGAAATTTGCCGAGATCGGTAACCAGATCTAACTTGCGTGCGAGATAGCCATCCAACCAATCGGTCGCAGCAGCAACTAAAAAAACTCCGAAACCAATCCAGCGCTCGTTTGTGCTATCGCCATACATGCAATAAACCACGATCGGTAATCCGAGTAGGCGCGAAAGTGTAATCCAATTGGGTAAGTTCATATTTTTCAGAGCGCGAGCTAAAGACGGTAAAACGAGCGGTTGCGAAAGTGTGGTTAGTTAGGTAAATTCACAATCTCAAGTGGTGGGAATCGGCTATTTGCGGGCATAATAATTAAGTCATCATTGACTGAAACTACAGCTATCGATCGACAGATGAAGGATACGTTAGCGGACTAACACTCTTTTAGTAGATGACACGATCGATACCCATAAGCGAGTTTAGCGACAACATCTATGCGATCGCAAGGAACGATAATTTTCGTGCCGTGCTGCCACAGGCAAAGCGAATGCTACGAAGAAACGCAACGCATCACAAACACGAACGCCAACGGTTGCGGATGAAGATCGCCGCACTGACTAGCTTATTCACCTTTAGAGTATTGAGTCGATAGCATGGAAAATAGACACAGCAACGTTCAAACCCAAAATTTATCTGTCCGAGAAGCAATGGCTTCAGTACCTTTTCTGAGTGAATTACCAGAATCTGCTGTCGCTCCAGCACTCGTCCATGCGGCAATTCGCAATCACCCTGCCAATCAGACGATCTTACTAGAAAACGATTGGGGCGGTTCGGTCTATTTTGTCCTCAGTGGCTGGCTCAAAATTCGGACTTATAATGCTGAAGGACGAGAAATCACCCTAAATATCGTCGGGAGAGGTGAGATCGTCGGTGAGATGGCAGCATTAGAACAAGCGCCACGTTCTACGGATGTCCTGAGTTTGACACCTGCGACGATTGTGAATATTCCCGCTGAAGATTTCGTCCGGCTACTCAAAGTCGAGCCACTAGCTGGAATGCGCCTCGCACAACTGATGGCGCGCCGACTACGCCAAGTCAATCGTCGCTTACGATTACGCGAATCAAATAGTGCTTCGCGCGTTGCCGATACCTTATTATTTTTGGTAGAAGGACAGGGAAAAACTGTGGGTAAAGGTGTTGAGATTCCCAACCTTCCTCACCGCGAACTTAGTAGTATGAGCGGCTTGGCAAGAGAAACCGTAACGCGGGTGCTTACCAAAATGGAAGCATCAGGACTGATCGCTCGCAACCACGATATTCTCTTGATTCCTGATGTCGTCGCTTTAGAAGCAAGTATTGTCTAGTTAACGTGAGTTTCTCCTTACGTCAACGGGTTAAGGATATTTACTTCGTTCAAGTACCGCACTCGATTGAAATCGGTGCTAGTAGTCCGAAGTCCGCCTTCGCGGACTAAGATATTCAGTCTCCAGGCTCCTCTTCTCCCGAACTTAGGTTAATCATTTAGTACGCTCGCTCGCTCGTTTAGTGGTCGCAGGGATAATCGAAAAAGCTAGAATACAATTTTAACTAGCGATCTTTTCATCGACCCGTGTTAGGTTTACCTGAAATACTTCAGCAAATGCTAGAGCGATCTGCGATCGTACTAGATCTGTGTGGATATTTGGAATAAACTCAGCCATACTCGTAACAGCTCGATCTCGGATACCACAGGGCACGATCCGCTCGAATCCACTCAGATCTGGATTTACATTAAGTGCAAAACCATGCATACTCACCCACTTAGTAACTTTAATCCCGATCGCTGCAATTTTGCGACCGTCTACCCATACACCAGTTAAGCCATCGATGCGGTTTCCGGTTAAGTTATTTAACGCTAAAACTCGAATAATTACCTCTTCTAGTTGGCGTAAATACCAGTGTAAGTCTTGGCGGTAATAACGTAGATTGAGAATTGGATAACCGATAATTTGACCGGGACAATGATAGGTTACTTCGCCACCACGTTCGACGCGATATAATTCATATTCAGCTTGTTGATGGTCGAATTTGAGAAATTCCAAACTAGCTCCAGTACCGAGCGTATAAACAGGTGGATGTTCGAGGATGACTAATGCATCGGCGATACTCGGGTCGTCAATTCGGGCTTGTTGCAGAGATTTTTGCCAGATCCAAGCAGTTTGATAATCGATGATTCCACAATCATAAAGAGCACATTCACGGACATCGACAACAGTTGCCATTGCTTTTAAATCGGAGAATTACAAAGAGCTACTTAGGAATATTAACGTTGGTTTGAGAAAGTTTGAGATTGATGAGCGAGAGAATGAAAATGATGAGAAACAATACCAATCCGATCGTACAAGCATAACTCAAATCGGGATCGGTCGAACCAAAACCTTGCTGGTAGAGATAATAAACGACTGTTTTAGAACTGTTTCTCGGCCCACCTTGGGTCATGACATAGACTTCTTCAAATATTTTGGTGGCCGCGATCGCCGAAATTACCGCGACCAATAACATATAAGGACGCATCAACGGAATCGTAATATCCCAATGTTTGGTAAAACTATCCGAACCATCGATCGCCGCAGCTTCATAAAGATCGGCCGGAATCGATTGCAACCCTGCTAAATAAATTGTCATGTAATAACCCAATCCCTTCCAAATCGTCACCAACATCACACTAAATAATGCCAAGCTCGGACTCGTTAGCCAGGGTAATCCGGAAATGCCAACAACTTGCAAAAGCCGATCGAGCAAACCATTCTCCGCATAGATAAACTTCCAGGCAATCCCCGCCACTACCATCGAAATAATCACTGGGACATAATAAGCCGCTCGAAAGAAGCTCATCCCGGTTAATTTCTGGTTAACGGCAATTGCCAGCAATAGTGGTGCAAATACCAACACTGGTACGACACCACAAAGATACACCACCGTATTTCTAATTGTCTGCCAAAAGATTTCATCTTTTAACAATCGATCGAAATTTGTCAATCCTTGCCAATTTGCCGTCCCCGCGATCGGATCGTAATTGGTAAAGCTCAGATAGAAAGCCTGCACTGCTGGCAAAAATACCGTCAATCCCAGCAATAACAATGCAGGCGCGAGAAACAAATAGGGAGAATAAGGAGTCCAATTAATCTGACGCAGCCGAATCATGGAGTTAAGGGTTAGGAATTAGGGGTTAAGGCCAGCATCGATCCAGCGGATGACAATCCAAGAAAATTTGTAAAAATACTCTCACGAGTAATATTCTAGAGATTATCAGGATAATCCGATCGGTGTAGGCAATAACCAATAACCGATCCCTCGTTCCAATTTTGTACTATTGTGTAAAGAGAACGATCGAGTCTTTCTATCATCTCATTCCCCCATCCCTGCTCGACAGGCACCACTGGCAATATCTTCATGTTTGGTCTTATCGGTCACCTTACCAGTTTAGAACACGCCCAAGCCGTCGCAAAAGACTTAGGCTTTCCCGAATACGCCGACCAAGGGCTGGACTTTTGGTGCAGTGCCCCACCACAGACAGTAGACCATATTAAGGTCACGAGTGTCACCGGACAACAGATCGAAGGCTACTATGTCGAATCGTGTTTTTTGCCAGAGATGTTGGCGACGCGGCGAATTAAAGCTGCCATCCGCAAGATTCTCAATGCGATGGCTCACGCTCAAAAGCAAGGCATTAATATTACCGCGCTAGGTGGATTTTCGTCGATTATCTTTGAAGAATTCGATCTCCATCAAAATAAGCAAGTGCGGAATATCGAATTAGATTTTGACAAATTTACCACCGGAAATACGCATACAGCCTACATTATTTGTCGGCAGGTAGAAGATGGCGCTGCCAAACTTGGGATCGACTTGAGCAAAGCTACTGTTGCGGTTGTCGGTGCGACTGGCGATATCGGTAGTGCTGTCTGTCGCTGGCTGGACGCGCGCACAGATCTCACTGACTTACTTTTGGTCGCGCGCAATCAAGAGCGGCTTCAACAGCTCCAATCCGAGCTAGGACGCGGCAAAATTCTATCGATGGAGGAAGCATTGCCCCAAGCGGATATCGTCGTGTGGGTGGCAAGTATGCCCAAAGGGGTGGAAATCGATGCCACCAAACTCAAACAACCTTGTCTGTTAATCGATGGCGGTTATCCTAAAAATCTGGGAACAAAAATTCAATCACCAGGAGTTTACGTGATGAACGGTGGCATCGTCGAGCATTCGCTCGACATCGACTGGAAAATCATGAATATCGTGGCGATGGATATTCCCGGCCGCCAACTATTTGCTTGTTTTGCCGAGGCGATGCTTTTAGAATTCGAAAAATGGCATACTAACTTCTCGTGGGGTCGCAATCAGATTACGATCGAGAAGATGGATCAAATCGGTCAAGCCTCTGTCAAGCATGGCTTTCGTCCGTTGCTGTCTTTTGTTGGGGGCTAGAATCTAGCCCTAATTTTGGAACCCATCTCTAAACCGGAATCCCTAATTCGGAACCCACCCCGCCCTGTCGGGCACCCCTGTCTTGATGCGCTTTTTACGTCGGGAAACCCGACGAGCGCGCATCGCTGTCTTGAAAAGGTGCTTCACTTGGGGAAACCCCAAGACTGCACTTTTCGCTCCAAGGATGGGAATTTAGCGAGAGAGGGGGAGTGAATTCATAATTTATAATTCATCATTCATAATTTATTAGATGCCTGCTCCCACGGAAAAAAAGCCCTTTTTACTCGAATTTGAAAAGCCGTTGGCGGAATTGCAAGAACGAATTGATAAAATTCGCGAACTTGCAGAAGAAAGCAGCGTCGATATCTCCAGTCAGATCGGACAGTTGGAGACAAAATACGTGCAACTTCGTGATGAAATATTTAGCACTCTCACCCCAGCGCAACAGCTCCAACTTGCCCGTCATCCTCGTCGTCCCAGTACGCTCGACTACATTCAGGCAATCTGTGATGAATGGATCGAATTGCATGGGGACAGACGCGGCAAAGACGATCCGGCTCTAGTTGGTGGTGTGGGTAAATTAGCTGGAATTCCAGTAGTATTGCTGGGGCATCAAAAAGGGCGGGATACTAAAGATAACGTCGCCCGCAATTTTGGCATGGCTGCTCCAGGCGGGTATCGCAAGGCAATGCGGTTGATGGAACACGCCAATCGTTTTGGAATGCCAATTATTACATTTATCGATACGCCGGGGGCTTGGGCGGGACTAGAAGCAGAAGAATTAGGTCAGGGTGAAGCGATCGCATATAATCTGCGCGAGATGTTTCGACTCGATGTGCCGATTATTTGTACGGTTATCGGCGAAGGTGGATCTGGTGGTGCATTAGGGATTGGTGTAGGTGACAGGTTGATGATGTTCGAGCACGCAGTTTATTATGTTGCTAGTCCCGAAGCTTGCGCTTCGATTCTGTGGAAAGATGCCGGTAAGGCTCCTCAAGCCGCAGAAGTATTAAAAATTACTGCTAAGGATTTAAAAAATCTCGGCATTCTCGACCAAATATTGCCCGAACCACTCGGTGCCGCCCATGCCGATCCCGTTAAGGCAGCAGATGTGTTGAAGGAAGCAATTTTGAAGAATATTCAAGCCTTGCAACTACTCAAGCCAACGGAACTAAGATCGCTACGATATGATAAATTCCGCCAGATGGGTGTGTTTAATGAATAATTACTAGCAGTTCAAATCAGTGTTATGATAAATCCGTAACAAATATTTACAAATTGCTCGCATTGGGGCATATTCCCTGGACTAGATGAATTCGATCGCAAACCTTAATCGAACGGCATTAATTACCGGAGCTAGCAGTGGCATTGGCAAAGCCACCGCATTAGCTTTTGCCAATGCAGGGATCGACCTAGCACTGGTGGGTCGTTCTGAAGCTAAATTAGCAGCAGTTGCCGTTGCAGCAGCAGCTGTCGGTGTCAAGGCTAAAGTTTATCCACTGGATCTGGCTAAAATCGATCGAGTCTCTTCAGAAATTGCGGCGATCGCCGCAGACTGCGACAATTTAGATATTCTCGTGAATAATGCAGGGATGGCATATACCAATACCATCAGCGATACGCCACTAGCGGATTGGCAGCGATCGATCGATTTGAATTTAACCAGCGTATTTCAGTGCATTCAGGGAGTTTTGCCCCATATGCGCCAACGGCACTCAGGAACGATCGTCAACGTTTCTTCGATCGCGGCCAAACAGGTATTTCCCAACTGGGGAGTATACTCTGTGAGTAAATTTGGCTTGATGGCACTCACTCAAGCAGTTGCAGGCGAGGAAAGAGCCAATGGCATTCGCGTTACGGCTATTTGTCCAGGCTCGGTAAATACGCCACTGTGGGATACAGACACCGTGCAAGCCGACTTCGATCGATCGGCAATGCTAACTCCAGAAATGGTCGCTGAAGGCATCCTGTATGCTGTTTTAGCCCCTGCTGGTGCCGTTGTCGAAGAGATTACCATCATGCCTAGTGGCGGTGCATTTTAGGGATTAGGGATTAGAGGGGTTGGGATTAGAGCAGACTTCCTAGTTATCCCCTAATCCCGATCGCCTCATCCCTCTTTTACTTCCAACATCTATTTAAAATTTAAGACAAAAAATGACAATTTCCCCATCCCAAAGTAGTAATTCTGCTGCTGGAGACCGCCCGATGAAGATCGATCCTCGACCCGATCGCAATACCCATGATGGCGCACCCGTAAAAATTCACGATCCTGAAGAAGTCAGTCTAGAGGATATGATGTCCTCAGTTCGCCAGATTATCTTGGGAGTAGGCGAAGATCCCGATCGGGAAGGATTGCTCAAAACTCCCAAACGGGTCGCCGAATCGATGCGCTTTCTCACCAGCGGCTACAATCAATCGTTGGAAGAGATCGTTAATGGTGCCATTTTTGACGAAGGGCACAATGAAATGGTATTGGTGCGCGATATCAACTTCTTTAGCATGTGCGAACACCACATGCTCCCATTCATGGGTAGAGCGCACGTTGCGTACATCCCCAACCAAAAAGTTGTCGGCTTGAGCAAACTAGCTCGAATCGTCGATATGTACTCGCGCCGGATGCAAGTCCAAGAACGACTGACGCGCCAAATCGCCGAAGCCCTCCAAGAAGTCCTCGAACCTAGAGGCGTTGCGGTAGTAATGGAAGCCAGCCACATGTGCATGGTCATGCGTGGCGTGCAAAAACCTGGCGCTTGGACGGTAACGAGCGCGATGCTAGGAGCCTTCCAAGAAGATCACCGCACTAGAGAAGAATTTCTCAACCTCATTCGCCATCAACCTGGGTTTTAGGGGATAGGGGATAGTGGCTAGTGGCTAGTGACTAGTGGCTAGTGAATTTCCCTCCGAGGAGGGGTGCCCGAACGGGCGGGGTGGGTAAGATCTACGCTTCCCACTTCTCCTACTCCTTCGCCTCAGACTTCCGATTGCGACAGCGATCGGAGCAATATTTCACATCATCCCAACAATCTTCCCATTTCTTCCGCCAGGTAAAAGGTCGCTGACAAACGGCACAAACTTTAGTCGGTAAATCAGATTTCGATCGGTGGCGGGGCATAATTCGCGAATAGTAAACGGTAAACAGTGAGCACCTATTTAAATCATATCCGGATTATTCTGGTGGAGCCTGCGGGTGCCCTCAATATTGGGTCGATCGCGCGGGTGATGAAGAATATGGGATTGACGCGATTAGTTATTGTCAATCCGCAGTGTGAAGTATTTGGCGAGGAAGCCACGCGGATGGCCGTACACGCGATCGATCTGCTCGAAACAGCCGAAATCGTCTCTGATTTAACGACAGCCTTACAAGGCTGTACGCGCGTAATTGCGACTACTGCCAGAGATCGCGCCATTCCCACCCAGTTAGAAACACCCCGCCAAGCATTACCGTGGCTGTTAGAAAGCAGCCAACCGACAGCATTACTCTTCGGGCGCGAAGATAGTGGTTTGACTAATGCTGAATTAAATTACGCTCAACGTTATATCCGCATTCCAGTTGGATCGGAATATAGTTCGCTAAATTTAGCTCAGGCGGTAGGAGTCTGCGCCTATGAATTGCAAATGTGCGCGAGTAGTAATGAAATAGAAACGATCGCTCGATCGTCTCAAATACCACCACAGTTAGATATTGCACCTGTAGAGCAAGTCGAAGGTTACTATCAACAATTAGAAACTTTACTCTTAGAGATTGGCTATTTATTTCCGCATACAGCCGCGCATCGGATGGAAAAAATTCGGCGCTTATACAATCGCAGCCAACTTTCCCCAAACGAAGTCGCTTTATTACGTGGTATTTTAAGTCAATTTCGCGGCGCACTCGATCGAGCTTCGCAACAGCATCGCTAATTTTTTTATACAATCGCGTAATATATATACTAGGATTACAAGTAGTTAGTATATCAATCGATTCGTGCAAAGCAGCAAAATCTCGTTCCGCGATCGAACTATCTGGCTGTATCGGTGGGGTAGATGGCCAGTGCTGACATATCTGTTGGCCTGTTTGGGATTGTATTTATATCAAGAGCGACTGATTTATAAGCCAGAACTGAAGATTGCAACTACACCAGCCGATCGCGATCTCGACTATCGCGATGTGTGGATACCAGTCGATAAAACTGGCAAAAATAACGATAAATTATTTGGGTGGTGGCTCTCAGCGACGGGTGAAACGAGCTTGCCGCAACCAAAATCTAAAGGTACGATTCTATATTTGCATGGATACAATCAGAATATCGGGAAGAATATCGACCCTGCCCGGACGCTCAAGGGATTAGGTTATGATGTTTTGTTAGTTGACTATCGGGGATATGGCAAAAGTAGTGGTAAATTTCCCTCCGAACACCAACTCTATGCCGATGCCGAAATCGCTTGGAATTATCTCGTTAAAACCCGCAAAATATCACCCGATCGCATTGTTATTTATGGTTATTCTTTGGGTGGTGCGATCGCGATCGATCTTGCCACCCGTCATCCTGAATCGGCTAGTGTCATCGTCCAAAGTAGCTTTACTTCCATGTCGGCGATGGTAGCAACATCACCGTGGTCTAAACTCTTACCCGTGCGGTTATTGTTAACCCAAAAATTTGACTCGATCGCTAAAGTCAAATCGTTAAAACTACCAGTTCTATATATTCATGGCACTGCCGATCGCCACATCCCATTTACCATGAGTCGATCGCTCTACGCAGCTACTACCAATCCCCATAAACAGTTAGTAATAGTTGCAAATGCCGGACATTGGAATTACAACAATAATTTTAGAAAGCCAGAAAATTTAGAGATAATCGATCGATTTATGAAAAGATCGATCGCTCGCAAAATCCCTTAGAACTTCGCCAGAACCCCGACTTCTTCCAAGAAGTCGGGGTTCTTACCTCCTAGAATTGATTGTCACAAATCTAATAACCCATAGCGTTTCTGAAGGGTGAGGAGTTGGGTTCTTGCGGTGGCGGCGTTGTCAGCGAGATCGGCGAATTCAATCAGGCGGAGGAGTTCTTTTTTGAGTAAATTACGCTCGATCGCCAGCGTATCTCGATCGAGCTGCGGGGGTAGAACGACCATATCGTATAGCGTAGCACGATCCTTACCAACATCTGGTCGAAGGATGCGACCTCGGCGTTGGATGAATTGGCGCGGGTTGGTGCTGCTAGCGAGGATGATGGCGTGTTTGATGGCGGGAATGTCGATGCCTTCATCTAAACAGCGGATGGCGACTAGTCCCTGAAGAGCACCAGATTCAAATTGCTGGCGGAGTTGTTCTCTGTCAGGAAGAGATGTAGATGCGGTGTAGGTGTTGACGCGATAACCGAGTTCGTTTCCTAATAGATGAGTGACTGCGGCCAGTTGTTGGGTGCTGTCGCTACTGCCATCACCACAGTAGAATAGGGTGTGGCTGGTGTCGAGTCGATCGCGCATCAACTTTTTGAGTGCTACCAGCTTGTTGGCTGCTGCACCGATCAGTCTGGCACGCTGCATCAATAGGGGCGTGAGATCGGGAGTGTCGAATTCATCGTAGCTAGTTGCGCGATCTTTGGATTGGTAGAGGAGTTTGCGGGCGATCGCGCGGGAGAGTTTAAGATATTCTTCGGTCTCGCTTTCGGTGAGTTCGATGAGGATAGGGTAATAAAGATAGTGGACGAGGGCACCTTGCTCGATCGCATCTTTGAGGGTAAATTCGGGCTGGAGGATGTCGCCGAAGTAGTCGAAGATGTTTTGGGTGCCCACATCGTCATAGTGGCGTTCGGGAGTGGCTGAGAGGGCGAGTCGCAAGCCCACATTGCGCGGGAGACTGGACTCGCGTTTTTTCGCACCGAGGTTGTGAACTTCATCGCCGATAATGAGAGTGCGATCGGGTAAGTATTTGAGTTGCGACTGAAAGCCTGGAGTAATTAGGGTTTCGTTGGTGGTAATAACGGTCAGAAATGCTTGTTGGCGAGTATTGATTTTGGCAAGTTGATGGGAAAATTGACTCTGCCATCTATGGATGCTTTCACAGGCGAGAATCGGCTGAAGATGAAATTTTTCGCACTCTCTACCCCACTGGGTGACGAGGTGACGGAACGGACAGACGATGATGAGTACTTGTAGTCCGATTTGTTGGTATAGTTGGGTGGCGATCGCTAGTGCGGTGATGGTTTTACCGCTGCCAGTAGCCATTTTGAGCGTGCCCCGACCTTGATTTTGAAACCAATTGGTGACGGCTAGCTGTTGATACGATCGCAGTTGTAAATTTGCTGGCAATTGTGGCGAACCAGCGGGAACTGGCTCGACTCGATAACTTACCTGAGATTCGGCAACTGCTAACAATTGATAAATCTTGGTAAAGTCTGGCTGTGAGTTCGCCAATAATGGATTTGCAGGTATTTCGCCAACTCGATAGGTATATTTAGAGTCGATCGACACGACACGGTACCGGAACATCTGTATGCTCAGACTATCACAGTCGATCGATTGTCACAGTCAGCGATCTGGCTTAAATAGTTTAACCAAAGATAACAGGTTCAGAGCCGCTCATTTGGACGGGAATCAGGGGGGTTGGGGGATAGAAAAGCTTTTCCGTAATCCACAATCCACAATCCACAATCGAATGACCTCTCAGCCCTTGCAGGAGATTTAAGTTAATGAATAATCGTCCCATCATTCTCGGCATCGTCGGCGATAGCGGCGCAGGTAAAACAACACTGACTAGTGGCATCGCGCAAATTTTAGGTAAAGAGAATATTACAGTTATCGGTACGGATGATTATCATCGTTACGATCGAATGCAACGTGCAGAAATTGGGATTACTGCCTTACATCCTGACTGCAATCACCTCGATATCATGCAGCAACATTTGGCGTTGCTCCGCACAGGGCAATCGATTCTCAAGCCGATTTACAATCACCATACGGGTACTTTCGATCCGCCACAATATGTCAAACCCAATAAATTTTTGATTGTGGAGGGATTGCTGGGTTATTCAACACGAGGGCTGCGCGATTGCTATGATGTCAAAGTGTATCTAGCTCCACCCGAAACGCTCCGCCAGGGCTGGAAAATTAAGCGCGATACGCTCAAGCGTGGCTACACTGAGGCTCAAGTTTTAGCCGAACTCCAAAAGCGCGAGCCAGATTCAGAAGAGTTTATTCGTCCGCAGCGCCAATGGGCGGATTTAGTTGTCGGGTTTTATCCACCTGTCAGTGAGGCTGAGGAAACTACCGCGCATTTGAATGTCAAGTTGTTACTCAGACCGACTATTTCACATCCAGATCTGAGTCAGATTTTAGACCGAGACAGCAGCCATGAGCAGCCAACCATTCGGTTAAATCTCGACCGGGATATGGGTAAACCCGTTGATGTGTTGGAAGTGGATTCTCATGCTACCCGCGATAGCGTTCGAGGGCTGGCGAAAATGATTTGTGCGGACTTACCGGAGCTACACCACCTCACCGATCTGGAAATCGACTCCAATTTAGGTAAAATCACGGGGACGACTGGCGAAACGCTCCAAAGCTATCCACTCGCGCTCACGCAACTACTGATTACTTATCACATGCTCAAAGCTACTCAAAAATAAATTGTTATAACAGAGCGCCCGATGACAAGCTAACGGTAATCTCTCGCATAAATTTATTTTGATGTGTGCTGAGATCGGAGTTTCTTTCTCAGTCGCAACACTACCGAGCCACCAATTAGCGTCCCAATCGTCATCATCGGTTCGGGAACTGCGGTCGCAGCCGCCAATCCATTAAACTGGACATTATCTAATTGGAAATAAGTTCCTGCGTCCAAAAATCTAAATTCGAGTTTGTCCGTGCCAGTACCAGTATAAGTAAAGCTATATGGGGTAAAGAAGGTCGTCGTGGCTGCAATATTAGCTTGACCAAATAAAATAGTATTGTTGACTCTAGCTTCAAAAGAATTGGGTATGCCACCCCCACTCAAGAGATCGTATTTGATTTGATAAATCGTTCCTGCAAATGTCGCTAGAGTTTGGGACAAAGATTCGATCGATGTAGTACCTAAAAATGCTGTTTTCGTACCATTATCGCCATCACTAACAAAGATATTATCATTAGTACTCAGCATCCAGCCAGAGATATTACCAGTTTCAAAGTTACCATTGGTAACTAAATTTATTGCTTGGGCCGATGTAGCTACTAACGTCATCACCGCGATAGTTGCTGTCGATAAAGCTATCGTTGGTAAGAAAGGGGCGATCTTTTTCATCTTGTAATACCGTGAGAATTAGGGGGTAAATACCGATCGACCGACAGGAGGTAACCACAGCTTAGATATCAATAATATTACCGAACGTCATGAGATCGAACTATCAAAATTATTATAGTATCTGTCGATCGACTATAAATTCGAGCGTGAAATTTACCGCAATTATAACCTAGCAATCGTTGTAGGTGTCAACAAAACCAATCTTTGTCGATCGTAAAATCCAGCTAAATAGCTGTCACCTTGGCGATCGGCTTTAAAACCAAACTCTCTTCAGGCATTTAATCTTAATTCTTATCCTTAAGTTATCCTAAATTTAACCCAAATAGTTTATTCTCGGTGGTGGAATCTAGCAACTTCAAATAGATGTCGATTGTTATCGTCAATGTATCGATGCTGAGTAAAGTTAGATCCTGACGATCGTTGTCGATCGCGCTGTGATGAAAATATTAATATTTTTTAGATTGGAAAAGGATTTTTAATATATTCGCAGATAAGTCGAAGTTAGATTTTATTAATATTTGAGAGCTTGTAGTTTCAATTAGTTTAGAGCTAGCGCTGACACGATCGCGGCAATCGGCACTCGTGGTGAGTAGAAGACCGACAGAACATCAATCATCTACCCAAATATCATCAGAGAGAAACATGGCAGCTATAAGTTTGACGAGTACTAGTCCATATACTCAAGATTTCAATGCATTAGTAAATTCTGGTACTAGCTCCACTGTCCCTGTTGGCTGGGAGTTTAGCGAAACAGGAACTAATACCAATACCACATATACCGCAGGTACTGGCAGCTCGAATGCTGGAGATACTTATAGTTTTGGGGCGGCTGGAGCGACAGATCGAGCTTTTGGCGGATTGCAGAGTGGCAGTCTGCTGCCGACGATCGGCGCGAGTTTTACCAATAATACAGGCGGGACGATCTCTGCGCTAGCAATCGCTTACACCGGAGAACAGTGGCGATTGGGTGCATCCGGGCGAACGGATCGGCTGGACTTTCAATACAGTTTAGATGCTACGTCTGTGAGTACCGGAACGTGGATCGACTTCAATGCGCTGGACTTCAATGCGCCGAATTCTACTGGTACTGTCGGTCTGCTCGATGGCAATATTACTGCCAATCGGACGGCAATTAATGGCACGATCGACAGTCTGAATATTGTAAGTGGCGCTACCGTATATTTACGGTGGACAGACTTTAATGCTACAGGTGCTGATGACGGATTGGCGATCGATGACTTCTCTCTATCAGCTAACTCTATCGCTCCGAGCTTACCGACCGTTAATTTAGGAGTTAGTAGTAACACTAGCTCGGAAGCTGGTCAAACATCGATTACAGTCACTGCTACCGCTACTAGTGCAGTCGCTGGAAACCAAACTATAAATCTGGCGATCGCCGGAACGGGAATTACTACTGGTGACTACACGCTAAATAATACGACCGCCAGTAATATTACAATCACCCTTCCCAGTGGCGCGACGAGTGGATCGGTCACGTTCAAAGTCATCGACGATACGTTGGTTGAAGGCACCGAAACGGCAAAATTGACGATCGACACGCCTTCGGCAGGGATTAAACTAGGCACGGTGACCTCGCAAGACATTGCGATCGCCGATAACGATGCTGTGGTCACATTTACCAAAATTCACGACATCCAAGGTACTGGTGCGACGGCGGCATTGACAGGGACTCAATCGATCGAGGGGATCGTTACGCGTGTCTTTGCGGGTGCGACCCAACTAAATGGCTTCTACGTCCAGGAAGAAGATGCTGATGCTGACAATAATACCGCTACCTCAGAAGCAATTTTTGTCTTCGATCCGAATGGTAAATTTACTGGCAATGTTGGCGATAAAGTCCAAGTTAGTGGTAATGTCAAAGAACTTACGAGCACTGGTAACGGTAACAATAGTAGTCTGACCGAGCTAGATTTATCGGCTGGCACCGTGTTCGACTTAGGTGCGAGTACGCTACCGACAGTTACCACTATTCAAATTCCCACTACTAATGTCAGCGACCTCGAGCGTTACGAAGGAATGCTCGTCAACATTAGTGCTAGCAGCGGCGACCTTACCGTTACTGAAAATTATCAGCTCGGACGATTTGGACAAGTCGTACTGTCCGCAGCAGGCGCGAGCAATCAACCTGGTACCGACGCGCGCCTCGACCAGTACACCCAGTTTAATGCTCCGAGCGTCAGCGGTAATACCACATATCTAGCCGACCTAGCAAAGCGCACGATTTATCTCGACGACGGTAGTGGCTCCCAAAACTTAGATCCGATTTTATTCGGACGTGGGGGGAGTCCACTGAGCGCAGCAAACACCCTCCGCAGTGGCGATACGGTGAATAATATTACCGGAATTCTCGACGAGCGGTTTGAAGGCTATCGGATCCAAACCACTGCACCAGTCAACTTCACTGCCACCAATCCTCGGCCCGTTACACCGCCTTCAGTCGGCGGTACGTTGCGGATAGCTAACTTCAATCTGCTCAACTACTTCAATGACTTAGACTTGTCTAGCTCGACTCGGTTTACGAACGATAGCGGACAGTCGTTCGAGCCGCGTGGGGCGAATACTGCGGCTGAATTTACCCGCCAACGCGATAAAACGATTCAAGCCATCATTAATTCCGGCGCAGATGTCTTAGGACTTAACGAAGTCGAAAACAATGGTTTTGGAACAAATAGCGCCATTCAAAATCTGGTCGATGGCTTAAACGCGATCGTGGGTGCGGGCACATATGCTTTCATCAATCCCGGCACAAATATCTCTACCGATGCTATTACTGTCGGGATTATTTACAAAACAAGTCAAGTTACACCGATCGGTAATGCGGCGACGATGCCTCTAGGCTACTCCGCTGCCTTCGATCTAGTCGGACGACGACCCCTAGCCCAGACCTTCCAGCAAACCGCCAACGGGCAACAATTTACCGTAGCCGTCAATCATCTCAAGTCCAAGGGTTCTAGTTCTGGTGGTGCTGGCGACAACGATATTGGCGACGGTCAGGGTCTCTCCAACGGCACGCGGACGCGCGAAGCTCAAGACTTAGCGACTTGGTTGGCAACCAAGCCAACGGGTACGAACGACCCCGATTATATTATTGTGGGCGACCTTAATGCTTATGCCCAAGAAGACCCGCTGACCACTCTAGCTAGCGCGGGATACAATAATCTGCTGCCAATTACCTCATACTCCTATGTCTTCGACGGACAGCAAGGTTCGCTCGATCATGCGCTAGGGAGTAAGAGTTTAGCTGCGCAAGTTAGTGGTGCTGATAAATGGCACATTAATGCTGATGAACCAACAGTCTTGGATTACAACACTGAATTTAAAACCGCAGGTCAAGCCAGTAGTCTGTATGCACCGAATCAGTTTCGGGCTTCGGATCACGATCCCGTGCTGGTCGGTTTAAATTTGGGGTTGTTTGCTGGCACTGCTGGAGCTGACAATTTCACTGGTACCACTGGCGATGATACTTATATCATCAACAATGTCGGCGATACGATCGTGGAAAACCTTAATGCCGGTATAGATACAGTCAAATCCACGATCGGTTATAGCCTCGGTGCCAACCTCGAAAACCTGATATTGACTGGCTCTGGCAACTTCAATGGTGTTGGCAACAGCCTCAACAATGTCATTACAGGCAACAGCGATAATAATACCCTCGATGGTGGTGCTGGCGACGATCGGCTCTATGGGCTAGGTGGTAATGATATCCTGCGGGGTGGGGCTGGTGCCGACCTGCTCGACGGTGGCGATGGTAACGATTATGCCAGTTATAATTACACAACTACGCCACTCACTGTAGACTTGAGCAACTACAGCAATAATACTGGCGAAGCTACTGGCGATACCTTCATCAGCATCGAAAATCTCCAAGGCGCGTTCGCTGCGAACAGTAATCTGATCGGCAATGCCAGCGACAACATCCTAATTGGTTATAAAGCAAATGACACGCTAACTGGCGGTGCTGGAAACGATAATTTAAACGGTGGAAGTGGTAACGATACTTATGTCATCAATGCCAATGTCGATACAGGCACGGATACGATCGTCGAGACAGCTACAGGTGGCACCGATACCCTCGACTTCCGCCCTAGTACGATCGATGTTACTGTCGATTTGAGCTTGACTACAACCCAAACGATCGCGCTTGGAGTCGGGCTGATAATTCCGGTCGTCAGTTTGGAAAATGTCCAATGGCGGCGCGGGTAACGACAACCTCACGGGTAACAGTTTCAACAACATCTTATTCGGCGGTGGCGGTAACGATACGCTGCGCGGCGGCGCAGGTAACGATAGCTTCTACTTTGGTGGTGGTTCTCTATCCAGTTCCGTTGCGATTACCACCTTCCTCGGCACGGATACGATCGCTGACTTCACTAGCAATAGCGATAAGATCCTGTTGAGCAAAGCTACTTTTGCTGCCATCAACAGCGGTCTGAGTTTCACTAGCGTAGCTGACGATAATGCCGCTAAGACCTCAGCCTCCGCGATCGTCTATAGTGCGGGCACGGGAAATCTGTTCTACAACCAAAATGGGATCGATGCCGATTTTGGTAACAATGGTGGTATTTTTGCTAACCTCATCGGCAAACCCACGCTCGCCGCCACCGATTTTACGCTAGTTGCTTAATCGAGTTAGTTAATCTAGCTGGCAACAAATATCCCCGACTTATTGGATGAGTCGGGGATATTGCTTTATGTTCGCGACGGAAAGGGTGAGATTCGAACTCACGGAAGCTTGCGCTTCATCCGATTTCAAGTCGGACGCAATCGACCACTCTGCCACCTTTCCAAATGTAGGCACTCTATCATAGCACGATCGACCAGTCGATCGATAGATTTACCAAGAGCCAACTTTTCCCGACTTTAAGTACCGATCTTTTCCGTCCGAGCGATCGCGAAGCGTAATTTAGACTAAAACTACAGGAATCCGCACCAAGGAAACTGTATCGATATTAAAGTCAAAATTCTCTTCTGACATGGAAAACACAAATACACTTATTTATTTGCTTAGGGATAGATTTAGTTTCATCGACGAAATCCACAATAGTGAAAAACTTAACAGCAAAATTGTCTCATTACTGTTTATCAGTTTTAGTTGTTTTGGGATTTACGGCGCGATTATCGGCGCGACCAATGCCAATACCCCGATTCAAATATTGGCTTCAGCGATCAAGTTGCCTGCTTTATACCTAATCACGCTGATTGTTTGCTTGCCAACGCTGTATATTTTCAATGCTTTCTTTGGTTCTCGCAGTACGATTCGTCAGCATTGGGCATATCTCCTAGCAACAATTACGGTAATTTCAGTATTGCTCTGCGGCTTCGCTCCAGTCAGTCTATTTTTCTTATTAACTGTTAACGATAAATTTTTCTTCCTGTTACTCAATGTTGCAATTTTTGCAATCACTGGAATACTGGGAGTTTCTTTTCTCTATCGGACAATGAAGCCAAGTGAAGCCGAAGAACAAGCTGGCAATGTGAAGATTCGGAAGAATATTCTTAAATTTTGGTTGGCTTTATATGGCTTTGTCGGTACGCAACTCGGTTGGACATTAAGACCATTTTTCGGCACTGGTAGCACTTTTGAATTATTTCGCCCCCGAGAAGGTAGTTTCTTCACCGCTATCTGGGAATCGATCCACAGATTGGGATTTTAGCCGATCGCGATTTTATCAGCGTCAGCCACTCAAAAACAATGTCCCAATGGATAAATTTGTCGAATTAATCATTCCTCGATCGACTATCGAATCAATCTCGCAGCAGGAGATCGGCGATCTCATGGTGGGATTTACCTGGCGGAAAAATTTGTGGCAACAACCTCGTAAATTCATCAAAATGGGAGCGCTCCAAATTGTCGGGGGGGCGATTATTTTGATGGCAGTGACAATTCCGATCGATCGAATTGTCAATATTCATGCCTCGACTATGTCTTTGCCAGAGCGAACTACGCGATTGCTCCTAGTTGATGGGGCGGTTACTATTGCAATTTTAGGTAGCGTAAATTGGTGGATCTGTTTCCGAGGCAAACGATTGCAGAAACTGCTTAAGTTAGTGGAAAAGATCGAGCGATACAATCAAATCGTACGCTCGATCGAAACCTTAGCCCGAGTTACAACTATCGCCACGCCCAATGCCGAAATCGATCGGTTGCGGATCGTCTTGGATATTCTCGCTCAAACCCGACACAATTTGCTCGCAGCTTTAGAAATAGAGCGATTTTTACGCCAACAAGATCCTGCCAGTGACTTAACAACTTCATTTATCGAATCAGCACCCAGTGAAATCGCCCAAAATCTAATCGCACTTCAGCACCTCGCGCAACAGCCTCAATTAGCCGAATATGCTACTCTGCTCAACCAAGCATGGGAGATCGGATTGAGTATCGATCGAGTATCAAGCTGCCATTAGCAATTATTACACTTTAGTTTTCGGCACTGAGCAGGGACCACCCTATAACTGAACAGTGCCATAATTGAAAAAGCTTCCAATTGGCACCTTATATCGATCGAGAAAATACTACTATTGTTCACGTTGAAAGGGTTGGGTGGGCAATGCCCACGAATTAAACCCTTGCGAAGCAAAGGATTTAGCTTGTTTGTATTCAGTCAGCATCTAGCAAACTACTGGCGTAACCAAACTAATTATGTAACGTCAGTTCGGGATAAGGAAAATTGATTTGCTCCGTCGCTGAGGTTTCCTCAGCGCGATTCCACCCGCAAGTTTGAGTCAGATCTCCTCAACTTAGTTAAGCCCCTGACATTAATCTTGTTGGATAGAGGCTTTTGTCATTATCAGTTTTGGCAACAATTAATCGAGCGTAATGCTCACTTCATTACTCGACTAAATAACAAAGCATCATTTGCAGTCGAGCAAGTGTTTACGAATAGTTACAGCATCCGCGACCGAACCGTCAAAATGGGTGTTGATAACAAGACAACTCCCTGTAGCACAATGAGATTAGTAGAAATTAGATCGGGTAAGGCTTGGCATTCTTACGCGACGTTTTCGGGGGAAGCTTCCCCCGAAAAGCTCGCTTATCTAAGCAGCGTACTCGACCCGTTAATCTTACCCCCTTATGTAGTTGCTGATTTATATAGCAGAAGATGGAGAATAGACGAGGCTTTCAATACTGTCAAACGATTACCAGGCTTGAGTTGTATCTGGACTGGTTCACTCAATGGGATTAAATTGCAGCTCTGGGAACTTGGCTATTTTATGCTGTGTTGGTCGATCTTAGTGATGCTGTCGCTGATGAACTATCTATTCGGTTCGATCGCATTTCATTGGAGATGATCTATCGTGGTCTTTATCATTTCTATGTCGCTCATCATCAAGGTTTAGCGCATGACCCGATTAAATATTTTGCGGCTCCCGCAAATCAAGATTTGGGCATCGTTAAATTTATCCGCAAGCCATTCAAGAAATTGATTATTGCCCCCTTCCCTGAGCGAACGAGCAGGGAGGGACAATTTTTCTTTGAGCCATCTGCTCAAACTTTCTTGACAACTGCGCTCGCGCCTTAACTTGTCACGAATGGGGAAACTCGACGAGCGCGCACCGCAAATTTATTTGAGGGCGGTGCAGAAACGAAGCTAGGAGTCATCGATCGAAATCCTTATCCCGAACTGACGTTATGTCTGTAAAGCGATCGCTCAAAATATTACCGATCGTATTTTTAGCAATTTTTCCGCCCACAATTTTAGTCCGATCGCGCCACTAGTAGCTAATCCCCATTCCCCTAGAAAAACTTCAGTAACAGCGAACTCAAACCAGTGATCAGATCGACAACATTACCATTTCCAGCACCGCCATCGGGCGTTGGTTGGCTGGCGAGTTTGATTTTGGATTGGAGTGCCTGAGCTGTTTTGACACCTTGTTGGTCGGATTTGGAGAAAAATAAGCGTTCTGCGACCATTGCGTCCTTCATGGCACCACCGTCGTTTTGCTGGCGAAATTTGGCCATCGATCGAGCGACATAGGCACCAGCAAACTCGGGGTTGAGGGCGATGGCGCGATCGTAATGTTCGATTGCAGCCGCAAAGTCATTTTTTTGCCACTCTAAAAAGCCCCAGCGATAAAAATCTTCGGCTGTGCCTAACGAAGTTGGGATACCAACCGCACCTTGGAGCGAGGCGGTACGGATATCGATGCCTTGGACGTTGGCATTTACCAGATAAGCCGATCGTAGATCGGTACCAGTAAGATTTGCGCCGCGTAAGTCCGCACCCATCAGATTGGCACCATTAAGCGATGCACCCATCAAATTTGCGCCGCGTAAATCTGCGCCAGTGAGGTTGGCACCATTGAGATTTGCCCCGACGAGATTTGCCCGATCGAGTTTAGCTCCAGATAGATCGTTCTGAACCAATCCGGCACCGCTGAGATCGCATTGCGCGCAGCTTTTTGTCAATAATAACTGGCGGGTATGAGCAATATTTTCGGCGTTGGCAGTGGCTGTAAAACCTGCGAATAGGCATAAAGTAGAGACAATAGTGGCGATTTTCATAAGAGCCTCGGGGTAGTGAGTGAGAAAAATTACAGTGTATCAGAAGGGAAGATTGCGGAGATGATCGGGATCGTCTTTCTCCTCCGATTGGCGCTCCTCGGGGGAAGATTTACTTGCTTTTGCCTGTTCCCAGGCAAGATTAGCAGTTTCGATGCGATCGAATAAGTCGGTAGAATGCCGGGGGGGTTGAGCTAATAAGCGATCGATGTGATATTTTGCTCGAATTGCTGCCAATTCTGCGGGGGTGAGTCTGGGTTCGTTCCACTCAAAGTCAGCCGCAGTATAAACTGGGAGTCGCGAGCCGAGTCGTTCGATCGGGATATCGGGCAACCTTACTAATAAGTATTCCCGCACGCGGCGGATTTCTCCAAATCTTTGTTCGATTTCATTCAAAATTCCCACAAATTGACTGAGATCGTGGGTAGTAATTGCGACCCGCACTTCGATATCATCGAGAGGGATACCTAATCGCTCGGCTTTGGTTAATAATTCTGGCGGAATATTTTCGAGCGAAGGGGGATTAATTGCCGCCGACAGTTCGGCCAAAACGCGATGGATCTGTTCTACAGTATTATTAACAGTCTCCCGCAAGGGTCGATCGGCGGCTGGAAGTGCTGCCAATGCTGTCAAACTTTGGGTAGCAGATTGAAGTAACTCGATGGCATTATTGAGGCGATCGGTCATGGGAACAAGGAGCGAGTGAAGTATATGCAGATCGATCGTACCAACTGGATGGAAATTATTCTGCAGGAGTTTCCAGCTTTTCGGGCGCAATGGGAAGAACATCTGGAGTCATGGAATCCGATTATCACTCGACCGATCGCGTTAGATTTAGCTGAATTTGCCGATCTCGCGATCGAGCTAATCTGGGCTGGAGACGAGATCGAAATCGATCGATTGGCGACAGTTATCGAATTAATATTAGTTGAAGGTGATGCAATAATCGAGTATTCCACGCGGAAAATGTTGTTAGAAAAAATTGCCAACAGCAGTCAGATCGCGGGATTTCCAATCGATCGATTTACCAGCAAGCTCCAACCACAGACAGCTTACCAGTGGCAAACATTGACACTCGATCGCACCCCCGATCTGTCTATCCACCACTAACTGGGGGAATCAACACAACTTCATCGCGATCGCACACGATCGTCTCAGGGTCTACAAAGTCCATATTGATGCCAAATCGCGTCACGTCGCGCCATTGGGCTAGAGTCGGTCTTTCGGTAATCAACCGCTCTAGGACCTCACTAACGGGCGTATTCGCTGGGAACTGACGCGATATTTCTGCCGCTTCAAACGCTTCTTGGTAGACGGCAAATAGTTTGATGGTCGCGGTAATTTCGGTGGGGGAAGTCATAAAGTCGCAAATTCCATTCAGCTACCAGATCGTTCCTAGTGTAACGAGATATCTAAGCTCGATCGAGCCTGTTAGTTTGGCACAGCTAATAAAAAGCCCCAACTCTTAAGAGCCAGGGACGAATCATCAGGGTGCATCTACCACTCCTATATCCATACCCTCACGCTCGCTATCAGGATGAAACTCAAAAATTCCTAAATCGATCGAAATTATCGATCTACCTACTAGCAAAAAGCCCCCAACTTATTAAAATAAGTCAGGGACGAATAACTAGGGTGCATCTACCACTCCTATATCCGCACCCTCCCGCTCGCTATCGGGATGAAACTGATAAATTAATCTCAAAAATAAAAAGCCCCGACTCTAAGAACCAGGGACGAATCATCAGGGTGCATCTACCACTCCTATATCCGTACCCTCACGCTCGCTATCGGGATGAAACTAAGAAATTAATCTCAAATAAGCTGCTACCGATATCCTTCTGAAGATTCAAAGCGATCGAGTCTTAATATCGATATATCGATCGAGTGTTCTACCCCTTTATCTTTTCCATACCCCAATTCAGCAACGCCCAAATCCTTCTCTCCTTTAACATCAGCAAATGAGCCTGGAGTGAGGAAAAACTCTACAGGTTCTCCAGCCTCTGTGACCATCAGATGAATTTTGACACTATAAAAATATCTCTTTTTACTCGATTGATAGCCACGATATGCTTCTTGGCCATCATAGAGTTGCGATCTTGAGATTCGGATGTTGTCACAGATTGGAATTGGAAAACTATCAATACTGTAAACGTCATCTGGATTGAGTTGTTTCCATGCTTGCCCCAAAACCTCAAATACTGTCAGTAACGTCGGTTCAATCCGATGCAATCTTCGATTCAATCGACTTTTACTCAACATCGTTGGAATGTAATGTGGCTCTGACAGTTGCTTTCTGGCTTTCTCAAAATTTCCACAAAAGTATATGGCTGCAACAATCGCTGTAGTCATCACTTCCACATCACTCATCTGTTGTTGCTCATCGCTGCGATGATTCATTGCTTTGAGAATGTCGTCACACAGGCAATATATCGCTACAATCTCATTATTCATTTTTGTTGCTGCTACTTGTATTTTGACCTTTGTAGCAGCTTTTTTACGCTCTGCCTATAGGTAGCAACTTGGGCTAACTACTGACGGTCGCGATCTGGACGCTGAAAATTATGTCAAATCAAACTACGATTAGTAGCAATAAGGTTATAGTGATACAGTAATGTTTGACTTCAAGTTAACCGATCGATCCAGCTCAGTCAGCGATCTCGAACATAGTCAAAATCACCGCCAACTCATGGATAGCTTATAGTGCCCAAAAATGTTGGTTGAATTAACATTAAGTCCAGTCAGCACAGAACTTATCGCAGCTCGATCGATCTAGCAATAATATAAATTCAAGTTTTATCTCTGTCCACGATCGAGACACATTTTTAGGCAAGAACGAGTGCTTTGCATGTTTCAAGATCGCGAAAAAATATAGAAATTACTGCCGCTGCAAATAGCGATCGAGCTATTTATTTATCGACCTACTACGATCGAGAAATTGCAATTGTCGCGTCAACATCTCGATCAGTGGTAAGTCGATTTTTTTATTACGGGCGAATTGGAGTGGAGTTTCAAACATCGCCGAGATTTCGATCGGTCTACTCTCGTCATAGTCGATTTTCATACTGGTACGATAAGGTGTCATTTCGATCGTATATTCCAGCATCGTTTGGATAAATTCATCGGTAATTTCTCGATCGGATGCCGCCGCAACTACTTGAATTTCTCGCATTAGCTGGGCGACTAATTCACTCGTCGCCGGATCTGACATCAATCGATCGGTTGTGGCATCTAACACAACCGATAGACCGTTATAAGGAATATTCCAGACTAGTTTTTGCCATCGGGCTAATAACAGATCTTCGCAGAGCGAAATCTCGATTGCTGCGGCGCGAAAATCATGAGCAATGTTCTCCATCATCGGTGTAATTCCGGCTTGACGGTAGTCATCGGCATAAGCACCGAGCTTGATTTGGCCGTAGTCGAGATGGTGGATTTCACCTGGGGCGACTTTATTAGAACAGATAAAACACAGCCCCCCCAAAATCTCATGCTGTGGTAAAATTTGGGCGATCTCGGCTTCGGTGCCCAGTCCGTTTTGCATTACTACGACTACCGAACTCGGCTTGACGACATCGGGTAAAATCTTTGGCAACAGGTAATTGTGAGTGGTTTTAAGACAGATTAAGATCGCATCGCAAGCAGGCATCTGACTCACTCGATCGTAAGCATTGACAGATGGGAGTGTAAAATCACCATCTTTCGAGCGAATTATCAGTCCTGATTTTTTCACTCGATCGTAGTCGCTATTCACCAAAAAATGCACATCTGCGCCAGCGCGTTGGAGCTTGGCACCATAGAATCCGCCCAACGCGCCCGTACCAATAATTGCATAACTTCTCATCACTCGCTCCTAAACCCCAAATCCCCACAAAATAGTCTCGAGCATTGGGGCGGGGAGCATTTCCCCACGGAAATCGATAATTTGCACGACGAGGAGATATGCGATCGCTAGTACTAAAGAAATTATCCCTGTAACGACTGCGACAATTTTGGAGCGATCCATAACAGCAACTAATCTAGACAATATGCTAATTCATCTAAATAATAACATAAAAAACATCGTAATTAGAGAATTCGGTCTCGATCGACAATGTATTTAACTATAGATTATTCTGGCAGTTCTTTTGGCGAGATGTTGACAATTAAATTGCGAGGATGATATTTGATAATAAAATTATTAATCGCATCGCGATCTTCTGGTGTCGTTAGGCCAATGCAACCCGAAGTACCATCGTATCCATTCCGCTTATTAAAACTCGGATCGAGATGGATACCTAAATCGTTGCGATTTGTTTTGAATTTGGGAGTAATTCCGACAAATGTTCGATCTACTTCGCGAATGTTGCTCATGGTAATCCAATTACTCACATCGTACAATCCATCGGGTAGTGGAGCGTTGTTGTTTCCAATATTTCGATCGGCTTTCTGGCTGCGTGTCGTACCAGAAACGGCATTAAACTTGCGATCGAGTTCGCCGTCTATATATATCTCTAGCGTGTAAATGGGGTTACCTAGTTCGTTACTTCCTTTATCGAGATCTTTAACTAAACGGAGATAGTTACCGCTAAAAGGGGCACGAGACACAGTTGCTAGATTATGTTTGAAATTAGATTTCGGACGGCGGCGATCTCTAGTAACAGTTGGCGAAGAACTGACTGAGGCAACAACGATATCTCTACTGCGATTGGATTTATTCTGTGACGAGCTTTCGTTACTTATTGAGATAGATGGCAAGATAGTTGTGGTCGATCTCGGCTTGGTGAGACTAGATTTGGTTCTATTAGTACGCTCTTTACTTGCCGATATTTTAGTAATTACCGAGCTATTACGGACAGGTTGCTTCAGCACAGATCGTTGACGCTCTTTATCGGTTGAGATCGTCACTTCAACTGGAATCGCTAGATTCAAATCTGTTACTGCGGAAGTGGATTCTTCAGTTCGATGTCTAAATCGATTTAATTGTTCGGCACTAACAACTGTAGAATCATTTAAAATTGCAATGAATAATGGTAATGCGATCGCTCCTGACAACCAGTTAAATGCCGATACTTTCATTTTAAATGTATGTAAAATATATGAGCATCAATCGATTTAGCTACTCGAAATCACTTGCCGAATCGATTGCCACTCAATTTGATATATTTATATATACATAACTTCATACTTAAATCCGGAAAAAATTGAAAATAATTTAACTATTTTTTGTTAGCCATTTATCGGAGTGATGATTATTGGAATATTCTAATTTTGAGTGCGATCGCGATCGCATCGATCCGGCGATCGTATCGCGATAACGATTAGCGGCGATCGAGAGAATTTAAAGCATCACTAAGATCGTTAACTTGCCAACGACCATTATGCTTGGATAACCGAATTGTATTTGACTGTGGAATCGTTTTTACTCTGCCGCCAACACTGAATTTATGTATTTCCTCTACCCGCATAAACGCATTACGCTCGGAAAAAGAAACTAATTCAATATTAGTAACTTCGATGCTCCAATCCCCGCCAACAGAGTTAATTTGCGTGAAGAGTTTCTCGATTTGATGTTTATTGCTACCTGATAGTGGAGCCACCTTGGCGATCCGTGCGATACTACGTTCGTTGAAGCCTCGATAAAATTGAGTTAGCGTTTGACGGATGCCGTTGAGATCGGATTGAGTGGCATTAACTTGAGTGATTTTGACTTTTTCGTCTTTGACAATTAATTTGTCAGCGCTCGATGATGCTGAAGTCTCCGCCGCACTTGCAAGCTGAAGGGGTGTCGTTGCAACAATAGCGAAGTAGACGATTGCTGTTGAGGCGAGTAATAAGTGTTTCAGCATAGTAGAAATCGACAGGCGCAAAAAACGATTGTCCCTGTATTTACAGCAACTATACTCAATCATCCGGAAACTAATCCGCGCGATCGAAAAAATCTCTAACTTCGTTTACTCGACTTCCGCGATCGATTCCTGCTCACATATTTATCCATCAGTTCGTGGATCGTCGCTGCTGGTGCGTAGATAATAATTAAACCGTGCTAGCAACTGTTCGCTCGTTAGCTGTTGCGTCCAATATTCTACAACTGCATGACCGAAAGCCCAAGCATTACGATCTGGGGTCGCGGAATTATCGAGTAATAATTGCCAGAGCGATAAGAGATTAAAATCAATCGGCTGAGCCTTATTCGCATTTAATAATGAATGCAAATCGTACGCCATTTGCAATTTACCGATGACGGCGGGTAATTGCTCTACCGGAATTTGTGCCGCGAGGATTTGGGCGAGGGCTGGAGAGCCAGTAGTAAGCGTCGAGATAAACTGGAGTACGGGACTTTTGAGGAGTTGGGTGAGTCCCTGCGTCGTCGCCATCTGGAGTGTATAGCGATCGATAATTTGCGCCGCAGCTACGATTTGGGTGTCACGATCGCGTAAAAACCGCGCTAAGCGAAGTTGTTTTGTCGGCGCGACCGTCTCGAGTAATGCTAGGGATAATGTATCTATCCCCCAAGCAAGGCGACTTGTATTCACATCGCCAGTAACGATGGGTAAAACCAAATCACAATATCCGCCGAGTAACTCATTGCGATAAGCTGTCGCCTCGCGAATTGAGACTTCCTTGGGACGCGTACCAAATTGCCAATCGTAGGGCGGTGTCCACTCCCGTAACGGACGTAACCGATCGACTTGCGTGACGATCGTAATTATCGGCAGATCGGACACGGCTTGTTTCGCTGCTTGCAAAAAGTCCAGATCCATTTGCAAGGCTGGATCGAGTGCGGGTGTAATCAGAAGGACGAGATCGGCAGTAGCGGCATAATTTAATGTGAGTTCGCGCAGATCTTGACGATTGGCTTGCTCGTAACCTGGACTATCCCACAGATTTAAGCTTTCGCCGGAGGGGAGTTGCCAGTGATAATTTTGAATCCGATCGGTACTCGGCAAAACATCGACAGTGGCTAATTCTGCTTGGAATAGGGTGTTAATCAGGCTACTTTTACCCGCACCAGTGCGTCCGACGAGGAGGATCTTCAGCGGCTGTTGCGCGACTGCGGCAACGGGTGCGGCTGAAGCTAAAATTTCTCTGAGGGTTTGGGTTTTTTCCGGTGCGAGCACTGGGGTAGCGACAGGCACTAGGGATTGGATGTTGCCGCTATATAAGGTCACTGCCTGACGACAGAGGTTGCTCAAGGCAGCTTCGCGAATCAGTTGACCCAAATTCACCAATAGCTGTCGATCGGCAAGGTTAGCGGACTGTTTGGTGGCACGTTTGGCGATCGCCGCAGCCGGATTGAGCAGCCATTGTGCCCAGTTCCAAACTTTGAGCAGTTTTTGGGCTGAAGGAGCTAATTTTTGGTAAGTTTCATAGGCTTCATATGTCTGCGCGATGGTCACGCGATCGAGTGCAGGAGCTAATTTCTGCATCCATGCATCCATGTCATCCGTCGTGCCCCGAATCAATCCATAGGCTTGGGTGACGTAGATATTCAGCAGGGGATATTTAACTTCAGGATGGTAGATTTTGGCGATGGCGACGATTAATGTCTGACACCGCTGCCAAAATGTCGTCCAATCTTCCCACATCGGTCGATCGAGTTGCGATTCGGTCAAGATTTGTTGGAGGGCGGTGGTTACGAGATCGATCGTATTGCTACCTTGGGGCGTGGCATCGGCGATCGAGTTTTTAAGTTCTTGGCTGACTGTGCCGAGAATGGTTTCGACTTGCACGATTGAGGGTTGCGTCCATTTGACCAATAGCCAGCGCCAGCCGAGGATTGCCACTGTAAATACCGCCCAAATCCAGTTCAGTTGCCACTCGTGAATTTTGGTGCCAGCCGCAACGAGTAAGAAGATAACGATACTCGCGATCGGTAGTACCAAAACAGCCCATTGCCAAGGTTTAAATCGCATGATGCCACCAGATATTCATGTTAATTGTGACTGAAAACTGGGTCGAATCGATATTAGATTTTTGTCATTCCTCCCAGTTACCAAATGAGCGTTGTTGAGTTTAGGGAGGATTTACTATTTTTACATCTCCCCCTCTCCCCCTCATAACCTGATAATCTAAACAACAAGTCCCATAAATACTCCCCCAGTATGGCTCGCGCATCGCTACTTTCCCCTACTTATCTTCTCAAAAACCATCGTGAAACCGCCGCCGCCGCCGTCTGTGCGGTACTCTTACTTTTAGGCTGGTTGGCACTACATATCCCGTCGCCGGAGGCTGCGCCTACGAGCTGGCAAGTACTCGGCTTATGTCTGTTGCCTCTAGCATATATTATCGGCGGTTATGGTAGTGCGGTAGAAGGTTTAACGACGCTGTGGGAAGATAAAGAACTCGATGTCGATTTGCTGATGATCGTTGCAGCACTGGGTGCGGCGGGATTGGGATGGTGGAAACACGATTATGAATTGATCGTCGATGGGGCAGTGTTGATTCTGATTTTTGCAATTAGCGGTGCCTTAGAAGGCTATGCTATGGCGCGAACCGAGCGGAGCATTCGCGGATTGATGAGTCTGACACCGGATTTGGCTCGAACGATCGTGTCTGGCAGCGAACGCCAAGTCGCGATCGATCTGCTCCAAGTTGGGGATGTGTTACTCGTCAAGCCGGGGGAATTGATTCCCACAGATGCGATCGTGGTTGAAGGCGCTAGTAATATCAACCAAGCAGCGATTACGGGCGAATCGTTCCCTGTTGAAAAATCGATCGGGGATGAAGTCTTCGGCGGGACGATTAATGGTAATGGTGCCCTCACGCTCGAACTCCACAAACCGCCAGCTAGTAGCTTGATTCAGCGAATTATTGCCCTCGTCCAACAAGCACAAACCGAAACCCCCGCCTCGCAAGCATTTATCGAACGATTCGAACGGGGTTATGCCAAACTCATTGTGATGCTGGGGATATTATTCGCGACCTTACCGCCGTTTTTACTGCATTGGGATTGGGAGACGACGATTTATCGCGCGCTGATTTTTTTAGTGGTCGCTTCACCCTGTGCGTTGATGGCCGCCATCATGCCAACATTACTATCGGGAATCGCCAATGGTGCCAAACAGGGAATTTTATTTAAGGGTGGGAGTACGTTAGAAACGATCGGGCGCGTTAAAGCCGTTGCTTTCGATAAAACGGGGACGTTAACTACAGGTAAATTAGCAGTAGTCAAGATTATCCCACTCCAACAAACCGACCCCCAATCCATTCTCCAACTAGCCGCTGCTGTCGAAAGTAGTTCGGAACATCCGATCGGTCGCGCGATCGGTCGCGCGATTCAGGAGCAAAATTTAGCTGTCGAGCTTGCTAGCGAAATCACGGCAATACCCGGATTGGGGATTAAGGGAACGCTCGCAAACCGAGTTATTCGAGTCGGTACGACCCGATTAATGCCTGATGAAGTTCGTGCTAAAATTGGCACTTACCAACCCTTGGTAGCCGATTTAGCTGCTACTGGTAAAACGATTGTCTGGGTGGCGATCGATGATGAGTTAGCGGGAGCGATTGCTTTAGCAGACACCTTGCGCCCCGAAGCTGTAGAGTTAGTCCGCCGACTCGATCGATTGGGCATCGTGCAAATTATGCTCACGGGAGATGGTGCGGCAAATGCTAATGCAATCGGCCAACAATTGGGCATTACGCAAGTACATGCTGAATTATTACCAGAAGATAAAGTCGATCTAATTAGACAATTCCAAGCAAAATATCAATACGTCGCGATGGTTGGGGACGGCATCAATGACGCTCCAGCACTAGCTGCGGCTGCCGTGGGAATTGCAATGGGTGTAGCGGGGAGCGATGTGGCTTTAGAAACAGCCGATGTCGTATTGATGACCGATTCATTGGATAAATTAGAGCAGGCGATTAAATTAGGCAAACGCACCCAACGTATCATCAAGCAAAATATTACCTTCGCACTGTCTTTTATCGTGCTCTTATTAATCGGTAATTTTATGGGTGGAATTAATATGCCATTGGGTGTCTTCGGACATGAAGGATCGACGGTATTAGTAACGCTTAGCGGTCTGCGATTGTTGCGCTAATCTTATCGATCGATACCAATTATTAGTTTAAGAATTGTAAAATTTTATTCTCAGTAAGCAGAACTCTGCTTCCTGATTTTTTTAGCAGCGATAACGAATGAAATCGATCGATTACTGGTCAGCAGCTCATCTTAATAGTAAGCTGATGTGTAGCTAAATTAATCATTTTCGATTTAAACATCACAGCAGCTCTTTAATAATGCAAAGTTTTTTTAACTGTCGGCGCGATCGAGATTGGGAGGCAGTGACATGGATGCCAACATAATCGTATCCAATATCCTAAATCCACCGATCCTGTTCTTCTTTTTGGGGACGATTGCAGTGTTCGTCAAATCCGATCTCGAGATTCCGATCCCGATTCCCAAGCTCTTATCGCTATATTTGCTATTTGCGATCGGGTTCAAAGGTGGCGTAGAACTGATTAAAAGCGGCATCACTCAAGAAGTGATCTTGACAATGCTTGCGGCAATGTTAATGTCGTGTCTCGTCCCGCTGTATACCTTTTTCATTCTCCGCACCAAGCTGGATGATTATAATGCCGCTGCAATTGCCGCGACTTACGGCTCGATTAGTGCGGTTACTTTTATCACGGCAAGTACTTTCTTGACCGAACTCGGCATTCATTATGATGGCTATATGGTAGCTGCGCTCGCACTGATGGAGTCGCCAGCAATTATTGTCGGGTTGATCCTCGTGAATTTATTTACGGCTGATGAAAAGCGAGAGTTTTCATGGGCAGAAGTGCTTAAAGAGGCATTTCTAAATAGTTCGGTCTTCTTGCTAGTCGGTAGCCTCGCGATCGGGGTATTGACTGGAGAGAGAGGCTGGAAGGCATTAGAACCTTTTACTCAAGGGATGTTCTATGGCGTGCTGACCTTCTTCTTACTCGACATGGGATTAGTTGCTGCCAAAAGAATTAAAGATTTGCAAAAAACTGGTATATTTTTAATTGCGTTTGCCATACTGATTCCACTTGTCAATGCGGGGATTGGATTGTTGCTGGCTAAAGCGATTAACTTGTCCCAAGGAAATGCACTGTTGTTTTGTGTTTTGTGTGCTAGTGCTTCTTATATTGCCGTCCCAGCAGCCATGCGGATGACGGTACCCGAAGCCAACCCCAGTTTGTATGTTTCGACTGCGTTAGCAGTGACATTCCCATTCAATATTATTGTTGGCATTCCGCTGTATTTATACGGCGTTAATTTATTGTGGAAGTAATATTTATATGCACCCGGTTAAGAAGATAGAAATTATTGCCAATTCATTCGAGCTGGGCAAAATTTTAGATAAATTAGATAAATCTGGCGTTCACGGTCATGCGGTAATCCGCAATGTCGCAGGGACTGGATTGCGCGAAGGTCGCGAAGACTTGGATATGACTATGCTCGATAATGTATATATTCTGGCGTTTTGTAGACCCGATCGAATCGATACTGTTGTCGAAAATGTGCGACCACTGCTAAATAAATTTGGTGGCACTTGTTATGTCTCGGATGTAATGGAAGTTAACTCGGTTAATTCTGTGGCATCGCGCACGTAATTTGCTGTGTTGCTGAATATCTAGATGATATTTTTGTCATTGCAGGGGTACCCCTTATGGGTATCTCTACAGGAAGATCTTAGTGCTGATATTTATTTAGAGAATCAAGATGAGTCACATAGACGGTTTCATCGGTCGTCGCGACCTGCTCAAATTTGGATCGATCGGGGCATTCAGTCTATTAGCCACAGCTAGTAATCTAGTTTTGCCAGTCAAAGATGCTCGTGCTGACGAAGTACCAGCACTCGATCCCGATGCCGCGCTGAAAAAATTAATGGCAGGCAATCAACGGTTCGTCCGCCATCAGCTGCAGTCGCCAGCTCGCTCTGAGCAGCGATTGCTCGAAGTCGCTCAAGCACAACATCCATTTGTCACGATCTTAAGCTGTGCCGACTCTAGAGTACCGCCAGAAATTTTATTCGATCGCGGCTTAGGAGATATTTTTGACATCCGGCTAGCGGGGAATATTGCAACACCTGAAGCGATTGGTAGTATCGAATATGCCGCATTATTAGGTACGCCGCTACTAATGGTACTAGGTCACGAACGTTGTGGGGCAATTACCGCCGCCGTGCAAAATAAGACGCTCCCAGGTGATATCAGTACCTTTGTGGATGCCATTTTACCAGCGGCGAAGCAGGTCAAAGCTAAATCGAAAGACCCGGTGGATGATTTGATGGCAGCGAATGTAGCTTATCAGATCGATCTATTGAAAAAGTCTCCGGTACTGGCGGAGCGGTTACAGTCGGGTAAGTTAAAAATTGTTGGTGGTCGATACGATCTCGATACTGGAGTGGTAAAAATTATTGTTTAGGTAAACCACCCCGTCCTGCGCGATCGCGCAGGATGGAGATTAAAGTCAATGAAGTACCAGTCGCAAGTGTTAGTTGCTGCGATGCGATGGAGTTTTGCGATCGACTTTCACACCTAACCGATCGTAAACAGCAGATGTATTTAATGGTGGGAGAAAATATCCTCATACTGTAATAAATCCAGCGCAACGATCGTCGGCAAAGCGCTAAAACAATCTTGGGCTAATTCCCACCGATCTTCGCGTTGCAACTTAGTAATTAATTTCTCGCGCATACTAATGAGATAGCGGACATCATTAGCCGCATAGCGGAGTTGTTCGGCAGAGAGATTTTCGGCATCCCCCCAATCCGAAGATTGTGCGGTTTTGTCCAGTTCCACACCCTCGAGTTGCAGCACCAATTCTTTTAAGCCGTGACGGGATGAATAAGTACGGATGAGTTTACTTGCAATTTTGGTACAAAAAATTGGGTGAGTTTCGATACCCAAGCGATTGCGCAGTTGAGCCACATCAAATCTAGCGTAATGAAAAATCTTGGTAATCTGGCTCGCTTCCATCACCTTTTTGAGGTTGGGAGCGTCAGTTTGCCCTTTGGCAATCCGAATTACAGTTAATGCCCCAGGTGCAAATAACTGTACCAAACACAAGCGATCGCGTACATAATTTAAGCCCATCGTCTCGGTATCTACACCGATCGATTCTGCCGCTAAATACTTAGTTGTGAGTGCGTCATCTAAATCTCGATCGCAAATCTGAAAATCTTCAGTCATGGTAGGAATTAGGGGATAGTGAATGAGAGATAGAGCATCCAAAGATCGCTCCTCACGCGCCCAGTGCTGTTGCATTTTCGTGAGGAGGATCGGTTTTGCTAGCAGATTAGTTATAAATATCGCCAGATCCTTGCATAAACCTACCTCTAAAGATCTTAAATAATACCAAGGAGAGGAGAATAAAATAGCCCCGATCGCGTCTCCTATTCCCTAATTTACTGAACTTTACGAACGAAAATTTGCGTAAAGTAATATTCGCCTCTAGCATTTTGGATGACCCCGATCCCTGTCGCATTATAACGACCGATGATATTGTGATGGTGACCGGGACTTTCGATCCAACTTTGAACTGCAATCAGCTCTGGCTGCGAGTAACCCCGATTGGTCGCAACATTTTCCGCTACACTCTGCACGGATAGCGCTTCCGAAACCGACTCAAATCGCTCGTGAAAGCCATCGTGACTGAGGATACTTTGCCTAGCCATGTCTTGACTATGCGCCCTCGCTTGCTCTGCCACGATCGGATCGAAAGCCAGCGGTGGCAGGTTTTGGGACTGACGATATTTATTGATGCGATCGTAAATTTCTAATTCTAATTTATTCGCAACGATCGGTTGTGTAGATTTATTGCTGTTAGAGACCGAATTCGACCGATTGGTTGGTTCGATGGGCATAGTAATACTAACGTCAGCCAGTGCAGTAGCCGCTACTCCTAGGATAGTACTTACGAAACAAAAAGTGCTCAGAAAAAGGTATTTCATAAAGAATCTCTAATTTACTCAAATTATCGGAATCGCTGATGCACTCTTTGTAATGCCGAACCACTCGAACCCGATCGCTCGGACTCATCCAAGATGGCATCCATTATTAAAATTCAGTGCGATCGAGATCGAATCGGGATGTAATCTGTGAAATTGGATATTCTGATGTATTTGGCAAGGAATTCGCTAAAATAGTAACCAAGCCCGATCGAACGAAATTAACGCCATGACATCCTACTCCGCTGCCTCTGCTCGCGCTGAAATGAGTGAACTGCGTCGGTTAAAAAGTTTGCTCCCACCGGAACTCCAAAGTTGGGTGACAGTGGAAACTACCGTTGAGGTCAATCCGCCGCTGATTCGGAGTGAAGAATTAGGCAAGGATCAAGTTGAAATTCAGATCGACCTAGTAAAATGGGAACGCCTCGCACTCGATCAACGCAATCTCCTGTTCTGGCATGAGGTCGCCCGCGTCCAAAATGACACGATTTCTCGCGATGGCTGGGAAATGGCCGCGCTGGCGATCGGTTTAGGTGGCGCTGTCGGTGAGTTGTGGGTGCAAGATGGATTACTGTTAGTCCTCGCGCTGGGACTATGTGGCGTATCGGGTTATCGGTTGTATGCCCGCAATAATAGCGATCGACACCTCAAAGAAGCAATCGATGCTGATGAGAAAGCGATCGCCCTAGCAACCCGCTTTGGATATACGCTCCCCAATGCCTACAAGAGTCTGGGCAGTGCCTTAAAAGCACTCGCCGACGATACACCCAAAAAGAACAAACGACGGCAGTACGAGTCCCGTCTGGATGCGCTCAAACGCAGCGCGGCTAAGGCCAAAGATAAAATCGATCGCGGTCGTACTACCAACCCGAGTCGCAGTCGCCCGCTAGCTGAAGAGCGCGAGAGTCGCGAAAGTTATCGATAGATAATGCTAAATAAATAAAGAGCGGTTCCGACTGGAACCGCTCTTTTGTGTGGACGACACACCGTTACTTGCCTGAGAGTGCAACTTTTAGATTAAAGGAAAATTTTTGGAGCTGATTAGGATCGATTGCAAGTCAATTCTAAAATAGCGGGATGTGGATTAGTCCCTGTCAGTACGACATCGACATCCTGCGGTAGCTGAGTTAGAAAAGTTGTTGCCGCTTCGACTCCAATCAGTCCGAGATCGATCGCGTGGCTCAATCCGTCTAAAATGACCAGCGAATATTCGCCCAAATTGGTTATACTCCTAACGTGTTGCCAGAGCAGCTGAAAGTTGTGTAGTTCCAAATCGCTCAAATCTGGCGTAACGAGATTTCGCAGGGAGTTACACCGAATCCAATCTAAATTTTGAGCGAGATTGACCACTCGATCGTGACCTTGACGAATACCACCTTTGAGGAGTTGGACGACGAGTACGCGTCTCCCTAACCCGGCAATCTCCAGCGCGCCTGAGACAATCTCACTGGCGAACTTGCCGCCTGGCGTATCAACGATCCGAACCCGATTGGGTAGCGGGCGATCGGCAGTCTGAATTAAATTATTATGATTGACAGAAGCGTTATCTGGATGAGTATTGAGTTGTGCGACCATATTCTAGGTAAAGTACTGAAGTGTTGTCTAGATGAATATTGAATTGTCAAATCGGATGCTAGGTAAAACGAGCCAAATTTTCAGTTAGGAACCATGTGCCAAGGAGCTGAACGCGCCAGATCGTGCCAGTGAATCGCGCTTGGGGGATCGCTAATAGTAGACAATATATAGCGTTTTGTTCCGAGCGTTCATTCAGTGAAACACTAAATACACGATCGGTCAAGTAGCTATGTTTGTAATTTGTAACCTGTAATTACACTGATTAACTTGTAGTTTGTGCTAAGTGAAGATCGGCAGCTCGCAGCATTAGACGATCGGCTCGACTTCGTGCAAACTCAGCTCTGCTGCATGAATGCTGGAGAATAAATTCGCCCAGCTACTTTAATTCATGCAAGAGGTTTACTATTTAATATTCCCGACCCAACCGCTTCAATATAATCAGGTAATTGAGTAGTTTCATCACAAATAGCGCTACTGAGTTGAGCGTGGGTCAATCCGACAGATTTACGCAGATCGGCATTAACCAGATTGGTGTGGTAAAGATTGGCACCTTTGAGATTGGCATCTTCGAGATTTGCTTGCTCCAAATTGACCTCAGTGAGATTGGCACCTTCGAGATTTGCCTTCCATAGATAAGCACCTTCGAGATCGGCTTGCCAGAGACTAGCATCGCTGAGATTGGCTCGTCCGAGCGAAGCACCTGCTAATTTAGCTTGCCACAATTGCGCTTCACGGAGATTGACTTTCCACAAATCGGCACCCCACAACTCGATCCCATTGAGATCCGCAGCCCGGAGATTGCTACCACGCAATTCGATCGTGCGATCTTCCCGATCTTGACTGACATCTCGGCGACTCAACACCGTCATCACCGCTTGAACGTCAGTGGGAATCCGAGGGATACTCGGTTTACGTTGTTGCTTAGGGATATCGACACCCACAAGTGGCGGGGGTGTCTCCACCACGCGCGTCGAGCGTTCGCGCACGAATGCCGTGAGGATTTCGATCGTCACCCAGGATTCTGCAGGTGACTCTTGTGCGAGCCGTTCGAGAGTGTAGATTCCCCCCAGGCGCACCTCCATTTTATCGCTGGCTAAATAAGCGATCGCCTGACTGAATCGATCGGTAATTTGCTTTTGATTAGTCGTTTGCAACCGTGCGTCTGTGAGTCGTAAGTACCGCCAACCACTATACACCAGTCCTCCCAAGAGCGTAGCACCGATCCCTTGAAATAATAAGTTGTAGACCCCATTTTGAACGGCGATCCGATCGCGATCGAGGGCGATTTGCTCTTTTTGGAGATTGAGTCGTTCGAGGGGTGCGACAGTTTTGGGCAGTCGATCGATCTCTTGCTGAAGTTGCTGGATGCGAACGTTCAGATGCCCGATGCCAGCTTGTTGAAAAAACCAAATCCCCGCTACTAGCAAACTACTGCCGAGCGTAAATGGTAGCAACCATGAATTTTCAGAAGTCTTGGCCGAGCGAGCGGGATGTAGCGATGAATCACTGGCCGTAGCGGACGATAATCGGGAGCGATTCATAAAATTTACCTACTGATATGCCGTTTAAACTTCATGAGCAAGATCGATCGTCCCGCTCCTAAGAGCAAAATCGTTCGCTAACAAGGTCAAGAATTTCGAGCCGCATTTTTTAGTTGCAGTTACAGATTTTAATCCGATCTTGTCATCGTCGAACGTGAATTTTGCTACTCGAACCGCAAACAGCCGATCGCAGATAGTTAGGGCACACACAGACGCAAAAATCGACTCGTTCCGGTCGTCTTGCCACAAGTTAAACTAAAAGAAGTCACTATTAAATAAAGTCATGCAAACTACATTTACTGTCTCAGATCTAGCTTGTAGTGCCTGTGTTGACAAGATTAGTCAAGCGATTCGTGCGATCGATCCACAAGCAAAGATTGCTGCCGATCCCAGTACTAAGCTAGTGCAAATTGAGAGTGACTTACCCGTAATGACACTCCAAAAGGCGATCGTGGATACGGGATACACTGTCTCCAAATGATAATTAATTTAATTCTAAGGTTAGTGTGAAACTATGAAACGCCTCGGCTTGAAATTGGGCGGGATGAGTTGTGCAGCTTGTGCTAGTGCCGTCGACCGGGCGATTGCATGCTTACCTGGAGCGATCGAGTCAAATGTCAATTTTGCTCTCGAACAAGCAACAATCGTCTATGATGAGCGTAAAACTAGTGCTGAAGCCATTATTCAGGCCGTCACAAAGGCTGGATATCAAGCCACGGCAACCGATAGCGATCGTCCTGTTGTTAAAGCACCGATTTCAGCACAGCGACAACAACGCAGCGCAGCGAGAGCGCTCGATCTGAAGTTATTAGTCGGTAGCATCATCAGCGTCCTGTTAGTTATCGGCTCGTTACCAATGATGCTCGATCGCCAGATCGCTCAGATTCCCTCATGGTTGAGCGATCCGGTGTGGCAATTAATCCTGACTACCCCCGTCCAATTTTGGTGTGGGCAGGCTTTTTTGGTGGGTGCGCTCCGAGCTACTCGGCATCGTAGCGCGAATATGAATAGCCTGATCGCACTGGGGACAGGCGCTACCTATCTCTATTCACTCGTCGGTACGTTCGCGCCCCAATTTATCGGCCAGCAGCATCCGCATCTATATTATGAAACCTCCGCGATCGTCATTACCTTGATTCTGCTGGGGAAAAAATTAGAATTCAGAGCCAAAGGGCAGACGGTAGGCGCGATCGATAAATTAATTAATCTGCAACCACAAGTAGCACGAGTGATTGAGGGAGATCGCGAACTTACGCTCCCGATCGATCGGATCGAGATCGATCGCATTGTCAACGTGCGTCCAGGTGAGAGTATTCCTGTCGATGGGGTAATTATTGCTGGCGAATCGACAGTTGATGAGTCGATGATTACGGGAGAAAGCCAACACGTCACCAAACGGATCGGCGATGAAATTATTGGTGGCACGCTCAATCATACTGGTAATCTAAATATTCGCGTTACCAAGGTCGGTAACGATACATTCTTGGCGCAGATCGTGCGATCGGTAGCCCAAGCCCAAACCGATAAAGCACCGATTCAAAGATTGGCCGATCTGGTTACTGGTTATTTCGTCCCAGTTGTCATCGCGATCGCGATCGTCACGAGTTTACTATGGTGGCTATTGACGCGCGATCTCTCGCTGACATTGATGACGGGTGTGGGCGTGTTAATTATTGCTTGCCCCTGCGCGCTCGGTTTGGCGACACCCACGGCGATTATGGTTGGCACCGGGAAAGGTGCCGAGCGGGGAATTTTGATTAAAAGTGGTGCGAGTCTAGAATTACTCGATCGGGTAAACACGATTGTCTTTGACAAGACGGGTACCCTCACCCTCGGCAAACCGATCGTCACCGACTTTATTCCCGTCGTGGATAATTATCATGGCAATGAATTAGCTATTCTGCAATTGGTAGCGTCGGTAGAATCGCTGTCCGAACATCCACTCGCAGCGGCGATCGTTAATTATGCCAAGGAGCGACGAGTCGGACTAAAACCAGTCACCGAATTTCAGTCGAGTGTCGGAAGCGGCGTTCGGGGCACGATCGGGCAAAAGTCAATCCAAGTTGGTTCGAGTGCCTGGATCGAATCGTTAAATATTAGTACAGTGCTCCAAGCCGCCAATCGACGCATTTTGACCGATCGTCAACAGCAATGGGAAGCTGAAGGTAAAACCGTCGTTTGGGTGGCGATCGATTGCGAGATTGCTGGAATTATCGGGATTAGCGATGCCGTCAAGCCGAGTGCTGCGGCGACCATTGCCAGGTTGCAAAAATTGGGTTTGTCAGTCGTACTCCTGACTGGCGATAATTTAGCTAATGCCGATCGCTTGGCAAAAAATCTGGGGATCGATCGCGTCTTCGCACAAGTTAAACCCCAAGAAAAAGCTGAAGTAATTCGCACGTTACAATCGGTATCGGTCGCTAAGCATCGGGCAATCGTGGCGATGGTAGGCGATGGCATCAACGATGCACCCGCGCTCGCCCAAGCGGATGTGGGGATTGCGATGGGTACAGGCACGGATATCGCGATCGCGGCTAGCGATGTGACGATTATTTCTACGGATTTACAGGCAATTATTACCGCGATTAAGCTCAGTCGAGCGACGCTCGATAATATCAAGCAAAATCTGTTTTTTGCCTTTATTTACAATATCATCGGTATTCCGATCGCGGCTGGCTTATTTTATCCTTTATTTGGGTGGTTGCTCAATCCGACGATCGCTGGTGGTGCGATGGCTTTTAGCTCGGTATCTGTAGTGACAAATGCTTTGAGATTGAGAAGATTTAAAGGGTAAGCTGTTCGACATCTAAATCGAGTTATGGCTGATTGTTTTAGTGACTAGTGGCTAGTGGCTAGTCATAGTAAGTATTTGAGGATTATTTTCGAGCTTAATAATCGACTATTCTCTTACGAGAGGCTCCGCCAACGAACGATCGATTTGAATGCCTGTCAGCTTAGCGCGATCGTCTGATTCGATTGCAGACCTGAATTTTCTGTTAGGGTTCTATTCGCTCTTTTGGTAATATTTATACTACCAGAATATCCTCATATCTAGATAATGCGTAGTGAAGATCGTACTACTTTAATCGCTCGATCGATCTCGATCTAGCTAACTTTGGTTTGCACAAATAGCGTAGATATAATCGGTCATTGTGACGATAGAATGTGCGAAATATCGATGTTAGATTCGGTGTACTGAGGGAAAACAAATCGCCTCAAATAACTAAACACTCTGAACGATCTCATCCCAAACGAGCTATGTACTATCCCAACAAATTACTCAAAGCAATCCCTGCCGAGCAATTAAAAGTTTTAGACCAAGTTGGTAAAAGATTATTAGACATCGTTTGTGGGTCGATTATCGCAGTAATTTTCATAATTGTTTTTCCATTTGTGGCGATCGCCATCAAACTCGATAGCCCTGGTTCGATCTTCTACAAGCAAGCACGGATAGGACTTAATGGTAAAGAATTTACGATCTACAAATTGCGATCGATGGTAAAAAATGCCGAGCGCCCAGGGCAAGCACAATGGGCGGTTAAAGGTGATGCGCGGATTACCAAAGTTGGGAACTTCATCCGCAAAACTCGCCTCGATGAATTACCCCAGGCAATCAATATCTTGCGCGGTGAAATGAGCATCGTTGGCCCTCGTCCCGAACGCCAACAATTCATCGAGAAACTAGAACTTCAAATCCCTAACTATGCCACCAGATTGGCGGTTAAGCCTGGATTGACTGGTTGGGCACAGGTAAATTATGGTTACGGGAGCACTATGGAAGATGCACGAATCAAACACAAACATGATATCTATTATCTACACCACCAATCTTTCTGGTTGGACTGCCAAATTCTGTTTCGCACTTTCGGCGTAGTCTTCAAAATGCAAGGTCAATGATCGTGTTCCAAACACTTAACCCAAATTTCGGCAAATCTCTCGGTAGTCCAACCAACTAAACCCGATACTTGTCCGTCACCAATTTCAACAACTCGTAGCGTTCCATCGCGACGCTCGATAAGATCGATCGAGAAAAATTTACTGTCAATCCTCCGAGCGCATTCGGTAACGATGGCGGGAATAGAGGTAGATCGATCGGCAGCAAAGGATCTACCATTAATAATAAAATAACGGCGATCGGTTGCGGGGATAAAATCTTCAACCCGACGCACGCAAATTCCGCCTTCGATCGAACCTCTAAATTTTTGCATCTGGGTGATAACTGTCTGAATTTCTGCTGGCTTGGAAACGATCGCCCCAACTGAAGTTTTTAGTGATTTTACATAATCTTTGATAAAAAATCTATCCCATCCCAATTTAGTTAATTCGGATTCGAGATCGTCATCGAGAGTATAAAATTTGGTTTCTGGCGTAAACTCTGCCAAAGCTGAATACCAGTTTGGTAAATAATGAGTGGCTACATAATTAGCTGGTGAAATAACCGCAACGGCACTCATCAACTCGATCGCATCGACTAGGAATTGATAGTTTGTAGGTGTCAACATCCAGCCTCGATAAATTACTTCGCTCTTTGGACTGAGAGGGTGTCTGAAAAGTCCCAGAGTTGGTAGCCTAGCGATTGAAATCGCGGCTACATTTACAAAACCTGCCTCCGCAGGTTGCAGAAAACCTTAGTCTGTGTAGCCGACTTTGCAGCGGTAGCGGCGGTTTCAACCGCTAGCAGCTTTTCAGACACCCTCTGAGGCTTGGATGACTTTTTGGTGATTTAGCTTCGAGAGATTCGAGCGGAATAGTTGCAGTGGCAAACCCAGCTTGTTGCAAAGATCTCATCTCTGCTAGATACATCTCATCTACTTTTTTAAAGTCAAAATAATCGCCAGGAAATAAGAATAGCATGTAGAAATTAAGCTTGTTTGCTGCGATGAAAATTGGTGCTATTATCGCGATCGCCAATACTGATAGCGAGATCGAGAGTTGTATTTTATACTAGTATGAGTCAGTAATTTTTGAAGATGTTTTTATACCACAGACTGATATTATCGCGATCGCCGATTTTTTAGAAAAGAGCCGAGCGCGAATACTTTTGGCTTTCTGCTTGGGTACTCTAATTCATAAGTGAGTAAGCAGAGATCGATGAATCGAATATGGAAGTAACTATAGAGCAGATAGTATCTACCGAAACTACCTTAATAGTAGATATGGGAATATCCGCCCGACAAATCGCAGTCGATCCCAATACCAATCCCCAGATACTGCGCGAGCTGGCAACCGAACGCGATTGGGATCTACGACGGCTCATCGCTAGTAACCCGAATACGCCAACAGATTTACTCTGGAAATTGGGCATCGATTTTCCAGAAGCAGTCTTGGCAAATCCAATTTTTGAATTATTACAATTGGAACAGTTGCAGCTAGCAGCTCGAATCCCCCACGATACTCTAACTAGTTTACTGCAATGCGAGCGAGTCCCTAGAGCATTTATGGACTATGCGATCGGTCAACAAGATTATAGCCTCTGGCTGGCAGTTGCTTATAATCCGCATACCCCTGGTAATTTACTTAAAGATTTAGCACGGAAATCGCGCCAGCACGATCGAGAATTGATTCGAGCCGTAGCCGCACATCCCAATACACCGCCACATTTACTTGCCGAAATTAGCGAGATCGGTCATAGCTTAGCGCAGATTGTTGTAGAAAATCCCCAGACACCCGTTGCTGTCCTAAAAAAGATCTTGTCCGAATACGAACATGCTGGGGGGTCGATTTTTAAAACCTTAGTCGCCCTACATCCCCAACTCAATGCGCGACTATTGACGCAGATGTGTCTAGCCCCGAATGAGACTGCGGCACAATCTTTATGGTTGGCGAAACAAATTACGACGGAATCGCTTCAATTAGTAGAACTAGCTCACACCACCTGGGATGTCTTGCGCTTGGCAATAGTTCGTCATCCCCATGCGCCTACCGAACTCGTCGATCGGATCTGGGATCGAATGCAGATCGATCGATCCGCGCACAGTCACAGCACTGGCGCAGAATTCGGCTCAGAAAATCGGTTGATTTACGACTCATTTGTTTGTAATCCCAATACCTCACCCCAACTGCGCGAAAAATTACGCAAGTTGTTGAAGTGGTAGGCATGCTTAATTAAAAACTCATTACGCTTGCGGGTCGCATTGTGCTCGGATAGCGCGGCTCGCTCCTTGCGTTCGGCAATTACCGGACTTCGATCGCCAAGTAAACCACTACCTCCATTCTGATGAATCCTGAAGATTTAAAGAATTATCTCGATCGCCTGATTAGCAACAATCTCAAAATTAGTACGATGATCTGGGGTGCGCCAGGGATTGGTAAATCGAGTATCGTCAGCCAACTCGCGACAACACACCAGCTCGAATTTATCGATCTCCGGTTGAGTCAACTCGCACCTACCGATTTGCGCGGATTGCCAGTAGCCGCCGATGGGGTTTCCAAGTGGTTTCCACCCCGAATTTTTGCCACAAAACGGACGGGGAATTTTGTTTTTGGACGAGATTAATATGGCTCCGCCAGCGATGCAGGGGATGGCACAGCAGTTAATTTTAGACAGACGCGTAGGTTCTTATGTTGTCCCTGATGAGTGGTTTGTATGGGCTGCTGGCAACCGCAAGGAAGATCGGGCGGGGGTATTTGATATGCCAGCACCGTTAGCCAATCGGTTTTTACATTTGCAAGTAGAGCCAGATTTTGCAAGTTTCAAAGCTTATGCTCTGGAGCAAGGTATTCACGCCCAAATTATTGCATTTCTATCGTTTCGTCCGAGTTTGTTGCACAAGATCGAACCCCACCAACCAGCCTGGTGTTCGCCGCGATCGTGGATGATGGCCAGTAGTTTACACTGTAGCGGACTGGATTTAGCACCAGCGATCGGCATGGCAGCAAATGCCGAGTTTCAAGCCTTCAATCACGCTCTATCGTAATTTACCGGACTTGACCCAGATTCTCGCTGGGCAAGGCAGTCAAAATTCCCTTCCCCAGCGAGCCTTCAGCGCGATATGCTACTGCCATCGGTTTGACCGTGCAGGCAACCGATGCCGATCGCGCGTACCATGCTTTTCAGTGGCTCAGTCGCGTCGCTCCGGCTGAATGGGTGCAATTATTTGTTGCCGATCTATTGGAATTAATGCGATCGCGCGGACAATTGGGAATGCTGGCAACACTCATTACTAAAGATGCCGAAATCCAAAAATTCATGCAAGATTATCGACAGTTAGTGGCAATGTAAAAGTCAAGCCTGGAACTAAATAGACCGAGATTAATTCATATGGAGATAGTTCGTTAGCACCAGACTCCATGCCAAAGTTGCGTCTATTTTTAGGATTATTTCTTACATCTATTATCACGATCGGCGTTAATAATTCCCGATCGAATGCGCTGCCAACTCCAACAGTAGTCGCGCAAAGAATTACTTCTCCCGGACTAACAACCCCGATCCCCTCGCCGACCCCAACTCAAGTTCCCATCACCGTTCCGTCACCAGCGACATCGCCATCGCCCACTTCAACTCCCCGAACGCTACCCACAGCCACTCCAACTCCTAGACCGCCAGCAACTCCCACTCCAGTTCCAATCCCCAGGACACCACCACCCGCAACGCCACTGCCCACGCCTAGCGAATCCCCATTACCGATTCCCGTTCCCCCGCCGAAGAATCCACTCCCGAGTAATACCAAACCCTCTACAACCACTCCCACCCCAACTCCCTCGACTCCGCCTCAATTCCCCACCAATCATAGCGGACGCACACTCACATCCAGCGAACGCGATCGGATCTCAGCCTATCTCCGCAGCCGGAAT
>CBDFFH010000020.1:0-261725 GCA_965246715.1 Chamaesiphon sp. | reverse complement strand
GCCAACGCCGAGGACATGGCGATCTTAGCGACGGTGGCTTATGCTACGGCGATCCGGCGAGCTTACAGCAATCCTAAATCGGTACTATTTTTAGATGAAGCAGCGGCCCTACTCAAATTCCCTGCCCTAGCGTTAATGATTGGCAGGCTGTTGGCAATTGCCGCCAAAGCAGGGATCAGAGTAATGCTCGCCGCACAGGAAGTTCACTCAATTAAGACCTGCGCTGGTGGGGAACAGATCCTCGCTAACTGCGATATCAAGTTAGTCGGGCGGGTTCAGCCAGAAGCGGTAGATACGATTTCCGAAGTGATGAAGATTCCCTTGGAGTTACTCGCTCCCAATCTCACCGCAGCCTACGTTCCAAATACTGGTTGGGGCTACTCTAACTGGTTGATGTTAGATGGACGGAGTTTTACCTGGGCGAGAATCTATGCTAGCTCTGGCACCTTGGCGGCTGTTGTCAATAACGTCCATGAAGTCGAACGCCGTCAAGCCCTGCTGGAGCAAGCCGAGCATCCAATTATCGGGTTGGCTCGGTACGCTTCGGAATTACTACCTGCATAAATCGCACAACATCAATGAACAAACGACTACTTTCGATCGTTATGTCCGCGCTAACCCTGCTGGGCACCATTCGATCGGCAGCGGCGACGGGTAGCGTCACAACTACCACTACTCAAACCGTTGAGATCGATGGCATTAAAGTTCCTATCCCAACCCAAAACACGACAACCGTTGTAAATGGGACGACCGTACCAAATTCAACCACAGTCACACCCACAGTAACTGCACCAACAGCAACCACAAAACCATCAACTAACGGCGGCATCATCCCTCCAGAGGTGGGAACGACAGTAGGAACGGCGGCTCAAGGGATCGTGACTACGACTGTCACCAATGCCGGAACTGGCGCGATTCAATCTGGCGATCGAACGCTCACCACCGCAGCAAACCAACAGACAGCCGGAATTAGTGCCACATTAAACAAGATCCCCTTTGTCGGTGGGATGGCAAACGGACTGATGCAACAAAAAATCGCGGCGGGGATTGGCGATTTAAGTAAAATCGCCACGACTAAATTTACCGAGATGATGAACGATCCGAAAAACCCATTAGGCGGGATTGGGAAAACGATCGCGGGTTTCTTCGGCGGTGGGGATAGTGGTAATCCCAACAATGCCAACTCTCAAACTGCGGCTCAAACTACCGCGATCGAGGCTACAACCGATAGTTACGGCAAAGGTGCGACCCAGGCGGCAACCATTTTATCAAAGCAAGCCAACCCCAATATCGGCAGCATTAATACCACACTCGCCAGCACCACACCAGCTAGCGATATTTCTAGTACTGTCACGAATACCCAGGCCCAGCAGGATGTAGCAAAAATTGCCGTCAACACCAATCCCGCCAACGGATCGCTGACTCAATTAGATGCGATCTCTGCCACATCGAGCAAGGTAATTGCCGAGAGTGCTAACGGTGTCTCCGGTCAAGCAGCCCTCAGAAGCCGAGTCTTGGGATCTGGGTTAAATGCAGCAGGAATGCAATATCAGGCAGCGCAAACCTACGATAACTCGCTCGACCAATTGAATGCCATCAGCCAACAGCTCGGACAACACGGTGCGATTAGTGCCGAAAGCGTCCGCATTGCCGCCGAGCAAAGAACCTTGACTGCCGCCCAACTTTCGCAAGCATCAACCGATGCAGCAGCGCGAATTCGCCACCAAGAAACCGAAGATCGGGCGAGTCAGCGATTGACCGATGAAGTGCAGAATACTAACTCCATCATCCAGGGGATGGTGGGTGTGGTTAAGCCGAAGAGTTAGGAATCGGGGAGTGGGGGAGTGGGGGAGGAAGAAATACGCCAACCCCTTATACCCGCCGGAATAGGTAAACCCTTACGGGTTTTCCCCTCCACAGTACCGAGCTTGCAGTAGGGTAGGTAGCCAGCGAGTTACCATTACTGGTACTTTTCCAACCACCCCCCTCCAAACTACGCATGACCGTTTCCGTATCACGTAGCTTTCCGGTAATTTTTACGTTTGAAGGCTTCACCATCGTAGCGACCATATTGAATTTTCTCGTGGCATTGACGGCAAACTACTAAAGTTTTACGTCTACGTGCCGACATTTTCTTCATCCATTCTGGACGTTCTTTGCATCCTTGTTGCTTAATATCTGCTAATTTGCGAATATGATGGACTTCAATATTGTCCGTTGCTCCACAAATTTCACATTCTTGGGCTAAAAGGCGTTGAACGACTTCACTACGTCCGTTCCAGATATGATTTGCCTGATTATCATCAATTTCGACCCACTTGTTCCACTGCAAAGAAACTCCACCAAAATAAGTTTTCAGAGGTAATTTTCCATCACGTTCCACTGTTACTTGTAGCACCCGATAAGTGCCATCCTTTGTATCAATGGTTGCACGATATCGCTTGTAAATTTTCTGGCAAGTGGTTTTAAACTTCTTTGCCAAAGTTTTTACGAGGGAAAGCTCTGTAACTCGTTTAAGTAAGGATAGCGTGTGGAGGTTATAAGCCATACGGTAGTATTGGACTACTCCTCGATACTCCGCTTGATATTGGCTAACTATGCTGTAGGCATCATCGTTGACCCTTTGTGTCAGGTGTATTGGTTTTCCAGAGCGCATGTATTTAAGACAATGGTCTTTAATAACGCTTTTGGGCACCCTTAGCCCCACGCTACCGTTGATACATCTTTGACCACGATGGTCATGTTTATCATCGGCATGTAGGATGTGAATTTCGTACCCCAGGAATTTAGCAGCCTCATCCCTTGCATGGCTGATGAGGGTCTTTTCATCACTGAGTTCCAGTTTTAACTCATCACGTAAAAACGTGGCGATTTTCTGTTTGATTTCCACAGCTTCAGATTTTGAACCAACTACTCCTAACAAGAAATCATCGGCATACCTTGTGTACCAAAGGCGACGAAAGTTTGGGTCATTGGGGTCACGGGACGGAATTGACTGTGCCTGTTGGTTCAGCTTCCGTGCTGCTTCCAGTTTTCCAGCTTTTCGGGCAATTGATGCAGCCTTAGTTAAGTCTCTGTACGGAGGGTAAACAATCCTTCTAAGACCTCGTGTGTATGCTGGTATTAGTTCGCATTCGACGTATTTGTCCAGTTTGTCTAGTACCAAATTGGAAAGTATTGGGCTTACCACTGCACCCTGCGGAACTCCGCTATATGTGGAGTTGTATTTCCAGTTTTCCAAGTAGCCTGCATCAAGCAAACCCTTAATTAGTCGGATAAAGCGATTGTCGTGGATTTTATCTTGTAGTATTTCCACCAGAATAGTATGGTCTATTCTGTCAAAACACGCACTAATATCTCCTTCGATAAACCACTTTGTAGCTCGACCTTTTTGGGTAATTTCTTTCAAGGCTGTGTGACATCCACGCTTTGGTCGGAAACCGTGAGAATGTTCGCTAAATTGCGGTTCATAGTAAGCTTCTAGTATCGAACGAATTACTTCTTGAAGTAATTTATCAGACCAAGAGGGCATACCAAGGGGTCGTAATTTACCGTTTTTCTTCGGGATATAGGTACGTCGCGCTGGTGTCCATCTATAACGCTCAGATCTCAGAGCCTCAATGATGGTATTAATTTTCTCCAGGGACATTCCATCTACCGTTTCCTTTGTAGCACCGGGTGTCATTGCACCTGTGTTGCTGTTCAGCTTGGCGTAGGCGCGTAAGTACAAATCTGGGTGATATAGCAGTCGATACAAATCTTCTACTGGCAACCCACGTTGTCCGCGTTCACGTATGATGTTCAGTATCGTTTCGGCTGTTCGCATCTCGCGTACCTCTCGATTTCTGTTTCATCTTTATTACCTGTTCTACTTCGCCATGTAAACGGCTCTCCCGTTTGCCCTGGTGGGGCGTTACTCCCACGACTACTATTAGAACTCCGTCACCATAGGACTCGCGTCCCTTAGGCAATCCCATGTTCCGTCACTGATGAACGTATAAAGAACGACTTAGGTTCCTACTCATATCCTTGAATAAGTTCATTACTTATTGCTCACTGGTCAGGGTGTACCATTAACGAAAGTTGAATTAATGGCTACCAGTGACATCGGTGTACAAACGTGATACCGAAGGATGTGCAGTTCCACCTCTGGATATTGGGGTTCAGGCAGTTTAGCTTTAACCATATCGTTCAGGCGTTGCAGAGCCATAACATACACGTTTTCTGTTATTCTCCGCTTTACGAACATGCTCTTGTCCCCTTGCCCTTTCGGGTTTAGGTAAGTTGTTCGCCTTGGAGTCAGTTACCCTGAACTCCAGCCAACTGAGTTGGCAATTCAATCAGTGCGTACCACGGCGCACAGTTTCCAAGCACTCGGCTCCTGCTGTATCATTTACTCCCTTCAAGTTATACTTCTCTTACATAATGGGTCGAATCACTATGTCCAAAACAGGTTTTCAGGATTTTATTGATTGGGCTTCAATCCTTAAAATCCCTGTCCTCCGCCGTTGGCGAATGCCCTTCGCCTCTAACTTGTGGAGGGGTAAAGATTTTCTCGCTGAAGGTTTCAACAACGTTTCAGCCTCTTCTACGTCTGCTCCCCTTTCGGGTACGGGATAACCATTATCCTGCGAGTTATGAATTCCTCTGAACTTTCGTCCTACAGGCATTAGCTTTTTAGAAGAGTCCTATCTCTCCCAGGAATTGGTACGTCTCACGACTTCCCTACAGTTAAACTGACCTGATAGAGGTTTACACGTTCCGCAGTGTTTAGATGCGTCTGGGTTAGGTTTCTCTGTCATCCGGTGGCGAAGGTATCGTCATACTGGCGGTAAAAATCCAGTTTTCTTATGTGCCACTTACCTTTTGGTCTGAGCCTTAATCAGCCTGATTTGGCTCATTGGGAAATGACGGACTTTATCAAGATTCGCGTTGGCTAACCATACCAGACTTGGACTTGCCCTCATACCAGTTTAGGCTACCAGTGCGATTAGGCTTTCTCCTCTAGCTGTGAAACATCCCCATTGCTGTTGATGCTCCTTTGGAGCGTCCATACCTTTGATACTAAGGCAGAAGCTATGAGCTTCACTAAACATCTGCGACTTCGTGTCGCAATTTACCCCTTCCCCTTTACCCCTTCCCCTTTACCCTTTACCCCTTCCCCTTTCCCCTTCCCTAACACCCATGCCCGACATCTTACTTGACACACACCTACTAGCCGCTGCCAACTTCAGCCAAGCGGCTGCCACTGGTTCGGCACTTGCCACCAACTTCGCCAAAGAGTTTTGGTCGAATGTTTTTCAAATGGGCATATTCGGACGGGTCGCACAGGTATCATTAACGATCGCGGGTATCGGCGTAATTTATCGTGGTTACTATTTTCTATTAGAAATTAAAGCTAAAACTTTAGATGCCGAAAAAGTCGTCGGTTTTCTGATGGTATTGATTCTGATATTACTGATGCTATGGAATAGCGGACAGTTAGCTATGTATACGGTACTGGGAATGCGGAATTTTACTAATTCGATCTCCGATACGATCATGCAGGGGATTTCCTTCGATTTTGAGAAATTACAAGCAACTAGAAGTCTCAATGGCACGAATCTCGCCCAATCTTATTTCGTTAAATTTGAAGATGAGTTGAAAAAATGTGCTCCCGCAGCCCAAACGGCCTGTTTTCAACAAGCACTAGATAATTTAAAACAAAGTGTAGCTGCCAATCCCGAACAAGATCCGGTAGTTAATGCCAAAATAGCCGAGATTCAAACAGATCTCAATCGGGCTGCGGGGGTACAACCAACTAGTAATTCAGCCACTTCGGGGTCGAATCCCACAACACCAGCGGCTGGTACGTCAGATGGGACGATCGATGAGAAGGCTAAATGGGATATTATCGGCAAGGTCGGGGACTCGATTAAGTCGATGGGTAGTGCGATTTCTAATGCGTTTGAAAATTTAATTCAGCTCGTATTTACCTGCTTGGCGATCGCCTTTTATATCGCCTTAGAACTGACATTATTAGTATTTGGCTTCACCTTTCCAATCAATATCGCCCTATCGCTATTCGACCCCGCACCGATTAAAAATTGGTTTGGTAATTTTTGGTTGTTAGTCAATGCCAAGCTGTGTTTTGCAATTATCGTCGGTATTATTGTCTACTTGAATCTCTGGGCGCAGAGCCAGACGGGACTGGCAAGTTTGGGGATTTTTACGATCGGTATTTTAATGGCAATTTACGCTCCTTTCCTCACCTTCTACTATTGTCAAGGTTCGGCTTTGGCTCTAGCTGGGGCGATGAATTCACTTACCAGCGCACCAGCGCGGGGAGCGGCAAGAGGAGCTGGTAGGGTAGGGGGTAGAGCTGCTGGTAAAGTGGGAAGTAGTTTGCTGCGTGGATTGGGGATGGGGATGGGCAAGATGGGCAGAGCACAGGGTCGGAAAATTGCAGCAATGGGTAGGAAGAAATAGTCGATCGATGTCTGAAGATCGGCATAAGGATCGGCACTTTTTAGCTATTAAAAAGACTATAATTGTTATATATCAGCAGCTTTAGCATCTAAAAAGATCGGCACTATCATGGAATCTCTCGCCCTCATCGAACCATTGCTACCTGGGTTGAGGAATCGAGTATTGACCGATCTGGCTACGCAACTGTGGGCGGAGAGTAGTGCGCTTAATAGTAATTTACAGGTGGCGACGATTCTAGGGATTGGCGATTTAGTCCGCACGATGAATTGCTACTATAGCAACTTGATTGAAGGACATCGCACCCACCCAATCGATATCGAACGCGCCCTCGCTCAGGACTTTTCCATCGATCCCCAACAACGAGAATTACAGTTAGAAGCTAAGGCACATATAGAAGTGCAAAGAGCCATCGATCGGGGCAACGCTCCGAGTGAAGTTATGAGCGGAGAATACCTAAAATGGATTCACCACGAATTTTGCACTCGACTCCCCTCTGAGATGTTAGTTCTGAGTAATGCCGAAGGTAGCAAGCAAATTCAAATCGTCCCTGGGGAGTGGCGCACAGGGGATGTAATTGTCGGACGACACATTCCCATTTCTGCACCAGCCATTGACAGCTTTATTACCCGCTTTGCTACTGGTTATCGACTGGAACGACTATCGCAGATCGATCGAGTAATTGCCGTGGCTGCGGCTCATCATCGATTGGTATGGATTCATCCCTTCTACGATGGGAATGGGCGGGTGGCGCGATTATTTTCTCATGCGATGTTTCGGGAAATCGGCATCGGTACGAGTTTATGGTCGATTTCACGGGGATTAGCACGATCTAAAGACCAATATCGTGCTGTTTTGGCTAATGCTGATTTACCCAGATGGAACGATCTCGACGGCAGGGGAAATCTCACAGCCAAAGGTTTGCAAGCCTTTTGTGAGTTCTTTTTGAATACTTGCATCGATCAAGTACAGTTCATGCGATCGTGTCTCGATCCGCAACAGTTACTCGCCAGAATTGAGATGTATTTAGGGGAAGAAGTTGCTGCAAAACATTTGCTCCCTGGCTCGGATCGGGTAGTTGCAGAGGTGTTTCGATCGGGGGAATTGGAGCGAGGTCGAGCGGCAGCGGCGAGTGGCTACCAGGAGCGGCAAGGGCGTAAGGTGTTGCAGCGGTTGTTGGCGGCTGGCTTGTTGGTTTCCGATACGCCTAAAGGTGCGGTGAGGGTCGGCTTTCCATCTACTTTACTAGAGCGATATTTTCCGAGATTGTTCTTGGGTTGATCCGCCTTGGCTAGTAAGGTGAGGCTGTGAGTAACAATTATGTGACCGATCGAATCCTCAATCACTACTCACAGATTCAAGATGCTAGCTATTATCGATCGTCAAATACAAATAGTAGAGTGGGAAGTGGCTTGATGCGTGGAGTGGGGATGGGATGAGCAGATCGCAGGGACGGAAAATTGCGGCAATGGGTAGGAAGAATGATCGATCGTGGTTAGTTCGGACATCCAGAAGGTGGATCTTACTGGTAGGTAGGAAATCATGACAACGGCGGTGCCGGAGAGGATGATTTTTTCGACGATGCCAAGGACAAAATCAACATGGTTCGGGTACTAACCTTGTTATCTGATAATGTACGACTTGTTATGGGTACTTTAAGTTAAGTAGAAAATACAATTTTGCAATACTCCCTTCCCATTCTAAGATTATAGAGGAAATAATCCTTACAGACGTAATAAAGAATGAAAAATAAAAATATCATTAGATTTTCAAATTTATCGCTAGTATTATTGCTGTCTAATATTACAATCTATCCTAAATTAGCTTCTGCACAAGAAAGTAGTAGCAACAATCGTAAAAACAATAATTTAAATATTCCAACTATTATCTTAATCGATAATTCTGGAAGCATGGGTAAATGTTCAAAAAAAGATTCTGAGACTATATGCACTGATATAAAGCCCTATAAAATAGATGAAGTCAAAGAAGCTATTCGCATTCAATTGAAACAGAAAAATATAAGTTCAGATAGAATTGGAATAACAGAGTTCGGCAACGTTAAGTACTTTCCTGAAAAGAATTGGTGTAAATCAACAAGAGATGTACTTCCAATTGGTAATCATAGTCAATCTGATATTAATAGTTCTTTAGATGAAATTAAGCCTAATGACAATGGAACTAGTCCAATTAACTATGCTGTTAATCGTGCTATCCAAAGCTTGCAGAATAACAATTTAAAGCCAAGTCGAATTGTTCTTTTTTCTGATGGTGAACCTAATTGTGGCGATGATAGTGAGAACTATCTTAAAAGCTTATGTCAAACAATAAGATCTTCATATCAAAGTGAAGACAAGATTGATTTCAAGCTACATATTATTGGTTACAAGGCTAACAAAGATAGACAGTTTAGAGATTGTGCTAATGAATTACCAAAGATTGTCGATTATAAAACTCCAAAAAACAAAGATGAATTAACAAAAGTAGTAGCAAAAACATTTCCACACGAAACTGACTTTAAAGACAACTTACCACTACTTCAAATAGTGCTTGGATGCCTAGCTTCTATTGCTAGCTTAGCAGGCATATATTTCACATATTTTAGAATTACCTATGAAAAATTCACTTTTTTAATACAAGATGAACTCACTCATATAGCAATTAAAGGAGCAAAAATTTTAATAATAGATAACGATCACTGTAGTAAAAATACCGATGACAATGGCATCGGTATATTTAACTTAAAGAAATCAACAAAAGAAATTAGGGTTACTGTTAGCAAGAACGGTTACAAGCAAATAGATCAATTAATAATCCCATCTAATTACGATGGAAGTATGGATTTAAAACTCAGCCCCGTTATTGTAATTAATCCTTCATAGCAAAAAACAGCTTACAAAAAATCTCGATTATTGCGGGTTTATATCATAGCTTAATTAGTTAAAAAATCGAGACAATTCTTAAATTTTGTATCCCGATTATAACTTTATGTTCGTGAAGCTGATGATAAAATAACACCGACTAAAAATAGATTTCGATTTTCTCGAACTCTGTAGACTCTCGATCGTCATCCGCAAATTCTCATAAGCTAACGGTAGGGATAGCTTAGTGCCTAGATTAGACGCTTTGCCAATAGTACTCAACCGACCGCGAATTGTTCTTCAGCAGTAACGATCCCAATCGCACATCGATCCTGTTGATGGGAGGACATTCGATCGAGAAGCTACTGATGTCCTTGATTCAAATCTTGAATCGCCCGTACTACCCGCCAAACCACAGTCAGACATAGCTTTTTGTTGCTATCTGCCCACTTATGGGCACCAGTACTATAGAATAGTACAAAGGAATGTTAAGTTAATTTACGTCCCGTGAAAGCCGATCTGCTCAAACGTATGTTCAAAGCGATTACCTCCGGTAGGCTACGCCAACGCTACTGATGATGAAGTAGCGGTCGGAAAGCTATTGGATACAATCGTCCAAGACGAGCGCAAAAAAGGGCATCTCCTCCTTGCAGATCAGCTAGAAAATATTACCAAGTCCAAAACCAGCAGTTCGCCTCAGTCTACCTCCGCACAACGATTGGAACGCAATCCCAGTCGCGCCAACTCGATCGATCCGCAACGACAATCAGACACTGCCACACTCACAAAACAACAATCTCTCACCGAACTTCCCACCAGTAGGCGATCGCAAGTCCCCCTCGTCACAGCCATTCCTCGCGAAAAGCTCCGACATCATACCATCTTGCCCGAAGCCGTCGAACAACGCTTCCAACGCATCGAGCGGGAATATGCCGCCCGCGATAGATTAGCGCATCACGGATTCAGCTACAAACAAAAAATCTTGCTGTACGGACTCCCTGGCTGCGGGAAAACCATGAGTGCCGAACGATTGGCATGGAATACAGGCTTACCCCTACTCAAAGTCCGCTTTGACGCGATGGTATCTTCCTATCTCGGCGAAACTGCCAGCAATCTCCGTGAAATATTCGAGGTAGCTGCGAAAACCCCTTGTCTATTATTCTTAGATGAATGCGACTCCCTCGCCAAATCCCGCGAGGATAACAACGAAGTCGGCGAGATGAAACGGGTGGTTAACACCTTTCTCCAAATCTTAGATGAATATAGTGCCTCCTCCGGCTTGCTAGTTGCCGCTACTAATCTCAATAAATCATTAGACATGGCTCTATGGCGTAGATTTGATGATGCGATCGAAGTTCCCATGCCCACCGAAACGGAACTAGCCGCACTACTCAAACAAACATTAATTGCGATGGAAAAAGGCTCGATCGATTGGAAAACCGTCGTCAACAAGATGAAAGGCTTTTCCGCCGCTCAAGCTGTGCGCGTCGCTCAAGATGCTGCAAAACGGGCGATTCTCGATCGAGAAGAACTCGTGCTGCAAGAACATCTTGAAGCCGTCATCAAAGAAATTTCTGTGTAACTTTAGAATTATAAATTGGGACAGCATCAGTCGGAGGCATGAGAAGTCACCGGAGATAATTCAGACGGTATCTCAGCCTTGGCTATTTTCATGGCAAACAATCTTTTCGGACAACTTTATACCCAGTACTACCAACTAGAGCAACCACAGCAGATAAGGTTTTGGGATCTGTGGGAATTTTTGTGATAGGAGCGTCGTCAGTAGAATTAGGATCTTGCCATTGTTTGGGGATATTAACTTGCATCCCTAGATCGATCGAACGATTGCCATCAAAGTCATCACTATAACCTTTAAACTTGAGGTGTCTGACTAAAACTCCCAGTGGCACTGCTAAATTAGCAGGTGGTGGCAGCGGAAATAGTTCTTCAACTAATTGACAGCGCAATTCAAACATCCGCGAAATCTCAGCTTCATCGATGTTTCGAGCTTGGAAACTTGCCAGCATCGTCTTCCACACCTCTTGAGACTTCTCAGATTCAAGTACATCGCGGTGGGGAATTTCAATCTGTTGCAAGATCGGTAAATAAGCTTCTTTTTTACCTTTATTGATATATCCAGGCGAAATAATTACGGCGCGTCCCGGCGGCATTTTCGAGAATTCTGCTGCTTCCATCAATGGGACTTTAGCAACATGCTCATTCCGCGATCTGCTGCCGCCGCCCTTTTGAGTGGTAGTCGATTTAGTGTAATAGCGAATTTCCTTTTCGCCCAAATACTCACTGTAGAATTTTGCCGACGCTGGATCTTGAGGATTCATGAAAAACTTTGTCGCACAGTTAGACATGATAGTCTGAGTGCGATCGTCGCCATAAGTCTCTTGCAATTGCGATTTATTTTGGAGCGAGATGACTCCACAAAAACCCGCCGAACGACCTTCTGCCAGCCACTGTGAGATCTTCCGCAGCTTCATACTCGGTAACTCATCCAAGCTGACAAAGAAGGGTTCCGTCCGCTGTCTGGAGTGGGCGATATTTCGGGAAATCAACAGATCGAGGATCGTCGCCAGCAGTGGTGAAAGCACATGTCGATAATCCTGATTCATCCCCACAATCGTCAGAGTTTGAGCATTTTTCCCACTCAGGTCGATTTCGATCGTGGATTTCCCACATAAAGAAGGAATAAAATCACGCTTCACTAGTTGATTGACGGTTTTCTGAGCATTGGCGAGAATACCCCCCTCAGTGACGTTAGGTTTGCCGCGTTCGCCGCCAGTACTGAGAAATTGAGCTAGAGCTTGGGAAATCCACGGATTAATCCGTTTGGCAGCAAATCGCATTCGATCGCCAAAGCGGGGTAGATTAATTAGCGCGGCAACGGTCATAATATCGGCAACCGCAGGGTGGGGATCGCCAGCTTTAACTTCCCACAGTCTTCTGGCAACGGCAATCGCCTCGGAGTCCTCTTCCAGCCACTTAGCACTCAACATCCCGCCTTGGAGCACTCCCCCACCCCCACTCTCGAAGAATTCATTGCTACCGCCGCCACTATCTTTGGCTTTAGAAGTATTCTCCGTCAGGACTTCGGAAATTTGCCCAGATCCCAGCGAATCCCCCGAATCCTTAATAAAATCCAAGATATTGAAAATACCGGATTCGACGTAAGAGGGAGCGATAATTTGGACTTTATAGCCGCGCTGGGCAGCGTAGCCAGCAATTTCTTTGGTTTGTTCGGGATATTTAAAGTCAAAGACAGTTGTAGTAATCCGTTGATCTAGTGCCGAACGGATCAACGGATTGAGGATACTTTTAGATTTACCCAATCCCGCCGCGCCAAACACCGCGATACTCTGTTGAGCGTTGGGGATATATAGAGTTTTATCCCCAAATTTCGCTTTGCGGGGACGATATTTAGCTTCAAGTTGCTGTGCTGCCTTGGCTCCAAATTCACGCTCGATCCGATCGAGTTCGGGTTTGAGTCGGTGATAAAAATCCTGCTGGTGAGCGTTGTAAATCTGCGCCGGAGTGCCTAGATATAACGAACAGGCATCGGGTCTGGTGTAGCCTTTTTTACCCGAATAGGCGGGAATTTGCGATCGCGCAATCTTTCTGGCAGATCTAAGCTGGACAGATCCCCCCCAATAGGATTTACCCTGTTTGTTATCCTCGCGCTTCCCCAACATCGACAAGATGATTAACAACCCCACCGCACCCAACAACATTGTCAGATTGGAATCGAAGGGTAGATGAGACTTTTGGGCATTGGGTTGTTGGATTTGAGCTTGATTCGAGTGCTGGGATTTGGACACGGGGAAAGGGGGTATCGGGTATCGGGTGTCGGGTGTCGGGTGTCGGGAAGAGGGGATGTGGGGAGGTTGAAAAGAGGGGTGTTGGGTGTCGGGTATTGGGGAGTTGAGACGTAAGGGGGTGTGGGGGAAAGGGTAAAGGGGTAAAATAGGTGACGCAGTGAGTGACCTATCTTCACTTCGTTTTATAAAGGTGGTGGAGGCAGCGATTGGGATGAATTGGAAGCCAATGATGTCAGAGGCTGAAGCAGCGGAATATACTAGAGATAGTTACTATGAGGATCGGGACTTCTATCACGGCACGGATGCGGAGAATCTTGCCGGATTGACATCAAGAGGGGCTAGGCTGGAGTCTGAATCAGTCAACAGCTATGGGGACGGTTTCTATCTTGCTTTCTCCAAACAAACAGGAATCGATTACGCCAATCAAGCAGATCGACCTGCTCTTGTCTTGGCTAAAGTTAGGGTGCGTAAGCCGAAGAAATTTACCGATAGCATTGATTTTGAAAGGTTCTTGCAAGAGAACGATATTCCAGCAGACGACCTTCAATCAAAAACAGTAACAAAATTGTTGATTTCTCAGGGGTTTGATGCAGTAGAAATCGGGGGCGATCGAATACTGGTGATTATCTTCGATCGCAGGCAAATTGCAATATACGAGGTGACAGAATTATGAGTAAAATTGGATGCCCAATCTGCAAATACTACCAGTTCGACGGCAATTGCACAGCCTTTCCTGACGGTATTCCGATGATGTTTCTTTCGGGTGAAAAAGAACATACAGAGCGGATGAAGTTCCAGGACAACGATCTTGTTTTTGAGTGGATTTCTCCTGAAGAGCAAGGAAAAAGAAGAGCAGAAGCGATCGAACGTCACAAGAAAGTCGCTGTATGATAATACCGCCATAAGCGAGGGAGATCGATCGGCTAGATAGCCACTCCCCCTATGCCCCAACACCCCCACTCCCCTACTTCTGTAACCGAATCAACCGAACCACACTCGCATCAGTAGTAATCAGCGGAAAACTATTGCGGCGTTCGCTTAATTGCCACAGTGGAAAGCCGATAAAGAAGGGCGTACAGTGTTCGCCAAAAGCATAGAAGCAGCTCCGAAAATTGAGGTTTACCGTCGCCGTCCCTTGTTTGGCGTTGACATTACGAACGACGAACTTCATCCCCGCAAAATGGATGCCAGTCGGTTCTTTGCCACCATTTACCCATGCGAGTAACCCTTTACCACCGCGCACTTGGAGGCTATCGCCAGAAATTATCCGCGCGCCTTTGAGATAGGGCATCCCGATAACAGGATGGGTTTCAATATAGTCACAATTAGTTTGGCAGGCTGCATTCGGCTGTTGCTCAGAGCCGCTCATTACCATGTGTCGAACATTGCGTTCCTGGGTGCGAACCACATCCATCTTCATCGCAGCCGCACCCGCAGGGATGGTGATGCTAGGCATATTCGCAAAGGCAATGTTGCCAATATTTGGAATCTGGGAAGTAGTAAGTTTTTGAATACCCGCAAAGTTATTTAACGGCGTATTCGCCAGACTCGGCACTTGCTTGAGTTGAATCGACTTGAGATCGACGACGCTACCAAATGGAGTACTTTGGAGATTGGGATTGACGATCGTACCACCGCCACTCCCCCCAGAAACAAAGGCAGATTGCGGCAATACCGCAACTAAACTGGGATTGCCAGCTAACGCATCTTTCACAGCGATCTTGCCCAGCCACGGGGTCGCAGTCGCCAGGGTTTCCGAGCCAGTTAAAGCGGGTTTTCCAGCGGCGGATGCGGCGGTTTGCGGGGTAAATTGACCGATGCCAAAGGCAGTATTGAGAAATCCCAGCGGCAGACAGGTTGATGGTGCTTGCCCAGCTCGACAGGTAACTTTAGTTAAGCCACCAAACATCGCTTGGGCTTGAGGTGGAATCGCGGCACTCATCCCCGTTGGTGAGGCTGCCATCGAGTTAACAGTAAGCTGTGAAAAGGTCGAGCGGAGCGGATTATTATTCGCTGGGGTCTCGGCTTTTGCCACTCCTGCCAAGTAAAAAATGACAGCTAGTGTGGTAATCGAAAAATAGGTGAATTTAGCGATCGCCTTAAATTTGGCTGTATTCACTGTATTAGCGATTCTCCTCTGGAGAGGCTGCGCCAACGAATTTAATTTTGCCTTTCTCACTGTACTGGCGTTCCTAAGCTGACTAAATTAGCTACTAAATTTAGATTTAAACCATAGGAAGAAGCCGAATCTAATTTAGCTCCATTATTTAATGCCAAGATAAATTTATTAATTCTTTCGTATTGTGGATTGTTAAATTTATAGTCACCTCTCATAATCGCCAATCTAAATCCAGTCGCTAAATAATCGATACTCTGACGGTTAGTGACGCGCAGATTTACAGGAATGAATTGTGTATTTGTTGCTGTAGCGATCGGGATATATGGCGCAGATATCGGAGTAGATTGTTGCCTAGTTTTCGATTTAGGCGTAACGACAGGTGCAACTTTAACAATTGCGATGGGCGCAGGCTTTGCCAACGGTTTAGGTGCTGTCGGTACGATTTGAATTAATGCCACATGACGCTGACTATCGTTTTTACCGAATAGTTTGAGCGTAAATACATACGTTTTTTTCTGTCTGCGAGCATCATTGGTAACGACAGTCAGCAAAGATTTGTGTCCCGCTCGTTTATCAGGGTGAACGCACTTAAATTTCCTACTATTTAAAATCCTCGCAAATCAGTTGCAGATTTGAATTACGAAAAGTATGAAAGCTTTAATGGTAAACAAGTATAGCCAGTTAATTATGTTATATTTATTGGAAATTCAGATCGCGTCAAATGAAGCTAAAGCCAAGGCATAGTATCGCAGAACACTTTGGTGACATAAAAGACATTAGAATTGAACGGGGGAAAAAACACAAACTAATCGATATTATCACGATCTCGATTTGTGCAGTAGTATGTGGAGCAGATGGATGGGAAGACATAGAGCTGTATGGCATCACCAGAAAAAAATGGCTGGAGGAATTTCTAGAATTACCGAATGGGATACCATCTCACGATACATTTGCACGGGTATTTTCACAAATTAATCCTGAAGAATTCAATAAATCTTTCCTGCATTGGATTAAAGGAATAAGTAAAATAACAGCAGGAGAGATAATCGCATTTGATGGAAAACAATCTCGAAATTCAAGAGACGAAAAAAATGGTAAAGGAGTAATTAATACGGTCAGTGCTTGGGCAGCAAGTAATAGATTAGTATTAGGACAAACAAAAGTCGAGAGTAAATCAAATGAAATTACTGCATTGCCTGAGTTGATTAATGCCTTAGATCTAGCTGGATGTATAGTGACAATTGATGCAATGGGATGTCAGCGAGAAATAGTCAAGAAAATTGTCAAAAAAGAAGCAGATTATGTAATTGCTGTCAAAAAGAATCAACCAAGTTTATATGAAAGGGTAGAACAGCTATTCAAACAGGCGATTAAAACTCGTGGTGAAAGTCTGAAAACGCATAGCTTCAGCAGTAGAGAGATGAATAGAGGTAGAGAGGAAACTCGTAATTACCTAATGATATCAGACATTGCAACATCAATAGATCCATTGCTAAAATGGCAAAATCTGACTAGTATTTGCATGGTAGAATCAGTTCGAGTTGTCAATGAAAAAACCAGCGTAGAAGCTCGTTATTTCATCAGTAGCTTAGAAGATAATGTTGAAAAACTAGCAGAAGCAATCAGAGGTCATTGGTCGATAGAAAATTCACTCCATTGGGTACTTGATGTTATTTTCAAAGAAGACATTAGTCGAATTAGAAAAGATAATGCTCCAGCTAATTTTGCTGTTTTAAGACATATAGCAGTTAATATAATGAGTCAGAACAAGAGTCGAAAACTAAGTGTTAGGAAGAAGCGATTTCTTGCGAGCCTTGATGAAGAATATTCGCGCGAACTTCTAGAGGCTATTTTAGCCTAAATTTAACTAACCCCAGAGTATGAATTTGGCTAAATATCTTTAGCCGCACTTTTGCCGGACTAAATTGAGTTAATTTAACCTCGTCTTTGGTTTCGATTTTATTGATATTGTCGTAATTGTAGTTAAGCAATCGAATATCATTAATCGCCTATTTTAGTGGCTCTCGATCGAAATAAATCCTGTTTTGATGCGTTCACCCTGGCTCGTTTATTGACACGGATTACTCCTGGCAATTCGATATCGTCGATTAACGAGAGATGGACGAGTGTAGGTGCAGAACCAGAGGCACAAGGTTGGGTTTCAGATTTAGAAAGACAACCATCAGTCGTTAGAGATATATATGATTGGTTATCCAAAAACATCGTTTCTACTGTCTCATTCACAGCATTGAAACTAATATTCGTACCCAAACCAGAATGTAAATTAATAGTTAAAACTTCTTGCTGTGGCGATTGATACTGGACGATATCTGATGGTGGCAAGGCCGATGCTGGACTACAGCGATTGACAAACCAACACATCAAAGCGATCGAAGTCAGGCAAATTTTAGAAAGATTCATGTTACTTGAGAAGATCGTATTACCCGAACTATCGATACCATTAACTTGTTATAGCGACTACATCGATCGAAGGCTATCCGCTAGATAGCTGGACTTGAGATCGAGTAATTTAGCCCATATCATCGATCGATTTATCTGTTAGAAATATGATGCGACTTGCTATATTTTTGGTTCTACCGAACTTACTATGCTAAATCAAGGATTGAAATGCCATGCTAGCAAACTTCTGATCTGAAAATTCTCAAAATTTCTAAACCCATATCCCATTCTTTTTATTAGCTTGAGTTTATTGTTAATTCCTTCGACGACTCCTTGAGTTGTTCTATTATCAAAATAGGCAATTATTTCACCAATCCATCTTTTAATAGTTCCACAACTCTTGGGGAATTTCCCACAAGCATTCTTGAGCCAGTCACACAAGCTTATTAGCCCATTTCCCCAATCTGTTTTTGATTCAAATATATCTCTAAATAACTCTTTTGTTTTGTGCATTGCTGCTAATTCTGGAAAAACGTCTCCAATCTCTTTCAACTTCTCTTTTTGCAATTCATTCAAATCCGCTTCGTTTTTGAGTATTGCATATTTACTGTGAGTTAATGCTGCTAATTTCTTGTTCTTTTCATCTTTGTTCTTCACCCTCTCAGCCTCTCTTTTGATTTTAATTCTCTCTCGATCTAACTCTTCATTTATCTGTTTCATTACATGAAATCTGTCTCCAACCACTTCAGCATTTGGTATCAATTCATTTACCAGACTTTTGTATGATGAAAATAGATCGATACTTACTTCTGTAATTTGGTTCAAAACCTCCGAACCCCAAGACTTCAAGCACTCACCAATACATTCTTGAGTCCTTTTTGGTAAGATGGCTATTAACTCTCTTTTTTCTAGATCTACTAACACCGCACAATAGTTTTTTTGCCCTTTAACAAAGGCAATTTCATCAATTCCTAGTCTGGTTAAATTCTCTGGCTTTTTTTGCACTAGATTTACCCCAGCTTTTTTGATTATTGTCTCCACTTCTTGCTCACTTAATCCATTTCTTTTGGCAACACTTTTAATATCACTAGCTAGACTCTCTTCGACAATCTTCTGCTTCATTCGCTCGGTGAAATGACTTCTCTTTTTGATGAAATTTAATTCCTCACTGAATTTTCGACCACAACTCATACACTTGAATTGACGACGATTAATTTTAAGGTAAACATCATGTTCACCGAATGGTAGATCTCTCACTGTTAATTGGTGATTCTCATGAAGTTTATTACTTTCAGTTCCACAATGAGGACACACTGCTTTTAATTGCTGATTTTCTAGATAAATAAAATAACCGATTTCATCTAAGATCTTATAAGCAGTGACGGTCATTCCGTCGATATTAAGAATTTCATTAATGGTTTTTAGTTGCGATTTGGATGACATAATGCAATTCAAGCTTATTTGTTGCCAGAAATCAAGATCTTACTATTCTATAATAAAATCTGTCATTTATGCTGCACCAAGCTTCCATAACTCAAAATTATCAATTTTGTCAATTAAACTTGATTCTTATCCACTACTTAGCATAGCAAGTTCGGTAGAGCCATATTTTTTAGCTTTAATAATGGCAGATTCAAATCATTTATCAGTCCTCAATCTTAAAAAAAGATCCGGTAAAACTGGATCGATCCAAGAGCGAGAAAAAAACTTTGTCGCACTTTGTTCGCTAGGGACGTTGGGAATATCGACATGTGGGTTACTCGTTTCAGTCTTGGCGTTGAATGCTGCTAATACGATCGCCAACAAACCCATGCCCACTCTCGTTCAGACGGTAAATGGTAAGACGATGGAGATTAAAGCATTTGATGGCAAAGTGCGATCCGATCGAGCGATTCAAGATTTTACCGTCAAAACTCTCACCAACCTCTTCACTTGGCGCGTTTATCTAATTCCCACCAATCAAGATGAAATGCGATCGCCCAAAGCCGATCCTGGGGTGGCGATCGAATCTGATGGCACGGCAAATTTAAAGCTACCCTCCCCAGTCTGGGCGGCTTCATTCGCAATTTCCGATGATTTTCGCAAAGACTTTTTGGGACAACAGCTCGCCCCCTTAATTACGACCCTCAAGGTGCTCCAAGGCTCGTCAGAAGTCGCCTTCGTGCCCGTATCGATTCAAGATCCGATTGAAATTAAAACCAATAAGCCAGATGAAAAACTTTGGAAAGTGAAGATTGTCGCCAATCTTGCCGTAAGAACTGCGGCAAACGTGCCCGAAACCTTGGTGCCATTTAACAAAGATGTCTACATTCGAGCAGTTATCCCACCCATCATGCCCGATGTCAGTAAGCTCGATTCCAAAACAGATCTCCAAGCAGTAACCGCGATCGCGAGATCGGCTGGACTCGAAATTTATGGGATGGAAGATTTTAGCAAAGAGGACTTGGTGAAGTAGGGGAGTGGGGAGTTGGGGTGTTGGGGTGTTGGGGTGTGTTTATTACTCCCTCACTCCCTTACGCCCCTACACCCCCTTAATCTTCCACTCCCTTGCTCCCACCCCATCACTCCCCTACCCCGTCACTCCCCCACTCCCCCACCCTATGATTAACAATTCAAATCCCAACGAAGACCACAGCGAAGGATTCGCGCAAGGGGAAATCTTGTCCGCAATTAAACAGCCAGCTTCGGTACAGCCTCAGACACAGCCAGAACAACAACCAGAACCCACATCCGCACCAAAAACAGCCCCATTCAACCCACTGGATATGGCGAGTTTAGCTGGATTGTCACCCACCGATTCAACAGATCCAGCCAACTCGATGGCGATTACCGCCACAGAACAAGCGGAAAATATTGCTGAATCTAAAACTAAGCTACCGATTTATAAGCAGTCATTTTTCAAAACGATCTTGGTCGGAGGAGGATTGTTAATCGCTGGGTTGGTACTAAGATCGATCGTTTGGCCAGATACGAAACCAGAAGTCGCCGCCGCGCCGACACCTAGCCCCAGCCCATCGGCAAAGCCTACAGAGGATTTTAGACCAGATCCTCGATTTGGAGTTGTTAACTCCAAACTAGCAATGGGAGACTCCCAAAGACAAGTTATCGAGGCAGCAGTCGCACAACAGAAAGCTTCTGCTGACAAAACTGCGGTAGATAAAACTGCTGCGCCTCCAGTTAATGTTACTGCTACACCCGCAACTTCACCATCGCCTAGCTCGTCGATCGCCACTAATCCACCACCAACCGATAGCAATCCTCAAATCATCAAAAATAATTCGCCACAAGCCGATCCGGTTTACCAAGCTCCCCCGCCAGTCACCACACCGACCCCAGTAGCTGCTGCACCCGTGGCAGTTAAACCAACACCCGCGTCCATACCGACACCAGTTCGTAAGGTCGTTCAGGTGAAAGAGAAGCCGACAAGAATTGCAGCAGTCGTTGGCAGAGCATCTCCTGCGGAGAATCGTCCACAACCAAGCGTTAGAGCTACAAATACCCCCAGGGCTACCCCCGTTACCTGGGAAGTCGCCAATAACAATGCGGTGGGAGTATGGGGTAAAACAGGTGCGACTGCAAACGGATCGCCTGCGGTTGCCACGATCGCGACTTCACCCACAAATAATCCACCTGCTAGCAACTATCGGTCGGCTCGCAACACTGGCTCGGCGGCGGTGGGGCAACAAATTAAATCCAAACTGGTGATTCCCTATCAAGCAGTGACGACCGCACCCTCACAGCCAATTTTCATCGCCTTATCCACAGCCGTACTCGATACTCAAGGCAAAACCTTACTACCTGCTGGCACTCAGATTATGTGTGAAGTTGCCGCCCTCGATAATGGGATGCTTCAGGTATCCAGTGCCAAAGCCTCGATTGACGGGCAACTAATCGACCTACCCAAGCAGGCAATTATCCTCCAAGATGCCAGCAAACAGCCATTAGTCGCCCAAGTTAAATCATTCGGGCAGGGCGAGGTCTTCAATCGCGATCTGATGAGTTTTGCAGGTGGAGCTTTCTCGGCGATCGGTAAAAACCTCACCCAAAGCCAAACTCAAACCGTTGCAACCACTGGCGGCATCATCCAAACTAGCAATTCACAACAAAATATATTAGGGGCGGTGCTAGACGGTGGTTTTAGTCCATTAGTGACTCAGTGGATGGAACGGAATAAACAGACAACTACCCAGATTAATAGTGCTTCCAAAATCTATTTCTTGCCCACGGGTACGGATGTCAATCTCATTATCGCGCAGCCCTTCAGTCTTTAGAAAAGGGAAAGGGAGTGGGGGAGTGGGGGAGTAGGGGAGTGGGGGAGTAACGGAGTTACAGAGAAATAAACACCCTTTTACCTTTTACCCTTTACCCTTTACCCTTTACCCCTTCCTTCCCCCTCACACTCCTCACACTTAAAACTACTAGCCTCCACCATGAAAACTCATCATCAAATTCAATCCGAAATTGTCGCATCGCAACAGTTGCCCAAATTCGATCGGCATCCAGCTATTACCGAGTGCTGGAACGAGCACGAGAAATTGTGGCGGGATGACAATGGCCGCAGTTACATTCACTGGGTAGAAGATCGTCAATATAAGTATCACTTGCTGTATTTCGATGGCCGATTGGCGATCGTCGAACGGAATGGAGTTACCATCTTTTCTCACTTAACAGCTCGATTGGAAAAAGCGATAAACAGAGAGGAATTAGCGACATTTTCCAGCAATTACGATCCAATTTCTCTAGAAGAACTCGTCAAATTGAGTAAAGAAACCATCCCTCCTAATATTTTGGGATAAATCGCATTGGGCAATATCAAAATACTTTTCAATCGATCCCTTTTCCCTTTTCCCCTTCCCCTTTTCCCTATTAAAATCGTGCTCGAAACTAATAAAGACGACAAAACCAGAGAGATTCAACAGATCGATGATTGGGCGCATAAACTCGGCTACAACTTAGGTTTCTGGATTGGAGCTAATTTGGTGGGAGCGACAGCCGGATTGATGCTGGGTGCGTTGTCAATTCTCAAGCATAGCCAGAATGAAGCGATCCAAAGAAAAACCGCAGCAATTAGCGAACGCGCTCGATTAGATAAAATATCAATGCCCGATCTCGATCGGTTAGCTCAAGGAGAGAAATTAAGCGATACCAATTATCGACACGCCGCAATTTTTATCGATCGACTCGAACAGTTGACTGGCTCCCTCGATCGCGGACGGCAACTCGAACGGGACTATATCTTTTATAAATCTGTCGCTCCCAACGGTGCGATTAATTATACGGTTAGAGATTCCAAATCCGAGCGGACTCTGCTCGATTTCGACGTAGATCGAGATGGCAACATCGCGGTGCAAGCGACACAAGGAACGGATGCCGAACGGCAATTAATGAAGTTCGTCAATCTAGCATCCGAGCGGCTGTCGCTCGATTTAAACTTACTCACAGATGAGCGCGAACGCACGAGCAGTCTAGAGCGAGATCTAGCCTCATTTGAAGATTCAATCCAATCGATCGATTCAGTAGATCTAGAGCGACTAGCAACAGCCCCCGCCGCCGAGCAATCCCAGTATATGTCGAAGATTTAGAACAGACGAACGATCGACTCGCAGAGTTAAAACTACAAGCTAGAGTCATTCGGCGATCTGATTCGTACCGCCCAAAATGCTAACGCCCGCGAACAGCAGCGGCATCCCCAGACGTTACATCAGATTGAAGTTTCGCACTTGGCAAACAAATTAATCGGACTGGAACAGCGGATCGATCGGATTGGAAGTCAGCTTCAGAGCAAGCCTCAGACAGTCGATGCGGTTAAAACTTGGCAACCAGCAGCAGTGGTAGAAACTTCGACCGCCGTTCGCGTAGCGTCTGCCTTGGCAGAAGACGGCGCGCTTCGCTTCGATGAAGTAGCAGATCTGAGACTCAAAGTAGCAACCTCGAACGACAGTTACAAGCCCAAAATCAGCAACCCGCACCGAAAACCCCCGTTAAATCTCAATCTACATCCCCAACAACTCAGAAGACCCCCAATCTTCAACCTACCGCCACATCGCGATTCGCCCACCACCACCGCCCTATGGCTCGACCTTTGGCGAGGAGGAACCAGAAATTCCGGTCAACCTCCACGAACTGAATTCAAAGCCAAACGGTGAAATTTCGAGTACTGAGGCTCAAAGTCCAGCCAATGGACGACCGATTACCGTACTCCAAACAGAAGCCCCAGATCTGGATCGAGCAGAGGGGATCGAGCAGTAATGTTGAAAAACTTAATTAGGAACTATCCATTAATTAAGGTCGAGACGACAGTAATCGATCGTCAACACACTCTAGACAAGATTCAATTAGTGGGGGATGAGTTAAATAAACCCGTTTATTTATGGTCGTTATTGCAGCCAGATTTTCAGCCCTTATCACAATGGGTCGGATCGCTGGATAGAGATCCAGCTAACGCAGCGATCGAGTCAATTAGCTCGTTACAAGCTAATACCAATGGCTTGTATGTATTCGAGAACCTGTTTGCTCTCATCGATGCAGTATCGCCAATAGAACGCGAAGGTTGTTATCAAGCAATCTCGCAACTATTCGCCCGACTCAATCATTAAATCGAGAATGTCTGGTCATCTTCATGGAATCGGGACGAGGGAATATTCCTTCTTTTTTAGCCAAATTATTTGGGAATATAAATTTCCTTTACCCACAACTTTTGAGCTAACTACTCTCCTATTAGAGCATGGGATCGATCTTGACTGCAATCGCCCCGACTAGCCAACATTTTAGCGGGTCTGACAGTAGAGGAAATTACCGTTGGGATTAGAGCCAATCGCGATGTTCTTACCAACCTCGAAACTCTAGGCGATCGCCTTTTGAACTACAAATACGACTCTATTCAAATCCTTCGGACTAGAATTCATCGGCGATACCACCACCAAAGATATTGGTGGGATGGATCTAGTCAAGCAGGCTCTAGAAGAAGTGAAAATGGACTTCACCCCAGCCGCGAAAGAATGCGGACTACCGCTGCCTAGAGGCTGGATTTTAGTCGGTGTACCTGGGGCGGGGAAGACTTATTTCGCGAAGATCTGCGCTCAAAAACTGGGACTTCCCTTAGTAAATATCGGCATCGATGTAGTCAGATCCGGCGGTGTTGCCAAGTTTAAGCAACTTACTCAAGCGGATCGATGCCTGCGAACCCTGCATCGCCTACTTCGATGAATTCGATAAGTTCTTTGCCGACGAACATGGCAAAGAATTACTCGGTATTCTCCTCACTTGGCTCAACGAGAAGACTTCCGCCACTTTCGTGACTTGCAACTTGAACCGTCTCGAAAACCTCCGCTTTTGAACTCACGTGCGGGTAGATTCGACAGGGTGTTCTACGTGGATTTCCCTAGCTCTGACGAGCGCAAACAGATTCTCCAACTGCACTGCGCTAGCTTCGATCAAACGGTATGCCCAGTCAGAACATGGGCCATTGAGCATTGAAGAGTGGCTGACGATTATTGAAGCCACCAATAAATATACAGGTGCAGAACTGGCACAAATGGCGATTGTTGCAGCCAAGATGCAGTTCTACAAAGGTCAGGGTCAAAACATTCAAATCGATGCAGATTCGTTGCTCACAGCCCGAAATCGGGTCAAGAGTCTCTACAGTCGCGAACCCTGAAGGTGTCCTCGCCATTGAAAACCGAGCCAAAGCATTTACAGAAGCAGCCAGTTCCAACCAGCCTACAGCTCTGGATTTACCGGAATTAGATATTTACGTGGGGAGGAGGGGGTGAGGGAGTTGGGGAGTGGGGGTGTTGGGGTGTTGGGTGGTGTTCTTAATCCGTTACTCCCCGACTCCGTTACTCTGTTACTCCGTTACTCCCCCACTCCCTTACGCCCCTACCCCCCTGCCCCCTTACGCCCCCACTCCCCTCCCCCTTATAAAAACGTGTTTAATTTCAACAAAAAAAACGTATTTTTAACCAAAGGACAGCTTCCATATTTAGTAATGCTATTAGCTCCAATTTATCTACATGGAGTCGATGTTAGCAGCTTATTTAAAGTTAGCAATAACAAGCCAACAATCTTGCCAATTACAGCACAGGCGACGATTGGCGACAAGGCAATTAAATTAGAGGTCGCCAAGAATGCGATCGCACAACAAACAGGATTGACCCATCGCCCAGATATCCCATCAGATCGAGGAATGCTATATCAAACCACAACCCAACAACCATTAACATTTAGTGGTAAAGGTATGGAATTTGCGACAGATCTGATTTTCATCAACAAGAACCGAGTAGTGGGACTATATGCCAACGTGACCCCTTGCACCGACCGATGCACCAACTATTCACTTCAACAAAAATACGATGCGGTGATAGAAGTTAAAGCGGGGATTATTGAGAAATTAGGTATTAAAAATGATACAGAGATCGATCTAACTTATGCGGGGCAGAACTGATGGCTCAAATTCATTGGGTTGGCGGTAATTTACCACAAGTCGGTAAATCTTGGACAGTTCGAGCATTGACGGAAAGTTTATTTTTCAATGATTTCCAAGTCGTTCCCATCGTAATCGATACCAGTCCCAATTCACCATTAAGTGAAATCTACAATCCCTTTTTATTAGAATCTCATGCTCCCAGTCAATATTTCATTAGCAATAATTTAGATGCCGATGAAATCTTCAAATTAGTACATACCCATAAAAGATTGGTAATTAAGTTAGCCAGTCACTCTCAAGTAAAGTTTTTGGAATGGATAAATATCTCAGGTATTCTCACCGCCGATATCAGACATAATTTCTGGTTTGTCAGTAACGGACATCGAGACAGTATTAACTACTTTCAAGAGCTATGTAACTACGATTGGCAACTCAATTGGGTGAGGAATCAATACGCACGGGTTTGGGGAAAGCTGGAAAAGACGGATGACGAAACAGACCTTTTTAACATCTGCGATCTGCCAGGAATAATTACCAACCCCACAGAAATCGAATTCATCGAAGCAAGTGGGGCAATCCTTCATCATTTAGCCCACCCAGAAAATATCGAGATTCCAGTATTAACCAGAATAAGAATTCAGCGATTTCTAACTCAAAGCCATCAAAATTTTCTAGGCATAGCAACTCAATCTACTAAACCACCGCCACCACCCAAAATCATCTCTAGACAAGTAGAAAACGAAGAAGACATTCCATATTAAATTTTCCCCTTTCCCCTTTCCCCTACACCCCACTAGTAAATTTAACCGCACACTAACTTACAAAGATGTCTATTAAATTAATCAATTACGATCTCATCAATAGAAGACCTCAAATCTCTGTAAGTTCTGGCGCGATTAGATCGGAGATTAGGGAAGGTACTACCATAGAACAATTAATGCGACGGCAAGGATTACTAAAAGAGGGCGAACAGCCAACATTTTACGTTGCTCCCTACTCCAAATATATCAACGTTGATGACCTCACCAACCATGCCCCTGAAGGCACCGTCTTACTAGCTACAAGCTCGGCTCAACTCTATTTTGGTACTCCTGAAGTCAAGGCGGCAATTAAGACGTTAATGCCCCTAGAAACTCAGATTCCAGGTTACGCCAGGGGTTTATTTGCAAAAGGACAAAGCCAGTCCCTAGATCGTCAGTTGAAGGTATTGGTAGTAGACCATGAAACGGGTCAGAATAACTACGGTATCCCAGAAATAGCGATCCGCAATATTGCCGCCGACGGTGCGAGCATAATCGATCGATCCGTCGGCGAACGGATGAAATTAATTGAGGATGTCGGCTTATCCCAAGTGCGCGGATACAGCCTCGATCCCCAAATCGGCTCCTACTATATCAAAGGTACAGTTACTCCCCTCAATCTCCAGAAATACTTTGCCACTCATGGGGTGGATGTAGATGTGGATTTAGTCTTAACCACATCGATGCTCAAAGGTTTAGGTGGTGGTAAGCTTCCCCCTAAAATTGGCATTCATCAAGTCGAGCCTGCGGATCTATTTATCATCAGAACCGAGCGATTCCGTCAAACTACCGCCAAACTCGGTTCCGTGCAGGACTTATACGCTCTGGGATTGGCAAAAGATGTGAGCATCCCCGTTCAGACAGCGATTCAAGATTTGCCAACAAAAGCAGATGGATCTCATCAGTCTGGCGGAAGATTACGTCCGCACCTTCAAAATATCCCAACAGGAGGAAGTAAAAAAGGGCAAACCCGAAGTCGAACTACCAGGAAATATCGCATTCATCGATACGATCTTAGAATCCAAGAATTGGGGACTGCTCGAATTACCTAGCGTCCGCGCTAACCTCCAGGAATACGTGGACGGACAAATTAAGAATATTAATGAAGGAGCGATCTCATCAATGCGAGGTGAGTTTCGCCCGATTGTCGTTTGTGGCGAACTCAAGCACAATCAGATTGCTGGAGCGGGCTTAACTACTGGCGACAAGCATGTCGCGCTGCGGTTTCCCGTTCTCAATCGCGGACAAGTCCAAGCGGTAGAAGTCAATAACAACATCTCCCTATTTCTCAATCCCGAACTAGAAGGAGTCATCCCCGATGCGATCTATGTCGGTCGCCAGACACTGGCAGAAATCGAGCAGGATGACCCCCAAACCTATCAACAGATTATTGAAGAGTTTGGCTCGATCGCAGCAGCACGAGCATCTTGGCGGACAAATTTGGAGGCGATGAAGGCAGATTTCGATGGGGATCAGATCGCCCTATTTGCCGAACGAGATTATCCCAATTTCTATCAGGAAGTCGTCGATAACCTCACCCCAGAAAAGTTGATGCACTTCGTCTCGAAGGACAAGAAGCAGCTAATTCAAAGTGAAGATTTACCTGGGATGGTGGTCGAACGGTTGAAAGATTATGTAGGGATTATCAATAGCGAACTGAGTAAAATCAATAAACTCTATGCAAGTTTGGATTTTATCATCGCCAGCACGGATGGAGAGTTATCAGCAGCAGATCGCCGATCTGCCGAAAAGCTCAAAACCGAGACACTGCAACTAATTTACAGCTCTTTTCACAAGTATCGAGCGGATGCAAAATCTGTGGTCGAGCCAGATGTTAATTTACAACTTGAAGTTCCGCCAGAACTTCAAGCCACGTTCGAGCAGTTCACACCTTTGTTTAGCGTCGATTTCATCAAAGAGCAGACGGACAATCCCCACACTCAAGCTAACTATCTTCATCTAGTGAGAAAGCCAATCGCGCAGTTACTAGGTGCGTATCACGCGGAGACTCTTGCAGCTAAACCCATCAATGCGAAGAAGGGGATTGTTTTTCCTTCAGATCTGATTGAGGATATGGAGAAAGTCAAGTCCATGAAGCTGATGGCGATCCGTGAGGGTAAGGCAGATCCAGCTTTACTGGTGAATTATCTTGAGAACTACGCGAGCGTGCGCGAACGGTTAAGTAAGATTATCGATCTCTCTCAACCATTGACGAGTAACCAACCAACGATCGATCCCGACACTAATCTACCCCTGATTTTTACCGAAAAGATCGATGTTACTCCCAACTATCCCTACGATCCCGCCCAGATCGACACTTACTTACGCGATTACCAAACCGTCGTACTCCGCAAATGTATTGAAGTCGTAGATAGAGAAAATCAACGAGCGGTAGATTTTGTCAAATCTGGGGTGAAACCCAGCGAGGGAACAGTCTATGCCGTTACCAACAAGCTACCCGAACTCGATGCTGGGATCCAATTACTCAAACGATTCATCGTTGAGGAGAACCACCAGAATCGGCTACCACCGAGCAGTAGCATGACCTTGAACGCACTAATCAGTCAATTGCGATCTGTTCCAGTCGAGCCAGAAATGAAGGCGATGGTCGCCAATTTCCGTGACGACTACCAAAATCTTCAATCGACGATCGCACTTGAGAAAAAAGCCTTAGATGATTTGAAATTTGGCAAACCGATCGTCCTCAATATCTACACTACTAATGGCAGTAAAATTGTCGTCGGCGACTGTAATGTCAGCGAGATTAATACTTTTCGCCAACTTGAAGGCAAGGGAGCGATCGAATCTAGCAATGGCTTGGTGACTTTTTATCCCGCTAATTCGTCAACCTCATTGGGGATCGACTATCAGTACACGCTGGGATCGAGTGCGAAAACTTCGGCTATTACTGAGGGCAAACAGCATGTGAGCGATTTTGAATTTGAAGTCCTCCACAACCGCATTGACGAACTCAAAGCCGAATCCCGCGAAGTCTTGGCAGATTTCCGCGCCCAAATCGAGCAGCGAGGCTGGGACAAGCGTGAGGTATTTGCTGCCACCGCTCAAATGGTAGGAGAGAAAGCAATCTCTCAAGACTTCTTGTTGAGTGCTTTACCCCAGACACTGAATGAATTTATCTTCGATCGGGGAGCGGGGCAGATTATTATGGATACCCAATATCCAGATTACCTCACCAAACCCACCAAGTACTTTGTGATGGCAGGTAGCGATGGTACGAAACAACTTAAAGCACAGGCAGAAGTTGATGGTAAACAGCAGTGGATCGAAGCTGGTCAGTTGACTGGCTATGGCATTCAACTGCTAGATAAGACTAGCTTCCAGGGCACGATCGAGCCTAACTACAACACCGTCACGTTTAAATCGCCGATGTTAGAGGGAAACCAACGATCGGTGTTGGTGGGCAAACTGACTGGGGAGGGCAAGCATTTAATCGACAGTGGCGATGTGAGGGAGATCCGAGTCATCTGCACCCAGACACCAAATTATCGTTTAGTAGTGCCATCAGAGCAGATCGATATTAAAGTTATTGACATCGCTCCAGAAATTACAGCGGTTTTGGGTGACGGGCAATCGGCGGAGCTGACGCTCGAACGACTCAAGATTTTTGATAACAAGTTCTCTGCAACCGTAGCGATTGCTGGTGTAACTTACTATCTGTCAGGAGTAAATTCTAGTCCCATTTACGAGAAAAAAAATCGCGATACTGTTACCGAACCCGTCCGCACGGAACGGTTTGAAGCAATATCAGTCGATTTAGTCAGAGATCTTGAGCCAAATTCAACGATCGAGGTCTACAGCGGTGAGACAAGGATTGGGGAGATTACGCAAACTGCCGAGCAAAAATTTTGGGGCAATCGGATTACCGAGCTTGCAGATACCGATGAAATCTCGATTAAAGTGCAGAGTGTCATCCCCAAACAAGTTGGATATAAAATATCGATTGATGAGAATACTCTTTACAACAGCAATATCTGGGCCGATGTCGAACCTGCCAGGACTTATCAGCGCGCTACAAAAGATGAGGTACAAAGCCCAAAATTGACAGTCAGGGAATTGAAATCAGTCGAATTTAAGAGCGACCGCCTTGGTAGCGCGCTTCGCGATCGAGTCAAGGTTGTTTTGGAAGAGACAAGTCGCAACTTGCGTCGTCAAGCCGATCGTAATTCCTTTCCGCAATCTTTTTCAGTTAAGGTTATGGTGCCCATTGTTGATGAGTCAGGATTGAAAGAAGTTGAGCAGCTACTGTTAGTCATACCAGAAAACAAGATTGTTGCGGTCGAAAAAAGGCTCACAGAGAAGGATGTCAATTATACAAAAATGGAACGTGGTATCCCCGCCAGCTATGAGGAATCTCGTCGTTCGTATACGGTATTGCGGCTCGATCCAGCAGGGTTGGAAAGTTCGGTTAAAAGCATGATTTCTAAACAACTAGGGAAGCCAGTCACTCAAGCAGATTACCAAGCTAAACTTGCCAGCATCCCCATTACTCGCTATCGGTGTCCGATCGAACTTAATATTCTCAAGAAATGGATCGAACGATACCCGCAAGCCACAGATACCCCAATGTTAGATCTGAACAGATCTAGACCTGTCTCTTACAGTCTAAAACCGATCGCTGGAGAGGTTTTAACTAGATTCAAGGGTAAAGGAGTCGAGATTGGATCGTCGGTCGTGTTTGAATTTGTCAATTCGAGACAAAGAGACACAGCAGTTTATCACCTGGGCTTACCAATCGGTGCCGAGCTACCCAGCGAGGATGGCAAATCAACCCGATACTTTGCGGTGGTGGAATCTGCCGTATTACAAACTTATCTCAACGATCGTGCTGTCAGTCACGTTTTGGTGCGGGATGGGATTAAGCGGAGTAACCCAATCCTCAACTCTTACAGCGCAAACAAGGACTGGACTAAGCTACAGTCTCGCGCTCAGACTGATATCATGATGGGATTTGCGGCTAACAAATATATTGGGATTCCACTCGAAGCTAGAAGTCGCACATCTATGTACCGCGACAACTGGGGTACTAATGCTAATGTAACCGCCTACAAATCGACAGATGTAGTAATGGTCAGCGGGAATCGGACGGGGAGGGATACTAGCAACGAGTTACTGGCACAGCATTTTCGTACTCAGTATGCACCACAGATCGATATTGCAACAAAGGCTAAAGCGAAGTTTTTAGTCGGTGCTGACACGGGCATCGATAAAATGACCAGAGATTATCTTGTGGAAGCGGGCTATGACTTGTACCTCAACTCTGCGGGTATATACGAGGCAAGTCCAGCTCAAGAGCAAACAGAGCAATCTATCCCAGCATTTGTCCCAATACAAACAGAGAATCATGAACAGGAGTGGGAAATAGAGATAGCAATATAACTAATGCACTGGAAATATTGAACAGTCTTGCTCCAATAATGTAATAGAAAAAGCAGAAGATGTATAAATTTTATCTTCTACTTTTTTCTGTGAATTACAATTGAAGCAGGGCAAAATTCATCTACAGTCCGTACATTTCCAATTCTCGCCAATTAGTGCTCGGTCTAGGCTCGTCACTATCATTATCCCAAGCCCGTAAGTCTTTTTGTAGGTCGTGATAGTCATGGGCATCTTGTTTTTTCTCTTTTATCCATCGGCCTTTCTTCTGTTCTTCTGTTTCAGACTTGTACTCAGACTCCATTTTTAGGATTTCGGTTATTTCTTCAGCAGCTCTTTTCTCACGATTCGCAAGTATTTTAAGAGGCTCCTTATAGCCATTTTCAACATGGTTTTTCAAAAACTTCTCTCGATCTGTTGGAATAAGCATTCCATTTGCATAGTAGCTTAAGAGATCATCTGGTTCTAACGGACAACCAAGGTCAAGTTCAAAAATCCTCCGATCGTTAACGTTACTCATAGTTACCACGCTTATTCATTTACTCCAATTTTAACAACTGATTTTACAAATTATCAGTGCAATTTGGCCTAACTACTACCTATCGGTGACATTAATAGCAGTGCCAGGGATTTAAACATCACTAATCTTTTGAGACTGGTGATGTTTGTAATAAAAATGCGCTTAACTCTCGATCGTTACTCCACTTATTTACAGCACTAATCAGCCTTTCGGAGCCGATGTCATCGGTATTGCCCCGCAGAGTAAGAATTAGTTTGCCGTTCTCATAGCTCTCACTAGCCCCAAAGAAAAGCTGATGTCACCCAGTAGTTCTGTGGGACAACGTTGTCCCACAGAACTACCATCCTCAGCAGCCCAAAAAAAAGCTGCACAATTCGCCACACCTTAATGGATCGACTTCTTACAACCCTCACCAGCCCCGAAAGGCTGATGTCACCGTGTAGATGTTGAGGACGATTGGCGTACCATACTCCTTACAACCCTCACCAGCCCTGAAAGGCTGATGTCATATTATCAATATGGTTTTGCGATGACACCCGATCGACTCTTACAACCCTCACCAGCCCCGAAGGACTGGTGTCACCTAAAGAATTGCGAAATCTAGGGTATAACAACACTTACAACCCTCACCAGCCCCGAAGGACTGGTGTCACGTCTTGCGCGGGGCGATCGTTAACTTTCCAGGCTTACAACCCTCACCAGCCCCGAAGGACTGGTGTCACATTTACTGGGACAGGGGTACCGATACCTTAACGATCCTTACAACCCTCACCAGCCCCGAAGGACTGGTGTCACATAATGGCAATTCAGGTCAACAGCAATACTGAGGTATCGCTAGCTTACAACCCTCACCAGCCCCGAAGGACTGGTGTCACATGCGAGCGAGTAAGTCCGCTCCAGTAAGTTTTCTTACAACCCTCACCAGCCCCGAAGGACTGGTGTCACACATAGGTATCGTCCATCTCGATCGGCACGCCATCTTACAACCCTCACCAGCCCCGAAGGACTGGTGTCACCGTGAGCTATCATTGGCATTTTCCGAGCCTTTTTGCTTACAACCCTCACCAGCCCCGAAGGACTGGTGTCACCGTCGATAAGGTTTTTACTGTTGTAGGACGACCGTTCAGGACTTACAACCCTCACCAGCCCCGAAGGACTGGTGTCACCTGCGGTTTGGGCGGCGCGACGATTATTATTCCCCTTACAAACCCTCACCAGCCCCGAAGGACTGGTGTCACATCACAGCGTATCAGACCCCGGACACGGACACAATTGCTTACAACCCTCACCAGCCCCGAAGGACTGGTGTCACCGTCGGTAAAATCAGTGTTTGACTTGCTGTCGTCTTACAACCCTCACCAGCCCCGAAGGACTGGTGTCACAATGAGTTTTGAGCTGTGGCTAGCCGTTTCGGGCTCTTACAACCCTCACCAGCCCCGAAGGACTGGTGTCACAATCGATTCAATTTTGTTTACTAATGTCATTGTTTTCTTACAACCCTCACCAGCCCCGAAGGACTGGTGTCACCTGGGTAGCGATCGAGAATTTTTACATAGCTTCCACTTACAACCCTCACCAGCCCCGAAGGACTGGTGTCACATTTGAGTCAGTGACTATACTCGATATGGACGCTTACAACCCTCACCAGCCCCGAAGGACTGGTGTCACGGAGCATCTCGATCGCTGCGATACGGCATTTGCCTTACAACCCTCACCAGCCCCGAAGGACTGGTGTCACACAGATAATATTCAACAATTTCAATGTTCTACTTACAACCCTCACCAGCCCCGAAGGACTGGTGTCACGGCTGTTAATGGTGTTAACACTCATGCTGGCACTTACAACCCTCACCAGCCCCGAAGGACTGGTGTCACCTATTTGTATCGTCATCCTGCGGGCAATCAAATTCTTACAACCCTCACCAGCCCCGAAGGACTGGTGTCACCTCCCCATCCTCGATTTCAAAAGAGCAAGTCCCTGACTTACAACCCTCACCAGCCCCGAAGGACTGGTGTCACTTCGAGTTTGCGATGACTGGGCGAATTCTCATCTTACAACCCTCACCAGCCCCGAAGGACTGGTGTCACGCATCTGAATGGTCGGTAGAAGACTTGCCCAAACTTACAACCCTCACCAGCCCCGAAGGACTGGTGTCACAAAATTCTTGCCCGCTCTAGTCTCCCTATAATACTCAAACTTACAACCCTCACCAGCCCCGAAGGACTGGTGTCACAGCATTTCGTTTTTAGTGATTCCGCTTAGTTTAAGCTTACAACCCTCACCAGCCCCGAAGGACTGGTGTCACCTGATACTGCGTTAATCCTGCCAGCTGGTGCGATTATCAACACTTACAACCCTCACCAGCCCCGAAGGACTGGTGTCACACTCAACTACAACTCTTAGCTCCAATTGTCTATTGGCTCCTTACAACCCTCACCAGCCCCGAAGGACTGGTGTCACATTGTATTTCTCGGTGCACGGAGAATTTAAGTATTGCTTACAACCCTCACCAGCCCCGAAGGACTGGTGTCACATAGAAACAGATCGGATTTACTATCAAAATGGTCTTACAACCCTCACCAGCCCCGAAGGACTGGTGTCACCGCGCTTGCATCGCCTGGTTGAGCGATCGCGTTCTTACAACCCTCACCAGCCCCGAAGGACTGGTGTCACGTGGGTTTATGGTGATAGACAGTTGTGTGATTAGCCATCCCTTACAACCCTCACCAGCCCCGAAGGACTGGTGTCACTGCCAGCCACAACTAGCACCAGTAAGCAATGATTTGCTTACAACCCTCACCAGCCCCGAAGGACTGGTGTCACAGAGAGTTATGATATTAAGTGATTAATTAAATTCTTACAACCCTCACCAGCCCCGAAGGACTGGTGTCACATGAATATGATGTCATCATGCCGATCGAATCATGTCTCTTACAACCCTCACCAGCCCCGAAGGACTGGTGTCACTACAATCGATCGGCCCATCCGATCTAACTCACTTACAACCCTCACCAGCCCCGAAGGACTGGTGTCACATCGAGACGGACCGCTCGATCGGTGGTATCGAGCTTACAACCCTCACCAGCCCCGAAGGACTGGTGTCACTAAAGTCTGTCAAGATGGGTTTCAGAACAATCGGCCTTACAACCCTCACCAGCCCCGAAGGACTGGTGTCACTATCCCCGACTCTGCCAAGTGCTACACCGATCCTACTTACAACCCTCACCAGCCCCGAAGGACTGGTGTCACGCGGGAGTGGATCGAGATCGGCAATCGATCGTTGACTTACAACCCTCACCAGCCCCGAAGGACTGGTGTCACCCAGCACCAAGCCATACGAAATTATCGACTTTCTTACAACCCTCACCAGCCCCGAAGGACTGGTGTCACTCCAAATGATTGTTGTTTTGCAGTAATACTACTTCTTACAACCCTCACCAGCCCCGAAGGACTGGTGTCACATCTATCCCTCTGCAACGGAGCAAACAGACAAACCCCTTACAACCCTCACCAGCCCCGAAGGACTGGTGTCACATAGTACTGAGTGCCTTGTTGTTGCCCGATCGAGTCTTACAACCCTCACCAGCCCCGAAGGACTGGTGTCACGCCTTAAGGGCGAGAATCGCCGCTCCCCACTCCTTACAACCCTCACCAGCCCCGAAGGACTGGTGTCACGCGGTTATTCTGCCTCTCATCGGAGATGATAACGATCGACTTACAACCCTCACCAGCCCCGAAGGACTGGTGTCACGGGGTAAGAACTACCGTTTTGCTGGCAATTTCGATCTTACAACCCTCACCAGCCCCGAAGGACTGGTGTCACCCCTTTTAAATTTGGATCATCTTTGCCAGTATTTACTTACAACCCTCACCAGCCCCGAAGGACTGGTGTCACCTGCTCCAGCCACAGCTACCGCTAGCTATACGGTTTATGTCTTACAACCCTCACCAGCCCCGAAGGACTGGTGTCACCTCGTAGGCTTGCTGCTTTTCGGCGAGACTACCCGGCAACTTACAACCCTCACCAGCCCCGAAGGACTGGTGTCACGAAGTGGTGTAAGTAAGTGGGACAATTTCGCTAGCTTACAACCCTCACCAGCCCCGAAGGACTGGTGTCACTGCAGCCATCCACAACGCCTATACAGCAAGCATTACACCCCTGTAGATCGCGAACCTGTAGTTTGGCTGATAAATTCATCCCTTCAGAATAACACCTAAATGCTCATAGTCTTTACTGTGTATGCGATCGCGAACCTCCTGGGAATTTGACCATCACTAGGGGTTCGCGTTGAGGATTACACCCATGTCATAAATACCAACCCATTCATCTAGACCTTTGATTTGACTCTCAACAATACATCGATCGTCTTTAGCTTGTTGGTACTTGCGCTTGTACATACCAATACAGTGCCGCTGTAAGACGCGATAATTAGCCTCGCTCATGGCCTCATCATATTCAGCAAGAATACTAACAGAGGCATCCCATAAGCGAGGATCGACTAATACTGGAGTTGTCGGAGAAATCATTTGCCATTTTTGGCTGACAGTCTCCCATTCCAACTTTTTAAGACCCTCCAAGTAATTATAAACATTGGGATTTTGCTGTGATGAAAGCGCATCTTGGAAAATTAGCTGACTGTAAAATGCCAATACATTGGGGGACTGTAGATCGGTACCCATTGCCATAGCCTGTAAAGTGCGAGTTGTGCGTCGATCGCTACCAGGTGGGACTGGATAATGTTTTACAGTTTTAAATATAGTCACAGGACACTCACTATCCTTCTTATTCCGGTTGATTCTTCCGGCAAACTGCACGATCGATTCTAATCCTGATAGTTCGCGATAGCCCTGAGTACAATCGAGATCTACACCCGTTTCGATCGCGCTAGTCGCACAAATAATTACAGGATTGCCGCCTTCTTTTGCTTCATTAACCGCTGCCTTAATCTCTGCCAAGACCACAGCACGATGGGCAGGAGACATACTTGCAGTATATTTATAGACTCGATGATTTGGCAGAGACTGCATAACAGTATAAACATCATCACAAGCAGCCACAGTATTTGTCACAATCAGGGTGCTACTTTTTTGAGATTGGACGATTTCAGCGGCGATGGATTCCCATGTTAGGGGTTCCTCAGCCCATCGATATTCGACCCGTTTAGTTCCCTCAAAATATTCATCAACTTTAGTCTGAGGAAGTGCTTCGATCGGGTTAATGCCCAAAGGTGCGTAATCTGGCATAGTTGCCGTAGACAGGATAATCGTTACTCCGTGGTCTTGAACTAGCTGGTCGAGTACTTTAATGCAAGTAATGAGTAGCTCATTCGGTAATCCCTGCACTTCATCCAAGACAATCACAGCATTTTGCAAACTGGGCATCCGTTGCGCCGTCCGCGCTCTAGATCCTAGTAACACATCAAACAGTTGCACCATTGTCGTAGCGATAACGGGAGTTTCCCACCACTGTCGAGAGTTACGAAGTTGCTCAGGATCTTGAGTTTTAGGATCGACTAACGTACTCCAGTGTCCGAGAACATTATCAGCACCTAATACCTCCTGGTACTGGTTGTAAGACTGCCCTAAAATTGCCGTCCAAGGCACACAATAAATCACCTTTTGTTTATCCCATTGGGCTGCACGATCGAGAGCCATTTGCATCACGCTCCAAGTCTTGGATATACCACATGGCCCACGCACTGATAACCAGCCTGGTTCAAGCTTTGCTGCCTTCCGGCACTCAGTATAAAAATCACCCCGCAATCTATCCAAGGGATTTTCAGGCTGGCTAAATTTCGATTCATACCAAGTAGCCAATTTATCTGCCAGTGTTGTCATCGAGCAATATGTAGCAGGTTTCCATCCATCACTCATCGCTGCATCCTGTCGATCGGCAGCAATTAGCGCACCATACAAAAATCGCAGTCGTTGAGCGGTACGATAGTCATTAGGAGGCATCCAAGTATCTAAATCACTATATTTAGCAACAGCGATCGTCTTTTTTACTTCAACTAAATACTTATCATCAATCTTCCATTGACAACGATCCATATCTGGGAGCGGACGAGCAGAATCCTTTCCTGCTAACCAATCCATGCTTGGCTTCAGATCCCCCAGACCACCGTGGTGAGCAGCAATTAATAATGCTAACGCCCTCACCTTAAAATGAGATCGATCTGGAAACATCTCGATTAGATACAGCGCACCTTCGACAGCATGATCAGGAAGCTTGTCCTGATTTTCCCCATTGGCAATTGCATTTATCCCCTCTACCCATTCAGGGCGATATTTACCATAATCGTGTAGCAATCCAATTAACCTTGCCCAATCCGATTGGGAAGAGCATAATCGACCAGTATGATGACCGACTCCGAGTAAGTGTGCCAACAGTGGTTGATTCGGACGAGCTAGAGGTGTGAGAATCATATTGAGATCGTAAGAGAATGGTAGGTAAGATGTTATAGACGAGCTACAGTGACACCATTTTTTCGGGGCTGATGAGGGTTGTAAGATCTACAATTGAGAGATGACACCAGCCTTGAAAAGCTGATGAGGGTTGTAAATATCTAATACTGGCGAGCATAAAAACATCATTCATTAAACTGAGTGATGTTTTTTGTTGCTATTTTCAAATGATATCGCTAATATTAGATAGAAGTCAAATTAGTGCATGGGAGTGAGTCGTTTGAAAGTAATCATTAGTGCTCCACTTGGGCACTTTCAAAGACCTGGTAATCCAGGCGAACCGAGTACATACCCGATTATTACCCCCACCGCAGTGGAAGGAATAATTAATGCAGTTTATTGGCATCCAGGTCAGTCAGTTCAGGTCAAATCGATTTCTATATTAAATCCGATCTCCTACACAACTGAGACTGTCACCCAACTCAATCACCAAACGGGCGATCCCTGGCTAAGAACTTATGAGCTACTCGTAGAACCAAAATATTTAGTGGATTTCTGGCTAGACTGTGACAGCGAAGTTGACTCGAAGGAACGAATCGGTCAACTAGCTCGAAGACTCCTGAGCGGACAACACTATTATCAACCTAGCATGGGCATCAGTGATTACCCTGCCACGGTAGAGCTACTAGCCAAGGATGCTGTTAGTCCAGCACCGATCGATATAAAACAAATGAGTCTAGGGAGAATGCCTCACTATTGGACTTGGGAACCCACCTCTAAACCTGTCAAGAAGACATTTGCCCGTCGAACAACAGCAATGCTCGCCGATCGACCGATGGAACGAGTCACGGGCGCAGCAGTGATGTTTGAAGCCAAGATAATTGATGGAGTGGTCACAGTTCCGGCATATCCCCGACGTGGAGAAGGCGGCTATGCAAATTAATTCAGTTGTCTCTCCGACGGGAATCGATCGTCCCTATGGCTATACGCCAATGGATGTGGGCATTGAAATTCTACTTGGAGCTAATGGACAAATTGGTTCCGCCGCAGATCTAATGCCACTGGAAACAGATAACAAAACCCGTAAACGCTTTTGGTTGCCAGATCTGCCCCGCACTTCGGGGATTGCACCAATTGTCGGGTCGGACAAATTAGATTATTACCATCCGACTCGCAAGCCCCAAGCTTTTGCGGCGATGGTTGAAGCTTTGAAGCAACGCTGTCTAGAAGTTCCAGAGTTACAATGGATCGTCGATTGGATGCAGTCAGATCGTCCACTAGAATTAGAGCGACAAATCGCTGAAAAACCGAAAGCAGATATTACCGCGATCGAAAATGGGCGTATTGTCTGGCGACTAGAAGACGGGACTTATATCCACGATCTACCCGCAATTCGATCTGTTCATGCAGCTCAAACTTTGGAACGGGCGATCGGTAATGGTGATGGAAATTTGCTAGGAACTTTACCCAGAATCCACTCGAAGAAATTAGCGGCTCCGCTGCTAGGATGCAACGATGATATGTTTCGTTCGTGGGGACAACATGAAAAAATTGCGCTCAACATCTCAGCGGAAAAAGCTGTAATTGCAACTCAGCGATATACGGAGTTACTAGAAGCCAAAGGTCATAACATCTGGCTAGGAGGCGGTCTTTATTGGGTCTGGGGGGCATTGCCAGAGATGGCAGCAATTAGTGAAGCAGGTAAGGAGATTGCCGCTTTTTTTGGTTCGGATGGAGCCGCCGATTTAGATCCCGTTCAAGCATTGGAAGACATTATCAATTTAGTCAATATTGGAGCCAAAAGTATTGGAAAAATACCAGAAGATCTAAAAATTGCTTGTGGCTATATTGGGATTGGTGGTAGTGGTAAGGGACGGGCTGCAATCGGACAGATAACCGATCTATCTATTCTAAAACTCCTGAATAATCTGCTTTTTTACCATCAGCAACAGCGACGTTATCTGACAATTTCCAAGCCTTATTGGGTGTTTGGTGCGTTAACAGTGGCTGAAGGTAGCAGCAAACAAGCAGTTACCAAAGCTAACGAACAGATTTTTGAAGCCATGATTAACGGTCATTTGCCGCCCCAAGCAATTACCAACAGTGTTATTCATCGGCTCAAAATTGAGGGTGTTCCCAACCCCAACGCAAAAAAATCAAACCGAGAATGGGCACAAATTGCTTATTTAGCTTGGCTTTCCCCTAATTTTATAGAAGGCGATCGAATGATGAAACCAGAAACAACACCAGATAATTTATTTGCATGGCATGTCGGACGAGTTTTTGCTGCTTGCAAAACCATGTCTTATTATTATGCTGCCCGTAGTGCGGCACCAGGAGAAGGGTGGAAAGATCCCCTTGATTCTTATCGTCAAACTCTCTTCAGTTCTCCAGCACAGGGCTTTGCCCAAATCATCACCAAAGTTATTCCCTACTTAGCCGCAAGACCGGATAAAGCTGTTTGGTACGACAAAACTTTCTCTGAACTTGGAGAAGATTGCCCCAATGCTTCTCCACCTAAACGCTGGACTGACGAACAAGCCTTTTTCTTAGCTCTGGGAATCAGCCAATTTCAGGAAGCAAGGCGCACTGCTACTGTCGGAAAAACATCCGAATAATTGCCAACCACAGACAAAAATACCTAATCATCTTTATCTCAATAATTACCAACTATGTCTAATCCAACGACGATTGTTACCAATCCCTCTGTCCGCCATGACTACGTGATGATTATGGAAGGACGCATCTGTAATCCAAATGGCGATCCCAATGCTGGAAATGCACCACGTCAGCTTCCCAATAGCCATATTTATGCTACCCCAACGAGTATGAGTAACCGCATTAACCAAACGGCGGAACTATTATATGGTGTCAGTAATTTATATCATAGTGGCAATAATTTAGATGATATCCAGCAGAAATATATCAAAGATAAAAAGACTCCAGCCGATCTGATGGGAGATTATTGGGATAGGCGTGGCAATGGTGGATTATTCGCCAGTTTTGGCAAAGATAAAAAAGAAGTAATTGATACAGGCTTTCGCGGAATTTATCGACTCTATCCATCTGTTTCAATCAATATCCCTTCGCCGATCGAACAAGCCGTCACCAGTGCAACAACTAACTCCAAAGGGAATCGCACGATGGGTAATGCTTCTTATATTGATTGGGTAGTTACCAAGGGTACAGGAACATTTAATGCTTGCATTAACAAGCAACGTAATAATATTATCGATGCTGAATATATGGGGCAATGGCTAATTTGTCTATGGCACCATGCAATGCAAACAGCCAGTTTACAGCGGGGTGAATGGGATTTGATTGAATGTGTCGTGGCGACACATAGTACTCCTTACGGTAATGCTCAATTGAATAAGATCTCTAATTTAGTCAGTGTTAATGTTGATGAGCACACACAGACTCATAGCATCGATTTAAGTACTGCTCCCGAAGGTGTAATCTTAACTCGACTGAGTGATGCGATCGCAGGACTGCAAACTCAATATCCACCAATTATTAATAAGTTAGCTTAAATAAGAGTAAATCATAGTGACATCAGTTATTTTAGGCTGATGAGGGTTGTAACGGCGGGAATATACGAAGCAAGTACCCACGCCCCAGAGATAGAGATGGAGGTATTTGTAATAGCCCCAAAACAGGAGATGGAACAGGAGGAGGAACAGGAATATGCAGAGATGACGATGTAATCGATACACTGGCAGTAGAGGATAATTACTCTCCAGCGATGTATCTCACGAAAACATCGCCAGATCCCCTAAATATCATTTATAGTCAATTTTTCAAAGTTAATAAAGTCAATCAACAGCCTATTTCTTGAATAACTTCAACAAATTTTGACAAGATCGCTGAATAATTATCGGATCGCCAAACAGCGGTTAATTGGTGGGCGATAGTTTGTGTAGCTAGCGGGCGATAAACTACACCTTTGCGTTGCAAGTTTTGAACGCTAAACGGCAAAATACTAATTCCAATTCCACCTGCAACTAAACCCAAAATCGTCACCGTGAACAAAGCTTTTTGAACGACATTAGGCATAACTTCGGCTTGTAAAAATATTTTCTGAATTTGAGGAAACAAGCCAGCTTCAAGCTGAGGAAGTGGCATAATAAATTCTTCACCTGCTAAATCGGAGATCTCGATCTCAGATTTCTCGGTAAGTCGATGATGTTCGGGTAAAACCACAACCAGTGATTCTGTGACGAGTTGAAGCGCAGTTAGATCTCGATCTTGGCTAATTTGACCCTCTCGATAGACAAAAACAATATCCGCAAGCTGATTGCGTAAGCTGTCAATTTGAACTGCACTATTAATCTCAAGTAAGGTCAATTTTACCTCTGGATACTTTTGGTGAAAAGTTTGCAAAATATCGGGCAAAACACCATTAGCCATAGAACTAGTAAAACCTACTACCAAATATCCTAATTCACCTTGATGGATGCGTTGTGTTTTGTGTACCACTCGATCGACAGTTGCCAATGTCAATCGAGCATCTTCTAAAAATGCTAGTCCCGCTTGAGTTAGCTTGAGTTGAGGTTTGCGATCGAATAGCTTTACACCCAACAATTTATCCTCTAAAGCTTGAATTTGCTGGCTTAGAGGTGGTTGAGTCATATGTAAATGCGCTGCTGCACGGGTGAAGCTTAATTCCTCAGCAACTGCAACAAAGTAGCGAAGGTGGCGAAGTTCGAGTTCCATCTGCGAGTAATATATTTTTTACATACAGTAACATGCTTAAATAAGACTTAGACATATGGAGTGAGTCAACGTATCGTGAGAAACATGGTTTCAAAGATTTGAGATTTAGAAGTCACTATTCCTAAAAGGATACGTTCATGATGTCAGAATCAATCGGAAAAGTCGCTGTTGTGGGTGGAACTCACGGCAATGAGCTAACTGGTATTTACCTGGTGAAAAAATTCCAGCAGTTCCCCGAACTGCTGCGGCGAAAAAGCTTTGAATGCCAAACAGTAATTGCCAATCCCCAAGCAGTCGCAGTCAATAGACGTTATATCGATCGAGATTTAAACCGCTGCTTTGGGAATGAGGATTTAAGTAATTTAGATTTAACTGGCTATGAGAACGTTCGTGCTAAGGAAATCGCCATACAGCTCGGCTCCAAAACCCGATCTAATCGCGACGTAATTATCGATCTCCATAGCACTACCTCAAATATGGGTTTAACAATTCTGCCATCGAGCAGACACCCTTTTAACATGAGATTGGGTGCGTATTTAAGTACGCTGCATCCCGATGTACGAGTTGTCTGTGGAATTGAGTGCAGCCAAAACGATCCAATGCTACGATCGCTCTCCCCATTGGGTTGTACGATCGAAGTTGGGGCTGTACCTCAAGGAGTTCTCAATGCGGATTTGTTCCAAAAAACCGAAATGCTAGTTCATGCCATTTTGGATTATATCGACGCGCAAAATCTTGGAAAATCGCTGCCTGTAGCACCCTATTTGACATATTATCAGTCAATTTCCTCGATCGATTATCCCCGCAATTCATCAGGCGAGATCCAAGCGATGGTTCATCCACAACTCCAGTCTCAAGATTATCAAGCATTGCGATCGGGCGATCCGATGTTTTTGACATTTACTGGCGATTCGATTCTCTATCGAGGTGAAGAGACGGTTTTCCCAATCTTTATAAATGAAGCAGCATATATAGAGAAAGGGATTGCAATGACATTCACAAAAAAACAACAGTCGCTCTTGGAAACTGCATGATTAAACATCATTCATCTCAACCCTTATATAGCCTCAATGTCTAAAAGATTAGCAGCACTCGATCTAGCACAACTTAATGACTTGCTAACTGAATCTCGATCGATAGTAGAAACAGCAGGCGAATTACCAACATATATTCCTCTACTAGCCGATCCCAAGCGTCGTTTCGAGCTAGCAATTCAAGTACATCGAGTTAATGGAGAAATTCTTTCATCTGCTGGAGCGGAGACATTCCGCTTTCCATTAATGAGTTTAATCAAACCTTTCGTATTACTGTATTTATTACAGCAGTCCGATCGCGATTTGGTATTCGAGCGTGTGGGCAAAACACCGAGCGATCGCCCCTACAATAGCCTAGCTCAGTTAGAAATCGATCGATATAAACCGCGCAATCCCATGATTAATAGTGGGGCGATCGCGCTTGCGGCTCTGTTACCTGGGGATACGGCATCGAACTGTTGTCAAACTTTCTGCGACTGGTTGAACCAACTTGCAGGTAGCCAAATTAGCTTGGATCTAGACATGCTCGCATCAGTCAGATCGTCTCCCAATACCATCAATCAAGCGATCGCTCATTTATTACATCGCGGGGGATATTTAGATTCGCACGGTTCACTACCCGCACCAGCAATCGCTAAAACCTTAGATGTTTACGAACGAGTTTGTTGTCTTTCTGGAACGATTGAAGATCTGGGAAAACTGGGATTGTTACTTGCCAGTCCCCAGTATCATCTGCCCGCAAGCGATTTACAAGTAGTAAATGCCCTGATGTTAACTTGCGGCATGTATGAAGAATCTGGCATCTATAGCGTCTCGATCGGGCTGCCATTGAAATCCAGTGTCAGCGGCTGCGTATTGGCGATCGTTCTAGGCGAAGGCGCAATCGCTGTTTATAGTCCACCATTAAATCTAGCTGGTAACTCTATTGCCAGCTTATTTATCCTCGAACGATTGGCTCAAGTATTTAATTTAAGTATCTTTAGTCCTCGATTGTAAGTTGTAGCTAGAATAAATATCTAGCTACAAAAAATACTCGTCTCAACCAATGGATCGCCAACACTTTTACCAGATCCCTGAATCGATCGAGCATCATCCATATCTGAGGTGGCAGATCGATCCCAGGCTCAGACGCTATATTTACCAGCGGATACCGGATGAATATCTACCGATTCAAATACTCGCAGCCGCACGGATTTTGGTTGAGGAAGTTCAAAATTTGAATCTCGCTCGCCAGTATTACACTCTGCCAGAGCAGAACCTAAGTGGCTCGATGACAGCTTTTCTCTCCCATATCCTATTCTCAGAGCGGAAGGTACGGCTCGTTAGCATGGTGGAACTTTTAAAGTGTCACTTTCAGGGGACGGAATTGCGGGATGTCTATCAGATTAGTCTGGTTATTATCAGCCACCCATCGAAGTTCTTACGGAATTTTCAGCCGCAGCTAGATTGGTATGGGAGTTTGAGTCGGTATAGTCACAACAAGTTTCGCAAATCCCTGATTGATGAATTGCGAAAGCTAGCAGGAGATGATTTTAAACGGACTAATCTGGGCTTATTAAGTCGTTGTAGCCCCTCGCAGCTCGAAACTTGCCTCAAACAGTTGGGAGAAAGGGGAGAGCGGCTGGAAGGATTGCTATTGTTGCACCAATGTTTTCAGGAAGTGGTGGTAGCCAACCAATTTGTGACTAACGCTCCTCAAGCAGTTCATTACGAGGCGTTATTAGCTCGATATCAAGAGTGTAGGCAGGTGACGGATCTAGAAATTGTCGATTCTCCAGGGGAGAGGCTACGCCAACGCGAGGTAGTGAAGGAGTTACTTGCAGATCTGGGCAATATGATTCGGAACGATCGACAGCAAATCCCGCGATCGCTAGATGCACCTTTGAGTAATGATGATGAGTTGGGGACTTTAGGCGATCTTGTTGCCGATGCGCGCGTGAGTGTGTCGCTCGAAGATTGCGAACCGCGAGAACTAGCACTGGATTTACTTGGCAAAAATTCACTTATAGGCACAACCGCAACTCCAGCCGATCGTAAGTTAACAAAGGCAAGATTGGCAGATTGGATCTTATTCTTGCTCTATGGCTTGAGATTGACTCAGGATGAGGCGGGGCTGGAATTAGACTGCCATCAAACTACGATCGGACACAGACACGATCGGCAGATTGCTAAGTTAGCGCAGGAGTTCTATCTTAGCTACCACAAGTTGCCTGCAACTACTCAAATCTCGATCGAGATGCTGGATGGCTACGGCAAGTATATCGAATCGCAGTGTGAGGTTTATTATGTCGAACTAGCAATAGATCTGTTGACATCGGTAATTGCAACTACGCCAAAATCGAGCGTTGTTGCGGGATTTATCGATCTAGTGGAGACTCAGTGGCAATTTAGATTTAAACCAGGGGGAGCGGGATTGAGTAGGATTGATACTTTTGTGCAAGCGCGATTGAGGTAGGGACGATCCTTGAATCGATGATGCTCGAATTCCCACCAAAATTTCTTTTCTAAAACCTGCATATTATCGATCGAGTTACCCGATCGAGAATTGTCAGCAACTAAACTCGATCGACTACTCACACAACGCAAATTTTACCGCCCCGAAGCTAACTCTATGAACAAAACGCTCTTCACCGCTCTGTTGCTAACCACTATCTACATCCCAGCAAACATCTCTGCTGTAAGTAGTACCTCACAACCCACCACTCGCATCGCCCAAGCCGATCTGACAGACGCAACCCTCACGCCTCAACAAGTCCAACAAACTGCCAAAAATATTACCGTGCGCGTCAGCACTACCAATAATGGCGGTTCGGGAGTAATTATTGCCCAGAAGGGGAATAATTACCTAATTCTGACTAATGCCCATGTCGTTAGACGCGCTACTAAAATCGAAATTCAGGCTCCCGATGGGCAAAAGTATCAAGCCACACCCATCGACGGTGGCTTTGACTCGAAATACGATCTCGCCCTATTGCAATTTACCAGTAAAACTAAATACACCCTCGCTAATTTATCTAATATTAGTGGGAGTCCGCTTACGATAGAGCGGACAATTTATAGTGCGGGGTTTCCGTTTGACTCCAAGGAGATTAGGATTACCAGTGGACAAGTATCCCAACTGTCGGATATTCCCTTCGATGATGGGACGCAGATTGGTTATGTTACTGACAAAGGGAAACAAGGCATCCGTCAGGGGATGAGTGGGGGGGCGATCTTTGATGCTCAGGGGAATTTATTAGGGATTAATACCGTCGGGGTGGCACCAATTTTGCCCGATTATACCTACAACGATGGGAGTAAACCGCTAGCCAAGCTCAAGGCTCAATACGCCCGTGCTAATTGGGGGATACCTGTCTACAATTTCCTGACGAATGTGAAGGCAGATATCCTCTATGGTTACGCTAATCTGCCCAAGGTGGAGCGACAAGTCACGCCAACGGGGTATCTGGCAAGACTAAATATCAAAGCGCGGCAGATGACAGTGCGGATTGAGAATAGTGGCGGGAATGGTTCGGGGGTAATTGTGGCAAAGGAGGGGAATAGTTACTACGTCCTAACTGCCAAACATGTGCTGCAAAATCCCGAAACTAACCAAAAATATACCAATCATCAGATTATCACCTACGACCAAGATCGGCGCAGTGTGACTAGTAGCATCGTTGCTGAAGGGGTAGATCTGGCAGTAGTGAAGTTTGAGAGTGGTAATAAATATCCAGTGGCGCAATTGGGCGAGTATAGCCAGAATAATTTCGATTTTGTATTTGTCGGTGGATTTCCGGGACGAGAAAAAATTAATAGCCCTTTGTGGCAATGGCAACTCAATCCAGGAATTATTAGCGATCGAGAACAAGGTAAATTGCAAACTCAAACTAACCAATCATTTTCTAACGGATACGATCTCATCTATAGCAGCATTAGTTATGGCGGCATGAGTGGGGGGCCTGTCTTCGATACGGCAGGAAATGTCATCGGTATTCATGGTAGAGCAGAATCAACAGATCTCAATAGTCTGGGGATATCGATCCAAACCTTTACGGGATTATTGGATAAATTACGAATCAATTCTAAATTTTTAAAATTTGTTAAAACTAATCCAGTCGAATTGAGTCCAAAAGATCGAGACAACGTAATTGCGGAAATGCAAAATATTTTTCAACCTCAAATAAAAGATAATGGGGAACGCTGGCTAGCTTATGCAAGTCAACTTTATAGAACTGGTCAATTTGATAAAGCTGCATCAGCTTTTGATAGAGCTATCGATAGAAATCAAAAATTACAAGGTAATTATGGAAAAGCTTTATCATTGCGAAACATTAATAAATATCAACTAGCAGAAAGTGCGATATCTCAAGCTATTATAGCAATCCCACCCGAGCAAAATAGCAAATATTACTATTTTTGGAAATACAGAAGTCTGATTTTAATAGCTTTAGAGAAATATGATGAAGCTCTCAAAGCGATCGATGTAGCGATTAGAGTAGGTTCTAATGACCTGAGTTTGCTCAATGAAAAAGCACGGCTCTTAGGCACTCAGAAGCAGCATTCAGAGGCAATCGCTATCTATAGTGCAGTTATTAATAAACAGCCAGAAGCCTTCGCTTACAACAATCGGGGGGCTGCTAAATTAGATCTTGGAAATAATCAGGGAGCGATTCTTGATTTTGACCGAGCCATAAATATCAATCCTAAATTTGCTGGAGCTTACTTTAATCGGGGTAATGCTAAATCCGATCTCGGAAATAAACAGGAAGCAATTATTGATTTTGACCGAGCTATAGATATTAATCCTAAGTTTGCTGATGCTTACTGTAAGCGGGGTAATGCTAAATATAAGCTCGGAGATAAACAGGAAGCAATTATTGATTACGATCGGGCGATTTATCTCAATCCTAAATACACTGAAGCCTATAGTAATCGGGGGGCTGCTAAATCCGAGCTTGGAAATAATCAGGGAGCAATTATTGATTTCGATCTAGCTATAAATATCAATCCTAAATACCCTGAAGCCTATAGTAATCGGGGTAAGGCTAAATTCGAGCTTGGAAATAATCAGGGAGCAATTCTCGATTTCGATCTAGCTATAAATATCAATCCTAAATTTGCTGATGCTTACTTTAATCGGGGTAATGCTAAATATAAGCTCGACGATAAACAGGGAGCAATTATCGACTTTGACCGAGCTATAGCTATAAATTATAAAGATACTGAAGCCTATAGTAATCGGGGTAAGGCTAAATTCGAGCTTGGAAATAATCAGGGAGCAATTCTCGATTTCGATCGAGCCATAAATATCAATCCTAAATTTGCTGGGGCTTACCTTAATCGGGGTGATGCTAAATTTGCTCTAGGAAATACTCATGAGGCTATTACCGATTACGATCGAGCGATCGCTCTCAATCTTAAATTTGCTTACGCTTACGGTAATCGGGGTCTTGCTAAATATGCTATAGGAAATAAACAAGGTGCAATTGCAGATACGAGCAAAGCGGCTGAGTTATTTCGTCAGCAAGGACAGATAGATTTATATCAAAAAGCAATGGGGTTTTTGGAGAAAATTGAGAAAAGGTAGATCTAGAAATAGCCTTTAATTTTCTCTGCAAACCCAGCTCAAAACTAAGTCCACCGCTATAAAACCCGAACTTGCCACTTAATAAAATCCCAATGCTATTAAACCTCGAACAAGTAAAAGCCATCGATCCAACCTCAATCTGGCTAGAAATTGCCCCAGAAGAGATCGATCGAGCCACACCCAATCCCCAAATTTACTCCAACCCTACTGGCTTGCATAACGCCCAAATCAATCAATTATGCCTAACTAAATTTCAAACTTGGTTGACCGATCGAGAGATCGCTCATCAACCCAGCTTAAACGACACCGAATTAGCCACAATCTGGGATGTCGTGACAGGTTGTGCCATTGAAATTGGTAAACTGAAACTGATTTTAATCCCTAGCGATAACCTCGATCGATCTGAATTACGAGTACCCCAAGAATGGTTAGACTTGCCTACTTGGGCGGGAGATTATTATCTAGGGGTACAAATCGATCTAGACTCCAACATGATGAATATTTGGGGTTTCGCTTCCCATCAAGCACTCAAAGATCGGGGGCGATATTCCATACGCGATCGAACTTATAGTTTAGATAGCGATCGATTAGTTAGTAATCTCGATCTCTTGTGGATTGCCGAAGAATTAGCATTAGCTCCGCGAAACATCATCTCAGAGTTGCCAAATTTAGACTTAGAACGCGCCTTAGAATTAATCCAAAGATTGAGTCAACCGTCCCCTTATTCACCGCGCCTTGCCCTTGATTTTGCCGAATGGGGCGCAATCTTAAATAATCCGACATTGCGATCGCAACTATATCAAACCCGCATCCAAAGAGCGGCGATCGATCGAGTTCCCGCGCCGAGTTTCCGGTTGGTTGATTGGTTGCGTCAAGAATTTACTAATGCAATCACTAGTGGTTGGGAAAGTTATCAAGCTGTCGCCGTTATGTCTCCGAGTCACAACAACACGATCTCCAGATCGAAGCTAATCGATCTCCAAGTCGATCTCAGCCGAGAAACCGTAGTATTATTAGTCGGGATAATTCCCGAATCAGGGGATAGAATGCGGGCGATCGTCCGAGTACATCCGGCGATCGGTTCTCGCTACTTACCCCCACAATTACAGTTAAGTTATCTCGATGCTGATGGCGCGATTCTCCGCACGGTAACGGCGAGAACTAATGATGATTATATTCAGTTACCCGCCTTTACTTGTTCGATCGGAACGGAATTTAATCTGCAATTACAGTTACAGAATGCTAGATCGATCGAGCGGTTTATTGTCTAATTCAGCACCCATCCCAGCCCCTACCAGGAAGGGCATATGATGAAAGAGATTATTATTAGATTGGGTACGGGCACGATTCAAAATGGCTTTAATAACGTCACCGTTGAGTTAAAATCTGCAAAAGTGACTCGATGGGAAGATCGGTGTAGCTTACCGCCCAATCCAGAATTACAACAGTTATTAGATCGGTGGCAATTGCTCTATCCAGCGACAATTCAGATGTACTCACCTGGGATGACGTTATCACCTGTTGTTTTCGATACCGATACGGTAACGAATGTATCCACTCAAGATCTAGTCGAACTAAATCATCATCTGAGGATTGCGATTAATAATTGGCTAAATTTTAGCGATTTTGGGAGGATCGATCGCCGACTGAGGACAGATTCAAATCCAAGCGAACGGCTGCTAGTCATCATCGTCAGCGAACGGTTACAGATCTGGCAACTGCCGTGGCATTTTTGGGATTTATTTAGTGCTTATCCTCATGCTACTGAAGTATTTGCCAAGCCGAGAGCTACCGATGTCCGACACATCAAACCGCAACGTAATGGCAAGGTAAATATTCTAACCTTATCCGGTCGCGATCCCAATTTGACCCTAGATTTACCATTTTTAAAAACCTTACCACAATCTCATTTCCAACCATTAGTAACCACTTCAGCTTATGAAATCGCCGAACGATTAAATCAAAGTAATCCTTGGGATATTTTAATCTTCAATGGGCATGGCGACACGCTCCAATATCAATCTTTTCGAGATGGAGTTATCTATTTAGATAACGATACACCTTTAGAAATTAGTAGACTAAAACTTGAAATCCAAACAGCAGTCGATCGCGGCTTGCAAATCGCTATTTTTAATTGCTGTAATGGGTTAGGCTTGGCAGAACAACTCAGCGATATTAATATCCCCTATATTATCGTGATGCGGGAGATCGTCCCCAATCAATGCGCTCAGGACTTTTTGAAACAGCTACTCGCTCGATATAGTCAAGGAGATAGTTTCCCAGCAGCGTTTAAATATGCCCGACAGAGTTTGCAATTATCATCAGTTGGATTCGCTCAATTTGCCGATTGGTTGCCGATTCTGTTCCATAATCCGCTCAGTAATGATGTGACTTGGCAAGACTTATCAGCAACGGTATTTAGTAGCTCAGTTCCACCGCAAATTACAGCAGTTTGTACCTATCTCAGTCAGCCAAATCGCCGAATTTTAACTAATGTAGTAATAAGCTTGGTAGGATCTCTGCTAGCGATCGGTCTCCAATCTCAGCCTCAAATAGTTGCCTGGGAAAACGCGATCGTCGATCGAGTTCAATTAGCTCAAGTTGAAAAGCTACCTTTATCACCATCGCAAGTAACGATCGTTAATTATGATGCCCTAGATTTTGGAGGTTTTGTGTCTAATGACATAGTACTGAGGGGATTAATCGATCGAGTCCAATTAACAGCGAAACCGATAGTTTGGGTAATTGATTTTGAGATCGGTAACGACTCTACTATTTTTGATAAACACATTATTCAAGGCTGTACCGATGAAAATCTAACAAATTCAAGTCCTAACAATCGCCTTCAATTAGATAACTGCGATCGGCAATTACTTAGATCTGTATCAAAACTTGGTTTGAACGAGTCAGTTTTGCCAGATTTTAGATTAAATATTCATTTACTCACAGATTCCCGTCAGCGGATCGATCGAGTAAATCTGAGTGAAATTGTAGGCAGCTCGAAATCTAAAGTTGAAATTAAAAAACTATTCGATCGTAAATTTATCATCGTCGGTCATTTCAACGATCGAGAAATTAATTCAGTAGTGAGACAAGCAATCTCGCTCGACCAAATCATCCGTGCTAATGATAAACAGCATCCATTACCACTCTTTGTTACCAGATCGATCGGCGAACAGTGGTTATGGATATTTACTTGGTCGCTCTTAATCGGAATATTACTGCGGCATCGCCAGTGGAAGTTATTATTTCTGATGTCGATCGTTGGTGAAATTGCAATTGTCGGTATCTTACTCTTATTAGGGCAAGGACTACCGATAATTGTTACACCGATGGTGATGATATTAGTCGGCGGAACGATTCGATCGATCGTCACTGGTAGCCGCAATAATCGCGCTCGGCAAATTGCATAATTCAAGCAAATCCACCCAATGTTTAATCTATAACGATCGATCTAGCAACTTTTCATTACCATCTCAATCGGCACAATGAATCCTCAAGCCTCAGTTATCGCCACTTCGATTGCTTTGCTTTTCGCCAGCTTGCAAACAGCCCCTACCCTCGCCCAGTCACCAAAGAAGGTGGAATTTTATTGTGGGCGCACTAATGATATCTACCCTGCGACAATGCTAGCAGTGAGAGGATCTGAGCCGCGCACGATCGTGGTGTGGAGGAATAAATTTGGGAAGATGTCGCCACAACAAAGATGTGAGACAATTTCTCGTCGATTTCAGGCGGCATTTGTCGATCGAACCGATCTCGCTTTTCTGATCCCTGGTATCGATCGTCAAACCGGACAGGGCTTAATTTGTGCGGTTAAATCTGGCGAAAATCAGTGCGATGCTAAACGGATGTTATTTGTACTCAACAATCAGCAGGATGCTCAGGAAGTCGTGCGTAGATTGTATGACAGTATTCGGCGGACTGGAAATCCTGTTTATCAATCTAGCTCTAGCGAATCGATCGACATCAAGGAATTAATCGATTCATTGGCGAATCCTCGTTCTTAGAGAATTGGTTTAGTCTGCCAATTGACGAGCGAGGCACGTCAGGATAACAGTTTGCCCGTGCCGACGATCGCTACTAAATAACTTTTGTAAAGAGCGATCGGTGGTACTGCATATTTCACAGGGTGTGCCCGATCTAGATGAATAGAGATAGCAAACCGATCGATCTCATCCCATGCTTACAAGCCATTAACTTCACTAATTATCATGCAATTACATCGCCAAACGCCGTCCTCATCTAACTCACATACCATCCGCACATGCTGGATATCTACCTTTGCCATCACCATCGGATCGCTGCTGACTGTCATCCCCGCCACAGCTAACCCTCAACAAATCGCTCAGAACGTGCCGACAATTCAGTTTTATTGTGGTAAAGCCACAGACCCTAGTAGTAAAAGCAAGCTGCCAGCTACTCTGGCTAAGGTTAGCGGCGCAACAGAAGAACCCGTATTGATTATCTGGAAAAGCGAAGCTTTTAAAACCACGCCCCAACAACGGTGCGAAATAGTGTCGCCTAAATTTCAAGCTGCAATCCAACAAGGGAGACATTATCTGACTGCGGGAATCGATAAAAAAAGTGGTTTGGGGATAATTTGTGCGATATCTAATGCCGAACAACCTTGCGATCGCACGAGTATGTTATTTACGCTGAAATCCTATCAAGATGCTGGGACGACGATCGCAGAACTCGCTAGCATATTCGCTGGAACGACTAGCACGCCCATATATCAAAGCAGTGGCAATCGCGTCATCGATCTTCGAGATTTTGCTCTACTCAGCAAAAAGTAGTTGACAACTGGCGATCGATAATCGATTGTCGAGCTGTGGGTTGTAAGCTATCGCTAACTAACTCACAGGTCTAAACTTTGGTTCGTTGTTGTCTAAATCTTGAAAACTATCGCTTTTAATAACTATGAAGATTCGCTTAATTATTAGCTTCATCCTGAGTGGAACGACCTTTATTTCTACCCTATTACCGCTCCAATCGCTCGCCCAAACACCTGCAAAAGTGAGATTTTATTGCGGTCAAACTTTCGATCCTGGTAGCAATGCGATCGTCCCGATAACCCTAGTTGCTAGCTCCTCTAAGCGCGAACCTGTAGCATTAATTCAATGGAAATCGAAACTGAGCGGTAAATATACGCCCCAAGTTCGGTGCAATATGGTTTCTGCTAAGTTTCAACAGGCATGGGAGGCTAAAAGATTGAATTATATCACCGCTGGAGTCGATGCAAAATCGGGGTTGGGATTGATTTGTGGGTCTAAAGAGCGAGCGAGCGACTGCACGAGAACGAACATGTTGTTTACCCTTGCAAATGGTGCTGATGCGAGTGAGACAATCGAACGCATGAAAGATATTAGAGGTGGAATTGTTAACAATCCAATCGTCCAAAATTCTGGAGATCGGATCGTCGATATCGCTAATATTATTAATTAATTTTCAGCTAGCCAATGCACAAATTATTTTTATTGAGCTGGTCCGCGCTCGCTTTATTTCTATCGATTGACTAAAAAACAAATAGACAATTAGATCCCAGACTTCTCAAAGAAGTCTGGGATCTTAACCTACTAAGACATCAACAAAATATGAAAAATATTACTTCAATTATTATATCGAGCCTATTTTTATTGCCAGCATTCTCGACTCTACCAGCAACCGCATTATCAAATCATCGATCGCACAGTAACCCAGCAACCCAAATCGCCCAAACTATCGATCCCGAACTCCAGCAACTAAACGAAGCCCAACAGCAAGTCAGCACCAAAGTAAATCGCATCGCCAAAGACATCACCGTCCGCATCACCTCCGCCAATAACGGCGGTTCTGGTGTCCTAATTGCCAAAAAGGGCAATACCTACCTCATCCTCACCAATGCCCATGTCACGAGGCGCACAGCCCAATTTGAGATCCAAGCACCCGACGGGCAAAAGTATACTGCCAAACCCATCGATGGTGGATTCGATCGCAAGTACGATTTAGCATTACTAGAATTTACCAGCTCCAAGCAATACCAATTAGCCAATCTCTCTAACCCTGGTATCCTCAAACCAAACGATCGCAATATCTATAGCGTGGGGTTTCCGTTTGACTCTAAAGATCTGAGAATTTCCCCCGGTGCAATTACCCAACTTTCAGATATTCCCTTCGATAACGGTACGCAAATCGGGTATGAAATTGCCAAAGGTGAAAAAGGCGTGCGTCAAGGCATGAGCGGGGGGCCAATTTTTGATGCGAGTGGGGTATTTTTGGGAATCAATACGATCGGTGCCGCACCGATTTTACCTAATTATACTTATAACGATGGGAGTAAACCGCTAGCTAAACTCGCGGCTAAATATCGCGAGGCGAATTGGGGCGTACCCGTCTATAATTTCCTCACCAAAGTCAAACCAGACATCCTTTACCGTTATAAATTTAATGGCTTGACAGTCGGACAAATTCAGCCCCAAGTCACCCCAACTGGCTATATGGCAAAGCTCAACGATGCCGCCCGCAAACAGACAGTGCGGATCGAAAATAGTGGCGGTAATGGTTCGGGGGTCATCATCGCTAAAGAGGGAAATAGTTATTATGTCGTCACTGCCAAACACGTAGTAGAAAACGATAAGACTCAGCAAAAATTCACCAATAATCAGCTCATCACCTACGACCAAGATACCCACAATCTCACTAGCACGGTACTAGCAACAGGTGTCGATCTGGCCATTGTCAAATTTACCAGCACTAACACCTACCCCATCGCCCAACTCAGTGAAATTAGCCCGAATACCAGCGAAATTGTCCTCGCAGGAGGCTTCCCAGGGCGAGATAAAATTAATAGTCCCCTGTGGCAATGGCAGCTCAATCCTGGCTACGTTTTCGATCGCGAACAAGGGAAACTATCAACCCAAAACCAACAATCTTTTGGGAACGGTTATGACATTATTTATAGCAGTATCAGTTATGGCGGGATGAGTGGTGGGGGTGTCTTCGATACTGCTGGCAGAGTTATTGGCATTCATGGCAGAGCCGAACAGACTAAAGATGTGATGCTAGGTAATAGTCAAGGTATATCGATCCAAACCCTCATCGGGTTAGCACCACGGCTGCAACTCAATCCTCAACTACTGAAAATTGCTAAAACTCCCGCCCCTGCTCTAGCTACCGTCGATCGCCAAAACATCGAGACGGCAATGGCAAATCTAGCGCAACCCACGGCTGAAGACAATGGCGAACGCTGGCTGACTTATGGCAATCAACTGTGTCGGACTAGACAGTATGAGAAATCTGTAGCTGCCTTCGACAGAGCAATCGCCAAGGGACAGATCCTAACTGGCAACTATGGTAAGGCATTATCACTTTGGTATTTACAAAAACACGACCTAGCTAGTGCGGCAATTGCCAGAGCGATCGCGGCAGTACCAGCCAAGGAGCGTACCGATTATTACTATTTCTGGAAATATCAAAGTGCAATTTTTAGCTCTCAAGAACAGTACGCACGGGCATTAGAGTCGATCGACATAGCGATTAAACTAGCACCGCAAGATCGAACCTCAGTAAATAAAAAAGCATTGATTTTATCCCGACAAGAACAGTACACAGCAGCGATTAAAATTTATGACAATATGCTGCGCGAGCGAGAAGATAGCTATGCTTACCTTAACCGAGGTACAGATAAATCAGCACTAGGAGACAAACAGGGGGCGATCGCTGATTTCAATTTGGCGATTAAAATTAATCCCAACTATGCTATTGCTTACTATAACCGAGGTAATACTAAATCAGACCTAGGAGACAAACAGGGGGCGATCGCTGATTACAATCTGGCGATTAAAATTAATCCCAACTATGCTTATGCTTACTCTAACCGAGGTGTATTTAAATCAGACCTAGGAGACAAACAGGGGGCGATCGCCGATTACAATCTGGCGATTAAAATTAATCCCAACTATGCTATTGCTTACTATAACCGAGGTAATACTAAATCAGACCTAGGAGACAAACAGGGGGCGATCGCCGATTACAATCTGGCGATTAAAATTAATCCCAGCTATGCTATTGCTTACCATAACCGAGGTACAGATAAATCAGAGCTAGGAGACAAACAGGGGGCGATCGCTGATTACAATCTGGCGATTAAAATTAATCCCAGCTATGCTATTGCTTACCTTAACCGAGGTACAGATAAATCAGAGCTAGGAGACAAACAGGGGGCGATCGCCGATCTGAGTAAGGGGGCTGAGCTGTTTCGCCAGCAGGGGCAGATGGATAATTATCAGAGGGCGATGAGTATACTTGCTCAGTTAAAAGGAAGTTAGGGATTGGAGAATTGAGAATTGATAAGTGTATGGTCTTAGAATGATGGGCGATCGAATGCGATCGCTCTTTTTGATCCAACTACCTCGATCGAATCTGGGGTGAGTAATTCGATCGAATATTAGAGTCAGGTTTTATCGTTCGATTCTCGATAACAGCGGCGATCGCACAAGCGATTTCTTGTAAATATAATCCAGGTAAAACCCCGATTTTTAGATACAGCATGAAGAATCGATCGCAAACCTTCTGTACCAATTGCAGAAATGGCCAAAGTCGAGTACTTGAAGATCGTTCGGGATTAGATCGATCTGCATCATACATCGCAACCAGCCCAAAATAGCAAATAGTACATTTTCCTCCACATCAATGAAATCGATCGCCATCCTACTTTCGACCCTCCTCTTCGTGCCCACAGCCTTGACTTCCAGCCGAGCCGACACCCCAATCAACAGGATGAGAATTTTCCAAAGATAAATTTCTCACTACATCAATAAATTGACCCAAAATAATGGACGAATCATCTTCTCTCCAAACAACTGCGATTTGACGATTTAGGGGCGTACTTTCGAGTGGGCGATATTTAACGCCATGACGTTCTAGCGTTTCAACGTGGTTTGGTAAGATTGAGACCCCGAAGCCTGCTGCTACTAAACTGAGCAGCGCAATCACTCCAGATACATTAATAGATTTATCGATCTTCGGTGTAAAGCCAGCCTGATGACAAAGTGTAAATACTTTTTGATAAAAAGGAAATAAATCTACGGAGGGTAAAATGATGAAGTCATCTGCTAAGGCTTCGAGCGGAATTGTCGCTCGATCTGCAAGTGGGTGCGTAACAGGCAACGCTACCACAAAATATTCTTCAAGAATTGTTTGAAAACTGAATAAGGCTGGATTCATCTGTTCAAAACTAGGAGCGCGTTGAAATATGACATCTACTTGATGATTCTTGAGCATTGGAACCTCTTGCTCGATTGTGACTTCGAGAATTTCGATCTTTACATTAGGAAACCGTTTACGGAAGACTTTGAGCATCTCTGGCAAAATCGTATTTGCGATCGAATTGTTGATCCCAACTATCAAACGACCAATTTCACCACGACTGGCTTGTCTAGCATGTGTAACCGCTCGATCGAGATGAAACAACGCTTGCTGAACTTCGATCGAAAAAACTCGCCCCGCTTCTGTTAACTCCACCGGACGTTTTTTGCGATCGAACAGCTTGACTATCAATCCTACTCGCTCGTCGCCAAGTAGTTTTTCGAGAGCTTGAATGCTTTGACTCAAGGGAGGTTGCTTGATGCCTAGATGTTCTGCTGCATTGCTGAAGTTATTATCAGCTTGCACCAAAGTCATAAAGTTGCAAATCTGTCTCAGCTCAAATTGGCTCAGATGTTGGAATTCCATATTTATCGTTATTATATGCTCTAACCTATTTTACTATAAGTTAAATATGCCTTATCCTATAGTAACAAAGATCGAACTAAATCAATTTTCTCTTGGATATCCTGTGTTTGTGGTAAAAAGTGTATCTCAAGCTACAAAAATAGCTGCATGTGAACGCTGAAGCCCTTATCGAGAGGCGTATAAGCTTCACTTATCATCAACTACCCAGCACAGCCTTTCTCTTCCTATCTCAATCGATCGAACATACAAAATTACTAAATCATGAATAAAAAACTGTCTTTACCCTATGGCATTGTCTCTTATCGTATAGCTTTAATTTTGGGTTATGTCTTAATTGCCCCATCGCTCCCAGCCACAGCTACCTCTGTACCAACACCAATATCTATATTAACTTCTCATTCCTACACTCCTAAAGCAATCGATAATTCAAAAAAAACCTTAATTGCATCATTCAAATATGTCCGCTCGAAAACTGCTGATAATGGCAGTCCATTTCCCAAGAACTCCGGCTATATCAAAGGTTATCCAATTCAGTTTACTGATGGACTCTCTAGTGTGACCGTTGATAACTCTAGAAATAGCTCAGATATTTTCGTAAAATTGTATGCTCTTGACTCAAATCCTTCGCAGGCTGTACGCGTATTATTTATTCGTGCTGGTAAAAAATTCACCGCCGAAAAGATAAAAGCTGGTGCCTATGATGTAAGATTTCGAGATCTCAATAGTGGAGCCTTAGCACGTACTAACACGTTTAATTTAGAAGAGTACAATGATTTTGACAAAGGGACTAAGTTCACCAGATATATTTTAAAATTAAAGCCAATTATTCCAACTAAAAAACTTTATCCACTATCAGAGCAGGAATTTTAGATCGTCTTTAACAACTGCAAAATAAAGAAGCTGAAGTTTACTATCGATCTAGTGTTGGTGGGATCGATTGCTTCTGTGGATTCGATCGATGTTAGATCATTTCGGTTTTCATATCTTAATTAAACAATGCCAATTATCGGAACTTCCCCGAAATAGAAAATATCACCTTTAACCCTAACTATGAAAACCTCCACCATGTTGATTGCTAGCCTATTTTTAACTCAAATTCCCCTCCAGCCACTCGCTGCTCTCCCCCAATCTGACACTCGTATCGCCCAAGAAGACATTCTCACCCCTCAAGAAGTTCGACAAACTGCCAAAAATATTACCGTGCGGATTACCTCCGAGAATAATAGCGGTTCGGGGGTAATTATCGCCCAGAAGGGTAATCGCTACCTGATCCTGACTAATGCTCACGTCGTTAGACGCGCTACTAAAATCGAAATTCAGGCTCCAGACGGGCAGAAGTACCAAGCCACACCTCTCGATGGCGGATTCGATCCGAAATACGATCTCGCCCTATTGCAATTTACCAGTCGGACTAAATATACCCTCCCAGATTTATCAGGGATTAGCGGTAGCCCCATCGATCCTTCACTGACTATTTATAGTGCGGGATTTCCATTTGACTCTAAAGATATCCGCATTACCAAAGGGCAAGTATCGCAACTGTCGGATATTCCCTTCGACGATGGTACGCAAATTGGTTATGTCACTGACAAAGGTGAAAAAGGCATCCGCCAGGGGATGAGCGGTGGCGCAATCTTTGATGCGCGGGGGGTCTTTCTAGGAATTAATACCGTTGGGGTGGCACCAATTTTGCCCGACTATACCTATAACGATGGGAGTAAACCACTGCCCAAACTCAAAGCCCAATATCAGCAAGCTAACTGGGGAATACCTGTTTATAATTTCCTCACCCGTGTTAAGCCAGATATCCTCTATGGCTACGATAATCTCCCCAAGGTGGAACGTCAAGTTACGCCGACTGGATACATGGCAAGACTAAATATCAAAGCGCGTCAGATGACGGTAAGAATCGAAAATAGTGGCGGGAATGGTTCGGGCGTAATCGTGGCTAGGGAGGGAAATACTTACTATGTATTAACTGCTAAACACGTTCTTCAAAACCCAGAAAACAACCAAAAATATATCAATCATCAAATTATCACCTACAACCAAGATCGGCGGAATGTAACTAGTAGCGTTGTTGCCCAAGGGGTAGATCTGGCGGTGGTGAAATTCAGCAGTAATAATAACTATCCTGTGGCGCAACTAGGAGCATACAGGCAAAATGATAGCAATTTGGTGTTTGTCGGTGGATTTCCAGGACGAGAGAAAATTAATAGCCCCCTGTGGCAATGGCAACTTAATCCAGGAGTCATCAACGAGCGGGAAACAGGTATGTTCGTGACTCAAAGTAACCAATCATTTTCCGACGGTTACGATCTAATTTATAGCAGTATTAGTTATGGCGGCATGAGTGGTGGGCCTGTTTTCGATGATGTTGGGAACGTTATCGGTATTCATGGCAGGGCAGAATCATCAAATTTAAATAGTTTGGGGATATCGATCCAAACTTTTACAGGCTTATCAGACAAGCTAAATATCAACTTAAAATTATTGAAGGTTGTTCGAGCCAATTCTGCCAAATTGAATCTAGAGGACAGCAATAATATAATTGCTACGATGCAAAATATTTCCCAGCCTCAAATAACAGATAGTGGAGAACGCTGGTTAGCTTATGCAAATCAACTCTATCGAACTCGTCAGTTTAATAAATCAGCAATAGCTTTCGATCGAGCGATCGTCAAAGGTCAAGAGTTGCTGGGTAATTATGGCAAGGCATTGTCTCTGTGGAGCACTAATAAATATCAATTAGCTGAAAATGCAATCGCCCGATCCATCGTTAGTATTTCAGATAAAGAGCGTGCTAAATATTATTACTTATGGAAGTATCAGAGTGCAATTTTCAAGAGTTCAGGGAAATACGACGAAGCTCTAAATTCAATCAACATAGCAATAAGATTAGAACCGAACGATATAATCTTGTTGAATGATAAAGCATTGATACTCAAAGAGAAAAAAAATCACGCAGAAGCGATCTCTATTTACAATGCAATTATTCGCAAGCGTCCAGATGCTTATGCTTATAATAATCGAGGTGTAGATAAATCTGCATTAGGAAATAAGCAAGAAGCAATATCTGATTTCGATATGGCTATTTCTCTCAATCCTAAATTTGCGGAACCTTACTATAATCGGGGCAACGCTAAATCTGCATTGGGGAATTATCAAGAGTCAATTATAGATTATAACATGGCTATTTTGATTAATCCTAAATACACTTATGCTTACGGTAATCGAGGCATGGTTAAATCTCAACTAGGGAAGACTCAGGATGCAATCATTGATTATAATCTAGCAATTACTCTCAATCCTAAACTCGCTGAAACTTATATTAATCGAAGTAGTGCTAAGTACTTGCTAGGAAATAAACAGGGAGCAATTGCAGATATGAGTAAGGCTGCTGAGTTATTACGCCAGCAAGGGCGGATGGACTTATATCAAAAGGCAATGGGTTTTCTCAAACAGCTTCAGAGCAATTAAAAGACGCTCCTAAAAAAGATTTTTCATTGTATATAAATCAACTTAGTTTTCTCGATTTAATAATTACAAATATTAACTCATACTCATGAAAACTATATTTCCAATTGTTTCTACAATCCTGCTCTTTGTGGGAATATTCCCAGTTAAATCGCTCGCGCTCGTTTCTCGATCGAGAGAATACCCACAACTGACAAATCAATCTTACCTCACCCAAGTTCAAAATTCAGCAGAGGTTTATCTTGAACGGGGCGTAGCTAAATCACGGTCAGGTAATAAACAAGCCGCAATTACTGATTTTGATCGAGCGATTGCTCTCAATCCTAAGTTTGCTGATGCTTACTACAATCGGGGTAATGCTAAATCCGATCTAGGCAATAAACAGGAGGCGATTGTTGATTACAATCGAGCGATCGCTCTCAATCCTAAACTTGCTGAAGCTTACAATAATCGTGGTCTTGCTAAATTCGATCTAGGTAATAAACAGGAGGCAATTGTTGATTACGATCGAGCAATCGCGATCGATCCTAAATATATCTATCCTTATAATAATCGTGGTCTTGCTAAATTCGATCTAGGAAATACTCAGGAGGCAATTGTTGATTATAATCGAGTGATTTCTATCAATCCCAAATTGGCTGAGGCTTATATTAATCGGGGTAATGCTAAATCCGAGCTGGGAAATACTCAGGAGGCAATTGTTGATTACGATCGGGCAATCGCGATCGATCCTAAATATGCTCAAGCTTATCTCGGTCGGGGTAATGCTAAATTTGCTATAGGAAATACTCAAGAGGCAATTACCAATTACGATCGAGCGATTTCCCTCAATCCTAAATATGCTCAAGCTTATCTCGGTCGGGGTACTACTAAATTTGCTATGGGAAATACTCAAGAGGCGATTACCAACTACGATCGAGCGATTTCCCTCAATCCTAAACTTGCTCAAGCTTACGGCAATCGAGGTATTGCTAAATATCAACTTGGAAATAAGCAGGGTGCGATTACAGATATGAGTAAGGCTGCTGAGTTATTTAGTCAGCAAGGGCGGATGGATTTATATCGACAGGCAATGAGCTTTCTAAAACAGCTTCAGGGCAATTAAGAAACATCCCTAAAAAAGATTTTTGGTAATCCTGCATAAATCAATCTCCTCTCCCCGAACTAGAAAATATCAGCCATAAAACTCACACCACTGAGCACATTGCGATGAAAACCAACCTCATCTTCACCTTCCTGCTTACCACCCTCACCTACACGGGCATCACCACCCCCCATACCCTCCCACCTGCCACCGCCAAAACCCCAGAAGCCAACACCGCCAACCGCGTTTACGACAAAGCCAACCCTGCTGTAGTCATGATTAGGGGCATAAACGGCTGGGGCAGTGGCTTCATCATCTCTGCTAATGGCTACATCGTCACCAACGCCCACGTCGTGACCGGACAACCAGCCGTAGTCACCGTCATGATGGCAGACGGTAAAACCGAAATGCCCGCTGATGTCGTCGGGTTTGCACGAGATGGAATAGATTTAGCCCTGCTCAAAATCAATCGTCCGCACAAATTTCCTACCGTCGCTCTGGGCAACTCCAAATCGATTCGTGTCGGCGATAGCGTGTATGCCATTGGTACGCCCTTAGCCGAATTCAATCAAAACTCTTTCACTGCGGGCATGGTCAGCGGCATTCGGGCTGACGGTCGCGTCATTCAGCACAACGCCGCCATCAATAAGGGTAATTCCGGTGGGCCACTCCTAAACGATCGAGGAGAAGTAATTGGCATAAATACCATGATTCTGGGTGGGACGGTAGTTTGTAGCGATGGTAAAGATTGTGGAGCGTCTACTGGTAACATCGGCATCAGCTATGCAATGAGCATCGATCTAATCCGATCGTTTTTCCAAGAGGCAATGACAGGCAAAATTTCCAGCAAACCCATAGTTAAAGAATAGAGTTGTCTAAAATCTTTTGGCATTTTTTGCATATTCGATATACATCTCCCCGATTTAAGCAATAACGAAGCTGACAGCACTAGTTTCAAAACTTCCGATCCAAATATCCATCGTCTCTAAAGGTTCCCACTCATGAAATCTTCGATCCTAACTGCACTGTGTGCCCTTACAACCATCATCGCTGGGACGATCCCGACGATCGCCAGCCCCCAAACCGTCCCCGAAAACAGTTCGAGTACAGTCCAATTTTCCTGCGGTCGAGCTACAGATCCGAGTAGCCGCAAAGTGCTACCTGCAACTGTTGCCACCGTCTCTGGCAATCCAGAAAGCACGGTTCTAATTATGTGGAAAAGTGAATTCTTCGGAACTAAATATACTCCTCAAGAGCGGTGTTCGATCGTTTCTAATGCGATTCAAAAGTCATTTCAAGAGGGTCGCACCTATATCGGTGCGGGAATGGATAAGCAAAGTGGTTTAGGCATTGTCTGTGGAGTCGCAAACCCAGAACAGCCATGCGATCGAACTAATATGCTTTTAACAATGAAATCATATCAAAGTGCCGATGATACACTCGATCGACTCGGACAAATCATGCAAGGTAAAACCGGAGAACCTATCTATCAAAGCAGTAGTGGTAAGAGAGTAAATCTGCGGAGTATGTTGTTAAAGCGTAAAGCTAATTAACCACTGCAAGATTCTAGCAACAGGTGAAAATGCCTCTCTTGACATTTTGGTGAAGAAAGCGGATGCAATCACGCGCCGTCGCAAGCTCTAACTCTTTTTAGGATACTTAGCATAACAATAATCCCCCGCTCGCAGAGCTAATGGGGTTTCTACTGCGATCGATCGCAGTAGAGCAGAGAATTTGTCGCAACATCTTTCCCCTCTAATCTTTTTAGAAAAAAGTGGTAATTATGAAACATAGTCAACATCTTTTTCGGCAGTTTTTAGCCGAGGTTCGACCCCATCAGCAAGTGCTGTTGCGGCATCCATTGTACGCACAGTTGACTACGCCAAGTGCGATTCGGACATTTATGCAGGCGCATGTATTTGCCGTTTGGGATAATATGACGCTGTTGAAAACGCTACAGCAACGATTGACCTGCGTAACAACGCCCTGGCTGCCCGTGGCCGATCCGATTGCAGCTCGTTTGATTAACGAAATTATTCTTGATGAAGAGACTGAATCGTTTGGTAATGGAATATACCTCAGTCATGTGGAATTTTATCTGATGGCGATGGCCGATCTAGGCGCACAAACCCAGCCGATTCAGCAAACGATCGACTTACTACGTGGTGGCATGGGGTTGGAAACTGCCTTGGCAAATGTAGCGATCTCACCCGCCGCTGCGGCGTTTGTATCTACAACTTGGCAAATTTGTCAGGGTTCGACTGCTGGTATTGTTGCCGCTTTTTTGAGCGGGCGCGAAGAAATCTCACCTCCCATGTTTGCTAATTTACTGAAGCAGTTAGATATATTAGAACGATCGCTAATTTTACCAGATGGCTCATGGTGCAGCGATCGTCTACGCGATTATTGCCAGCATCATGTGGGTTTAGATGAGATGCAACATATTCCTATTGCGAAGAAATTGTTAGATCGTATCTGCGGACAAAATCTAGAGGCTTGGAAACAGGCAACCACAGCCGCAATCGCAACTTTGGTAGCTCGACAACAGCTCTGGGACGAGATTTCCGCAACGATCGCACCGATTGAGTCAGGCGATGATTCAGCATTATTGCTAACGTCTTAATTTTTTGACTTAAAGGCGGTTGGGTAATACCCGCAAGTTGCAACGGCACGGCTGAAACTTATTACTTCAGCCATAGCCGTAAAGTAGCGAAGATGTCGAGGTTTCATAGCAAATCATACGTTAGATATATAACATTAAACTTGTAAACATATGAACAGAGCGATTCATTTTTCATTCGCAACGATCGTCTCGATCGCTACAATTGCAGGCGATATCTCGCTGATTCCCAATATTGCCCGCTCTCAACAATCAACACCTAAAACTTGCAATCGAGCTACTAAGGAAGGTTATCCTTTCCCCAGTACTACTGGCTATATTAAAGGCTATCAGGTTAAAGCCAAGACTGGACTCTCAACCGTGACTATTGACAATTCTCAAGGTAATTATGATTTATTTATCAAATTATTCACACTAAGTTCGGAGCGACCCCAAACAATTCGAGCATTCTTGGTTAAGCAGGGTCAAGAATTTACAGTCGAAAATGTTACTCGCGGTACATATGATGTGCGCTATCGAAATCTTAGTACTTGTAGAATATTTCGTACTCCCAAGTTTAAATTAAAAGAACAAAAAACATCTACAGGCACTAAATTTTCTAAAGTTATGTTTACTACATACAAAGATCGTAGAGGAAGCATATATCACGAACAAATCCAAGAAGATGATTTTTAAAACCAACCTCGATCTCCAGTCAAATCATTGCTATAGCGAGCGTAATTAAAGCACCTATAAAAATTAAATTATGGAAGGAACGATCGTCTGGAGACATATTCAAAAACTTAACAAAAAATTGTGGCTACATAACTTAATCGGAATAGCCTTATTATTAGGATTTGGCTGTTCGCAATATCGTTATTTATATAACTGCTACTTAGGCGCACAGAAAATCAATGCCGAGCAACTTTTGAAACTTGAAGATGCCGTTCGGATCGATCGAGAGTTTGTCACTTTTACCAGTTCCAGCATCGTCGATACTGGCATTACTAAAGTAATTCTTAATAAAAAAACTAATGTGGAGACAGTAGATAGTAAATATGCAGTTGCAATACTCGATGGAGATCGAGCTATTTTAATCGAGATGCAACCTCAAGCCGATCTGCACAAGCTTAATCTCACTGGTAAACTCTCAATAATTCCCGTTGATGTTCAGGAGAAAGTTGTCGATCGACTGCTTAAATATCGACCTACTTTAAAAGATAAAATCGCACCTGTAATGCTGGAGTCAGTAAATTACAAATCCTCGTTGGATGGTTTGTTATTTATTCTAGCTGGTGGATTGGGTCTCTGTAGCTGGAACCTTTACAGAGCAAAAGTTAGAACCAATAACCCCCGCAAGCATCCAATCTATAGTTCTTTAGCACGATCTGGAGATGGAGATTTACTCGCATGTAATATCGATCGTGAAATTAGGGATCGATACAATTGTCAAGAATTAGCAGGAAATACATTATTTTTGACACCTTCTTGGCTACTATTTACTGAGATATACAACCTCCAAATCGTTAAACTCGATCGATTGATGTGGGTATTTAAAAAAGTCACTAATCACAGTATTAACTTTATTCCCACGGGTCGATCCTATGCCATAGTGCTTTACGATCGGTTTGGTGAAGAGCGAAATTTTTCGATGTGTGAAGGAGAAGTCGATCGCATCATTCAGAACATTCATACATATGCACCTTGGACGGTAATCGGATATACATCTGAAAGTAGAAAGATGTGGAACTGGCGACGTAAAGAGTTCTATGCAATGGTAGAACAGCGGCAACCCACCAGCCAGACACGTTCGGGAACCGATCGTCGTGCTGCCCCCAAACAAGAAGGTAAACCAAAAACTACGGTTACTACCCCTAAACAAGAAGATCGACCCAAAGACAAAGTTACATCACCAGATCGAGCGGCCAAAGTTAATGAAAAAGTCCATTCCCCCGATCGCGGCAATTCGACTGATGTTCTACCCGATCTTAACTTAGACCTCAATCTCGGATTTTACGAAGCGATCTTTGGGTGCGAACCAGAAGTTCGGGTCAATCGGCTCGAAATTCAAGCGAATGGTGAGTTCGCACCCACTGTCAAACTGCTAAAAATTCTCGTCCCGGCTGGCTCGACGACTGGAAGCCGATTGCGCCTGACCGGACAAGGTAATCTCTGTACCTATGGCGATAAGCCTGGAGATTTGTATTTGCACCTGAAAGTGCCATTTCAGGCAGATGGATTGACCAGAGAAGGCGACGATATCTTTACCGAAGTCAAGATTACGCCAGCACAAGCCCATACTGGGGTGGAGCTTCGCATTCGCACCCTGGATGGCGACATCGATCTCCAGATCCCGCCAGGAAGCCAAAACCGCAGTTTCCTCACCTTCCCTGGGCGCGGCGTAAGCAAACGGGTTTCTCCCTTCGATCGTGGAGATTTCGTGGTTTGGATCGAGATCGCACCGAGCAGCAAGTCAGCAACACCGAAAGCTTCAGTCTCAGCCACACCGAAAGCTTCAGCGGATTTCGACCACATTAAATCTAGTTTAGATGGGCTGGCTCAGTTAGGCTGGCTTTTGGAGGAGTCTTCGTGGTCTGCCAGCTTTACACTCGATCCGCGTGAGTTGTCCGATTTGGCTCCACTCGATCGAGTGGTAAAAGCTTTACTCGATCGTGCCAGACGGGTAGCACCAGGGTTTGCGGTGCCAATGATGGTGCCGCGCGTGGCGATCGAATCCGTGCCTGCTGCTGCGGGACAGTTTGAAGTAGATGAAGAGGGTTGGGTGACGATTCGCGTCAGTCTCGATTTCGAGCGGGATTTACCAGCAGCGCGAGCGATTTTAGCCCATGAAGTCTGTCACTATATTTTGGAAAATCGCGGCATCCGCCAGCCGAATTTTGAACTCAACGAGCGCGACACCGATCTGTGTATGTTTATCTGTGGATTTGGTGACGTATTTTTAGCGGGATACAAACGATCTTTCGCTGGCAATGAATATCGTCCTGGGCATCGCTTGGGCTATCTGACTGATGCTGAGTACGAATTTGCGAATCGCTATACGAACGAACTTCGCTCGACTTATCGCCAAAATCTCCAGAGTGAATTGGATGTTTTGAAAGAAAAACTTTTACGCAAAGCACAGGGAGATCTGGAGCGGGTGCGTCGGCTGGTTGAATACGAACGCCAGCGCGGTCGATCGCTTTCAGAACTAGAGCTATATCAGGAAGCGATCGCCCGGTTTGACAGAGATTAAAAATCGAGTTAGAGCTAAAATCACTTCCTTTGAGCAAAAAAAGTTAAATCTCCGAGTCAAGAAAGCAAACTTCTATCTGTAATAACCCAAAAACAGGAACTGAAGCAGGAAGAGGGACGGGACTATGCGATCGATGCACTCGCAGTAAATGATAATTACGATCCAGCGATGAAACTCAAAAAAAACAGAGCAATATCAGCTCTATACTCAGAGGATGTTTGAAAAGTTTCTGGTCAAATTTTATGCTAAACGCCGCACCATTATACGGATCATCACCAGATAAATAAATGTCTCGGATGTTTCAGGTAGTTTCTCATAATCTCTGGTCAATCGCCGACAGTTCATTAACCAACCAAAGGTACGTTCGACAACCCAACGCTTAGGTAATAGCACAAATCCTTTATGTTCTTTTGGTCGCAGCACGACCTGCACCAGCCAATGACAGACATCCATTACCAAGTGCAGAAAATTCTCACCACTAAAACCACCATCCACCCAAATTGTATGCAGTCGAGATACCGATTGACCCATTTGTTTGACTTTTTTCAACACTTGGATGCCACCATCTCGTTCAGTGATATTGGCTGCTGTCACCCATACCCGTAAGACTAAGCCGAGTGTGTCTACTGTCACAAACCGCTTTCTGCCCTTGATTTGCTTACCTGCATCATAACCAACTGCCTCACTGACCATTGCGGCACTTTTGACACTTTGGCTATCGATTGCAGCCTCTGATGGGCTGGGTTGACGCTCTTGTTCTATTCTTACCCATGCTCTCAACCGATCGTGGATTTTGACCCATGTTCCATCCTTGCGCCAGTCTCGAAAATAAGTATATACCGTCTGCCATGCTGGGAAATCTCCTGGTAACGCTCGCCAACGACATCCTTCACACAGTAGATAGAAGATTGCGTTGATTACCTCTGCGATCTCCACCTCTCGTGGACGACCACCTGGCTTTGGTGCTGGAATCATCCCACTAATTAATTCAAATTGGTCTGTGGTCAGGTTACTAGGATATGCTTTACTCATTCTGCTCACTTAGCACTACTCATTATCTATCTGTAGTCTATACCGAGTGAGCTTTTTTACCAACTGACTTTTCAAACATCCTCTCAGAAAGCTCATTCAAAAAAATTTCTCGATCTGTTGGAACGAGCATTCCGTTTGCATAATAGCTCAAAAAATCATCTGGTTTCAGCAAACAGCCAAAATCAATTTCAAAAACTCTTGGCTCGTTAATATCACTCACAACTACCACCTCTATTCATCAACTCCGATCTTAGCAACAGATTCCGCAGAACATCAGTGCAATCTGGCGTAATTTAAGTCAAGAAAATATCCGAACAGTCACCTTCGTTCCGGTTACATCACCTTGACTCGATACAATCCATCTTTCTCAGTTATCACGGATTCTACTCCCTCTGCATTTAACTTCGACTGTAACTGCAAAGCCATAATTCTCGACTCTTCTTTTGCGCCTTTTTGCTTTTTCTGAAAGTTTTCTTCGACTTTGAGAAACAATCCTTTACGCATGATTTTCACCTATAGTATTAATAAATAATCTAGATTATTTCAATTTTTAGCTTTGCTTATCATACATTATACCCAAAATCGCCCACAATTTTAACATTATCTTTAATCTTTACGCTCGTTTCAACCGTTTTCCTAGTCAACACCATTAGTAAGGATTTGAGCTAGTAGACATATTTCTCGGAAGCCTTTGACAGGAATGACTTCTAATTCCCAACCAAGTGCTTGTAATTGTTTAGCTTTTTTCCCGATCGAAAGATCGTTATCGATCAGCACTTCCCAAGTTGGTATAGCTAGCGAAGGGTCAGACAATAGTTTTTGAATTACATGCTTTGAAACCCGCCTCGCCTGACGAGGATATAATTTAGGACGACCTTCTTGACTAAGATTAGCTGCAACAGTTCCGACCATCGCTGGAATGCTTTGTGGTAAAGAAGCTCTCGACTCTTTGTCATAGTTAGAAATGGCAGATTGCCACTCTTCTGGAGTTCTCAACGGGATTGGCGGTAGTATTTTTTTGACTTTTTCCTGGGTTAGGGATTGGTTCTCATCTGTAACCAATACTACTCGATCGCTGTTATTTTCCTTAGTTGCAGCAGTCGATTTCTTTGACTCATTAACTAATTTTTCTGCTGGAACTACTAATTTTTCTTCTTCCGATAGTAGCGATAACAATCTCACTGTTGATATCGTCACTTCTTCACTGGTATTTACCTTATTTTTAATAGACGATCGCTTAGACTTATTAGCAACAGCTTTTACCTCTGGCACGATCGGGATTTCCTCATTCTTAATAATCTTTAATACGTTCGCTTTCTTAGCTCGATCTGCCATCTCGACCCTCCGATCGCATTTCAATTATCTTGAATTTATACCGATCCTGTTCTAAGTATACCAAACAGTAAAGTTTTAACTATCAGCAATTTTCAAATTTAAGTTAGTATCTTAACTCTCCAAGCGCAGATCGTCGAGCGCATAGCAAATAGTTCTGTTAATTTCCTCGTGATAGACGACAAACGGCTTGGCAACAGACTTAAAGACATACTTAACCACACCTAACAACCCAGTCAAGGTAGTGACAATGGTGCCGCTGGTGAATTCTCGCTCGATCGCGGCAGGACTTGCTGGAGCAGCAGGTTTTAACCCCATCAAAGCCTCAATCGCCGCCCGCTCGTCAACCCCCAATACCTGCCACAGATCGATTTTCTGGTGACGAGAAAGATCCGCCACCATCGCCCGAACTAAATCGGGAGTCCGAGCAGCAACTAGTCGATTGGCTAATTCGATCGTCAATTCGATCGCTTCACTCTGGGGATGGTGCAAAAATTCCAACAGTAGCTCGTCATCAATCGCCACAATACTCGCCCTCACGTCACGGGCAACCTCAACTACGGAACGGTGAGTTTTTGTAGTTGGAACGGTTTCGAGCGGCTCATTGTGTAATTCGCTAGTAGTACTTACGAATTGCTGCACTGGCTCTGACTGTAGTTCTAAACCTGATTGAATTAACTCTAATTCTAATCCCGATCTTGGGAGATCTGAAAGTGAGGTAGATAGATTCTCGTCAGATGAGTGTGAAAATTTTGGTAAGTCTAGAGGAACTGGGATTTCAGGAACTGGATCGAGGGATAAATCTGGGGGGGACAGAAATTCAGTTATAAAAGCTTCATATAGTGGGGGGGTATGGGACAATTTAGTCACAGACTGGATTTGATGGATTTCAATTTCTCGATCTATTTCATCTGAAATCGGCTGAGATTCAGTTAGAACGACAGTTTGAGTAATAGGGGCAGGGGGTATGGGATTTTCTAGAATTTTACCCTGTTTACTTCCCGCCCACAGCTCTTTGTAATCATTTTTATACAATGTATTGCGGCTGATGCCTTCACCAAATAGCTCGCGGCATTTAGCTTGAATTACGCTCAGTCGCTCGCCGATCTTCTGAGGCAGTTCCTCTAAAGCGGCTAGAATGTCATTTAACCGTTGCTTAGTCCGCTCGACGAGGTTTTGGTTGTGCAGGTTAATTCCTGCGCTATTAGGGTTGAGACGAGCCACGAGTTGATGGGGGGTGATGCCACATCTGGGGGGGAATCCACAGTATTTGATATAGTACTGATTATCGATGGTGCTGTTTACCCAGTCTCGAATTTTGCGCTCGATCTCGTGTTGGTGGCGGCAGTATTCGTGATATCCTCTGGTAGCGATCGCTTTTTGATGTACCCAGTCAAATAATTCTTGTTTGTCTTCTAGTCCTTCAAAGACGATGCCGTAGCAGACGAATAGAGGTAGTAATTCGTTGGTTTGATGATAATCTGTCCAACCAATATCGATGGTGAGTTCGAGGTTCTCTTTCCATTCTTGGGCAACTTCGGAGTAGTCGCTGGAGTGATGTTGGTATTTGGCGATGTATTTCTTGAATAGCTCGTAAGCCCATTCAAATTTACTCTCAATCCATTTAAGATCGTTGGCAGCAGCCGATCTTTCGGCTTGGGCGAGGAACATGCCCAGTTTTCCCTCATCGGTGAGGTTGGCAGCACAAATTATTTCGTCACCCCATTGGTCTAATAAACAGGCTCCACTTTCGGCTTGAAGCGGGAGGCGGTGGGCTTTATAATAAGATGGCTTCTGTTTATCTTCGCTGTAAGCTTTGGTATTGGGGAAAATTTCGATCTGTCCGTTTTTGATCGGGAATTTAGCGTTAATTAGCGTGACGCGAATCAACGCAGCGATGCGGAAGGTGGGAACGGCACGGGGGAAGAAGTAATAGATGTGGATGCCGCCACTATGGGAACTACGGATCGGCACTGGGTATACTAATTCGATCCGCTCTAAGACCAATAAGAGTCGGGCATATGCCTGGGGATCGTTACTCGGATGGTAGGGACTATCGATATCGATATCCAACATAACATAGCGGGTTGTATCGCCAAAGCTAACTCCCAATAGGCTGAGGGGATCTGTGTAAAATTTGAGAAATTCGCCTTTATTGAGTGGATATTTACGATTTGTCCGCCAGTTCGGTTCGGGAATATTATCGGCGGTGATGAAGTTAAAGCCGATGTGGAAGAGTTTAGTCAGTTGGAGCAGGTGGGGGGGAAGTATCATAGTTGCTAGTTAGGGTGAATAACTAGGGCATACTCGATACTATTTGCCAAGGCGGTCGCGGTTCTACTTTATCTATGTGGTAGGATGTGGATAGCTATAGAGTAGCGATCTGAAATGCAAAAAATCGAGTTAGGAGAGAATTTTATCTCTAGCCATTTTTGATGATTTCAACCTCGGTTACTTCTAGCACTAACATCCACAGATCCCAGGACTTTCGCGTCGTCTGGGGACGATCGCAAACCCACAGGGCGGTTCGTGTCTACAAATACTCCTCTAAAACCCCATCGATTGAATTTCGATTTTTACATTGAGATGACAAGTCGTTTGGTGAAATTAAGCCTACTGAGCGGTAGAAATAGATGACACGAAGTTAGACTCGATCCCAAATTGTCTGGATCTGGTTGCGAACGGGTTGGCACAGTCAGCAACTAGTAATCCAGTACGATCGAAAACGATCTGACATGGTGGTTTCCTCAAGCCTCAAAAAAATTAATAATTGGCACAAGTGGGATACAGTAAACGTTTGACAATCGAGCGGTTAATAATTTTCAAGAAACCCTTCCTAAGTGTCGAACCGCATGATAAAGTAGAAATGAAACAGGTCGCCAAACGAGTTTCATTTCAAGGCAAATAGTATAATTGTACCGATAAAAAGCTTGGGATCTCGTTCCGAGCTTTTTTGGTTGCCCTATATAGATAAGTAATTGGGGTCACAGTATGAGAACTGTATTTCGATCGAGAACCTCCGGCAAGATTATTTTTTAAGACAGTATATCTATGGTACCCAGAACGATCCTAGATCTTGCAGTTTTCTCAAGATTTGGAATAAAGTTCAGGTTGCCTAAAACTTTAGCATATTCCGAGTACTAGTTCGACAAAAATTTCGCCCCAAACTGTCCGTTTGCCGCTATTCATAGGTTTGGTGAGTTGGTTTTGCGCTACAATTCTTAATCTTTTAGTGACATCGACCTACGATCGCTCAGGATTGAGGTTAATTCCCAACTTGAGAGCCGGATTATTAACCCACCTGTCACCCACATGAGTATAAATCGCCGTAGTCTTCGGATCGGCATGACCCAATAAATCCTGGACTTGCCGTAAAGAGGCCCCATTCTGAATCGCTAAAGTCCCCGCCGTATGTCGCAAGGAGTGGGCTGATAAAGTCCTCCCTTGCCCATGTTTGAGGTCGAGAGCTTCGAGATAGCTATCGACAATAAATCTAATCCCTCGCCGCGACAGGCGACGATCCTCACGGTCGGGGTCGATCTGATGGCGCGGATGATGGACGTTAATAAATAGCGGCGTATTAGCCGCAGTACTAAATTTCGCACTTCTGCGGGCGAGTAAATAACGATCGAGCAAATCCACCAATTCAGGAATCAGCGGCACCACCCGTTGCTGTCGCTTGCTAGTTACCGTAATCCCCACCCCCGTCGGGTCGCGGCGAATATCCCCCACATTAGCCCGATGCGCTTCCATCGACCTGACTCCTTCGAGCGTCATCAACCCCAATAAGAAGCGGTCGCGGAGGATTTTCAGGGGAGTGGATTTAGCCAGTGGAGCCTGGAGGAATGTCTCCGCCTCACTAGCAGTCAAATAAGTAATTGAATCAGCCGGATCGCCCCGTTGTTTGGGTGCTTTGACCCCCCAGACGGGGTTATGCGAAAGGAGACCATATTCCATCGCCGCATCGTACATCCGACTCACAGCGACTAATTTGAGGGCAATGGTGGCAGGTTTGTATTGCTGTTGGACTAAATGGTGACGGTAGATTTTAATCGCATCCCGTGTCACAGCCAGGGGTTGGAGTTGATTGACTTCACACCAGAGCAAGTATTGTTTCGCTTCGCACCAATAGGTACGAATGGTTTCGCCACTAGCACCGCCAGCAGCTACATCGAATTGGATAAAACTGGTAAATGCTGAAATTAAGGCATTGGCATCGAGGACAAAAGTGGTAGCAGTAGTGGTAGTGCGGGTGGGTTGCTCCATTGAATTATGACAAAAGGCATACAGTGGTTGGGCATAATTAATTAGGCATCGGGGGTGAGTTGAATCTGGAAATAAATAGTTAATAAATCGTCGATTATTTCTATCTCTATTTTAATATACCGCTAATTGCTATTAGCGGTATATGCTTTTTCTGTAGTTTATACCAGACAATGCTTAGAGTTGATTCTAAATTTTTGAGGTTTTCGATCGAAAAGCGAATAGATCCACCTCAATGTCGAGAGGTAGAAAACTAATATGACAATCAGGAATGTGGTAAATCTAAACTAAATCTGCCAAAATGTTAGTAGCAATCGCTTGATATTTATGGCGATTATCATCGTACCGATTGAGTGTATTGAGATTGGCATGACGACTCAACGATTGAGCGGCGCGAATATTACCATTGCTGGCATCGAGGTAGGCGGTGATGGCACTGTGCCGAATCCGATGGGGAGAAACTATCTTATCGATCCCCGCTGCTGCACTAAACTCTCGCACCAAGCGATAAATAGTGCTCCCATCGAGTCGATGCCCCTTGCTGCGGCGATCTAGGCTCGTGAATAGAGGAGCGGACGCTTGATAGTTGTCTCTGGCAGTCAACCATTGTGAGATCGCGATTGTCGTTGCTGGCGATAGATCGATCTGGCTTTTTTGGATCTTCCCCTTCCCCAAAATCGATAACCGCCCAGATTTGTCGAAATCACCCACATCCAAGCTACAGATTTCATTGCGGCGCAAGGCATTGTCCCAAAGCAATCTCAGAATGGCATAATCTCTGATCCCTTTGATGGTGCTGCGGTCTGGAATTTGCAGAATTTCTCTGAACCCAGCCACAGCAATTCCTGTCGTATCACTATAACTTTCTACTTTCAAGCAGCTAACATCAGCGAGATTGAAAGTACACTGTTCTGCTTGAAGGGCATAGTCTACGAAAGATTTTAGGGCTGATAGCCGGATGTTAATTGTACTTGGGGCTAATTTAGCCTCAATCAGCAGTTGTCGGTACTGGAGGACTTGATAGACGGCTTCTGGCTGATGTAAGGAAAGGAATTGAGTGAGAAGGTCGGTGGATACTTCGCTGTCATAGTTACGACGACAAAAATCAGCAATCGCCTTGCTGTAGTTTCGCCTGGTATTGGCAGAAATTTTTAGTCGGAGGAAGTCAGCAAGAAGGTCTGAAGAACGAGTGACTTCAGGTGATTTGGGTACTGGAATGGGTTTGGATACGGGAATTCGCAGGGAACTCATAGGCAAGGCAGAGAGCGACTTTACTTGCTACTCAAACACCTATTCTAGCGCAAACTAAGAGCGCGACAATGAATTTTGTCGAATCCATTTAAGTTAAAGTACTCGACCACCACCCCTAATCAGCCCATCTAAATCTCGCTGTAAAAAGTTCATCCGAATTGCTGGTACGCGCTGGGGATTTTCAGATGGCAGGCCATCTACATCTCGATGTTGCATGTCTAAACTACCAGCCGATTCAATTTGTCACCGATCGAGATTCGGCAGCTACCTCAACTGGTATGACATCGTGGAAATGTTTGTAGTCCAAGTATCGATCGCCATTAGTAGATCTAGACAACAAATCGATAAAGCGATAATTCCAGAGAATGTCTTGGGGCGCATAGGTATGACGGGCATACATCATCTGCGTAACGGTTTCATCTACACCACTGAGCGTGACCACGACCGTACTATTGGTGTCTACCAACGTTGCGGGTGTCATCCCATACAACGGGCTAGATTTATCGATCGGGTGCAGTGCCAGCCACGATAAGGCAAAACTGGGGGACTGGTTGCGAACCAGCGGCAAGTCATGAATCCGGCGAATATATTGTCCTTCGGCAGTCAGCTCATCCCGCAGTAAAAACACCTTGAGTTGTGCTTCTAAAATTTGATTGCTGCGCTGATTTGCCATCCGAAAACTTAAAGTGGGCACCGATTCGTGCGGTGAGATCGTGGCAACGTCGCTAAATGCCACGCGGGCAGTCGGGTTGGAAAATCGCGCGAAGGCTAATCCAGTTAACATCGCAATCCCAACTAAGCTCAACAGCGACTCGATTGTCACCGTCCAATTGGCATAAGCCGTCTTGGGATACATGGTACCATAGCCGATCGACCCAAATGTTTGCACGCTAAAAAAGAAGCGATCCCAAAACGAACCTGGAGCCGCGTTAGCAACACAATCGCCCCCCGCTAGATACAACAGGGCAAACAGCACATTCGCACCGAAATAAGTGCCAACGACCAAAGCTGTAAAACCTTGCCACGGGATGGTCAGAATCAAATGATAAGGATCGCGCCAATGGGAGTGCCATGCGTTCAACCCCACAATTTCAAAGCGGCCATCCCGGACGCGAATTTGGACGCGACGAGGACGGTGACGTTTGGTAGATTTGGCAAATAGAGAGTTCATAAGACTTCCTCGCTCGATCGTTTCATGCTTTAGTTTAACGATTGCGAACTTTATTCATGAGTGGTTGTGGGGCATCATCAGGCAAAGATCTCAGTAACCCATTTAGCTCACTACTGTTATTTTCCTGAGCGCGATCGATCTGCGCCAAATCGATCGATTAAAGCAGCAATCGTCCCTGTCCAACCCGTTTGATGGCTTGCGCCCAATCCGGCTCCATTATCGCCATGAAAGTATTCATGAAACAAAATTAGATCGCGCCAGTGGGGATTGGTTTGGAGGGTTTCGATGCCGCCAAATACGGGGCGACGACCCTTAGCAGCGGGGAGAAAGATCCGCATCAGCCGCTGGGCTAACTCGATCGCTACTTCTTCAAATGTCAGCCACTGTCCCGAACCCGTTGGGCACTCGATTTTCGATTCGTCGCCTAAATAGTGATGGAACGTTAGCAATGCTTCGACGATTAAATAATTGACTGGAAACCAGATCGGGCCGCGCCAATTTGAGTTACCACCGAATAATCCACTCGTCGATTCTGCGGGTTCGTAATCGACGCGATAGTCGTGGCTGTTGAGAACGATCGCGTATGGATGTTTGGCATGAAATTTCGATACGGAGCGAATGCCGTAGTCACTCAGAAACTCAGTTTGATCGAGTAATCGGCTGAGGATTTGGGGTAGCTTGTGTCGATCGAGTAAAGCGAGTAAGGTACGTCCAGCTTGACCTGCTGTGTGCATACAGGCGATGCCATTGGTTAAGTCGGGACGGTTGTGAATAAACCATTCAGTCCGGCTACGAAAGCCTGGTAGCCGTTCTAATTGCTCGGCTGAGATCGTGCCGACGGCGAGTAGCGGAATCAGTCCGACGAGCGATCTCACTTTCATCAATTCGTGCCGACCATCGGGAAATAGTACCGCATCGTAGTAAAATCGATCCTCTGCATCCCAGAGCGAAATTTCATCTTTACCCACACCATCCATCGCACTGGTAATCCGCAGAAAGTGTTCAAAGAACTTACTGGCGATATCTTCATAAGCGGGGCTGTCTTGAGCCAGTTCGATGGCGATCGTCAGCATATTGACACAATACATTGCCATCCAGCTCGTGCCATCCGCCTGCTCCAGATAGCCACCATTTGGCAGGGGCGCACTGCGATCGAACACCCCAATATTATCCAAACCGAGAAAGCCGCCTTGAAAGATATTGTTTCCGGTCAGATCTTTCCGATTTACCCACCACGTAAAGTTGAGCAGTAATTTTTGAAAGACCCGCTCTAAAAACAGTTTGTCCGCTCGTCCGTAGAGTTTTTGTTCGATTTGATAGACTTGCCAAGCCGCCCAGGCATGAACAGGGGGATTGACATCGCTGAACGCCCATTCATACGCCGGAAGTTGTCCATTCGGATGCATATACCATTCCCGCGTCAGGCGACTTAGCTGCCGCTTGGCAAAGTCGGGATCGATCGTCGCTAAGGGTACTACATGAAAGGCTAAATCCCACGCGGCAAACCACGGATATTCCCAGGTATCGGGCATCGACAGGACATCATCGCTATACAGATGCACCCAATCTTGGTTTCTGATATCGGCACGGGAAGCAGGTGGAGTCGAGGTGCCTGGATCGCCCTTGAGCCAATCTTCGACCACGTAGAGATAAAACTGCTTGCTCCAGAGCATTCCCGCAAAGGCTTGCCGCTGAATCAATCTTAAGTCCTCAGAGAGTGACGTTGGGGTGATGCGCTGATAGAATTCGTCGGCTTCACAGATGCGATCGCGAAATACCGTCGCAAATTCTGCACCAAACGGATCGGGCTGTGTTGGGGAGTCGGTTAATCTGAGTCGAATCGTTTTGGTTTCACCTGCTGCTAACCACAGCGAATAATGGGCGGTAACTTTCGTACCCATCCGATTTGGATTGACGGCAGCTTGGCGATCGTGAATTAAATATTCATGGATGGCATCTTTGACATAGGGAGTCGGATTGTCCATTTGAAACAGCCGCTCGAAGTTGGTTTCATTTTCGGTAAATAGTAGTTCGGGAGCCGCATCACAGTACAGCCACCGCGTTCCTAAGCTGGGATGAGCAGCTTCGATGACACTCAGGTTTTCAGCGGATTTCAAGACTTTTAAGACGGGCTTTGCTTCATTCTGGTTTCCCCAAGACCACGTATTCCGAAACCACAGCGTCGGTAGAAAATGCAGGGGTTTTGCTTCAGAGCCACGATTGCTAATGGTGTATTGAATTAAAATATCTTCGGGCGCAGCTTTGGCATATTCGATCGCAATATCGAAATAACGATCTTCATTAAATATCCCAGTATCGAGCAGTTCAAACTCTGGATCTTGTTTACCACGCCGTTGATTTTCCTCAACGAGTTGGGTATAGGGAAATGCAGATTGTGGATACTTATAGAGCATTTTCATATAAGTATGAGTCGGCGTATTGTCAAGAAAAAAATAGTATTCTTTAACATCTTCGCCGTGATTGCCTTCATTGCCCGTCAAGCCAAACATTCGCTCTTTGAGAATCGGATCGCGCTCGTTCCACAGTGCGATCGCCAAACACAATCGTTGATGATTGTCCGAAATTCCGCCAATCCCATCTTCGCCCCAACGATAGGCACGCGATCGCGCTTGGTCGTGTGAAAAGTACTGCCACGCATCTCCAGTAGCACTATAATCTTCGCGCACGGTGCCCCATTGACGTTCGCTCAAGTAAGGCCCCCAACGTTTCCAGTAAGTTGTGCGTTCGAGATCCTGGGCTAATCTTTGTTCTTCAGCAGTCATATCCACCCTGCAATAATTTTTTCGATTACTGTTCTTGATAGTTCCAGAGCAGTCCGCCATCCACATAAAACGTCGATCCGGTGATGTAGTCTGCATCCGATGAAGCTAGGAATGACACCAATGCGGCGACATCTTCGGGTTTTCCCAATCGCCCCAGGGGAATATTTTTTAGCACGGCATTCAATTGGGCGGGATTGTTGAGCAACTCAGTATTGAGGGGAGTTTCGATCGCCCCTGGTGCCACATTATTAATATTGATGCCCAGCGATCCGAGTTCGACTGCTAAATTTCGCATCATCATTTTTACGCCGCCTTTACTGATACAGTAGGACGTAAAATGTGGAAATGGCAACTCTTCATGTACGGAACTAATGTTAACAATTTTGCCAGGACGGTTGGTTTCTTTGAGATGTTTAACGATCGCTTGGGTGGCAAAAAATACACCTTTGAGATTGACATTAATCACGCGATTGCCGAAGGCAGGTCTTCGACCAACGTAATCGGCTTCGGTCACATCCCAAAAATCGGCTTTTTGCTCAAGCCCCGCATTATTGACGAGAATATCCAGTTTGCCAAAGGTGTGAATAGCTTCGGCAATCAGTTTGAAAACATCTTCAACCTCGCCTAAATCGGCGCGAACGATATGCCCTTTGCGTCCGGTGGCTTCAACTTGCGATTTAGTCTCGGCGGCACCATCGGGGTGCGATCGATAGTCAATGACGATATCGGCTCCTTCTTCGGCTAGTCGAATGGCGATCGCTTGTCCGATGCCTCCACTACTACCCGTTACTAATGCGACTTTTTCGGCTAACTTCACGCTGTATTCTCCTAACCAAATTTAACGACTGAGGCGACCATTCTGTAGACATGGAGCTGTGACATTTTTGAAAATGCTCCGATAGTGAGATACATGAAACAGCTTACCTGTGAGCACATCGCGCTCGAAGTAGCGAAAGACGACCACCGCGATCGTGGCTCCACACAGCGGCGCGATCGCATAAATCCACCAATCGCTCCAGTTGTGACTGACCAAGGCGGGGCCGAGACTTCGAGCGGAATTGAGGCTTGTCCCTGAAATGGGCGATTCTAGCCACACCATTACGGCAACCACAATCCAAGTCATCACGGGAGTCCACCGCAACAAGCGAGGATTACTGACAAACCAAAAAATCAGCAATACCAATAACCAGGTCATACTGACTTCTGCTAGAAATACCGTCCCCAAGGTATAGTTGTTCCCAGGCAGAGTCATCCCATTATTCACGCTGGCGGCATATACTCCCCAAACCCTCACCAGTAGCACTGCACCGACGATCGCGCCCACACATTGAGCGATAATATAGCCGACCAAATCCTGATGCTGCATTTTTCCTTGCAGCCAGAATGCTAACGATAGCGATGGATTAATGTGAGCACCACTGAGCTTGCCCAGCGGCGAAATCGCAATCAGCGAACCCGTGCCCGAAAACATCAGCCCAGTCAATAGACGACGCATACTCAGATCTGGAACCCAGCTTTCCATCGGTAGCCCTTTGCCAAAGTTAAACACGACAGCACTGAGTCCGACAAAGACTAATAATCCAGTTCCTAACCCTTCGGCGGCGTATTCTGCCCAGTGTAGCGATCTCCGTTTGGGTGAGTTTGTCATCTTCGTTACCGCTGATGGATTGAGATTGCGATCGGTTGTTTGATGCCAAAAGTTCGATCGCTGCCGATCTGGGATTAAGTTCCAGTGATGCGGTCGAAGACTCCATCCGAGAGCCATTCTGCCGTTGCTTTAAAATTGCGGGCAGGCGTAGGAAGCATTTCGATATAGGTCGCTTGTCTGAGCAAATGACCGAGATTGCCCTTGACTTCGATCCGATCGAAGATCTCCGCCACACTTTCGGCAAGCCCTAGCTTCATCAAAGTGCCCCGTAGCTGCACTTTAGCAGGGACGAGCGAGCGGTTTTCCGCTAGAGCTTGGAGATTGTAGGCAATTGCTGCTCCTTGTTGGTAAGCGACTTGGGCGATAGTTGGCAGCGGATGTTCTGGATTGGTGACACAATCGCCTGCTGCAAACACATTGGGAAAATCAGGAAGCTGCAATGTCGGAGTAACGTGCAGTCGAGCGGCACGATCGCGATGCTCGTTGGCAATCGGCAATGTTTTAATTAGGGGGTGGGGAGTCGTGCCTGTCGTCCAGATGATGGTGCCAGCGGTCAGCGTTTCGACTCGATCGCGGAGCGTCTCTAGAAGAGAATCGTGCCGGATTAGCTCGACTTCACCAGCACGTACCGATTTGACTTCTGATTCCAAGCATAATTCTACTGGAATGGCTCGGTGCTGCAATGCTACTTCTGCTACTTTCCGCAGTTGTTCGGGATCGCCTTTGAGAATGTCCTGCCCGCGCTGGACGAGCGTCAGGCGGATTTCTGCTACCATTCCACCCAACGGCGCGTACCATTCTGGCAGTAAATCCGCCAATGTGCCTGCGAGTTCGACACCAGATCGTCCCGCGCCTAAAATTGCGACCGTGAGCATCTGTCGCCGCAGGTCGGGATCTTGAGTTTGGCTGGCTTGCTGGAGACGATCGCGCAAATGTTGTCCGAGGGTCATCGCATCCCCGTCCGTCCGAAACGCAATGGTATTGTCTTGCGCTCCAGGCACATTGAGATAATTGGTGACGCTGCCCAAAGCGAGCACTAAATTTTCATATCGATAGTGCAAGCCAGATGCCAGGTAAATTTGCTGCTGGTGCAGATCGATTTGAACGATTTCATCTTTGACAAAGGCAATTCCCGTATGCTTGAGCAAGTCATCGTAACGCAGCCGAATCAGTCGATCGTTCATTTCGCCGCTGAGGAATTCATATAGTAGCGGTTTGAAGGTAAAATTCCATTCTCGTTGGCGGAGCCTCTCCTCTGGAGAATCGATTAAGAGCGTCGGCACTGAATAGCGTTGATGATGTAGATGCAGGGCGGCAAACAATCCGACGAAGCCGCCACCTAGCATCACCGTCGGATATCGAGTCTCATTCAAAGTTTAAAGCTCCAAATTAGTTGGATGAATCGAAGTAGGGTTCGCCTAAATTCAGGCGGCAAAACTCACACAGCGATCGCCACGATCCAGAGATTGGACAGTTTTAGAGGATTTGTCACGATCTAATCTCCGTATGTTGTTCCTCGTGTCCGCCAAACTGCATCCGCATCGCCGAGAGTAATTTGTTGGCAAAGTCTTCGGCACCGCGTGAAGCAAATCGTTGATTGACGGCGGCATTGAGCACGGGAGCCGGAACGCCTTCATCAATGGCGGCAATTAATGTCCAACGCCCCTCCCCAGAATCTGACACTCGCCCTGTATACTTGGCTAAGTCGGGTTGTTCGAGTAGGGCGATCGCGGTTAGATCTAATAGCCACGATGAAATCACACTGCCCCGTCGCCACACTTCGGTAATGTCTGGCAGGTTAAAGTCATACTGATAGTGTTCTGGGTCGCGCATCGGTGCGGTTTCAGCATCAAACTCGCGCGATCGCTTCCCCACATTGGCTTGATGCAGAATATTGAGTCCCTCGGCATAAGCCGCCATCATGCCGTACTCGATGCCGTTATGTACCATTTTAACGAAGTGCCCCGCGCCGCTGGTGCCACAGTGGAGATAGCCTTCTTCGGGCGTGCCACCTACTTTATCCCGCCCCGGCGTGCGATCGATCGTGCCTACTCCTGGCGCGAGTGCTTTAAAGACAGGATCGAGGTGTTTGACAGCCTCTGCTTTGCCGCCAATCATCATGCAGTAGCCGCGCTCTCGTCCCCACACCCCGCCACTAGTGCCCACATCCAGATAGTGAATTCCGCGATCGGCAACTGCTTGAGCACGCCGCAGATCGTCAACGTAGTAAGAGTTACCGCCGTCGATTAAGATATCTCCAGGCTCTAGCCTTTGGGCGAGCTGTTCGACTATCTGTTCGGTGGGATCGCCAGCCGGAACCATCAGCCAGATGGCTCGCGGTGGGTTGAGTCGCTCGACGAGTTCGTCCAAGCTCGAAACGCCAGTTGCGCCTTCTGCGGTCAGTTGGTTCACTTTTTCAGGTGAGCGGTTGTACACCACGCACTCCTGTCCATGGTGCAGCAATCGTCGCACCATGTTCGCGCCCATCCGCCCAAGTCCAATAAATCCGATTTGCATTTTTTATCTTTCCTAGCAGTAATAGAGGGATATCGACGATCAAGCGTGCAATTCCACCAGTCATCTCAGTGTGAGTTGCTTAGTGCTCGTTGGCGTAGCCTACCGGAGGTAATCGATTAAAGGCGCGATGACAGCGATGTTCTTCACCAACTCATCCGAGAGCGAGAACCGCTGCTGTAAATAGTTGGGATCGTTGTAACTCAGCCACACTTTGCCATCGGTCGCTGCCCATGCCAGTACTTTCAGGGGTAAATCTAGCGCGATCGTCGGTTCCGCCACCATCAGCGGCGTTCCGGCTTGAGGGCTGCCAAACAATAACAACTGTGTCGGACTCAGCTTAAGTCCGACTTTTTCGGCTTCAGCCTGTTGGTCGATGCGGGCAAAAATGGTGATGCCTTTTGCCTCAAGGACGGCTGCTAATCGATCGATGGTTTCAGCCACTGAGTAGGGGCTAGGCTGGGTGATAATGCCGTTGGTTGCATTCATAACAATGGACTCCTCGATCGTTTTGGTGATGGCTTATCGACAGATAATTTTCCGTTAGGATTAAATTAAAATGTTTACCTCACTCGAAACATGCCGATTGACGAGTAACAATTCATCGATCGGGATCTCGATAATGTCTATGAAATCGAGTTTTAGGACAGATCGAATAATAAAATTTCAGCGTTAGATTCGGTAGTTATTTCTAGCAATTCTGGACTGTTAATTTGTACCCCATCACCTTCACGTAATGATTCGCCATTGAGTGTTGCGATACCCCGTGCGACTTGAACCCAGGCAAAACGATTAGGCTTTACCTCAAACTCGATTGCATCGCCTGCCGACAGTACCGAGACATAGAGGTTAATATCTTGATTGATTACCACCGAACCATCTCGTCCATCTTTGGAACCAACCAGCCGTAATTTCCCCTGTTTTTCGGCTAATGGAAAATTGCGTTGATCGTAACGTGGAGTGATATTCTGCCGATCTGGTAACATCCAAATTTGCAGAAAATGGACGGGTTCGCTATCGGAATTATTAAATTCGCTGTGTTGAATTCCCGTCCCCGCACTCATAATTTGCACGTCGCCAGGGAAAATGACCGAGCCAGTGCCCAGGCTATCTTTATGTGCTAATTCTCCTTCTAAAACGTAGGTGAGAATTTCCATATCGCGGTGTGAGTGTGTGCCAAATCCCGCACCAGGAATCACTCGGTCGTCATTAATTACTCGCAGCGAACGAAAACCCATCCGATTGGGATCTTGAAAACCACTGAATGAAAAGGTGTGCCAGCTATCGAGCCAGCCGATTTTGCTATGTCCTCGGAGATTGCGTTGGTGTAGCCTCTCCGAAGGAGAATCGTGAATTGTGTGGATAGCTGTAGTAATCATTTAATTACCTCTGATGTGAGTGAATTTAGTAAGTCTATGCGATTGGGCAAAGCCCACACTTTGTGAACGATCCAATTGTAAATAGTTCGAGTTACTGGCGTAGATAGCGGTCTGGTGATACTTCGATCAGATCATCGATCTTTCAATCCGACGATCTGGAATTAACCATATAATTGCTACCAATATATAGAGGCTAAAAGCTAACCATGAATTAGCAAAGGCAAGCGGAATTGCGATGGTATAGATCGCTAACGATACTTTACCCTTAAAGTCTCTCCCGATCGCAGTCGCGATCGTCGAATCTTTGCCATGATGGGCAATGAGAGTCACAATCAGGATCGAATAAGCAATTGCGGCAAACAACAGTACACCACCATACAAGGTAACTGGTACGGCAGTGAAATAGTTTTCACCCATCCAGGCAGTGACAAAGGGAATCAGTGACAGCCAGAATAATAGATGCAGATTGGCCCACAAAACTCGACCATTGACGTACTGCACTACCTGAAATAAATGGTGATGATTATTCCAATAAATTCCCAAATAGATAAAGCTCAGGACATAGCTCACAAATACGGGAATTAGCGGACGCAATGCGGCTAAATTATCTCCGTGAGGCACTTTCAATTCCAACACCATAATCGTGATGATAATGGCGATGACACCATCACTGAATGCTGTTAATCTCCCTTTCTCCATCTCGACGCGCTCCTGTTGGTGACGACTACATCCATACTGCTATTGCTACTCGGCAAAACTAGACCACTTTACGTCGAGATGATCCTCCACTGACAATACCCCCTGAGCAGCCCAAGCGACTCGTTCGGCTTCTTCTCGTTCGGCGAGAGTCCGAACTGTGCCGTGGAGCATTACCTTACTGCCCTCAATCTCGATGCGGATCTGTTTGGCATCTAAAAGAGCATTACGAGCGAATGCTGCTTCAATATCGATACCGACTGCGGGGATTTTATCGGTGGATTTAATCGAAATTGAATTAGACACCCCACGAACGCCCGATAGGTGCCGCACGGCGACTTCTGCTGCATTCTTTTGATACCACCACTCCACTTCACCCTCTAGGATGACCCAACCGTTCCGAATAGTTATCCCGACGGTTTCAGCGGGGATTGTGGTAGACCATTCAATTTGGTGGGCAGCGGCGGCGGCGATCTCGCCGTCGGTGCGGTGGTTGGCATCAGGAATATGAAGTTCGATGTTGTCGGCGATTGCGATTACTCCGGCAACCCGTTTAACAGCGTGGACGGCTGTCAATTTATCGTTAAAACTGGTGGTATAACCAGTGAGTGTCACTATGTCATCTTTTACTAATACACCGATGTCTGTGACTTTGATACTTGGCTCATATTTGAGTTCGGACAGCACATCATTCTTGATTTCTGTATCGGTTTTATCTAAGGTATTAAGCATTTGTTTTTCCGATATTTTAGGTAATTTATCGTTCGCGGTAGGACTTTCGCAGGAGGTCTATTGTCGTTGACAAAGAACTAAACCAAACCAGGATTGAGGATCTGTCCAGACTTTTAGAGGATGGAGTGCATGATTTGCCAGAATATCAGTTAACGTCGGAATATCAAACTTCCGCGAGATTTCGGTGTGAATAGTTTCACCAGCTTTGAAGCTTATTTCTAGATCCAGAGCTTTCAATTTGACGGTTCGATCGCTCAAACTCTTGAGGTGCATTTCGATTTGGCTGGCAGTGGAATTAAAGAAGGCTAAATGCTCGAAGTTATCGAGATTAAAATTACCATCGAATCGCTCGTTCAGATGCTGCAATACGTTTAAATTAAAAGCCGCCGTTACTCCTTGAGCATCGTTGTAAGCTGCTTCCATAACGTCGATCGGTTTTTGGAGGTCTACACCCAAAAGAAAGAATTCCCCAGGTTGAAGAGCCTGCTGGACTTGAGTGAGGAAGATATTTCTAGATCGATCGTCAAGATTGCCCATCGTGCTACCCAGGAACATCAATAGCCGATTTTCGATGATGCGGGGTGGGAGATTTTCGAGGGCGCGTTCGTAGGTACCTGCGACACCGCAGACATTGAGCTGAGAATAGGTGGCGAGTAGATCGAGGGCGGTGGAACGGAGAATTCCTGCGCTAACATCGATCGGATAGTAATGTAGAGGGTCTGGGAGCTGGCTATAGGCTGTGAGCAACGTGTGAGTTTTGCGGGAGCTACCACTGCCGAGTTCGATCAGTTCGCAAGATCCAGTGAGGGCGATGATTTCCGAGACGTAGGTTTCGAGAATTGCTTGTTCAGTGCGGGTGGGATAGTATTCAGGCAAATCGGTAATTTGCTCGAATAGTTCGGAGCCGCGATCGTCATAGAAGTATTTACATGGAAGGGTTTTAGGGGTTTGGGTCAATCCCTGAATTACGTCGCTACCATCATCGATCTTGGGTAAATCTGTATCGATCCATCGAAGTCGATCTCGTGCAGGAGTTTGAGTTGTCATTTTTGCTGTTCTCAATCTATTTTTACTCACAAAAATTTATCTTTTATTTTTAATCAAAAACGATTTGTCTGAATAAAAACAGTGAGGATTGTCTATCAGAATCCAATACACCAACTACCAAAGCAGGTTTTGACATTTATCCGGTAGCTATCTTATGTTACACAGTTAAAACGTTTGTAATTCTTTTTCCTTTCTATTTATGAGCCTGGAGATCGCTCTAGCAATCCTCGCTCCCAATGGGCTGAATTTGCCGCCGCCTCATAGGTGCTTTGCAGAAACGTTAGTAGCATTGCTTCTGGATCGGCTGCTTGCCGTACTGTCTCATAGGGCAAGACAAACTCTCGCATCTGGGCATTGTAAAACGCCTCCTTGGGCTGAATCGGATAGGTTTGAAAGGCGGACGGTTCGGGATAAGCGTAGGCGTAAAAAACCGCCTCCGTCACAGCTTTATCTCCCGCCCAGAAACCGCAGCTACTGACCTCATGGGAGTAAGCTTCTCGCGTCACCCAATCCGCCATTCCTGGCACCCCGCCGGGATGCTGGGGCGCGGTTCGTCCAGAGAAACGGGTGATGGCGAGATCGAAACTCCCCCAGAAAAAATGGACTGGACTGGATTTGCCAATGAAGTTCGATCGAAAGGTGCTCAGAATGCGATCGGTTTGTACCAAAATCTGCCAAAATCGCTGGGCAGATTCTGGATCGTAAGTAGCATGTTCGTTATCTCGCTCGAAGGGGATGGGATTGGCGATTTCTTGGGGCATCGTCCAAATCCGCACTTCAATATCGATTTCTTTCAAGGCTGTCATCACGGCTTGGTAGAAATTCGCTACAGATCGCGGCATCAGTTCAACGGTCTGGCTTGCGCCATCGCTCGATTCAATGTGCAACTGGCGATCAATAAAGTCAAACCGGATCTCTATAATGCGAGTTTTGTAGGGAATTGTCCCAGTTGTCAGTCCGCGTGGGGTCACGTAGAGGGTCGAGTGCCACCAGTGATTAACGTTGGGAGACAGTGCCAGCCGAATTTTGCCAACGATCTGAGTCCAGAGGTGCAGGACAGTATAAGTATCCTGCCATGATGATAGAGGCAAACTAGGAAATAGGTTTGTAGCAGGTAGATTGCCAGTGGAAATGACCATATCGAAACTTCCTCATGTGTAAATTAAACTGTTTACCTTACTTGAGACATGCCGATTCCGCAAAGCGGACGCTACGCGAACGACAAGTAGTAATGGCATCCTTCAGAATGTCCACAAAAGTAAGTTTCAAGACAAGTCGAATAACAAAATTTCAGCATTAGATTCGGTGCTTAGTTCCAGCAATTCTGGACTGTTGATTTGCACCCCATCACCTTCACGCAATGATTCGCCGTTGAGCGTTGCCATACCGCGTGCGACTTGAATCCAAGCAAACCGATTTTGGGCTACATCAAACTTCACCAGATCGCCTGCTGATAGCACCGAGACATAGAGATCGATATCTTGATTAATTATTACCGAACCATCTCGCCCATCTTTGGAACCAACTAGCCGGAGTTTGCCCTGTTTTTCGGCTAGGGGAAAATCCTTTTGGTCGTAGCGTGGGGTAATATTATTGCGATCGGGTAACATCCAAATTTGGAGAAAATGGACGGGATTGGACTCGGAATTATTAAATTCACTGTGTTGAATCCCCGTCCCTGCACTCATAATTTGGACATCGCCAGGGCGAATGACCGAGCCAGTGCCCAGACTGTCTTTATGTGCCAATTCACCTTCTAAAACATAGGTGAGAATCTCCATGTCTTTGTGCCCGTGGGTGCCAAAACCAGCACCTGGAGTCACGCGATCGTCATTAATTACCCGCAGCGATCGAAAACCCATCCGATTGGGATCTTGAAAACCACTAAATGAAAAGGTTTGCCAGCTATCGAGCCAGCCGATTTTACTATGTCCTCGGAGATTGCGGTCGTGAATTGTGTGGATAGCTATAGTAACCATTTAATTACCTCTAAAGTGAGTGAATTTAGTGAGTCGATGCTCAAGGCACCAGCGCGCCTTGCAGATTCGATAGCACGCCGAGCTGAGCCAAGATGACTGACATTTCGTTGTAGCAATCGAAAAACTTGACTTTCCCATTTACAAGCCGAAATATATCGCAGCACGGCGCGTGCATCGTCTTGCCTGAAGCAGGGATAGTCCCGATAGGCAAGGTAAGTGGCCCCGTATGCGTTCCCTGCAACGTCAGCTCGACGATGACAACATCACCCACGACGTGCAGGTGGTGGATTTCCCGCTGTATGTCGGGAAAAGCCTTCGACATCACAGCGACTGACTTTCACAACTCGTCCGGGCCGTGAAGGGTGATGCCCGATGACATATCGATAAATTTCCGTCCGCTGTGAAACAGGCAACAAAAGCCTTCAGATCCTCGTACTCAGCTTCTGCCACATGGTAGAGGTGGCGAATTGCTCGTTCATTGTTCGTGTCCATTTCAGTTTCTCCTTCGTTAATATTCAGTCGGGCAAAGGGCGATCCACTCGTGACAAGGCTGGTCTTTGCGATCGCCCCTTTGAGCACTCTAAGCTGGGCGAAAAGTGAACGTTTCAAATCTGTGCCATACCACCATCGACAAACAGCTCGATCCCATTCACAAAGCTGCTGTCGTCTGAAGCGAGAAAGACCACTGCTTTGGCGATCTCATCGGGCGTACCAACTCTTCCCAGTGGGATAGTGCTGGCTTGGCTGTCTACGAATTCCTGCACCTGCTCATCACTCAGTCCTAGAAGATTGTAGCCAGGAGTCGGCACCACGCCAGGACTAATGGCGTTAACCCGGATCTGGCGATCTTTAAGGTCGAGTGTCCAATTACGGGCAAACGATCTCACTGCGGCTTTGGTCGCGCTGTAGATGCTGAAGGCTGGGGTACCTACCGTAGAAGCAGTCGAGGCGTTCAGGATGATCGCAGCACCCTCTCGCAGCAGCGGCAGTGCCTTTTGGACGGTAAACAGTAACCCTTTGACGTTGGTGTCGAACGTTTTGTCAAAGTGTTCTTCAGTAATCGAGCCAAGTGGGGCGATTTCTCCACCGCCAGCATTGGCGAAGACTACATCAAGGTGTCCTTGCGCTTGCTCGATCTTGGCGAACAGGCGATCGAGATCTGCTAGATTAGAGACATCGCTCTGCACACCCGTGACATTTTTGCCAATCTCTGTTACGGCGGCATCCAGTTCAGTTTGACGACGACCCGTGATGAAGACATATGCTCCTTCAGACACGAAACGCTTGGCGGTGGCAAGACCAATGCCGCTAGTGCCGCCAGTGACCAGCGCGATTTTTCCGTCTAGTTTGTTCATGATGATAAGTCCTGTAGTTATTGAGTTTGAAAGATTCATCTGCAACGGTTGCGACCACATTGCTAAAAAACCGATCGTGAGGTGTCTGCTCTTGCTGCCTTACAACTTTGAGAACAGCAAATTTAATCCTTCGGTCATGGTGGGATGCGTCAACACGCCATCGCGTAAAACGGTGTAGGGCATCTGCGCCTGCATCACCATCTGCACGGTTGAAATCATTTCACCCGCTGAGTGGCACAAGAGCGAACAACCGAGGATATGTCCTGTCTTAGCATCCACGATCGCTTTGAGCAGTCCATCGGTTCGACCCAGTGTTTGCGCTCTGGGAATGGCTGAGGCACATATTTTCGCCACGCGGATGGTATACCCTTGTTGCTGCGCTTCGGTTTCGGTCAGCCCCACATGAGCCAGTTCTGGATCGATGAACAGACAGGAGGGAATCGGACGATCGCGTGTACTGCGGTTGCCACCGTCGATTAGATTCGCTTTGATAATCCGATAATCGTCGAGCGACACATGGGTATATTGGGGGCCGCCATTGATGTCGCCTAATGCCCAAATCCCCGGTATGTTGGTCTCTAATCGCTCGTTGACTCGAATAAATCCAAATGCGTCGGTTGCTATCCCCGCAGCCGTTAAGTTTAAGGTATCGGTAGTAGCTGCGCGACCCACAGCAACGAGCAAATGCGAACCCTGAAGACTTATCTGACGATCGCCTACCTGAATTTGCAGGCTGGTTTCATTGCCAACGCGAACGACCCTCAACACCTTCGCAGCGAGCAAGAATTCAATTCCTTCACGTTCTAGCAGCGATTGAACGGCGATCGCCAGATCGGGATCTTGAGATGACAGAATTCGATCGCTTTGCCCAATTACGGTAACGCGACAGCCAAAGCGACGGAACATCTGAGCAAACTCTAACCCAATATAGCCACTACCGAGCACGATGAGGTGTTCGGGCAATTGTGCTAGCTCCATCATCGACTCACTCGTCAAGAACCCGATCTCTTTGAGTCCAGGTATGGCTGGAATTAGGGGTCGCGTACCTGTATTGATAAACAATCGTTCGGCGGTGAGTAAGCGAGTGGTGCCATCCGTCGCGATCGCTTCAATGGTTTTAGGAGCCACAAACCGCGCTGTGCCAATAATGAGATCGCGATCGAGAGCCGTTTCTAGATTGTGCAAATTCGTTGCGCGTGCCGATTCGACAACCGATCGTTTGCGTTGAATTACTGTTGCTAGATCGACGGTAGGCGGTGTCGTATCGATCCCATAAGCTGCGCTGTGTCGCACAGTGTTGGCGATCTCCGCGCTGGCTACCATTGTTTTGGTAGGAATACAGGCAAGATTGATGCACCCGCCTCCAATCGTGCTTAAACTGCGTTCGACGAGAGCGGTTTTCCGTCCTTTAGCTACCAGCACGGGTGCCAAGGTTTTTCCGGCTTTGCCGCCACTGATAATAATGTCGTCATAGTATTCAGTGTCCACGGTTCTCTCCTTGCTGAGGATTGGGCAGCACGAACCTCACCGTTTCACTGGCGATTACTTGGTGGGTGGGGTCGGCTAGTTCGATCCGCACTTGGTGCGAGCCAGGTTCCAGTCCCACCAGGATGATCGTTTCGCCGCTAGCGTCAACAAAATGCCACGGTGCATCGTCAACGGTAATGTGGATATGACCGATGCGGGGCGATACTTCGAGGGCACCTTTGCCGAATACGGGCAACACGCGCAGGTTTTCCGTCCGATACTGGATAAACACGCGACCCTGAGCGAGTGGTTCGGGCAACGGTGGATCGACAATCAGCTTGGCGGGTGCTTCGTTGTCGATCGCGATTAACGGTGATGCGCCGCGAATATCCTTGGCACTTTGGGCAGAGGCACTGGTGGCGAATGGGGTATGGTCGGTCATGGCGGTTAGGTACCTCAGAGTGGTGTCAATAAAGTTCGGGTAGTCAGTCGCGCTAAACCATCGAGAAACCCGACGATAGCGCGACGCAAACCGCCGCTTGTGAGGCAAAGTCCGCGAACGCGGACTAAAAACGATCGAGATTTAGACTTAACCGAAATGTATTGCGTCGTGCCCTATTGCAGATACTTCTTCAGTTCGGCGGCTGCTTGGACAAAAAGAGACCGAACCGCCGGAACCTCAGCTAAACCATTCAGCAGTCCAAAGTCATGAATCATGCCGTTGTAACGCACGGTTGTCACTTTTACCCCAGCTTCATCCAGCTTGCGTCCATACGCTTCGCCTCCATCCCGCAGGACATCGCTTTCCGCTACCTGAATTAACGCTGGCGGCAATCCTTTGAGTTGCTCGATCGTAGCCTGGAGGGGAGAGGCATAGATGTCTTGGCGTTTTTCTGGGTCGGCGATGTACATGTCATACATCCACTTCATCAAGGGTGTGGTTAGGTACCGTTGCTCGCCAAATTGTTGATAAGAATCCGTGTCAAAATTAGCGGCGACGATCGGCCACATCATAATTTGCAACTTAATGTGCGGCCCCCCTTTGGTTTTCGCCATCAAAGCGGTTACAGCCGTCATGTTACCGCCGACACTGTTGCCGACAACAGCCAGATTTTTGCCGTCAACATCAATCTCCTCACCATGCTCGGCGACCCATTTGGTCGCGGCATAGATCTCATTAATTGCCTGGGGATACCGAGCATCTGGGGTGCGAGTGTAGTTGACAAAGACAGCCGCAAAACCTGAGAGTACGACGAGATCGCGCACCATGCGTTTGTGCGTTGGGTAATCGCCCAGCACCCAACCGCCGCCGTGAATAAAGATGAACACAGGCAATGTGCCTTTGACACCTTCAGGTCGCACAATATTGAGTGTAATCGGATAACCGTCAGCGGTAATCATCTGTTCGGACTCGTCAATGCCTGAAAGATCCACTTTGACGGAAGCTTGTGCATCCACTAGCACTTGACGCGCTTCGACTGGAGTTAATGTCTCTAAAGGCACGCCCCCAGAATTCAATAATGCCAAAAATGCCTTCACTTCTTTGGAAAGACGCGGATCGTCTGCGACTTCCAAAACTTTCACTGCTTGAGAGGTTGCTTGAGCAATCATAAGTTCTCCTGTGGTTGATGGATCGTAAATAATCTGTTGAAATGGCACTGTCAATCTAACTGGCTTAATAGATTGCCTGGTGTGGATTAGGCATTGCCCTAATCCACCATTGACAGTATCTAGATCGTTGCTGGTGGCGACGATCTAGATATCTTCGTAGATCGATCGCAACTGTGCGAAATATAGTCATGGAGTTACTCCTTAGACAGGGATAGGTTGTAGTCGTGAGGTGAGAAATTGACCGATGTAGTTAGCGATCGCATCCCCATCTTCTTCCAGTGCAAAGTGTCCGGTATCGAGTAAATGAAACTCAACGTCTTTCAAGTCGTGCTGGTAGGGATAAGCACCTTCGGCAGGGAAGATATAGTCGTTCTTGCCCCAAACAATCAGGGTGGGTGGCTGATATTTGCGGAAATACTCTTGCCATTGCGGGTATAACGGTGGATTCGTGCCATAGCTATACAGCAGTGCCAGTTGAATCTCATCGTTGCCAGGGCGATCGAGTAAGGGTTGATCCATATTCCAGGTGTCAGGGCTAATCGATTCCAGATTGCGAACGCCGTTAGTATACTGCCACTTAGTAGCTTCTAGGGTGACAAGGTGAGCGAGCTTGCTAGCATTTTCAGGCGATCGATCTTGCCAATATGCCTCGATCGGCTCCCAAAATTCGCGCAGACCTTCCTCGTAGGCATTGCCATTTTGCACAATTAATGCTTGCACTCGTTCGGGATATTTTGCTGCAATCCGGTAGCCAATGGGCGCACCGTAATCCATTACGTAAAGGCTGTATTTCTTGAGGTCGATCGCGGTAATGAATTTCTCCACGATCTCAGCCAGCCGATCGAATGTGTAGTCAAACTCGTTCACACTTGGCATCGAGCTATTACCAAAGCCAGGATAGTCGGGGGCAACCAGATGGAATTTATCGGCAAGTGCTGGTATCAAGTTGCGGAACATGTGAGAGGAAGTTGGGAAGCCGTGCAACAGCAGAATCGTGGGATTACTACGGGAACCAGCTTCTCGGTAGAAAATATCTAAACCATCGATCGAAACGGTATGAAATGTAGTCATAACTTGGCTCCTTGTAAGTTTATAAAGGTAAAATGGCAGCGTTTGATGGCTGGTTAATTTAGCTCGCATCCTGACGACGACTTTGTTCCTGGAAGTAGTCACGCCAACTTGTAGGTAATGCTTCAAGTCGAGCAGCGCGGTGAAGTAGCTCTGGATTGTCTTCCTCACGCACATAAAGTTGAGTAATATCGGCAACCGCGATCTTATTCTCGTCTCGGCTCTCCAGCTCTAGAGTATCCCCAACTCCGACTTCGCCCTCTTCTAACACACGGAAGTAAAATCCGGTACGACGACTAGCGAGAAAGCGTTTCACCATATCGGGTCGTCCAAACCGAATCCCCAGTTTGTAGCAGGGCAGACGCGGTTGTGTCACCATCAATTTGACAGTGCCGATCCCAAATCGATCGCCAATATTCACGTCCGCTTCTGTGAGTCCAGTGGTGGTGAAATTTTCACCAAAGATGCCCAGCGGCAGCTCAGTCTGAGGCAATTCACCTCGCCAGTAATCGTAATGCTCGAACGGATAGACGTAGACTGCTTTGTCTAATCCCCCATGAACGGTGAGATCTGCCTGTCCGTCGCCGTCTAAATTGAGCGATCGCACCATCACCCGTTCGTTGACTGGCTGTTTGAAAATTCCAGTGCTAACGGTTTTTCCTTTCCAGGTCACTTCACGCGGTAGTCCGACATTGACAGAGATGAGTTTCATTTTTAGATCCCAAGTTTTGAAGGGCATTCGATTGTTAGGCGAGCAGGTGTAACGAGTCCTCCCAGAGCCGCTCGGCGTTGTCTGGGTTGAGGGCGTAGGGGGCAACACCGCTGTAGTCTTTGGTTCGCTGGGGCACGATCGCGGCTTCATTGCAGTCCGCGAAATAACGACCGCCGATGCCTTCCAGCAGTGGGGAGGTTGCCAGTAGAACGGAAGTAGCAGCACCTTGTTCCGGTGTCTTCCTCCGCTCTGGCGGGGTTTGAATAACGCCGATATAACGTTGGAGGTTGGTGGCGATCGCACCAGGCATCAGCGCATTAGCAGTGATACCATCCCCAAACCAACGTTTGGTGGCACCGACGGCGAACAGCACATTCGCTGTTTTGGACTGCCCGTATGCCAGCCACGGGTCGTAGGCGCGAAACGCGAAGTGGATATCATCAAATACGATCGGCGAGAGCATGTGTCCGCTAGAACTGACGGACACGATCCGGGCGGCACCGTCCGCAGCCAGCGCGTCGTGGAGTCCGAGTGCTAGGGCAAAGTGTCCGAGGTGGTTGGTGGCAAACTGCATTTCCCACCCCTCAGGCGTGTGCTGTTCGGGTGATGCCATTACCCCCGCGTTGTTGACGAGGATATGCAGCGGTTCATGCCATGCGGCGACGAATTTGGCGATCGAGGCTCGATCGGTTAGATCGAGTGGGGCGACATGAATGTTCTGGTTCCCAGTGGTCGCGGTGATATCAGCCGCTGTCTGCGTTCCAGCGTCAGTGTTCCGCACCGCCAGTGTCACATCAGCCCCAGTGTGAGCCAGTGCCCGCGCCGTCTCTACACCGATGCCCGATGCCGCTCCGGTGACAATCGCCCGCTTGCTGAAGAGATCGATGCCTGCTACTACCTCAGCGGCAGTGGAATGCCGCCCAAATTGTGTCGTAATCAGTTTCATAAGCGTCTTCCTGACATTACAAACGATCTGCTTAATGACTCTGCTTGAGATCTGCAACGATGTCGGTCACTTGACGTTGAGCCTCTGCGCTCAGTGAGTCAAAGTCATCTAAGAAGAATTGACGTTCTAGCGTTAACTTCCGGGTATTGAGCAACCCTTCGATCTGCCAACCTTCGTCGCGTTTCGTTGCGACGTATAGCGGTAGCGAATCTCGTGACGGTGAAGTTTCGGTTTGTCCGGGCAGTATTACCCGGATCTCTACGAGCATGAGCGCGAGTTGCGAGTTCACGAGGCGGACAAAATTCACATCACCCTCCAAGCGCGTTCCTTTGACAACCGTGTCGAACGCTTGCTGATGAAATGCAGCGATTTCTTTTCGACCCTTGAGATGCGTGCCCTCGAACGTGATGAAATCGGCAGTTTCGCTGAACGGGGCAGCGAAACCTTCGCCGCTACCTCGATTCCAAGCATCAATCATCTGGCGATGGAAATCACGGATTGCCGACTCGTCAGCAGTAATGGTCTGAGCTGTTTGTGAATTCATAGTTTTTAGTTTTCCTTTTAAGTGATAACGCCCTCTAAAAGAGATCTCCAGGTACACCCAGAATTTCGTCGCCAATTTCGCTAGGGATACGATGGAACTTGAAGATTAAGTTTATTGGCAATGCTTTGTGAGGTACGCTCTGCTCTAATTAAATCGGCGGCTTTTTCGCCGATGGCGATCGTCGGTGCATTCGTATTACCTGTCGTAATTGTTGGCATAATCGAGGCATCCACGACCCGCAGCCCCTCAATTCCATGTACCCGTAGTTCGGGGTCTACAACTGCCATTGAGTCGTTACCCATCTTGCAAGTGCCGACTGGATGCCAGACAGTGCTACAACCATCGCGGACGTATGTTTCGATCGCTTCATCGCTAGTTACGTTGGCACCTGGGGCGATTTCCTCACCGCGAAACTCATCAAAAGCACTATGCTCGAACAATTGACGGATGAGTTTAATTCCCTCAACCAGCTTTTGCACATCGGCTTGACTTTGGAGATAGTTCATCCGCATTATTGGCGCATCTTGGGGATCGATCGACTTTAAACTGACACTGCCAACGTTTTGAAGCCGAGTCAAAGAGACGGCACCCGTGAATCCCGAATCAGGGAGGGGATAGCCAGGAGGCGCGAAGAGAATGGGGCCAGCGAAGAACTGTAAGTCAGGTGCCACATCCCGATTCCCCTCACTGTGTGCAAATAATCCGGCTTCAATCCCATTACTCGTTATCGCTGGGTGAATATCTTGAGTGCTGGCGCGAACTACCGTCACCAGCAGGTGGTCTTGGAGATTTTGACCGACACCTGGTAAATTAGCCACGACAGCAATCCCCATCGATCGCAGGTATTCTGCATCCCCAATCCCTGACAGGAGCAGCAGTTTAGGCGAATCGAACGCACCCGCACTTAACACCACTTCTTTGTTAACTCGGACTTGGTGCAGTGTGCCATCATGCAGATATTCCACTCCAACGGCGCGGTTGCCCTCAAACAGCAACCGAGTCACCAATGCGCCTGTCGTTATCGTCAAATTGGGACGTTCGAGAATGGGTACCAAGAAAGCCGCCGCAGCACTGTGCCGTTTGCCATCTTTGACTGTTAATTGATAGAACCCCACCCCTGTCTGCTGTGTACCGTTGAAATCAGGATTGTAGTCAGATCCCATCGATACACAGGCATCGACAAACCGCTGGGATACCACAGCAGGGGACATAATATCGGTGATGCTCAACTCGCCATCAACCCCGTGGTATGCGTCGGCTCCGCGCTGTTGGTGCTCGGATTTCTTGAAATAGGGCAACATATCCTGGTAGCTCCAACCAGGATTCCCCAATTCCTGCCAATGGTCATAATCGTGAGGATTGCCTCGGACATACATCATGAAATTAATCGAACTGCTGCCGCCCAAGACTTTGCCACGAGAACAAAACATCTTACGGTTATTTAGACCTGGTTCTGGTTCGGAAAAATAGCTCCAGTCCACTTCAGAACCTAGTAAGCTGATACACTGTGCCGGAACTTGAATCTCTGGTTTCGTATCGGGGTTGCCCGCTTCGAGCAACAACACTGTAGTTTCGCGATCTTCAGTCAGACGGTTGGCGACCACGCAGCCTGCCGAACCCGCACCGATTACTATATAGTCATATTGAGTCATAACTTTCTCCTGCGCTGTTTCTGTAGATCGTTCCGTCATGCCTAGCAATTGGCTCTCAATCTTCTAAGGTAAAGCGCGTCGCTGTCCTGAATGTAGCGTCAGCATCCAAGTACCATCGAACAGTAGATTGACTCCGATCGAGGTTCCCAGCAGCCATGTCGCACTAGCTGGAACATTCGACCAAATGTAAATCCCCAGAATAATTCCAGCGATGCCGCTCGCCAACATCCATCCCCAATTCGGTGAAACTCGGCGGGTTTGAAACGCCATCGACACTTGAATGATGCCTTGGACAAAAAGAGTAATTCCTAACACCAACGTGAAGGCAAGCACACCTTCAAGTGGATTCGCCAGCACAAACATTCCTGCCACGAGATATAGAAGACCTAGAATTAGCTTCCAGACAACTTGACCCACCCCTTTGGATTGAACGGCATAAACGATTTGAGCAATTCCAGCAATGATAAAGATCCAACCAAATACTAAGGTCGAAGCAACAGTGGCAAAAAAGGGAAATGAAATTGCAACGATGCCTAATCCGATCGTGAAAATCGCGATCGCCACTAACCATCCAGATCGAACAACAGGCGTATCTGCTTCTGACTCTGTAAAGCTCATATTAATCTCCTATTAATGAATCTTATTAGTCTCGATCGCGCCACATGAAATTGTTTTAAAAAGGCAAGAAACGATCGCGACCTATTGCAGATATTTCTTCATTTGGGCGGCAGCTTGAATAAAAAGCGACCGAACTGCTGCCAACTCAGCGTTACCGACCTAGCGAGTCGCGGCAGCGAATCGATTGTTTCCACACCGCAGCAGCATAGAGCGAGTTCTCAAAATCGGGGGCGACATCACCTGCGATCCTTGCCTCATGATGCGCCCAGTCCTGAAAGAACAAGTCGTGACTGATGCGCGATACGATTGCAGGTACGTCGCGGCGGATGCTATGGATGTCACCAACTGGCAAGCCAAAGCTGACCAAACCAGCAGGATTAAAGACGTGAATGTCTTTCAGATAGGGGGCAGTGCCAGGTACTTTTTCTTGGTATTCGTGAGCACTGCCAAGATAAGGGTGCATCCCCAAACCATCGTCGCGCAAGTCTTCTGGTGGCTCGTAGCGATCGCGCCAGAGGGCAATATGCTGGGCAAAGTCGGCGAGTTCGGGACGCTTTGTTGGGTCAACGAAGTAACCAGTGCCAGCGATCGCAAAATCAAACTCGAAAACATCATCGTTCACCTGGATGGCAAGACGATCGCCCATTTTCCATACCGATTTCCAAGGTGCAGATAGGTGAATGTAAAAGTTCGGGAAGGCGATCGCTCGCTTAATCGAATTCGGAGGTGGCGCGGTGCCCGCTCGATGAAACTGCCAAGCCTGGAACCAGCGGGCTGCATCGGGTAGTTGGGGATAGTTGTCGTAAGCACCAGGATAGTCCCGAATCCGCAGCACTGACAGAGATGCGATCGCCGATCGCCGGACAAATAGGTGTACTGCCTTGGCTCCCGATTCCAGTGCCACGGCGGCGGCATCGAAAGCGGAAGCCGCCGCACCCAGCACCGCCACAGTCTTACCGCGTAGGGCTTCAAAATCGATGGCATCGGCGGTATGGGCGTACAGCGTGCGGGGTAAGTCAGCCAGTACTGGAGGTATGTATGCACCACCCGTGCCAGCCACGCCATTGGCGAAGATAATTTTGCGCGTAGTCTCTACCTGCGAGGCACCGTTTACCTCAAGGTGTAGGCGGAAGAAACCTGTGGCTGGCTCAATCCGTAACAACTTCGTCCGGTAACGAACCTGGATACCCAGGAAATGCCGATACCAACTGAGGTACTCAGCCCAAGCCACTCGCTCGATCCGATCGATCTGTGCGTAGGCTGCCGCGCCATGCCGCGCCTCGTACCAGGCTTGAAATGACAATTCTGGGATGCCTAGTTCTGGCCCAGGCAGATGTTTCGGCGTGCGGAGCGTTCTCATCCGCGCTCGCGTCAGCCACACGCCAGCATGAGCCTCGTCCTCTGCTGCATCGATCTCCGTCACGCGACCGATCCCAGCACGCCGCAGCGCAAATCCAAAGGTGCTACCGCTGCCGCTGCCACCGATAATCGTGACATTGCGATCGATGCCAGGGCGATCGGGTACCCAGTTTTCGGGATCGGAACCGAGCAGGCGTAGTGCCTCGCGGGCAGCAAAATCGAAATCGGTCGTTGTTGTCATGTCGATCCCCTCTCTCGTCGTGATGGATGGAAAAATCGGAATAGCAGACAATTAAGCTTTTACTAAGTTCTCGTTCGCGGGTGGCTCTCCTGCGATTTTGAGGAAAATGGCCAAATTACATGTCAATCGAGCGCGCCTTCTTCCCCTTTACCCTTTACCCATTAACCTTTCCCCCTTTCAATAAATCTTGCTTATCACCATAACTGCTGGAGAGCCGATCCTGAACGATCGAAACTAGCTGTGTACCAGCGGTGTATCTACCAAATGTTCTGCTAGAAACCAAACCTGTAGCTCATTCATGCGTAGCACTTGACTCACCAACAAATCATTCGTGCCGCTATCTCGATTCGCTGCGGTTTTGTCGTTCGCGAAGCGTCTCGGAACGAGAATCGCATCCCTGAGTTCTCCAATAATTAATTCATGTGCTTCGAGCAAGCGCGATAGCATCACGGGCACTTCTTCAACGCCATTGGGAGGACGCTTAATCTTGGTAACTTCTGCTACATGGCGCGGGTTGTCACTTGCAGCATAAAATGGCGGATTTGTGAATCATAACTTGGCGGTCTAGAAACGAAAACAGGTCATTCTAGGCGATCGATTCGATCGAGTTTTGTATCATAAATTGGCGTTGAGTTCTAAAAATGAAGCATAACAAGGCGATGAGTTCTTTTAGCGAATTGGGTACAAAATCTCACTAAAAAGCAGCTATTTCTGAGAACTCTCAGACAATATATGATTCATTTTATCAAGATAAAATTAAATCGTTCTGATGCAAAATAACTCAAACCCTTGCTGTGCAAGATTTTTTAAAGATAAACAGTTATTGAACTGATTACATCTATTTGTTGTGCTCATCCCAACTTTTGCTTTTAGCAGGGCTGGTTTATTTAAGCGATCGATCGCCTGAAAGTCTCAATCAGGAAGATGAAGAACACAATCCATTTGGCTAAAATTCTTTCTGTGAACTACTTCCACTTCTATCTTTACTCCCCAAGGTACTTCGCTCTGTGAAGCATAACCTGGCTTTTTCCGCCATTTTATGCTGCAAGTGACACGGGTCGGCGTTGGCGAAGCCTCCCTGAAGGGGAATCGCCACTCCTCCAAGTGTTTGTACCCGTTCTCCCATTGCATCGATTCTCGCAAGCGAGAGGCTACGCTAACGATTCAAGCTGTTCGCTGGCATGTTTGTCAAGTAACAGATGCAGTTGATAAAACGTGTGTCCGCGCATCAACCAATGATGCTTTTTGTAGAGGTGGTAGAGAATGATGGTGTCTGCCAAAATTTGGTTGACTAACGTACAGCTTTCGGTGCGGGCATTAGGGTCGAGCGCGATTCTCGTTCCGAGACGCTTCGCGAACGGCAGATCTCGCAGTTTGCCATACTGCTGAATTTCATGTCCATGCTGATGCAGCAAGGGCTGAGAGCCATCAACTTTAGTAATTTTGTTGGTATTTTGAATCGGCACGATCCTACCTCCTGGAATAAGTGATGTTTGTAAGTGTCGGCATGGCAGATCGAGATCGACTCAACACCATCGATTAATTTTCGGCTAGGACTTCTTTACAGGGGCAGTTGCAGCCGCTTCGATCAGTTTAGTAACCTCTTTTGGATGAGATATAAACGGAACATGACTGGAGTTGACTTCAGTTGTCTTAGCACCAATTCGTTGAGCCATAAATCGCTGAAGCTTAGGGTTGATGGCTCGATCGCTTTGAGTCACGAGGTACCAGGAAGGAATTGTCTTCCAGGCGATGGCATTCACTGATTGGTCGAAAGCTGCGCTAGCGATCGGCTTTTGAGTTGCTGCCATCACCCGCGCCTCAGTCTCCGATACGTCCTGGGCAAAAAGATTGTGAAACTTCTGCCGATCGACATAGAGAAAGTTGGCCGGATCGGACACAATTGCCTTGCTAATCGGAGGTGCTGCGTATCTGCCATTCAAATCGCTCGTCTTTTCACCTGCATCCGGTGCGAAAGCATTGACATAAACTAATGCCTTCACCCGCGAATTGCCAGCCGCCGCACCCGTAATCACATTTCCACCATAGGAATGTCCAACCACTACGACAGAACCCTTCTGAGCATCAATCATCCGTTTCGTCGTTGTAACATCATCAGCAAGTGAGGTGAGCGGAATCTGCACGGCGGAGACGTTATAGCCATCCCGTTCCAACAGTGGAATGACGTGTTGCCAGGATGTCGCATCAGCATAGGCACCATGCACGAGCACGATCGAAGGCTTAGAGTTAGAAATTTGGGATAATTGCGTTGAAATGGCTACTTCGGAACGCATCAATACACCAACTAAAACGCTGAATGCGAGTAGCAACAGCAACCGTCTGCGAACTTTTTTATATGTAAAAACTACCACTGTTAACACCTCTGCATTTTTGCTGAATTAATTGAGCCGATCTAGCTAACAATCCTGACGCGAAATGCTCGAATTGCTGCTTGAGTGAGATCGATCGTGTAGAGTTTCTTGGTTAATTGGGGATGGAGAGCAAGCAGTTTAATGACTTAGGGGGACAATGGCTGCCATCAACCGATTGATGCTCCAGAGATCGCGATAGCGGATGCCATTAATAAACAATGCTGGGGCAATTGTTACGCCACTTTGTAAACCACTTTCAATATCTTTATTAATGCGATCGATATGTAATTGACTGGATATATCTTGCAAAAATTGAGAAATATCGAGTCCGATTCGATCGGCATATTCTACCAGATAATCATTTCCCAACGCTTGTTGATGGGCGAATAAAACATCGTGCATCTGCCAAAATCGACCTTGTGCTGCCGCCGCTTCAGCCGCTTCGGCGGCGCGGAGAGCATAGAGATGTATTTGTGACTGTGGAAAATGACGAAAGACAAAACACAAGTCAGTAACCTGTTGCTGGATCGCCTCGATTAATCGGTACACTTCGCCACAAGTGGGACATTGGTAGTCACCATATTCAACGAGTGCCACGGAAGCATCCATCAATCCTTGAAGGCGATCTCGTGCTGAAATCGGGACAAACAGTCGATCGCGATCGCTGAGATTCATAGGCACCTCCGATGAAAGGAATGCATCAGGTGGAGACCGACGATTTCTGTAAAACTTCTTTCACAGTTGGGTAAACCCATATCGTTCTGTTGTCTGTTGCATACTCTTAATTTAGAGGGTTCAGTTGATTTTGTCGCTGAGAAAGATCTCAGAAAATAAGCTGACAAATTCAACAACCGATCGACTGACAAATTTGACAGGTATGACTGCCACTTTACCCACATTAAATGTCACAAGAATTTCTTCCATGTTGTTAAGAACCAAATTTCATCAAACACATCTAATTCTGAGGGAAGCGTCTAAATTTGATGAATCAGTTGTTCGATTTGCGTTTGCAAGGCACGATAACCAGCCAGTTATTTTTGGGAAATTAACTGGCTGGTTACGGTTAGAAAAACTTAGATTTTAGGTTCGAGGAAGAGAGTCACTTCACACCTTGAGTCGTGCCCGTAATCGAGCAATTTCCTGTGCCATATCTAGCACCATTGCTGCTCCAACTAGGTTTAATCCCAAGTCTTGACGCAACCGCTGAATCTGAGCGATGCGAGTAATTTCGCGAGCATGTAGCATCGAGCCGACCGCTTCGATCGCGCCTAGTTCAATACAAGCTTCCACCACTGTGATGGAAGTTTCGGCGAGCGATGCAGCATATTCAAAGCTGTAGAGTGGATCGCCCTCATGCGAAACGACAATCCTGGAAAGCCTGAAAGTCATAGCTTGATTTCCTCCAATGAAGCACGCGGGTTAAAGCTGGTCGTTGACTGAATTTTCTCGTAGTATTCCTGCTCGATCGGGCTGAGATCCTTAGGAGTGACGATTTGAAGTTTGGCAAATAAATCACCTCGTTTCCCGTTTGGTACGACCCAGCCTTTGCCGCGCAGTCTTAGCGATTGACCGGATCGCGTACCTTTGGGCACTCTGACACTCACGCTGCCATCGGGGATGGGGACGCTAATGTTCGCCCCTAAAACTGCCTCATCGGGTCGAATCGGCAGATCGCAAACGAGGTCATCTCCTTCAAAGCGGAAGAAGGGATGCGGCAAGAGGTCGATCGTCAAATACAAATCGCCGCGCTGCTGCGAAAATGGGCTAAGACGACCCTTACCCTTAATCCGAATGCGACTCCCTGGTTTTGCACCTGCGGGAATCCGAACCTTAATAGTTTCATCGTCTAGTTGCAGATGCTTTTGAACACCGTGAAAGGCTTCAGAAAAAGTGAGCGCGATCGCAGCTTCCGTATCTGAGGGAGCTTGAGTGCGGAATCCGTCCCAAGCTGCTCCTGGCTCAGTTCGATCGCTGTAGGTTCTGCGTGTCGATTGCCCTCGATTGCCTAGCCCACCCAGCAGATCGTTGATAAATGAATCAAAGTCGGTATACCGATCGAAGTCTTCAGAGGTAGCCCGATAATTCTGGCTAGATGGCGAAGTTTCGCCCCGATCTGCCTGATTCCAGTATTGACCGAACCGATCGTACTTTTGTCGCTTCTCTGGGTCGGAAAGCACCTCATTCGCTTCATTTAAGTCCTTGAACTTTGCCTCTGCATCCTTATTGTCGGGATTGAGGTCAGGATGATGCTTACGAGCCAGCTTGCGGTAAGCCAGCTTGATTTCTTTGGGAGTTGCGGTTTTGCTGACTCCCAAAGTGGCGTAGTAGTCTTTAAAATCTGTTGCAGTTGGCATTACTGGTCTCTCGATCGCGAGTTACGAGCCGCTAGGTTAACGATTGAGTCCGAGTGCGGAATGCAAGCCCATACTCGGTCGGAAGATTTGATGTTATAGCAAAAAATCAGCATCGATTACATCGTCACTATTTCCGCTAGTGGTGCTTTGAGGAGCAGAATCTGGAGTACCTGTGGCGTTTGCATGAGCGTAAACAGAGCTACCAATTTGCATCAAAGCTTGTTGCAAATCCTGAGTCAGCACGCTCATGCGATCGTAGTCCTCTCGATCGATCGCTTCACGCAGACTGTGAATCAATGCTTGCGCCCGATGCTTATCGGCATCCGAAACCTTTCCGTTTAAGTCTTGCAGTTGTTTTTCGGCTTGATAAGCGAGTGCATCCGCGTTGTTCTTGGTATCGATTTGCTCTCGCCGACGGCGATCTGCTTCCGCGTGAGTTTCAGCATCTCGCACCATGCGTTCCACGTCGCTTTTATCCAGCGTAGAAGCACCTGTAATCGTAATCGATTGTTCTTTACCCGATGCCCGATCTTTCGCCGTTACCGCCAACAGTCCATTGGCATCAATATCAAACGTCACCTCGATTTGTGGCACTCCGCGCGGAGCAGGTGGGATGCCATCCAGTCGGAACGTGCCCAGGCTCTTGTCGTCGTTAGCGAGTTCCCGCTCCCCTTGTAAAACGTGAATTTCGACATTCGGTTGAGCATCTACTGCCGTCGAGAACGTTTCTGATTTTTTAGCGGGGATCGTCGTGTTGCGGGGAATAATTTTCGTCATCACACCGCCCATTGTTTCCACGCCTAGAGAAAGCGGCGTGACATCTAGTAGCAAGATATCTTTCACTTCACCCGCGAGCACTCCGGCTTGAATCGCCGCTCCGACTGCCACCACTTCATCGGGATTCACCCCCTGATTTGGTTCTTTGCCAGTCATCCGCCGCACGAGTTGTTGTACCGCCGGAATCCGAGTCGATCCACCGACTAAAATCACTTCATCGAGAGCCGCACTGGTGAGATTGGCATCTTTAAGGGCTTGTTCGACTGGAAGGCGGCAACGATCGAGCAAATCTTCACACATCTGCTCGAACTGACCTCTGGTTAACGTTAAGTCGAGGTGCTTCGGGCCTGCTTGCGTCGCAGTCACAAAGGGGAGATTAATCGTGGTTTGCGTGGTGCTGGAAAGCTCGATTTTGGCTTTCTCAGCCGCTTCAGTTAACCGTTGTAAGGCTTGCTTATCCTTGCGGAGATCGATGCCTTCGTTCCGCTGAAATTCGCCTGCGATCCAATCGACAACTTTTTTATCAAAGTCATCGCCGCCTAAGTGCGTATCGCCACTAGTCGCTCGGACTTCAAACACCCCATCGCCCACTTCGAGTACGGATACGTCGAAGGTTCCACCCCCTAAGTCAAATACGAGAATCGTCTCGTTGCTTTTTTTATCTAAACCGTATGCCAGTGCAGCAGCAGTCGGTTCGTTGATAATGCGACGCACTTCTAATCCGGCAATTTTGCCTGCATCTTGAGTTGCTTGCCGCTGCGAGTCGTTGAAATAAGCGGGAACGGTGATGACGGCTTCAGTCACTTTCTCGCCCAGATATTGACTGGCATCGTCTACCAATTTCCGCAGAATCTGTGCCGAAATTTCTTCGGGTGCAAACTGTTTTTTGAGCGCGGGACAATCAATTTTGACGTTCCCAGTGCTATCCCGCAACACCTTGTAGGAAACCTCGCTAGCTCCCTGCTCGACTTCCTCGTACTTCCGACCGATGAATCGTTTCACAGAATAGAATGTGTTTTCAGGGTTCATCACGCCTTGCCGCCGCGCGATTTGACCCACAAGGCGATCGCCTATTTTTGTATAGGCAACAACTGAAGGGGTAGTCCGTTGTCCTTCTGCGTTTGCAATGACCAGCGGTTGTCCGCCTTCGATTACTGCAATACAGGAATTTGTGGTTCCTAGATCGATGCCAACAACTTTTGCCATTTTTTCCTCCAAGATGATAGTAGGGGTTAAATTTTGCTTCTTGATGCTTAAAACTACACATTTACCGTTCGATCGATCGTCCTCACGAGATTCACAATTGAGCCTCCTGTGCCAACGATCGAAAATCCTCGACTCATTATTAGGCCGCAACTGCTCGATCGATTTCAAGCTCTGCGTTCTTTAGAACCTGTTGCGCTCGATCGATTTCCTCATCCGTTCCTGAGACAATATGAATTTGGCGATCTTGGGTAAATTGCTGAAGAAATCGAGATCTTCTCAATAGCGATCGTGTTGATGTTCGATACCTTGTTTAGCGAACAAGACCAGAGCGGAGTGCGCGAATCGCTGCCTGAGTACGATTGTTTGCACAGAGTTTTCTCAAAGCACCGCGCACGTGGGTCTTCACCGTACCTGTAGTGATGTAGAGCTTCCTAGAGATCGCAGAATTATCGTGTCCGTCAACAATCAGTTGCAATACCTCTAACTCGCGAACTGTCAATGGCTGGAGTTTAGACTAAAAAATGGGTGCAGAAAAAATGGGTGCCGTCAATTGAAGACAAAGTGTTGGCAAAAAAGGGAAGAGACGGAAGATTAAGCAGCGACTTTCGGGACTTTTTTAGGTCGAGAAACCCGTTTTTTAACAGTCTGATAACGAGGTGGCTTAGTACGGGTGTTTCCTTTAGTCCAGCCAGGGGATTTTCCGCGTGGTTTGGGTGTTTGAGCCGGAGTTCCAATCGCCACCAAAACTGAAAACATAGATTGGGCAACACGTCCAGGGGTTAAATTAATAGTAGCAGGTTGCCATGGCAGTCTAGTTTCCACTACGAGATCTTTAGCCAACCAGAGTTGCCAACTCATCAATGGCATCAAATCGCTCCATCGCTCAGATTGCTCAGGAGTTCTCAAATTCGGCAATGTCCAGTGCAATCGTTGTTTCGCAAACCGATACCAATGATCCACCCCAAAGCGACGCAAATACTTAAACCAAACAGTTTCTAAGGGTAAGGTTCTAGCACCCACCCAAGCTAACCACAAGGGCGGAAAGGGCTGACCGTTGGACATGGGTTTGATTCTTTCAATCAGAATCAAATTGACCAGATGACCAGCCGCCCGATAGAAATGTAAGTCCTGCCATTGTTGGACTCTGACTTGCCCTAGTTGTGGATGCTCGTCAATTTCCAGTGTCGCATCTGCCTTGAGCCAAGTTTCTGGGTCATTGAGTTTCATTTTTAAGTGTCCGCTTATCAACTTTGACTTCACCGCTTAATAATCGGCTGACAGTGCAATCGTCCAGACTCGATCGTTCGCTCGACTGTTCGTAGGTATCGCGATCGCCAAAGTCGTCATCCAATACTCCAGCTTGCATCAACTTCTGCCAATCTTGAGAAGACAAGATCGTGCCTTGGTTGCGGCGACACTTCGGATATGAAAGATGAGACTGAGAATGCAGCAGATAAAGACCGCCGATCGCTTTAAAACCTCTTTCACAGTGGGACAAGCCCATATCGCTGCGTTATCCGTTGCATAGTCTTAATTTAGAGAGTTCAGTCGATTTTGTCGCTGAGAAAGATCTCAGAAAATAAGCTGACAAATTTGACAGGTATGGTGCTACAAGCTAACAATGCCGCGTCTCAAGGCAACGATCACAGCTTGAGTGCGATCTTCCACGCCCAGCTTGCTTAAAATATGATTGATATGAAAGTTGACCGTGCGTTCGGTAATATTTAGAGCCTTGCTAACAGCTTGGGTACTCTTGCCCGTTGTAATGAGCTGAAGCACCTCTAACTCGCGATCGCTCAATTCTGAACTCGCCATCCGCTCTACGAGTTTGGCACCGACATGGGGTGGAATGTGTTTCTGTCCTTTGTAAACGGCGCGAATCGCGGACAGCAATTCTTCTGGCTCTGCATCCTTGAGCAAATACCCTTTGGCTCCAGCCCGCAATCCTTGATAAATGTCTTCATCGCCGTCGTAAGTCGTTAACACGATAATCCTAGCAGCAGGAAACTCAGCGCAGATGGCCGTAATCGCCGCAACTCCATCCATCTCAGGCATTCGTAAATCCATCAAAGTCACATCTGGCTGCTGTTGACGAAAGACAGCAATTGCTTCACGACCATTCCCAACTTGTCCGACGACCAGAATATCTGGCACTTCTTCCAACATCGCGACCAAACCCTGACGCACAACAGGGTGATCGTCTACAACCAGAACATGAATGGGTTTGGGTTGGCTCATGATGGGTTTTCCTGATTCACGGATACCGTAATTTCTGTTCCTTGTCCGGGGGCACTCTGGATCTGGATCTGTGCCCCAATCCGCTCGGCACGTTCTGCCATGCCTAATAAACCAAACCCATTGTGACGAGTCCGATCGAGCGTAAATCCTCGTCCATCATCCTTAATTCGGAGGATACACTGCGGGGACTGGTAAATTAGTTCGACACGAATTTCACTCGCTTCGGCATATTTTAGTGCATTAGTCAATGCTTCCTGGCCGATCCTCAGCAGATTATTCTCCACCTCAGAGGGTAGCGGATCGGGAATACCGATGGCTTCACAGACAATGATGGTGTTAGTGGATGATTCTAGCTGGCCGATCAGATGCCTGAAAGCACTGGGTAGATCGTTATTTTCTAGTAAGTATGGGCGGCGCAACGCCTCTACAGAGCGGCGTGCCTCTTCGAGTCCAGTTCGAGCTAAGTTTTGGGCTTGAGCTAAGTAGTCCTGAGCTTTTGCTGGGTCTACCGTTAGCTTACTACCAGCGGCTCTAGCATGAATGATAATACCTGTGAAAGATTGGGCGAGCGTATCGTGAATTTCTCTTGCCATCCGGTTGCGCTCTTCTAGGATTGAGGCTGCTTCAGCAAGTTTGCGATCGGTGATGTCTCTTGCCAGCCAAATGACCGAATGTTCTGAGATGGGTGAAATGCTAGCTGCAAACCAGGTTTCCCACCCTCCCATCATCAATCTATACTCAACCATTAGAGGCTGCTGAGTGCTCAATGCTTGCCGAATATAGCCAAGAAATGTATCGGCTTGCGATCTCTCAAAAATTTCGTGTAATGTTCGACCCACCTGTTCGTCAATCGGTTTGGATAAATTCTCTGACTCGATGAGGTTTGCTCTCACAACACGCCCTTCTGCATCCACCACTAAGAGAGGATCGGGCATTGCTGAAAAGAGTGCACGAAGTTCTGCTTCAGAAGCTTGCAACGCTACTTCTGCCTGTTTGCGTTTAATTCCCAATCCAATCTCGCGAGCTGCAAACTCCAACGCCTCAAAGTTGGACAGCGGAATGGGGTGGCGAGTAAACATCGCGATAACTCCAACAAGCTGCTCATCTAGCAGTATGGGATAGCCCGCAAATGCCACCATGCCTTCTCGTTCTGCCCATTCTCGATCGATAATTGACTCATCAAACACATTGTTGGTCAACAGAGGGCAGCGATCCTCAGCAATTCGTCCAACTTTGAAGCTACCTACAGGAACTCGACTGTAGGTGCCGTCAAGACGGGTATACATCCCTGCACTGGCCTGTAACTCCAAAACAATTTTGTCTTTATTTAGCGTCCAAATCCGAGCAAATGCTGCATTAAAGTACTTAACGACGGCTTCCGCACAGCGATGCAGCATTGATGGCAAATCATCACTTTGAGCAAGGGCATTGTCTAACTCGGCGCGAAAAGCGGAAAGGATTGCCTGTTCCCGAAACTGAGCCTCGGACTGGCGCAACACCTCTTCTGATTGTTTGCGATCGCTAATGTCTGTGATTAAACTGTAGAATCCTCTGACTCGATCGTGGCGATTCTCCAGGGAAGAGGCTCCGCCAACGAAATCGGGGATGAAGGTAGAACTGATGGATCTTTTACCAAGTTCAAAGGGAATTTCTGTCTCCATAGTTACAGTTTGACCTGCAAACACTCGATCGATATACGGCTCAATCTTTTGATAAACTGTTTCACCAAGGAGTTCTCGAACAGAATTACCCAAAATCTCATCACAACTACGACTAAACCAAACCTCATAGGTGCGGTTGATAAATTGATGGCATCGATTGGCATCCACATAGCCAATCAGAGCTGGTAGAGCGTCAGCAATCAGTCGTAATTGCTGTTCTCGATCGCGCAGTGTCGCTTCACTTTTCTGTAATGCCGCCGTTCGTTCCACCACCTGTTGCTCTAAGGTGCGATTGTAATTGGCTAAGAGGTGTTCTGTTCGTTTGCGCTCGGTGATGTCTTGAAAAGCTGCGATCGCATAAACCACCTTGCCCTGTTCATCAAAGATGGGAGTTCCCCATACCTCAATTGGAATGGTTGCATTGTTCTGGCGAATATCTACATCGTCAACCGTGGTGCATTCGCCGCTCAACGCTCGGATAATTGGCATGTTTTCAGTCGCATAGATTCGATCCGTTCCCGTCACATAAAATTGGTAAACCTCGGCGATTTGCTCTGTGGCTACGGCAGGATCGATCCCTTTGCCCATAAGCTGAATACCACGTTGATTGGCATAGTAAGGGCGACCATTCGCATCAACGATCCCAACTCCCACCGGAATGGCTTCCAGGAATTGAGTCATTTTGCTTTCGCTAGCGCGCAACTTTGAGTAGAGTTTAGCATTTTCGATCGAGATCGCTGCCTGGGTTGATAATAGCTTCAAAACTTGCATTCGATCGGGTGTAAATGCTCCAGTTGCTAATTGATTCTCCAGATACAACACGCCAACCAGCTTACTTTGATTCAGCAGTGGCAAACACAGCAGCGATCGAGTTTGATTGTGTTGAATATATGGCTCATTAATAAAATTACCTTCACAAGTTGCATCATTCAAGATGACAGATTCATGAGTTCGGATGACATACTGAATCACTGATTCGGGCAAGCGATTTGCCATTGGAAGCGATTGTAGTACTCGCGTAGCGCAGACCCGATCGCCATCATTGAGTTCACAAGCAGCTTCGATCGTCCATTCACCTGCGTTTTCCAGAATCAGAAATCCGGTTTGTGCGCCAGCATTCTCGATTAAGATCTGCATCAAAGAAGTGAGTAACTGCTCCAGTTCAATTTCGCTCGAAATCGCTTGAGATGCTTTCATCACTGTAGCTAAATCGAAGGCAGTGGGTGAGTGATTAGAAGTGGTTTCAGCAGTAGCGTGGATTGGCGTGTTAGCCATGCCCGACGATTGAGGAAAGAACTGTGGGTAACGAGTTTCTAAATCTTTGACCTTCGCAGTCGCTCCCCAGCGTCTATAGCAGTAGTGCGCTTCTTTGATGTAAATTTGAGCAATTCTCGCCAACCCACGCACCAGGTAAAACTTAGCTGCCAATTCAGATGCTAACGCCTCTTCTTGAATAAATTGGTTGTCTTTTGCTCCTGCAATTGCCCGCTCATACAGGCTCATTGCTTCATCTGTACGCCCTAAGATTCGCGCTTTTTCTGCTGCAATCAGATCGTATTTATGTTGAAAATTTGTTGGAGCGGAATCTGCCCATCTCTGCATCTTTTCCTGATTGCTGATTATTTTACGCAGCAGAAGCTCCTGCTCTGAGAGCGAAACAGACTGGTATACTTTCATCTGCACTAAAGAATCGTAGAAATAAAATACAGGTGTTGAAAAAGTTCCTAATGCTCCATCTAAATAAAGTTCAGCTTGAGCAGCATACTCTACGGCTTGTGGGGCATCTGCAAATAAATAGCTAAGGATCAGCTTGTCTAGGTATAAATGGTAGAGATTACATCGATCGTTTGCTGCAAGATAACTTGGCAAGAGTTGCTGTTCGCTATAATTATTACCAAGTAGACAACCTGGATTTTCTAACTGCTCTATTAAGTTGTAGATAACCTGCTGCAATTTGCCAAGATAATTTAAAGTATTTTCCTGTTTAAGTGGAGCCAAAATATTACTGTAAAACTTAATTTTAGATTCAATCTTGCTTAGTTCTGAGCCAGCAAAATACAAATGCAAACAATCAAATAGTGCACAGTATCCACAATATACTAAATCTCCGGTTTCTAGCGCAGTCTCGTATCCCTCATGAAGCAAGGATAAGGTTCGATCGATCCGATCTTTACAATGCATGAGATGCCCTGTGACAATCTGAATTACCCTTGACTTAAGTCTTTTAGAATCTAATTTTTCAGTCAAGTTCAATGCCAACTTACCAAATTGATAAGCTCTTTCAAAATCTCGGATTATGCCATTGAGAATTAGCCCACCGTAGGTAGCATAGGCAAAAGTTGAGGAGGAAGTATTGCCATAACGAGCAGATAAATTTATCTGCTCGCACACAATTAACGGTAGTAGTGAAGGAGCAGCTTCAAAGGTAGCTGCAACTAAGCCTGATAAGATTTGCATAGCAGCCAGTTTAGCTGGCTCTCTCATCAATGGTAGCTCCAGCAAATCCTCTATATTGATGGCATTAAAGTAATCTACTGTTTCTGTTAATTTCCTGTGAACATCAACTTCTGTTGGTGTCTGTGGCAAAGCTATCCCCAGTAATTCTAAAACTTCTAAGCCAATCTTAATTGCCTCTAATTGTCTACCTTGCGCCATCCAAGCTTGAATTTTAGTTTCATAAACTTTGATTTTATCTAGAACTGTATTTGCCTGTTTTAGCACAACAATCGCCCATTGTTCCATTTGCTGAAAGTCGCCATACAGGTAAGCTACTTCTGTCACTTCCTCATACAGTGCCAAAGTTACCGGGTACTGAACCTGCCAACTATCAATTACTAGCAATTCTATTCCTACATTCAAATATTGCAGTGCAGCACTGTACGCTGATGTCATTTTTGCTTTTTGACCTGCGATTAGATTCAATCTGGCTAATCGATCGCGTTCGTCTTGCTCAAGGATAAGATTGCGGCCTAGATTCAGGTGGTCAACTACCTCAAATAAGTTATTTGGTGCAGTTTCAGACTGATTACTTTGCAGCAGGAGATAACCAATTTGCAAGTGAACCGCTTGTTGTTGCTCTTGGGCAATTAGTACATAAGCAGATTGCTGCACCCGATCGTGCGAAAACTTGTAGTTCTGAATCAACAGGTTCTCATCTAACTCTGACGTAGCTAGAATCAATTCCGACTGAAGCGTTGTTGTCAGTTCTGCAAAAATTTCAACCGCTGGTCGTTCGCAAATGGTTGAGAGTGCTGCTAAATCGAACTCAGCACCGATACAAGCTGCTAAACGTAAAACCTGCTGAGTTTGCTCCGGTAGTTGCTTCAACTTCCCGAAGATCGACTCCACTACATTGTCGGTAATATTTGTAGCTCTAATTTGAGCAACATCCCATTGCCAACATCGTCGATCCATGTTGAAGACTATGAAATCTTCGGTGTATAACGTCTTGAGAAATTCATTCGTAAAATAGGGATTGCCGTTTGCTTTACGCCATACCAACTCTGCTAAAGACTCGATCGACTCAGTAGGCATGTGCAAGGTTTCAGCAATTAGTTGAGCCACTGCCCCCAGTTCTAGCGGAGCCAACATGATTCGATTAATCGCAACAGTTTCCTGCTTTAGCTTTTCTAGGGTTGCCATCAGCGGATGCGCTGCGGTGACTTCGTTATCCCGATAAGCACCAATTAAAAGCAGGGATTGCATCTCACGATCGCTCAGGATTAACTCAATGAACTTGAGCGTAGCGGAGTCTACCCATTGCAAATCATCTAAAAAAATGACCAAAGGATGCTCATCGGAACAGCAGGCGCGAATGAATTTCTGAAAGACAAGGTTAAATCGATTTTGTGCCTCAGTCGATCCAACTTCGGGTAATGGTGGCTGCTTACCCACGATCGATTCAACTTCCGGGAGCACATCAATAATCAATTGTCCGTTGCTACCCAACGCTGTGAGCAGGTTCGATCGCCAGTATTGCACCCGATCTTCTGATTCACCGAGCAGTTGCTGCATCAATTTTCGCAAGGCATCGACGATCGCGCTATAGGGAATATTCCGCCCAAATTGGTCGAATTTACCAGAGATAAAATAGCCACGCTTTGCCGTGATGGGTTTGTAGAGTTCTTGCACTAACGCCGATTTGCCAATGCCAGCATAGCCAGACACCAGCATCATTTCGACTTTGAATCTTGGTTCTGAATTGTCGTCGGCTGGACACGCTACGCGGTCGAAAGCTGACAGTAGCAGTGCAACTTCTTTATCTCGTCCATACAGTTTTTGCGGGATTTGAAATCGATCGGCAACGTCTTGAAGTGCTAATTGAAACCGATCGATACGACCGATTTCTGCTAATTGGCGATCGCAAAGTTCTAAATCTGCTTTAATCCCCCAAGCACTCTGATAGCGAGCCTCGGCATTTTTTGCCATCAGTTTCAGCACGATCTCTGAAATGGGTTTGGGGATCGCTGCATTCAGTTCGTGAGGTGGCACGGGTGGTTTGGCAATATGACAATGGACTAGCTCTAGCAGATCTGTGGTGGGAAACGGCAGATGTCCAGTTATCAGTTCGTAAAATGTCACACCAAGCGAATAGAAATCGGTACGGTAATCGATCGATCGATTCATCCGTCCGGTTTGTTCTGGCGACAGGTAGGCAAGTGTTCCTTCTAACCCATGCGGGCTTTTGAACGTCGGATTTGTGCGGCTAAATTGGGTAGCAATCCCAAAGTCAATAATTTTGACAACGCCAGTCTCCAGATTCAGGACGATGTTTCCAGGGTTGATATCCTTGTGAATGACACCAGCGGCATGAATTCTACCCAGAATATCTGTGAGATCGATCGCCAGCCGGATAAAAGTGGCTAAGGGCATAGGGTAGAAGTCTGAACGCTGCCGCATCCATTGCTCTAAGGACTCTCCACCAAAGTCTTCTAAGAGCATGACGAGTGTGCGTTGGTAGTCCCGCTGGCTGTATACCTTAACGACTCCTTCTAGGTTAAGGGAGCGGGTGATTTGATATTCTTGTCTGTAGCGAGTCAGTTCTGGGGGAGAGGGATAATCTTGCTTGAGCATTTTGATGACGATCGCTAGCCCATCGTCGGTGATACCCCGATACACCAGAGAATTCGCACTTTCGTAGATCTTGTCTTGGATAGCAATACCAGCTAGAGCAATCATAGAACCTCTCTGGAGAAGTATGAGGTAGCATACTTTAAACTATAGAAGACTCATCACGATTTTCCAACAACAGCAATTCACATAATTATTCGATGGCAATGGGCTATCTTAATTTGCTATTCAATTTCAGTCGGACGATCGCTGAGTGCATCGCCGTTACCCGCCGCACGATCTGGTCGATTTCCACATCGAGAATACTATAGTCGTTGGCAGAAAGCCCGCTCCCCTGGAGAATTGAAATCTGAGGAGTAGGTTGCTGCGATCGATTTACAGTAGCAGCATTGAAGCCAACAACACTCAGGGCTGGCGAATCTGTCCTTCGTGCTTGGAGCTGTGGCTGGATGCTGGATAGGGTTGCTTCTAAATCGGGTAGAGGTGGTGGGATCGTTCGCTCGGCGACGGCATCAGCTAGCTGCTCTAGGACTAGGGAAATTTGCCGATCGAAGGTGGCGAGTGTTGGCAGTGGGACGATCGATCGACAACGTTCGAGATGTTCGGCTAAAACAGTTACGGCACTGGTAAAGCGCCCCACGTAGACGAGTAGTGTCATTACTGGTTCGACTAATTCCTCGGACAGTTTCGGCTCGCGGAGCAATCCTTGAAATGAAGCTTGGGCATTGCCAATTGCCAGTCCGGTTTGGCGGCGGCGACCGATAATAGTCGAATCATATTCCCTTGCCCCTGATAAACAGCCATCACATCTCCAAAGTAAGTAGCAGCGGCTTGAAGGGCAGTAGCGAGTTGACTGGGCAATCGAGCGCATTCCCAATTTGGCCACAGTAAGTAATGAGTGCCAAACGCCATTCCCGCGCCAATTAAGGTATTCACAATCCGCAAAATAGCAAATTGCCAGCCCATCGCATCATTTAGATCGGTCATGTCGGCAATTAGGAGGACAAAGATCGAAAAGAACACCACTGAAGATCCATAGTTAACCGCAATCAGGGCAACGCCAAAAAACACGTTCAGAATGATAATGATGTCTAAAATCGGCTTACTGGCGATCGTAGCTAACAAGATCGCGGCAATCGCCGCACCTAAAAGCGTCCCGCCCACGCGCTGGAAAAAACGCACAAAAGTCCCCCCTAAGTTCGGTTTGAGGACAAACATAATTGACAGCGTAATCCAATAACCCATCGGTAGATTTGTCAGGCGATAGCAGATGAAACCGATACTCAGAGTGATGCCCAGCCGGAGCGCATGGCAAAAGATCGCCGAGTCGAAGGTCAAGTTGTCGCGCAGTAAATCGATCGGGGATTGCGACTCGTCTTTCACCAACAGCAGTAAATCGACATCGCGGTGATGAATTTTTTGGCAGCGTTTGCTTAGATCTGTCGCTGACTGTGACGTGTACTGTAGTTGTTTAATGAGTTTGTCGATCGTCCGTACCAAATGATTGAGGGCGACGAGCGGGGTATCATTACTTTTACTCCCAATTGCTTGTCGCTGTTGGCGTTCGCGTTCCTTGAGTGCTTCAGCAATTCGATCTAGTTGTGTGAGATCGATGCTGGCAGATTTGCCCGCGATGACACTACCGATCGATTGCAGCACGAGTGAGAATTGGTCGAGGGCTTCATCGATTAAGGGTCGAACCTGGGGATATTCCTGGTGTTGGGCGTAAGTTGTGAGTAAATCTGTCAGCGCGATCGCCGAACCGAGCACGCGATCTCCATCCTGAATTAACACCAATAACCGCTCGTCCATCCAGCTTTGGGCTGACTGTCCGATCCGGACGGTACCGAGATCGATCCGCGCTTTTTCTAATGCGGTGCTAGTGGCGATGAGGTATTCTGTGGTATCGACTTCATCTCGAACTGCCCGAACATAGCTGGCAATCGCATTGAAGCATTCAGCGATCGCAAATCGGAGCAATCGATCGGGTTGAAATGGCCATAAGATCAGGGACAGTAGCATCGCCCAGCCGCCTGCCAGCAGGGCTAATAGCGATTGCGCTCCAGCCGTGTGGATGTCCCCTGGTTGGGCGAGCGAGACGATGAAGGAGAGGCCGACGACCAAACCGACTTGAGAGCCTGCATTGCCGTATAGCGAGGCTAGTCCAGCGGCAACTCCCCAGCCAAAGATTAGGATTACAGCTAGCACGGGGACGCTACTGACGAGCTTGCCCACCAAGACTGAGAGCGCGATCCCCACTGTGGCGGCCAGCATCGCTTTGGCTTTAATCTGGTAGGAACCGCCCACGTTGGCTAAGTTGACAAAAAAAGCAATTAAACCAAAAAATAAGCCCAGTTCGCGGCGATCGAGCAGTTGCCCGACGACCATCGGCACCCCCAAGCATAAGACAGCCCGCACGCCATTGGCGATCGCAGGTCGTCCTGGTTCCGATTTGACAAGCAAGCTCAGGAAATTACGGCGATGTAACTGCATTTTTGTCGTTGGGAGATACTTTAATCTGACATTAGTAGCCGTGCCAGACTAGGCAAGGCTTCGCCGTAGGTGGGATGAATGTGAACCGATCGTTCGAGGAGCTGCCAGGTTGCGCCAGCTTCCATCAGCGATAAAAATACATGCACGATCTCCGCAGTTTCGTATCCTACCAGCGTTGCGCCTAAAATTAAATTTGTATGGGTATCGACGACCAGCCGATAAAAGCCCAGATCGTGACCCCATTCAGTGGCACGAGCGATTTGAGACATCGGCAAGGTGACTTCGCGAGCAGTTGTAATCCCCTGTTGGTGTGCCTGCGCTAAAGTCATGCCGACGCGACCGACTTGCGGCTCTGTATAAGTGGCATAGCCCAACACCCGATCGTGTCGCGTCCGCTGTTGGCCATCGAGGATCGCCTTCAATCGGCGATAGTCCTCCCAAGAGACATGTGTAAAGGCAGGTTGATTGGCCACGTCCCCGATGGCATAAATGCCAGGGCAGGTAGTCTCAAACCGATCGTCGATCTTGACATAACCGCGATCGTCTAATGCCACGCCTGTCGAACCAACATTCAATACCTGGGTATTCGGTTGACGACCGATCGCAATTAGCAACGCTTCTCCATCTAGGGATTTACCATTGTCTAATGTCAGCGTAAATACGCCGTTGGCATAATTCACCCGATCGACTTTTGTATTAAAATGCAGTTCGATCCCGTCTCGTTGCAATGCCTCAGCCATGACCTCACTCACATCCGCGTCTTCGCGGTCGAGCAAGCGATCTCCCCGCACGATTAATTCGGTTTGACTGCCCAATCGCGCCATCCCCTGTCCCAATTCCAGCGCAATATACCCACCGCCAATCACCAGCAAGCGCGGCGGGAGCTGTTGCAGATCGAAGAAATTGCGATTAGTTAAATAAGGCGTGCCAGCTAAACCAGGGATGTCAGGCAGGAGCGAGGAAGTCCCCGTGTTAATTACCACCAGCGGAGCCTGAACAGTAACACCACCACCGCTAACCGTGCGATCGTCCGTAAAAGCAGCTTGAGCACAGACAACTTTCACGCCTGCATCTGCCAGCCGCCGCTCGACCCCCTGATTAAACTCGCTGCGAATCCCCCCGCACCCGTTCCATCACGGCGGCAAAATCGACTGTAATTTGGGCGTGGATGCCGAGCATTTGGGCTATTCGTGCGCGACCTGCGGCATGAGCGGCGGCTAAAAATGCTTTAGAGGGCGTGCAACCATAATTGATACAACTCCCGCCCAGAGCATCGCGCTCGAACAGGATGACGTTTTTTCCGGCGGTTGCCAAGTCAACTGCAAACGGAACGCCACCCTGACCGCTGCCAATTACAATCGCATCTACTGTTTCCATAATTTGAATTGTTAACCGCTCTCAATTAGGCGCGGCTTAGACATCACTATCCGATCGTGCGAACTAGAATCCGATTGGTAGTTTGGAATTTTTAAACGGCGAGTCGCTTTGGGATATGATAATGTCTACTGGAGTAAAATTTCATCTCTCTTTAGACAGACTCGATCGCTCGCATTAAGTACAAAGCTAAGCAGCTTTGTCGCCGTCCGTTTGATTGACTCAAATCGATGCGAGCAGCCAGCAGATCTAGCCTTTTATAGTGACAAAAGGTGGCCAAAATTGCGTTACTGTTTGACGATTAGCTCATACCAAAATCCAAATTTTTAGTGACAATAAATTACTAATTTTTAAATGCCGAATGGCGTAAAAATACTTCTTCGCAGCAGGGATAAGTAGTTAGAAAATACCATCACAGCAGCGGGAATCCAAGTCGGTGTAACTGTTCCCTCAACCGATCGCGCCCACTCAATGCCTGTGCTGTCGCGACTCGTTTGAGGGAATGCTCCACCCAGTCTCCAGCAACATTCATCTGTTGAGACTCGTAGAACTGTCGCATCACCTCGTTGTACTCAGTAATCGCCGCATCTTGCTGGGCGAGATTGTACGTTTCGCGATGGAGTACAGCCGCTTGAGGTAATCGGGGTTTAACCGCTGCCAATTTTGCCAGATCGGGATAGCCCACACACAACCCAAACACCGCAAACAGGTGGGGCGGCAGTTTCAGCGTCTTGGCAACTTGTTCGGGCTGGTTGCGGATGCCACCAATGTAGACCGTGCCCAGCCCTAGAGACTCAGCCGCGAGCGTGGCATTCTGGGCAGCCAGTGAGGCATCAATGACGGCAGTAACCCACATTCCGCACTTCGATTTCCGATCGAAGAGTAATATACGAAGACTCGACATTTTAGCCATGTTACTGATTGTAAATGCTAGTAGCTTGTCGATCGCCGCAACGTAAAATCAGGCTTTTTTCATACTACTTTTCCGAAGTGCGGAATATGGGCAGTAACAAACATCTCCAGGTAATCCAACCCAGCAGCGGGCAGCTCCCGCTGGGCGGCGAGGTAATCCAGCCGTGCTAGATCGGCTAACCAAACTAGAAATAAAGGACACTGGTCGATCTGCTCCTGATTGCCTGCTAGTTGAGCTAAAGTGCTTTTCCGTGCCGGATCTTCGATCGCTACGACGCTCCAGGTTTGCAGATTAGAAGATGTTGCCGCTGCTTGGGCAGCCGCAATCAGAGTTTCCAGGGTTTGAGATGGTAATGCGTCTGGTAAATAGGCACGTACCGAGCGGTGAGACAGCAGCGTTGCTAACGTCTCATTCCAGAGGTGTTCTGGATTGAAGGCGTTGCTGCCATAACGCTCGCGAATTAAATCGGTTGGGCTGAGTGGGTTCATGAGAGATAAGGGTTAGGGCGCGTTGAGCGAGCAACAGATAATTTTCCGTTAGGATTAAATGAAAATGTTTATCTCACTTGGGAAATGCCGCTTGACGAGTAGTAAGTTGTCGAGATATTTTCAAAGGAATCCATAAACTCGATCGGGCGTTGAAAGTCAACGCCCGATCAAATGGCGCACCGAATAGTCTATCTTCAAGCTATCCGTAAACGTTTGATATCTCCCATCGGCGGCGCACCAAACATGCGGGAATATTCACGACTAAATTGTGAAGTGCTCTCATAGCCTACTCGATCTGCCGCAATCGTCGCAGTGGAATTTTCAGCCAGCATCAGGCGACGGGCTTCGAGTAGCCTTAATTGCTTTTGATATTGCAACGGACTCATCGATGTCACTTGCTTGAAATGATGATGAAAAGATGAAGCCGACATATTCGCTCGATCTGCTAAATCCTCAACTCGCATCGCTCGATTCAGATCGGTCTTAATAACTTGAATCACTTCGGCGATCCGTTGCATCTTACTACCCGATGTGGCAATCTGACGGACAGCTTCACCTTGTTCGCCCATTAACAGACGATAGTAAATTTCGTGGATAATCAGCGGAGCCACGATCGGGATATCTTGAGGTGTATCCAATAGTCTTGTCAGTCTGAGGGCGCAATCGAGTAAGGTGGTGTCGGCGGTGCTGACAAACAATCCTCTCACAGAATTCTCTGGCTTACTCGCACTTGGCTTGGTTTGAGCGGTAATAATATCGCAAAGTTGATGCAAATCTAAGTCTAACTTGAAGCCTAAATAAGGCCGATCTGGAGTTGCCTCGACTACAAATCCGCTCATCGGTAGATCGATCGAGACAACCAGATATTGAGACGCACCGTAACTATAGGTTTCCTCCCCCAGTAATACTTGCTTTTTGCCCTGTAAGAGGATGGCAAAGATCGGTGTGCTGACACCGTGGAGGCAGACTGGCGCAGCAGATTCCCGCTGAAACTCTAATCGATCGATCCCTGTCTGATGAAAACCGTTCCCCTTGCCGTCGGTGTGTCGGGTTACGAGTGTTGCTAGTTCGAGACATCGCTCCGAGATCGGACTGTGGTTGAGTATGCCTATCGTCATGCTAGTTACTCCGTCAGGATTCGCTCGTTTCCTTTCGAGCATTCTAACGTATCTAATCTCTGCCCAAAAGCTTGACTTGGAGGATTAGGCAATAAACAGCGAGGTCTGTGTATTTAAAACTGGGGCTGCTGCTTTTACTATGAATTCATCGGCATCAAACAGAAAAGACAACCATGTTAAACGTAGAAAATAAAGTTGTTATTATTACTGGAGCTAGTAGCGGAATTGGTGAAGCTACTGCCAAGTTGCTGGCTAAAAATGGCGCGAAAGTAGTTTTGGGCGCACGGCGGATCGAGCGATTAGAAACAATTGTCAAAGAGATTCATGCTGAGGGTGGTATCGCTGAATACCAAGCTCTCGATGTGACCCAACGCAGTCAATTCGCCGAGATCGTCCAATTTGCCAAAGATAAGTTTGGACGAATTGATGTCATCTTTAATAATGCCGGAGTGATGCCCTTGTCCCTGATGAAAGATCTTAAAGTTGATGAGTGGGACAAGATGATTGATGTGAATATTCACGGTGTCTTGAATGGCATTGCAGCGGTGCTACCAATCATGACAGCCCAAGGTGGCGGACAGATTATTAATAATGCTTCGATCGCCGCCCATACGGTGGGGCCGACTAGTGCAGTCTATTCGGCAACCAAATATGCTGTTTGGGCGATCTCGGATGGATTACGGCAGGAATCCAAGAACATTCGCGTGACGATTATATCTCCAGGCGTAACTGAAACCGAACTTGGCTCTGACATCACGGATGAGGTATCACAGGGCTTTTTGAAGGAACTCCGTAAAACCGCATTAAGTTCAGAGGCGATCGCCAAAGCGGTTTTATATGCTGTTTCGCAGCCAGAGGATATCGATATCAATGAAATCATCGTCCGTTCCACAGCCAGCGCATACTAGGCATCGAACGCGACGAAAGCGAGATCCGCCACTACCACCGACTTTATTCTAACCAGGAAAGAATCCAATGAGCCTCACATCCTACCGCACTCTCGGTCGCTCTGGACTGATTGTTAGTCCATTAGGTCTGGGCACTATGACCTTTGGTACCCAGCGATGGGGTTCGCCCGATGACGTTTCCGAGTCAATCTTCCACGCCTACGTCGAGGCAGGTGGTAACTTCATCGATACCGCCGACGTGTATGCAAACGGTCGGAGCGAAGAACTCATCGGTGGCTATATTACCGATCGCAATTTGCGCGATCGATTGGTACTCGCCACCAAATGCGGTTTTCATGGCGGCGAATCTGGCAACCCGAATACTGGTGGCAACGGTCGCAAGAACATCCACCGTGCGCTGGAGGGATCGCTGCGCCGTCTCAATACCGACTATGTAGACCTGTATTGGATGCACGTTTGGGATATGGTCACGCCCGTCGAAGAGGTGCTTCAGACCCTCGGCGACCTAGTACGCGCTGGCAAGATTCGCTACTTTGGTTTCTCAGATATCCCCGCTTGGTACGCCACTAAGTCTGCCACACTAGCAGCAGCGCATAATCTCCCCAGTCCAATTGCCATGCAACTGGCGTATTCACTCGTCGAGCGTAATATCGAGCGCGAACATCTCCCCGCCGCCCGTGAATGCGGTCTGGGCATCTGCCCCTGGAGTCCGTTGGCAGCAGGCTTCCTGACGGGTAAGTATCAGCGCGAGAGCGATGGGGCAAGCGGTGAAGGTCGGCTGATTGGCTCCAATCCGTTCGGGAATATGATGTTTACAGATCGCAACTGGCGCGTTCTCGATACCCTGCGGACGGTAGCGGCGCAGATCGAGCGTCCGCTAGCACAGGTTGCCCTCGCCTGGGTTTCGGCACAACCAGGGATGACCGCACCGATCTTGGGAGCCAGCAAGCTGGAGCAGTTGCACGATAACTTGTCCTCACTAGAAATCCGCCTTACCCCAGAACAGCTAAAGACTATGGATGAGAGCAGTGCGATCGATCCAGGATTTCCCTACAGCATTTTCACCCCAGAAATAAATCGCAGTATCTTCGGCGGCACGATCGTTCGAGGCTGGCAATAGCGGCTTCAGCAACGAGGAGATCCGAAAGCAATCGATCTTGTATCGGTCAATGAATTCAAAATTTATCTAAAAATATCGGGAGAACAATCAAAATGAAAACAGCACTAATCACTGGAGCCAATAAAAGTATTGGTTTTGAAACCGCCCGTCAACTGTTGCAACAGGGATATTACATTTATTTAGGCAGCCGTAATTTAGAGAATGGTCTAGAAGCTGTCGAAAAGCTCAAAGCCGAAAGCTTGAATAATCTCGAAGCCATCCAAATAGATGTCAGCAATGATGAATCAGTAAAAGCGGCAAGAGTCGAAATCGGCAAAAAAACCAAAGTATTGGATGTACTGATTAATAACGCGGGTATTAGTGGTGGTATGCCTCAGACAACAAGTACAGACATAGCTGTTTTTAAGCAGGTGTTTGATACGAATTTGTTTGGTGTTGTGAGAGTTACCCAGGCTTTCATAGATTTGCTGCAAAAGTCTACCCAACCCCGCATCGTGAATGTAACCTCAGGTTTGGGTTCGCTCACCCTACACAACGACCCTAATTGGAAGTATTACAACGTTAAAGCGGCTGTTTATAACTCATCAAAAGCGGCACTTAATATGTACACGATCGTTCTGGCTTCCGAATTGCGGGATACACCGTTTAAAGTCAATGCTGTCGATCCCGGATATACTGCCACAGATTTTAACCAGCACAGTGGCCCTGGGACTGTAGAAGATGCCGCCGCGCGGTTGGTGAAATATGCCACCATCGAAGCGGACGGCCCGACCGGAAAGTTTTTGAGTGATGACAACAGCCCAGAAACAGGAGAGAGCCTGTGGTAGTTCTGGATAGTTAACCCTCCAACCGATCAAACCATACCAAATGAGGTACTCATGAAAGTTATCGTTACAGGTTCACTCGGAAACATCAGCAAGCCACTGACAAAAGAATTGGTGCAAAAAGGACATCACGTAACGGTAATAAGTAGCAATGAGCAAAGACAAACAGACATTGAAGCATTGGGAGCCACCGCCGCCATTGGCTCATTAGAAGATGTCGATTTCTTGGTGTCCACCTTTACAGGTGCAGATGCCGTTTATTGTATGGTGCCGCCAAACAACTACTTCGATCTTACTCTCGATCTGTTGGCATATTATCGCCGACTCGGCAATAACTACGCACGAGCCATCAGGCAATCAGGCGTAAAACGGGTGGTGAACCTAAGTAGCATTGGTGCTCATTTAGAGCAAGGATCGGGGATTTTACTTGGTGCTCACGATGTAGAGCAGATTCTCAACAAATTATCATCAGATGTAGCCATTACTCATCTGCGTCCTACTTCTTTCTACTATAATTTATTTGGCTATGTGGAGACGATAAAAGCGGTGGGTGGGATCGCCGCCAACTACGGTGCAGATGACAAAATCCCTTGGGTTTCGCCAATCGATATTGCGGCGGTAATTGCTGAAGAAATAGCAATACCGCTGGTTGGTAGAAAGGTGCGGTATGTAGCAAGTGAGGAACTTACAGGTAACGAAACTGCGCGTATTTTAGGTGCGGCAATTGGCAAACCCGATCTACAATGGATAATTATTGGCAACGCACAAATGCTCAGTGATTTAGAATCTGCTGGAATGAATCCACAAATTGCTGCTGGTTTAGTTGAAATGTATGCCAGTCTTCATAGCGGTTTATTGGCAGAAGATTATTATCGCAATAAACCAATGGTGATGGGCAAAGTAAAGCTGGCAGATTTTGCCAAAGAATTTGCGGCTGCTTTTTAACGATCGATACCATTACACAAACGTAGGAGTAAAATGATGACTATCGAAAATGCCCTTAAATTGGCACTTATTTTAATCCAGACTGTGGGGTGAAACTACGTTCAACCCACAGTAAATATTCGAGCCACGCACATTTGTTAATTGAAAACTGTGGCAGGTACTTGATGTAAAACGCCACTTGCCTCTTTAATTAAATCGGCAGCTTTTTCGCCGATCGCGATCGTCGGCGCGCTAGTATTGCCAGTAGTTAAAGTTGGCATAATTGAAGCATCTACCACTCGCAATCCCCGCACCCCATGTACCCGTACTTCGGGATCTACAACCGCCATTGGATCTGTGCCCATTTTGCAGGTGCCGACTGGATGATATAAAGTAGTGCAAGATGCTCGGATATGGGATTCGATCGCTTCGTCGCTTTGAACATTATCGCCAGGAGCGACTTCCTCACCGCGAAACTCATCGAAAGCAGTGGTTTGAAATAGTTGGCGGATGAGTTTAACCCCAACAACTACCTTTTGCAGATCGGAACTACTTTGGAGATAGTTCATCAAAATACTCGGCGGATCTTGGGGATCGGACGAACGTAAGCTGACACTACCCCGACTTTCGGGATGAGTCAAACAGACTAAACCAACAAATCCCGTACCAGCAGGGGCATAGTTAGGGGGTGCTAAAAATACGGGACATGAGAAAAAGTTCAAATCTGGTGCAGCATCAAGGTTATTCTCGCTATGCAAAAACAATGCGGCTTCAGCGATGCCATTACTAGTAATTGCTGGGTGTATATCCCGATCGATCTGATGTGCTACAGGCACGATCGGATGATCTTGGAGATTTTGACCGACACCTGGCAAATCGACTACGACGGGGATACTCAACGAGCGCAGGTGTTCGGCATTGCCAATGCCTGAGAGCATCAGCAGTTTGGGCGAGTCGAATGCGCCAGCACTTAGAATAACTTCCTGGTTAACTCGGATTTGGTGTAGCGTGCCCTCGTGCAAGTATTCCACCCCAACGGTACGGTTGCCCTCAAATAACAACCGAGTCACCAATGCGCCTGTCGTTATCGTCAAATTGGGACGCTGGAGAATGGGTTGGAGAAATGCAGCAGCGGCACTGTGACGCTTACCATCCTTAATTGTCATCTGGTAGATGCCCGCACCTTCTTGGTGGATACCGTTGAAGTCGGGATTATAGGGATATCCCATTTCGATCGCTGCTTCGACAAATAATTGGGATGTTACAGTGGGGGAAATCAGATCCGTAACGCTCAATTCCCCATCCACACTGTGGTATGCGTCAGCTCCGCGTTGTTGATGCTCGGATTTCTTGAAATATGGCAACAGATCCTGATAACTCCAACCAGGATTGCCCAATGACTGCCACCGATCGTAATCGCGATGATTGCCTCGGATATAAACCATGAAATTAATCGAGCTACTACCACCCAGAACTTTGCCACGAGGACAAAAGATTTTGCGGTTATTTAGGTATGGTTCTGGTTCGGAGAAATAGCTCCAATCCACCTCAGAGCCTAGTAGCTTCATCCCTTCTAATGGGGTTTGAATCTCTGGCTTTGTATCTGGATTACCAGCTTCGAGTAATAGAACTGTTGTGTTGTTATCTTCAGTCAAACGGTTCGCAACCACGCAGCCTGCCGAACCCGCACCGATGATAATGTAATCGTATTGAGTCATGATTTTTTCTCCCGATCTCGTGTTAGTGGTGAATTAAATGAGTTGATGTCCCCCATCAACATGAAGTACCGTTCCCGTGATGAAACTGTTTTGCATCAGATACAGAACTGCATCTGCCATATCCGTTAAGGTACCCATCCGCTTAACGGGTAACTGTTCGCTGATAGTTGCAAAAAATGCTTTGCGTTCAGCCTCCGGTACGCCTTCCCACATCAACGTTTCAACTACGCCTGGTGCCATGACATTGACTCGAATCGGAGCCAGCTCGACGGCGAGCGATCGACAGAAGCCAGCGAGTGCGCTATCCACAGCCGCAATCAATGCGGTACCGGGAACGGGCTTCCAGGCTGAAAAGCCGGATATAAATACGATCGAACCGTTCTCATTCAAGCGAGATGTCCCATGTTTGACAGCGTAGAAGGGGCCGAGAATCTTACTCGCGACGATTTGCTTGGCAGCAGCACCAGCGAGCTGCTGGACGGGCGAGAAGGTCAAATTAGCAGCAGCCGTAACTAGATGATCTACCGTCTCGACTTGGGCAAATAACGACTCGATCGCCCGTTCGTCGCCAATGTCGGCGACAATCCCTTGCGCTCCCGCTCCCACTTTGGTGACGGCGCGTTCGAGTGCATCTGGCTTTCGCGATACCAATGTTACCTTTGCGCCAGCTTCAGCCGCCGCTTTAGCCGTGGCTAATCCCATCCCCGAACTTGCCCCAATCAGCACGATATGTTTATCTTTGAGCGACATAAAAATTTTCCTCGTGTAACGTGACACTCATGAAATCTTCAAGCAGGATCGTCTAAGATCGAACCATGCGATCTCGGATGCTCGATGCGGTGTTGGATATAGCCCCGTCGCGCTTTAGCCATTTCCTGATAAACATGCTTGCGAGCTAAATTGACACTTCCGAGCGGTGCGTGTGCTGGTAATGTATGCCAGGGATTGAAGGACAATCCCTCATCCAATCGCTTCCGCTCGTCAAAATCGAATTTCTGCGCGGGGATAGAGATCGTCGCAAGTTTGATAAACGGTGAATCCTCCTCCCGCCACTCCTGCATCGGATTTTCGATCGGGGTTTTCTCTTCATCGACGTAAAGCTGCACCAAGAAGTCGAAGGTGGCATCGCCCTGTGAGAGATAATCGATCGTGGCTACTCGCAGGTAATTCTCAATGTCGGGAATTACGGTCGGAGCCTCTTGCTGATGAGGTTTGATGGTGTACTTAATGGCTCGATCTCCCAACTGATAGGGCGTTGTACTCCAGTATTGAATCAGCAGTGGATTTGCCACCTTTTTACTGCTAATGGCTTGGAGGACTTCAAATGTGGGTGCTAGGGATTGTAGCTCTTCCTCATTTGCTTTCCCGACTGTGGCTTTGGTTAGGGTGGCAAAACCTTGGGCATCGCGGACGAAAAAAACCGGATGATTGATGAGTAGGAAATCTTGGCTTTCCGGCTCGTCATCGATGACTTTTTCACCTGCTACTTCTAGAAGTTTGATGGCAACTGCCCGAACATCAGGTTCGAGATCCGATTTGAGTTTGCCGCGTTTTTCGGCATCGGAAGCATTGGAAAACCGCACCCAAATTGGATAGGGTTTCGGCTGGGAAAAGATACCTACTTTGAACGAGTCAGGAATATTATCTGCAATGATAAATTCTCCCCAAACTAAGCCATGACTTTTGGGATGATCTTTTCGCAGATCTGGCCCCTTTTTAGCTTGAACGTCTCGATCGATATCTAAGATAGTATCGGTCGCTGCGGCTTGTTCGGCAGCGGTTAAATTGTTATGGTTCATTGGTTTTCTTCGGATAATATTTACAATTCAAATTTGATGGGCGATCTCACATCTTGCACCAGAATATAAGTACTAGATTTAGATCGAGACTAATTCCAAGGCAAGACCCTGCGAGAGCAGAAAGTCTCGCTTCCGATCGATTTCTACTAAAAGTAAACTCACTGCGATCTGTGGCATTAACTGTTGAAGTGCCAGCTCAGATTCCTGTCTCCACTCAGGCGGAAGGCTTACGTTTGAGGATAAATAGACCCAGTGGGTGAGTACAAAACTAATAAAGCTCAGAAGCAGCCAACGGTATACACCTAAAAGTGTTTGTTGACCGAAGCTAGCCAGCCCAAATCGATATTTAGCAGTCTTGAAAAATCCTTCAATTGCCCATCGACGACTGCCCCACCAAGCAATCGTACTGCCTTTAAGAGCGCGGGTCGAAATCACAAATCTTTTCTCCAACTTACCATCCCGTTTTAAGTAGAACCAGGAAGCCGTAACCACGCCCTCTAAACCTGATAGCTTAACTTGTTGACCCTTCTTGCCTAGCATCTTCATCTGTCTCCCATCTGCCAGTTTCCGGTTATTCGGTATACCAACAATTGCTTGATGACGAAGTTTTTTGACCCCGTTGAGGAATTCGACACTACTAAATCCAGTATCGGCTAATACTTGGACTCGAAAGCGGTAAGTGAGTTTCTTGGGCAAGGTGCGGAGCAATTTTAGCCCCAATTGAGCAGGAGTAGTTGTGCCTTTACCACGCCAGGAACGGAACGCCCAAGGTATTCTCCACTGTCCAACGACTAAGTACAGTACAACCAAATGCAGTCCTCGCTTACCGTTGAGAATATGTATCAACGTTGCAAATGCTTTGAATTTCCCCCTTTTCTCCAATGTAGTCAGATCGATAATTACCTGCAAGTAAGGTCTTTGTCCTTTGGCTGTGTAATTACTCAACTGTTTCAAAATATGTTGGCGAGTCGTACGAATCACGGCTCTGGTTGGCCACCCATATTCATTGAAAAATCTGCTCAAAGCCGCAGGTGATTTAATCACCCCATGTTCTGGTAACATTTGACCATTCTTAGGTTCCATAAATAGAGCGAAACTAGCTTGGAGACTAAGTTTCTGATAGGGACTGGGCATCAGCTCTAACAACGTGTAGAGTATTAATTGGGCGTACGGGAGAATGGTATTCACTGTTCTCATCAATGTTTTTACACGCCCTTTTTCTCATATTTTGACTCCTGCGAAAATCAGTTGTTATGTACTGGTGCAAGATGTGAGCGATCGCATTTCGATCTTCGATTTCAGTCGCTGAGAATCCAGCCAGTCTAGACAAGATTCGGCAATTTCCCGCCAACCGCTGTCGATCGTCAACGAGTGACCGCGACCTGCGAATTCTTGGAAATCTGTCACGGCTGGCGACCTGCGATACAGTTTGAGCGTACTCTTGACGATTACAGGCGGGACTGTGTTGTCCTTTGCGCCCGATATCAGCAATAGTGGGCCGCGAGTCGGGTTGGCGACATCGATCTTCACCGCTGAGTTGGGGTTGAACATTGCCGTAGCCGCTTGGAATAGCGGTTTCCCTGGAGCAGGAATTGCATACATTTCGTACAGTTCTCTGGCTTCCTGTCTGGAAACAGCATTGGTGAAACTGAAGCGAAACTGTTGCTCGGTCAGGGATACAGCTAGTTTAAAGTTGCAAGGATTTCCCAGCACTGGGAAGGCCGATTTGAGTGCTGAGAAAGGCAACTCAGGTACGCCCTTAATCGGGGCAGGATCGATCGCGATTGCTGCGGCGGCAAGGTTGCGTCCCAGCAGGTTTTGAGCGAGAATTCCACCGAAAGAGTGACCGATGAGGATCGGCTGTTGCTGGAACTGTTGGAGCTGTTTGGCGATATGGTTGGCAATCTCGGTCACGCCATAACCTGCGAGAGCATTGGCGTTCTGGCGAGTTGCTGCGGTGGTATCCCCATCTCCTGGCCAAGTGGCAGCGATCGCGTCGTAACCGTGTTGATGGAAGAAATTTAGCCACTTGTGCCAAGATTCGCCATGCAGCCAGAGTCCGTGAATAAATACGATTGGCGGATGATTATTAGGTAACATTTTGATGCTCCTATTTAGAAAATGATGTGTAAATCTACTTTGGAAATACAATTATTTCTCGTTGGCGAAGCCTCTCAGAATGAGAATCGAGTCATGGTCTAGCGATCGCTGAAATAGGCTCGATCGAGGTTGGCATTTTTGCTAAAGTGTATGGGCGGAAAGAACTTTTGAACAGGCATCTGTCGAGCAATCATAAACAAACATTTCCACGCACTGATTAGCTTTAGCTGCAATCAATGGAACTGTGGTAAAAGATCTCGATCCGACAGAAAAACTATTATTAGATATTTCAGATCCTTTTTTGCCACAAGTGCTAGTCCAGATGCCGACTTTAAAAGAGACAGACTGAGTTGACTCATTGCCGATTCGGATCGTGTCAGCTTGATAATTGTCTTTGGCACATCGCCAGCCATCTCCTTTATGGATTCCACATTGGGTAGCTGCGGAAAAGGCTGGTGGTGAAAATAGAAAACACATAAATATCACGCTGATGAAAATCCAAACTAGACGTAATTTCATAATTAAAACCTCATTGTTTAATAAAATTTTGTTGGTGTAGCTTCTCTGCTAAGGTAGATGCTGTGCTTAACGGCAGGCTATCACCAACGGTGATAGAATGAGAATAGAATCGCTCGTTTTGACTAAGCATGAAATCGATGAAAAATCTGACGATTGGCTCGATTTGAGACGGATTACGATCGCTACTTTAAAGATAGTTCTTGGTAAATCCGCTCTAGCTTTTGAGGATTTCGCACACAGTAAATGGAGTGAATATAACCATCGACGATTTCTAGTGTGGTCGCGCTGTAGATATTGCCATTTAGGTATCGAACAATGCCAGCCTGTCCATTAATTTCAGCTAAATGAGACACAGAATTAAACAGCCATTTACGACGAATTGCTAACAACATCCGTGCTATTTTTGCTGCTCCATGAATTGGTTTAATAGTTGCAACAACCTCACCCCCGCCATCCGACAAAAACGTTACATCTTTGGCGAGCAACAGTAGCAAATCTGGTAAATCGCCATTGGTGGAAGCATCTAAAAATTGGGTTGTAATCTGTGCTTGCTGCTGCTGTGAGACTGGAAAACGCGGACGTTGTGCGGTGAGGTGCTGTTTTGCCCGTTTGAGAATTTGGCGACAGTTGGTGGGGCTTTTACCAACCATCGGACTAATTTCGTCATAGTCATAATCGAATACATCGCGGAGTAGAAATACCGCGCGTTCGATCGGCGATAACTGCTCTAGTACCATCAGAAAGGCGATCGAGAGCGAGTCGGCTAATTCGATGAGATCGGCTGGATTACCGGATTCCTGCGTTAGCATCGGTTCTGGTAGCCAGGTGCCGACATATTGTTCGCGTCGCACGCGCGCCGATCGCATGTGGTCGATACAGAGGTGTGTGATAATGCTGGTCAGATAAGTCTTTGCCGAACGTACCGTTTCGCTTGTCGTCTGTTGCCAGCGGAGAAATGTTTCCTGCACCATATCCTCAGCATCGGTGACAGTGCCGAGCATTCGGTAGGCGATCGAGAACAGGAGTGGACGATGGTGGTTAAAATCTTCGAGAGAATTCATCCGACACCCTCCGGTTGCTGAATTGTTTTCAATGCCCAGATCCCAATCCAGCAGCCTAATCCATCCACAAGAAATACGAGCAAAGCGGTGACTTGGAATAGTAGACCCCAACCTGCAAAGGAAACTTGCGATACATGGTCTGGGCTAACGACCAGGTAATGATTGTAGAATCCGAACAGGAGCGAGCTAGCCATTGCAACTAGTAAGAGCCAGCTACCAATCCGGTAAAACGGTGTCCACAGTAAAATGGCGGCGACGATCGGCAGCGGAAAGATCGCAATCCCGACAAATAGACTCTGAAGCAGAGAGAGAGGAACGGGAATTTCCGCATGTGATAGACCATGTAGTCCGTTGACGATCGCGTGGATGACGACGATCGTGGTTCCGTAGATAGCAATCTTCATCTTTGTTCGTCCTGAGCGATAAACCTCAACTGTCGAGAAATGAGACGTGCTTCGCCGCTGCCTCACGGCTGCGATTGAATCAGGTTGAAATATCGATCGGTTAAATGTTACAGACAGCGGCAGTTTCTAACCATGCCAACGATCTCGGCTGAAAATTAAGTTCGCGTTTTGCCTTGGCATTCGATACCCCGCGCATCTGAGTACCGTAATAAACAGCATCCGCACCACCGATTTGCAGCACAGCCTCAACCGATACTTGGGGCGGTGGGGGTGCCTGAATCGATCGGGCAAAAGCTGGCAGCCATTCGCGTACTGCCAAGGGGCGATCGTCCGCGATGAGGTAAATGCCTGGATTACCTCGTTCTACTGCTGCAACCGTAGCGATCGCCGCATCCTCAATGTGAACCCACGACCACACGCCTGCCCCATTCCCCACGATCGGGAACTGTTGCTGTCGCACTTGGGCGGCAACATCGCCATCGGGAGAAAACCAAGTACCAGAACCGTACAAGAAGCCATAGCGGAGGACGATCCCTTCGAGATGGGGAATTTTGAGCAGTCGGTGCTCGATTTCAGTCACCGTGCGAGCATCTGCTGCAACTGCGGGCGAAGCTGCTATGGCTAAAGGTGTTGCTTCATCTGCCAACCCTGCGCCAGGACTTCCCCAGAAGGCAATAGACTGTCTCAAATAACGCCGCACGCCATGCGCTTGTGCTGCTGCCAATACATTACCCCCACCTTCGAGCCGGATGCGTGCATTCAAGGCTGCGGCTGCACTCATCGACTCGCCAGTATAGGTTTTGGGCAGAGCGGTGAGTTGTTCGATGACTACCTCTGGCTGAATGTGGGCGATTGCAGTTCCGACTGCTGCTGGATCGAAGACATCAGCGATCGCTGGTTCCACGCCTAATTCGGTTAAACTTCGTGCCTTTGCTAGCGAACGGGTGAGCGCAGATACTTGATATCCGTGCTTCAATAATTCGACAATGAGCGGACGACCGATCGCGCCCGTCGCGCCTGCTACAAAAATCTTCATCTGCAAACCTCCGATTAAGTTGGGGTTAGTGCCGCATTCATCACATTTGTGTCGATCTAAACTTCCAAAATGAAAAGTAATTAGGGATATCTTTTTTATTTAGGTAAATATAAGCTCGATTGACAATTTCTAGAGAGTTAATTTGATTATTTCCCTCCTGTTGAATTAGTCTGTTTAGAGATAATTACTTCAACACCAATGTTGATGCCTTACCCCATTTCCCAGTAAATACAAATTGTGCTAGCGGCTTCCGTTGTCTTGGTGCTAAATCGCGCTCTTTGAGGGCATCTGGCAGTGTCATCGGATCGCCTCGATAACCAATCGCGATCCCCGTCCATGCCTCAGAATCTGTAGGTATATCGAAGATTTCGCGGGCTTTCTCAGGTAAGATGCCAATCATTTGATGGACGCAAAGCTCTCGTGCGGTCGCTTCTAAGACTAAATTGCCAGTGGCAAGTCCGAGGTCGTGAATAGCCGATCGATTATCTTCGCCATTCCGCGCAAATTTGTGGCTGGCAATGCCCAGAGCTAGCACTGGAGCATCTTTTGCCCAAAATTGATTTCCTTCGACTAAGCAAGATAGCAGTTGTTGAAACTGGTCGGGATTTTCCTTGGTGGCGACGATATAACTCCAAGGTTGCTCGTTGTAGGATGATGCTGACCACCGCGCCGCCTCGAATAACGAGCACAGATCGGACTGAGAAACAGATCGATCCTTAAAGGCATAAGGACTCCAGCGTTCTGCTAGAAATTCATGAATCGGGTGGTCTGTTAACGCTTTCTTTTCATTCATATTCAAAGAACCCTCTCAAGCATTCTATAAAATAAGACGAAACACCATTGTTTCTTGTGACAAGCTTCGATCGATCGTTATTTCTACTAAGTCGATCCGAATCAGGCGATCGATTAATGATTTAATGCGAACTATGCTTAGTTTTGAGCATTTGCCTAATTTAAACCAGTCAAGTTTCCCAAGATAGGTGTGAAGATAAGCTCAAGTTAAGCTTTGTTTTGAGGGTCGAGCATCTATACTTTAGATAGGCAATGTCCTCGTTCTGGGTGACTTGATGCAACTACAAAAAGCTAAACGCTACAGAGGAGTCATTCTGACAGCGCAGGGTTGGGACAAATTTCAAACGGCAAAAGTACGGGCGGAGTTGGCTGAGAATGCCGGAGATCGATTTACGCTCGAAGAACTCAGCGAACGGATGGGATTATCCCTCAATACGATCGCCAAACTGTTAGGACGATCGGAACCTGTAGATAAGCAATCATTACAGTGGGCATTCCGCGCCTTTGGATTGGAGTTAAGCAAAAGCGATTATACTCGACCAAATAATGATGAGGAGATAATCGTTGGCGAAGCCTCCCAGCATGAAAATCGATCGCATCAACCCCAGACAGATTGTGGAAACGCTATTATCGATACTTCGATCTTCTGTGGACGGCATGAAGACATCATGCAGCTCAAGCGATGGGTAATAGAGGAACAGTGTCGTCTAGTCCTACTTCTGGGAATTGGTGGGATGGGCAAAAGCACATTAGCCGCGAAACTGATACGGGAAATTGGATCGGAGTTTGAGGTAGTGGTATGGAGATCGCTCCAAAACGCCCCACCGTTTGAAGAGTGGTTAGAGAGCGTACTGCCCTTGTTATTGCGGGCACTCGGAGAGGATATCGCACTACCCAACAGCTTAGATGCCAGAATGGTTAAGCTGATGGAGGGCTTACGATCCTCGCGCTGTCTGCTGATTCTAGACAATGCTGAGACGATCCTCAGTGCCGGACAAACCGGACAATATCGATCGGGTTATGAAGGCTACGGGCAACTATTCAAGGAGATTGGCGAGGTAGCTCATCAGAGTTGTTTGTTACTTACCAGCCGCGAAAAGCCTAAAGAGATCGTGCCGCTCGAAGGTGCGGATCGATCGGTAAAAACATTATTGCTCAAGGGACTTAACTCAGAAACAGGCAGAGAACTGTTTCGGTATCAAGGAAAATTTACGGGGACAGAATCTGAATGGGAAACTTTAATCGCTCATTATGGTGGCAATCCCTTGGCACTAAAGCTGGTAGCAGCGACAACTCAAGAACTGTTTAATGGCAGAATTATCGAGGTTTTAAATTATGTCGGACAGGGGATGTTGATCTTTGATGACATTCGAGACCTACTTGAGCGACAATTCGAGCGATTGTCGGAACTCGAACGGGAAATTATCTTTTGGTTGGCGATTAACCGCGAGCCTGTTTCATTGTTTGAATTAAGTGAAGACCTTCTCACTACTACCTCCAAACGTCAACTCCCAAATACGATTCAGTCGTTGTTGCGGCGATCGTTAATCGAAAAAGAAGCCGAACGGTTCTCGCTTCAGCCTGTAGTGTTGGAATATATTACCGATCGATTCGTCCGCTGTATCGTTGCAGAAATTACCACGCAAACACCAACACAATTAAAGCTGCACGCGAGCGTCAAAGCTCAGGCAAAAGACTACATCCGCCAGATGCAAGAGCGGTTAATCGGGAGATCGATCGTTGAAGATTTAACGCTTCAGTTCGGGCATCCTCAAGCGATCGAACAGCAGTTGAAAGCCATGCTGGAGCGGCAACAACAAGCACCTCAGTCGAATTATCTGGCCGGAAACCTCCTCAACCTCCTCATCCATTTACAAGCCGATTTACGTGGCTGGGACTTTTCCGAACTATCTTTATGGCAAGCCGACCTACGCCAAGCCAACTTGGTAGGAGTAAATCTTCGCAATACCGATCTTGCCAAATCGGTGTTTGCCGAGACTTTCAGTTGCGTTACTTCATTAGCTTTTAGTCCCGATGGCGATCGATTGGTTACAGGCGATGCCGATGGTAAGATCCGCTTGTGGCAGGTGGTAGATGGCAAACAGCTTTTGACACTGCAAGGGCATCGCAGTTGGGTCTACTCGGTCAACTTCAGCCCCGTTGGGGTCGATCTGCCGTCGGCGAGCGGTCAGATGCTAGTCAGTGGCAGTGAGGACTCGGCCATTCACTTATGGGATCTCGCCTCCGGTCGGTGTCTGAAAACCTTCCAGGGACAGACGAATGGCGTGCGAGCGGTTAATTTTAGCCATGATGGTCGCACCCTTGCCAGTTGCGGCGATGATGCGATCGTGCGAGTGTGGGATGTTGCTTCCGGTCGATGTATCAACACCTTGTTGGGGCATACTGGGTGGGTGTGGACGATGAGCTTGAGTCCTGTTGGTGTTAACTCCGGCATCAGTCAAACGATCGCTAGTGGTGGTGATGATGCGACCATTCGCCTGTGGGATGTCGCCTCTGGGCAATGTATTAAGACCTTGCTGGGGCATGAGGGTGGAGTCATCTCGGTCAGTTTTAGTCCTGACGGTCAGATCCTCGCTAGCGGCGGTGCGGATGGTTCGGTGCGGCTGTGGGATGTCGCCGCTGGGCAATGTATCAAGACCTTCCTGGGTCACACTGGCTGGGTTTACTCGGTGAGCTTTAGTCCCAACGGTCAGATCCTCGCTAGTGGCAGTTGGGATGGCTCGATTCGGTTGTGGGATATTTTCAGCGATCGATGTATCGATATTCTGCATGATGGTTCGAGCTGGGTGTGGACGGTCTGCTTTAGCCCCGACGGTCAGATCCTCGCTAGTGGCAGCAACGATCTATCCGTTCGCCTGTGGAATGTGGCAGACGGTCGGTGCCTCAGAGTCCTCCAGGGAAATTCAGGTGGCATTCACTCAGTGAGTTTCAGCCCTGATGGTCAGATGCTTGCGAGTGGCAGCTTAGACTGTTCGATTCGGCTGTGGGATCGAGATCGATGCCTCAAAGTGTTGACAGGTCATACTGATTGGGTCTGGACGGTGAGCTGGAATCCTCATCGTCAGATTTTAGCCAGTGGCAGTAACGACCAAACCGTGCGACTGTGGCATGTGGCAGATGGTCGGTGCTTACATGTATTGCCAGGTCATGACGGTGGTATTTATTCGACCAATTTCAGTCCAGACGGAAAAATGCTTGCCAGCAGCAGTCAAGACACCACCGTGCGACTCTGGAACGTGTCAGATGGTCGGTGTTTGCAAGTTTTAGCGGGTCATACTGGTTGGATTTGGTCGGCTAGCTTCAGTCCAGATGGAAAAACGCTTGCCAGCGGTAGTCAAGATACCACCGTGCGACTATGGAACGTGTCAGACGGTCGGTGTATCAAGGTACTAGATACGCCCAGTGGCATCTATTCTGTCCGATTCAGTCCAAACAATCGCCTCATCGCCAGCGGACATTTTGACGGGGAGGTGAGGCTCTGGGATCTGTCTAGCGATCTCTGCATACATGTCCTCAACGGTCATGTGGGTAGTATCTGGTCGGTGAGATTTAGCCCTGACGGTCAAACTCTTGCCAGCAGTAGTTTCGATGGTTCGATTCGCTTATGGAACGTGCGAGATGGTCGCTGCCTACATATATTGCAGGGACACATTGGCTCTATTTATTCCCTCAGCTTTAGCCCAGATGGTCGGATGCTGGCGAGTGGGAGTCAGGATGAGACGATTAAACTGTGGGATGTCAGCACGGGTGAGTGTCTCAAAACCCTCAGAGCCGATCGATTGTATGAGGGCATGAATATTCAGGGTGCAACAGGATTGACGATCGCGCAGCAAGCCACTCTGACTGGATTAGGAGCCGTCCAAACATAGATCTACGGAATCTCGATCGAGAGTTGTAGTACTCAATCTATTTCAAGTAGAATCCTTTGCATGGATAGATTTTTTGAATCATCAGAATTTGTCGAGGTTGAAACTCAGCTACAGTACAAGTCCAGATTTTCAACAAGTCTAGAGGATGGCAAAATCGTAATTTTACCTGCTGTTGGCGGGGAGAGGATAGTAAACCACAATAACGAACATAGTGAAAATTAAAATCTCGATCTTGCCAAAATAGATCTAGATTTTTCATGCCAAGCATTTTGCTTTTGACAATGGGTTCTACCGTAAACTTCATGCCATAACGGAAGATATAACTACTAGGGATAGAGCCTTTACAAATATCTACTGCATTTGTATTGCCATCAAATAATTTACCTTCATTTTCCACTAAGCACAAGCTATTATCGATAATTTGCCGATTTAATTCGGATTCGATAGTTCTAATATCTTGCCGATCTAGGATAGTAAAGTAGGAGGAATTCCATAGATTGTACAAAAGGCGATCTTTACTATTGAAAGATCTTATTTTTCCCATCAAATATCTAGGATTAACACTAGAAAATTGATGATAAGCAATTATTGCTGTTGCTTGAGTAAGACGAATCAATCGTCGATCTCCTGCTAGAGATAATTGAATCGATGGAGTTTTCATTTAAGGATCGATCGAGGAATCTAAAGGTAATTTCTCTAGTAATACCGATCCAATTCTCTGAATTAAATCATCGATAAGTGGGTCGTTGCTACGTCCTTTCGTATTAGCTTCATCGATTGCAATTTGAATGGCAGTACCGAGATCGTCCACCATCTCATTTAATTCTGTTAACTTTTTGATTTCCAACCCGTAGTCAATTTCTATTTTTTGTGTATAGTGACTGATAACTTGATGCTTTTCTTCATAGGTGCGAATTCGATTACTTGCTTCTTCTTCGTAGGGAGTATATCGAATTTCTGTTTTTTCGTGTCTCTGCTTGATATGAGCGAATGCTGGGCGATTGTCGATCGAAGTATTGTATACTAATTTAGGATTACGACGCGGCAATTTTCTAACCAGTTCGCTAAATATCACATGGGCACTTTGAAGCGTGCGTAATTGGGGGACGGTTAGTTCAACATTAATACCACTCCAGGCAAAAGTTCCACGATTTGCTGAATTAGCTTGTTGACGAGCAGCGTGTTGACTCACTACTTCACGCACAATCTCGATCGCTTTATGGGCAATTTCTTCGGGTGAATGATCTACATAGGCTTCTCTAATTTCTTCTTCTAATTCATCGCGATCGTTATAACGACGCTGGCGCACTTCTTGAGCGCGAATTTTTTCGATCCAAGCTACTGCTTTTTCGAGTTCCCTTTTCTGCTTTGTAAATGTAGTTTGTACCATCAGTAATTAATTTGAGGTTGAAAGAGAAAGGTATCGATCGATATCTGGACATTAGATATTATCATGACATTACTGACATAACTCTAAAGGGCTAAACGAGTTGTCTCGAAGAGACTTTATCACCAAGGCATTCATTAGTTCGATAGCCTCTGGCAGCTTCCACAACTAGAGTAATATCTATTAATATCCTATAAAACCTTCCGCTACTAGTGATTCTCTGAGTTACTAAAATCTCCCCGATCTCTCGGAAGAAATTGGCTAAACTCACTAATTCAAGTAGCAGTAATGCCACTTGAATTAACAGATTGATTCTCCGCACCTACGACCTTTAAATGGTAGTCGCTCACCAGGCAAAGGGGTAAGAACGCCGCCACGTCACAGGACAATGTGAAATGAGTTTTTAATAGTTAGAGCCTGATGAGAATTGAGCCTATAGATGAATCTATTGTCAAAAGGGGAGACAAATATGACCGAACTATAGATAAATGGTCTTCCGCTCCCTCTTCTAATTTCTCACCAAAATTAGAGAAGTTTACAACCTGTAAGTGGTTAATAAGAAAAGAACGCTCTGGCTTGATGCCTCTCATAAAACTTAGACTATTTCGACCTTAGTTGTTTCAAAGGCCGTTAACACCTTCTACTTGTCTGGCGGAACTTTTCCCCATAACTTCTAAGCTGTTAAATCTACGCTCTTGGGTGAATAATATTTTAGCTTTAAGCTATACAAGTATTCGATCTTGAACGAGATTTTTGAACGTAGAAAATAAAATTTCCTACTCTATTAGCGATCTAAACCTTCCTCCATGTAATTTTACCATGAGCATCAATGGATAACGACCGTGAAAATAACTTATGTTCTACGATAGGTGATAGCACTTCATTTTTAATGAAAATGTCTACCCCCACATTCGTGCCTTATCAACCGCCTTATTCTCTCACCGAGAAGCTTCAGCGCACCGTAACGATCGCGCAGGCAACCGCAACTGTGGCATCACATCTACTGCGGGGTAGCAGCACCAAATTTGCCGCATCGATCGAAATTACCGATCGCTGTAATGCGGGATGTCACTATTGCTATGTTTACCCACCAGAATGGACGCAACACGATCGGGTACAGGGATACTTACAGCTATCAAAACCAGACCACGAACGTAAAGAAGCACAAGTATTTGAAACGTTAGAGCGGCTGCAAAAGCAAGGCATCGTTCATGTCACGCTGGTGGGCGGAGAACCTGCACTCGCACCCAAAGCGATCGAGCAAGCCGCCGCATTATTTCCAGTAGTCTGGGTAGTAACAAATGGCTCGATTAAGCTGCCATCATTGCCGCGATCGGTCAGCGTCTTCGTGAGCCTGGATGGGTTGCCAGATGCTCATAATCAAGCTAGAGATCCGCTAGGCTTCTTTGCCAGTCATCGCTACAAAGAATTAACCGGGATGACCGCCGCGATCGCGCGGAATATCGATCGCTCTGAACGAGGTGCGTATGTACATCTGACCCTCACCAGATCGGCGATCGACCAATTTTCAGCAACCATCGACTGGCTGGTTGCCAACATCGAAAAGCTGCGCGGAATCGTGGTTTCTGGCACCACAGCAGCTTCTAAAACCGATCCGGTGGCATTTACACCGATCGAGCGTCAACAGCTCAAGCAGGCGATCGTGGCAGCAGCTCAGAAGTATGGCTGGCAATTATTCCCCTTCAATCAGCCGACGGTGAATGAGTTTCTGTTTGACGAAGAGCATATCATTCACAGTCCCGCAGACTGCTCGGTGGCTAACCGAGTTGAGAGCTTGAACTTCAATGGTGACAGCGTTGGTAAGTGCATTCTCCGCGATGAGATGGACTGTGAAACCTGTATGTGTAATATTACTGGTCTGGCGAGAGCCATCGATCGGGCGGATATCAGCACGATTTCATCTGTTGTAACTGCGACCTTCGGTTAGACTGGTTTTCTGATTTATACTTTTGCTCAGTTGCTCCGTTGGAGAATTGTGCCCAACAATTGTTGGTAAGCATCCTGAGATCGTTGTAATTCCTCTGCCAGTAATCGATCTGCGATCGTCTCTAGCGACACAATCTGCTCCAGATGCTCTAACGTTTGTCGGGCAAGATCGACATCGGCGGTGAGACTAGCTTGTGTCGGGCTGAATCGATCGTAATTTTCGATAATCTGTGGAGATAGTGCTATTACTGTGCCTGCACCGACAAGGGATTCGATGTAATGCTGGGCAGAAAATCGAGCCGAATCAATGTTGGTAAGATCCCATAACAATCGCTGTGGTTGCGCCCCCAGCCGCGCTAACGACTGCCAGCGATCGGTTTGATAGATGGCTTGATATTGCCGATATACGACCTTTGCTTGAGCGGTGCCGACACGACCTAGCAGGGACTCTCGTAAGGCTTGTTGCTGTGCGGTGGTTTTCAAGTTAGCAACCGCTTCATCTATACGACCGATTGAAAAACTAGCCACACTCGCAACTTTGCTGACTTCTTTCCCCTCAATCGATAAGGCTTCTAGACCCCTCAAATATGCCTCTGCAACCCGTTCGTAGACAATTTGGGAACAAAGTAAGGTCACATTAACATTGATACCCTCAGCGATGAGTGGTTCGATCGCTGGTAGTGTAGCCGCAGTTGCGGGAATCTTGAGCATTAAATTAGACCAACCTACTGCTTGCCACAGCCGTCTGGCTTCAGCTAAAGTTGCCTGAGTGTCGATCGCCACATAGGGCGACAAATCTAAGTTGACAAAACCATCGGTAGCATGGGTGCGATCGTATACCGCTTTCATCAGATCGGCGGCTAACTGCATATCTTGAATCGTCAGATATTCATAGATCGAGGTTGGATCTGAATCTGAATAATGCGAGATCGCTTGAAAGTCTCGATCGTAATCTCCCGATCGAATTGCCTGTTCTAAGCTCGTAAAATTTGAGAGCCAGCCGCGCAATCCATCGTCGATCGATCGCTGTAACTGACCCGCGATCGTCAAATTCCGTTCGAGATCGTCGAGCCAGACAGATTGCCCGTAATGGCGAAGGCTTTGGCAAAGGTTCATAATCTCTCCGGGGTGTGTGCGATCGTGTAACGTCGGCTCTGCCGAATCGAGTCTGGATCTGCGGACTATTAAAAGTCTGTCATTTACACTCGGTCTACACCAGTCAAGATTAGAAGTTAAGCACCAATTTAAGCGGTTGTGATGGTGATCTTTTTCACGATAATGCGATCGCGGGTTACTTTCTCAACCATTCGGAGTCGATCGATCGTCCGAAAAGCTGAATATTCGGGGCACAACCGGATTGACAGCGGCACAGCAAGCTACTCTGACTGCATTAGGCGCGATCGATATCTAGCTGTACGGGATGATGTTAGTAATATATTTAAGATCGAGATTTGCTGTAACTCCAGGTGCAAAGCAATAAGGTAGTTTTTACAGGCGTGATAAAATGCTGTTGTATATATCCAAGAATTAGCAAAATTAGTTATGGTCGAATCTAAAAACAGAAGAAGTGTTCAAAACCTTAATAATTATGCTAGGAAATTTGGAATATTTGCCAATCTTGAAACGATCGGATCTTATGACGACCTTTCACAAATAGTTTGTCTTGACTATTTAGAAATGCAAACTTTTAATCAGCTTTTTAAAAGCATTAATCATTTCAGGAATGAAGACTTAAACTCACAAAAAAATGTGCTGCAAGCAAATCACAATTCAATAGTAAAATTTTATTCTACCTGTACACATGAGCTAACACACTGGTTAGATCATACATCTACTCTCTGGGGGCAAAAGCAGTTAATCTTTATTTATAATGCCATCAACGCATGGACTAATCAAAATGAACAAGAGTTTCATAGAATAGTAAGTGCTAATTCTGAGAGAGCCAGAGCCAGACTTTCAACTTACTATACCGAAAAATACTATGTTAATTTAAATAATTGTATTGGTAAGACTTGGCACTACAGATATTCTACTGGTGTTGAATTTGGTGCTGATGGTACGCCTAGAAAAGATAGACCTATTCTTTTCACTACGTTCTACAAATCTGATGAACGTATTATTCGTGTGCCTTTCAGTATGACTTCATTAACTGAAGTTACAGCTACATACGCGGAGTTGCAAGTCATACAAGAGGGGCTTTCATTTCTTGATGAAAATTATAGACTAGTAGAAAAATCTAGAATTGAGAAAGAAAGATTGCAAAATTTATACAACCCTGAACTAGCAATTTACTCAGTCGCAGCCCACTGTTTAGCTAATTCAATTGGGATCGGCGAAACTATTGAAGCATATAAATTTTCTTCTGCATTAGCTACTCTCTGTCTTAATTTACCTGAAGAGCTATTTCATTCTTTGAATGTACCAAAAGATTATGATGTTTGGGGTGAAAGAATACAATCTTTTAAAGATATGGCAGATCCTGGATTCGCATTTTTTATTATCGCTACACAAGCTGCTAAATATCGAGATAATATCCATGTTGAAGAGTGGCTTCAAGAATCCCTAAAAAATGCTGGACTTCCTGACTTAGAAAAAATTAAGCATTTAGTCGAAGCTAAATTAGAAAAGTTAGAAAGTGGCATTTTACAGGGGAGATATTCAGAACGACTAAGACTCTTACTCTCAGTAGGAAGAAAAAATTTAATTGAGAGAGGAGTTTGGGGACAGAATATTTTGTCCATAAAAAACTTCAATAGAACATCAATGATACTTCCTCCAATAGTTTTAGGAGATGAGTGTGTTGTGTCGATTACAAACAACACAATTCCCTTAAGTGTACAACCTATAAATGAATGGATCGATCAGATTATCGATATTCAATCTAGAATGAGTAATTTTGTTGATGCTTGTCGTTTCTAACTGAGAGGTTATACTAAGCGACCATTTCACGACAGCCGAGTCGAATCAGCATCTATGCTCAAGCGACGCTCGGCTTTCATGTCATCGAAGCTCGTAACGAGCAATTGAAACGATCGCATTCCTGCGCCATCTGAACTATCGACGATCGAGGGATCGAGTTAACGTTGGCTGCTAGTCGCTTGCCGGAGATGGCGACTCGTTAGCGAGTTGACCAAACAGACCAATATTTTCATCCCCCCAATCTTTCAACCCCAGAAGTACGGGTTCTAAACTACGTCCCAATGGCGAAATGCTGTACTCTACTTTGGGCGGAACTTGTGGGTAGACCTTTCGCACGATTAACCCATCTACCTCCAGTTCTCGAAGCTGATTAGTCAGCATTCGCTGTGTGACTTCGGGTACGTGCCGCCGCAGTTCGTTAAAGCGTAATGTCCCGTTTAATAGATGAAATAAGATAACGCATTTCCACTTGCCTCGATCGAGCTAATCGTCGCCTCAACCGAACAGCCAGGATTGCAATCGAGCCGAGAATGTCGAATTTTAGTCATTGACAGTATCCTTTTTGATACTATGTACAAAAAATGTGCGTACTTTACTTAACCGATCGTAAAACCTAGCATAGGTGAATAGCACATTAAGAGGTCAAACATGCGTGCAATTGGTTTTCAACAGCCTGGTATCATAGATCGCCCTGAAGCCCTAGTCGATATCAAGCTACCAACGCCAACACCCACCGGACGAGATCTGCTCGTCGAGGTTAAAGCTATATCTGTCAACCCTGTCGATGTTAAAGTTCGGCTCAGTGCCAAACCGGAAGCGGGAAACTGGAAAGTATTGGGTTGGGATGCTGCCGGGATTGTGACTGCGGTTGGGCCGGAGGTAACATTGTTTCAACCTGGGGATGAAGTATTTTATGCAGGGGCAATTGGGCGACCTGGTACCAATGCCGAATATCATCTCGTGGACGAGCGGATCGTCGGTACGAAACCGAAGACACTAGATTGGGCTGCTGCTGCCGCATTGCCCCTGACATCGATTACCGCTTGGGAAATGTTATTCGATGGCCTTTGGCCTGCCTTCGGCAATCGATTAGATGTGAAGAAGGCTGTACCTGGAGCTGCTCCAGCAATTCTAATTATTGGTGGAGCTGGCGGTGTTGGCTCGATCGCGATCCAAATAGCGCGTGCCTTGACCGATTTGACCGTTATCGCCACCGCCTCACGAGCGGAGACAGTAGCTTGGGTCAAAGAAATGGGCGCACATCACATTATCGACCATACCTTACCCCTTGCCGAACAGGTTGCCAAGCTGGGATTGGGCGCACCTGCATTCGTCTTTTCGACAACTCAAACCGATCGCCATCTCGATGAGATTTCCGAACTCATCGCACCCCAAGGGCGGTTTGGACTCATCGACGATCCGGCTGTGCTGGATATCAACCGATTTAAACGTAAGTCTGTATCGGTGCATTGGGAACTAATGTTCACCCGTTGGCGGAGCCTCTCAGAATGAGAATCGATCTTTAATACCCCCGATCTCGCCGAGCAGGGCAAACTCCTCAATGAAGTCTCGCGCCTAGTCGATGCGGACATTCTGCGGACAACGATGACAGAGCAGTATTCGCCGATTGATGCTGCCAATCTCAAACAGGTTCACACGCTGATAGAAAGCGGTAAGGCACGGGGCAAAATTGTACTAGCAGGATTTGAAGCTGCTAAATAGACACCCAGCAGATCGAGAGCAACATGGATGAGTGGGCAACAGACGCTACCACGACCGGATCTCTCTTCCTGGCTAATTGCGGTGTGCGTGTTGTGTGAGGATACTGCGATCGAGCATTTTACAGATGCCACACTATCGCCAAGCTAAGCTTGCGTTAATCTAAAGAGGTCTACACCGATGCTGACGATCGCCACCAGAACTCTAACCTGATATTCAAATGCAGCACATCACTACGACAGATTTACTCGAACATCTCAACTGGCGATATGCCACCAAACAATTCGATCCAGCCAAGAAGATCGCTCCAGAAATCTGGACAGCTTTAGAAGATGCCCTAGTGTTAACGCCATCTTCCTATGGACTACAACCCTGGAAATTTCTAATTATCACCAGCCCAGAACTCAAAGAGCAACTCCAGCCTTTATCTTGGAATCAGTCGCAAGTTACCGACTGTTCGCATTATGTCGTGTTCGCAATTAAAAAGAATTTCACTGCTGAGGATGTCAATCGGTTTATGCACCGTATTGCTGAAGTTCGGGGCGGTAGTATCGATACCCTCGCAGGTTATCGGCAGACGATCGTTAGTGACTTGGTGGATGGCGCGCGCAGTTTTAGTATCAATCAGTGGTCAACGCGCCAAACTTACATCGCACTGGGAAACTTTATGACTAGTGCGGCCTTACTCGGTGTGGACACCTGCCCGATGGAAGGAATCGAACCTATCAATTACGATCGGGTACTGGGACTTTCGGCTAGAGGCTTTGCAACAGTTGTCGCTTGTGCGGCTGGCTATCGGTCTGAAGCGGATAAGTATGCAACACTGGCCAAAGTCAGATTCCCCAAGTCAGAAGTCTTAGAAACATTATAGATCGGCTCACATATTCGATCGGAGGTTTACCATGACATTTTCCATAGATTCGATCGCTCGGAGATAGAACCGATCGCCGCATTCACCGACTAGTCGTCGCCACACTCGTGCTTTTTTATCGATCTCTTTGATAAATCCATCCTTACCATCTATATAGCCCTCAATGTCATCGGGGTATTGCCGTGCGAATCGATCTCGATCGAGTTAAGGAGAACTAGTTCTCTATTACTGGCGGTGCAGCTAAGAAAGAAGCGACAAGATTGGCAACTGCTGTAGTTGCTAAGATGTCATAGTGCGTAGTTCCCGGCACGATCGCCAAGCGGTTGAACGGTCGGTGTGCAACGGGATTGTTCGACTGCGATTTCATACACTATTCTTAAGGAGCACTGTGAAGAACTCACCTTTGCTTTTGATGTAGGTATCCATATCCCCACCTGAATGACATTGCTTTAATCGATTGAGTTCTTCTACCCTTTCTGCCTGTGCAAGCAACAATTCCCGACTTTTGACAAAGATATCGCTTTCTGAACCTTGAATCACTAACTGCACCCCCACTGGGATATCAGAGTCTCTCTCAACTTTAAAGCTGGCAAACGATTCAGTCCAATTTTCAAGTTGATGATCTGAGTATTCTGTTTGCAAGAGAATAACAGCTAGATCGAACTCCTGTGGCGACACCGAGACTTGCAAATCTAAATCCCCCTTTGTCAGTAGCCCCGGTACTGACGTTGCTCCAATATGCTCTACTTCCGCTGTAGGGACTAAGTAGAGAATCTTTTTCCGATGCTCTTCAAATAGGTCTGCTACTCGTTGAAGATAGCTTTGAGAAGGAACGAAAAAATTCACTGCTTCCATATTCCGCGATTGCTGTCAACATTTTATCAGCTACATCTTAACAAAAGATCCTGATTCACACACTATCCTGTCTACCACTAACTATCTTCAAACTTCGCCCTAACTAGTAAAACGAAGCAGTCGAATTATTTATTAGACGGAAAGTTTCCGCAGATTCCCTGAAAACTTGGGTGATATCTGCCAAGAATATCTACCCAAAGCCTGATGCCTCATAGGAACTTTCTGTATATTATCCTAAACCAGCGAGATCGCCAGAAATTTTGATAACTTGGCGGCTCTAGCGATCGATTAGCTCTGACTGGCAGCTATTTCAGCATCTTTTGCTCTCGTCCACACCACGGATGGGCGAGTATTAATCCGATCGATATAGGCTTTAATTACAGGCAGCATTGGTACCAGCTTAAACATTGTCACCCAATTCAATGCATGTCCCCAAAGTACATCTAGGGAAGTAAATTTGTCGCCCAGAAAGTAATCTCCTTGGGATAATCGATTCTCGTTCCGAGAGGCTTCGCCAACGGTCAACGCACTCAACATCGTATCGTAGTCACTGTAAGGCGACATCGCAGGCGGTGCTGGCGCATTTTTTTGCGCTCGATCGACGATTGCTGGCTCGAAACAGGAACCATAATAGACCATCCAGCGCAAATATGTACCCCGCAGCGGTTCGCCGATCGCGGGTGCTAAATTGGCTTCAGGATACAGATCCGCAAGGTATAAAAAGATAGCTACCTGCTCAGTAATCAATTCATCACCATGTTTTATCGCTGGTACTTTACCCATTGGATTAATGGCTAGATATTCAGCTCCACGCTGTTCGTTTGCCTTCAGATTGAGGACGTGCAATTCAAAATCAGCATTGAGTTCTTTAAGCAGGGTCAGTGCCCCAGAAGAGCGCGTGTTTGGTGAATGAAACAGTGTAACGTGACGATCGGATGTCATGCCAAAATCTCCGCGCTCTAATTTTTATGAAGATTATAGTACGTTTTCGAGCTTGTTAATGTGTCTAACGAATCAACCGATCTGAGCAACGCTCGATTATTACCTCGGCTTCTCAGATCGATCGATAACACTACCTCAGTCAACATCACAAAAAACAAAGAATGATTAATTTTACATGTGTTGGCGATATTGTCCAGGAGTTACGCCAACCCTAGCATCGATCGAGATCGATCTAAAATCCTCAACCCAGTTTTTGGTTCCAATGCTACTCAAACCCTAGCTGGTAATGCTGGATCGGATCGTATTAGCAGGTCTATCTACTTCATAAATCCGTGCATTGAACCTTGCTTTTTAGCTAGAAATTTGTGAGGATCGATAACTACTACGATATTTGAATCGGAATACCGTTAATACTGGAATCGGACTTCATCAATACCATCAAATTGGAGCATAAAAATATGGCACATCAATGTTGTGGCCCTGGTTATGCCTCTCCGCAAGCTGCGATGACAGCAGAGCGGGAGAAATTGTTATATACGATCGCGCTGTATACTGGCACGGGCATCCAAGCACCAGACTATCTCGCCACGATCGATAGCGATCCCGACTCGCCCACCTATTCCCAAGTAATTCACCGTCTCCCGATGCCGTATATCGGTGACGAACTACATCATTTTGGCTGGAATGCCTGTAGCTCCTGTCATGAAGATGCGAGTAAAGCGCGGCGATTTTTGGTGATTCCGGGCATTCGTTCTAGTCGGATTTATATCATCGATACTGCTGACAGCAAAGCACCCAAAATTCACAAAATCATCGAGCCAGAAGAGATTAAAGCGAAAACCAATTTGACGGCTCCGCATACGGTTCACTGTTTGGCAACCAGTCAAATTATGATATCGATGCTCGGTGATGCTCAGGGTAATGCACCAGGTGGTTTTTTGTTATTAGATGAAAACTTTGACATTTCCGGACGCTGGGAGCAGCAACCCAATTCGATCGAGTTTAACTATGACTTCTGGTACCAACCGCGTCACAATGTGATGGTCAGTAGCGAATGGGCGGCACCTAAAACCTTCTATCCTGGCTTCGATCTTAATGATGTCTCAGCGGGTAATTACGGGCAACATTTGCACTTTTGGGACTGGCAAAAACGCGAAGTGCTCCAAACGGTGGATCTGGGTGCGGAGGGATTGATTCCGTTAGAAGTCCGCTTTCATCACCATCCCGATAGCACTCACGGCTATGTAGGGGCGGCTTTGAGTAGCAATATTTGGCATTGGCATCGAGATAATGGCGATTGGCAAGTTCGTAAAGTTGTCGATGTACCATCTGTCGAGTTGGCGGGCTGGGATTTTCCCGTGCCCTCGCTGATCACAGATTTGTTAATCTCGATGGACGATCGCTATCTCTATTTTTCCAATTGGTTGCATGGAGATATTCGCCAGTATGACATCAGCAATCCCGCCCAGCCGCAATTAGTCGGGCAAGTGTGGTGTGGTGGCTTGCTAGGGCAAGGCGGTGAAATTAAAGGGCATCAGCTCTCCGGTGGCCCCCAAATGCTGCAATTGAGTTTGGATGGCAAGCGGCTGTATGTCACGAGTTCATTGTTTAGCACTTGGGATAATCAATTTTACCCAGACATGAATCAAACTGGCTCGTACATGTTGCAGATCGATTGCGATACCAATAAAGGTGGACTCTCAATTAACGAAGATTTTTACATCGATTTTGGGCGCGAACCCCAAGGTGCTGCACGCGCACATGAGATGCGCTATCCCGGCGGCGATTGTACTTCAGATATTTGGATTTAGATGGATACACATCGAGTTGAGTTGGTAAATCGGGGCGGGATTGTTATTGATGTCGCTCCCGATGTCCGGATTTTAGATGAGATCGAAGCATCGGGATTGCGATTGCCTGTGGGTTGTCGGGATGGTGTTTGTATTAGTTGTGCTGCCAAATTAATCTCAGGTGAAGTCGAACGATCTGGCGAACGGTGTCTCAAGCCAGCCCAAATTGCTGCTGGCTACGTGTTATTGTGCGTGGCGTATGCGCGTTCTGATTGTCGATTGGAAGTTGGGATCGAAAGCCAAGCTGCTTTGTATCCCAACCCATTCAAAGGTCGATTCGATTGACGTTAGGGACTTTTCCTAGCAAACCTGGAGCCACAACGCCACCACTTTCATGACATACAAACCTACAATAGAGGCAAGTGAGTATAAGCTATCGAAATGAAACAAACCCGCTATATTACCACCACGATTCAAGCAGGCAATCGACTAGAAATCGATCTGCCGAACATTCCGATCGGACAAACGATCGAAGTTATCTTGATTATCCCCGATGCTTTAGAATCCAACCCTAAATCCATCGATCGACGATCTTTTCTTAAGCTATCGATCGAAGAACGCAGACGCATCTTAGCACAGCAAGCCGAAACAGCTCTACCTTACTACCAAGAGCACAAAGCCGAATGGGAAGAATGGATTAACCTTGATATCGCCGAAATCTATGCTCCCTAAACGTGGTGAAATCTGGCTGGTTAATCTAGATCCAACTATCGGTGCAGAAATTCAGAAAACTCGTCCAGCGATAATTATTAGCTCTGACTACAATCGCTCGATAGCTTTGCCATCTAGTAACGTAAGTTGCTAGTTACTGCGAATATAACTAGCAACTTGCGTTAGTAGGTGCGGTTGCTAACGTGTTAAGATATTATTGTCTTACCAGTTAGTAGGATTCAGTTATGAGCGCGAAAGTGAGCATTACACTCGATCGAGATGTGTTGGAGTTTGTAGATCGATCGAGCCAAAATCGCAGTCAATTTATCAACGAAATATTGTCCAGAGAAAAAAAGAGACGCTGTTTGCAAGAGTTGGCCGATGCCTATACCGAACTAGCTAACAATCCTGAATATCAGGCGGAGATTGAGTTGTGGAATGTTACGGTGGGAGATGGTATCGATGCCTAGTGGCGAGCTGCGGTACAAGCGCGGCGAGATCTGGTGGGTGAATTTAGATCCGACAGTAGGCAGCGAAACAGCTAAAAAGCGACCCTGTGTAATCCTTCAAAATGATGTAGGCAACACGCTCTCTGATACAACGATGGTAGCTCCCTTGTTAAAAAGCTCCAAAGCTTATCCTTTTGTTGTCGATATTGAAGCAACGGTGGCGAATGGACTAGATGAAACCAGAGGGATTCACCTCGAACAGATGAGAGTTGTTGACAATCGCCGCATCGATAATAAGTTAGGAAAGTTAGAGGACAAGTACTGGGGCGAAATAAAGAAGGCTGTTTGTCTAGTTCTGGGTTTCGATGCAATTTTTGAATCAGACATTAATAGCTAGTAGCTCGATCGATATCTGGTGGGTGTCATGCCTGTAAGCTGTCGAAACTGTTTACTTAAATGACTGTGACTATTAAATCCACAGCCAAAAGCAATATCGACAATCGATCGATCTGTCTGTTTTAACAACTGTTTCGCCCGTTCGATCCGCTGCTGGAGCAGATATTGGTAAGGAGATGTGCCAATCGATTGCTTAAACAGATGGCTAAAGTGAAATTGACTCATCCCAATCGATCCCGCCAAATCTGCCAGTTTGATATCTCGCTCTAGATGCGCGTGGATGTAGTCCAATATTTGTTGCAATTGACGCGGTGGCAATCCGCCTTCATAAACCGAAAGTTGTGGTTTCGATGCTGAGTATTGTCTGAGTAATTGTACCGCCAACACATTCGCTAGAGAGTCAATATACAGCCTACTAGCTAGATTTTCTTGTTTGAGTTCGGTCAGTAGTAACATCGCGATCGCCTCAAGTTGAGGATCGCGAGTCCGAAATGTGGGAATTACTTCCAGCCGATCTAAATTCATCGCCAGTGCTTCTGTGGCAACCTGCGCCATAAACCCAGAGTCAATCCGTATCTGCAAGAAGCGATCGTCACTGTCCCACCGTGCAAAAAAGGGTGCAGCAGCAGGCGCGATCGACAGATCGCCCTTTCCATATAGTCCGGTATAGGACTTGTCTCCCTGAATTTGCAGCAACCGCACCGGACGGGGCGCAAGGGACAAACAAATGACATGTTCGTTGGGGTAGAGCATTTTTCCCTCACCCGCTGGATGATGAAATTCTTCAACGAGGATCTGCTCCCAAGTCTGAATTTGACTCGAAAACAGGGGCTGGCTGGTACAGATAATCTGATGGCTAGCAATCGGCTTCATAATGTAAACCCCATTCGTCTAGATCTGATTATCTTCATTTTCGCATTTCCTCAAACATGCTGAGAATTGCCCGCAAGATTTTGTTAGTTTCACAAGAATCAGATAGTGGAAAAGTTGTCGTTTCCCTAAGCTGGAATGGTAATCGATTCAGCAAAGCCGACGCTGCGCGATCGACAGGAAATCGAATCGCCGATTACGCATTCTCGATCGGCAAATGGAGCCAAAAAAGATGACAAACGAACATTGGAGTAAGGGCATAACCTTGGTTATCGGTGTTACAGGGAAGACAGGTCGCAGGGTGGCAGCTCGACTGCTCGATGCTGGTCGCCAAGTGCGAATCGGCTCGCGGACAGCAGAATTACCCTTCGATTGGGAGCAACCGGACAGTTGGGATCGGGCACTACAAGATGTGAAGGCTGCCTACGTTGCTTATCAACCCGATCTAGCAGTGCCTGGTGCCCTTGAAACTATACAGGCGTTCTTCGATCGAGCGATCGCCTGTGGCGTGGAAAAGCTGGTACTACTTTCGGGTCGGGGCGAAGTGGAGGCAGAACAGGCGGAACGGTTACTCCAGGCGACTAGCGTGGATTGGACGATCTTGCGATCGAGCTGGTTCTTCCAGAATTTCAGCGAAAGTTTTTTCCTCGATCCGATACTGACTGGGCAGGTTACATTGCCTGTGGTGGAGTCAGTCGCAGAGCCATTTATCGATGTCGATGACATTGCCGATATCGCTGTTGCCGCACTCACAGATCCGCAACACTCGCGTCAGCTCTACGAGATTACTGGCTCAAAAGCCTTAACCTTCTCCGATGCGATCGGCGAGATCGCCCGCGTGACGGGACGGGAGATTGCGTTCGTCCCTGTTTCGGTCGATGACTACCGCGCAGAGCTTGTCCGGCAAGGTGTTCCAGATGATTACATCGAGCTAATCTTATATTTGTTCTCCACCGTGCTCGATGGACGGAATACACCGCTAGCCAATGGCGTACAGCGTGCGCTCGGACGACCGCCGCGCGACTTTTCCGACTATGTGCGACAAACGGCTGCGACTGGCATCTGGGGAGGCAAATAACGATGTTAGATCGCTATCTATTTTCCCTGACTTTTACTGCGGCGATCGGTTGCGGGCTAGTTGCTGGAGTCTTCTTCGCCTTTTCAACATTTGTGATGCCTGCCCTGGCTCGACTCCAGCCCGATCGCGGGATTGTCGCCATGCAATCGATTAATATTACGGCGATTAATCCGTTGTTTATGTTGGCGTTGCTTGGAACTGCTGGGGTTTGCATCTTGCTAATTATCACCTTGCTGCCCAAGTGGCATCAACCCAGTTCTGCCTGTTTGCTAGTTGGTAGTTTGCTTTATCTTGTCGGTACGGTCGGAGTGACGATCGCATTCAATGTGCCGCTAAATGATGCGCTGGCAAAAGTCGAGCCAGACAGCGTTGAGGGTGCGAAGGTTTGGGCTGCATACCTTGTCACTTGGACATTCTGGAATCACGTTCGGACGTTAACAGCTCTGGCTGCATCTGCCATATTCACTCTCTTTGTGCCAAAATAAAGAATTTTATTGTTTTGCCAGGAGCCTAAAGATCGAATGATAAAAAGGATCGCACGCGCTTCCTCTGAAGATGCACCAGCCATTCTCGAACTCCAAAAGCTGGCATATCAGAGTGAAGCAAGGCTGTACGACGACTGGAATATTCCGCCGCTCACACAAACGTTAGATGAGTTAATAGATGACTTCACTACCAAAACTTGCTTGAAGGCTCAAGCTGAGGGCAAAATTGTCGGCTCGGTTAGAGGGTTTCAGGTGGGTGATACTTGTTCGATCGAGCGACTCATCGTTCATCCCAATTTTCAAGGGCAAGGCATTGGTACCGCGCTGATGGTACAAATCGAATCCTGTTTCGAGCAGGTGCAGCGGTTTGAATTATTTACGGGACACAAGAGCGATCGCAACATTCGTTTTTACGAACGGCTGGGATACCAGATATTCAAGCATGAAAAAATTACCGAAACCTTGTCGTTCGCTTTCATGGAGAAACACAAGTAAAATAGAAAAGTTACAGGTTTGTGAGGTGTCAAATGCCGATCGTTAACAAAGCTAATGGATTACTGGCTGAGTTCGCTATCTTTCCGGTAGAGCCTGAGAAGCAAGCAAATCTGGTAGCATCCGCAATTCAAAAGATTGAATCTACACTCGCGCAAAAAGTCGGATTTGCCTCTGGCTCTGTGTTTCGTAGCCGCGACGGGTTGCGGGTGACAAGTTACATCCAATGGAGCGATAAAGCATCTTATATAGCCACCGAGCCATTCGCAGATTTTGCCGTTCCAGATGTGCATTTGTTTGAAATCTTTGCATCCGAACCCGCAGGTAGCGAGTTAAATCTCGCCTCCAATATGGATGGACTTATCAACTTTGGTATTTTCAAAATGAAGCAACCTGAGTATCAGCCTCGGTTTGTTGAGTTATTTACACAAGCACTGGGAATGGTATCGGGACAAGCGGGATTGATTTCGACTCACGCTCATCGTAGCTTTGATGGCTGGCGGTGCATCAATTTTGGGCATTGGCAATCGATCGAAGATTTTGCCGCGATGGATGCCAATCGTCCCTTCTCCCCGATTTTTCAAGAAATGCTCGATCTGGCGAATAATGAATATCAAAAGTCCTTAAATGAGGTAGTTTTCACCACTTAATTAGTTAATATCTAGGCACAATGCAAGCGATTTCTGCATAATGACAGACTATCCCGAAATGACTGTTAATGATGTACTCGATCTAGTGCAACTTTTCGATCGACATCAGATCGATCTTTACATCGATGGTGGCTGGGGTGTTGATGCTTTGTTGGGCAAACAAACCCGAACTCATGCAGACTTAGACATCGCAGTCGAACACAAAGATGTGGCTCAAATCCGAGCTATGCTGGAAGCTAGAGGCTATCGAGAAGTGCCTCGTCAGGACACGAGCGATTATAACTTTGTGCTGGGAGATAACCAGGGACATCACATCGATATTCACTCATACACATTCGATAGATCGGGCAACAATGTTTATGGAATTGCATATCCATTTGAGTCACTGACGGGAACTGGTTCGATCGGTGGTTATCCGGTAAAATGTATATCCCCAGAGTGGATGGTGAAGTTTCATTGTGGCTATGAGTTTGACGAAGACGATTACCGCGATGTCAAAGCACTCTGCCAACACTTCGAGATTGAGATGCCCCTAGAGTACGTGGAATTTGAAACAATCGAACACATCACACCCGATAATGTCGTCTAATAAAGTCTTTGCAAGAGCAGGAGCAATTATGGAAACAAAAAAAACTACGCCAAAGTATTTGACTCCATCGGAAAGGGAAAAAACAATTGGTTTTCTAACCAATGCCTTCAGTACCGACATCATCAATCTTGATGAATTTGAGAGCAGAGTCGAAGCTGTACATGCCTCAAAGACACACGAAGAACTTCACCAACTAGTCGCCGATCTACCAAATGCAGACATTGAAGATCGAAAGAAGATCGCAGAGTGTGAAAATATAGTCTGTAATATGGGTACTAGAACCATAGCTGGCTCAATGTTGTTCGCGAAAAAACTCAATATAGAAGCTACATCGAGTAGTCTTAATCGGCTCTTCACTACTTAGTATGCTCGATCGACAGCAAAAGTGGCAAACAAAAGTCAAGAAATGTATGTAGTTATCATGAAAACCTCAGTGATGATTGACATAGAGAGCATTTGATGATTAAAAATAGTCTAAGTGAAAGTAATATTTAGACAAACTTAAAGAAGATGTTTACTAAAAAGGAACTACAACTACTAACAGAAGTACTCAACCTAGAGGGAGTAAAAGTAACTTCCAAGCACCAGCATGAAGGAATTGGAATAATACTAGAAATTGAGTCGCTCGTCAAAACAAGTGTGTGCCAACGCTGTGGTTTAAAAAGTGATAAATTACATCAAAATCATCGACAAATAATTAAAGATTTGAATTGGGGAGAGCAAGCTGTATTTTTAGAAATAAATAGAAGACAATTCAACTGTGAAAAATGTCAGAAACCATTTAGTGAAAAATTAGATTTTGTCAAGTCAAGGAGAAGGTATACAAAAAGATTAGCAGCTCAGACAATAGGGAAAGTATTAGCAGATGACATTAGTAGTGTAGCAAAGAAGGGAAAGGTGACAGAAAAAGACATAGAAAGAATGTTAAAAGATGCATCTAAAAATTTATTAGGAATGAAGCCAGTAGGGCTAAAAAGATTAGGGATAGACGAAATAGCTTTGATTAAAGGGCAGGGGAAATACTGTGCAGTGTTAGTAGACTTAGATCGTTCTAAATTATTGGCGATCGTTGAGGGAAGAACTAAAGAAGAAATTAAAAAAGTCTTGATAGGGTGGGGTTTAGAGGTATTAGAAGGAATTGAAGAAGTGAGCATAGACCTATGGAAGGGGTATAAAAGTCTAGCGGCAGAAATATTACCTAATGCTCAAATAGTAGCAGATAGGTTTCATGTAATGGCACAAATCAATCAAGAATTAGATGGAGAAAGAAAGAAAAGCGAAAAATAGAAGCAGAAATAAAGCAAACGAAAGCTCCTGAAGAGAAAGCAGAAAAATCAGCCATACTATCAGGAATAGTCAATAGTAAGTATGCGATATTGAAAAATGAAAAAGATTTAAATACGGAACAGAAAGAAAAGTTGATTCAGGTAAAAAAGGCATCAAGTCGGCTGGGAAAAATGCACCAATTAAAGAAAAATTTTCGAGAAATATTTGAGAGAAAGGGAAACTGGACTGAGGGATTACTGAGATTAGGGGAATGGCTTTCCATAGTGCAAAAGTATTTTGTCAACAGTCAAGCGACAATTTATCGATGGTTTGATGAAATACTAGCTTATTTTGACAATAGAACAACTAGTGGAACAGTAGAAGGAATTAATACCAAACTCAAGCTAATCAAACGTTCTGCATATGGATTCACTAATTTTGTAAATTTTCGCAACAGGTGCTTGCTGAGTTGGCATTTTAATCATTGACTTGGCATACTAACTAGTGAAGAGCCATATTCGAGCGAACCTGTTACTACAACTTTCATAAATTTTTCGTTTGTGTTTGCAAAGGTTTCATGTTCTAGCTTTAGAATTGGCTTGCTGCATCGATCGAGGAGCTAATTTAATCATTGATGCTGAGTCTACTAGAACCAGTACTACTGGTTCTATCGAGCGCCAGGGTGGCTTCGATCGCCTATATTTATCCTACAAATAACAGCCGGAGTTTGAAATACACAAACCTCGCTATTTATTGCCTAATCCTCCAAATCGATCAATCGGGGACTGGATCTAGATGCTTTACAATGTTTGTAGGCAGCCAATTAAATTCAGTCAAACAACCGGATGACGACGGAACCAATCGCTATACAGTGTCAAGAATTAGCAGCCCTGATAACTCGCCATACCGAAGGTAAAGGTGACGGTTTTCATCAGACAAGTATCGATCAGTTGCAATTTGCAAGAGAGTCTTGTGTTGCCAGTACTTTAGCCGCCGTCAGCGCACCCATGCTGGCGATCGTTGTTCAGGGCAAAAAAGCAGCATTAGTGGGCGAGGAAACTTATGATTATGGTACCGCTCAATATTTGATTCTCTCCGTCGATTTGCCGATTAGTGGATTTATTACTGAGGCAACCTCAACGCAACCATATTTAGGGTTTAAACTCGATCTCGATCCGCGCCAACTCGGTGAAATTATTACCTCCCAAACCAGTATCATCGCTAGTAAAAAAGAAACTTCGGTTAGAGGCTTTTTTGTCAGTACAGCCGATGCATCATTGCTCGATTGTGCGTTGAGATTGACAAAACTATTGGATACGCCGCAAGATATTCCGATGCTGGCTCCGATGATTACTCAGGAAATTTACTATCGCCTGCTGATGGGCGAACAATGCGAAGCCGTCCGTCAGATTGCGACATCTGGTAGTAATATGCAGCGCATCGCTCAAGTCATCCAACACATTAAAACCGATTTTACGAAGCGGCTGCGGATTGAGGATTTGGCCGATCGAGCGAAGATGTCTCCGTCCTCTTTCCATTATCATTTTAAGCAAGTGACATCAATGAGTCCATTGAACTATCAAAAGCAATTGAAACTATTAGAAGCGCGTCGCCTGATGCTGGTCGAACAATCTACTGCGGCAAATGCTGCCAATCTGGTGGGGTATGAGAGCACCTCGCAATTCAGTCGTGAATATTCGTGCATGTTTGGTGCGCCGCCGATCAGCGATATCAAACGGTTACGGACGGCTTGAGGAGGATAGGGAATAGTTCTTATCCGGCGCGACTAGTCTGGGGTTATTTGCATAGCCTTGTTATTAAAGGATTCGATTTGATTTTCATAACTCAAATTTTGCTTTTAAGCTGATTTGTCTTGAATTAAAAGTAATTCTTTACTAGTCGATATCATCACAACTTAATCCTATTGATAGACGATTAATAAAAAATATAAATTGTCATCTATCGATCGAGAGAGATTCATCATACCTTGATTTATTTAGTTGAGAATAATTTTAAAAATTAGTTGCGAATTTTCTAAAATAAAAAATTAGAAATAAATTAATCTTGTAAGTTATACATATTTTTAAGCTAAAATAGAAAGTAATCGATTTACACGATAGAACGCTGTCTATGAGTTGTACTAACAATCGAACTCATTGACAACAATATTGTATTGCTGTGATAAGACTCGAACTGTTTGCGAACAGATTACAATCATCAACTCAGATCGGGGTGCATATAATTTTCGTTTGGATGAATAATGTTCTGCTGAAGATCGACCCTTATGCGGTCGATCTTCATTTCATATATATCCGTAATTAAAGGAGTCATGATGAACATACTAATGGTACTAACCTCACACGATCGGCTCGGAAATACGGGTAAAAAAACGGGTTTCTGGCTTGAAGAATTTGCCGCTCCCTACTACGCATTTCAAGACGCAGGTGCGACGATTACGATAGCTTCACCGCGTGGTGGGCAACCACCGATCGACCCCAAGAGCGATGCCCCAGACGCTCAAACAAAGGACACGCAACGCTTCAAAACAGATCCCGCCGCTCAAACCGCGCTCGCAAACACACTCAAATTAAGCGAGGTTGCTGCTGCTGATTTCGATGCAGTGTTTTACCCTGGCGGACATGGCCCACTCTGGGACTTGGTAGAAGATGCAGACTCAATCGCCCTCATCGAAGTCACGCTAGCAGCGGGTAAACCAGTTGCCTTAGTTTGCCACGCACCTGGCGTGCTGCGACATGTCAAAGCAGCCAATGGCGATCCCGTTGTGCGAGGTAAAAATGTAACTGGCTTCACCAATAGTGAGGAGCAAGCCGTAGGACTGACAGAGATCGTTCCGTTCCTGGTCGAGGATATGCTTAAAAACAACGGTGGGAATTATGCCAAAGTCGCCGACTTTCAGCCATACGTCCTCAAAGATGGTTGGCTGATTACCGGACAAAATCCCGCATCTTCCGCGCCAGCCGCTAAGGAACTGCTCGAACAGCTCAGTCTGCTTGCCACCGTTAAATAATCTGCTTGAAACTACGTGCTTACATAAATTTTTAAGCAGCCGATTTTTCTCCTATTCGCGGCGATCGATCCTAGATTGGATCGATCGACATGACAAAATCATGAAAACTTCGAGCGGTTACAAACTGCGATCGATTGTGTCAAACTCCGTTCTTCACTCATCCCCTTTGGCTCTCTCCGCTAAACAGTGTAAAATGTAGCGACAGCTACATTTTACACTGCTCCTGGATATGGATTTTCACCTGAACGCTTTATTAAACTTAGCGAATACCACCGTTTTCACTTGCGATAAAGAAGCTGGATTTATATTTCTCCATTTACAACTAACTAACGAAGGTATTAATTGCCCCAATTGTCAGAATTATACAGATGTAGTTCATCAAAATAGTCACATATTAATTAGAGACTTATCAATTACTGGAGAGTTGAGTATATTTAAAAGTTCCTAGACGTAAATTTTATTGTAATAACTGCCAAAAATATCCAACTGAGCAACTAGCATGGGTAGAAAATAGACAAAGATTTACTCAAAGATACCAAGAATATATCTATGAGAGAGTCAGCGTGGCGGGTGACCCGCAACGCAAAGAATCAAGTTGTGAGCAAGTTGGTCGTAGGGAGAATTTAAGTATAGACCAGATGAGCGCGAATATTTAGCAGGATTGCCAGCAGAGAATTAAAAAAAAAGATTGGGGTACTCCACAAAGATTGAGCTTAGATGAGTTTAGTCGTCGGAAAGGGAAAGGGCGATTTGCTACAGTTCTTGTTGACTTAGATCGAAGTTCTTTATTAGAAGTAATTGATTCCCATAAAAGTGACGATATAATAACTACGCTCAAGCAGCAACCTGATGCTGTTAGAGATTCAGTGAAAGAAGTGTGCGTAGATATGTGGGGCGGATTTCCAAAAGTAATTAAGGAAGTTTTTCCGAATGCAGCGATTATAATCGATAGATTTCATGTGATGAAATTGGTTAACAAATCTCTCAACAAACTTCGACTCGTTCTAGATTTAAAAGGGTTGAAAAATCGCTACTTGTTATTAAGCAATAATCAGTCTTTGTCAGAGCAAGGAAGCCAGGATTTGTCTGAATTGTTAGCTCAATCTCCCTTGCTGAGTATAGCTTACAAATTAAAAGAAGATCTGCGAGACATATATGAAAGTAATCTGACTGTTAAAGGCGGATTGAAGGCAATCAAAAAATGGTTGGTTTCTGCTAAAGTTATACTTGGAAGTGCAGCAAATACATTGGAAAATCATTTGCCAGAAATTGCTAATTACTTTCTCAGTAGAACCACAAGTGGTGTCACAAAGGGAATTAATACAAAAATCAAATTAATTATGCGTCAAAGCTATGGATTTAAGAGCTTTAGTCTCATGAGAGAAAAACTGTTAGCTTGCTTATTAAAGTAATCTCCGCTGCGCTCCGATTGCTTTAATAAGTTTAAGTTATAACCTTAACTACGAGAGAGCCTCCGCCCAGTCCCTATGTTTTTCAGTCTTCGCGATCTGGGCCGTTAGCGCATGATACCGTCGGTGGCATTGTTGAGCGGGCTGGAGAGTTGGCTGCTTTACCAATGCCTGTTCATGCCCATATGCTGCGGCATGGAACGGGTTATTATCTGGCTAATCGCGGTATTGATACTCGGACAATTCAGAGTTACCTGGGGCATAACAATATTCAACATACAGTTCGTTATACCGAACTTGCTTCTACAGCTAGTCTGGTAACGATCGCTTTACCGATTCCGCGACTGGCTCCAGTTACAACTGCTATTTTTCCAGTTAATTTCATGTTACACCTCTTTGATTTTCTAAACGGTAAAGCCCCTACTGACCAAAAAATGGTAGCCGTTTGGTGACTTGCAGCACGATCGGGAACATCATCATGAGAAATCCCAACACACCGGAAACAATCCCGCTGCTCGGCTTTAGTACGCCGTCCTGCCATGCTCCGTAGTAAGCCCACACTGCAATTGGCACAAAAAGAACAGTGGCAGTGAACAATCCTGGTGAGAAGATGCGAGTGACCAGCACCGGAGCGATGTGGAACAAAGTCGCGTTAACGAGCATGAAGGCTGGAAAGGACAGAGCCATCGCTGGTTTACGCCAGCCGATCGCCGCGCAGCATACGCCCAGAACGATAACGAAGGCATTAACCAGGTAGAATTCGTTCCACTCGACTTGCAGCTTCAGTACCCGACCTACCCAGTCTCGCCAGTTGTACTCGTACTCCTCTAGCATGTGGAGTCCGTAGGCGACGGTGGCAATCCATAAAATGTATTCGCGAGACATTATTAATCCTCAATCAAGGTAGTGGCTGACATCCGATCGGATATTATTATCTGAACAATCTCTAGCATGTGGGTAAATGGCTCGTCTACATTCGCGAACAGTGCCTTGGCGGTCGGTTCGGATGGGCATCGCGAGCCGCTTTATGAGTGAAGGTGCTGTACGCGCTCGGTTAGATTTACAGAGCATCAAAGGTGGTCGCGCCCGGTTGCAACAATAGGTCATTGCTCTAAACTACTTGGTGCTTGCCGGAATGATGGGCAGCAGCAGGTGGCTGTCAAATTCGCCGCCAGTGTGGACTGTGACATCAGCGTCCCAAGCTCGGTCATCAGCCGTCTGAATGGTGAGTCCACAGCCACTCTGATTCTGGCTGCCGATCTCTAGCAAAAGTGAATGACCCTGTGGTATGACGATTGCCGCATCCCAAAGCTCGATTTCAAGCAGGTACGGTGTATCTGGCTTTAGTTCCTCAACCTCGTCGAAGCTGTAACCCACATTCCGCACTTCAATTTTTACGAAAAGCAATCCATAGCTAAAATCAACCTGGAAGTATATTCGTGACATTTGCAATATCAAAAACTCGCTCGAATGAGCATGACAATTTTCTAGTCTTTGCCGATCTTTAAAAACTAATTGGTCGGAAATATTCAATAGTGGTTGCAACAATGAATCTCTTTAATACATCATGATAAAATTCAGTTAGCTAAATAGTATTTTTGACAAGCTTCAGGTAAAAACTCTAGAATTCGGCACCGCTCTTCAGTCAAATTACTAATTCTTTCAATCTCGTCAAGCTGAAAGTAATGAATTCCTTGAAAACACTGGAATATCCATCTTAGAGCTGGTCGATCTGTTGCTTTATTCAATTGATTTTTTACTGAAGATTTTCTGGCTTTCAGACCATTCCTGATTTGTCTCTGTCCAATTGTATACACTAAAAGACTTAATCCCATCAGCATCATCATTGTTTCTACTCTTTCGGGATTTTTGACAAATAGGCTGTCTGCAAAAAACAATGGATTTTTGAGAAATCTAAATCCTCTTTCGCAGGATTGCTGCTGCTTATATACAGTTAATATTTCCGAAGTTTCTAATTCAGTTTCGCTTAGTATGTTAGTTGCCAGTATAAATTTTCCAGCTTGATTTTTGATGTCATCAACTAGTTCTTTGTTTTCGATCGATCTACAGGTAACGGTATGAATTTCTTGTCCTTTTTTGTTGACTTTACTGAAAGTTTCAATTTGAACTATTTGATGATACTTTAACTTAGCTTGAATCTGTTCGATTGCTGTCAGTGCTAATGATACCTGCTCAAATTCTAGCTTGATTATTTTGTTGATTTCCTTGCTAGCTTTCTCTGCTTCTTTTTCTAGGCGATCGAGTATTTTCTTTAAATCTGATTTCTTTCTTTCCTCGCTTTCTACTATCATCCATCTTTGTTCTATCCCTCCATATATCACTTGTGATGACGAATACCGACAACCTTTGCTGCTACTATCTTTCAGGCTTTCACTTTTTACTGTTCTAACTAAATCTTTTGCTTTATTTATCGATAATGGTACTCGGCTTATCCATTTTAAATCTTTGATTAATATTAGATTTTTTGCACTGTATAAAGCACTATCCGCTATCATGATACTCTCAAAATCTGCTTGCTGTGAGTACTCGACTAATATTCTTCCAAACATTGCTTTGTCTGACTCATTCCCCGAACCTCCTCTAATAAATATTGGGATATCTCCATCACTACTCACTATTAGATCTAGTACACACTGTTTGAGATCTGGTCGGTGGTCTCTTGAGTATCCTTCTGTAATAAATATTGGATTTTCTCTAGTTACCTCTAATCTCTGTTCTTCCGTTTCATCACGCTCTCGATTATTGTATTGTCCATGCAAATGAAATGAAGTTGAATCTAAATGAGAATACTTAGTTGATATTTTGTATTTCTTAATTAACGTGAGTTCGGGTTAAGGAGAACCGATCTGCTTCGCGCAACCACCGCCCTGAACTAGAAGTTCGGGCTAACAGCAAAAGTTCGTTGAAACGAACTAACTGATTTGGCAGTTCTCTTCAGAGAACTTTTGCTGTTAGCCCCAAATTCATTTGAGGGCGGTTCAGCAACGAAGCTAGGAGTGATTAAGTGGATATACTTATCCCGAACTGACGTTAATTACTGACAAACCAATAATCAAAAAAATATTATTCAGCCCATATTTATATAACTTATCCATCACTCTTCCGAGTTTGTCATCATTCAATTCCTCTGCTTTGACTCCTGCTCCTAATAAATGTTCTACAGCTTTATCTTTGAAGAAATTTGAAAATAAGTATAATGGTTGTGCAACAAATCCCAGCCCATTTAAAATAATTGCTTTAACAACTTCTCCACAATTAATCTTTTCTCTAGAATCTGTCCCTAATAATTCATTTACTTTTTCTACAATTCCTATTTCATCTATAATTCCAGCTACTATCCCTAAATGGTCTAGATTTTTAATCTCAATCTCTTCTAATTTATAATTCATTTGTTGATAAAGTTAATGGGAGTTTTAACCATAATTTTATCACTAAATCACTGCTTCGGTTGTAGTATGGAGACTGTTCTGATTTCGTCTTTTAATTACGTATTTATTTGTCGAATAAGTAATAAATAAGTCTAAGTGTCTGTCGTTAAAATTGAAGTGCGGAATGTGGGCTGTAATAGGGTTTCCAATCCGTGCTTCTCACAGGATCGAGTTTGCGTAGCGAAGCTTTCAACCAGCCTTGGCTGATGGGATAGTTCTTCGCATTCGATCCCTCGTTAACGATCTCCCGTCCTTCAGCATCGATATGTCTGAGTGAAACAAAGATATCCATGTCGTTAGTTGAGGTCGAAGCCCAAAGTTGTAGCTTAATTGGGCCGAGGATCTCTGTTTTGCGATCGAATGGTGTAGTCTCGAACAGAACGCGCTTGCTGCTATCCTCCTCTTTGAAGAATTGCTTTGTCAGGTAGGGCTTGCCCCAATCGCGGGATTCGCCCTCTTTGTCGCCTGAGAAGCCAGCAGTTGTTGCGATCTCAGGCTGTGCCGACACAAGCACTCGGCTAGATGCGTTCAAATGAAGTTTTCGCCACTCGGTACGGGCTAGTGGGTACTCATTTTCATATCGCCAAGTAAAGCTGCTTCCGCCAGTAGGGATTGCTAGCTTGACACGCGGCTCTTTCATCAAACCAGTGTCAATGCCTTTGAGCCAGTAATCTAAAAACTTCTTCTGCAATTCGCGGCCCTCCACGGTGTAGAACTCGCCAACATGGCTGCCGACGTGTACCTCAAGCCACTTATGTGGCGATGGGGCATTTTGGAATGCCAGGAAATTACCGCGCGTGTGGATACCAGCACTAAACCAGTTGCTGGCTGAGAGGAATGGGACTTCAATTTTCGATATGTCTCCCGATCGATCTGTCCAAGCCTTTGTCCGCAGCGGATGATGACGGGCAAATTCGGGAAACTCGACGCGATTGTTACGTAATTCCTCCTCACTCATCGTGCCATCAGGATTGTACTGGTTGGACAGAACGCCGTTCTTCCACCAGAAATCGATGAAGCCGTTCGCCAGCATACCGCCGGGATAAGTAAACTCGGCATAATAATCGACTGTGCCCTCCCAGGGAATCATGCAGGTAAGATGTGGCGGGTGCAAAGAAGCGACAGCCCATTGGCTCATAGCTAGATAGGAAATGCCCAGCAGACCCACCTTGCCAGTTGACCATTCCTGCGTTCCTGCCCATTCCACGGCATCGTAGTAGTCCTCTTTCAGGCTCTCGGAGAGAATGTCGAGCTTACCCGGCGATCGACCGATTCCGCGCTCGTCGATCCGTAGTATGGCATAACCTTGAGGCACCCAAAACTCTGGATTGGGTGTCTCCCAGGCTAGTAGTGGCCCCTTGTCCTGTGAATGTGCGTACTCGACCTTGATTGTCGGATTCTTCGGTGCGAATTCTGTAAAGTGTAGATCCTTGCCATAGGGACACATCGACATGATGACTGGGAACTGACCTGGGCGATCAGGCTGGTAGAGATTAGCAGCGAGATAGGAGCCATCTCGCATTGGGAGCTGGACTTCTCGCCAAGCCAGTTGGTAGAAATGATTGGTTGTCTCGTCGATAAGCTGATTATTCATGATTTAGTTTCTCGATCGTGGTAAGAATCGATCCAATGATGCGGTATGACGTTCAACTTCGCCTTTGATTTCGGATACACTCCGAACCATTGTCCTAAACTACATCCGCTTAATGATGTTCTGCACAATGGTAATTCCGCTTAACGCTTGATAGCCAAACAGCCCAGTGATGACCACATTGATAAAAATGTGGCTGTATCGTGCCCAGTCCTGACCTTTCTGCATGAATGGTGAAAGTGATGCCGAGACTGCAATTAGCCCAGTCATTCCCAATCCGAGCAGCAGATGAGGGGCAACAAATAGCTTACCGCTGTTGATATAGGTCGCACCCATTGCGCCGATCGAGCCTAAGACCATCAATGCCAGCACGATCGAGCCGATTTGATAGTGTTTGATGTTGAATCGACCTTTGAGCAGTTCTTTTTTAAGGTCGCCTTCTGCACTCCGCGCCCGCCGCCATTGGATGCCGAGATAAAAAGCGTAAATTGTGAGCGCAAACAGTACCCACATCAAAGCGGGATGAACGAACTGACTGTAAACTTTAAGCGTGTGAAGGAGTTCGGGAGACATAGATTTTTCCTGCGTGATGATAAAGACATCGTAATTAAGTAGGTGGACTGAATTAATTGTGGGGTGGGTGTCCTCACTCGCCCGGACGGGCAAGATGCCCATCCCACAGGATGTGTAATTGATTTGTTCCAGCCCCCTAACGTACTTCCCATGCTGCGATTTAACAACCTACACAAACGTTGGGCACGGCAACCTTTTGGAAGATATGCGGTGCTGTCTCCAGGCTGGATGGATAAAGGCTCAGATTCGATTGAAACGTTGGACTGGTGAACGCTTGCTTAAAGTCTTTCACCGATTCCCAAACGGCATAGTTAATAAATGTGCAACTTTCACCGATCCCCCGATGAAGCTGTGTGGAGATAAACCCCAGTTGCGTCTTCACATAACTACAGTCGTGCGCCCAAGCTTGAACGAATTTATCGACATCTTCGGGCGGAACATTGAACTTGTTAATCAGAATGACAGGGCCAACTTCTTCTTCCAGTTGCTGCTGGAGTGTGATTTGTCGATCCATTTCAGTGAACTTCAACATGGCTTAAATCTCCTGTTATATGGTGTAAAAAATTATCCAACTCTGAACATTTTGCGTTTTCAAAATAGTTTCAGCTCGATCGATTTCATCATTCGTTCCTTCAATCACAGGTGTTGGCGATCGAGAAATGTCCTGGCTGCATTTTTGTGTTCTACTGTCATCTTGAATCTCCTAGTTGAAGGTTAACGATAATTCTTCTTCATTGTCTGCGGGAACGACAAAGGGATCGATTAAAGCAACGGGCATTTTCTTAGTCTCCTTGTAAATAGGGTGTAACTGAGTCGGATGTTCAGAATGGGTCAGGTACTAATGTCGCGCCAAAGGTCTTTACTATCTATTTGCAGTCGGGGGGAACCATCGACTGAGCCATGCTGTCAGGGCTGATGAAGCATCCAAATCTCCAACAAAACCGAGATATGAGTCGGGTCTCACGAGCAAAAGACTCTGACCCCTACCAAAGGAACTGTCAAATTGAACCTTTGCCTCCGGTTGGGTCAGGGCAGGCGCGATGCGTTGTAGTTTCAGAAACTCCTGCCAAGGATTGAATCGATTCTCCCAGGTTGGAGGGAGGTTCATTGTACTTTCGCTATCTGTTACTAACAGAGTAAAGCGCGACGGATCGAGGAGTTTATAAAGGCGCGATCCGTGGGGCTGTGCGTCGTCCAAAGCATCGCGGCTCAACACTAGTACATCCAAGTCTGGTAATCGATCGCCCGCCCGAAGATCGCCGCGAGCGTGCTGAGTTTGAGATAGCGAGCTTGTCCGATAATTCGCCGCGACCTCGCTGATGAGTCCAGTACTTAGCTGCTGCACGAAATGGGTGTTGAGTAGAACTGGCGCGATGTACGTAATCAGTTGATGCACGATCGGACTGTTGGAGTTGAGTGCATCGGTGGCGGCTTCTGTTTTGGATACAATACTACGAATGAGCGGAAGTCGCTCTTCCTCGTACGTGTCCAGCAGTTCTGGAGTCGCTTTGCCTTGCCAAACCATCGCCAGCTTCCAGCTCAAGTCGATCGCGTCTTGAATGCCAGTGTTCATCCCCTGCCCACCAGCCGGACTATGAATATGTGCCGCATCGCCTCCAAAAAAAATCCGATCGGATCGCAGCGTGTGCAGCATCCGGCTATTAATCCGAAACCGAGAACTCCAAGTCAGATCCCGCAGCCGAACGGGGATGTGCGAATCCGCATCGTAGAGCTGTTGCAGCTCTGCCAAAGTCGGCTCGTCGTCAGATTTAGGTGATGGCGAGCCGTGCTGTGTGAGCCTTCGGCACTAATCAGGTAAGCTGCTTCAAGTTCTTCAAGCTCCCCTTTGCTATTGCGGAGTACAGCCTTTACACCGTCGTTCAGCCCAGACTGAGCGGACGACTCTAGTTGAGAAAAATCGACCATCTCTGTACCGCGCTCGATCGACACACCCTGGCGATCGAGTTGCTCCCGTAAGATGCGTTCCGTCTCGCCCTGAGAGATGAGCAAGATGTAGTTGTAACGGCTCTTAATCTCTCCAAGGGGTACTTTCCCAAGGCATTTGCCATTTCCATAGATGGTAGCTGCCTTGCCCTGATTGCCAATCTGGAGCATTTCCTGGATCGGCATCCGCTGCTCTAAAAGTTCCAATGTACGTGCTTGCACGGCAAGGGCGCGAGATGTGGTTGAGGGTGTCAGCAGCTTATCCACGATGCGAACGGAAACTCCAAAGCGGGAGAGTTCCATTGCTGCGGTCATTCCCGTTGGCCCTGCGCCGACAATCAGAATCGGGCGAGGGTCGTTTATTGTGCGCTGGGTTTGCTGGTTCATAGAGATTTCTGTGCTAAAGATTGGTTCTCGTTTGGCTGCTCTGTTATAGATTCGTTGAAGTCACATTCATCGCTGGCTATCTTGGTTAAGAGCGAACCTGTTTACAGCTTAAAAAATTCAAGTATCAAAAGTTATCATGTTCTTGCTGTCTTAAATTTTTGCAATCACATCATATGCACTCGTCCACTGGACATCAGGATAACGATCGTTATCTAGTGGTATGTTTTGGACGCTGAACATACTATGTAAATATTGCTTGGCTTGCCAACTTGGATACAATTCTTTTTCTCCTGCTGGATTCGCCGATCGCTCTTGTTTATTTGAGGCGGAAAAATCTTCCATACTGCCCATTGGAATAAGTTTGAATTCTGTCTTTTTAACTTCTGTGCCAACAGCCACTAATTCATTTGGGCTAATTTGGAAACTAGCAATCCGTAAAATTCTTGGTGTTGAGGCATCGATCGCAGCGGCGGCGGTATAATCTGCCGTATCGTCCATCGTCGTAAAGTCGATTTTCCAGTCGGATTTATCACCCCAATAACCGACGCTGTAATTTTCCACGTTATAAACTGGCGTACCATAGCTCAAGATATCGGCAAAAGCTCCGTTCATAATCGAAGTGGCAGCGATTCCCGTTCCGGGAGGCTGCGCCAACGAAGATTTGTCCAGATATTGATGAAACTCTTTGCGGAGATCGAAATTTCGGTTGTCGCCTGCGGGTAGTTTGGTAAAGTCGGCAGAATAATCCGAAGGAATAAAGCGTGGCACACCTGCGGCGATCGCTGCATCCAGCAATTTGATTTGCGAGTCAACAATTGTCTCATGCAATCCGGCTAAAGCCGAAACCACACACGATGTACCTTGACAGGCTTGTTTGAGCTGCTCGACATCTGACATATCGACAGTAATTACTTTCGCTCCGAGTTCGGTCAGTTTGGCAATTTTTTCTGGTTTGCTACCGTTACGGACGATCGCGCGAACGTCTGCCCCTCTTTTTATTAAGGCTTTAATAATTCGTTCGCCAAGATTACCCGTTCCGCCTGCTACTAAAATTGTTGGTTTCATAGTGTTTTTTTGATGTTTAAGTGATGTTTAAGTTTTTGGCAATTTCTGCCTTTTTAAGCGATTTACTTTCCAAATAATAGCCAACGGCAATCAAAGGAAAAATAACGATAATATCCATGATTAGCTGGTTAAGTTCGACACCAAATATGACTGGCATTTGGGTATGATTCTTTCCAGGGTCAGCCAACGCTACTCCAGGAAAGAATGTCGCAGGTAATTGAGCCAACCAATATAATGATGCCAAAACCGCCGCTTCGTTTAACTTTTGCTGTTGCGTAACCCCTTTTCTAAGCCACAAACAATACATGGTTAGAAAACCGAGAATCGTGCCCAAAACCATAGTTTGTGCGTTGTGAAATTTAGCGTGTGGGGGCCACGCCGGATTATAAATGTGCGTTACATTCCAATCTGCTAGATATGGAGCTACAGCGGTAAATACTGCCACCAAAGAGATTAACAGTTTACCTGTTATCCGCCTGGATTTTGTCGTTGAAGTTATATTCATCGCTGGCTACCTTGGTTGAGAGCGAACATGTATATACCCTAACGAACCTAAACACCGAAAATTATCACGTTCTTGCTGTCTTGGATATATTGCCTACTCATAACACCAGATATTATGTTAACAAATAAATACATGCGAAAGTGACAAATTGGATGAAAATATCAAGAGAATACATCGCGGCTTTATTATTTACCGCATTATTGATTTCTTTTCCTTGCTGGATACCGTTGTCATATGGCGAAACAAAAAAATCGGACGACGGCAAGCATGTCGCATCGGTTACAGTGCAGAGAGTCGGCATATTCGGATTATTTAATAAGCTCGATCGAGTAACTTTTCGACTGGCTAACACTAACGAGACGATAGTTTTTACCAAAGCATTCTCTGCTAGTGAATTAGATGACCCAACAAAAATTACAGATCGAAGAAATGTATTTATTAAATGGCATGGGACATCAGTGACAATATCTGATGCGTGGAATCGAAGTGTGGATTGGAATATTCAAAATGATTGATGATTGGTACCGCACAATCGAGCGTAACAATTGACAAAACATATCAGCAAATTAGTAACGCAAACAACTAATAAACTTAAGGAGTTGCAATCTGATGTCTGCTATTAAAGTTAACGATTACCTACGCGGTAGGCTACGCCAACGATATCCCGTTGAGTTTGAAACTGTACGGGTTGATGAACGGGGTCAGGTTATCGAACGACAACAGGGTCGAGCATTTGCCTTTCGAGAAACCTTGAACATAACTTGTTTAACTTTTATTTAAAATCGAAATTTATCGTTTTCTTGCTGTCTTGGATGAATTGCTTTGGAGTAAGAGCAACCAGCCGCTTGAAGTGCGATCCAAAGTGGCTTTGACTCACAAATCCAGTTTCAATAGCGACACTCTCGTTGGCGGAGCCTACCGGAGGTAATCGATCTATTTTTTCTGAGGAGACGTTTTGCTCTCAAAATTCGCATTTGAATTTGATAAGCGTGCGGCGGCATTCCAAATGTTTGGCGAAACGAGCGATTGAGATGAAATGGACTCAAGTTCGCCACCTGTGCCAATTGCTCTAACGATATTTCTCGATCGGAATGTTCTTCTAGGTAGTCACGAATGTTATGGACAGGCTGAATTTCCGTTTCTAAATTGGCGAGATCCGGTGGATTTTCTGAATGGCGAAGAATTAATTGTGCTAACAAATCTAGGGTCAATGTCTGTTGTTCGAGTTGAGATGTAGACCGTTCTACAGCTTGATGAACTCGAATGAACTGGATATTAAAATTGCTGTCGTGGACTAATGGCATCGGAAAAAGTGGCAGCTCTGTTTCGCGTCCGGCAACTTCTGTAGCCACTTGTTGAAGTAAATCTATCCCTACCCGTAATCCGCGAAAAGTGCCTTGCCGATCGCTAGGCGCATCGACTTGATGCGATTCTCCTGGCTGTGTCACAACTAAGGTTTCAGATGGCACGCTGTGGATCGTGCCTCGGTAGTTTAACTGCCAGCCGTTACCCTGCCGGAGGTTAAGCTCTAGTTCGTCATGAAAATGGCGGGGCAATGAGAAGCTCTTACAAGTATTCTCAAAGAACTCGATTGATGGCAGGTAGCGCGATCGCCAAAGTTTAGGGCGTAATAGATCCTCTTTCATCGGTAGATTTGCTTTCATAGGTAGATTTAAGGGATTCAAGTTTGTGCCAGCAGAAGTGACTTGTTAAATTGCCGCAGGGGTTCAATTTTGACTGGCAGTTTCTCTCCCAACCACAGAGCATAATCGGTATGGTCTGCAACTGCATCTCCCGTATTAGGATGAATGAGAATATCTAAGTTTTCGCGGTGCAGCATTAGCCACGGCACGACCCGATCGAACTGATTTACGGCAAAAGCAGCCTGGTACATCGACTTTGGATGAGGGCCGATCGGTCGATCGTGCCAGCGTCCCAACTGTACCTCAAAGCGATCGCCTAATCCCTGCCGCACGCGCTCTGCCACCTCGCGGGTCGTGAGGTCGTAATAAATATGGGCATGAAAGCTGGTAATTTCAGCGGTGTGTTCCAGCATGTATTTTAATTTTACCGATCTGGGATGCGATCGCTTTCTGGTTAAGAACGAACGTGTCTCTACCCTAACAAATCTAAACACTGAAAATTATCACGTTCTTGCTGTCTCGAACGTATTGCATCGGTGTAACGAAAACGAGCCGCTTGAAGTGCGTTCCAAAGTGGCTTTGACTCGCAAATCCAGTGGCAATGGCTACTTGCTCGATCGATAGCTCTTGTCTGAGTAGCCGTTTTGCCTGTAAAATTCGCACTTGAATTTGATAAGCGTGCGGTGGCATTCCAAATATTTGGCGAAACGAGCGATTGAGATGAAACGAACTCAACTCGGCAATCTGTGCTAGTTGCTCTAGCGAGATCTCTCGACTGTAATGGTCTTGTAGATATGCCCGCACGCGCTCGATGGGCTGACGTTCTGTTCTTACTCTAGTCAGACAGGGTGGATTGGCAGCACAGCGCAGAATCAATCGTGCTACCAGATCCTGGATCGTAGTTTGCTGTTCGAGTTGCGAACCCGATTGCGATAAGGCTTGATGAACTCGCACGATCCGGTGAGTGAGGTCGCGATCTTGGACTAGCGGCATCGGAAAAAATGGCACCGCTGTTTGATGCCCAGCAATTTCTGTGGCAACTTGTTGCAGTAAATCTGGATCGATTCGTAGCCCTCGAAACGTACAGTCTCGCTCGCTCATCCAATTAGCATGGTGGACTTCTCCAGGTTGTGTCACAACTAAGGTATCTGAGGGAACGCTATACATCGCGCCTCGATAGTTAAATTGCCACCCGTCACCCTGTCTAACGACAAGCTCTAGTTCTTCATGAAAATGGCGGGGCAATGAATATGCTTTAGAAACACTCTGCACCAATTCGATCGATGGCAGGTACTGCGATCGCCAAACCTTAATGTGTGACTGATTTGCTTTCATAGGTGATGCTTCTATTCGCGTCGTCGCTCATCAGTGCTAAAGCTACTGCTGTGACATCTAGGATGCTGTCGCTGGCTGGGAGTAGGGCAGGTTTTACTCGACAATTTGAGCTTTTGCCCCTCGGCTTACCAAGCCTGAAAGGTCGAATTTAGAACTCGAAATTTCCAGCCTAGTTCCAGGTTCGGGCGATCGAAACCTCAGTTACATGTTTGCGCCGCCATTGGCACAAATATCTTGTCCGGTTAACCATCGCCCTCGATCGCTCACCAGAAATGACACCACGTCTGCGATGTCTTGGGGCGTTCCGACGCGATTGAAGGGAGAACTGGCAGCAGCGAGCTGCTGCACTTCTGGCGGCAAATTGCCAAACATTCCAGGAATTGTCGGACCAGGCGTGACGGTATTGACGGTAATGCCGCGAGATCCGACTTCCTTTGCCATCACGACGGTAAACAGCTTGATGGCTGACTTACTCGCTGTATAAAGTGCCATCCCCGATTCAGGATAAAGGGTGGTTGAAGAGGAAATATTGACGATCCTGCCACCGTCATTCATGTGTTTGGCGGCTTCTTGCAACGCAAACAAAACGCCGCGAACATTCAGGTCAAACACCCGATCGTACTCATCTTCAGTCACATCCGCGATCGCGCTCATAAAACTCATGCCAGCATTATTAACCAGAATATCGATGCGACCAAAGTGCTGCATCGTCTCGGCGAACAGACGGCGAATATCCGCAACCTGACTCATACTTGCCTGAATTGCCACGCTCTTGCCACCCGCTGCGGCAATCGCCTCTACAGCTTCACTGGCTTCCCGTTCGCTGCCAGAATAGTTGATGACCACCGCTGCTCCATCGCGTCCCAACTGTTCCGCAATGCCGCGCCCGATGCCGCGCGACGAGCCAGTCACGATCGCCACTTTCCCGGTTAAAGGTGCCATAAATGATTGCCTTCTATAATTAATTACTCAGCCGCTGGCACTCCGGCGATCGATTTGATTATTGACAAGAATCGCCAGAAATTAAATTTTTCAAAGCACATTAATCGCGCTCTTCCACTTGTCTCCAGCTTAATGAACTTAATTACCGAAATCTATCACGTTCTTGCTGTCTTGAATATATTGTTTGGGGGTGATACAAACCAGCCGCTTAAAATGTAAACCAAAGTGGCTTTGACTCGCAAAGCCAGTTTCGGAAACGACTCGATCGATCGACCAGTCTTTACCAAGCAAACGTTTTGCCTGTAAAATTCGTACTTGAATTTGATAAGCGTGCGGCGGCATTCCAAATGTTTTACTAAACGATCGATTCAGATGAAAGGAACTTAAATTGGCAACTCGTGATAATTCCTCTAATGAAATCTCCCGATCGTAATTTTCTTCGATATACGCCCGAACGCGCTCGACTGGCTGACGTTCTGCCCCTAACTTGGCAATACAAATTGGTGCTGCCGCACATCGCAGAATTAATTGTGCTAAGAAATCTAGCACCAATGACTGTTGTTCGAGCTGAGAAATGGGTTGTGATAGTGCTTGGTGAACTCGCACGATCTGGTCGGTGAGGTCGCGATCTTGGACGAGCGGCAGCGGAAAAAATGGCACAGATGTCTCGCGTCCAGCAACGTCAGTCGCCACTTGTTGCAGTAAATCCAGATCGATCCTCAGTCCTCTAAAAATGTAGTCTTGTTGGCGGAGGCTCTTGCCTGAAGAGTTACCAGTCGAGTCCGCCTGATGCGCTTCGCCCGGTTGTGTGATCGCTAATGTATCTGCTGGCACGTTGTGCGTCGTACCTCGGTAATTAAACTGCCAGCCGTCACCCTGCTTGATGTTTAGCTCTAGTTCTTCGTGAAAATGGCGGGGCAATGAATGGGAGCTTTGACCAGCACTATGCAATAACTCGATCGAGGGTAGATAATGCGATCGCCAGATTCGAGTACGTGACTGCTGTGCTTTCATCGGTTATTTTAGGTAACAGTGGGAGGGCAAGGTGAATGTATCAAAATGGGATCTATTTCGATCGAATTTAGTCATGAAGATTTGCCTGCTGTTCGATCGAGAGCGCGAATTCAATTATGGTGCTGCGACTTGCAAGATGATAATTAGCTATATTTGTGCGTATGCTGTTTCATTAAAACTCTCGATATGTTGTCTGTAATTTATAAAACTACAGTCTAATTGTCAACTAAACTAGATTGGAAATTACTCTGTCGATCGATAGAGTTGCGGAAGTGTATTCGATCGACCGTAAATTCACCCGCTCGAAGCTGTTACTGGGTCAGTGTTTCGATCTTGCTCAAATTAGCTCATCCTTCGCTAATTTGTTGTTGTCCCGCTGCTTGAATGCGCCGCAAATTCAGGAAACCCTGTCCTGTTATCCGCGAGATTAAATCAAAGTATTCCGCCTTGCATACCAAGCGTGCATCAACAGACTTTGAAAGAATAGTACAGGTGAGTCGAATCCGCCTGCTGCAATAATTGAGGCAACTTCTGACGGTGGTAGTACAGCGACATCGCGATCGTAAGCAGCACTAATCCTAGCACGAACCATTTCAATGGGCATTCCCGCCGATGCCATTATCCGCACCCAAATATCCAGCAGTTCGGGATAGGTTGCAGCAGATCGATCGTAGGCGAGATCGGCATTAATCAAATAGCCCTGAGAGCGCAGTCTCACAGCAATCTGATGAAAAAAGTCGCGCCGTTCCTCCGACTGCAATAAGAACTGAGATACAAACAAGCAAGTCGCCGCATCAAATGTATCCGCTCTGGTGAGCGAATCGAGATAACCTTCGTGAAACGTGCAACGGGAGGTGATATCCAGATCTTCAACCCGTTGGCGACAAATATCCAGCATCGGTGCTGCTGGCTCTACCAATGTGAACCGCCATTTTGGAAAGGCTTGGGCAAGATCGATGACTTCCGAACCAGTGCCAACTCCAACGCAGAGGATGTGAGCATCGCTGGGAAGTTCGGCAAGAATCGTGTGGATGAGAAAATTCAGTGCATCGCGCAGCGGCGCAAACACGGCATTCCCTTTGTCATAGGAAGAAGCCATATTTCGATCGAATACAATCGCTGGGTGTCGATCTGTCATCAGAGTTTTAGATTAGAATCCTTCGATCTTAGCAATCGCCAGCCAATCGACAACAATTCGAGCTGCCGATACAATAACGTCATTACGCGCCTTTGCGTCTTTCTCACCTTGAGTGGTGTAGATCGCCATGACAACGGGCGATCTCCGTGGCGGCCACAACACGGCAAGATCGTTGGCGGTACCATAGTCGCCAGTACCCGTCTTGTCTCCGACTTCCCAGTCGGTAGGAACACCAGCGCGAATGCGTGCCGCCCCAGTCGTATTACCATGTAGCCAAACTCGTAATTGCAACTGGAGATGTGGCTCTAGTGCGTCTCCAAATGCGAGTCGTTGGAGACTACTTGCCATCGCATTAGGTGTCGATGTGTCCCGTCGATCGCCTGGAAGCGATGAATTAAGCGCAGTTTCCCAGCGATTCTCGCTCGCGAGAGGCTACGCCAACGAGCCGAAATTGGAGATCGCCGAGCGATCGCGCGAACGTAGTGACAGATCCAGGGCCACCGAGGAGCTTCATCAACAGATTTGAAGCGGTGTTGTCGCTATACTGGATTGCAGCGGCGCAGAGAGCGGAAACCGTCATGCCATCTTCCACATGCCGTTCGGTAATGGGGGAATATGTCACCAGATCCCTCTGCTGGTATTTGATGCGCTGCTGCATCAACCTATCGCTCTGTGTGCTGCGTTTCAAGATGGCGGATACCAGGAGTACCTTGAAAGTGCTGCACATGGGAAAATACTCATCAGCATGATAGCTAAGTTGTTTGCCATTGGCTGTGTCCATTGCAAATACACCCAGACGACCTGCCAAAGTCCGTTCGAGTTTCGCTAACTGTGCTTGAGCCGAAACTACAGCATCCCCCTTCGTAGCCCACGATGTCCAAATAGTCGCCATCGGCACAGATATAGCAGCCAGCAAAAATTTCCGGCGATTTCGAGAATGATTCATCTTCACACTAACTTAGATTAACTAGAAGAAAGCTGTGCCACCATTTCAGCACGAGAGGAGACTTCAAGCTTCCGAAACATGCGCTTTAGAGCCTGTTTGACGGAATTTTCGGTAATCCACAATTCAGTACCAATCTCAGCATTTGTTCGCCCTAAAGCTACCAATTCGACAATTTGTAATTCACGCGCTGTCAATCGTTCAGTTTTAAAAGGTCGATCTTTGGATCTAGCCGTTGCTGCCCACATCGATAAGTGCAAACAGATCCCACTCAAATCAGCTAGATGTTGCGAATCAAAAGCAGGCATCGACTTATCGCGAGTGCAACCCACCGCACCTACCAGTTGACCGCTAACGACAATTGGCCCAGCCATTACGTGCCAGTGGTCGGGACGAGGACAAATTATCTTCCAAACCTTGGGTGATGTCACCAAGCCTTCATGTACGGGTGCGTGACGCTCTGTGAGATAGCGGACGACGGGATTATGCTCGATCGAGAGTGCCACTTTGAATAGCTTCTGAAGATTGGGATCTAGCTGTGAAAGCTGGTCAAAGAAAAAAATACCCGATCGTTTAGCTGTGAAATGCTCGCCAACTTTTGAGATGAGATCCGATCTTAAATCTCGTTCATTTTTCACAGAATCGATCGATGCAAATAAAGGCTGCAAGGAAGTGGTCATAGTGTCAAAAAGAGTACCCGATCGAGGACTATCTAGGTTAGGTTACTTCCTTTAATCTTAACTTTAGTGCAAGAAATAGGAAAAAACTGATGTCTGATTACGCTCATCCTGAAGTTTTGGTCGATACTCAATGGCTACTAAAACACATCCAAGATCCGAATGTGCGGGTAGTGGAACTCAACATGAATCCCCAACAGTATCGAGACGCACGTATTCCTGGTGCGGTGTTCTGGAATATCCTGACAGACTTCCTCAATCCCGATTTGAGTATAAAGCTAGATCCCAATGAGATCGCACAATTGTTATCTCGATCCGGTATTTCTCCTGAAACTACTGTGATTGCCTATGGTAGCTATCCCGATACTGGAGCCTTAATTTTCTGGTGGTTGAAAACCATCGGACACGAGCGAGTATATGTTCTCAATGGCGGACACCAGAAATGGGTTGCTGAAGGTCGTCCAGTCGCATCGGAGTTTTCCAGCTTTCCACCCACGCAGTATCGGGTAACAGCTACTAATCATAATTTTCGAGTGCTACAACCAGAAGTTCTAGCAGCTCTCAAACAACAGAATTGTGTGTTAGTCGATGCTCGTACACCTCAAGAATATCAAGGCGTAATCTTTATGATGAAACCGCCAGAGGGCACAGAAAAAGCGGGCCATATTCCTGGTGCGGTAAATATCGAACACCTGCTGACATTAGACGAGGATGGCACATTTAAATCGATCGAAGCATTACAAGATCTCTATGGTAGCCAAGGAATTACTGCCGATAAAGAGGTGTTTCCATATTGTGCAATTGGTGGCAGGTCTGCATGTACCTGGTTCGTTTTGAAATATTTATTGGGCTATCCTCATGTCCGCAACTATGACGGATCGTGGAATGAATGGAGTCGGTTGTCTAATGTACCGATTTCCAGCTAAGATTGCCAGCCTTCAAATTTATCTTCAAAAATAATCGTTAGTTATGACTATTTTCTTTCAGAAAGGCTCCGTCAAAGATCTCCCCTCCGAGCGCACGCAAATATCTAGAACTTGGACTCAAATTGGCTTTGTTGTGTTAGCGGTATTATTCAACGTTTGCCTCATGGCCCAACTGCTGACAGTTGGATTGGCTGTTTTTTATGATTCTAGTTGGTGGCATATTCACGTCTGGTTGGTACGGGGATATAGTGGCTTGGTGGTAATGCTGTTAGCTGGTCTGTTTATCAATCCGTTTCCTCGAAAAATCCAAATGCTTACAGTAGGGCTGTTAATACTCCTCACTCTGCAATTTATCACAGGGCACTTCAATCATGCCTTACATTTAGGAGTTCTGCATCCACTCATCGGATTTTCATTATTTACATCCTCGACCACTTTAGTTCATCGCTCGTGGCAAGTGGTGTTCAAAGCATCAGATTCAGTTGTTAGTTAAAGAGGTATTGTTGAATTATGAACTCTTCAAAACGATCGCATAACTCATTCATATAGTCAGGAAGATGTTAGTGAAATCCTAAATCTTGCCCTGGCGCGACACTCGAATCTTGACACAGAGCTATCCCATCGATTCAGTTATTAGAAGTCGCGCAAGAACTGAGTATCTGCTCCCGAATCGTTAGAACTTGCCAGAACGTCAGTGGCTAGATCGACAAAGCAGTAATAAATGAAAAATCGAGAATTTGAGGCTTATCGCCGATCGAGACTTCAGGATCGACTTGGTAAATATGCGATCGTCAATGTCTGTCTGTTTCCATTAAATCTGCTAACTGGGTTTGGGGTTCCTTGGTCGCTATATGTCCTAATTTCCTGGGGAATGGTGCGTGGTGTCGATGCGTGGCGAGTCTTGTTTCAGCATCAGGATATGCTTACGACCGCGCTTTTCAAAGATGGGAACGTCAACAAAAAATGCAGAAAGTGTTAGAAATATAAATAATTTTACTATGACGCGATCGAACTAAAGAATAACACTAAGATAATAATGATATGCCAATTCAAGTCAGACCCGAAATAACAATTATCCAAATAATTGCACCGTTAATTGTCGCTATAGTCTTCATCACCTTGTGCTCTTTATTTAAAGAGCCGAACCGTCGCAATTTTAGTGCCCTGACGATCGCTGGAGCTGGAGCCGCATATCTCAATGGTGGCTTGTTAGGCTGGGAATTTGCATTCTGTACGGTGATGACTGCTATAGCTTACTGGGGACTAAAGGATTATCGATTTATTGGCATTGGATGGCTGTTACATACAGCATGGGATGTGGTTCACCATTTATACGGTACGCCAATCGTTCCATTCGTGCCACTGTCCTCGTTTGGGTGCGCCATTTGTGACACTGCGCTGGCATTATGGTACTTTCAAGGAGCACCTGCGATTTCTACCTGGTTTAGCAGGGTACAGAGAAATTGAAGCAGCAATCTTCATCTCTCCAGAAAGCGATCGCGCCCACCGCAGCGGAATCGGGTGTTATCGGCATTCGATTTTTCTGGCTGGTGCTAGCCGTGGTGTTGGCCATCAAATTGCCCGCATTTTGGCGACCCAAAATTTGCCCGTGTTGGCCTTGATTCGAGATCCTGCCGCCCAACCGATCTCCAGGCTCTAAACGTGGAAACGGTGGTCTACGGCACGGCAGCGATATCGAGGCGGAGTTCGTGGTGTAATGCCTCACTGGGGGATGCCAGCTATTTTTTGGCACCTGTGCTAGCTCCGAGCCCTTTGAAAAAAGATTTTGGTTTGAAATGCCAGCCACGATCGAATTAATTTGCAGTCGGGTTTGTCGTGTCTGGCAATGCAGCCAGCGGCATTCGATTACTGAGGCTTCGCCAACGAAACATGCTGTCAGGAGTTCGCCCCCTGGGGGATAAGAATTTTGTCTCACCCTTTGAAAAAAGATTTTGAGCTAGATCGCTCGACGATGAGTGCGGGTAAAGTCGCCGACGATGAGGCGAAATCGCCGTGTAGAAGCGGCGATCTCATACGGTACCGATGGCGGCAACTGCGGCATCGGGTGCCTCAAGTGGGATGATGTGTCCTGCGTTTGGTACGACAACGATCTTTACATCTGGGGTAAGCGTTGCGACGGGAAGCATGTCTTCCGATGGGTACAATTTGTCTTCCTGCCCCAGCACGATCGTCGTCGGCACACGCAGATCGGGCATGACTTTTTCAAGCCCTTCGGAGTGGCGCAATGTGACATCCACCGTAAGTGCTGCGCCCTTCCCCTCGAATGAAGCAAAAGGTGAAGTGAATCGCTCCACCAGATCGGGGTGTGCGAGTGTACTAGGCGAAAGCATCGAATGAGCCACTCCGTTGGCGACAGCTTTTGATTTTACCGCAAATTTGGCACCTAGAAACTCCACCAGATGCCCTCCTCGGCTGGGGAGGAAGGGCGTATTCATGAGCACCAATGAGCGCACGCGATCGGCATGACGAACGCCCAGATGCGCTCCAATCAACCCACCCCAAGAGCAGCCAGCAAACGCAATCTCCGGCAGTTCCAAGCGATCGGCTATTTCAATTACAAGGTCGGCGTAGATCTCAGGCTGCACCAGTCCATGCGGCGGATCGCTTACGCCGAAGCCCGGTCCGTCCACCGCGATCGTCCGCCAACCAGCTTCGACTAGGGGTAAAATCATGGCATCAAAAATACGATGATCCGTGAACAGCGACGGCCAAAGAATTATTGGCACTCCCGCGCCTCGATCGGAAAAAGCAATTGAACCAAGCGTTGTCTGAACTCTTGAAAGCACTGGGTCGGAAATATTTTTCATTTTGCTCCGTAATTATTTAAGTGTCTGAATTGAGTTAAATGACAATCGCAATTTTGCCGAAATGTTTCCCTTGCTCCAACTCTGTAAATGCCAATTGCACCTCATCGAAGCTAAAAGTGCGATCGATCGCTGGATGAAGATCGTGCTGCTCGATCGCCTGATTCATGTCCTGAAAATCCTGAGTGTTGCCAACTTCCATGCCACGAATCGTGGCATGTTTTTCCATCAGGGACAAGCGCATCGATCGTCATTTCCGAACCGCCAAGTAAACCCATAATCGAGATGCTGCCGCCCGTTCGCAATACGCTCAGCGATCGGGCGAGATTTTTGCCGCCGACGGTTTCGAGCACTGCGTCAACACCAACGCCGTCAGTGAATGAGAGCACCGTTTCTTCCCAGTTAGGTGTAGTGTGATAATTAATGAGATAGTCAGCTCCTAACTCTTTAGCTCGTTGGAGTTTAGCATCGCTGCTCGATGTAATAATGACACGGGCACCAAGTGCTTTGGCAAACTGAAGGGCAAAAATCGAAACGCCGCCCGTACCGTGTAGTAATACCGTCTCGCCTGCTGTGACACTGGCATAGTGCAGCCCGTTCCAAGCAGTCAACCCAGCTACGGGTAAGGTAGACGCTTCTACAGCCGAGAGATTGGCAGGAGCCTTTGTCAATCGATCGACCTTAAAGACTTTATATTCGCTCAATTGACCAGGGGAGCCGATCCCTTGGCGGGTAGCATAGTCTACGACTTCTTTGGTCGGTTCGCCGCTAGTCCATTTGGGAATAAAGGTCGTGACTACCAGCTCTCCAGGTTTGAAGGCGGTCACATCAGCTCCAATCCGTTCGACGATCCCCGCCCCATCCGCACCAGGCACGAATGGCAACGGTAAGTTTGGGTTCATCTTGCCTTTGACGACCATCAAATCGACGTAGTTAAGGGAAACGGCCTGAATTTTGACGAGGACTTCATCAGCAGCGGGACTGGGTACAGGCAGTTCGAGTCGATCGAGATGGTCGATGCCGAAACCGTTTTGGATTGCAATGGCTTTCATTGGTTATTAGTTAAGGTCTGAATTGAGTACTGTAGTTGTCTGACATTAGAAAATAGTTAGCACTCTGCGCTCTAGAAAATTGATTTGCGCGCTTAGGCTGCTGTATATCCGCCATCGAGTACGAGAGACTGACCTGTCATATAACTGGCAGCATCAGAACACAAGAACACAACGGCTGCGGCAATTTCCTCAGATTGACCCAAGCGTCCCATCGGCACAATCGATGAGGCAAGCTGCTCTGGAGTGCCACCAGTGCTGAGGCGATCCATCATCTCTGTGGCAATCAAACCAGGATTGATAGCATTAATCCGAATGCCTTGCTTGGCGTAGTCGAGTGCGGCAGCACGAGTCAAACCCATCACAGCATGTTTGCTAGCGTTATAAGGACTTATCCCCGCAAATGCAATCAAACCACCCATTGAAGAATTATTGACAATGACTCCAGCTCCTTGAGTCAGCATCTGTTGAACTTCATACTTCATGCACAAGAACACACCCCGCACATTAATCGCCATCAGTTTGTCGAAGTCTTCAATCGACTGCTGGTGGAGTGGCTTTGTAGGCGAGTCGATGCCAGCGTTGTTGAAAGCACAATCCAGTTGCCCATACTTATCAACTGTTTGTTGAATTAGCGATCGGACATCAGTTTCACTCGCTACATCCGACTTCACGAATAAGCAATCGACACCAGCCTCGCGCAGAGAGTTAGCAGTCTGTTCGCCTTCCGACTCGCGCCTGCCCGAAAACACCACCTTTGCACCTGCGGCACCCAAAGCGATGGCCGTAGCTTTACCAATTCCTGAAGTTCCGCCTGTAACCACGGCAACTTTATTTTCCAATGTCTTCATAAATTTCTCCTATTTAGAAGTTTTACGTGCCCCTTCCGCCAGTCCGCGTCTCGATCGAATTCGTCATCGAGGTTAAGGTGTGCGATCGCCTGTCACTTTCATCGCAGTGCGAATATACGCCTCGATCTCACTTTTGGTATCAAAATGCCCGATTCCGGTTTTGGTCGTCCCCGCTGCATTTGCCGAACTATAGACCAGTAATAGGTTTTACTCCAACTGACAATCTTTTAAGCTGTGATTCAACGCTCGAATTTGCTACTACATCCAAAGATCGTCCGTTGACTAGTGTTTCAAAACAACTCGATATCGAGCTTTTCCCGATCTCAAACGATCGATCGCTTCATTGACTTGACTAAATGGAAATATTTCAATCAATGGTTCGATGTTGTGACGAACGCAAAAATCGAGCATTTGAGCGACAGTGCTCGGACTACCCGTTGGCGAACCAGACACGGATCTTTGCCCAAAGATTAACGGCACCAGACTGGCTTGAATCGGATTGGGAGCAAAGCCCACAAAATGCAATCGCCCTTTGGGACGCAGTGCATTGATGTATGTGCTCCAATCTAAATCTACTTCGAGAGTGGTTTTCTCACCGTTGAAATAATCAAATCCAATGAGTTGGCAACGGCTTTCATCGCCTCAGCAGTCGCGGGAATTGACAAAGTGGGTAGCTCCCATTTCGGTAAGGATTTCAGCTTCTTTATCGTGGATTGCTTGAAAAAGCAGTGACATCGCAGCCCCACTTTTGCTCGCAGAAATTGGAGTGCGAGGTGCCCCAATTTACCCCAACCCCAATTACCCCAACGCGATCGGTCGGTTTGATATCAAACTGCACGAGGGGATTGAACACCTAGTCTTGTCACCCGCACAGAATAGGGGGCCAGCTTTGGCAGGATCGACTCCGGCAGGTATGGGCGTTACCCATTCGGCATGGGCGCGCTACCTTATCGGCAAACCCTTCATAGATCGACCGACGATCGTTTGTTCTGCGGTAAACACAAATTTTGGTTGCCAGACATGCACCACGTCACAGTGCATACAAGAATGCGAATACCAACCCAAACCTACTCGCTGTCCTATTTCTAAGGTGGTCTACGCGATCGCCAATTGCAGCTTCACTGTACCCACTACGTGACTTCATGCTTCCAGCAACCAGAGGATAGTGACTCGATTCCCCAGCTCATTTTGCAACCAGTTTGCCCTCGCTATGACAGACCCCACAGTACTCGACATTAATTTCGACTTCTTCGCATCCTGGAGGACACCTGGATCGTAGTCATAAGGCTCTAACTTGCCACCTGCTGTTTTGGCTGCATAAGCGTGAAAATTACGTTATTAGATTACTTCATCCTTGCAGGATCTTCATTTCTTGCACTTCCCTAAGAGCATCTTGCTCGATGCTCTCGATCGGGTTGCTGTAGATCCGCGTTACAGAAGGTAAAATATAGCCTTCTGTAACGTGCAACTAGTTTCTCAATTAGTGCCTTTGCTCAAAAATTGCGTGACTGTCATCGGGTGAATCTGGGGATAACGATCGTCTTCAATCCGATCGAGTTTGCCTTTACCCGATAGCATCCCGTACATATACTGGTCGTAAACATACTCTTCCACTGCACTCGCTGACGCTTTTTTGGTCGCGATCGCAGCTTGCATCTCGGCAATACTGCCCAATTGTTTTTCCACTAAGTGCGTGCCTGTTGCCGCTTCGTAACTGGCTTTTAACTGCTTGGCAGTCAGCGTCTCACCTGCAACTTCTAGAGCTTTGTTGGCTAGGTCTGGATCGCTGACTGCTGCGGCGACATACTTGGCGGTATCATCAGTAGTCGTCAGATCCATCGGCGTTTCACCATCGCCCCAATATTGAAATGTCTGATGTTCGAGGTCGAACAGTGGCATATAAGTGATGCTATCCATAAATGCCCCGTTGAGCACTAAGGTATATTCCAAACCGCTGTGCTGAAGATACTCAAATACTTCCTTGCGCTTGTCTAAATTGTAATTGTCGCCGTAGTCCAGTTTGCGGTAGTCGATCGAGTAATCGGAGGGAATAAATCGTTTCACGCCTTGCTGTTTAGCAGCATCGATTAAGTTTTTCTGCCCTGGCACCGTCACTTCATTATTCCCGATCGCCGATACCACTACATCGACTCCCGTACATAATTGCAGCAACGTCTCAGGTTTCATCGCGTCGCCTTCACGATCGTTGCGCCCTTGGCTTTCATCGCGTCGATCTTTTGACGATTTTTTTCATTAGTATCGTCGATCGATCGCACCATTGCCCGAACGTTAATATCACCTTTATCGAGTAGAGCAGCGACAATTTTAGTACCCAGCATTCCAGTAGCACCAGCAACCAACACAGTCGATTTTGTACATGATTCATTCTCCCGATTCAGTGACAGTAGTATCACAGCGAAAAAAGTCGATCGGGTTGCTCTTCGGCAAGCCAGTGACCAGAGTTTTCGATAATTTGGCTTTGCACATTGGCTGCGACTGCTTGCGCTCCTTCGAGCAGTCCCTCGATCGGACTATTGCTTCCGGTCAAAATCAGGACTGGCATTAGCAGCTTGCTTTTTGCAAGTTCGCGGTTTTGCTGCCCATCTTTGAGCAGAGTTCGGTAATATTCAAATCCATTGTGCATTCCGTTTGGTGCGGCGTAGTGACGGACATATTCGTCAATTGCATCCGCTTCGACCCCAGTTCGATAGACGAGCGCACACAGATACTCTCGCTCTCTTCCGGCTGTCAGCAGTTCTGGAATCTCAGGAGCCATGTGGAAGCCAAAGTGCCAAAAGCCGCCGCTCGCAACATCCATTTTCTCTTCTAGCCCAAAACCAGGTAGTAAAGATTCTGCCAATACCAATCGCTGGATAGTTTCTGGATGAATGGCAGCATACGCATAGGCAACCATTGCGCCAATATCGTGACCGACTAGGTTGATGCGATCGAATCCCAAATGAGTGACGAGCTGATGGATGACTTGGGCAATCGATCGCTTGTCGTATCCTGTTGTTGACGCAGAGGAGTCTCCCAGTCCAGGTAAGTCAGGAGCAATAACGGTGTAATGCTGGGCTAGGATTGGCATAATCTTGCGCCACTCATACCAAGTTTGCGGCCAGCCATGCAGCAATACGATTGGTTCGCCCTGTCCGCCGATAACATAATGCAGATGCACACCATCAAGAATTGCTGTTTGGTGCGTAAACGTTTGCTCGAAATTCTGAGGAAGGTTGCTCATTTGATGTTGGAGTTATGGTTGAGATCGAGAGGATAGAATTTGGCTGTGAATCGTTTCTGACGATCGGGTGGCTCTATTTTTTGACTCATAGCGGACTCGCAAGCGAGATCCGAAATAAAGCTACCGTTTTAAGAATTTTCTCGATCTAGAAATTGCTTAACGGTGATGGGTTCGATTTGAGGATAGCGATCGTTCTGAAGGCGATCGAGCTTGCCTTTACCCGATACCATCGCATAATCATATTGATCCGATATATACTCAGCCAGTGAGCTGGCGGACGCTTTTTTGGTAGCAATCCAAGCTTGCATTTCGGGGATACTGCCCAACCGTTTTTCAGTTAATTGGGTGCCCGTTGCCGCTTCATAAGTGGCTTTCAACTGCTTGGCGGTTAGAGTATCGCCCGCGACTTCTAATGCCGTGTTTGCCAAGTCTGGAACGTCTGGATCATCAGCTCACGGCTGCGGCGACATACTTGGCAGTATCATCAGGAGCCGTAAAATCCATCGGCATTTCACCATCGCCCCAGTATTGAAATATCTGATGTTCTAGGTCAAACTCAGGCATATAGGGGATAAACTCCATAAACGCTCCGTTCAACACTAGGGTATATTCCAAACCACTCTAATACTTTAGAATTACGAATGGAAAGTTTCGATCGAGTAAGAGTAGGTAAAGGTTTTAAGCCACCCTTCATGCGGGTGTAATCGTTGAGAAAGGTCAGGATAAAAATATAGTTTTATCTCAGCCTGAATCGCAATGAGAGCAGGGTTTTTAGTCGATCTTAGCTATTTAAAAAATTCAGCACATCCACTAATAAATCCCAGCAAATAAATTATTAGTCACTCGCTTTTCCCGCCAGTCCCCACTAACAAATCCTCCAACATCCCAGAAGCACCCTTCTGTTCCTGTCGTCGATTATCATCGTACAAATTCAACGTATTCTGATTGCGATGCCGACTCAACGCTTGTGCCGCCCGCAGATTACCCCCACTAGCATCCAAAAACGCTGTAATCGAACTATGCCTTAGACGGTGCGGCGACACCCGCCGCTCGATCCCCGCAGCCTCAGCATACCCCTGAACGATCCGATAAATACTATCCCCAGCAATCCTCGACCCATAACAGTTATGGCTCAAAGAAGTAATCAGTGGCTTTTCCGGCGAATTGTAAGGATGAAAATTCAGCCACTCCTCCAAAGCATAACTCACACTATCCGTCAGATCGATCGCCACCTTCGCTCGTTTCCCCTTCCCTAAGATCGTCAACTTCTGCTGCTGGGGTAAAAAATCCTCAATATTCGCACTGGCAATTTCCCCCCGTCGGAGTGCATTCCCCCAGAATAACAACATGATCGCATAATCCCTCACCCCGATCGGCGTACTCGGATCGATCTCCTCCAACATCGACTTAAACTGTTCGACCGAAATCCCCTTAGTATCGCGATAGCTCTCACTGGGGATGCTCTCGATATCCCCCAGATCGACAGTGGTTTTACCCAGCTTCCGCGCCATGTCCACCAAACTCTTAATCGCCGCCAGCCGGACATTAATCGTGCTAGGTGCAAGGTTTTTATCGATCGAGTGACGACGATACCTTAATACCAGCTCAATTGCAGCATATCGATCGAAATCTAGAAATTCTGCGATCCTCTCTGGAGTAGCAGAGCCGTTATAAGCAAACTGACAGAAATTCTCGATCGCCTTAACGTACTGTTTGCGAGTACTGTCGGTGATTTTCAACTGTCCAAACTCCGCCCACAAATGTTGTGAAGCAGCACTGGGAATAGAAATCGCTTGCACTTCGACGACTGGAGTGATGACGACAGCAGGAGGGTTGCGAGTCATAATTCAACAGGAGCTAACTTGAGTTGTTCGATCCTACAAATGCTCTTGAACCCACTCTGCCACAAGACTAAAGGTTCTTCCTGAGCAAAAGAAAATACAATACCTCTGTTAGTAGGAGATTTCTCTCCAATGACAATAGAGCCAATAGAGATCGAGTTCGTTGGCGTAGCCTCCCCTGTCTTGAAAAGATGCTCCTCTTGGGCTTTGGGGGATCGATTATTAGATTGGAGATGTTCACATAATTGATTCAGTTCCGACTCAGAAAGATCTCTGAAGTAAAAACTTTTAAGGTATGGAGACTTTTCCAATATTTTCTGGATAATCTTATGCTTTTCGTCCGGCAATAAACTGTCTACGATCTCTCTTCCAAGCTGCCACAGCTTGCGTTCATCGCGAGATATGGTTCGATTGGGATTTTGATATACTTTTTCATCGATCCACAGCTCATATTCTCTCGGATAAACCTCGTTAAGTGTTATTTGATGACTATTATACCGTTCGTGCAACTTTGTAGTAATCATATTTTGTAGATTCCAAATTTTCGATAATTAAAATTCAATTCCTCGATACACTCGCTCGATTGGGAAAGTTAAGTTGATACTCTCTAAACAAAGCTCATCTTTTAGACCTCAGCCAATAAGTAACTGGTCTTACACTCTCTTGAGTTTTTAATTCATGATAATTCCAGCAATTGTATTCATCATCAGGCTCATCGTCTTCACAATGACACCGACTCGCCCAGCCTAATATCACTTCAGATAAAATGACAATATCATCAGTTCCATAATTCTTGTGACAAGCAATAGCGAACGACTGCCTATCCCAATGCCCGACAGCATAATAACCGATAAAATCTTCATCTATTTCACTATCCTGTCGGTATTCTGTTATTAGTTTCGGTCTAATGAGATTATTATCCACCTTATTTTAATTAGTTATTTAGCTATGAATGCGGTACTCTCAATCGTTATCGTATTGTATTAATAGTCTCAAGACATCGATCGAGTTCCGTCATCAACTTATCAAATGGCTTAACCATCTGATAAGCAGCGACTTTGAGTAAAAGAAAGTATTGTTAGTGTTAGGAATATTTAAAAATGTATATGTGCTTGCAAATTTTATTTCTCATTCCTAATTCTGCGTTTCTATTTATCATATAATTCCCATTTCACGATGTAGTTGCCTGTTTCGCTAAACTAGCCCAACGTGCCAATGCTTTGCGAACCTCTGAGGCTGCATCTTGCATGAGATAAGCGTCGTCTTCATCGATAGCGCGGCGGCGGAAATCATCAAACTGGACGCGCTTGAGATATTGAGCTAGGGCTTGGGCTTGCTCGTCGGTTAGCTCGAACTCAAACGATCGAAGTTTAGATCTATTTTTTATAGGGCCAGATTCGATGCGGATTGGGTCTGCTCCTGCTACTGCGTCTTTGGCATAGTGAAATCTAGTAAATTCACCGCAGCTATGACATTCATAATCTAGCCAACTCGCATTCTCCTCGTTTTTAGCTCCTTGAATTTCTAGAGCCGAAGATTGGCAATGTTTGCATAAAGGAATATATTCAATCATCATTTTTCTTTTATATAACTTTCACAAAGGTGACGAGTGAAGATCTGCCTCAAAATTCGATGCCACGATAGACTCGTTCGATGGCAAAGGAGAGTCCGATACTTTCTAGTTCGACCGTATCCCCAGCAACGTAGTTGGTTACTTCCCACTTACTACGCTCGTTCTTGCGGAATACTTCAATTTCAATTTCTTCAGCACTAACGAGGACGTATTCAACTAAGCTGGGCGATCGCTGATAGAGTTTGAATTTCTTGCCTCGGTCATAGGCTTCAGTACTGGGGGATAAGGACTTCGACGATTAGAGATGGATGGCTAATAAATTGAGTCGTTTGTCGATCTCGTTCATCACAGGTCGCACTGGCATCGGGGTAAACGTACTTTTCTGATGCTTGGATCTTAATTTTGACATCTGAGTTAAGCGCGATGCAGCGATCCGATTCGCTGAGACGATCGTCAATTAATGAAAAAATTCTACCGCCAATCCGTCCGTGATTGACCGTCCCACCACTCATGGCAAAAACTTCGCCATCGAAGTACTCGTGCTTAATTTCTTGCTGCTGTTCCCAAGCAAAGTACTCTTCAGGGGTAAGTCGGGGCAAATGTGCTGGTGCTGCAATCATATCTAACCTCAATTGCTCGGTACTAGGAGATTGGTAAGATTATACCACCGCTTTAACGCATGAAAAGATTCATTTCCATACGTCGGATAAAACTCGGATAAAATTGATGTTTCAGTTTGGTTGGTGATATAATTACAGCATGAAGATCCACCGCCGATAACTATGCAAAGTCGCACTCCAGAACAGACTCAAGCCATTATTCTCTGGCGCACCCAGAATCGCCGGACGATCCGCAGCAACTATCGGAAAAAGTATATAGCTTGTGGGACTGGTGAAGTCTTGGCGGCAGGTGACAGTTACGATCTGGTTGAAGCGGAGGCGATCGCCACTGGTAAGCCATTTATCATCGATTGGATTCCTGCTACTACTGCTCAAGTCAGCTTTTACTGGGTAAAATTTTACGGATTGAAGAAAGAAACTTGGGAACCTCTGTATCCAGTTTCATTTACTGTTGGCGAGGCCGCTCCAGCTCAGTATCGGTTAAAGCAGCGAGAAGTGCTGATGGTAGTCGATTCTGGTGCAGAGATCGGTTTGATTAGTAAAACTCTTGGTGAAGAATTAGGTTTCTCCGTTTCTTTTGGCGAGAAGATCGAGATCGGAGAAGGGGTGGGGGGAGATATTGAGTATGTAAATCGCATGGTCGATATGTCGATCGCTGGGCATACTTTCAAGGCTCCTGTAGCTTGGATTTTAAGTGATATTGGTGATACGCCGCTGCTGTTGGGGCGAGAGGTCGTCTTCGATCTGTTCGATATCAAATTTATCCAAGCAGAAAAACGGATTGAGTTTGAATGGCGGGGTGAGGGTGATGCCGACGAAACTGCCACATAATTGCGCGGCTTGCTCTAAGTTATCGGCAGTTCAGGCAAGACAGAAGAACTGCTGGGACGATAATCGTTGTCCCGACAGGCGTTCGTACCATCGCACTAAAGCGGCTACCGCAATCCGGCGGAAGGAACGGCGGCAAAATGCCGCGATTGGCCAGGGGCTAGGCTCCGCCACCGAGCCGACGCAACCCATCGTCCCGAATGTTTATGCGGCAGAATTGTGTCTGTGGATAAACCTGTCGAATAACACCATCCATGCGATCGGGGCGCGGCTCTACTATGGGTCGGTGCTAACGGATCGAATTGAGGCGATTCATTGCCTGGGGCTGACAGAGGCTCAACTCAAGCAGACGGGGCGCAACATTCTCTTGGCACTGTCCGCCCAACACGACGGTATTGCTCTTGCTAAATTTCGAGTCATTAAGGAATTTGACAGCACTCTTTGTCCGTTAACTGATTGTCGTGACTATTGAACCCGAACAACTCACCATCTGGACATTTCTGGATCGGGTGGTCGCAGCTCCTGTCGCAGCCAACACAATCGATTTGAGCAATTGGATTGGTTCGCTGGATTTAGAACCCGCTGGCGATGCTTTGGTCGTTTGGGCGGGTTGCTATCGCGATCGGGCAATTAAACTACTCGATGAGTGGCAGCACCAGCCATCTTTATTTGCGGGGGAATTAGTCGAGCCACAATACGAGCGAGCGATTTTCGACGAGCTGGTGCTAGGTCGGATGGAGTGGGATCTAGGGGATTTGGTGGAGACAAGCGATAATTACTATCCACCAGGGCGGCAAGCGGTTTCAACTGTTGCTGCTGTGAGTAAAAGTACTGCGTTGGAGCTATGCCAGCAGCTACAAGCGGCTATGGATGTGGCTCATAGCGAAGATATCGATCGATGGTCGCGACGGATTCGGGATACGATCGCTGAACATGATGGGGAAATATCACTCTCAAAGCTGCTGGAACGGGCAGATTTAGCTTTGGTAGATGTGTGGTTGGGGCTACTGCTGGGGGATACTGAATGTAGGGTATGGCGGCAGTTAGACGAGCGGCTAGATATTGCTGTTGATTTTTATTCGCTTGACGGGCTGTTAGTTACAATTCACTAGCTTTTAATTACTTACTAAACTTAAAAAATGACAGATCGTGTAAATGAAAATAGTTTAACCGAGGGGGAAACAGTTAATATTCCCGCTCCAAAATTCGTTCTTTACGAATCTGTCAATCTGCATTGGAACGAGCGAGAGAAAGCGACGAGTATTGTGGCTCGATGGTATGATTTCGACGATCGAACGTGGTGGTATAAAGTAGCGAATGACGAACGATTCTACAGTGGAGATGTTCTCGCTCCCCGCTGAGGTTCTTGACTAGCGGCACTAAAAGTAATTTCACTCGTTGTCAATAGTTCTAGCTAAAACATTAAGCCTACTTAGCTAGAACTAAGAGGGATAGACTAACAACCAAATCGGGATGGGTATGACAATCGCTCCAGTAGCACGTAGCCTGTGCGCTCGTCGTGAGACGACGCGCTTTTCTTCGAGATTTCTTCGCCCCATTGTTGCATAAAATATGGATAGCAAGTCACAGTATTGCGGATGGCACAGATGAGTGAGGATACAATCTCGACCAACAATCGCTCCCGCCAACTAATCGAAAGCTCCTGGCAAGATCCAGATCGAGCGCATCAATTAGTGAAAACTGAAAGCGGTTGGGAATGCCAATGTTGCGATCGCTCGTGGCTGAAAAAACCACGAGCTAAGTGTTTGGGATTACCTGTAGTTCCAGGGGCTTGTAGCGGAGTCTTTGCGGCGAGGTTTCCTCGCCATGCAAGAGACCCAAAGGAAGGTTATAAACTGGCAGGACGCAATCTCAATCGACACCGCATTGCGCTCTAACCTTCAATTGAAGCAGTCAACCAAGCCGATTGCCGCACGTCGCGATCCGCTCGGCGATCCCAATTGCGATCTGTTATTTGCGCGTACTGAGTTTGAAGAGTGCGAGCCAAACTTTTATCCGATCGTGTCTTGGGATAAAAATCATCGTCAAGGTTTGAAAACGCTGTGGGAAATTGAGAGTAAAAAGCTCGAACTCAAGCATGGAGCCAAACCAGCAGCCGTTTATTTTCGCGCTAGCCATCCCGATGGCGAGTGTCGCTGGCGGTTATTGTACCGCGCTGAGGACACTCAACCCGTACAGCCTAAATATATCAGTAAAGCTAATTTACAATCGATTTACCTAATTTCTGATGGTTGGCTGGCGCGGATTGGTGAGCCGGATTTATTACTTGACAATCCTCACGGGCGTTATTACGCGCCGATGAAGATGTATGCGCTCGTGCGGATCGAAGATTTCCTATCGACACATGCTGTCGAATATGCCCAGTGGCTGGAGGGTAGGGGTAAAAGATTGGCGATTGCGCGGGCAATTGTGGCTAAATCTCAGGCAAACTAAATTGAGAATTGAGACTCAAACTCAGCAATGCTTGAAATGTGCCTCTCACTCTGCTCTATTGGGCGGTACTTGTGCGCCATCTATCCATTGGGTCTTCCGTCTGGAGTGCCCTTGGAGTGTTATTGTCCCGATTTTCATCCGCGAGCCGATCGTCTTTGAATTTTGTTGGCTGTCGATCGCCTCAATTTCGCTCGTCTCAGGTGGCGATACGGTTCTGTAGAGGTACATTTTTTATAGTTCTAGCTGTAATAGTATATTTATTTAGCTAGAACTATAAAGACTCGAATGCTAGTCAGATCGTCTCGCCAACGACTGCATCCCCAGTTTCGGGTGGAATGCGGGCGATTTTTTCAGCCACCACATCGCTTACTGGTGGATTAGCAGCAGCTTCGATCGCTCGATTTAAAAGAGCTTCAGCCGTGTCGATTGCTGTACGGATCGCGAGTAATCTGTTTCTGCGCTCGATTCCGGCTCTCCCCTCAAAATTTCGACTGTCGTAGTCTGACGATAGGTGAATTACTTTTACCGAGTTCTTCTCGCTCCTGGGGTGGAAAGATGGCTTCTCTAGAAGTCAATTTATTGTATTGATAGACTCCGTAGGGTCGTTTGACCAGATAGCGGTGAGCTTCCACGCCGATGGGGGCAATATAACAATCTTCACTACTTAATTGAGCGATCGTTTCTTCGAGCTGTGAGAGCGTCGAGCGCAGTCGAGCGAGTGTTTCCGTTACGCCCAGGGATGCAGGGCGTTTGGGGACAAGCGCGAGTTGATAGTAAATAGAGAGCGGCATCTGCGCCCGTTCGTCATCATGGTGTCGATCGTCCGCACGTTGTTTTCGATTCTGGCGTAATGCAGCTCGACTCGCTCTGCTTCGGTTAGTTGGCGAATCGTGCCGCAAATGTCTCTATTGGGGCAATCTTCGGCTGTCAGTCCTGGTTCCATCATCATGGACGCGCAGCTAAAGCCATAGGCACACATTCGGATTGGCATTGGCAATCATCTCTAGTTCTAGCTGAATAAATCTAATCATATAGCTAGAACTATAAACAATGCGACCTATTCTGAAGTGGACTTGTTTGGGTTGCTAGATCGTCGTAGGATCGAATAAGGCGATTCTCTTACGAGAGGCTTCGCCAACGGGTTGGCGGTCAGACAAAACCAAGTTGGCAAAAGATACACGCGCTTACCTGCTAGATTAGGTCTTCCAATTCTGGCAATCGACTGAATCGGATCGTCTCTCCGTTTACCCTTTACCCCTTCTCCCTTCCCCTTGATGAGATGAGTGAATATCAATATTACGAATTTCAGGCGATCGATCGTCCGTTGACACCAAAGGAACAAGCAGAGGTAAAAGAACTCTCCAGTCGGGTTAAACTCTCCTCAACTCAGGCAATTTTTCTCTATAACTATGGGGACTTTCGCCACAAGCCAGAAGAGGTATTAGACTAAATACTTCGACATGATGTTTTACATCGCCAACTGGGGCACTTGGCGGTTGATATTTCGATTTCCAAAAGCGATCGTCGATCCGCAAGTTATTTCAAACCTACGCTCTCCGCAATACGATAACGATTACCGAAACTTCTAAATATATCGTTCTGGATCTGGAAATTCACCAAGAAGAGGGAGTATCGGGATGGGTAGAAGGTGAAGGCTGGATGTCTCAATTGCTGCCATTGCGGGAAGAGCTGTTGGGGGGAGATTTACGCTTGTTGTATCTGGTTTGGTTGAAGATGGCTCCTGAGCTGGCGGGACATGTGCTGGATGAAGATCCGATCGAGCCACCGATTCCGGCTAATCTAAGCGAACTTTCGCCGTCACTGAAGGCATTTATCGAACTGGTAGAACTCGATCCTGAGTTGGTGGCGGCTGCGGCACAGGCAAGTTTACAGCAGCAAGCGGCTTCAGAAGTACCACTAGAAGATTTACTTTCATTGCTCTCAGCAGCCGAACGACAAAAATTCTTACTCAAACTCGTTCGGCGCGAACCGCATGTCGATCTGCAATTGATTAATCGCTTGAAGGAATTAGCTGGTAAGGATAAATCTGCTCCTCAATTTACGGCAGGACAGCGACGATTATCGGAACTCCGATCGATTGCCGATGCTGTCAAATCGGCAGAGGAGGATCGAGAACGGGAGCGGGCGAGAAAACAGCGCGTTAAAGAATTGGACGCACTGGCATCAAGGGAAGCTCAAACTTGGAAGAAGGTAGTGGAACTGATTGAATTAAAGCAAGCCAAGCCTTACGATGAAGCTACGGCTTTACTCAAAGATCTGCGGGATTTGGCAGTAGATCGGGGACGGTTGGCTGAATTTAGCGAACGGTTTGATAAGATTAAGTTGGATTATAGTAATCGATCGGCTTTAATGACTCGGTTTAGATCGATTAAATAAGTAACCATGCCGTTAACTCTAGAATATCCCGACAATTGGACGGACATTGCCACCACAGTCAAGCAAGCAGCAGGTTATCGTTGTAACCGCTGTGGCTTGAAGTGTTTGCCTCCACATAATAGTTATCGACATCTCGATCTCTCACTCAGACGCAAGCTATCGGCGCAAGTCCACCATCTAGATGGGAATCCCGCTCAGAATGACACGTTTAATCTCGTCTGCTTGTGCAGCGGGTGTCATTTACGAATGCACCGCCATCGTCCTCAACCGACACCAGGGCAATTATCGCTGAAGTTAAAATTACCAAAAGTGCGGCAGATCTCGCCAGAACAAGCAAAATTGGCAGTTAACACTTGCCGATTTAATCGATCGATTGCCACAATTACCACTGATATTGCATCGACAACTGGAACTAGATTTGTCTACTAGAGATACCTGCTTTACAACAGAAGTTTAGGAGAAAATAGAACCAAAAGACCCGCTCTATCGCGCATTAAATACCTGTGGGACAACGTTGTCCCACAGGTATTTAACGATCTATGCTGAAGGCGATTGAGATGGCGGTTGAAGCTCGGAACGCTTGAGTTTAAGAGCTTTTTGGATTTCCTTGAGTGCGCGTTCGAGATCGGCTAGTTCTTGGGCAGTATTAATATCTGCTAACAACTTATTGACTTTCCCAGTCACTTGAACGACTCGATCTGGTTTAATTACAGGAGTGGGGACATGAGTATCGATCGTATCTTCAATTAACATTTTGGTTTCAATTAAAGATAATTTATCTTCAGTTATTTGTTGAATTACCTCGGCTCTAATTTTCAAGGCATCTTCATCTGACTGTCCCAGATATTCAGGGGTAAGCCTGTCAATTTGCTTTGCCTTGCTACCTTCGAGTCCGTACTCTCTGATCGCCGCTTTCACATCATCTGACACTTTTAAGAGGGGAAGAATATGCTTATTAATACTAGCGGGATGAAGTTGTAAGCCCAAGATCGTCTGGAAAATCTGTTTCTCCTCATCTTTGTTTTTTAGACTATCGAGCCATAATTGTTGAGTCTGGGGATCGGCTATTTTGAGAGTATTAAAATCTGGAGCGTTACCCTCTCTCTCCATCTGACGCAGAGCGGCATGAAGAGCCTTCGGAATCTCAGTTTCTCGGCTAGCCCAGTTGGGATAACGATCGACGGTCAATTTAATTATTGCTTCGGCGATATCCAGATCGTGCAGACGTTGGGATTGAATGCTGGTAACTACCTGCCGCTCGAAGATCTCAGTAGCATTTAGAGATGCTGCGGCCGTTAAAAACACGGCTTCCAACTCCTCCCAACCTAGTTTTTGAGCACCTCGCCAGCGCAATTCACCTTCAAACAACTTATATCGATCGCCCGTGGGGATAACGATAATCGGTGTGAGCTGACCCTTAGTACGAAGACTTTCAGCTCTTTCTTGAACGATTGCTGGGGGAAATACGGTTCGTGGTTGAGCTTCATCGCGATCGATTTTACCGACCGAAATCCGATGAATTCCGGATCGAGCCGCTAGTTGTGCGGTTAGTTCGGCAATTTGCCCTTCAAGTTGAGACTGCTGGACACTATTAAGTTCCTGCGACTTGAGCCTAGCAACTTCAGCTTTGAGATCCTCTACCTCGGATTGTAAGCCCTCAATTTGTTGATATTCTCTAGCACCCTGAAAAGAATCGCGCAATCCGCCGAGCTTTTTAGTTTGAGCAGCCATAAATTTTATGCCTCGGTTAATAATTCTACAATTTTGTCGGTAATCGGGTCGAAATCTTTGGCAGCATCACAGCCAGGGCGGTAAAGCTGAAGCGGCAATCTTTCTAAAGACGCATTGAGATAGTAATTAGACTGACGAATCGCGGGGAAGCAATGAATCCCCATTTCTTCGATTAGTACTGGCAAGGTATCGCTCAGATCGATATCAGTGCGGAGCTTACCCTGTTTATTCAGTCCCAGAAAATTCCGGTGCATGGAGGTTTCAGCCCAGTCTACTCGATTGGGGACGAATCCTAATATTTCTGGCTTGGGGCGCAGTCTTAATTCTGATAATTGCCTAAAATACCACCGGATAAAACCAGCAAAGCCTTCAGCATCCTTATTTTCTGGCTTAATTGGCGATAGAACGTGGGTGCTAGCAGCCAAGGCAACGACCCCCATTGGTTCTAAGGTAGCTGGGGTATCAAATAGAATGACATCGGCAGCTAGGGGATAATCTTCAAGCCGATCTTGTAATAAATAATGTCCGCGTGGATTGAGGGGAATCTCGCGAATTACTCGCTCGATCGCTTCACCGCCCTGAATGGCGGTAATTTTGTCAGTTTTTTCTGCCCAGACTGGTTTGAGCGGGTAATTTCCAGCAAAATCAGGCTCGAATACCGTCGCGATCGAGTCTTGTGGTTCTGGATTCATGGACAATCCAGTGAAGGTACTCAAGGAACTAGAGATATCTAATTCGATAATCGTCACCTTAAATCCTTTGGCAGCGATCGCGTATGCTAAATGAACGGCAGCAGTTGTTTTACCAGATCCGCCAGCATTACTGGCAATACAAATCCGAATTTGTCTTTGAGCCACTTTGGACTGGCTACTTTTTTGCGGTAAGGTCATGTGGTAGATATGCGAACTTTACGCAAGCGTGTGGGACAACGTTGTCCCACACGATAGATTGAACCATATAAAGTGCAAATCTGTTAGCGATCGCTAAAAAGACAAACCTTCTTCCTCAAAGTATTCATCTTCCTCTTGGTCTAGATCGCTGACAACACAAGCAGCAACTCTAATAAATTCATCTGCTATATCTAAAGCTTTATCCTCAATAGGAGTTTCAAACTTTGTGGAATCCACCCCATTAAAACGTTCGAGTTGCTTTACATCTGTGCGCTCGATATGGGGGAAGCCCACTGGTTCCCAGCGACCATTATTTGTCTGAGTCGCCTCGAACATTAACCGATGGGGTCGCATTCGCATCACCGTCAAGGTGTCTTCAGCTAATTTAATATCTGCACGAGAGTTCTTAAACTTGTTACTATGTCCTAATTTCATCAAAGCCATCTCCACAGCCCGATCGAACATTGCTCGCTCCAGCTTATCCAACCGCACGGGCTTTTCCTGACTCTTGATATTAGCCACTTGCATTAAGGCAAGATCGCGATGGGTAATCGGTATTCGCTGGCTCACTACCGACCACTTCGAGCCAATATCTCCACCCTTATAAACTCGATCGTCTTGGAGAAAAGTCACACCCTTGATGCAATCGTTATTACTAATATTAAAGCGCACATCAATATTAGACTCCGCCAAGCGATCGAGCCAAGTTTGGAGATTTGGGCAATCTTGGAGCGAAGTACTGACCAGCCGAGCGATATCCGTATTGAGGTGCATCCCTTGAGCTTTTTGATGTTTGATTTCCCAGGATGATGTTATTTTCTGCAATCCAAAATCCCGCTCTAATTCTCTGAGGATCGTTTGAATCTTATACCTGTCAAAACTATCTTTGACATATTCACCCAAAACCGTTACGGCATTGGTCACAACATGAATATGGTCGTGGTCGTGAGCGTAATCGTGTCCGGGGTCATCGCGGTCGTGATCGATCGCAATAAATTGACAGTCTTCGTAGCCCAATCCATCGAGAACTCGAAAGGCAACTGCTTCTTTGATAACATCGTCAACCCGACCATCCGCTGGGGCAAATGAAATTGAGAAGTGACGAACGGGTTTAGTTACACTAGGACGGAGATTAGCTACCAGTCGGAACTCCCGCGCTAAGTCGGCAGGCGTGGAACTAGCAACACAACTACTAATGACGCGAGGTTTTTTATCTGGGTCTAGCAAATAGCCCATTAGACCCCCAAAGCCTTTACCTTTAGTGATATTAGCGATCGTCATGACTTTGGGTGAGTGCGATAAGAATTGCCTGGATGGCTTGCTGGTTATCTGCGATTAGCTGCTGTAGTTGCTGGGGATAGACATCAACAGATGTTCCATCTAGCAGAGCGCGATTCATAGCTCTACCGATCTGTTGGAGATCGTTACCCTGCGACTTGAGTTCGCGGAGATTTAACATTAACGGAGCGTAATTCGGAGTTGGAAGATGCCGAGCGATCGGATAAGTTTGCTTTTTACCTCTGGATATTAGAAACTGGGAACGGTTCAAACCTACTTGCTTGGCATTGGCTTCGATAATTTGTAAATCCTGGCTTCCAACTCGCAATTCGATGCGATTAGTTTTCCGATCGGAAGTCTTTACCTTTGTCTGTTTCTCTAGATTACTCACAACTGCTCATAGCTACTTTTACTTATAAATCGCCAGATCGTTCACTACGGGTGCAGATACGCAAAGTATTATGGAATTCATGGATTTTTCAGGACTAAGTGAGATGTGTCAAATCATCAATTAGTCTCAAAAACGAGGAGTGGGCAAGGGCGAAAATCCATACCCAGACTGCACCGATTCTAAATTGCCACAGGCAATTGTACGGGCACTAACATAGCTGGCTACTCCTCTCCACCACTAACTCCAGGCTGCACTCAATTCTATGCTTTCACTGATAGATTCGGATCGGTTAAATTGCGGGTAAATTCTGGGGTAATTTAGCGGTTTTGAATTAGGTTGCGGTTAATAATCCAGCTAAATTGGGGTGTTTTAGGGGTGCAGCAGGGGGGATAAATAGGGGTGTAATCGGTCATCTAGCTGGAGTTAGCACCCCGAATAGGGGGGATTTAGAGGTGTTTTGAGGGTGCTTTTGGGGGGATTGGCGGTCGTAAGATTGGTGTCGAGCGAGATATATTATCATGATGCCGATCGCTCCACCAAATCTGACATGTTTAAATTCGACATCATCCAAAGTGATTTCAATCAGGTACTAATTGCCGAGTTTCTCAAAAGAATCGGCAAGAGTAAGCCAACAATTCTCAAGGCACTCTATGGCTTTTATGCTTCTCAGGCTCGATCCGAACATCCCAGTAGTTCGCAGCAAGACATTGAGTTAGCACTACTCGAATCGCTCAATACGTTATCCGCTCAGATGAGATTCTTGGTTAATTACCACAGAGTTAAAGATGGGATTAACTTATCGCCTGAATGTTTGATGAGTTTTGGGTTATTACCGATGTCACAACCATTGACGAATCCACAGGTTCAGTTCGTAGACTCGGCTTCAGTCGATTCCCCACAGGGGACGCTTCGCGAACGCGATGACGATGAGGAGGTGTGGGTACAGCCGCCATCATCTTTTGACTTTTCGGTCTTGGGGATGAATAAGTAGGTGTCGATCGAATATATCGGTGAGTAAACATGGCTAAACGCAAGAGATTATCTGCGGCGATCGATCTGGGTTCGAGTTTAATTAAGATCGTGGGGGTTTGCGACGGCGCGATGAGCGCGGTGGTGATGTCCCCAGAATTAATCGCTGTCAATCGGGGATCTTTGGAGAATGGAGCGAACTACAGTCTGGGGACGGGAGCGGCAACTGCGACAGTCGATTATTGCTTTGTTGGTGTCAATGACAATTACTATGCCGTTGGCGATCTGGCACAGCGATTTGGAGCTTTGCAACGGTTCAAACCGCTGAAAACCGAATCTGCCGCCTACAAGATTTTGGCAGTTGTTGCGATTCTAGCCCAGCGGTTTGGATTGGGGCATAATTTCGATCTATCGATCGGGTGTTTGTTGCCGCCTGGAGAGCTGATGGATCGGGAATTGTTGAAACAACAACTGGTGGAATTTCTGCCAGACTTTGAGGCTCCCCAGGGCAAGATGAATGTGAATTTGGTGGAATCTTGCTTTCATCCAGAAGGTGCGGGGATTCTGGAGTTGTATCGAGATCGGCATCCAGCCAGTCTGAGATCGTCAGTGGGAATGTTGATGGCAGGTCATCGCAATCTGACTTGTTACGTGACTAAGAATGGCGTAATTACCCACTTCGCTAGTTGTGACTTGGGTTTTAGCAACTGGGTGAAAGAGGTGGTCAAGCGCACTGCTGGGTACAAGTTAGAGACATTAACTGGGGCAATGGCTAAATACTGGTTCGCGCAGGATGCGACAGCTCTCAAGCCGATTCTGCGCCGACAAGACGAGCGAGCCGCCGCACAGGAACTCGATCATTTAATTGAGGTACTGGAATCTACCAACGAGACTTATTGCAATATGGTCTTCGACTGGCTCAACGAACATCTACCGACAGACATCGAGGAAATGATGATTTCGGGGGGAACGGCTGATGTCCTCAAGGATGAGTTGGTGTCTTACTTCGATGAGAAACTACCACCGCGTCCACAGCTCAATGGCAAAGCAGCAATCTATTACAGCAACACTGGCTTTAACTTACCAGAGTTAGATGTACCACCAGAATGTCAGTCGCGGATGGCAGATGTCTACTGTCTGTGGCAGTATTTGATGTCCAAACCCCAACCAAAAATCAGCAAATCTAGAACTAAATCAACCGTAGAGGCGAAATAATTATCGTGGTCAAAAAAGCAGTTAAAACAGCTCCAGCAGGAGAGAACGAAACCGATCTGACTCCAGCCAGAACGACGATCTGGGTCGCGATTAGTGAAAAAGGCGGCATGGGCAAAACTACAGTCGGACTGGCAATAGCAGAGCTACTCACCGCCGCAGATCGACGATTTTTCCTCATCGATGCCGATGCTTCTACACCCAATGTCGGCTTAACCTATCGCCAGGAAATGTATCGCGGATTTCGGAACTCAAACCCTGTGATGAGTGAGGTGGAGTCTGCAACTGTCTCGCGCAAGGATAAAAGTTCGACGGCTACCAAGCCCAAAGCGGCAGATTTTGTCCTCCAGGAGCAGATTACCTTTTCAGGTAATGCGGATAGCTACTTTCACGCGGATAAAATCTTGGACATCGCGAGGACGCAGGATGTTCTAATCGTGATGCCGTCCCAGGTGGCAAGTTATGTCAACCGTTGGCTGGAGCAGAATGATGTGGTGGGGATGCTCGAAGATCCCGATAATACGATCGATATCGTCTTTTTCTTCATCACAAACGGTACGCCAGAATCGATCGATTTGTTTGTCGAGTCAGTCGAGAGTACTCAGGGTAAAATCCCCCACGTTCTAGTCAAAAATCTGGGTGCGCCGACGAATATCCGCTGGAAGCATGGATTCGACGAGGATGGTAAAGTTCGGACGATTCTGGATAAATATGGCTTCCAGTCGATCTTTTTCCCTGAGATGGAAGTAGCCCCAGAAGACAAGAATAAGATCCTGAGTGAGTATATCCCTTTTGGGGAAGCGATCGATTCTGACTGGATTCCCTTTTCTACCAATCGACGGCTCAAGAAGTGGTTGAAGGAGGCGACACAAGCTTTAGGTAGTACGGGACTGATTCCGTACCATCCCGACTATATTCCTGAAGTGGTTGTTGCTGCTGAAGTTGCTGATGTGGAAGCTGCGATAGAGGTGGTTGAAACTAGTGAAGCCGCTGGTTTGGCGGTTGAAGGTGAAATTGTTAAGATCGAGACGATCTAGCGGGGGAGAATTTCATCGAGACAAAGCTGGAGATTTGGCAGGAGGCTGGAGGTAATAGGTTGCCCTAAGCGATATTGCTGTTGGCTGTATTCTTCGCCGTTGAGTTGGCAGACTGTGAAGGTGGGTTGTTTTGGTTTACCGATAAAGGCAACGCCGCCTAACCCGCGATAATCGACGATCCAATATTCGGGAATTCCGAGCAGGGCGTATTCTTCAACTTTGCGGGCATAGTCTGTTTCCCAGTTGGTGCTAACTACCTCAACTACAAGTTTAATCGATCGACCTAATGTAATAACGGGTTCTTTTTCCCAGTATGGTTCGTTGACGATCTGTGTTTCATCTAAAACGATAATATCGGGGCGACGGGCGGTGGCTGTGTCGATGAAGGGGCGAATCAGACAGTTACGGGGAATAAACCAGGGGTGTTGGGTGATGGCGATGCCGATTTTGATGGCGAGTTTACCGCTGACGGTTTCGTGGGGTCCTGTGGGTTCCATGTCGATTATTTCTCCGTCAGCCAGTTCATAGCGGGGGTTATTTTGGTATTGAGTGAGGAAGTCTGCAAAGGTCAGGGTTTTGGTTGGGGTGTAAGTCATGATGAATCTCTCATTTGTCTAGTGTTAGATAAAGAGCAATTGTGTCTCACTGTATAGGCATGGCTCTAGGTTGTCGGCTATGACTATATTTTAATTGAATATAACCAAGCTCAATAATCGATCGAGAAGTCTAGAATCTCTTGGTATGTAACAGATGTACCGTTGGCGCAGCCTCTCTGCAAGAGAATCTAATTGATTGCAGGAGTCGATTTGGGATAATTTTCCCCGATCGTGTGGTGGCTATACTCTGTATCTAGACTCGATCCGATCGCTTCCGGTAGATGAACTTAATAATTATTGCGAACTATCGACTTAGCTGGCAAACATTCGATCGCGAGTTTTTAGATCTTTAGATCTCGTTTCTAACATCTCTATTAGCCTAATTAATGTTTGTATTGATACAATGCTAATTGACATATTTGTAGGTAATTTTATTCCCAATTTTTCGGGTTGGTTTACCACCCTTAATCCCTATTTTTCGACCCGTCGGAACTTGAGTTGTCACTCCATCGTTGCGATCGTTCCCCGCACTAGTGGGAACGACTTGATAACCCAATCGCTCCAAGGCTTGTCGTGCAGCCTGAATTATACCAATCCGAATGTATACTTCTCCAACAAGAGGAGGTTCGGAAGCAATTGCGGTCTTAGCATATAAACCTCGACCGATCTTGATTAATTTTCGATCCTGACACAACTCTTTTAGGACTATGCCTACTTGTCGATCGCTACCGATCGATAAAAAGTCTTTACGCATGAAAACATCATACTCACTTTGATTTATTTTATCTAAAACAAGCTCTTTGATTTTCATGATAAATTCACCAATACGATTTTAACTACTAACCCATATTGCTATTAGCATCAAATCGAGAGAATCAAATGATGGGCGAGACGATAAGAGTCTTTACTTAAATATGAGCTAACGTTAACATTTAAAATTTCGCACACTCCCATTATAGCATTTTCTTCTCAGCAGTAATTACTTTCGGATCTCAAACAACACTTATTTATTAGTAAATCTTCTTGCTGTTGGATCGTGCCTGAAACAATTTTCTAATAGCCAGATATGGTATAGCTTTTTAAATCTAGCTGGATTGACGATTAATGTAGCCGTGGGATGAGCTATCGGCTGACTTAAAAATGCCACCCACGGAAAGCTAACTTTAGCCGAATCTTTATTAAACATACACACTTCAATAGAGATAGATTTTAACTTTTTACGATTTAAGTTTATCCTCTAGCTCGGTTAGATCGGTTCGGCTATTTGTCCTAATTAAATAAAGACAACATGCAAGCTTCGAGATTGATATCGATCGTTTTAGCATCCTTAATAATCGGAGCTTATACATAAAATTCATACCGCCTTCAAATCATTCAATCAATACAAAGTAGTTTTGATGTTTGTCGTAGGCAATCCCCAGCTTGCGATCCGCCCAAAAGAAAGTACGTTTTCTCCCCCAACAATTTCGTAAATAGAAAAGATGGCAATGTTCTGAATCAGATCGGGCAAAACTCCCTTTGAGAGTTACGCGGCGATCTCTTGTATATGGTAAAGTTTCCACCCCGCAAAATATCCGAATTGAAGCACTATCTACTTTTTGGTTATTACTCAATGCTGTCCACCTCTTGAATTAAATCGGTGATAGAATCTGCAACTAGACATCATATTTTTTTAGAAGTGGGGACGCTTGCTCGTAACTTGCGAACAAGCGTGGGCATATTGTTAAATTGCGATGAGCTTGGCGATAATTTCGATCGCAGTATCTACCGGAATAAACACCTTAGTCCGATAGTTGATAATCTCTGTAAAACAGCCCAAAGCCTTGAGCCAATCGATTTTATCGCTACCATAAACAGCCACTACTTCCAACCGATCTTCCCCCTTATAGTAGTTCCGCTGTAACTGCCACTGTCCCGCCGATGTCACCTCATTGCGTTCCCAAACTAGTTGGAAGATTTCGTCAGCAGTCAGTTTAGACTCACCAGCAATCCCAAAATCTCGATACACCTTATCGATTTTCAGCTTGTCGATTTCTCGTCCGAGCAGCAACCGACCATCGTTAGTCTGGAGTCGATAGACACGCGGACTTCCTGGCAATTGTCCCCAGATTGGCAGCAACAATCCACAGCACAGATAGATCCGTTCTCGATCGAACTCAGGTGCCAAATCGATCAGTTGCTGCCACTGTCGCCAATATTGACCGTTAGGAATTTCGGGCATCCAGACCTTATCGAAATCCGGTTTATCCAGTCGTTGATAGGTTTTGGCATGAACTGGGTGGTAGAGAGTGACTATATCGACAATATTGCCACGGTGGGTATGCTGGTCGGTAATGTGAGCGATCGCTAAATTACCATTTTTAATATGACGGTAATAGCGGAAACCAGATTGGAGAGCGGCTTGTTGGGCGCGTTCGACCGAGATCTGCTTCGGTTTATTCAGTTTGTCAATTGCATAGCAGATCGTTTCACCGCCAGAAGAGTGGGTACTCAATAATTGGGTATCGACTACCTCAAATCCACCCTCCGCCCAAATTGTCTGTACGCCACGCTCGAATGTGCCATTGGCTTTAGCTTGGGCGATCCGCTCCAGAATCCGTTGCTCGAAGTCGGCGAATAACCGATTTTGGAGGTCGATTTTGAGAGCTAAGAGCCGATTGAGGAAGGTGTTCATCTTGGGCAGATTGTCGGATAAATTCCCGTCCTTATTCAGGAGTTTGAGTCCGGTATATTCGGCAAATTCTGCTGGTGAAATCCCATCGATTCCTTGAGCGTTCATGTCGGCAAAGAACTCTGCCAGGGCTGACTTAGCATAGGGGCTGGTGAAGTCGAGAATGCCGCGAAATAGCCCATTATTCCCCGTGTTGCGCTGCCCCTTAGTAATGGCACCCAGGGAACTGAGACGGCTGGCAATCGTCGCTGTAAACCGCAATTCTCCCTTGACATCGCTGGTGAGCAAGACGATTTCTGGCGGTTGGGCTTGATTGCTGCGGTGCGATCTGCCGACCCCCTGGCAAGCAACTATCGGCTCGAAGCCAGCCTCGACTAGATAGTGGCGGCGCAATTGTTGGTTGGCACAAGCGAGATCGGCGTGATAACTGCGTCCGGTACCCCCCGCAGCGGAGAAAATCAGCACTCGTTTCTCGCCAGATTGGAACGCAGCAGTTTCGGCAAGATTGCTCGCGCCAGGACGTTGAGCTAGTTGATACCGTCCGTCTTCCAGGATAATCCGCTGACTGCGCCCAGTAATTTCTGCAACCTGGTGATGACCAAAATGCCAGTTGATCTGGTCTAACAGTCCGTTCACAGGGGGGAGTACCGACATCCGCTCGATCAGTCCATCTCGCAGTGCTAGTGCCTCTTGGGAGACAATGGGATTACCTTCGGGGTCGGTCATCAATTCGCTTTTAGTCGCGCCGCTGTCGTCTACATAGGTTTGATAGAGGTTGATGGGGAAGGAGTTCATCAAATAGTCGATGATATTTTCTCTGGGGGTGAAATCGACAGCCCGCATATCTCCCCACTGACTGGTGGGAATATCGGCTAACTTGCGATTCATTAGAGCCTCATTCGTCGAGACAATTTGAATCACACAAGAGCGACCTTCAGCCAAGTCCCGTTCGATCCATTCGATTAAAGTGTCAGTTTTAGCAGCGCATAATAGGGCATTAAAAAAGCGTTGTTTGGCAGACTCGAATTGACTGCTAACCGCTGCTTTAGCTCTGCCGTTGGTACATTTACCGCTCTCATTTTCCAACCCGATCGATCGGAGAACTTCATCGATTTGGTGGTGGATATAGACAAAGGCGTGGGCATAGGTATCCCAAATTTCTCGCTGTGCTGGCGTTAGTTTATGAACGACAGTTTCAAACTTCACCCCCTCAAAACTCAGCGTCCTGGCGACATAGATCCCCAATCGCTTGAGATCTTGAGCGACTAACTCCAGGGCAGATGTACCGGATGCTTCCATCTCACTGATAAACGCCGCTCTGGAGGCAAAGGGGAAAGCTTTAGTCTGCCATAATCCCATCCGCTGGTAATAGCTGAGGCTCGAAACCTTAGCCGCACCCGTCGCACTCAGATAAGTGACTCTAGCATTGGCTAAATGGTTAATTAATTGGGTACCAGCCAACGCTTGAGCGGAAGCTTTGGTTTGTCCTCGTTCTCCATCGTCACCAGCCGCATTTCCCAGCATGTGCGCCTCATCGAAACAGATTGCCCCATCCCAATCCTCACCCACCCAGTCAATAATCTGGTCTACTCTGGATTTCTTACTGCCCTTAGCCGGACTCCGCAACCCTCCATAAGTCACGAATAGGATGCCTTCAGACAAGCAGATAGATTCGCCCTGCTTGAATTTCGATAAGGGAACGACTTGATGGGAACTACCGCCCAACCGTTGCCAATCACGCCGAGCATCTTCAAGGAGAGCTTCATTTTTACTCACCCAAATCGCTCTCTTGCGCCCCTCACACCAGTTGGCAAGGATAATCAAAGCCGCCTCCACGCCCTTGCCTACGCCCGTAGAATCGCCGATACTGGCTGCTTGGCGGTGATATTTGCCGTCGGGATTGTCGGGATTGGCGACAGCAATCTGTTTATTCTCGGCGATGTACCAACGGGTATCCAGAAATTTACTATGTGCCTCGCAAACGTAGATTAGAGCTTCCAGTTGTGGGTGTGAGGCTAATCCTGCCGCTAGAATCCGCTTGGGCAGCAGTGGTTGGACAGTAGGATAGGGAGCCTTAATCGCCGCCATTGCGATCGATTCTGCCAGGGGGGTAGGATGTGGTGCCGCGCCAGGGATATGAATTGCACTGGCTTGATACGGTGTATATACGGCATCAATTGTCTCGACTTCTTGTTTGACGGCGGGTTGATAAGTTAATCGCGCCAATTCACCAAATCCATCTAACGCGATCTCGACAACAGGTTCAGGCTTATTTACCTGCACGATCTTTTCTGGGCGCGGATCTGCAAGGGAATCGATAACGGGGATGATGGTTAACTGTGGTTGCAATCCCAGTTGGAATAAGGGCAGTTCGACAAAGGGGTTGGGGGCAGCAGCGGCAGCAGCCATCAATAGTTCCTCCCGCTCCCAATATTTGACAGTCTGACGGCTCGGTGTGGCTTCCATTGCCAAACTTGCCAGTTCTTTGGCAGTAACTGAGAACTTGAGATCGATCGATCTAATCGGTTCTACCTTGGTAATCTTATCGAACACCAAAATGCGGACATCCATCGAGGTACCGTGATAGCGATAGTGACTGCCATCTACAAATAAACTCAGTTGTAATTGAGCGGGGAGGCTGGCAAAGTATTCGGGGTACTTTTCAGGGGAGAGCCAATGAGCGACGATTGCCACCAGTCTGCCATTGGGTTGTAGTCTCAATAGAGCCGATCTCAGGTGTTTGAGGCAAGCGTCGGGATTTCGCTTGCTTCTGCCAACTGAGGCACTAAAAGGCGGGTTCATCACAATCAAGGTTGGCTGTTCTCCTTGGGGCAGCACATCATTGAGATGCTCTGCATCCACAGCGTAAATCGAGCCACAGGTAGGGAATAGTTCGTGGAGTAAGGCATTGCGAGACTTAGAAATCTCGTTGAGGACAATTTTGTGAGGGAATGCGCCATTGAGTCGGCTAATCGTCGCCGCCACCAAAATCCCCGTCCCCGCACTCGGTTCGTGCAGGATGTCGCTTTCCTTGATTTGAGCCAGTCGCGCGACAATCCAGGCGAGTGAGAGGGGAGTTGAGAACTGTTGCAACTGGATCTGTTCCTCCGAGCGGATCTGGTGGTGAGGAACTAGAGCCTGAAGATCCATGAAATCCTCGATCGTGGTAAAACTGCCCGTGAGGATCGAACTAACCATTGCTGCTTCAATTAAATCGGTAGCTTGCTTCCAATTCCACCGTCCCATTGCTGCGCCACCACCACAGATATCGCTCATCAATTCGATGACAACATCTTGAGTCAACCTGTTACCAGCAATTAATTTAGCGGCTAATTCGGTGACAGCTACTTGAGTTTGAGTTTGAGCTTGAGTAATCATCATATTTAGCGATAAATGGACACAAAAAAGCCAGCAACTATTACTAATTGCTGGCGAAATTCGATTTGACTTTAGTTTTAGATAATTCCTGCGGCCTCCATTAGGAAGGCGGTAAGTTTAGCTTAAAATAGATCGAGAGAGGCTGAATTGACACTGATTATCTTCAATCTAATTTGAGATTTATTATTTGCGCTAATTTCTCTTTAGTAGCCTCCAAAGGCTTAATACTGTCATTTAAGTATTGTCGTTCGCTATACAGATGTTCTAGTTCGCCCATAATACTCCCTACTAAATCTGCAATTTCTGCTTTATCCGATCGATTGAGATCTTGGCAAAGGCGATCTAAGTCATTTAGAGTAATTTTCTTGCCCTCGATCGTACAACCTTGTATTTGGACGATCCGAACGATTTCTTGTACTTTCTTATTTTCTGATTCGTACATATTTAATTTCTACTTTTAGTTTAGGAAAAAATTCTAATTGCATGACTGGGTAATTAAGATATTTTTGTTTCTCATAAATCTAGTATTTCTCTAACTAAATCGATAAGTGGTTGCCCCGTTAGAGTTGGTGGATTGCATAGATTTACATCGTCCATCCAAAATTTTGGATTCGCCCCACCCGCATGGGCGTGCATTTGTGGATAAGTACTACCGCCATAAATACCGAATTCGTAGGCAATTGCACGTTTTACTTCGACATCGGTGGGTTGCAATGCTCTGATTTCCTCCCACCGCTCTTTGGCTCCTGCCGTGCTATGTAAGGACTGATACAGGCATTGTTCTAGAATGCTGCGTTCGGGCAAGGATGGAGTTGGAAACAGGCTAATTTGTCCCTGACAACGATGTTTTTTTCGACTCATAAATATGAATAGGTACAAAAAAGCCAGCAATCGATCGCTGACTAGGTATTAAGTGTTACTGTGCTCATCAATCTGGGATCTCAAGATCTTGAAGGTGGCAGCATCAATCGATCGATAGTGGCACTTAGTTCCACATGACCTCGACCGAGATCCTGGATGTAGGTACTGCCACAGCCTAGCTCCGCCAGTTTTCGCATAAACGCGATCGCATCCCGATCTCGATCGTCACCAATGTGGATCGTAGAAATGGTGCCAGTTAATCGCTTCGCAGAGGAGATCGCCTCTGGTTCGCTATTCGGCTCACCATCAGAAATCACCACGGTACGAGCTGGTTTGAGGGCAACAATTCGATCGAGTGCTAGATCTAAAGCAGTACTGCCACCACATCGCCATAAACCGTCGGGACTAGTGATTTCAGCAACTACAGAGTCAAAGGTAAATAGCTTGTAGTTACGCCAATCTAGACCTTCCACAGCTTTTCGTAGCACATCAATCCGACGTTCTTTGCCTTTGCACTCAGCATCCATCGATCCTGAAGTATCTAGTAGCAAGCACCAAATATCGGGATTTCCAGTCCCAATCCGCTGGTGATAATTAGCAGCCATACCTGTATCCGGTAATCTGGATGCTTGTTGAATAATCGCTGCTAGTGGGTTAATTAAACCGCTCATATTTGACTCCGATATTGTTGTAATAGGGTAGGATTAATCGGATGTTTGATATCGTCATTGGCATAGCATTTAAAACCTGATGGCAGCTCGTTACAGAGCATCCTCGCCAGACTTCTGAACGCACAGATACTAGCTGAATCGAGGTCTGGGGCATTAACTGTCTCTGGAATTTGATATCTATTTCCCGTGTGATAGTAAACAAATTTCCAACCATCAGCTTTGAAACTTTCTTGGAGATATAGACGGATATCTCCTTGCTTCTCCCAAACATTTACTGAAAAAGCATGATGTTGATAATTCCTAAAGAAATCAGCAGTTTTAAGCAACCTAGCTACTGTTGCTTTAGTCAGGTCATCACTAGTGCTAGTGGGTGAGTCAGCTCTAGGTTGAGAGGCAACATTATTAGGATGATTCAGAATCTCTTCCTTCGTATCTTGCCAATATTTTTCAGTAGCAGCTTGAATAGCGATCGCACGTCTGGCAACTTCTTTGGTTACAGCTTCAATTAATTGGAGTAACTGGTCATCTGGTAAAATTGATAAATCCATACTAAATATTTCAATAGAACTCCCACTCGAATTAACTTTGAGTGGGAGTTAAATAATTTACCGACAGGGTAGTAGCATAACTAATCGATCTCACCACAAAATACCAATTACGATCGGCGACTGGTAATAATCATTAAAAGTGTGGATTTGGATTAGATTTCGTGACAAACAGCCTCGAAATTCGTTACAGAGCAAAGAATTCATAATAGACTTCTATCAGTGCCTCACCAATCGAAAATTTTCGGTTCTCAAATTCTCCATTTAGCAAACAAATAAAGTGTTGACGAGCAGCAATTAGTCTAGTTAACATGGGATATCCTTAAGAGGATGTTTGAAAAGTTTCTGGTCAAATTTTATGCTAAACGCCGCACCATTATACGGATCATCACCAGATAAATAAATGTCTCGGATGTTTCAGGTAGTTTCTCATAATCTCTGGTCAATCGCCGACAGTTCATTAACCAACCAAAGGTACGTTCGACAACCCAACGCTTAGGTAATAGCACAAATCCTTTATGTTCTTTTGGTCGCAGCACGACCTGCACCAGCCAATGACAGACATCCATTACCAAGTGCAGAAAATTCTCACCACTAAAACCACCATCCACCCAAATTGTATGCAGTCGAGATACCGATTGACCCATTTGTTTGACTTTTTTCAACACTTGGATGCCACCATCTCGTTCAGTGATATTGGCTGCTGTCACCCATACCCGTAAGACTAAGCCGAGTGTGTCTACTGTCACAAACCGCTTTCTGCCCTTGATTTGCTTACCTGCATCATAACCAACTGCCTCACTGACCATTGCGGCACTTTTGACACTTTGGCTATCGATTGCAGCCTCTGATGGGCTGGGTTGACGCTCTTGTTCTATTCTTACCCATGCTCTCAACCGATCGTGGATTTTGACCCATGTTCCATCCTTGCGCCAGTCTCGAAAATAAGTATATACCGTCTGCCATGCTGGGAAATCTCCTGGTAACGCTCGCCAACGACATCCTTCACACAGTAGATAGAAGATTGCGTTGATTACCTCTGCGATCTCCACCTCTCGTGGACGACCACCTGGCTTTGGTGCTGGAATCATCCCACTAATTAATTCAAATTGGTCTGTGGTCAGGTTACTAGGATATGCTTTACTCATTCTGCTCACTTAGCACTACTCATTATCTATCTGTAGTCTATACCGAGTGAGCTTTTTTACCAACTGACTTTTCAAACATCCTCTTAGCTTGAAAGCATCATCGATCGCTTGAATAGTATCAATGGCATATAAATCGCTATTTTCAGCACTACGTCCGGCATGATTTTTGCGTTGCTTCTTATCTTTGAGAATTAGACCATTAGTACACACAAGCCTCATGATAAATGGTTCAACAGAAATCGAACTATTCCCGATTTCACCATTACTCAAAATAAAGCCAGCTTGAACTGGATCGCCGACAGCAATTGCCGCTTCGATATCTGTGTTTATGACCTTGAGATACATTCTTTCGTCGGTTACTTGGCAACTTGCAATTTTAATCCCACTACCCATCTCACTGAGTTCTGGTAGTACCATTGCGAGAATGTCATGATTATCAACAATCCGATATCGACTACTCAAAAATGCCCGCAGTTGACCGCGCAGAGTACGAATGAGACTCGTTTCATCTTGCCGTTCATCCAACCAGTGGTTGACATTTTCCGCCAAAAGATCTGGAGACTGCTTCATCATTCGATCGTAATAAACTTTCGGAATACTGAGCTTAGATGCCATCTGTGCATGAGCATAACTAGTAGCTGGCATTAATTCTAAACCGCTGGTTGTTTCCAATTGAAATTTTCCACTAGGCACCATTGTCAAACTTTTGGTGCTGGCATGGAAATCTCGTTTGGTTTCCTGCTGGTCTAATAATTCTTGAGCTAATTCGACAATCGTGCGTCCAGTTTTCATGATTTTACAATGTGGTAGTAGTTGACAAAAATCTGCAAAGCCGATACAAGCTTTGCAGCACATATCCAAAGCGATTAGTACGGAGAATCTTGGTAATAAATCTCCTGATCGAGCATTAACTGTTCTTGGTGTGCTAGCTGTTGTTCTTCATCGGCAAGACTAGAAAATTCAGTTACTCCACTGAGATTTTCAGCAACCGGAACTGGTATAATAAGAGCATTCATGTAATTTTTAAAATCCTTGTAAATAATTGGATAAGTGAGTAATTTTGGTAAAGACAAAATCGCTCGCAAACAATAAGAAGGCGGGTCTACAGACTTGCTTTCTTCTTGTTTAAGGCAGAGAAAGCATTCGTTTGACAATTTCCATGAATCGATCGGCATCGAGACTCGGCATTTGCTCGATATCATCAGCAACTTTCAGATTCGACTCAATTTGCAGAGGATCGAGTAACAATGTTGGCAATGAGAAATAACGAGCGGTATGGACGATCCGCTCTGCTTTATAAGTACCAGCGAGATCGTAATCTGGTAGCACCACCAACAAAACTCGCCCCAACCGCTCTTTAACCACTCGGAGCTTATCGAAAGCAGTTCGATTGGAATAGTCACCAGATTCCAAACAAAAAGCTGGGATGCCGCGACTGTGGGCAATCTCAACAGACTTTTGACCCTCCACAACTAGGACGAGGTTAATCTTGCCTGGATATGGGAGCAACCTGGATAATCCGTAGGGTATCCAAGGATTTGAGCCAGCACCATCGAGCCACTCCTTACCATTGAAGGATTGAGGAAAAATTACTTTGTCCGTGCGATAATCGATCCGCACCACCCTTTGCTTGTCGGAATACCAATAAACTGTTCGCCCCCCGTTCGCGAAGCGTCCCCTTTGGGGAATCGTTTCAGCCAAATGCTCATCTTTCATCAAAGGAAAGTGGAGTCGAGCGGGATGGATGCGGGGGATGATGACAGGACAAGGTTCTGACTTGACTCTACGGGCGAACTGTTTAAAGTTTGGTACTAGTCGAGCCATAATCTCAACCCTATGCTCTCTGGTAGGCTCGTTCCAACACATCCAGGCACCTGTGGTAGAAAAAGTAAGATTGTGCCCGTTGCAAACAGGACAGTAATAACGTTCTCGGTAGCTGCGGTAAGGTGTCAAAGCATCCTTATAGTCGGCGAGAACGACTGGTTGGGGCATTGGCTAAAAGGGAATCTCATCCTCTGGAACCTTATCGTCTTCAAATTCATCATCGTCCTCAAACTCAGGCGGATCGATATACTCCGGTGCGGGTGCTGGTTTAGTCTTAGTCACAACCGGAGTGGTGGGAATAGTTGGTGCGGGTGCTGATTCTTCAGCCACGGGGGATGAAGCTACATCGATCGCATTGCTGTTATCCTCTACTAGGGGAGTAGAAGCAGCAGTTACTACCGCTGGCGCGGGCTGAAGGATTTGGGGATCTGATTCTATGGCAGGTGCCAGCATAATCGTCCCAGCAGTGGGCGGTGAGAGCAATGAGCGCGATCGAGGGTTGAGAATATCGATAATGGCATCGGCAAGCCGTTCGTCAGTGCCCATATAGAAATCCTGCCAGTTCAGAACAGTTGGATGGACGTAGCCATCGATATAACAGGCAGGGGATTTGACTTTATCGCCGACAGATTTGCGAATGATAATCGGCGCAAAGATGCACAGGGCATTGAAAACTTCATTCTTAGGGCGGAATAAAGTCTTGTTTGCTTCTGCTTGACAACGCGCTACTGAGGTGCAAAATTTCTGCCACTCGATCGATAAAGTCGCTTGGTGAGAACCCTTGGCGAACAGTCGGAGTGGAATATCATGGAGTGGCTGCTTGTTAGCATCCATAAACATCACCAAGAAGATTTGGAAGTTACCAGCGTTAGGATCGTTACCGTGCTTGGCACGATCCCATTCACCCAGTACGACTAGAGTTTGCTCGGTTTGACTGGCTTGGCGATCGAATGCCCCCAGTTGACAGATGGGAGTGAGGATCATTCGAGGTTTCTGGAGCAAGATCCCCACCTCGGTTTGTCCACTGTTGTAAGCGTACTCGGTCATTTCGGTACCTTCGAGGTTCTTCCAGCCAGCCTTCTCAGCTTGACTCAGAGGCACAAAATATCCATATTGGGCGGGATTTTCGCCGCGCAACGCTTGGGCGTAAGGATAGGAGAAATCGGTAGCTGGTAGTGCATCGGTGAGATATCGACTAGTAGTAGTGGTCATGAATTTCCTAGATAATGTGAATGAAAACACCAATTGTTGAGACTGATGGGATTAGTTGAGGCTAGAGGTACCAGCGTTCGCTATTACCAAGCGAAGCGGTGGAGTTCCAGCAGTAATTGGGATGAAAAAGCACCAATTTTATTGGTGCTAGGGATTTAATTGCAGCGAAAAGATAGTGAATCAGCGTGATGTTAACAACCGTGATGTTGCCATTTCCTCATAAGCAGTGGCTTCTAATTCTTGCTGTCGCATGTGAACCAGAAAGTCCAACCCATAACTCATTGACTCACTCAAATAGTCGAGATCGAACACAGCCGGATCTGAATGACGCTGCATTTCCCGAATCTTAATCTCGTGCCAGTAACCTGAAACACGTTGGCTCGGACGGTAGACAATCTCACCACAGATGCCCCAAATCAAGCGTAATCGAGCGATCCACTCATCTCGCTCCTGGGGGATGTTGTATCCCAGATAAACTAAGAATGCGGGTTCATCTGCGTGGGCATTACCCCACCCGTGAGGATCTTCAGCAGGTGCGTTACAGATAACTAAGCCTGGGAGCAAGTCAGTGAAGGTGAAAGCTTGTTCGAGAGAAGGTGGCTGAGTTAACATGGAATTTCGTTAATTATAATTTTGGTCGTTTTGCGACCTTTTTTATTGACAAAAATAGCAAGAGTTAGCAGCAAACTAACTCTTGCTATTTCTCATAATTACTAAGCGAAGCACATAAATAAATTGCTTGCTAGTAATTACTAGCAAGCAATGGAGATTTAGCAAGTGGCGATCGCAGATTCAGCTTTAACTTTATTTGCCGCAATAGTAGCAGCACGTTTTTGTGCGGGTGTAAGTGGAACGCTCGTTTCAGTAACTTCAGTTACAGGAGCGAGTTCTACAGCGATCGATTTAGCATCATCAATAATTGTTGATTCGACTGGTTCGAGTGCGAGTACTTCAACTTCAGCAGATACGGGTGCTGGAATAGACACGACAGCAATAATCTTGGAAATCCATACACCAATGGTGGCAAGCTCTTTACCTAAGCGGAATTTACCAGCTACAACCAAGTTAGATTCTGGTACGAATAAGCGTTGATTGACATCAGTAGCAGCAACGGCAAAGTTAACTTTAATATCGCCATCGATGGCAGTACCAGCAATGGTTGTATCGCCGATTTGAGCGGAGAGGATAAAGAAGTTAGCAGTGAAAGTACGCATGGAAGTTCTCCGAGTGAGGTGAATAATTTTCAATATTACAAAGCGAAGCGGGGTGGGGAAGTGAGGATGTTGGGGTGTGTTTATTACTTACTCCCATACTCCCATACTCCCCCACCCTGCTACTCCCGTATAAGCAGAACTAAATAACTTGAGATCTAGGAGGTATTTGAATTTCTGAAATAGTAACGACAGGTTTAGCTTTGAGTACGCCGTCTTCGTTAGTCCAAGACTCGAATGTCAGATCGCCTGTAACGGAAATAAGACGGGAGCATCCCACTTTTTAAAATTCTCAAAGATAAAATAAGTACGATCGCTGAATAGCCTGATGACTGGTTCTTGATACTTTATTCTACAAACAACTAATAAAAAGTGGGATGCTCCCAAATAAGACAGCCTTTAGTGAGGAAACTAGCAGCTTTGACTAGTGCATCGCCGACGAATTTTAACTGATACCAATCGGTGGCATCTTCGGTAACTTTGACAGCTAAGGCTGTGTCAGAGATTTGAAAGTAACCAGTACCATCTTTACGAGGAACATCAGCAGTAGAAGTAGCGCGACCAGTACGACCAGAAAGAGTAACAAACATAGAATTTTCCTGAGATGGGTGAATAATTTTCGTGAATACAAAGCGCAGCAAAGCCAACCTTTAAACGAATAAAGATCGATTTCACTTTCATTAGGCGTAGCAAAGATTAACTGCTAGCACGGTATTTTCGGGAGTGGTAGAAGCGATCGCATCAATCCAAGTAAGTTTCGATCGCTTATCACCATTAGGAGTAATGCAGAGTTCAGCCGAGATCGCTTTGAGGTTGGCTAGAGATTGAGTTTCTAACCAATCGCGACTAATTACAGCATTTACGAGATCGTTAGCTTGGATAATCTCTACCACCGGATTTACTTGCTCTTCGACCTGTGGTAGGTCAGAGACCATCGCAGTTGGAAGTTGTGGCAGAAATTGAATTGCAAGAGAAAAGTAGACAACAAACAGCAATACTGGCAGGAGAATTTCATTGATGGCGGACATTTTTTTGTGATAAACTTCACTCTCATCAGGCGAAGCCAACTCGATCGCTACTCACTAATAAGTGAATAATGGGAGTAAGATCGATCTCTTTAAAATCTATCAGCTTAAAATTTATCTCCTATTGGTGCGATTTTTAGTAAACAAGATGAATTGAATCCGAATATAATATGAACACACCATATTCATTAGATCTAAAATTAGCTTTTAAATTACCATCACCATATTTCTCTGTCCATTCGGCGATCGCATCATAAGTATAGAAACAGGCTGTCGATTTGTTGGCGTTGGCAAAGCCTGCCGTATGATTATTGTCGATCGCTTTCGATCGTACCTCAATCCAGCAACGCCTTGACACACTACTAGTGCCTCAAAATTAAGATGAAGAATGCTCGATCTCGACAAAATTGTCTGCGTTGCGAAACCGTACAGTTGAGAGTTATATCCACATCCACTCAAGAGATTACATTCTACGAATGTCCGAGTTGTTCACGCCATTTTGCTCAGAAGCTCGGTCAAGGGCTTTGCGACCGTTGGCTCAGTCCGATCGGTATCGTTTTGTATGGTATTATCTTTGAACGCTATCCGCAAGATGCTTACCAACGAATAGCCGAACAATTTCTCGAACAAAGAGCGGGTGACATTCCTTTATTAATAGAAGAAATCACACAGGAGTTACAGAAGCCAACGCAAAATGTATGTGATATTCTTGATTTGCAGCAAAACGAACGGGATGTTCGTGCTTTCCTCCAATTAGTAGTTGATTATTGGAAGAAAAATAAAGAATAAGCTCACATCTTGCACCAATAAATAAAGACTAATACCAAGTAACGGGGAAGCATTTTCCATTTTAGCTGATGTGGCGATCGAAAACTTGCGCGAACCCGCAATTTTATGTGCGTGAATTCCTCTATCTTTAGCAGGAAGAAGAAAGAAGAATACATGTATCAACCAATTTAAGTAGATAACTATAGCTTGTCTATCCAACGCTTAAGCGATGACATAAGCGATCGACCTTGGGTTATCACTTGAGTTAGGGCAAGCAAAAGCCACTAACACCTTTTTGGAAATGAAAACAACAAAGTTTGTCCTCCTATCATTAACTCTACTCAATTCCGTAGCTGCAAACCTAATAACCAGCCCAGCCGCTTTTGCTGGAACACCTACTAGCGACTGCATTAACTCTTTACTTTACACACCCGCAACCTCTAACTCCAATTCCCAACGAACTCAAATTAGCGAACAAACTGCTAGTAAAGTTTGTGGGGGAGTAAAAACCGAACAAGAGTCACAGTCTGTGCAAAGCTGTTTTAACTCTTTACTTTACACACCCGCAACCTCGAACTCCAATTCCCAACGTACTCAAACTAGCGAAGAAACAGCAATTCAGGCTTGTGCGATCGCTCGCGATGCACCATCCTCAAACCCTGGAGTGATATTAGTACCAGTCCAAACTAAACCGACTCGTTCGCCAGAAGCTGTTGCTAATTGTATGCGCCAGTTATTGTACACTCGAAAACTAGTTTGTACTCGTACTGGTTTTCCAAGGTGTAGTTCTATTCCACAAGAAGGATTTGCTGGTTGGCAAACACAAGATGTGCGTACTGATGTCAGTGAAGACGCAGCGACTCAAGCTTGTAGCTAAGTTTAATAGGAACAGCGGTCGCACTAAATTCGCCAATCCGAGGAAGCGATCGCTCTTGTCAGTAAATCAACGAGTTATACGATCGCTCGAATACATGTACAACTAGGAAGACAAGATGATGTTATCTAAAAAATGCAAAAATGGGCGTTGCTGATTTAAGGTATGAAAACCTTGGTAGGGGCAATTCATGAATTGCCCCTACCAAGGTTTTTGAGGATAGAAGGAAGTAGTTATCATACTTGGATTCAGCAACGCCCAAAAATGTTTTAAAAATTTTCATCCAACAATATCATTAAAATTCACCGCATTTGGAGGAAAAAATGTTGGGCAGAATGAAGAGAGTAATAGCCATCACCTCGATCTTTGCAGGGATAATTTTTATCGGATCAAAGTCAGTCCAGGCTTGTTTGGTAGAGCCTTGTCTGATCGATAGTATAGGTGGTGTCAGTACCATTAACCACATTAAATCAGGCAAAAATTTCACAGTTAGCTTTGACAAAGTAGGTCGCAAATTTGATGATTCTGGTTGGACAGGCAACACAGATCCAATGGGAACGTTGAAAGCTGGCGAAACTTATCAAGTCACATATTCTAATGGTAAGTACACAACTCGTGGTTTTAATGAGCAGTCAAGATCGGTGATTAGTGCCACTTATGCTAACGCCAATCCTGACAGAGGAGAAATTTCACTCTGGGGTCGCGTGTACACTTTTGATGGAAGTTCAAATGTATACGATCGTCAATTTGGTCTTGTAGGAACTCTTCACTTTTAGTAAAGTAGGGTGGGCACTGTCCGCTAGCTACGTTTCAGACATAATCCATTTAATAGATAATTACCTCTACCTACTACCTACTTAGCAATCTTTTGAAATCATTTAGCTCAAATCGAAGATCTACTTATGAAGACAACCATCCAATTGTCAATTTTAGCGATCGTTAATTTAATATTGTTTTCCCCGATCGAATCCAAAGCAGTTTCACCATTTTGTAATCCTATAAAAAACGAACTTAATTTATTAAATTTTTCAAATATAAATCGATTTAAAATAACAGACTCATTTACGCTAAAACCAGGTGAGCATGTAGTAGTATTTACTCATAGATCCCGTGAATTGGTTCGTTCGCTCGTATTATCAATGCACGATTACAAAGCTCACGAAGATAAAGATAAAAAAATATACAAAATAAAAATTAAATATATTGAAGAATACCCAAAATGTTATGTAATTGAATCGGCAAATGTTTATATATCTAGATTTGCAGCCTATACTGTAAATCCTCGATCGATGTCCGATAAATTTGAACGACCCGGATTACGTAGTTATAATCAGCACATTGGCATTGAGGCAATAGTGCTGGAGCTTGTGGATCTCACAGAAAATGGTGAGGCTAGAGTTAGATTAGAGAATATACAAAATAAATAGCGTAAAGCTATCACCAATTATGAAATATTTACTGATTCTGGGATGTACGTGTGCGCTCATATTTCATACTAATTTTGCATTATCTCAGTCGATTCTCCAGTGGAGAGGCTCCGCCAACGATAAAGTGAAAATAGCTCAAGCTACTAATATTAAAAAGGAAGATAAGCTTACGGATGTAGCTAAGTTAGCTGAATTCGATCGAGTAATAAAGCAAAATCCTAGAAATGCTTTAGCTTACCTAGAACGGGGTTCTTTCAAGCACTTTAATCTTAATGATGCATTGGGAGCGTTAGATGACTACAACAAGGCGATCGAGTTAGATTCTAAAAATGCTCAGGCTTATGCTAATCGCGGTGTTTTGAAACACATCAAGTTTAATAATACATTGGGAGCATTAGCTGATTACAATAAGGCACTCGAATTAAATCCTAAACATGTCGAGGCTTATGTGAGTCGTGGTCTGTTAAAACAGACCCAGTTTAATGATAGCTCTGGAGCATTAGCTGATTACAATAAGGTACTCGAATTAAATCCTAAACATGTCGAGGCTTATATGTTTCGTGGTATGTTAAAATACAGAAAGCTTAATGATGCGTTGGGAGCATTAGCTGATTACAATAAGGTACTCGAATTAAATCCTAAACATGTCGAGGCTTATGTGGGTCGTGCATTGTTGAAACACACCAAGCTTAATGATGTGTTAGGAGCATTAGCTGACTACAATAAGGCACTAGAGTTAGATCCTAAACATGCTCAGGCTTACGCCGCTCGCGGTTTATTAAAATTGGAGAAAATAAAAGACAAAACAGGGGCGATTCAAGACTTTCGGCAAGCCGCTCGCATATTTCAAGAACAAAAAGACACTTCAAGATTCCAGATAACGATCGATAAACTCCGAGAATTAGGTGCGATTTAGTAAACCGCTTAAATCCACGACTTTTAGAGTCCACAAATAACAGCGCAGCTAGGGAACCGAAAAGTCATACATAAATCCCAGCACAATTGACTGCAAATATATGGAGGTCTATTTAAACGGCGAACCTCCTAATTGTACTGTGGCTTTGTGTCAGTCCTATCCCATTGATGCGCCGACATCAGAGCCGATTTTTCCATATTCTGAGGCAGTATCTGTTCGAGTCAAACCCCGCAAATGGTGGCAGTGGTTTTAAAACGATCGCCCGTTACTGCCTTTGAGGGAGACGAAGATCGGCGATCCAGTAATATGGCTCTGGATCTGATTTCGACGAATTGTTCCTACCAAGATCGAGAATTTATGGATTTGAGGTGAAGGATTGCCAAATAACATAAGTTTTACACTGATTTGATTATTTGTTGGAGCCAGAGTTCAGTGGAGTTAGTTAAGGCTGCGACTGACTCTTCACTATTTCGATCGTTGTTAAGCTCGACTTCATTCAAGTTACTCAATGCTGCTGTCAACTGTGAGTCACTGAGTTGATTGTTGTCAAGTTCGAGTTCATTTAAGTTCTTTAATCCTGCCAACGGTGCCACATCACTGATTTGATTCCGATTAAGGTCGAGGTGAGCCAAGTTAGTCAATGCTGCTAATGGCTCTATAGCAATGAGTTGATTGCCGCTCAGACTCAGCCAAGTCAAGTTAGTCAATGCTGCCAGTGGCTCTACATCAACGATTTGATTGTTCTCAAGGTCAAGACGGGACAAATCGATCGACCCCGCCAACGGCTCTAGATCGCTAATTTGATTATTGTCTAGATTGATATTTCTCAGGTTAATCAAACCTGCTAGCGGCGTTAGATCGCTGATTTGATTACGATAGAGGTAGAGATCCTTCAAGTCTATCAACCCTGCTAGCGGCGTTATATCGCTAATTTGATTACTATCGAGGCTGAGATCAGTCAAGTTAATCAATCCTGCCAATGGCGTTAGATCGCTAATTTGATTACTATCGAGATGAAGGTGCCACAAATCAATCAATCCTGCCAATGGCCATACATCGCTGATTTGATTCTCGTTCAGGATGAGACGATCCAAATCAATCAATCCTGCCAATGGCGTTAGATCGCTGATTTGATTCTCGTTCAGGATAAGACGATCCAAATCAATCAATCCTGCCAATGGCGTTAGATCGCTAATTTGATTACTATTGAGATGGAGCAACCTCAATTTAATCAACTCTGCTAACGGCTTTAGATCGCTGATTTGATTCTCACTAAGGTAGAGTTCAGTCAAGTTAATCAACTCTGCTAACGACTTTAGATCGCTGATTTGATTCTCATCGAGGTAGAGATCGGTCAGGTTAGTTAATGGGACTAGCGGCTCTAAATCGCTGATTTGATTACTATCGAGGTAGAGATCGGTCAAGTTAATCAAACCTGCTAGCGGCTTTAGGTCACTGATTTGATTGCTCTGGAGTCTTAGCCTACTTAAGTTAATCAGACCTGCCAGCGGCCCTAGATTGCTGATTTGATTACCTTCGAGATGGAGATCGTCCAAATTAATTAACCCTGCTAGAGGTTCTAGATCGCTGATTTGATTACTATCGAGGTAGAGATCGGTCAAGTTAATCAACCCTGCCAACGGCTTTAGATCGCTGATTTGATTCTCACAAAGATAGAGATCGGTCAAGTTATTCAAACCCTCTAGATGTATCGCACTGATTTGATTATAGGCAAGACTGAGCCAATTTAAGTTACTCAGCCCCACTAGATGGATAGTAATGAGTTGATTGTTCCGAACGCCAAGCAAAGTTAAGTTACTCAACCCCACCAAATGTAAATCACCGATCTGATTGTTGCTAATCTGGAGTTGGGTCAAATTACTCAACCCTGAGAGCGATCGGACATCACTGATTTGATTACACTCAAGAAAGAGGCGAGTCAAGTTAGTCAATGCGGCTAGCGGCTCTACGTCACTAATTTGATTACTTTCAAGGTGGAGATCGGTTAAGTTAGTCAATGCGACTAGCGGCTCTAGATCGCTGATTTGATTCTGCCAAAGGTGGAGATGTGACAGGTTAGTCAACCGTGCCAGGGGCTTTAGGTCACTGATGTAATTGTCGTTGAGGTAGAGAGCTGTCAAGTTATTACTTAACGCTCCTAACTGCTGTGCGTCACTGATTTGATTTGAGGTGAGATCGAGATGAATCAAGTTATTCAACTCTGCTAGTGGCTGGATATCACTGATGTGATTGTAGCTAATGTGGAGGTGCGTCAAGTTACTCAACGCTGCTAGCGGCTGCACATCACTAATATAATTCGCGGTGAGTGTGAGAGAAGTTAAGTTTGTCAACCCCGCCAGCGGTTCTAAATCGCTGATTTGACTGTGGCTGAGGTCGAGTTCGGTGAGACTGCTAAGTTTAGCATCTGCGAGTTGGTAGTCTTCGGTATCAGCGCATTTTAGCAATAGATCGATCGTTCTTCTCGTTTGAGCAGACACGGAATCTTTTTGCAGATACCATTCGGTGAAGCTGTTATTTTTGCTCATCTTACTTCTGCGTTTGCTTTTGTACAGTGATTTTTTATTTGTCGTGAAGACACATTAGTGTCGTTGAAGCGATCGAGCTAGACGTACCTACTTTTCCATCCTGCGACAGTTTGATGATTTGACGGCACGATTCGCGATCGAACTAGCGATAACCAAAAAGACTAGATGATAATGATTCATTGCAGAAGTGTTGAACGATCGACTGAATTTCAAACTTGCCGAGCTAACTGGGACGACTTCACCCTATAATCTTTTCTGCCAATCACCGCATTGCTGCCCATTCGATATTTCTCTACCTGAACTGTAGAATTCTTGGCATTCGCGATATTGAGCAGAACAACCTTTCCCTGTTGGTGTTTTACAGTGCGTGCGATACTCTTGCCATCTACACATTTTACTCCCCCTCCAACCAGAGCAATTTTTTGCAGGTGTTGGAATCAAAGAAGAAATTAGCAAAACAATAACACTTAAAACTCCAATACACACAAGAAATTTGGTTTTCATAAATTTTTACTCCTTGCTACTAATTGTTAATATCTTTGCCTAACGGTCGGTCTAACGTTTCCACTCACTGGACGCAGATAATCTTTGTAGCACAATGACCGATCGATTTAGATTTCATTGTGACTCGATCGGGATGGAGGCATCAGTAGGAAAAAGTAACTAAATATTTTTGTAGGTTGTAAAGTAATGTAAATTTATCGAACATCTGGTGTATCGGTTCGGTCGCTCGCGAATCTCGCTCTACTGTCTAGATTCATCGATCGAGACCCCAATCTCACAATATTAAATTATCCAGTCGGCGATCTGGGTTTCAAATTTATCGGACATCGATCGAGGATGTAAAGTACAGATTATGCCTGAAATCTAGCTGGTGGGCAGTACCCATCCTACTGAATCTAATCAACTACCCCAAGCAAGAGATCAGTCAAACAAAAGGCGAGTACCATCGAGAATGCTCAGTGTATACTGCCCCCGCCCAGTGCTGTTATTAGCCTTGACAAGTATTCGATAGGTTCCGCTATTAGGTAAGGTAATAGTTAACTGTGAATCAGTCGTCTCTCGGCGAGCATCATTGTTTTCACCGATCTTGTTACCCTGTGAATCAAGCAGGATTAGATAAGTGTCAAACTCAGAGCTTGACAGAGTAATAGTAACTTGCTCACCCGCAGGTCCAGTAAACGAATGTTCTTTGTAGAGGCGGCCATCATTCAAAGTTGGAAAACCTGCGCCTAAGCTACCCTGAATTTCCACTAGATTTGGATTCCTGCCATTGAGACAGAAGCTAGAATTACCAGTGCGTTTCATACAACGGTCAAATTCAGTAGGGCGCGAGTTTGGATCGATCGTAGCTGTAACAGGATTATGTACCTCACCTACAGATACCCAACTGCCACTTTGGGCGATGATTTTATCTCCAAGAGTTTGTTGAAGATAGGCATCTTGTGGAAGCTCCTGATGACCAACTCTTACTTGTTTTGTCCCTTTTCTACCCCCAGGATGATCTCGTCTGAATGGATTCGGAGCAAGATAACCAGGACAAGTTGTTTCGAGCCATCCGCACTCCTGTGTTATTGGGGAGGAGTCTGCATTCCTAGCTATATTTTGTGAATCTTGATCGCAATTTCTTCTTCCCTGGCTACTTGCCTCACAACTAAAAACTTGCCCGCTTCGTTTAAAGTCAATAGGCCAAGGATAATTTTCTTGCCATCTATTGAAGAAATACTCAACCTTTGAAGGGACTGGACGATTTTGAACAATCGGGCCGCGAAGTGCACCAGCCGCTACAGGATCGATGACTGCAACAAACTGAATTCGTCGGTTTATACGAAGGATAAGGCTTAAAATGGAATCTCCTCCAAAACTGTGCCCAATCAAAATCAAAGGACGATTTCTATCAAGCTGATTGTTGATAAAATCTGCACCATCCCTCAAAAATTGTGTATCTACACTTGACCAATCAGATCGATTACCACCCCCACTTTGACCTCCATCCCTAAAATTGCTATAGGGAACAAATCGCATATCATTTCGTGTAATTTCAAGATCCCTTTCCAATCTTTCTTGTAAAGCTGTCATGCCCCATGTACAACAGTTTCCTTGACCATTAACAAAAACAACATAAGGTCGAGGTTTTGGTTGAGCGTTGACTTTTTTTACAGTGAGTCTACTTATTCCTAATGGGTTGATAATTAAGAGCAAACTAAGAGAAAATGCGCTGAGGCAGAATAGAGAATTACGACGATTTTTCATGAGGGTGCGATGGCAGGAGTGTAATTTCTTTGTTTAAAGATAGGCACTATGCAAGGCTCTACCGAACTTGCTATGCTAAGTAGTGGATAAGAATCAAGTTTAATTGACAAAATTGATAATTTTGAGTTATGGAAGCTTGGTGCAGCATAAATGACAGATTTTATTATAGAATAGTAAGATCTTGATTTCTGGCAACAAATAAGCTTGAATTGCATTATGTCATCCAAATCGCAACTAAAAACCATTAATGAAATTCTTAATATCGACGGAATGACCGTCACTGCTTATAAGATCTTAGATGAAATCGGTTATTTTATTTATCTAGAAAATCAGCAATTAAAAGCAGTGTGTCCTCATTGTGGAACTGAAAGTAATAAACTTCATGAGAATCACCAATTAACAGTGAGAGATCTACCATTCGGTGAACATGATGTTTACCTTAAAATTAATCGTCGTCAATTCAAGTGTATGAGTTGTGGTCGAAAATTCAGTGAGGAATTAAATTTCATCAAAAAGAGAAGTCATTTCACCGAGCGAATGAAGCAGAAGATTGTCGAAGAGAGTCTAGCTAGTGATATTAAAAGTGTTGCCAAAAGAAATGGATTAAGTGAGCAAGAAGTGGAGACAATAATCAAAAAAGCTGGGGTAAATCTAGTGCAAAAAAAGCCAGAGAATTTAACCAGACTAGGAATTGATGAAATTGCCTTTGTTAAAGGGCAAAAAAACTATTGTGCGGTGTTAGTAGATCTAGAAAAAAGAGAGTTAATAGCCATCTTACCAAAAAGGACTCAAGAATGTATTGGTGAGTGCTTGAAGTCTTGGGGTTCGGAGGTTTTGAACCAAATTACAGAAGTAAGTATCGATCTATTTTCATCATACAAAAGTCTGGTAAATGAATTGATACCAAATGCTGAAGTGGTTGGAGACAGATTTCATGTAATGAAACAGATAAATGAAGAGTTAGATCGAGAGAGAATTAAAATCAAAAGAGAGGCTGAGAGGGTGAAGAACAAAGATGAAAAGAACAAGAAATTAGCAGCATTAACTCACAGTAAATATGCAATACTCAAAAACGAAGCGGATTTGAATGAATTGCAAAAAGAGAAGTTGAAAGAGATTGGAGACGTTTTTCCAGAATTAGCAGCAATGCACAAAACAAAAGAGTTATTTAGAGATATATTTGAATCAAAAACAGATTGGGGAAATGGGCTAATAAGCTTGTGTGACTGGCTCAAGAATGCTTGTGGGAAATTCCCCAAGAGTTGTGGAACTATTAAAAGATGGATTGGTGAAATAATTGCCTATTTTGATAATAGAACAACTCAAGGAGTCGTCGAAGGAATTAACAATAAACTCAAGCTAATAAAAAGAATGGGATATGGGTTTAGAAATTTTGAGAATTTTCAGATCAGAAGTTTGCTAGCATGGCATTTCAATCCTTGATTTAGCATAGTAAGTTCGGTAGAACCTGAAATAATTGCCTATTTTGATAATAGAACAACTCAAGGAGTCGTCGAAGGAATTAACAATAAACTCAAGCTAATAAAAAGAATGGGATATGGGTTTAGAAATTTTGAGAATTTTCAGATCAGAAGTTTGCTAGCATGGCATTTCAATCCTTGATTTAGCATAGTAAGTTCGGTAGAACCCTATGCAAAAGATCTTGTTTGTACGTGAATAGTCTCCAGACAAACACTAAAAGATAAACTTGTAGATACCGACTCAATCGTAGTTTTTTCCGATTGACCTATTTTATAGTACAAAAAGAAAACTCAAGACTATTAAGTGCAGTATCATCCCCGTTACCTTGCGGCGATTCAGTTCTTGCTTTAACCCCACAAATGGCAGAATTATTATTAGGAGGAAATTGCCACTCCCACCAGTTTCCAAAAGGACCTCCGTTGCCCCCTTCAAGAGTTGCACCGTTACTACATCTGAATGCAACAGAATTAACAGATGTATCATCTCCGCCTGGTGGTAGAGTACCCTCTCCTTTTAGCCGAAAATGGGTAAAGAAATTATTTTTTGAACAGCTTACAGCTTCACCCCAGTATCCCCAATATCCTGGATGTGGAGAAATGCGTTGAACTAGAGAACCAGTTCGATTGTAGCAATATAACGCGATTGCATTCATGGCTGTATCGTCATTCTTTGGTCTACTTGGCTCTACTCGCATCGAATATCCACCAGCCCAGGTTCCAGGTGGACAATAAACCGGATTAGACCAGCTACCCCAAGTAGTTCCTGTGCCACCATATTTTATCCCTATAAGATCCTTACGAATATCCTGGCTTAAAATATTCTGATTACCAATAATACTAATGAAAAATGTGGTCGAAGTTAAGCTCAAAAAAAATAGTGTTTTTTGCATTTTTGGATCTCTCTCATATTCAAATACTGTCATACTATCAGTCAAGCTAGTAATCAACTATTTGAATCGGTTGACATATATATTGTTCATTTTTCTTCTGGCTAAAGATAGAGAAATTCACGCACATAAAATTGCGGGTTCGCGCAACTTTTTCGATCGCCACATCCTAATCAAATTTAAATGTGTTTACCCTACTTCTACGCCTTCTACTTTTTTAGTACCCTAACTTATTAAGCCTATATCTACATCTAAAGCCCTAGCTTATCATGATAACGTTTAAGAAAATCAAGCAGGGTTCGGCTATTATCATAAGCATGACCTGTAATTTTTCTTCTTTCAAAGTTTTCAACAGCTTTTTGATAAGACACAAATGCTCCCTGATAATCCTTTTGCTCGAAGCGGAAAGCTCCCTGTTCACGATATGCATAAGGAGAATTTGGATCGATTCGCAGTAATTGATTAATATCTTCAAAGGCTGCTTGAATATTCTCATTTATAGTTGTAGCATCAGTTTTTGTACGAGCAAAAATCTCGTTAATTTCACCATAAATTTTTACCCGTTGTAGATAAGCTGCAAAAAAGTCAGGGTTAATACGAAGTGCTTTACTATAATTTTCAATTGCTACTTTATAAGCATTCAAAGAACTGTTAGCATCTTTACCCTGTAAGCCACGGTTATGGTAAGCACTTCCTAATTGTAAATAGGCTTCATCAAAGTTAGGGTCAAGCCGAATTGCTTGATTGAAATCTTCTATTGCACCTCGATCTGCCCTAGTACTACTTTGCTCTATCTTCGTTAGACCTCTTGCATAAAAATCTCTGGCAGACTGAGGCTTACTCAAACGAATAGAAGAATTTACTCCTGTGGAAGTATTGTCTTGCTTAATTGAACTGATACTGGAGATTTGCGATCGCATCGCCAAAAAGGTATTAATTGGAACCCCTGCATTGAAACCTGATTTCTGTGGTATTGAATTTCCTGTTTCTGATTTACTCTGTGTGGAAGTATCTGCGAGTCCATGAATTGCTACAAGTCTTCCAGCCACATCAAATACTGGACCTCCGCTATTACCCGTCATGGTTCTGGCATCGTAAATCAAACTATAACCATTGATGGCACTACTAGTATGAGAAACTACCAACCCTTTAGTAAAAGTAAAGTCTCTGGCTGTCCCTGATTTTCCAAATATTGCCGGAAAACCAGCAACAAAAATATCTGCGGCGATTTCCGCTTGGTCAGAATTCCCTAGAGTCACAACTGGATAATCTTCTGTTGCTTCAAATGTGACTACTGCTAAATCCGTATCATTTTTACTTTTTTGTAAAACTTTAGTTTCTTTGATAGGATACTCTTTTCCCGTAGAAGTGCGAACTGAGTAAGTAATATCGCTAGAACAAACAATCGCGCCTGGTCTATCTAAAGCATCACACACGACATGATTGGCAGTTAAAACAGTGTAAGTATTGCCTTCTTTAGCAATAATTACTCCTGAACCTCCAGGAGAAGGACTACCGACATTATTGATTTGGACTGTAGTTTTTTTAGCAATTTGGGCAACTTCTTGACTACTGGCTGCATAAGCAGATATTGGTAGAGTAACTACTATTACTGCCACTACTACTGTACCCAATATCCTAGAGGGATAATTATTGAATTTATTGGAATATAAACGCATATCTTCGATTCCCCTAAAAACTACAAACTTCAGATGTGATTCAACTAAAAATGAAAGTACTTTAGTAACTTTAATTTATCCTAAAAAGGATTGACACCACAAGATCTGTAAAGATCCACAATCTTCTGTGGTGGTTTATATCCCCCTCGAACAACTTGGTTTATTTCCAAAACTTCCTCATAAGTAAAACTAGATGTCACCTTTTGAGCCGTACACAAACAGGCTTGCTCGCTAAATAGCTTCGTACACTCATTTGTCCAATTTCCAACAAACCCAATCTGGGAAATTTCCATATTGAGATTTATTCTCTATCGCTAATTTTGTCGCACCTGGAATTTGAGACCATATTGATATAAACGTGTTAATTGGAATTGCAGCATTAAACCCAGACTTTCCTCCAGATATCCCATCAGCTAGTCCATGAATTGCTATTACTCGACCACTGCTATCAAGTACAGGCCCCCCACTCATTCCCTTAAGACTTAGAGCATTATGCACTAAGCTATAACCATTTAAAGCATTGTTTTGAAAGGAAATTATTGAGCCTTTTGGGAGATTAAACTCTCTAGCTACTCCAGACTTTTGAAAAGTAGCAGGAAAACCAGCTAAATAAATATCTTGAGTAACTTTCAATTGGTCAGAATTAGCTAAAGTCACAACTGGATAATCTTCTGTTGCTTCAAATGTGACTACTGCTAAATCCGCATCATCTTTACTTTTTTGTAAAACTTTAATATCTTTAACAGGATACTCTCTTCCCGTAGAAGTGCGAATTGAGTAAGTAATATCGCTAGAACAAACAATCGCGCCTGGTCTATCTAAAGCATCACACACGACATGATTGGCAGTTAAAACAGTGTAAGTATTGCCTTCTTTAGCAATAATTACTCCTGAACCTCCAGGAGAAGGACTACCGACATTGTTGATTTGGACTGTAGTTTTTTTAGCAATTTGAGCAACTTCTTGACTACTGGCTGCATAAGCAGATGTTGGTAGCGTAACAACCATTACTACCACTAGTGCTGTACCAACTATCATCGAACTAATCTTATTGATTAAATCATTAGATAAACTCATGTTTTTTTTGCAATAAAACTATAGATAAAAACAAACTCTAATCACAAACCAAATTCATTTAATATTTTTTGTTTTGTTAGCAATCTATAAATATTAGTTACAGGAATTGCCCAACTCAAAGCTTCAATTTGCTGAGAAAGCTGCTGGTCAGGGACAGTACCATCAGTAAAAGTGAAAGCGTTAATACCTTGAAAAGGATATTTTAACAACCCATTAATTGCTATTAATTCTCCGTTTTGATTTAAAACCGGGCCTCCGCTCATTCCTTGCACAACATTATTTGTATAACCAATTTTATAACCGCCAACAAGCGTTTTATTGAGTTGAACCTTTAAGTTTCCCGTTGTAAGTTTAAAAACTTTTATTCCCAAATTACGAGTTTCTTCAAATTGAGTTATTGTGTCTCTATCAAAACTAAAATTCCATGCCGGAAAACCTGCTGAGTAAACTATTTGCCCATCAGCAAAAATTTGTGATTTACCAAATACCACTACTTGATAATCTAGATTTACTGGTAAACTCTACCAGTGCTAAATCTAATGAACCAAAATTAGCTTGACTTACTCCCCTTGCTTGATAGAGTTGCCCATCACAAGTAATTACCTGATAACCCTTTTTTGGACTGTCAGCCACTACATGATGGTTTGTCAGTGCTGTATAAGTCTGCCCGTCGCGCTTAATGATTACTCCTGAACCAGTACCTGACTTAGTTAAAATTCTCACAGTTACCCGCTTGGCAATTTCTAGTAAGGACACTCCAACTTCAGAATGGCGAGCGAATGGCTGCATTGAATTATTAACATTATCCTCAGATAGAGATCCAGATTGAACGGATGAATAAGAAGATAACCCACTCAGGATGCTGGTAATAAACAATGCTAAAAAAGACCTGTAATGTATGGAATAAACCACGGTTATTGTATTAGTAATTAACTTTAAATAGATGTAGAGATACATATACCCCAAGCGATCTCGAAGGGTAATTATGCATCTTTACACTTTCAGTAATTACAGACCCCCACCATTATCTGGAATCACGGGTTTTTTTAGGAATCACAGGATTTTCAGAATTCACAGGCTCACTGGAAGCAACACCCATAGTTAACTCTTCCCAATCTCCTAAATTGACCTGAACACGACCGCTTGTCTCACGAATCACGCCACCGCTAGCACCCTCACGACTAATTTGCATTATCTGCGAGAGAATTTCACCTGCGCGTTGTGCATTCTGCGGTTTGAGGGTAAAAAGAACATTTGCTGAATTACAACCACTCTGTGTAGCAGAAATGACGCAGACTACGGTTTCTTTCTTCACCTGACCGTTAGCTAATAGAACATTTTTTAAACTACCACCGCTAGCAGCAATAGCTGCGTTCAATTTGGGTGTAACAATATTGCAGCGATTCTGAGGTGTGTATTTTCCTCCAAAGTAGCTAGAACCCTCTTGAGTCCAAATAATTAGAGGAATTGGTTGCCCACCAGGGCGTTGCCCAACGGTAGCGATACTCCCATCACTTTGAGGAACGCAACTAAATTTAGTGCCACCATTTGTAGATACTACTGGTACAGAAACGTCACTATCACCACTATTACTTACTGGAGGTTTAGCTTGAACTGTAGATGCAATAGTACAAGTACTAGATAGAGCCAAAGCAGCAACTAAAAAGTGAGCAGTAGATTTAAATTTCATAGGTTACTCCTTGAGATTTATTAACAAAAAACTATAAGCCTGACCCAGACTGAGAAGTAGGCTTAGGATTGAGAATAGGTTGTGATGATAAAATTTCTAACTGATTTGTTGAACGATTATATTGATAGCTTCTAGCAGTTAAATCGGGATGAGAATTAACACAGTACTGTTTACTGTCAATCATGATAGTTACTACCTGCCCTCCAGAAGTGCATGAGGTAGGAGTTAGCTCCCAACTTTGAATTAGCGATAAATTGGGATCTATGTTATTTCTTGCTTTGATTTCCTCGATTTTTATTTGAGCTTCAATTTCTCTAATTCTAACATCAGCCTTAATTTTTTCTTTTTCGACTTCAGCTCTGCTTCCAAAATATGTGACCAAACCCTGAATACCAGTACCCATTAATTGATTAAAACTTTGACTACTAGCAACGGCAGCATTTAACTCAGCTTTCTTTAATTCCACTGTGTTATTAGCCTTATTCATAGCGATAAGAGCATCAGTTTCAATTCTGACTCTATCGGTCATTCCTTTCTCTTGAACTTCTATCTTTCGTTGCAGAGCCTCTGAAAGAATTTTTGCTTCTTCAGTTCTACCTGCTTGTTGCAACTCTTCAATTCTTATGCGAGTTGTAGCATCGATATTTATTGCCTCCAAGTTAAATCCAGCAACAATTCTTTTTGTATCTTCACTATATTTATCGCCTTCAAGCTGCATACGCTTAATCGCTTTTTCAGCATCTGCTTGAATTTCTGCAATTGAAACTGCACCCCACTGTTTTAATACTTCATCGCAGTTTTTATTTGTATATTCTTGCTTTTTATTGCTATCAAAATTATCCCAAGTTCGCTTCCAGTCGTAACTGCCCTTTCCCCCCAACTTGAATAATCCTCCATCACCAATTCCAGCACCTGCACCACCTTCACCTTTGTATTCTTGGCTCTCGTATCTTTTTCTGACGTTTTCGACATATTCATTGCGAGTGGTAGAACAAAAAGCAGTTAATTCTTTAGGTGGTGCATTGACAGCTTGCACTGGAACCACGGCACTTATTAAAGATAATATTGCGAATAGAAAGCTACAATTTAAAAATCTCATATCATTCGTTTTATCTATAACAATCCTAATGCCCGTCTTTTTGATAGATTTACGTAAGCTTTTTGAAGAACTTGCAATAACCTGCAAGTTTTTAAGTGGAAAATGTCTCCCTATTACCAAGGAGCGATCGCTTAGCTGATGCACACAGAAAAATACTGTTCTACAATTAGAACCGGAGAGTTCCTACTACTCCAAACTCAGGATCGGTGACAGATCCCCAAGCATTGAAAGTGTATATACGCCCCCAGAGTGAAATTTTTCCTTCTTCAGGCTTTGCACCACCGTAGGTCGCAGTCATCACCTTTCCCGAACCCTCGTTAAGGCCGCGAGTTGTGTATTTACCATCAAAATATTTAACTTCGTAAGTTTCTCCAGCTTTCAACGTACCCATAGGGTCTGTCGTTCCTCCCCAGGGAGAATCGTCAAATTTGTTACCTACTTGGTCAAAGGTCACTGTGAAAGTTCTGCCCGATCTAATCTTCAAAGCCATATCAGCGATACTATCTATCCCAGATTGGGCTGACGCAGAGGGAATTAAAAAAATGTTTGCTGGGCAAGACCCTAGCAAGGTAACAAAAGTAGCCAAAAGTGTTGCTCTAATGATTTTGTACATGGGGTTGCTCCTTAGTGATTTAGAAAAGTTACTAAATCTCAATGTATGCTCGATACAAATTGACTTGCTATTAATTAAGTGATGACACAAGCTCGATCGCTTAAGTGTTAGATACAAAAGCTCTAGTCATTTGCTTGAATTGGTTGATATATGTATTGTTCATGCTTCTTCTGGCTAAAGATAGAGGAATTCACGCACATAAACTTGCGGGTTCGCGCAAGTTTTTCGATCGCCACATCAGCTAAAGTAGAAAATGCTTCCCTATTACTAAGGGGCGATCGCTAATCTCCCTAATTGACTATTTCAGGAGGATTTAATTAATGGGTCTGTTTTCCTCCCACCCACTCGGTCAAACCTGCTTGATCTTAAGTCTCTTAAGCTTTCCAGCCAATGCCAGCCAAATCTGGGCAGGTAATGGACGGGTGATTAGTGGAGTCGGACAAGGAGGTTCGGTGAAATTACGTTTAGAAATAGAGGGCGAACAGGTGCGATCGCTTTCTGGCCCACCATTAGCAGGTAAAATATTGAGAAATCCTCGTTTGAATGGAGCGATTCAAACTCCTACTGGTAACTGGCAAATCGAAGAATGTGACGAAGATTTGTGCGTGAATTTGCAGCAGTACTATCCCCAGCAAATCGTCTTCTATCGCCTCCAGATCCAAAAGTGATGGCAAAAAGATTAAAAATTCTCCACCGTAGACAAATCGCAGGCATGAGCTTGGGTCTAGTCTGGAGTCTGCTGTTGGGGACGATCTGTAACCGAGTACCTGTCGTTCAAAAATTAGAACTCTTAATTCAAGATAGTCAGACGCGGCTGCACCAAGTTGAAGCTCCACCCCAGGAAATTTTATTAGTTACGATCGATCGCGCTATTGCTAAACCAGAACACGCTTTCTACACCGATTTAGTCGCTCGCCTGATTGCCGCCAAAGCTAAAGTTGTCGCGATCAATTTGCCTTATTCCTTAAGACGACCGCTCGATAGCAGTTTGGAAAACCCTTTCAAAAAGTTAATCGAGAAATACCCCGATCGCATCGTCTTAGTTACTTATACAAAAAAAACCACTAGCTCGGTTCCTTCGGCATTATCGCTCTATTATCATCTTTTGCCATTCGACAACCAAAAAATTCAACCTTTAGTAGTTCCAGAACGAGTAGATGGATTTTTTGAGTATGAAACTGACCTCTCGAATTTAACCAGTCCGGCTCGTCAAGCTCATTTAGCTGGTAACTTTGTTTATGTAGAAAACTGGCAGCAAACCCATCAATTAAAGTCAGTTGCCCTGCTAGCCTGGGAAAAGTTTTCCGCTCGTTCGATCGGCAAAACTAGTGCTATCGATTCTCTTTCTGCTGAGGCAGACGCTCCGCGAACAGAGAGGCTCCGCCAACGCACCAAGCCCAAAAATTGTCGAGACATTACCTGCATCTATCCAACTACTATCGGGATTAAGTTCTACGGTTCTGCTGGGACTTTTCCTCGCCTCAATATCTCATCTCTTTGCCTGCTCACTCAAACTCAGTTAGATCGATGTAGCGTTCCGCTAACTAAATTAGCAGATCAAAAAATTCATAACAAATTGGTAGCGATCGATTTACCCCCAGAATATCTAGCCTCAACAGGGATGGTTTCTCCTTTTGGCGATCGCCTGTCGGTAGCAGAGGTGCAAGCTAATTTAATTGGCAATCTGATGACCGATTCTTTTTTGAGAGCTTCACCTGATTGGTTGAATTGGACGATTTCCACTCTCGGTGCCGTCTTTTTTAGCTTCTTAGCGTCATTGTCCGTAACTCAAACTAAATATCGGGACATTTATGCCAGAATTGGGCTGGCTCTGGGAGCGATCGGAGTTTACATGGGATTGAGTATACTATTGTTTCAAAAAGGATCGATCGTACCGCTAGCCGCACCAATTTTAACTTGGCTGGGAACGGGGGGATCGGTAGCTACCTGTTTGCTACTGTGGCAAAAACAACAGCAGCTAACCAAGCAGCGACAAGCACTAGCCGAACGCCAAGCAGTTCTCTTGCAGGCGCGGAAGCTACTGCATCGGGTAGCCTCCGACATTCATGACGGCCCTTTGCAAGAACTTAAGCTAGTGATGGATGGGATCGAACTTTTAGCCCTCAAACATCCAATTCTCAATCCCGACCCTTTATTAGATCGCTTAGAAGGTGTCGGGCGAGATTTGCGCGACCAGTTACGCAATACTCGCACCCTGGCTGAGAAACTGGAAATTACTCCCCAATTGCAAGCCGGATTGGACAAAGGAATTGAGTTACTGCTGCAACAATTAATTACTACTGGCGAACTAACGCTCGAAGTTAAAAGTTACTTGCAACCGCTACGAGAACCTGAAGATAGTAACTGGATCGATGCCCGCGAAGATATTTTCCGCTTTTTTAAAGAAGCGATCGCCAATATCATCTCTCACGCTCAACCGCCAAATGGAACGGCGCGGCGAGTGACAGTGAGCTTATCTCAGTCGGGAAACCGATGTACCTTAATTGTCGAAAATGATGCCACCGAGCCACTGGTTCCAGAAGCCACCACTAGGCGAGCGCGCTCTGGGGGCTACGGGACTAAACTCATGGCTACTATTGCCGCCGAACTACCAGATGGAGACTGGGCAAGATTGCCTTTAGCTGCTGGTGGAATGCAGGTAAGACTTGAGTGGAAATTGGCAGCTACTGCTAATGACATCTAAAACTCAAATCATCCCAAATCCGGTTTTAACAAACGAGCAACTTCCGTCCGATCGCTGCCATGCAAACAGCCACACGGGGATTTACATTTTGCCCGTCCTCGTGCTCTACGTTCAACTTAGTCTTGAGTCGCTGCACGTAGTTTTGAGCCGTTTTAATCGATACGTGCAACCGTTGCGCGATCGCTTGGTCGGTGAGAGCATGGTTGCATAATAAATCTAGAATTTCTAAATCCTGCTGAGTCAATGGCATGTCTTTCATCAGTTCTCGATGAACTTTAAGTTGCCCATCTAAAGCACTGCGAACTCCCTCTAGAAAAGCACTGCGTCTTTCCATTTTATTGACAACTACAAAACCCCCTTGGTGTTTACCAATCTGCGGGATCGCTTGCCTCAAACAATTTGGTTCGCTCGTATAAACGAGGATATTTACCGTGGGGTAGTATTCAAAGATCTGTTGTAAAAGTGCCAAACCAGGCTTTGCTGACTGTGCGCCCCCAATTATCCCAAACTGTAAATCGACCACTACCAAATCGGGTATTGCCTGTTTGAGTTGTTCGGCACCTTTTTCCGGCGTATCTACACTAATGCAGCTACACTCAGGGGCGATCGTCCGCAAAAATTCACAGTTATTTTGACAGACTTCGGGATGATCTTCAATCACTAGAAAAAGGGGCAAGTTGCCATTCATAGTTTTGCTAGCCGATAGTAATTAATCTTCGCCGAATAATGTCATCACTTTAGTCGCCTCTGCCAGTTTGAATCGAACACGTTCTTGCGATCGGAACACGTTCTTGCTAAATTATCCGAAACTGCTGGGTCAAAATGCCTGAAGTTACGCTTGAAGTCACAGATGCGCTTGTAAGTACAGTGCCCAAAAATCTCGATACTAAGAAAAGTAGCATTTGTCTATCCAAGTCAGCAGTAAGTAAAAGTGATAAAAAGTAAGTTATTTTCTCAATATCTTGTAAAGAAATATCAAGTTAGTTGGTGCTGATGTTTTAAATACTCACTCCGAGCAGATCGGCTTTTTCAGGCTGCTCGATCCGTCGATCGATTCATCCGATAGTGTAGAGGTGCCACGGGCAAATCGAACTGGATCGAGGTAACTGGTGATACAAATCCAACTTTTTCAAAAAGTCAGGTTTGTGTCACATCCTGCACCAATATCTAGAAATCAATATTATAAAATTATGGTAGATATTAGCAGGACAAGCTCCGAATGCCATCAGCAAAATCTGTAGAGATCGATTATTCTCAACAAGATTCAACATCAATGTTTTCTCCGCCCCCATTGATTCACTCCAGCCAGCAGGCAGGATGGAAACATATTCATCTGGCACACTATCACTTGCTGGCAATGGACTTTCCTGAAATAATCAGTCTTCAGCACCTCATTTCGTTGCCATCTTGGAATCAATTAACTGAAGTAGATCGGATCGTTGATGGCAAGCGGTATCAATCTCAACACGATCGACAGGACAAGGGTCTTTTTGAAATGCTTCCGGCTGATGTCCCGTTTAAAGTGTGGTCGAGTCAAGGAGGGGAAGCAACTCACTGCTATCTCGATCCTACATTTCTAGCTCATGCTGCTTATGAATCCGCAAATCCAGAGCGAGTAGAACTGAAGCCAACGCTAGCAATGCCCGATCCGCTAGTCTGTCAAATTGTCTTAGCTCTGAAAACTGTATTAGAAACTGATGCAACAAATAGCTGCTTCTATGCAGAGTCAATGGCAACAGCTTTAGCAGCTCATCTGTTGAGAAACTACTCGACCCGCCAGCACATTCTCCCAGAATACCAAGATGGCTTACCCAAGTACAAACTCAAGCAAGCCCTGGAATACATCAATGCTCATCTGAGTGAGAACGTGTCATTAGCCACCCTTTCAGATGAAGTGCAGATCAGCCAATTTCACTTCTGTCGATTATTTAAGCAATCCACTAGCATGACTCCTCATGCGTATTTGATTCAGCAGCGAGTCGAGCGAGCCAAGCAATTACTCAAGCACAAAGAAAGCAGTATCATCGATATTGCACTCGCGTGTGGGTTTGCCAATCCCAGTCACTTTGCCAAGCATTTTCACAAACATACGGGGATTTCACCCAAGCAATTTCGCATGTTATAGCCCACATTCCGCTAGTTCGACCACCCTTGGGGGTGAGAAAAGCGCGTTCGGCTAAAAAATAATAGATCTAGAGATCGGTACTATAAAATTATGGTAGATATTAGAAGGACAAGAGCCAAATGCCAACAGCAAAACCTTTAGAGATCGATTATTCTCAACCAGATTCAACTCCAGCGTTTATTCCACGTTCACGCATTCATTCCAGTCAACAAGCAGGATGGAAAAATATTCAGATCGCACACTATCAACTACCTGCAATAGAAATTCCTGAAACAACAAATCTTCAGCACTTCATCTCTGTGCCATCTTGGAAACAGCCCACAGAAGTGGAGATGGTTGCTAACGGAAAGCGGTATCTGTTGCAGCACGCTCCAAATGAAATCGGCTACATTGAGGTGATGCCTGCTCATACATCACTAAGAGTGCGGGCGAGTCAGGCAGCAGAAACGACTCATTGCTATCTCGATCCGACATTTCTAGCTCATGCTGCTTATGAATCCGCAAATCCAGAGCGAGTAGAACTGAAGCCAACGCTATCAATGCCCGATCCGTTAGTTTATCAGATTGTCCTCACCCTGAAAACAGTATTAGAAACAGATGCAACGAATAGTTGGTTCTATGCAGAGTCAATGGCAACGGCTCTAGCAGCTCATCTGTTGAGAAATTACTCAACGCGCAAGTATGTTCTACCAGAATATGAAGATGGCTTATGCAAGTACAAACTGAAGCAAGCCCTTGAATATATGAATGTTCACCTGAGCGAGAATGTATCATTAGCAGCAATTTCAGATGAACTAGGAATCAGCCAATACTACTTTTGTCGATTATTTAAGCAATCAACGGGAATGACTCCTCATGCCTACTTGATTCAGCAGCGAGTCGAGCGAGCGAAGCAATTACTCAAGCACAAAGAATGCACGATGCTCGATATTGCGCTTGCGTGTGGGTTTGCCAATCCCAGTCACTTTGCCAAGCATTTTCAGAGACATACGGGGATTTCACCCAAGCAATTTCGCATGTTGTAGCAAGAATGTGTTGCGATCGTAAGAAACAGCGGCAATGCTCGATCGATTACCTCCGGTAGGCTACGCCAACGGTTGGATATGGTGCGAGAAATCTAATGGTTGAAATCGGCTCGCGAACTTAGATCTACAGACTGGGATTGGCGATCCCAACAGTAGAGTCAAGGAGATCGCGATGATGATATCGATCGTTCGGAGCGACTAATTAGCAACCATCGAGAGCGAGTCAGGAAAGGCAGAAGGGTTAGTGATTTTCAGACGATCGAGGTAGATGGTAAATTAGCAATCTCAGTTGAGGATTTCATCGCTGCTGGGGTGATTTTTCGCAAATAAAGATCGAGCGATTCAGATTACATCTAAAGTTGAATATCTATCGATAAATATATTTATCAAAGTTGCGATCGCTAATATTTCAGGCTCTACCGAACTTGCTATGCTAAGTAGTGGATAAGAATCAAGTTTAATTGACAAAATTGATAATTTTGAGTTATGGAAGCTTGGTGCAGCATAAATGACAGATTTTATTATAGAATAGTAAGATCTTGATTTCTGGCAACAAATAAGCTTGAATTGCATTATGTCATCCAAATCGCAACTAAAAACCATTAATGAAATTCTTAATATCGACGGAATGACCGTCACTGCTTATAAGATCTTAGATGAAATCGGTTATTTTATTTATCTAGAAAATCAGCAATTAAAAGCAGTGTGTCCTCATTGTGGAACTGAAAGTAATAAACTTCATGAGAATCACCAATTAACAGTGAGAGATCTACCATTCGGTGAACATGATGTTTACCTTAAAATTAATCGTCGTCAATTCAAGTGTATGAGTTGTGGTCGAAAATTCAGTGAGGAATTAAATTTCATCAAAAAGAGAAGTCATTTCACCGAGCGAATGAAGCAGAAGATTGTCGAAGAGAGTCTAGCTAGTGATATTAAAAGTGTTGCCAAAAGAAATGGATTAAGTGAGCAAGAAGTGGAGACAATAATCAAAAAAGCTGGGGTAAATCTAGTGCAAAAAAAGCCAGAGAATTTAACCAGACTAGGAATTGATGAAATTGCCTTTGTTAAAGGGCAAAAAAACTATTGTGCGGTGTTAGTAGATCTAGAAAAAAGAGAGTTAATAGCCATCTTACCAAAAAGGACTCAAGAATGTATTGGTGAGTGCTTGAAGTCTTGGGGTTCGGAGGTTTTGAACCAAATTACAGAAGTAAGTATCGATCTATTTTCATCATACAAAAGTCTGGTAAATGAATTGATACCAAATGCTGAAGTGGTTGGAGACAGATTTCATGTAATGAAACAGATAAATGAAGAGTTAGATCGAGAGAGAATTAAAATCAAAAGAGAGGCTGAGAGGGTGAAGAACAAAGATGAAAAGAACAAGAAATTAGCAGCATTAACTCACAGTAAATATGCAATACTCAAAAACGAAGCGGATTTGAATGAATTGCAAAAAGAGAAGTTGAAAGAGATTGGAGACGTTTTTCCAGAATTAGCAGCAATGCACAAAACAAAAGAGTTATTTAGAGATATATTTGAATCAAAAACAGATTGGGGAAATGGGCTAATAAGCTTGTGTGACTGGCTCAAGAATGCTTGTGGGAAATTCCCCAAGAGTTGTGGAACTATTAAAAGATGGATTGGTGAAATAATTGCCTATTTTGATAATAGAACAACTCAAGGAGTCGTCGAAGGAATTAACAATAAACTCAAGCTAATAAAAAGAATGGGATATGGGTTTAGAAATTTTGAGAATTTTCAGATCAGAAGTTTGCTAGCATGGCATTTCAATCCTTGATTTAGCATAGTAAGTTCGGTAGAACCATATTTCAAAGACTAACACTATAGAGCCTTAGCTTAATTTCTGATAAAATAAATAGAGTGGAGATCGCTTAATCACCACTCATAAATCAATTAATAATTTCTCTTTTATTATAAATGAAAATTCGTGGCGATCGAGTACCCGGTCGAAGCGGAACTCTCTATCAACGCACCAAGAAAAAACAGTTACAGAACGGACAAACCAAAGAATATCCCCTCGTCCCTGGAGATCGAGATCCCCAAAATGTCGAGCATTGGTTTTGGCAACTAACATACAAGGAGAAGCAAGCAGATGGAAAATATAAATCCCGCACCGTCTCTGTTGCACCAGAACAGGTGGCAGCGGTTAAGGTCTTAATTGCCGGAAATGCACAGCTAGAGCTGATTATAAGTTATTTGCGCGGTTCCACGTAATTACGTGGAACCAAATTTTAACTTGTAGTCTTTGCTAAATAAGCATTTCAGCTTTAACATACCCGATCGATCTCATTCAATTTCTAGACTAGAATTGTGCTTTAAATGGCTTTGAGCAACAGTTTTAGCTAGTGTTTAGTTCCACGTAATTACGTGGAACTAAACACTAGCTTTAAATCCTTACTCAGTAAGAATTATAGTCTTAGCATATCCGATCGAGTGCTGGCTATTCTCGAAAGAGAATTTCGGTGAAAGTGTTGTTTGTCAACAGTTTTAGCTCATTTCAATAGTTCCACGTAATTACGTGGAACTAAATCAGCAGATAAACTACTAGCGATAGTTGGCACCAGTCAAAAGTCAAAGAAAGAAAGAAAGAATTAATCGCCAGAAACCTATATTCAGAAACAATTTCAGGTTATTTGTATAGTTCCACGTAATTACGTGGAACTGAAGATACCTCGACCGATCCACCAGCACAACCTTCAATAGGCGGAAAGCAGAAAATCACGTTGAAAGGCTTGATTTTTTTAGCTATCTTCCATAATCTTAGGATTTAGATCGATCGCCCGCTCGTAGTCGTTCGCAGATCCTAGCAAGTCGTTTAAAAGATCCCGCTTGAGCAGACTCCGCACGAAATAAGCAGATGCCAGATAAGGATCGATCTCGATGGCTCGGTCATAATCAGCCAACGCCCCGATCGGATCGCCCAGTTCTCGATGCTTGAGCGTACCGCGATTATAGAACGCCTCTGATAGATGAGGATCGAGTGAGATCGCCCGATCGTAATCGGCTAAGGCTCCAGCAATATCCATCAGTTTGACATTTTTTAGTAGTCCGCGACAGTTATAAGCAGCAGCAAAATTCGGGTCGATCTCGATCGCCAGATCGTAATCTGCCAAAGCATATTCAATATCCTCCAGCTCGGCGTATTTAATCAACCCACGAGTGTTATACACCGAGGCATCGCGGGGGTTGAGGACGATCGACAAGTTGAGATCGGCTAAGGCTCCAGGAATGTCACCCAATTGCTGATACCTAAGCAAGCCGCGATTGGCATAGGCGATCGCGTAATCGGGGTCGCAGCGCACGGCTGAGTCAAAATCGACCAGCGCACCCTGAATATCTCGCAATTTCGCATACCTAAACGAACCGCGATAGTTATAGGCTCTAGCATAGTCAGGAGCTTGACGCACGGCTCGATCGTAAGCCGCTAAAGCACCTCGATCGTTCCCGATTTGAGATTGTCGATTACCGATCGAAATATAATTATCAGCGGTGATGATGAGATCGCCTTGTTCGGGTAATTTATCTGACATTAACAATTGGAGTATCGTAGAGACTTAATTGTATCGAAAAATTGGTTTTGCACTGAATTTTTCAAGCTCTTCTACAGATTTAACGAAAAAATAGTCTAGCCAAGTTGTGGGACAACGTTGTCCCACAACTTGGCGATCTGCTAGATCGTAGCATCAGCGTTTAGCTGTCATCTCAAGTCCAAGATCGATCTAAGCCTACAACTCGAAGAGAATCGGATCGACAATCGAGTAATTTGACTCAAGGCGTAATCGCAGGTCGAGTGTTTAGATGGGACTTATTTACCCACCCGCTACACGCAAGATGGAACAAACCACCGCTCTCAACCATGCCATCAGCAAGTTAGCCTTAAATCGATCGTTTGCCAACTATCAAATTCAAGCAGACGATCCGATCCGCGATGTAACTGGAATGCTCGATCGGATCGAACAAATTAAAGATGCCATTCCTCAAGCGGTGACTCAATCCCTAGATTTGGCTGGGAAAAAATTAGAGACTCAATTCGAGCTAGTGAGCAAACCATTACTAGAGACTCTAGCCATCCAGCAAGCCCACATGAGCACCGTTCGACATCAATTAACCTCGCTGGAAAAAAGGTTCATCGATGCCGGACGTGTCGCGGCTCCCGCTCAGAGCTGGCATTCTTGGCTGCTATTGGGTTTGACCTTGGCGATCTTGGGATTATTGGGGTACAACACAGTCATTACCAAGCAGAGTCCCACTCCGGCTTGGACGCAGACACAGGCAGGTAAATTAGCCAAACAAATAAGCGATCGCAATCCTCAACTGATGAATAATTGTCGGCCATTGACAGCAAAGGAACATCGAGAGTTGGGATCGCAGCATCAAGCGAAGAAAATCTGTTCGATTTTTTTATAAAATCTCAGCCGGATAGCGCATCTCATTTATTAGCTAGCACAGTTATGTTGAGACGATATCGATAAGCCCAGACAAGCGTGCCTGTATTATTACCAATCGATCGTCTAGATCTAGATGTCACAACCACAGTCTGCTTATCCAAGCTGCAATTCCTCACTAGGGCACGTTCCAATTGAGTCAGATCTAATTTCGCTCCAGAGGTCGTTATCAACTCAAACACAGCAAGAAATAGTTGCAGCATATTCTCAGAATTCCACTAAATTTGCGATCGAATATCAAATTAGGATGGCGAGTGTCACTAAAGACTCGATCTATTCTAATTGGGGAATTGAAGCCAAGAATGTCATTCTAGCCCAAGCCAATCGTCGCGGAAATTACTGGGTATTCGATGCTGGTAACTGCACCTATCTCGTGCCTGTCAAGCGTAGATATATCGACTCACATGCTTACACGATCGCCAGTTGGATCTTTGAGGGACATAATTACACACCCGATTATCTGAATATCCAACTACTTAAACCAGCCATAGTCATGCCATTGACGATCGATACTCAGCCTCCAATGTGGCAGCTTCACCAGCAGGGCGAACTAATATTTTCTTGACATGCTCCCCATACTTTCACTCTCTCACCGCAAGCAGTTCGATTTGTTAAAGCAGGGGATTCTTATTCCTAGCTCATCGAAGTCCACTTACTGAATTAAATTGCTTCTCATCAGCAGCGGTGGTCTTCTCCCCAGGCTTTTTCCGTTGGCGAAGCCTTCCCGAAGGGAGCTTGCTCGGCGGATTCCTCTTGCCCAGAGGTACCGTTTTTGTTCCACTCAATACCAAGAATGTTCGATCCTTTATGCAAGATATTCAAAGCCGCATTCGTGTCGCGACAAATCTCAATTTTGCAACTAGGACATGAGTGAGTTCTAGTACTAAGAGACTTTTTCACTCGATGACCGCAATTAGAGCAATCTTGGGAGGTGTAGTTAGGCGATACTGCCACAACTGCCTTATCCCAAATCTTGCCGTAGTAGTCTAACCATTGAGTGTACTGATACCAACCAGCATCCGAAATAGACTTAGCCAAATGATGATTTTTGACCATGTTCGCAATCTGCAAATTTTCATACACCACGACATCGTTAGATATCACTACGTTTCGGGCTTGCTTAATCGCCCAATCTTTCCGCTGGCGTTGAATTTTGAGATGAACTCTTCCTAGTCGTTTCCGTGCCTTGTGGTAGTTGTTTGATTGAGGTTTAGCACCTTTTACAAATTTCTTACTTAATCGGCGTTGAGTTTTCTGGAGTTGCTTTTCGGCTTTTCTCAAGAACTGCGGATATATCACAGCATTATCATTTTGGTCTTTGGTGAAAAACTTCAGCCCTAGATCCAATCCGACAACATTGCCTGAATATTTCCCTTGCTCTTTACGATCGGCATCAAAACAGAATTGGGCATAATACCCGTCTGCTCTCCGCACGATCCGCACACGATTAATTTTTAGCCTGTGCAAGTCTTCCTGTGTTTCATTGTTGCAAAATATTGACAATGTTCCGATTTCAAAACCATCTGTGAATGCAATTGATTTGCAATCATCCGATAGTTTCCAGCCCGAAACTTTATACTCAACAGAGCGACAATGTTTTTTAAACCTAGGAAAACCTTTCTTGCCTATGCCTTTTTTGCATCGAGCATAGAAACTAGAGATAGCAGCCCAAGCACGTTCAGCACTAGCCTGACGAGCAGCAGAGTTAAGCTTTTTAGCAAAGCCAAACTCTTTAGCCAAGTCCTTGCAAATGCTGTACAAATCGGCTTTACTCGTACCTTGATTGTCCATCCAATAGCGAACGGCTTTGTTCCGAATGAACTGGGCTGTTCGGATGGCTTCATCAATGGCAGAATATTGCTTTGCTGTACCGTGTTTTAGCTTGGCTTCTCTAACTATCATAAAGCTATGTTAGCGTAATTTTATCCAGAAAAATTTAGATAAAATGTGATAAGTACTAGTACTCAACGGCGTAAATGAGGACACTATTTAACGAGACTGCTAACTGCCAACTACCAATTACCAACCCCCGAACAAATAGTAACCCTATTTTAGCCGCCCAGTACTAGTGCTATCTTTAGCGCATACTGCTGCGAAAGCAGCGGAATCGTTCCAAGGCGGCTAAAGCCGCGACAGCGTTCATCCCCACGCCTGAAGTTATCTCACCCATAACGTCTACAATGATTAACTATCAATAGTTTGACGTTGTGAATGAATTCTACAGCGTGGAGAGGTGACAATCTAATTATGGCACGGGGCTACCCCTTGTTACTGAAACTACCCACAGTAGGCTCAAATGCTACCTGACAAGTTCCGGTAGCACCATTCCGATTCTTAGCCACATTAATCTCCATCAACCCCCTAGCCGCCGTCTGAGCGTCATAGTACTCCTCTCGATACAGTAACAGTCCAACATCCATGTCTTGTTCAATATCGCCGCTATCTTTAATATCAGCCATCCCAGGACGCTTGTTAGACTGACTCTCTACACCCCTATTAACCTGTGCCAAAGCCACGAAAGGGACATCAAACTCCTTGGCAATATCCTTAAATGCTCCAGAGAGTTTACCCACTGCTTGCGCTCGATTACCTGCGGCTCTATCTCCCAACTTTTGAATGTAATCCATCACCACCAAGCCCAACCCACCGCGCTCGGACTTAACCCGTCGCAGTACAGAGCGCATCCGTGAAGGATTTTGAATGCTGGCGGGAGTATCGTCAATAATTAACGGTGATTGCTTTAGCTTTTCCAACCCAGCTATTAAAGCCTCGTATTCATGCTCATAGACTTCATTCCTAATTAACCGCTGAGAGTCAATACCAGAGTGCATCGCCAAGAACCGCTTAGTTAATTGAGACTTAGACATCTCCGCACTGAAGAAGACCACAGGCTGCTGTTGAGTAGTCGCAATATAATTAGCCAGATAACACCCCAGCCAAGTTTTACCCATCGAAGCCCTGGCACCAATCACAATCAGATCTTGCTTGACTAAGCCCCCAATCATTCCATCTAGATCTCTTAATCCGGTCGGGTATAGAGGTGGTGAATCTTGACTAATTTGATTGAACACATCAATCAGACAACTTTCAATAGTTTCTGGTTTAAAGCGATCTGCTTTATTGGTACTGATGTTGAATATCTTTTCCTCCGCTTGTTCCATCACTGAATCGATTGGAGTGGCAGTATCATAAGCCAGATCGGTAATCGATTGAGTAGTGGCAATTAGTTGACGACGTTGGTACTTCTCCTGAACGAGACGTGCTAAATGGTCGATGTTAACAGCACTAACCGTCCGTTCTAACAGTTGAACTAATTTAGCTTCCCCACCTGTCTTCTTTAACAGCTTATGGTCTTTGAGCCAACTGCTAACAGCCAACATATCCGTTGGCTTTTGCTGTGCGTAAAGGTCTAATATCGCTTGATAGATGACTTGATGCGATTCAATATAGAAAGCTTCAGGACTGAGAATATCTACAACTCGCAAGATGGCATGAGGATCTAATAGAACTCCACCTAAAATGTTTTCTTCAACTTCAATATTCAGTGGCGGTAACTTATCAATCATCGTTCTGGAAAATATTGTTTAATGTTTTTAGCTTGTCCAAGGAGACTAATTTTGTCGTCGGTTGTAGTTCGACTGACACGGTGAATATCTCTCTTTGTGGTGGTTGAGATGAGCTAATTGGTTCTGCCACTGTCCACCCATCTTGAATCGCAGTTGATAACCAACCGCCAGGATTAGTAACCTCACCTTTAGTTAGTTGATCTTTGAGGGCAGTGATAGCAGCTAGAACTCGTTCCTCTGTCACGGCTTTAATTCTTTTAGTCAGGGTACTGTTAAGTGGAATATTTAATTGCTCCAGTTCGGCTTTGATTGCATCACTGACAGATGATTTAGATCTCTGAGTAATCGATGTAACATTGCTGCCAGATATTGAGTTAGGGTCTAGATCATCAGATGTTTTCACCTGTTCAGCTACTCGTTTTTTTAGGTCTTCATTCTCTGCCTTGAGTCTTTCCACCATGACTTGCATATCATGGAGTTGGTAAAGTCTTCCCGCCATCCCCTCATTTGCTTTGCGTAGTCCAGTTAGATCTGCTTCAAGTTTCTTAATTCTCTCTCTCAACTCATTAATAATTACAGCTTTAGAAGCATCAGAAGCAGTTTGTATTTTATTTGGTTTACCTACCTGTTGTTGCTGTTGTCTTAGCTCTAAAACTCTTGCTTTAACCTCTGGGTACTTATACAAGTAACTGATTGATACACCAGCTTCTCTCGCTACATTAGCAAAGCTCATCGGCTCATTACTCTTGATGAGTTTATTGATAGCTTTATCTAACCCCTCAGCGGCTCGTTGTTGTTTTGCCACCGCAGCATTTTTAAGAGCCGCTATTCTGATATCCTTGCCATCTTCTTTAGGCATCTTGATTTGCCTCCAGAGTAGTAATGATTTTTTCTAGACTGGTTTTAACATCTTGGTTGACTTGTATTTGTCGCTCCCAACCATTGGCTTGAACTACTTCTAATACTTGATTAGTTCTTTCTAGTTGCTGCTTATGCTGGTCGATAAATTCTACAGTAGTGCGGAAGTCGCTACAGGTTAGACAGGCATTGCCTTTACTACAAGTTAGTTGAGCGGGTAAGCCGCAATAACCATTAGGTAAAGTTTCTGCTAAGACTTTTTTCTTCATCCACTGGAGCTTAGAATCTGTATCTAATTCTGACGTAATTGATTCAACCACCTCACCATTAATATTGATAACTTTAGTATCTAAATATTTGTCGATCTGCTTTCTAAGGGTTGCATCATGAATATGAGCATATACTGAGGTCATGTGGGGTGAATCATGACCTAGATAACGTTGGACGATGTGCTGTGGTACACCGTTATTAATCATCTTTGTACCAACTGTATGACGAAACTGATGAGTTTGGAAATTCCAACGCTTACCAGTACTGTCACAGACATCAAATTCGTCTGCTAGTCGTTTTACATAGTTGATAAACGGCTTGCATCCCATTACTTTAGGATTGGGAGTGAATTCATGACTAAACCCACCATTTTTATTAGCACAAAAAAGATATGGATAATCTTTGCCTAAGCTTTCTTGAATATATGATTGCTGTTCTTTTATAACTTCAGCAAGTTCAATGGATATTGGAAGAGTCGTTTCAAATTTCATCTTCCAACGCATAAACTGGATAAACCACCCACCCTTAGCATCTTGCTTGAGACAATCTAATGATAATTGACATAGCTCACCTATCCTTAAACCACACTCTTGAATAACTAATACCATTCGCATTACTGACTCAGGTAAGCTATCTAGATGTTGGTTTAATTGATGAATTACATCATCAGGGATGTAACGAGGTAAGGCTTTAATTCGCTTGGGGTAGTCTTCTTTTCTAATTAAATAAGGCTCCAGTGCAAACCAATTATTTGCAGCCCCAGTTTCAAGTAAGGATGCTAACGTAGAAATACGAGAACCTTGAGTCTTTGGAGTTAATTTGTTTTGACTACTGTATTCTAAGTATTTTATGATAACAGAACGATCTATATCTTCAGCCCGATTGATAGAATAATTTTTCATCAAAAATAATGAAAAATGATTTAAGTCTGTCAAATATGTTTGCAGGGTATCAAAGCTTAGTTGAATACTAGCCTTATACCTAATAAATTTTTTAACAACTTTTTTTAACCATTCTTGCCTGATCTGTTGAAAGTTAAATTTAGTCCCATGATTTTGCCTATGAGGATGAATATTTAAGCCTAGATCCTCTGCAAACCACACGTCATCACTTCTGAGCAAATTTTTGTCAGAAAACTGAATAAATTTAATCTTGCAAACTTTACAGTAATATTGTTGAGTACCAGCCTTTGTTGGACACCTTTTGGAATAATTATCACCTCCGCATCTAGGGCAATTAATCTGAGTCGGCTGAACTAATTTAAGCTCAACCTGCTCTTGTTCTTCCTGTCTAATCTTGGGGTTCATGCTTATTCTCCCTAGTCTCTAAATATTTGTCATACTCTGTTCGTAGATCTTGTTCAGTTAAATGAACATAAGTATTAATCGTGGTCTGGATGTTACTGTGACCTAACCTTTTTTGAACATATGACATGTCCCACCCAGACCTAATTAACTCAGTGGCGTGAGTATGCCTGAATAGGTGCGGGTTTGCTTTGATACCAGTCTTCTTCTCTAACCGCTGAAATAACCCTTCTACAGAGCTATAACGCATTGCTTGTCCTATTTCTCCATCCCAACAATTGACGAAGACGTAATCACAATCTACATCTTCTGGATATTCCTCAATTAAGTAACTTGAATAAAGTTTTAGTAGCTCCTTTGATACATGAATTACCCGCTGTTCTCCTGCCTTAGCACGGCTGCTATTAATGTTATCTAGTCTGGGTACAACATGAATCTCATTCACACCCTGAGAGCGAATATCCTCATGGCGCAGTCCTAACAACTCTCCTATCCGCATTCCAGTTTCATACAGCAAACAGATGAGGAACTTATCTCTAATTCGATAGCAACCCGCAATGAGTTGTTTGACCTGCTCGGCAGTTAAGCAGCCAGGGAAAGTCTTTGGTTCTTTAATTTTCAGCAATCGGGTTTTGACTTCTCTCCCTTTGCTGATGTGGTGCAGGAATGGTCTAAATTTCCGCCCTGGTTGTACTTGGTAGGTATGAGTTTTAACCTCCTTAACATCCCCTATTCGCAGGTGAAACTCATAGAACATCGAGACAGTATTTAGAGCGTGGTTGATGGTCTTCTCCGTTCGCTTGGATACTTGAGGCTGAATGGAGATTACACCCGCTGGTTGAGCATTTCGGAGCCAGTGGATGAAGTCTGCCAACTGTTCTAAATTGACATCCTCCCAGTTGAGATGTTGATCATTCAAGAACTCCCAGTAAAGTTTGAGGTTATAGGCATAGGATCTGACTGTATTGGGCGATTTCTCTAAGCTGTCGAGATAGCGTAGGTACGCCAGAATGGGTTCGATAGGCTGGTAGCTATCATCTAGCACCAGCCAGATTGGACGATTAGAGTTGGATACTTGACCTTTTTGAACTAACATAGTCTACATTATACACGTTTTCCAAAAAGGTATGTGACTATATTGATTGAGTATTTTAAAGGGATACCTATGGTATCCTTGTTGTTGTTGTGTATGATTATTTATATGGGTGTGTTAACTGAAGTCGGGGGGCTTTCCGCCCGCCCTCCGGTAAATTAGCTTTTTACCCTTACATATAAAAACAACTATTCGCTAGATCCAAAAAACCGAGCGCGAGCATCATCATGACTAAATATAATCACCACAAACATAACCCTAAATCTAGCTTACTCGATCGTATCTATTACTCATTTTCCATCGATTTTTGGCTGTCGATCGTAACAGTTGGCATCGCGGCTGATTGGATGTTCAAATTCGGGACTAGTTCGTTACTGGTTACGCTGGCGTGGACGGGTATTCTCGGCACCTATTCGATCTTTTCCAACCGCACGGCAGGAGAAACTTTGGTATAACTTTCGCCGCATCAAGGGCCACCTCAACATTTGTCATTACTGGTTGCTGGAATCTCAATTTTAGGTAGCTTATTCCTAATTACCTGCATGACAGATCCCGCTCATGCCTTAATTATCACGCCTTCAGGAACGACAGCAATTACCAACTTACTCAGCGGAACGGGGTTAGGTGTTACTAATGCCGCGCTAGCTGGCTTTGCAACCTTTGTAATTAACTTCATCAAAGTCGCATTTGCCATTGCCTTTATCTTCGGCATTAAAGATGCTTACGACAAAACCAGAGAACGCGCCGAACTGCAAGAAGTCATCCAAGCCCCAATCGTACATAATTGCTGTCGTCATCGCGATCGATGCGGTGATGGGGATGATTTTCGGGGCAGCCTGATCTTACATCTTGCACTAGATGTAAACATCCTGGTGGAGTGGGGGAAAGGGGAAGGGGTAAAGGGTAAAGGTATTAGGCTATGGCGTGCCCTTCATATCCGCCAACCGCTATCAGTAAACCCATCCTTTCCCCTGTCTTGTCTCGCTGCTTGGTGCAACGCACGCTGAGGAGACCTCAGCGCGATTGCATCCGCTTTTCGCGTCGGGAAACCCGACGGGCGCGAGCCGCTTTACCCTTTTACCTTTACCCTTCCAAAATGGATCGCGAACCAATCAGAGTCAACCGCATTCTCAGCCGGAAGCCGGGGATTGCCGGAATCCCTGCCGATGTATTTATCATTGCATTGGGCTTGGACTTACTGCTGTATCTATTTTTAATCCAGATCTTCAATCTGGGCTGGCAAATATTCGCCCTCGCTGTTGTCGTCGTCGATGGCACTTGGATCGCCCTCACCCTCAAGGCGTGTGGCAATTTGTCGGGTTATGGTTCAAACCACCTCGCTACATCCGTGCCAATCTCCCCTACCGTTCGCCCTTACCTCCAGCAGAAGACCCCGATGTTCGCACGTCCTAAACCAGTCAAACAAGTCTGTCGTCCTGGGGAGAAGCCAGAACTACTATTTCCGATC
>CBDFFH010000019.1:0-49287 GCA_965246715.1 Chamaesiphon sp. | reverse complement strand
GACTGAATCAGAAACTAAAGATATCTCTGGATTTCGGGATCTCCCTGGGGGCAAAGTATTCTATATCGCCCATCCGCTCACCATTACCAAAGAAAGCTGCTTGCGTTGCCACTCTACACCCGATCGCGCCCCCAAAAGTCAAATTACTACATATGGTTCGGAAAATGGCTTTAACTGGAAATTAGGGCAAGTGATTGCGGCTCAGGTCATTTCGGTGCCTGCCGAGCAAGTATACGATAACGCTCAATCGGCACTCAAGCTGATTATGGGCATATTACTCGCAGTATTTGCGGCAATTCTCCTGACCGTTAATTATCTACTCCGTCGAGCCGTGATTCGCCCGATCCGGCAAATGGCCAAAACTGCTGATGCCGTTAGCTTGGGGCAAATGGATGGTGAATTCGAGCACAAGAGTCAAGATGAGATCGGGCTATTGGCTGCCGCATTTAAGCGGATGAAATCTAGTCTGGAAATTTCGATGAATTTACTCAATCGGCAGAAGTAACGATCGGCATTAGCGTAAATTCAGTTGACGGAGAAACGATGCTGCGCGCTCGGGATCGGAGATTTGCTCGGTTAAAATTGCAGCAAAATCTGTCGCAGATAGACGTGGATGTGCCTGGTAGGTAGTAGCAACAATAAATTTGGCGATCGGGCCGATTGCCAGTGTCAATTCGCGCTCGCATACAATCATAAAATCGTCATTCAGTGCGACTGGTAATGGAGCCGACTCGATGCCGCGCCCATTAGCACCTAGTGTCGAGCCAGATTCTGGCTCGACACTGGCGGTTGTTGATGAGTGGACGATCTGCTGAAGCTGACGATCGAATCGATCGATGAGATCCTCCGTCAGATGAGGTGTCAGTGCCGCAATCAACGATCGATCGGTGCTCCACGCTGTCGGCTCGATTTGACTGAGCAAGACACTTGCAACGGGGCCGACAATCCCTCGGAGGGCGATCTCGATCTCGCTTCTTGCTGCCCCCGAAAAGTGGATCTGCCCAGTGGCAGCTAGTGTGGGCGGACTCGTCTTGGAGCTAGGAGTAGCACTCGTCGGCGGGAGGGGAGCCGGAGACTGTGCCACTGGAGTCAATTGCTGGGGTTGGCGTTCGCCTAGAACCGCGACCTGTCGAGCGAAATTGTCTCGCTCCCGCTCGGGTAATAACGGTAACAATATTTCAATCGCCATCGCCGGATCTGCCACCCGTGCTAACTCTAATCGCGCGAGTAAAGCTGCCGCAATCGGGCCGAACGATCGATGTAACAACGCTGCTAAATTTTCAGAAAAAACAGTTGGTTCCACTGCTGACTGAATGCGCTCGGTGTCTGCGGTTTCGAGATCGAGGATTGGTGGGTCTCCAGCAGTAGCCAAAGCTCCGGTAGACCACTGGCGTAGCTGCGCCACCGGATCTACTTCTGGAGTTGTCGCTAAAATATCCTGCCGCTGAGCATCCGATCGCCACAACATCGAGCAGATCCCTAATTCTGCCAGATTTGTTTGGGCGATCGCTAACCAATCGCTAACGGTCGTGCCCGAGTACAAGGGAGTCGAAATCGTTGCTTCGAGCAGTACCTGGGCAAACACTTCGGCATCTTCTAGCGGCGCGATACAGACCATCATCCACTGACTCGGCCGCGTACCAGAGACATTTATCCCCGCTATAGTCGTGCTGTTTAAAGCAGTCACCCAATCAGCTGCGAGGTGAGGATCGGGAGGTGTTTCATTCGCTACCAGGCAATCGAGGATGACGATTTGCTGAGTATGAATGTTGTGGTGCAATGCTTGACAGAGCCAATTGCGGCTTAGCGTGACCCCTCCAGCGATCTCCAGCCCAACATCATCGCCTTGTAGCGCGGTAATTTTCCCCCGCAGGTATAACAACCGCGTGGAGGATCGGTACTCGCTCCTCGACGTTTCACCACGCTCGCCTGCGAGGAAAGTCTGAATTCGATCGCCTACATCCGCAACTGAGCATGAGTCAGTCAACAACGCATCAACAGTAAATTTCCCCTCTGCTTGCAAAACGCGGCCGAGCGCATCGCTGCTGGGATCTGCCGTCAGATCGACCAGCAAAGCCCTGCGCTCCGTCTGTACCAGCTCGCTGGACTGCTGTAGACCCAAAACGATCTCCCCTACCCCTGCCACGATTCGTTTGGGTGTTTGGGGCGAATATTCGGGATACCAGCTGATTTCCCCCCGATCGCGTTGTTCCCGATCTGCTACGCGTAACTGTTGATTGAGCGTATCGATATATTGCACCGTTTGGCGATAAACATAGCGATACAAGCCATCGGCATCGATAACCCCGCGCTCGTCTGCGGCCTCCCCACGCAAGCCACGCATCAGATAATAACTAAATACACCATGCCCGAGATCGGGAAATTCCCAAGACTGTTGGCCTTCATCGCAGGATAATAAAGCATAAAATCCCCGGCCTTGAGATGCGCCCTGGCGGAGAGATTCTACCAATTGCGCGGTCGGATTTAGCAGCGTGGCGATGGCGCGATCGGTTTGAGTCCCCATAAAACTGAGATTGCCACTATGACAGGCATCCAACCACAACAGTCGATCGTGAGCCGCACAATTTTGGAGCTGTTGCAATACAAATTGGATCTGTAAACCCGTACTCAATAAATTGCGACAATCGGTATCACGCAGGCATAATACAGTTTGTTGCGTGACTGGTTCGAGGACACCGTGCCCAGAAAAATAGATTAATACCGTATCTTGCGATCGCGCTTCGGCGACAATCCGGGATAAGCTAGCTGTAACTGTGCTATGTGTCGGGAATTCGGCGGCAAAATCGTGATAGATCGACAATTCTTTATGCGGAAATGCTTGAGTTGCGGCGGACAGCGATGCGCCGATTCCCTGACAATCTCCCGCTGCATATCGTAAAGATGGGAGCGTGAGATCGACATAATGGTTGACCCCAACTAATAGCATCCACAATTTTGCTGTCCCTGTTTCCAGAGCAGAAGCAAAGCGACTAGCAGCAACAACAACTGGCGGCACGATTTTATTCTCAGAACCACAATAAACAGCAATAGGAAGTTCGTTGCCCGATCGCCAGGAATTACTTACCTATCCTGTTACATCGTAATTCTATTTGCCAGGGATTGGGACATTGCGAGCGAAGTTCGTCATTTATGCTTATCAACCTCCGAAATCCTTCAACACTTAGCGAAATCGCTGTAGTCTAAACGATAATTGTCTTTACCCAGTATAGCAATCGGGATATTGTCATTGTAACATACAGGTAAGAAAGTTTACTCTCATGGATCGTTATCCTAATCCCTACTGCTTGTGATGAAAGATCTCTGGCTGCAACAATACTTGCCACTGATTCGATCGCGTGTTGGTGCGGTGCCGATCCTCGAACTCGGTTGTGGTGAAGGCGATGATACCCTAACTCTTGTAGCTAATGGGCACCATGTTATCGCGATCGATCTCTCCGCACCAGCCATCGCAGCGGCAAAAATTAAAGTCCCAACGGCTGAATATCATTGTCAAGACATCCGCGCAACATTTCCACCAACTGCGTCAGAACTTGGTGTGGTTATCGCCAGCCTATCCCTGCATTACTTTACTTGGGCGGAGACACTGGCGATCGTCGAGCAAATTCACAGTTGTTTACAATTAGGTGGAGTGTTGTTATGTCGATTAAATTCTACAAACGATCGTTATTATGGCGCGACTGGTCATCCGCAAATTGCCGAAAATTATTACTCAGTCAATGGCGAACCGAAGCGATTTTTCGATCGGGAGACAGTTATCGCTCTTTTTTCGAGCGGTTGGCAGATCTTGGCTGTTGAGGAAAAAATTATCTCCAAATATCTATATCCAAAATCTGTTTGGGAGATAATCCTCGAACGTGTGACATGAAGATCGTTCGCGCATCCGATCGACATCGAAAAAAATATTGCCATACCTAAATTGCAACTGGAAACTGACGATCGACGATCGCCGCCTAAATCCAGCGAAACCGCACTAATCTAAAATATAATGATCCTTGCCCAGCGTGCGGATCGATCGTGCGCTCGAATGGCTGGGGCTGAGACTGTGCCCCAATCTATAGAGCCAGGAATATTATTATCATGTCATTTTCAAAAATCTTAATCGCCAATCGGGGCGAAATCGCCCTGAGAATCATCCGTACCTGTGGCGAAATGGGGATTGGGACAGTCGCCGTGCATTCGACGATCGATCGAAAGGCACTCCACGTTCAATTAGCAGATGAGGCAGTCTGTATTGGCGAACCGATCGGCAGTAAGAGTTATCTGAATATTCCAAATATTATATCTGCCGCATTGACTCGCAACGCTACTGCCATTCATCCAGGCTATGGATTTCTGGCTGAGAACGCGCGATTTGCGGAAATCTGTGCCGACCATCATCTCACCTTTATCGGCCCTTCCCCAGCCGCCATGCGGGCGATGGGTGACAAATCTACTGCCAAGGAGACGATGAAACGGGTGGGGGTACCGACGGTACCAGGGAGCGATGGACTCTTAGCTGATGCCGAAGCAGCGCTCAAAGTCGCAGGCCAAATCGGTTATCCGGTAATGCTCAAAGCTACCGCTGGTGGCGGCGGACGCGGGATGCGGTTGGTGCATGAAGAAGCAGATTTAGTCCGGTTGTATCATGCCGCTCAAGGCGAAGCAGAGGCGGCGTTTGGGAATGGTGGTGTCTATGTCGAGAAATTTATCGAATGTCCGCGTCATGTCGAGTTCCAGATTCTGGCAGATAATTATGGCAATGTCATCCACCTCGGCGAACGCGATTGCTCGATCCAGCGTCGGCACCAGAAGTTATTAGAAGAAGCTCCCAGTCCGGCATTGACTCCAGAATTACGCAAGAAAATGGGTGATGCCGCGATCGCTGCGGCAAAATCGATCGATTATGCTGGGGTCGGAACGGTAGAGTTTCTGCTCGATAAGCATGGCGCTTTCTACTTTATGGAGATGAATACGCGCATCCAAGTCGAACATCCGGTGACGGAGATGATCACTGGATTGGATTTGATCGCCGAACAGATTCGGGTGGCTCAGGGCGAAAAACTTGCGCTGACTCAAGAGCAAGTAGTCTTCAAAGGTCACTCGATCGAGTGTCGCGTCAATGCTGAAGATGCTAATTATAATTTTCGGCCATCTCCAGGCAAAATCACTGGCTATCTGGCACCAGGCGGCCCAGGAGTGCGGATCGATTCGCATGTGTACACCGATTACGAGATTCCACCTTTTTATGACTCGCTAATCGGTAAACTGATCGTCTGGGGAGTCGATCGAGAAACAGCGATTCGGCGAATGCGTCGCGCGCTCCGCGAGTATGCAATTACTGGCGTACCAACGACGATCGAATTTCACCAAAAGATCCTCGAACATCCAGGTTTTATTAAGGGTGAAGTCTATACCAATTTTGTCGAACAGATGATGTTAGGGAAGTAAATTTTAGCTCGATTGTCGGAATGTATCCAGATCGATCGATGGCTAAAATAATAGTTAAGATCTCAACCAGCGAGGTAAATTGCCATGAGCATCGTAATCGCCAAATGGACTCTACAAGACTATCACCAGATGATCGATACTGGAATACTGGACGACAGGCAAGTAGAGTTACTTAGAGGGGAAATTATTGAAATGTCGCCAGAAGGCGTACCTCATTCATTTTACTGTCGAGAAACAGGTGAGTATCTGCGGCAATTATTAGGCGATCGAGCCAGGATTAGTGAGGCTCATCCGATTACACTGCCAAACAACTCCGAACCGGAACCGGATATCGCGATCGTCCGCACACCAGCCTCATTGTATCGAGAGCGACACCCGCAACCGGATGATATTTACTGGTTGATTGAGATTTCAAATTCTACACTCGTCAAAGATTTGGGATTGAAGAAAGATATCTATGCAGAGGCGGGAATTCCTGAATATTGGGTGATGGATTTACATCGATCGGTATTAGTTGTATTTAGAGATTGGACAGCATCAGGATATCGATCGAAAACTCAAATCGATAGTGGTACGATTTCCCCATTAGCTTTTCCCGATCTCTCGATCGATGTTCGACAATTATTCGCCTAAATTAAAGTAAATATGCAACCCTAGGTAGGGGCAATTCATGAATTGCCCCTACCTAAGATTTTAGCGATCTCCTATTTGGTAAATTATATATAGATTCAGCAACGCCGATTAATCTTCGATAGCGGTGACATTATTATGTGAAGCTGGAGCTGGATCTTTAGGCTGAATACTGTCGGTAATTTCCATAATAAAATCGCGATATTCACCCTTCATCGGTAACTCTCGATCGACTTTAATCCGTCGCCTACTGGTAATTACTTCGATTTGCTTTATCGGATTGTAACCTACCTTCTCGTAAGTCTCCCAATACAAACCCGAACCCCGTCGTTGCCATGCGGGTAAATCGTTAAAATTGATGCCATGCTCGAATAGTAATTGGGGAGCATCCCACTTTTTATTTAGCGATCGCAAATTAACCCGTTGAGGTAGGCGCAGCGATGCGCTAATACTTGAGGAACATTTTCAGATTTCCACTGCGCTCCAGAAATTTTAGTCCGGCGATCGATCTGTTTAATTGTAGACTCAATGGAACCAGAACCAATAGAGCAGATTTGTTCGGCTTGAAAATAATAATAATTAATTATCCGATGACGATGTTTCTCTAAATAAGCACAAAAGTTTTCAGCTTGCTTGAGATTACAATCACCAAACAACTTAATCGTCTCATCAACTTTTCCGTACCAGAGTAATTCTCTGGCTGCAAATAATCTTTGGTTGGAACCGCCAATTTTATGGAGATTTTCCATCAAATGAAACCAGTCGAGAATTTCTCTTCTTTCACCAATAGGTACAAATTCCTTGATGATATTCCATACCCCGTCATGGCCATCACCTAAGCAAGTAACAACTGGAGCTAATTCTTGACTATTTACCCAATTAACGATCGTCTCATTTTCTTGAAATGATGATGCAATTTTTTGCTGTTGATGTAGTACTGTTGCTTTGTATCCTTTCCAGCTACACACCTCTCCCTTTGGGGTTCTCACTCGAATATTCCCCCCATCTACACTCAATTCTGCCACGGGTGTCTCAGCTTGAGGCAATTCAAATTCTTGTCTGTGAATTAACCTCTGTTGGGCACTTTTTGATATCTCCACTCCAGTTAAATATTTGACTTCCTCTGTTGTCCTTTCGTAAGAAATTGATGCACTTATACGCAAGCAACAAGCTTCCAAATACGGACTGATTTGGGTATGACTTTTGATATTTAGCTTGGCTGCCTGTTTGCTTGTGATTGCTAATTCTCCAATTATGCTTTGGATCTGTCTTTTATATCCTCCAGTTTCGACTGTGACATTTTCGATAAAAAAATTCCGACGGATGGCATCACATACTCTTGCATTCTCGCTCTCACCGCTTCTTCGATTTTTCCTAAGCTTGTTAGTTCTTCTTTTGGTGTATTTTTATACAATATTTTGGCAATAGCTTTTGTGTGTCGATCGAGTTCTTTTTGCTCTTCTGGACTCATTACACTACCTTAGTTTACTTGACCCCATTATCTCAAGATTATGCTCCCTCTGCTGCTATTTTCACCAGATTTCTCGATCGCCATACTAGTACATACGCTTTATCTACATAAAACTAATAAAAAGTGGGATGCTCCCTAGTAATTGGTTTTTAAAATCCACCCCTTTCCCATCTACCATCGATGTTGCTTTGCGCGCACTAATTCCCGATTTGCGTAACGTCCAATAGCACCAGCCATTTAGCGCACAGCGCGTCGTATCGGCTTGTCGCCAGCTAAAATAATCGCAAACTTGAGCCGTCGTCGCTCCCATCCATACCCGACTATCGAATGTGGCTGGTTCGCCGATGGCAATACTAAATTGACTGCTAGCAATCCCCGCAGAAATCGAAACCGCTTTTTCTAAACTTCGATCGAACAAATTCCAATCCGGTGGCAATAAAATCGAAATTTCATCGCTCTCGGTAAAAGCATAAATCCCATCTAACTCCATCAATAACGCTTCGGTAGTCTGTACCATCAGCTCATGAAATTTGATGTCGAATGGTTTCTCAAATCGCTCGGCAGTAAACTTAGAAAAACTCCGCCCATCCACGCGAATTACCGCCCAAGCACCAGGCAACAATCGTAACGAGTGGAAATACTCCAACTCGCGCATTTGGTTGTCAAAACTTTTAGGTTCCATCGCCTACTCCTTCACCCCAGGGGCTAATAATAAAATCATTGTTTTCACCAATCCGAACATAAAACAAGCGATCGAACCCTTCAGCATAGGTTGGCTTTTCTAACTTTTTCACAGTCGAATAGAAACCGACATCTGGAACCAAATATTTACCCTCACGCTGAAGATTGCGCTGCATACATTCATCGATTACTGAAGAGAAGTAATAGCCAATAATTGTTGCCTGGTATGTTTTACCTTGCTGAATAATTGTAGCTCGATCGATCGGACTAGGGTTGGTGTTATCGACTACGATAGACTTGTCCGCTTGGAGTGCAGCTTCAATTAGTTGTTGCTGTCGCTGTTCCTTGCCCTTACGCGGCATCAGGTCTTTACTAATATGTTCGTGAGTCATTACAAATTTCTGGCGAAAAAATGTACTTTTGCCACTAGCTTGCAAACCGATAAAAATAATTAATTCCATGATGAGACGATCGAGATTGATGCTTAGCGGTTGAAACCGCAGCTACACAAACAAAACCTGCCTACGCAGGTTAGGAGGATAGTTTAGTCTGCTTATGCGAAATATACTTGAAAAGTTGCGATTGAAGTGCGAGTTGAGATCGCGGTATGGTGATAATATCAAGAACTAAGTCGATGGCTATGACGCGTATACTTATCAGTAAATTCGGTCGCTTGCTGTTTGGAAAACATGACTATGGCAGATATGAAAATTTTGAATGCTATTACCCAATCTTAAACTACAGATCTAGCTAATGGTTGAGATCTCGATCGCAATTGGGAGCGATTATCTTCATAAAAACGCTCGTTACACCCGATCTAGCCATGCAATCAAATTATCGATGTCAGTAAAATCTAATAATGCTTCACCTAGCTCCTCTAATAGAGGTAGTGGGAGTTCTTGAATACGCGATCGCAAAGTTGGCGAAATCTCCCCAAATCGCCGTGTTAACATCCGCAGTATCAGAGATTGTCCTTCTTCTTGCTTACCTTCAGCCTTACCTTCAGCCTTACCTTCTTCTCTGACTTCGCGAAAAGCTCGACTATCTTCTAACCGAATTCCTAGCATCGCTTCAACCTCCAATCTACTTAGATCGACAAATTTATAGGCAATTATTGTAGCCACCATTTCTATTATGGCACGACCGATCTCTGGCTCGCGGGCAGATCGATCGATGAGATCTCTAGCTGCTACTGTTGCAGGCTCGTCATCTAGGATTGTCAATACCATCAAGCCTACTCCTAAAGGCAATCGATCGATATTTCCCACTTCATTCAGGTAAATACGCGTAATTCGATTACTAGCAAAAGAATCCTGAAATGGGTGTAATTCAGCCTGCTCGATACTCCGAGCTGGATAAATTACCACAGCTCTCCAATCATGACATCGATCGCGATGACGAAAAAAATACACCCATGCCTCACTCATCAGTCGCTCATAGAATAGTTCGTCCTTCTGGAATTGCACCTCCCCGAAGTAGACGATACCATTGCGATCCGGCGGTTGAAATACCCCATCAATTCTAAAAGCTGTTTCCTTCACCTCAATTGACTCAAAAGTATACCGCTCGGCATTTTCGGGTGGATTGGAAATTAATTCAAATAGTAATGATGGAAACTGTTGAAAGATTCGATAAAAAATAGAGTCGCGACGCATTATCTCGTTAGCCTAGTAATTTATTTAGTTCGATCACAAGCGTGGATCGATCGGTTGACTTTCTAAAGCTAAAATTGCAAACACGCACTCATGAATCCGTCGCAACGGCTCGCGATCGACAAATCTTTGTAAAGCTTCAATTCCGAGTGCAAATTCGCGACTTGCTAACGATCGCTTGAGTGATAAACCGCGTTTGCGAAGCCTGTCTAGATTATCTGGTAACGTATATTCAGCACCATAAATAATTCGTAGATACTCCTGTCCCCGACATTTAACTGCGGGTTGGAGGACTCCTTTACTACCTTTGACGATGAAATTCATCGGTTTGACAACCATCCCTTCACCGCCTTGTTTAGTCATGTCTAGCCACCAATCGACAGCGAGATCGATCTGCTGGCTATCTTCAAGATTAATTACTCGATAATTAGTTGCCAGCAGTAATTTGGGATCGGATTGACTAAACTTAGAGATTTGTTGAATATGCCAGAGGTGAGTTTTATCGGTGTGAACTTTACCTTCGGTAGCGAGGATATGAAATGGAGCCAGCTTGAGGTCGTCAAGACTATTTACCGTCCAACAATAGCGACGATATGCTGCGGTATAATCTTCGGCAAGTCGATCGCGAGTCTGATATTTTTCGACACTATCGCTAACATCGACACCTCTGAATCGAGCTTGTGTGAGTAATGCGATCGATTTTGATAATGTCACCCGCGAGGCAATCCCAACAGGTGCATATTGTTGACGGATTAACTCTTGCGCTTTAGCAGACCACGGCATCAATTCGCAGTCCAAACAAACCCAATCAGTTGCTAATTCTTGCCAGAAGTTACTATTAGTTAAGGCTTGGTGAATGCGATCGAGAAATGCTGTTTCTAACGTATCATCATTAAAAAATTTCCGCCCTGTCCGCGTATAACAAATCCCAATCCCCTCACCCGATACACCAAATCTGCGCTCGGCGACCGCTTCACTCTGACAGACAATAACAATCGCCCGCGAACCCATGTGTTTCTCTTCACAGACGACCTCTGTAACGTCCTGTGACTTGTAGAAACTCAACGCTTCAGTTGGGTACTCCAAAAACCCTGGTACGTTGCTGGTGGCGACGGGAGACATCGTAGGGGGAAGATAGATCAGCCACTTAGGATTAGCAGCGAACCGACTCATCGCTTCTAATGCTGCGATCGCGTTTTCTTCGCGGATGGTAATATTGGGCTGCAATCGGGTCTCGATGCGACGTTTGCCCAAGACATCTTCTAAATCGAGCAGATCGTCGAGATCTTGTTGGGCGGAGAGGCTAGTGCTAGTGTCGATAAGTGGTCTAATTGGCTCGCAGTATACTTTGGCAGCGGAAACGCTGACTAGTTCGCGTTCGGGGTAGCGGAGGGCGGTGAGTTTGCCACCAAAGACGCAGCCGGTATCGAGATCGATCGTGTTATTCAGCCAGATAGGTTCGGGGACGGGGGTATGTCCGTAGACTACCATCGCTTGACCGCGATATTCCGCCGCCCAATTATGGCGGACAGGTAAGCCAAATTCGTCGATTTCGCCAGTGGTTTCGCCATATATGGCAAAGGCACGCACGGCACCGGAGCCGCGTCCTTGAAGTTCTTGTTTCAATCCGGCGTGAGCTACGACTAATTTACCGTCATCGAGGACGTAATGACTGATGAGGGATTCTAAAAAGCCTTGGATATCTTTTGTGGTATCTGCTTTGGTTTCGGTGGGTAATTCTTCGATTTCCGCGATCGAATTTTCCAATCCATGGTTAATTTTGACATTTTTACCCTGAATCTGGCGTAGCAATTTGTCATCGTGATTGCCGACGACGCAAAATGCTTGTCCAGCTTTTATCATGTTTTGGACTAGGGCAATTGTATCGAGAATTCTGGGACCACGATCGACCAAATCGCCAAGGAAGATGACTTTGCGCCCTTCTGGGTGGCTATAGTGAGATCCTCCAGACCCGACCCACCCCACCCTATCGGGCACCCCTGTCTTGAAAAGGTGCTCCACTTGGGGAAACCCCAAGACTGCACTTTTCGCTCCTTGGAGGGGAATAAGAGTGGAGGAGCTTAATTGGTAGCCGAGTTGTTCGAGTAATTGTTCTAGCTCGTCGCAACAGCCGTGGACATCACCGATGATGTCAAAGGGGCCGTGTTCTTGCTGGAGATTATTCCATAGTGGTTGACGATCGATCTCAACCTGCTCGATTTGTTCGACAGAGTTGAGAATATAGTTACGATGAAAGCCTTCCTTGTGCAGACTTTTCAACGAACGGCGCATGGTTTGAGTATGGCGCTTGACTACATGGGGGCCAAAATTGCGATCGGGTCTTTGGGTATTACGTTCGTGACAAAGTTGTTCGGGGAGATTGAAGGCAATCGCGATCGGGAAGACATGATACTGTTTGGCAATCTGAATCAGCTTTTTGCGATCTTCCGGCTGAACGTTGGTTGCATCGATGACGGTTAATCTGCCCGCTGCGAGGCGTTTGGCAGCGATATAATGCAAAACTTCAAAGGCATCTTTGGAGGCACTCTGGTCGGTCTCGTCGTCGCTGACGACACCACGATAGTGGTCGGAGGAGAGGATTTCAGTCTCTTTGAAGTATTTGCGGGCGAAGGTAGATTTGCCACAACCAGAGGCACCAATGAGGATGACGAGTGAGAGTTCGGGGATGATGAGGTGCATGGCTGAGATGATAATATTAGCGGGTCTTAAAGTGTGTAAAAAACTGAAGTCATATTCCGATAGATTCCGCTAATGCGCTGGCAACATAGCTGCCTTCGGGATCTTAATTCTACAATCGTGTCAGTCGCGAATTCGAGTCGCTAATTCCCATCGCCAACACCCCAATGAAATTTCATTGCTTCAATTTTTGCCAGTAGATTGGCTACTTCAAGACAAAAGCTACCAGTTGCAAAATCTCGCTCTAGAATTTTGTGAGCCGTTGCTAGCGCTTGAGATCCTGCCAGATCGCCAGTGTGGAATATCAACCGATCGATCTGTGCCAGCCGAGCTGCTAACAGTTGTAACAGCGCCATCAGCACTCGATTACCGCCGTAAGCGCCACAGCCCCAGAAACCAGTATGAATGGTAACAATGGGTGCTTCACATTCTAACCGAGACTCGATTTTGGCTGCTGTAAACCCAGTAACTGCGGTTGTTAAAACATACTCGATTTCATCGTATCGATAAGAGCCATAGCCTCCAGCAGGAGCTTCCATTGCAATTATATTCGTCAACGTCGGTGGATCGATCGGTTGGACAGCTAATTCGATCGCCTCAGCGGTAGCCCGTGCAAAGTTATTACCATAAAGTCCCAAAGGTCGTCCCTGTTCGGGATCGATCTCAGTTGCGATCGTACAACGTCGTTCTACACCTCGGATGGTAATGGGTGTTGGCATTCCATTCTCGACAGTTAACGGTTCGATCTTGGCACTGAGTAATGCTTCTCGTAGCGAGGCAAGTGCTGGGTGTTCGGCAACTTGGATTTCATCTTGAGCGAATACTGCAAATCCATAAGCACAAAAAAGATCGGCATGGGCGAAATTTAGGTACCACTCAACTTGGTTATTATTTTGTCCTGATGACTCATATCCAAAGTAACCTTTTCGTTCCTCGAATGCTGTTTCATAATTCATAGACAGATCGTTCTGTGATAACGGTATTTCTCGCCATCGTGAAAATGTCAACCGACCATTATGAATAGATTTGGGTGGACAAGCAATTTGATAAACAATCTTTTTATTCGCATTCTTTAGCTTAGGTGGATGAGAATTAATGAGATTTTGGGCATCGAATGTATGACGACAGATCGAGTTTTCTGATAATTCATTCATAATCGCTTTAATTCATCGATATTAGTGCTAAATTTTGGATCTAGCTCGCAGTTACGATCGCCATGCCGTCGTTATCTAAGCCCGATTGCTCCAGTTTCAGAAAGTGTCCTAATAGGTACAGAGAGCCGCACAGAACTAGCTGATGCGTGTTGTTGGTAGTTGCGGCGGCTGTTAAGCCAGCGGTTAAATCTGTATGAGTATTTAGTGACTTTAGATCGGGACAGATCGATCGAGCTAAATCTGCTAGTGCCTTTGGCTCGGCAGAACTGTGTCCGGGGACGGGGACGAGGTACAATCGATCGCCAGATCTGAGTAAAGCTTGGAATATTTCTCGATGTGCTTTAGTCGAGAGCATTCCGATTACCCAGCTAATTGGTGCATTTAAGGTATCGATATATTCTCGCAAGGCGATCGCGGCAGCGGTATTGTGAGCGCCATCGATGATTAATCCATGCCCTTGCCAAGTAGTTGCTTGGATGCGTCCCAACCAGCGAGTATTTAACATCCCCGCGCCGATCTCATCATCGCTAATTTGCCATCCAGCTTGGCGTAAGATCTCAATTGTAGCGATCGCGATCGCGGAATTGGTTAATTGCATCTTACCTAATAAAGCGAGTGGATACTCAATACCTTCAAATTCTGCCCAGGACAGATGTGATGATGATTCGGCAGTGAATTTGGGTAGAGATATCTTGACGGCGGGTTTAACCCAGATTGCGGGGCAGTTTAAAGTGGCGATCCGCTCTTTGACTACGGTTGTTGCTTCTGGTGGGAGAGTGCCGATAATTGCGGGACAGTGGGGTTTGAGAATTCCAGCTTTTTCACCAGCAATTTTGGCGAGCGTATCGCCGAGTTGTTGCCAGTGTTCGAGCGAGATCGAGGTGATAATGGTGGCTAAGGGTCGATCGCACACATTCGTAGCATCCAATCTCCCACCCAAGCCGACTTCAATGACGGCAATATCCATCCCTGACTCGGCAAAATACAACCACATCGCAGCGGTGACGATTTCAAACTGAGTCGGGGTCGGTTGTGTAGGATCGATCGCGGATATTACTCGATCGAGGATACTCACCGCAACCTCTGTACCAATCGGCTCGCCGTTAATACAAATCCGTTCGTTCCAGTCTACTAAGTGCGGCGATGTATAGCGACCGACTTGATAACCAGCGGCACTCAAAATGCTTGAGAGATAGGCACATACCGAACCTTTGCCATTCGTCCCTGCTACATGGATTATCGGGACGGAGGTATGCGGCGAACCGAGTGCGGCGAGTAATGTCTGGATGCGGCTGAGTCCTAAATTTACGCCGAATTGATGAAATGGTGCGAGGAGTGTATCAATAGCAGAAGATGTGTCGGTCACGATCGGGATGTTGCAGTGGAGAAGTTGCTCAAATATACCGGAACTCGCGATCGACAGCAAATTTGAGATGTAGATGTCTGGCAAATAATACCATTTTGGATTTTGGATTTTGCGACCCAAATCACGCGGAGGTTCCCTCCGCATGTGTTTGGGTCAAGACAGGATTTTGGATTGAGAAAGCCTTGCTGTAGATGAAGTCTGCTAACCTATCTGTCACCCTTATTTTTAAATCGGTATAAATTTACTATGGTTGACAGTCAACCAGTGTGCGTAGCCGCGAATTTATTCGCTAAGCGACTGGTGCGCCGTTCGATACCGATCGGATCTGATAATTAACGTTAGTTCGGGATAAGGATTTTCGATTAACGACTCCTGGCTTCGTTTCAGCACCGCCCCAAACAATAACCCCCAACCCACAGATCGATTCCCATTGCGGAGCTAATGCGGAGCGCGTTACGCTGCAAACTAACTAACCCTTGTGCAGGGGAGTTTGAGGGGCTGCACTCCGCTCCTCAACGGGGGGTCTGGGGGTCGGAACCCCCAGATCCGGGTTCCACTTCACCAGTAACTTAAAACTAAGCACCAGTCCAAGAATGGTCTAAAAGGGAAATCCTTAACCCGAACTGAGGTTAATTACACTCAGCCAATAAAAAATCTGAGTCATCTATCTCATCACCAAAAGGAGACAGTCAAACTCAGATAGCCGATTTGCGTTATAGCACCTGACTATTTTGACTAGACGAGCTGGGGGAAAGTTCCGTGTTGAGGGTGGGAACGTTAGAGAATAGCACTCCCGATCGTAAATAACCCAAGTTGCTACATACTTATTGCCTGCGACTAAAGTCGCGGCTAATGTTGCAAAGTCCGCCTTCGCGGACTGAATTTATTAGTCCGCGAAGGCGGACTTTGCATTCCGAGCAGCGGTTTTAACCGCTGGAGTTGTAGGTAGCAACTTGGGTTAAATAAAGAATCGATATCAGCTCTAGAAGGATCGAATACTCAGTGCTAAAGTGGTTTCTCGATCGAAGATATGAATCTTATCGGTAGCGACTGATAGCCAGACTTCTTCGCCGATTTTAACTTCTTTATCGGGTGAAACTCGCACCTGAAGAATTAGTTCTTTTGAGGTATTACCCTCACTAGATAGATCCAACTCGCCAACTCTAACGGCAATATAGGTATCGTTACCCAAGGCTTCGACTGTTTCGATGAAGCCATGAAAATTTTTGGTGGCGGGTAAACCTAATGTAAGATGTTCGGGACGGATGCCGAGTAATAAAGATCGATCGGTATACTCAGCTAATGTTGATTCCCACTCTTCGGATAACGTAACTCGAAATTGGTTATTTTCAATTGAATGCGGTTGTTTGACGCGAACGGGAATCAAGTTCATGGGCGGCGAACCGATGAATTGAGCGACAAAAATATTGGTTGGATGGTTATAGATTTCGAGGGGAGTCGCGACTTGTTGAATTTGACCTTTATTCATTACGGCAATGCGATCGCCCATTGTCATCGCTTCGGTTTGATCGTGGGTGACATAGATCGTCGTCGTACCTAATTGCCGTTGTAATTTAACGATTTGGGTGCGAGTTTCGGCACGTAATTTGGCATCGAGATTGGATAAAGGTTCGTCCATCAGGAAGACTTGGGCATCTCTGGCGATCGCGCGACCTAGTGCTACACGCTGTTTTTGCCCGCCAGAGAGTTGTTTGGGAAATCGATTTAATAAACCTTCGATTTGGAGCATTTCTGCTACGCGGTGGACTTTTTGCCCGATCGCTTTTTCCCGTGGCGTAATGTATCGTAAGCCGCGTGGGAAACCTCGACTGATTTCTACCAAAAAGTTTTCTAGCTGTGGTGGTAAACCACCCTTGTTTGGTGCGGGATTTGATGCCAAGAAAGATTCACTGCGCCGCAAGCCAAAAGCAATATTGTCATACACTCGCATGTGTGGATACAGCGCGTAGCTCTGGAACACCATCGCGATATCACGTTCCTTGGGTGGCAAATCGTTAACTAGTGTAGTGCCCACCGTGATGTTCCCAGCAGTTAGCGTCTCTAAGCCAGCAATCAGCCTCAGCAGGGTACTCTTGCCACAGCCTGATGCTCCCACCAATACCATAAATTCACCGTCCTTCACGGTCAAATTAATCCGCCGGAGGACGCTTTCTCGATCGGCGAGATCTTTGGTCGCAGCAGTACTTTTCCCTTTAGAGGTTGAAGGAGTATAGCTTTTGAAGATATTTTCGAGAACTACTTGTGCCACTGTAGATTGCGTCGATTTGTGGAGTTTTTATCTTCTTACAATATCGCAGATCGGTTGAGACTACAGCCAAACAAAGTACACTTAGCAGAGAAGTTCGCTGTATTATTTGGCTATTAGCAGGCTGGATCGACAGTTTGGCAATACTCAAAATCTGCTAATTCCGATCGGTAGCGACACAAAACCGCTGTAGCAAATTTAGCAATTCAGGTGCTGTAAACGGTTTGGCTAAGAAGGCACAAACGCCCTCATTCATGGTTTTCTTGACCGACTCATTGGTTGCTAAGCCACTCATCGCAATAATCCGTACCTGTGGATCGAGGCGAAAAAGGGTACGAATTAGCGTGCTAGAGTCAAGGGCTGGCATCATCAAATCGAGTAATACGATGCTAATTTCTTCCTTGTGCTGAGCGTACATCGCGATCGCTTCGATGCCGTCGCTGGCAGTGAGAACGTTATAGTTATATGCAGCGAGAGTTGCTTTGGTAATATCTTGGATGGCGACTTCATCATCCACCACCAAGATGAGTTCGCCCCGTCCTAACTGGGGTTGAGCATTTGAGATCGACTGCTCGACTTGAGTGGTTGCGGTTGCGGGCAAATAAACTTTGAATTGGGTACCTTTGCCGACTTCGCTGTGAATGTCGATCGAACCCTGGTGACTTTTGACGATACCGAGTACGGTAGCGAGTCCCAATCCCGTACCTTTCCCGATTTCTTTGGTGGTGAAGAACGGATCGAAGATCCGATCGAGAATTTCTGGCACGATCCCTGTCCCCGTATCCGCGATCGTAATCGCGACATAATCACCGACGATCGCGTCTAAATTCATCTTGGCATAGTGTTCGTCGATCGTCAGATTTTCCGCACGGATCGTCAATGTACCCCCATCGGGCATGGCATCGCGAGCATTGACGCAAAGATTCATAAATACTTGATGTAATAGTGTCGAATCTGCTACGATCGCCCATAAATCTGGGGATAACTCCGTCGAGAGTCGAATATTTTTGGGGAAAGTTTGGTGGATGATGTTATATACTTCCCGCAATAAATGACTGACTTGGGTATGCGTAGGTTTGCCCTCAACGCCGCGCGTAAATGAAAGAATTTGTCTGACTAAACCGGCACCGCGCTGCGTGCTCTCGTCGAGAATTTGCAATAACATCTGTGTCTGTTCGTCGATATTGGAAATTTGTAGGGGTAACAATTCGACAATCCCCATAATTGGGGTCAAGACGTTATTCAAATCGTGAGCGATGCCACTCGCCATCGTCCCCAAACTCTCTAACCGTTGGGCGCGCAAAAATTGAGTCTCTAATTGTTTTTTTTCGGTAATATTCTCGACTGTACCGACATGCCCTAAAAACTCCCCTTGCGTCGAATACATCGGACTGACTAGCGTGCGTACCCAGCGGGTTTCGCCTTGTGGGGTCAAGAGTCGGTGTTCGCTCGTCCAACTTTGCTGCTGGGCGAGCGTCGCTTGCCAAGACTCGCTGGCAAGCTCGAAATCTTCGGGATGAATGGCTTGGAGCCACACCTCACCCAAACTCTCTGCTGCCGACAATCCCGATATTTGCTGCCAGAGCGGATTAACATAGACATTTTTGCCCTGTGCATCGCAATGAAAAATGCCCAGCGGAGCCGCTCCACATAGGGTTTTAAATCGATCTTCGCTGAGTGCTAAGGCTTGTTCGGCACTATGTCGCCGCTGGCGATCTTCGGCTTCGCGTAATTCCCGTTCCACGGCGGGTACCAACCGGGTGAGATTGCCTTTGAGAATATAGTCTTGAGCGCCAGCCTTCATGGCCGCTACGGCAGTTTCCTCACCGATCGTGCCGGAAACGATGATAAACGGTAAATCGCTACGGTTCTGGAGGATTTTCAGGGCTTCAAAGGCATTAAAAGCGGGCATCGTATAATCTGAAATGACGATATCCCAGGATTGGCGATCGAGTGCTGCTTGCATTGTTGCGGGAGTCTCTACCCGCGTATACTCGACATCGTAGCCGCCACGCCGGAGTTCGCGGACGAGCAACAACATATCATCTTCCGAGTCTTCAACAATCAAAACGTTTAGGGGAGTTTGCATTTCGACTGATTTGGTAAGCGGGCAGTAGTTCGGTTGTTAAAAGCTAATTCATCCCTAGTTTAGGAGCGGGGGAGAGCAGTAAATTTAGATCTTAGATTTGGTAATGCCTGTTGAGTTTGGGGATCTAAACTCTTACAGCCCAGATTTTAGCTTCGCGCTCCTAATGAATAAGAATTAAATAACCTACAATTCCTCCTTTGGTAGGGGCAATGTCTTGTCTCGCTTTTTACGTCGGGGAACAAAGGCGTGCGCGAGCCGCTGTCTTGTCGGTTTTTTTATTCGGAGGGAACCTCCGAATAAAACCGCCGCTTCATGAATTGCCCCTACCAAAGATTGGGGTAAGCGTAGATCTGCATCTTATTAAATCCTCATTCCTAAGCTGGTGGTGGTTCGTTCATTAACAGCCAATACATCCCTAATTGTCTGATTGCTTCGGAGAACTGAAGAAAATCGACAGGTTTGCGGATATAGCTATTGCAGCCCAAGCTATAGCTATCGAGCATATCTTGCTCTTCGCTGGAAGTAGTCAGCACGACTACTGGCATCAGTTTCGTTCGCTCGTCCGCTCTGATGCGGCGCAATACTTCGATCCCATCGAGTCGGGGTAGCTTCAGATCGAGCAATACCACAGTCGGTTTGGCATTAAGATCCCGCCCGAGATAGATGCCAGTCCCAAACAAATAATCTAGCGCTTCCACGCCATCATGGGCTACGACGATCTCGTTACCGATATGATGGCGTTTGAAGGCGCGGAGCGCCAGCGCTTCATCATCGGGATTGTCTTCCACCAGTAGGATAGTTTTGGTATTCGCGCTCATATACTTGCTGTCCCTGGTTTTAACGTAAAGTAGAATGCTGCCCCTTGTCCCACAGTACTCTCTGCCCAGACCTTACCACCATGCCGATGCGCGATCCGCTGGACGGTTGCCAGCCCGATCCCGTTGCCAGGGAATTCAGTGGCACTGTGGAGCCGTTGAAACGGCCCAAATAACTTGTTGGCAAAAGTCATATCAAAGCCTGCACCATTATCTCGGACAAAGTAAACTGGTACCTCTGTCTCATCAGAAATGACACCAAACTCAACGCGTGCGTGTGGACTTTTTGCACTAAATTTCCAGGCATTATTGAGTAAATTCATCAGTAACACTTGGAGCAGTCGCGCATCTCCTTGGGCGACTGCTCCTGGCTGGATGACGAAATCGACTTGACGTTCTGGCTGACTCCGCTGTAACTCCGTACAGATGTTGTCGGCTAATAAACTCAGATTGACAGGTGCCAGATTCATCTCACTGCGCGTCACTTGAGCGAGATCGAGCATGTCGTCGATCAAGTTGCCCATCCGTTGCGTTGCGTTGCGAATCCGACGCAGATATTCTTGTCCATTGACATCTAAGTGTTCGCCGCAGTCTTCGAGCAGCGCTTGACTGAAACCATCGATACTGCGTAACGGTGCGCGGAGATCGTGCGAAACCGAGTAGCTAAAGGACTCTAACTCACGATTTACCGCCTTGAGATCGACAACAGCTTGCTGGAGACCGTTATTGAGAGTTTGCACGGCTTGCTCGGCCTGCTGGCGTTCGATGACTTCTGCCTGTAACTCAGCCATGAGTTCGGCATGTTTGAGGGCTATGCCCAAATGATTGGCGATTTGTTTGACAAACTCAATTTCTACTTCCTGCCACTGGCGGGGCGCACTGCATTGATGGATGCACAGCAACCCCCACAGATTTTGCCCCTGTAACAGCGGAACTGCTAGATTTGCCCGCACCTGAAACCGTGACAGCACATCGATATGACATTGGCTCAGTCCCGCAGCAGAAATATCGGCAACTACCTGCATGTGCCCATGCTGATAACGGTGCGCAAATTGTTCGCCAAAGCAATGGTCGTGAACTTTTTGCGCCATTGCTGATGGGAATGCGGCATCAACATCTTCTGAGACAAATTCACCATCATCCCAACCAGAATTGGGATAAAATCTGAACATCCCCACCCGATCGGCGGATAATAATTGTCGGACTTCAGTAGCCGTGGCTTGAAAAATAGCTTCCAGTTCTAAAGGTGCGCGCAGCCGAGCGATGACACGAAATAAGGCTTTTTGCTGCTCGACCTGAAATTTGGCTTGTTCGATTTCCCGTTCTAATGGTGTCAGTTCTGCTGTGAGCGTCTGTTTGAGTTGCTCGAAAGCAACTTCATCTCGACATAAGTTTTGTAATTTTGCAAGTAGCTGAGGATTCATTATGCAGAAATTTTTATTCTTTAAAGATCGATGCTAACCTGCTGACTAAATTGCTGTTTAGATCGAAATTAAACAGCCGATTCGTGAGTGTCCCGTTGTATTAGCAAATTGCCCATCACTCAGAACATACATTAAATCGATCTCCTACAGCTCAAATTTCTGGCGCAATTGCACTCCCGCTTGCTAGTCGTAACCTTGGATCCATGTCTATTATAAACCCGGATCGGTTGACAAGTCATCTCAAAGCAGGCCAGAAAAGTAAATTCAGCTAAAATTTTGATTAAAAATAGCTGCAAAGACTATATCGACATTCACAACTACATTAAATACCCTATTCGTTATCGTGCGATCTCCGATCGAGATTTCTCGCATTCATTTTCTATCGATCGATTGAATAGATCGAGTAGTTAAATAAGCGGAATAATCGATCTAATGATTGCTTCAAAGCTAAAATCACCTGTGAAAAATAGAGTTTCTGAAAGTACCGAGCGAAATTCTTCCAGATCGAGTCATCTAGCTATTGACATCTCAGAATTCATCCACTAGATTGAGAATATCGATAAGTTTGCCTGCGAGCGTCCTATGTAGTTCTCCACCTCTCCATCTTTAATTAGTAATCGATCGGCATTATCGGCCAGTCAGCCACCGAATTGTCAGCGGTAAGTTTTTCAGCAAGAGTAGCAGCCTTGCGACCGAAACATTATTTCGCTCGATCGATTACCACAACCAAATTAATTAAAATGTTGCCTTGAGAGGGGAACTCAAATGTTGATGCAAAAATATCCCAGAACCCCACATATTGAGGGTTCGCGGTACCAACCTGGGGATGAAGATTTAGATAGCGTACCATTTAGCGCAATTGCGAATGAGTACGTCGTAGTAGAAGAAAAAGTCGATGGCGCGAATGCGGCAATTAGCTTTGATTTGCAAGGACAGTTGCGATTGCAAAGTCGCGGACATTATTTAACTGGTGGCCCGCGCGAGCGGCATTTTAACCTCTTCAAACAATGGGCGCACAGTCATTATGCGGCATTGTGGGATGTTTTAGGCGATCGATATCTTCTCTACGGTGAATGGCTATATGCCAAACATACGGTATTTTATAACAGGTTGCCGCACTATTTCTTAGAATACGATTTACTCGATCGAGCTAGCGGTAATTTTCTCAGTACGGCGGCGCGAAGCAATCTATTACAAGGATTACCTTTAGCTTCGGTACCAGTGTTATTTGCAGGCAAACTCCAGTCGCACAAGCAACTCGTAAGCCTACTGCAACAATCGCATTTTATTCAACCCGGACATATCGATCGATTGCGCGAACTTTGTATCGAGCAAGGGTTAGATGCAGATCGATCGATCCAACAGACAAATCAAAGTTTGTTGATGGAAGGATTGTATCTCAAAGTCGAGACAGCAGAGTTGATAGTGGCACGTTATAAATACGTCCGTGCGGACTTTTTAACAACGATTTTGCAGTCTGAAAGTCATTGGTTGAGTCGTCCGATTATCCCCAATCAGCTACAAGCTGGAGTCGATTTATTTGGGATTATTTAAATCCTTTTTATCTGTCATAGATATTGCAAGAATGGGTTTGTATAACTAATCTCTAGAGCGATATACTTTACCTTTTTCCATAGTTACTAGCATAAATCAGTACTTACAGAACCGATTTCAATAAATTATTTACAGGTATGTTTAGATGAATACCATTGTAACTGTAGATCCAAGTTGGACATTTCCCGATTGTCCATTGCTATCAAATTTACAAATTGATTGGGCAGCGATCTTAGCAAGATTTCCATACTTGCAAAAACTAGCACAATGCCAACAAAACCCGCTTTATCATGCCGAAGGCAATGTATGGATACATACACGATTAGTCTGTGAATCTTTAGTGTCTCTACCAACTTGGCAAACGCTGAATCCAACAGATCGATCGATCTTATTTGCCGCAGCCTTGTTTCATGATATTGCAAAACCTGAGTCTATTAAAGTAGATGCAGATGGCAAGATTACTGCTAAGGGACATGGTACTTTGGGTGCGCGGATGGTACGGCAAATTTTGCAAGATTTGCATACTCCATTTGCAATTCGCGAAGCAATCGTCGCGATCGTCGAATATGGAAGTTTACCGTTATGGTTTTGGGATAAAGATCGCCCACTCAAATCGATTATTAGAGTGAGCCAATTAGTTCGCTGCGATTGGTTGGCATTGATAGCTGAGGCAGATGTTATGGGGCGGATTTGTGCCGATCGAGAGAGATTATTAGAGACGATCGATTTCTTTCGAGAATTTTGTCGCGAGCATGATTGTTTCGATCGACCTTATCCATTCGCATCGGCGCATAGTCGATTTATGTATTTTCAGAAAGAAGATGCCGATCCGACTTATGCAGCTTACGACGATACCCAATTAGAAGTAATTCTCATGTGTGGTTTACCTGGTACTGGTAAGGATTATTGGATCGAACAAAATCATGCAGATTTAGCAATGGTATCACTCGACAGGTTGCGCGCAGAAATGGAAATTTCTCCGACAGCCGAGCAGGGTGAGATCGTCCAAGCTGGCAAAGATTTAGCAAAAGGCTATCTGCAAGCTGCAACGCCATTTGTCTGGAATGCAACTAATATCGTCAAACCGATTCGATCGGGTTTAATTCGGTTATTTGCTAGCTATCATGCACGAATCAGGATCGTGTATCTGGAAGTTCCGATCGAGCGAGTATTACAACAAAATCGCAATCGAGCGAGGCAAGTTCCTACTGCCGTTATCTATCGATTTCGCGATCGCGTGGAAATTCCCAACATTACCGAAGCTCATCAATTAGATTACGTCGTTAAAGTTTAACAGTGCTATGTAAGGGTAATAAATCTCCCTTAGAAAGGTTATTAAGCGAAGGGACTTCATGAAGATTTTAATAACATTATGTCAAATCAAAAACCAGAAAAACAAAAAATGGCAACGATCGCGGAAGTATATAACCGCATCATTTGGGACACTCGGCTGAATCGCAATATGTTTATTGCCGGATTTCACGAACGGATCGCCGATGGGATTAGAGAAAAACCTTTAGCTCAGTGGGACGACAATAGCGATATTCCGTGGCATCGAGTTCGCTATATTCGCTGTGGTGATGTCATCGTTTGGGATCGAGATGATAGAATCGATCTCATCTCGACAGACAAATTACCTACTATTGCATGGAAATTAGATCCTACGAGAGCTAGCCAAGAAGATTTAGCCGCGTTAATTGCTAACAATCGAGCTGAATTTAAATCACGATCGGTTTATCATCATGTGGCTAATGAGTGGCGGGTATTTACCGGTACAGTAACAGCGATCGATCTCGATTTGCTGACTATTGCTAGCTATAATATTCTCTCCAATCTCCATGAAGCAGATAAAATCCAAACGGATAAACGTTTGCCAGCTATTCTCAATGAGTTACAACAAACTCAGGCTGATATTATCGCCATCCAGGAAGTAACTCCCGAATCGATTGCGTTTATTTTAGCTACAGATTGGGTTAAAGATTATTATATTTCTGAATCTGCTAGTGCGAATAATGTCAAACCTTATGGCAATTTATTGATGTCACGGTGGCCATTTGAATTATTAGAATATCAATTTTCTGGACACAAGCGGGTATTAGTGGGCAATTGGCAGATTAACGATCGATCCGTTCGTGTCGCTAACGTTCACCTAACTAGCGATCGCGGTGAAAATGCTTTACAAAAACGGATCCAGCAACTAGCAACAGTCATCGGTTATCTCGAACAGCAAGTGGGAGATTGCCTAATCGTCGGTGATTTTAATACGCGAGCTAACGAGCAGGATGAGATTGTAAATTATGCTAATTTTAGCGATCTATGGAACCAATTGTATCCAGATGAAGCTGGTTATACATTCGATCCAGAGTGCAATCCATTGGCGATGTTGATGAGTTTGGCAGGAAAACCAGCTCGATTCGATCGCATTTTACTCCGCCGAGATCCAGTGGCTAATTATCAACCTCGATCGGTAAATTTATTTGGCTGCAGCCCTGTCAGCGGTACTAACAAACAAATTTATCCTTCAGATCATTTTGGTATTTTTACGGTGTTAAAAGTTGCCGAGTCTAACCCTCAATCTACTGCTAATGCAGCTAAATCGTCATTACAAATCGATTCATATCCGAGCACAATCCAAAATTTTCATGGCTTAACCACGATTCGCCCAGTCTATGAAAGCATCTTAGCAATCATTCCTCCTGAAGATCTATTTCCCCAAATTCAAGCAATCAGACAACAATATGATGCGGGATTCGTGCGAATCGTACCGCATATCACCTTGCTGTATGGATTTTTACCGGATGAATATTTTGAGGAAGTCGTCGATCTAATCGCGCCGATCTTGGCAACAATCGAGCCATTTACCGTCACATTAACTGATTTTCAAATTTTCACCCATCGCAAGACGGCAACTGCTTGGCTGCGTCCGGTAGTCCAGCCAGCAGGAGCATTACACGAGTTGCAGGCTCGGCTAAATCAGCTCTTTCCTCAATGTTACGAACAGAGTACCAAAACCGAGGCGGGATTTACGCCACATTTGAGTGTCGGACAATTCGATACTCCCGCGCTAGCTAAAGCAAAATTACCGCAATGGCATCCCGTAAAATTTACCGTCGATGCAGTCGCTTTAGTCAGTCGTCGCAACGACGAACCTTGTGCGACGCGACATTTGGTGGAGTTGGGTAAATTTATCCCTCCAGTCACTCAATCGAGCGAATTGATGGCGATAGTTGCCCGCCTAGAGCCAGAATTAAGCCCTGCCGAACGGTTGCAACGGGAGACTGTTTTAGCCATCGTGCAGCAGGCTTGTACGGAATGTTTGGGGTTTGAGGCAACTTTGCACTTACTCGGCTCGGCGAGATTGGGCGTAGCCAGCTCGGATAGCGATGTGGATGTCATTTGTACGATTCCCAATTATGTCGCTGGTAAGCGATTTTTGGGTAGGGTGGAGGCATGTTTGCAGGGATTATGCGATCGATCTCAAGTAGTCGTCGATGCCAGATTTCCGGTACTGCGGTTACAAATCGAGGGGATATCGCTGGATTTACTGTATACCCAGGTTGAAGTGATTGATGGTTGGGAAAAACTCGATCTTCATGCGCTCAAACCGCAGATTAAAAATCCGAAGTCGATTAGTGGCTGTTGGGATGCCGATCTCATTATGGATTTAGTCTCACAACATCTACCATCGGACTCTTTTAAGTTGTTATTAAAAGCTGTTCGAGGCTGGGCTAAAGCTCGCGGTATTTATGGCAACTCCTGGGGATTTTTAGGTGGATTTTCCTGGTCGTTGTTGTGTGCTTACAGTTGTATCGATTATCGGGGTAAAGATCTCACGATCGAATCCTTGCTCGCTCATTTCTTCGATCTGCTGAGTCGGTACGATTGGAGCGAGCCGCTATCGCTCACAGCTGTAGGCAGAGCTTATGAAGCGCATGTGCCTAGGGATTGGTTACCAATCGTGTCTTCGATCGAACCTTGCAAAAATACCGCTAGAAACGTTACGCGCTCTACCGCTCGAATTTTACAAGCTGAGTTGGCTAGAGGTGCGGTAATTACCAGTCAAATTTTAGTCGATAAAAGTAATTGGCAAATGCTATATTCACTAGTTAATTTTGAGGCAGAATTTGATACTGTGTTAACGATCGAGATCGTAACTGCCGATCTCCAGGAACGCGAAAAATCTCTAGGAATTTTGGAGGGTTGTCTCATCGGCTTGGTAATTCAACTCGAACAACTCGATCTATTCGTCCGTCCGAGTCCGCAAGTCACAACTAGCGAGCTAACTAGTACCGTTAGCTTGTTTTTAACTGTTCCCGATGGTTGTGAGAGCGGTAGGATCGATCGACTGGCAAGAGATTTTATCGCTGGGTTAAATGGATTGGACGAGCTAACAACCACCAGATTAACTAGAAGAGCATCGGGGTGACAGCTACCAGATCGATAATGTGGTTTGTAAGTCTGTAATCTGTAATTTGTGCGATCGATAACTTATCTCAAAACCCACCCTGACAAATGCTAGGTTAATATCATGTACTCTACCTATACCGAGCCATGACTGAATCGATTACTGCACTGGTTAATTCTGAATCTAAAGGCGATCGCATCAAAGCCTTGAATCTGGTGCGGGACATCGAACCAGCGATGGCTTATGGTTATATCAAACAATTGGTGCTAGATAAGGACACGAGAGTGCGCTATGCAGCGGTAAGTCAATTAGCATCATTAGGCACAGAAGATTTAGTCGAGAGTTCGGCTATTTTACGCGATCGATTGGTCAACGATCCCGAACCTGATGTTCAAGCCGCCGCCGCCGATGCGATCGGCGCATTAAAGATCGTAGCTGCTTTTGACGATCTCCAGCATCTGTATCAGACTACGCCGGAATGGTTGGTACAGTTTAGCATTATCGCCGCGCTAGGTGAATTGGGCGAACCACGCGGCTTAGATTTATTAAAAACCGCGCTTACCTCGCCGACGGCTTTGGTACAAACGGCGGCGATTGGTGCGATTGGCGAACTGGGCAATCCGAGTGCGGTTGAGAGCATCATTCCCTTTGTCACCCACCCCGATTGGCAAATCCGCTATCAATTAGCGCGTTCGTTGCGGGCATTGGGTGGTGATTTGGCACAACAAAATTTGGCAATCTTGGCGACTGATGAAATCGAACAAGTCGCTAAAGAAGCGAAAGGGGAGTAACCGATCTAGCTAAGTGTGTTGGGTTTCGCCTTGCTCTACCCAACCTAAAATTTACTCCAACTCAAGCTGTTCGATCGCTTGAATACCCCGCGTATCGCCCAGCTTGAGCAGAGCTGCTTTGGCATCTTCCCGGACACCAAGATCGCGGTCTTCCTCCAATACTTGGATCAGCGCATCAACCGCAGTTGCATATACGACATTAGAGGGCAACTCCCGACACAATCGCCCTAACGACCACGCACAATTGCTGCGGACGGCTGCGAGTGGGTCGTTAATCAAAGCTTCAATAATTGGCGGTACCGTTGCTACTACCGCCTCATAACTGAGGTCTGCTGCCTGTGCGAGCGAACTTGCCGCCCACAACCGGACGGCTGAGATATCCATCTTCAGCGCGTGCAATAATGGCTTGAGCGCACGCCGATCGTGACAGTTGCCCAAAGCCCAAACAATCCCTTTCCGAGCATAACCATTCCAATCGCGCTCGAGTTGGTGGATCAGCGGTTCGACTGCATCCGGACTAGGATTGCGCCCGAGCGCATAAGCCGCAGAAACTCGCACCAGCGGACAAGGATCGGCGAGCAAGCGGATCAAATGGGGAATCGCGCGTGCATCTTGAATTTCACAAAAAGCTCGGGCAGCTAGCATCCGTTGCTCGGTGACTGCACGATCGAGTAATGACAGCATTTCCTCTGGATCTGGCTTGGGTGGTTCGGTATTGGCATCGAGTACAGCCAGAGTATCCAGATCGTCGAGAGGACTTTCTAGATCGATGTCATCCTCAAGGAAATTTAGATCTTCTTCGTAAACCATAATAAATAAATCTCGCCTCTGCCCATCCCCTAAATTCAGTCGAAGCTCCACATCTGCCGCTCGCACTCACAATCTATCCATGTAGGTGGTTGGCTATCAGCAAGCGATCGAGCGCGCTGAAATCTACTGCTCGTGTGTCATTATAGCAAAGTGAATGCAGCGCGATCGCAGCAGATCGGGTAGTTATCTGGGGGCGATCGAATTTAATTATCGAAATTATTATTAAATAGCGCCGAGATCGCACTGTTGCAACCTCGACGCTTTAATAGCTCACCATTAGCGAGCGGCTTAACTCCAAACTAAACTTAATTTGGATCGAGATTAGATTTAAGTTTTAGCTGTAAATCCGTACCTTTTTTCAGCACTACTTCACCACCGGGACTCGATAATACAAAAGCTGTCGCGGCGGCGGCTCCAGCAAGTTTACCGTGTTTGAAATTGGCTTTATCGCCGACAAAGTGCCCAGCAATCGTGCCACCTAAAATGATTCCCGTATTTTTGAGAAATTGACCCTTAGTTTTTGTCTCAACTTTCGTGTTGATTAAGCTAGCGTCGAGCGGTAAAACATCACCATTTTTGAGCTTGATATCATCGAAAAATAGGTTTAGCTGCGCTTTTTTACCTTTTGCCGCTTTGGTGACATTTTCTAGGTGTCCCTCGATCGTGGCATCTTTTAGTACTGCATATTTACCAACAGAGCCATTCTTCACTTTAATTGTAAATTTTTCATCGTTACGATTTTTACCAGAAGAAAGTTCTCGCTGTAAATCGGTATCGATCGTCGTTCCGGCAGGGACGACAGGCAATGCCCCCGCAGACGTTGCAGGTTTGCTATTGCTAGTAGTAGTCATAGCTCCAGAGGTGGCAGGCTTCGTAGTCGTCACTGGTCGATCGGCGATCTTAGTACTACAGCCAGCTACACTACCGATAGATAGTGTTATTAACACTAGTGAAACGGATTTTTTCAACATTGTTTTTAGACTCCACACCTCAAACCACACAAGAAGTTGTGCGATGTCAAGTATTCTATCATTTGTCAATTGGTTGTACTACTGGCTATTTGTCGCGATCTGACGGTATTATCCTCACTTCCAGAGCTGGGAATCTCATCTTGCACATTTCGTAACGGATAAAGATTTTAGCATACTGCGTCAAAATTCGGGATCCGCCTGAGGATGGATGTTATTTATCGTGCGTTGGCAGAAGCGATCGGCGATTTGACGATCGAGATGGGTACACTATCAAGAGATATCCGAAGTATTCGCTCGAAACATTACCGATCCTTTTTTGTATGCTAAGACGAGTGAACCAATAAGTAAGCGATCGATGGGTGTTGCTGATTTTAGGGATGATTTACTGTTTTTATAACAATTAACTGGACATCTCCCCCTCCGTCTTTTTTATACCCCAATTCAGCACCGCCGATAAATGTATGCGTTACGCCGTAAAAGTTAGTATTTAAACAGCAACGAGTTCGCTTGAGTAATCATGAGCCAAAGTATCCAAGATCGAAACGAGCATGTTAATATTAGTTTCAAAAATTTTATCATTCAGATAAATGATATCAAGCAGAATTATTTTAGCGGCAACTTAATAGTTAAAATAGACGAGCTGCCGAACTGGTTTTTTTGCTTTTTATCGGGGCGCTTAGCAACTATTAGTGGTGGCATCGACTCAAGCAATCGCTGGCAACGAAGTTTAGCAGTAGCTTGCCTTAATTTACCGCTCGATCGCTTTGTCAAATCTATTAATAACGAGGAAATGTTTTTAAACTCTAATATATTGGCACAACAACATGCGATCGAGGAAGTTATTTTTGATATCATTCAATTCAGTCAACACAAACGCGATCGATTATCTTATCAACTAGTACCAATTAACAGTAATCTTATTGTTACCGATCCAAATTTACCCATTCTGGATATCGAACCAATTTTAGCTGGAGCGATTCAAGTTTGGCAAGAATGGACGAACGTAGGGCTTGCTGCTTATGCACTACCCCTGTTAAGGTGAGCTGTTGTACTGGTAGAGCCTCAAAGGGCATAAAAGCCGAGTATAATCTGACTCGAAAGCTGAAAACCTAAGCAGAGTGAGGGAATTGAAGATGATTAGTGACATCTTTGAGAGATTTGTAGAACAGACACCTTTGACAGTGATGGTAAGAGCAATTATGGAAAGAATCTTTGCCACAGAGCAACTAGAGCGGTTGTTTGAAGACACTGCCGAGCGGCAGTACACCAGAGAACTCTTATTCTCAAACGTAGTCGGAATCATGAGCTTAGTCGTCTGCGGGATTTATCCATCAGTGGGTGCCGCTTACAAAGCATTCGAGAAAGTAGTGGGGGTGTCGAAAGTATCCTTGTATGCCAAAATCAATGGGCTAGAACCTAATTTGTCTCAGGCATTGGTGCGGTATAGTGGCGAACAACTTTCCTCAGTAGTCACAGAATTTACTCAAGCAATTAAGGTCGTCTTACCAGGATCCGAAGTCAGAATCATTGATGGGAATCATATCGGGGGCACAGAACATCGACTAAAGGTATTACGACCAGAAGTTGCAGGAGCCTTGCCAGGACAAGCAATCGCGGTACTAGACCCGCAGCGAGAAATGGTCGTGGATGTATTTCCAGAAGAAGATGCTCACGCTCAAGAGCGATCGTTGCTACCATTAGTGCTCGAAACGGTCAAAGCAGGGCAAGTATGGATTGCTGACCGGAATTTTTGCACCAAGGACTTTTTGACTGGTATTAGTACACATGGAGCCAGTTTTGTGATTCGAGAGCACCTGGGTTTGAAATGGACGGAAATAACACCAAGATTGGCAGTTGGGCAAAATGACAGTGGCACTATTTTCGAGCAACAGGTTCGACTCGATAGTGGTCTTTGGCGTTGCTGGATTAAGATATGATTTGGCGATCGAGAGGTAATCTGTGCCGTCGATCGCCAGAACTAACTGAATTAGGAGTTGGTACTTCACCAAATTTAAGATAATGAATTAACAATCTAATAGAATGCTTTAGCATTTGTTCGCACTTAGAATAACATAATGTTTTTCTTTTTAATCGAGCTAAGTAATGTCTGAGCCTAGTGTTTTCACCCTCAACTCTTGTCATATAAGTTTTACTCACGATTTGGTCACCATCTGGAATAAATATTGGATAGACCCTCCACCCATCCGTCACATAAAAATAACATTTCCATGTACTTACCAAATTCTCCCATAGCGGTCTAAATGTCTTAGCACTGTGGTCGCCTAATACCCATCCTAAAATACCCATCTGAAAGTGATTTACTGCCGTCCAGAGCCAGATCTTGTTTTTTTTGAGCCAACAAACGTCTCTAACTCATCCAACTCACCAACTTCTGGTATTTGGTCTGAATTATAGTAATCTGGGAGATTTCCCCCTACTTGCTTCACCCAATCCATGACAGTTGTATTATGCACACCCATTACTCTTTCTATTGCTCGAAATCCCATCCCATTAACATACATTGACAAACATTTCTGCTTGATTTGTGGTGAATATCCTCTGTGTGCTTCATAACAATCTATAAATTGCCGTCCGCAGTCTTTACAAATATGGTTCTGCTTTCCCTTTATTCGCCCATTTTTATTGATATTAGACGATCTACATTCAGGACATTCCATTTAGATATTTGCTCTTGTTACTTCTCTCGATCGCCTTAGATCATATCCTAATCCAGCAACGCCTGGTCTTTTTGTCCGCCGAGTGACGATTCAACTGAAACACTCAACTCGTCATGGCGATTTACAAGTAACAGTGTTAACTAATTTGCCTCAGACAGAGGTGACAGCCATCATGGTGGCAGATCTTTACCTCAATCGATGGCAAATCGAACAGATGTTCCAAGTTATTACTGATACTTTTAATTGTGAACTCAAGACATTGGGTTATCCCAAAGCGGCATTGTGCGTTTTTTGTATAGCACTGATGGCGTTTAACATTCTATCTACGGTTAAAGCTGCGCTTAAAGATGTTCATGGTGCCGGAAAAATTGAGTCGAGCTTATCCAATTATTATGTGGTTGAAGAAGTCCAGTCAACTTTTCGAGGGATGGAGATTGCGATCTGTGCTGAGGATTGGCAACCTTTTGCACACATGAGTGTGCTTTTGTTAGCGGAGTTTTTGCGAGCATGTGCAAGTCATGTGAATCTCAAACGTTTCTTGTCGTCCCCACGAGGAGCAAAAAAGCCGCCCACAAAGAAGAAGTATGACCCCAAACATCCTCATATTGCTACTTTTCGGCTCCTCACTACTTAGTCATGCTTTTGTCACCTTAACAGGGGTAGCTTATGCACCTAGTCTGTCTCCTGTTATAAACATCTCAACAAAGTTCGACTGGCCGATCGATCGAACGGATGTTGCTAAGGCAATTTTATCGTTTGACGGTCATCGCTCGCTACGAAGTTTAGCAATTTACCATCAGAAAAATTTACTTGATTTTACGAAACCGTTATTACCATTGTTGCTGTTAGGTGAAATCAGTTTGAGCTTACCGCTAGCATCTAAATTCAAGTGGGTGGCTAAAAGCGATGAGAGCATAACTATTACTAATAACGATAGTTCTGACAACTCAACCTCTAAAACTCGGCCATTAGTTGCTTGTATCGATGATAGTATTTATGTCTATAAAAGTTTGGAGAAAATCTTAACAGCACATAACTTCTGCTCTTTTGGAATTCAAGATCCGCTCAAAATTATTACTAGTTTAATTAAAACTAATCCAGATTTTATCTTTCTAGACTTGTTAATGCCAATTATGAATGGTTATGAAGTCTGCAAGCAGATTCGGAAAACTCCATTATTAAAAAATATTCCGATCGTTATTCTCACTGGTAAAGATGGTTCTATCGATCGTCTACATGCCAAATTTGTCGGTGCGAATGGATTTATCAAGAAACCAGTACAAGCAGATTTGATTCTAAAAATGCTCCACAAACATCTGTTCAAATCTTCACTGAACTAATCTAAAAATCCACCTGTCAAATCTAGTTTTGATGTGATGTTCATCCGGCTACAGCAAAGAGTGCGATCGGAGGTTGGCATAATTGATGCTAGCCCCGATCGCACTCTTTGCAATCCACAATTACTTAACGTTTTTTGGATTTCGAGTGTTTGCTACGCGCTGCTGCTGGCCGATTGTTCGTCGGTTTAACGGTTGGTTGGATTACAGCTGGTTGCGCTACATCCACGGTAATCGGCTGTGACAATTCAGCCACCGCTGGCATACTGTCAACTGCTTCGGTAATCGGCTGCGACAATTCAGCCACCGCTGGGATGCGCTCGCCCTCAGGCTCAAACATGCTTAACATCTTGACATCGACGATTTTTCCACCTCGTTGAGCGATCGAGCGAATGGTTTTTGCTAAGGTGGAGTAACTTACTCTAATTTTATAACTGCTAGTCCGCAACCTTGCTTGTTGTGTGCTGCCTGTAACTGCGATCTCAAATATGCGTCCGGTATCCTCACTTAAGTTAGCAACAGTAGTAGTTATCATAATTTTGGTCTCACATCACTGATTATCTAGAACCCAACGAACCAAGCAAATAAACTGATGCTCGGTCACGAGCGATAAGTATAGATCGAATCTAATCTTTAGCTGAGAACGATTGTCTCAATATTTTAAGAAAATTAGTTGCTTCACCCCCGATCGATGCTAGCCTCAGCGACTTCGATTTAGAGTAGACTGCATAGAACCCTTGCGATCCAGTAATTTTCCCGATTGACATCGATCGTCTTATCTATCTTCATCTTCATATCTAGCGGTAACTCTCAACACTAAGAATCGTAAACTTTTCCGATCGAGATTGGTTAACTCACCCCGATCCTACTGTGAAATTGCGTTGCTGGAGCCAATGCCAGTGTTATGACAAGGGAGCTACTGCGTTCTTTGGGACAACTGACTCGTGCTAGAGATGGATCGCATCCCATAACAACAGGATCGAAATTACGAGCAGTAATACCCCAGCGGCGATATCCAGAGTTTTTGGCGCTAATACCTTAGCTAGATAACGTCCCAATAGTACGCCTACCAAGCTAGTCGCAATCAAAGCACTACTAGCACCGACAAAGACAATCCAGGGCGATTGAGATTGAGCGCTCAACAGCAATGTCGCTAGCTGAGTTTTATCGCCCATTTCAGCTAGAAAAATGGTGATGAACGTTGAGAAGAAAGTAGCCCACGCTCCAGATTTTGGATACTCTGTGGACGGGATTATTTCCACTACTGGCGGGATAGCATCGATCGAGGGTAGCTCTGAGTCGGCAGAACCTAATGGTGGAGGAAGTAACATCGATTAGGGAAAATTCTAGGTTGGAGGGGGATCGATTTTGGGAGCGGACGAACTATGACCAGCTCTCATATTCTCCTCATTTTGTCATATCGATCGCCAAAGGTCTACAACTCAAGCGAAATTCCGACCTCTTTGTCAAAGCGAATGGCTTCGAGACTGAGTTCACCATAAACACCTTCGATCTGTTGGCGGCAGCAATCGATCGCAAAATCATTTAGCTCTTCCGGTTCGATCCCAAACATTGCGACAAATGTATCCTCCTGTACCCGACAAAAGGACGGGCGTACTTCATAAATATTGCACGATCGCGTATCTCGATCGAGATTGACACACCAGCCATCTGCGCCCACCATACTCAGGTAGATTGCTAGTTGGGCTGGATCCAAATATTCTTCTAATTCCGGTCGATCGCTCGGATCGAGATTACAACAAGCCCCACATTGCTTCATACACTGCCAAGTAGCCATAGTTCGGTTAACAGTTAAGATCCACTCTTCACTATCCACTATTCACTAGCCACTAGCCACTATTTATATGTACTTTTGTAAATGAAATTAATCTACAGTGGTCAGACATCGCTAGAATTGGATGGCCGATCCTGTAGGCTAACTGATAAATTTAAATCCATTTGCGAGGAAATATGGACTTTTTGAGCGGTATTGTTGATAGCGTACTCAGTATTAATTGGGAAGTAATCGCCCAACTGTCAATGGTGGCAATGATTATGATTGCTGGTCCTGTTGTAGTATTTTTGCTCGCAGCCTTGCGCGGTAATTTATAGGACGGCGGCGTAATCTCGGCTTGCAATTAGCTCGATTGTAGTTACGCTACGGCTCTAGATTTGAAATAATATACCGAAAAAATTATATTTTTAGTGCTCCACGAGTGCCGACGATCGCATAGAGATCGTTGGCACTCGTTATTTTTAGCAACATCGAGCGGATTGACAATTCTAAAACTGGCATAAGGTATTCCAGTCAGGAAGAATCAGGATGAGACAATGAAGGAAATAATACCCAATCGTTGCAAATGAAAGATGCCGAATATTAAATTTCGCCGAACTTTACAACAGGAAGCCAATCGCTGGCGATCGGAAGGCTTTATCGATAGCGACTTCCATGCAAGTCTAGCCGATCGCTATAATTTCGACAAACTCGATGCCGAGGCTAGCGGTACCTTTATCAGTGCCATTATCGGCTTGGGGGGCATCCTAATTGGTTTGGGGATTTTGAGCTTCGTCGCCCTCAATTGGCAGTATTTAGACAAACCCTACCGGATCGCCGTGTTGCTGGGTGGACTACTGGCAGTGAATGCTGGCGGCTTTTACCTATGGCAAAAGTCAGATACTCGCCGCCTCGGGCAAGGTTTGCTCATTTTGGGGGCGATGATTTTCGGGGCAGATCTGGCGCTGCTAGCCCAGTTATTTCAAGTTTCTGGCGATACCTTTATTTTATTCATGGGTTGGTCGATCGGGGTGTTGCTAATGGCTTACACTCTCAAACTGCCTTCTTTGGGTGTGATGGCGATCGCGTTGATGGGTTGTGGCTACTGGGGCGCAGCATTTTCAGGTATGGGCATGGCTAGAGATGCCGTGGCAACCGCACCACTTTGGGCGCAATGGCTGTTTGAGTATATGCCCATCTTCTCGATAATCCTCTTTTTACCCTTGGCTTATCGTTGTCGATCGCCTTTAATTTTTGGGCTGGGTGCGATCGCCTGGTTGTCTGCATTTCAGTTTGCGGCAACTGCCTATACGTTCAAATTTTTCTCCTCTACTAGTGGGCTAAACATCTCACCTGTAATACTCGGTTGTAGCTTGCCACTGCTGTTGTTTTGGGCTGCGGGTAGAGTTGAGGAATATTTCCCGCTGCCTGCTTACCGACAGAAGTTCGCGCACTTCAGTCAACGCATGGCCGTATTCTCTGGTGGTCTCACCTGTTTTTTTCTATCGTTAGACTATTTCATTGCAGGTGCGCTGCGATTTTCCGAGCGTGGCAAATTTTTAGGTACCGTACCCTGGGATCTCCTCCTACTGGTGGGATTGACGATCGGATTGTGGGTAACATTGTGGCGATTGTCCAGTCGCTGGCAGCGAAACGACTTACTCATGCTGGGATTGGGACTGAGTATCACTGGATTGCTAGCGCTTGGTGCTGTCGGGGTTCAGATCGCGGCTGTGCTCCCAGCGCTGTTCTTCATCCTGCTGGCTGGTGTCACCCTGAGCTGCATCCGCACGAGCTTACAGACAGCAGATCGCGGTGCCTTTTACTTCGGCTGGTTGTTGATATCGATGAGGATTTTAATTTGGTTTGCCTTGACACAGACGGATCTGAGTCTCAAAGCCTTACTCTTTATCGCCAGTGGCGCAGTAACGATCGCGCTAGGTATGTGGTTCGAGCGGCGGCTGCGACTAGTTCGTTAAATATTACTTCTACTTAAAAAAATTATGTCAGATACAATTCTCAACCCGACCGACACACCGCCACAGCCACAACTCGATCGGGAAAGTCAACCTACTCCCATCCCCCAACGTAATTTTTGGTTGGCAATGGGGGCGCAATTTGCGCTCTTATCAACGATCGCCGCTCCAGCGATTTATACTCTCAATACTGGTACTACCGTCTTCCTCCAAACTGCGCCAGTCGATCCCTACGATCTATTGCGCGGTTATTATCAGACGCTCAACTACGATATCGCCGATCGATCTAAACTGGCAAAACTACCTGGTGGTGAAATTTTCAGTGATAAGAAGTCCAAGACTGGTGAATTTTTTGTGACGCTTGCGCTCCCGTCAACTCCAGGACAACAAATAGCTCGACCGATTGCTGTTTCAGCACAACGTCCGACTAATTTACCTAACGGGCAAATCGCGATTCAAGGAATTCAGGCTGAAAACTCTAGCTGGCAGAATAATATCAGCTATGGCATCGAGAAGTTTTATATGCCCGAATCAGAGAAGGATACTGTTAACAGCGATATCGGTCGCAATCCCCGTAAGTTGTTAGTAGAGGTCAAAATCGACAGTAGCGGTCATCCGGTGCCTGTAAGTCTATGGGTGGGCAATAAAAGTTATCGCTTTTAGTTCGAGCTTGAATTGTGGGCGAAGCCTTCCCATTCGCGATTGATTGCGAGAAGTAAAAATGTTATTGGTAGACGCAAAAACCCGAATCTGGGGGTCGGAACCCCCAGACCCCCCGCTGAGGAGCGGGTCGCCGCCCCTCAGGCTCCCCTGCGAATGGATTTCTGGTATGCTAGCTTAGATTGCCTTCGGCAGTTACTCAACGGTAGGTTATTAGTAGGGAGTGAGTTAATATTGAATGTTAAATCCCTCAAAAGTCTAGCCAGCACCAGTTCGGGTTAGGGAAAATTGATTTTCTCCGCTTAAGCACAGCCCTGAACTATAAGTTCGGGCTAATAGCAAAAGTTCTCTGAATAGAACTGCTTAATTGCTTAGTTCTCTAGAGAGAACCGCCAGCGGTTGATTCGCGAAAATTTCAATTTGCCGATCGAGTAATTCCCAACCTTCGGCTACATTATCGATCGCTTGCAAATAAGTCCGTAACTCCGCTGCACCTGGAAACCCGGTTGCGTACCAAGTCAGATGCTTTCGTGCCTGGAAGACACCACGATCGCCTTTATATAAGTACAAATTTTGTAAATGTTCTTTAGCGCATTCTAATCTGGCAATCGAACTTGGCGGTGGTAATAATTCCCCTGTCTTGAGAAAATAGTCGATCTCGCCGACGAGAAATGGATAGCCGAGCGTCCCCCGCGAACACATCACTCCATCGGCTCCAGTTTTCGCCAGACAAGCAATCGCCGACTCTACCGAAAAGATATCCCCGTTGGCAATTACGGGAATCGATAATACTTCCTTAACTTGACGAATCCAGTCCCATTTCGCCGTGCCATTGTAACCTTGAGCGCGCGTGCGGGCGTGAACCGTGAGCATCTGTGCCCCAGCATCCTCCATCCGCCGCGCAAAGTCCAAAATATTAATCTCATCATCGTCCCAACCGATGCGGGTTTTCACCGTCACTGGCACATCGACGGTATTAATTACCGCCTTGACAAGTGCCACTGCCGTAGCGGGTTCGCGGAGTAATGACGAACCACCACCGTTTTTAGTGATTTTATTAACCGGACAACCCATATTAATATCGATCGATTGGGCACCTTGTGCGACTGCAATTCGCGCTGCTTCGCCCATAAAATCTGGGCGACAGTCAAATAACTGAATGCTAATCGGGCGCTCGTTGACATCGATCTCCATGATGCGCGGCACTTCTTTGAGATGGCGCAAACTTGAAGCTTGCACCATCTCGGTATACATCATCGAATCGGGGGCATAGCGCCGCACCAATCGCCGAAACACCAGATCGGTAACGCCTGACAAGGGCGACTGGAGCACGCGGCTGTGGAGCTGGAGAGAGCCAATGACAAGTGGGGTTTGGAGGTGGGAGAGTGCGAACGACGACGAGTTCAAAATTGAATTAGTGACTAGACTTGCTTGATAGTTACAGTGGCGAGCGCTTCTTGCCCGATCGCCCATCGATCCAGTTTAGCCGATCGGCGATCTGAAGACCCGATTCCAAATATCGATCCAACTCTAGACGCGCTAGAATCAAAAATGACAGATATCCTACAGTTTAGCCCGATCGATCGTATGCTTTTAAACGAACTAACACCGATTCTTAAAGAACTAGCGAAAGAACCAGTAGCTTTTTGCAACGGTTTCATGTCTGGTGTGTTGCGGCTCAATCTCAATGATGACCCCATCAAAACATGGTTGGAAAAGCAAGCAGGATATACTCCAGCTAATACTCAAACCGATACAGGCAATCGTCAAGGGCCACAATCGATCGATATCGATTAAACTCTCGATAAGTACATTTACTCAACCACTCGGTCGTGCAAAGAATCGGTAAACTTGTAATCTAGATAACTCGGTTTTTGAGCAAATCGGGTATGATAGAAAAGATAATTACTCGTGCAGTAATGTCGTTGGTTAATTTTAAAATTTGGACGACTACCTTGTGAAGGTGAGTTTTGCTCGAATTTTCGATCGACCAGCGATTTGAACCAGGCTTAGTTGCGTTGCTTTTTGCTAGCGGCCAACTTACGTCGGTTGACTGCACGGTAAGGTGTCTCGTCCAGCTTTATCGATTCTCACATGACCATTTATATCGGAAACCTGTCCTATCAAGCCACCGAAGAAGACTTAAAAACAGTTTTTGAGGATTACGGCACAGTCAAACGCGTTGTCTTACCTACAGATCGCGAGACTGGCAGAATGCGTGGCTTTGCTTTTGTCGAAATGTCTGATGATGCCAGCGAAGACAATGCCATCACCAATCTCGATGGTGCTGAGTGGATGGGGCGTTATCTCAAAGTCAACAAGGCTCGTCCCCGTGAAGATGCTGCTGGCGGCGGTCGTAGCGGTGGTGAGTTCCGCAACAAGCCCAGCTACTAATCTAACGCGAATGACTGGCGATCTTCATCAGCAACTTTAGCAGAACACAGATCGCAGTTATTTGGCAATTCAATCCGATCGTCAATTTGGGGTGAAGGTAGTTACTACTCTCACCCTGTTGTCGTGGGCATCACGCCTACTGCTTGACGTTTTTAAATTGGCTCTTGCAACTAGTTAAGATCTGCCGATCGATTTTACCAAGCTTGCCCAGCGATCGATAGGTAGGCGTTCCCAGTTTTTGTTGCCTGCTGGCAGTCAAACCATTAGCAGTGACAGCGAGCGTATAATTAGATTTTTGGCGATCGAATGGATCGACTAACGTGATGTTTAGTTGCGAACCCTGAACCCGACCGTAAAAGCAGCTAAATTCCGAACGCGGGAGATAAAATGCCCCAATTACGCGATCGCCGCGCTTGTCGATCGCGATATACTCTTTACCAATTACATCCGGTCGAGAGACTTCGCCATATAGATAAGCACCATCGGCAATCTGCGGTAAAGCCGCTTGAGTAGGACGGTCTGCCATCCCAATCAGATGAATCACAACTAAATCTAAAATTGCAATTGCCGCACTAATAAGATAGAGTGGTTGGCGATTGCGGACAGACTGCAAAAATTTGATGACGATCTTCAGCAATAACCTCAATTTACCTTCTGCATTCTGTAAACTGACAAAAATAAATATGCCCTCTTACCCTAGTCTAACCTAGTGCAAAGGGGGCATATCGATCGCGCAATCAAAGTTTGAACTGGTTAACTGGCGACATAATCGCGGAAGCTGCTATGACTGCGGCGGAAGTGCGATAGCGCTTGATGTTCTAATTGCCGCACGCGTTCGCGACTGAGATTGAGAATTTCACCAACTTTTGCCAGCGATAGCTCTTTACCGCCATCCAACCCAAACCGCAAACTAATTACTTCCTGCTGCTGAACCGATAGTTCGGCAAGGGTAGCTTGTAACTCCTGGCGCAGTGACTCTTGCACCGTGTATTTTTCTGGGGAGATCCCGCCATCTTCGAGCAGCTCCGAGAGTTCGGTATCTTGACGATCCCCCACCCGGACATCGAGTGAGATCGGTTGGCGCGAAATGTTAAGATAATCGCGAATTTGGGCGGGTTCGAGTTCGAGCGCGGTGGCAATTTCAGCTGAAGTCGCACTGCGTCCGAGTTGTTGGGACAATTCCCGCTGGGTTTTTTTGATCTTGTTGAGTTTTTCGGTAATATGAATCGGCAGTCGGATCGATCGACCTTGCTGGGCGATGGCGCGGGTGATTGCTTGTCGGATCCACCAGTAAGCATAGGTGGAGAATTTATACCCTCGGGTCGGATCGAATTTTTCAACACCGCGCTCTAGTCCGAGCGAACCTTCCTGAATCAAGTCAAGAAATTCGAGGTTGCGCTTTTGGTATTTTTTAGCAATTGCAACTACCAAGCGAAGGTTGGCGGCGATCATCTTTTGCTTTGCCTGAAGACCGCGCCGCAATGCTCGGTCGAGTTCGGTCTCTGTAAGCGTCGATTTACTCGCCCATTCAATAGTAGTCGGCGGACGCTCTAATACCTGTTCGAGGCTCTGCTTGACCTCTTGTAGCAGCATCATTTGTTGCACCTGCTTCCCGTAGCAAATTTCTTGCTCGTGAGTCAGCAGTGGTACGCGACCGATTTCATGAAGATAGGTACGCACCATATCGCCTGTATATCTGGGTTGACCGATCGTTTGAGTTTTTGCACTAGGCATGAGTTTTGTTTAACTCCCTTTACAAGTGGCTGCCAAAACTTTTTCCCTCACGACTTTCTTAAGGCTCTAGCGTGCGAGCGGACGCTAAGATAAGTTGGTGAATGGATCGATTGGGGGTCGATCTGGGTGAAGTTCGAGCTGAGATGTACTCTCGTACCTTGAAGATCTCAGACGTAAATTAGCACCTTAAAGTTCTCCAGTCTTTAAAAACATACCAGTTTTTTTGAATTGGAAAAATTAATTAATCATTAAATTGTTAATTGGGATGGTTCGATAAAATTAGGTAATTCGGCGCTGCGATATTTATGGGAAGGGCAATGGCTGACATTGGCAAGCTAGATTGCCAGCAGAAATTACCATTACTCAATTGCGATCGGCTAACTTAAATATAGACTTATCGGTCAGGTTAAACGCACTTAAATTTGTTATTACTAAAAACTTTGACGATCGAATGAATAAATAGCATCTAGAAATCTTGTAATTACTGCTAGGTAATAGTTAGAGCTAATTAACTATGTTAGAATTTAACAAATTTAATTTAACTAAAATGAAGCTGAAGCCAAAATATAGTATTATAGAACACTTCGAGAGTGTAGAAGACTACAGGACAGAGCGCGGGAAAAAGCATAAATTAATTGATATCATCACCATTACCATTTGTGCTGTAGTATCTGGAGCTGATACATGGATAGATATAGAAATTTATGGTTTGGCGAAGAAGGAATGGCTAGGTAAATTTTTAGAGTTGCCGCATGGTATTCCATCACATGATACATTTGGAAGGGTATTTTCACGAATTAATCCTGAAGAATTTCAAAAAAGTTTCCTGAGTTGGGTTAAAGGAATATCTAAAATAACAGCAGGAGAAATAATTGCACTTGACGGCAAACAATCTCGAAATTCAGGAGATAATACTAATGGACAAGGTGTACTAAATACTGTTAGTGCATGGGCTGTAACTAATAGATTAGTATTAGGACAGAAAATGGTTGAGGGCAAATCTAATGAAATCACAGCACTTCCTGAATTAATTAAAGTTCTAGATTTAGCCGGATGTATAGTTACCATTGATGCAATGGGATGTCAAAGAGAAATAGTAAAAAAAATTGTTGAAAAAGATGCAGATTATGTAATTGCTGTGAAAAAGAATCAACCAAGTTTATACGACCAAGTAGAAAGGCTATTTAAACAGGCTATTGCAACTGGTGGCGCAGGTTTCAATCTGAGTGATTTCAGGACTAAGGAGATTAATGGGGGTAGGGAAGAAATCCGTAATTATTTAATGATATCAGATGTTGCCGATCGAATAGATTCATCCCATAACTGGATGAAATTGACTAGTATTGCGATGGTTGAATCAGTAAGAACTATTGGGGATAAAACCACCATAGAGACTCGTTATTTTATTAGTAGTTTAGCTAATAATGCCAAGAGAGTCGCCGGAGCAATTAGAGGTCATTGGGGGATAGAAAATTCACTTCATTGGGTACTTGATGTTTCTTTAAGAGAAGATTATAGTCGAATTAGGAAAGATAATGCGCCAGCTAATTTTGCAGTATTACGGCACATAGCTATTAACTTAATTAGTCAAAATAAAAGTCGGAAATTAAGTGTGAAAAGCAAGAGATTTCTAGCAGGTATAGATGACAAATACTTGGCTGAAATTTTAGAAGGTATTTTATAATTTACGAACTATTGGTTGAAATCAAATTACTTCTATAATATATCGACGATTTAAGTTATTCCTTCGATCGACTACTTTATATTGCATTAAATTAAATAAATATTGCCTTATACTATACATCAGTTCTAATTGAATTCGTCGTAAATGTATTTAGTTCATAAATACTGCTTAAGTTGTATGTATTATTGAATTCGATCGCCTCATATCAAGTTTTGATGCGTTTAACCTGACTTATCGGTCGTTAGTCATTAGCCACTAAAATTTATAGATCGCGATCGAATTGGGACGCTCGATCGTAATTGAATCTAGATAAATTTCCGGTGCAAACTAGTTATTGTTGGAACCACAGAATGGCAGTTTGCATCAAGCCAACGATAAAACCGAGTACTCCACCGAGGTTGACAATCCCTTGCAGTTCGCTTTTGACAATGCCTTGGATTCCAGCTTCCAAATCTGCGGGAGAAGTTGATTTGACGCGATCGATAATTACTTGGTCGATACTCAAAATCGGAATCACTTGCGTGACAATTTGTTCGAGATCGCGTTCTAAATAGCGATCGATGATCGTCGCTAATTCGGCGCTGACGACATCCAAAGACGAGGTGAGGATCGTCGAACTCCGGAGCCGTCCGATGACAACATTGGCAATATTTTCCCAATCAACCGAATCGGTCAATCCTTGCAATAATTCAATCCCTTTACTCTGAAGATAGCTGCGAACGCTATCATTCAAAGTTTTGCGAAGTTGTTTGACAGTGGAGACGGGTAAATTTTGGAGCGACAGATCGCGTAGTAACTCTTGCACGCGATTGCGGATATTTAAGGCATTAATCAGATCGGCGATGACTCGATTGGCTTGCTCGCGATCGTCCAAACAAAAGGTGCGCAACCGACTGAGGGCATTCTTGACACCAAATAAATTAGCAACTACCCAATAAGTACCGCTGCTCTTTTCACGAAAACTTTCATCGATCGCTTGAATGTTGCGATCGGTCAAAAAATCGATCGTCGCCAAGCGCAATGTTTCTGGTGGTAAAATGACATTAATCAACCAATCGGTCAATTGTTTGGCTTGAGCATCAGTCAACTCAAACTCTAGGATCGCACGATCGAAGATTTGATTTAACTGTGGTTCTAAAAAATCTGGTTTCCGCGCTAAGACTCGGAGCCAACGAGGTAAAGACTCACCTAATAAATCCTTGAGGATGTTCGCTAAAATCTTGACTGTCTTCTGTTCTTTATCTGCTTGAATCTGGTCTAAAGCTAGTTGCAGCAACCAACTAATTGCCGCCTGCACTCGCTCTACTTCAAGCAATCGCTTGGCGATTTTTTGCAGTTCCGATGGGGTTAGTAACGAACCCATAATCGTATCCGAGATCCGCGTCGCCAATCGTTCTTGATTGCTCGGAATCAGTCCTGGCGTAAACGGTAACTGATATTTACCAATATATTTCGCCGTATACGGTCGAAATAGCATTTTGATCGCAACATCATTGGTAAAATAGCCGACAACTGCACCAGCCAGAGGTGGAGCCAAGTATAGCCACAGTTGGAACAAGGACAATGTATTTTTAAAGATGAAGTCTGGACTATCTATTATAGCAATTCTCCCGTCTCAACCAACGATCGATTCGCGATCGTTGGTCTGCAACTCGATCTGGTTTTGGTGACGCTCCCAACGTCACCAGGAGCCAATCCGCAGCCAAATCTGCTACTATCCCCTAAGTATTAATTAATAGCGAACTATTTGGCTACTTGAGGTTGAGGGGCAGTTTCTGGTTTGGGAGAAACTGCTGAAGGTACGGGACTACTGAGATTTGGTGCGATCGCGGCTTTAGGTGGTTGTGTAGCTTGTGCTAATTGGAGAATCTGGTCTTTGTACTCAGCTGGAGCCAAACCCATCGCGGTATTCATCAAGGCTTGAGCTTCGGTGAGATTGCCCATCTGTTTGAATACCAAAGCTTTAGCTAAGACGGGGCGAAAATCTTCTTTATTTGCATCGATCAGCTTATCGTAAATCGCCAATGCATCGGCGTTGCGCTGTTGGGTAATGTAGATTTGAGCCAATAATAACTCGATCGGCGTAGCATCTGCTGGCGATGTGACTTTCTTCAGCGATTCCTGTACGGCACCCATTGCGGCTTCAGGACGTTTGGCATCGATGAGGAGACTTACCAATCCTTGCAGAGCATTGATGTTCTGAGGTTGAATGGCGAGTACCGTGCGATAACTAGCAGTGGCACCTTCAGGATCGCCTAAATACTGCTTGGTCTGAGCTAGCAGTACTGTATAGTCTGGAGTTTGAGGATTGAGTGCGGCAATTTTTTCGAGGGGTAATAAGCTACCTTTAATATCGCCCAACTGCAATCGGGCATTGAGTAAACCTTTGAGTGCGACCTGGTTTTCTGGCTCTTTTTGCAACACTTGAGTGTATCCCTGCGCTTGGGCTTGAATTTGACCGAGCTGGGCGGCGGACAGACTATTTGAGTCGGTAGCAGATGCGGCACCACTATCTAATGCCAAATTGACGAGCGGAAACAGCGAAAACCCAGTTAGCGCCAGCAAAGAGACTGACACGACTAGATTCATTACCCAGCGACGACGATTTAACACAAGCTACTTTTTATTTTTAGTGATGGAGTATATGTACAGACGATTTTAGTACAAAACTCGTAACTAGTGAAGATCGATCTTAAGTAGATCGGCTGAAGTTGGGCATGGATTGACGATCGTTACAAATAGTGCCAGACTCGATCGACTATTCTCTAGGGTGTTTAGACTGAATTTAATCTGCTTGGGTACCTGATTTGGCGTGTTAAGTGGAAATTTGTCTATCTAACTAACGCGAGTTCGGGTTAAGCGTTTCCGCTTAATGACTTCTAGCTTCGCTCGAACACCGCCCTCAAATAAATTTGGGGCTATCTGATATAAGTTGCTTGATAATTTCTAGAGGCGCATTTAGATTTTGGGCAACTGCCCGCCGAATTACATGGTGAGGATGCTGAGCTAACCCCCATAGTTGAGAAACAGATGCTTCATGGGTTGCAGTCCGCTCAAGTCTCACAAAGTCCCTGTCCACAAGACTTCCGAGTATCCCGTCTACCAGATGTCCCTGCTTATTCAGCATAAATAACCTTTTCTTCTTCATAGGCGATCGTAAAAACTATTTTGATGGCTTATGTTGTCATTTACGGAATCCGATCGGACAACTTTCGATCGCTTGTATTCACCAGTTTCGGTATGGATACTCAGCGTTAATTCTTCGACCATTTCTTCCAGCCCTGGGAGCGGTTTCCAAGGTAGTTATTTATCTGGATTAATGGATTCCAATACTCGATCGTCGATTTTGGCATAGTGATTAGTTTGTGACTGAATTCGATCGGTTTTCCGATCGAGCGATAAACCGACTAATCGCTCGTAGATATGAAGATTCGGGCTTGTAGATCGCGTGGTGTCCGCCGCCAGGAACGAGATAAAGTTGTTTTGGTTCTGAAGCCACTCGATAGAGTCGATCGGACATCGAGACGGCAACAATATCATCATTATCGCCGTGAATGAATAATATGGGAATTTTGAGATTGGGTAATTTCTCGATCGATCTAAATCGATTTGTTAATATCCATTCGATCGGAAACCAACGCAATAACGGATCTTGGCGAGCTGCGTCGGACATCGTAGTAAAAGTACTTTGGGCGATAATTCCAAAGGCATCAGGATGCTTGCTCGCCAGATCGATCGCGACAGCACCACCCATTGACTCCCCATAGAGCGCAATATTACCAGGATTAACTTGGCGGGATTTTGTGAGATATTGCCAAGCTAACTCGGCATCTTCATAAATCTGAAGTTCGGTGGGAAAATTACCCCCGCTGGCTCCAAAGCCCCGATAATCGACTACTAAAATACTAAATCCCAGTTGATGCAGAGCTTGTAAGCGAAATAGCACACTACTTTTGTTGCCCGATCGCACTCAAACCCAAGACAACCATCGATAAACGTTGCCAATTGAATTGAGTCTTACCGCCGTGTCGAAACTTGGAAATAAATCGCATTTACTATCGATCGAATTCTCTCCTAAATTTTAGCCGCTCGGCTAGATTGTATTTCGATCGATTTCGCATCTTAATTAAATATTTATGACAAATATTCTTAGAGTCGGGGAATTTATCTTTGGAAGTAATTAGACTGAATATATTCAGCCCGAACTGGCCATTGGGGAGGCACTAGTGGCAGGAGTTAGTGTTAGAAAGTATGGTAGATACAGTTTAATGCGTACGATAGACAGAACGGAAGCTCGCATCCTCGATGCAAATAACATCCTAATCGCGCCATCTACGTTAGAAGATGAAGGCTCGATCGGCGACTTTTGCGGTTCTGTAATCTCGATCGATAATATTTTCTCTAATCTGCTCAGCTTCTCCCAGAAAAACCGTTTATTTTATGTGGCGACTTATCCCAGGTCAACTGCCCACAATCTCAATGCAGCCAAGCGGGTATTCGCGATCGAGAGGCTCTCGCACGGCTATAACGAAGATGACAACGGCAAGACATGGACGCTGGTGGATTTGGGTCGGGTGCCCATCAACGTACATGGTGTCGGCGTGTACTATCGACGTTTTTTCGACCTAGGCTGCGATCTCTTCAACCGGATTTCCACGGAGCACACATTCCAAACCCTCACTGAGTCTACCAAGCCTGGGAAGGCGCATCGCACAGGCATCTATCTGACACCCGTCGAGCAGGACAATGAACAGCTGCACTTTCGCCTACTCAGGTGCTCCACAAATCTCGCTGGCCCAACCGAGAACTTCCGAGCGAGCGACAGG
>CBDFFH010000018.1:0-34981 GCA_965246715.1 Chamaesiphon sp. | reverse complement strand
AAAGCTAGAGTCAAATGCTGCTCGATTTGAAGCGGAGTTCTCAATCGGGTCGCGAGTAGTTCAATCGCCTCCGGCTCTAAAATGTCACCAATTTGAGTATCTTCAGTAGTGCATTTAGCCACCAACCATTCAATATATCCCCGCTGATTACCAACAATGCCCTCTAGCGAGAATACGGTTGCTCGATACCCAATTTCTTCCATTGTTGGACGGCGGAGATCGTTTTTAAGCTTGGGATGACCAGCCAAAACCACCGAAAGTGTACCGCCACCATCTTCAACTACTTCAATTAGCCGTTTGAGTCCCGTTAGAGTACTGCAATGCAGATCGTGTGCCTCATCAACAAATAGTGCCACTGGCTTTTTACCTTTTCTAATCAAGTCGCGCAGCTCGCGTTCTCGCTTTTCACCAAGGGCGGGAATTTTTACCTCTTTATCTGTTGAGAGATCGTAAAATAAAGCAGCAATTAATGTTGGTAGCGTCGCTCGATCTTTATATACAGACAGCGACTTAGATACCAAGATTTTCCCTTCTTGCTCCAAAATCTCAAACAAGCGTCTTAACGTGGTTGTTTTCCCACACCCGATAATCCCAGTAATAGCAATCAGCTTCCCTGAATGGATTGCAGCTTTAATATCCTTAAACATTTGCTGTTGATACTCGGTATCATAGTATCCGGCTTTACGAAACTCTCTAATTAACCGAAAATGTTCCATAACTTCAGTGAGCATTTTGCTGTTCTCCTGGATGTGAGTAAAAATACTGTTGAACTCGTTCGATAATTACTCTTTTATTCAAGGTTTCAGCTAAGAGTGTATCGATAAAGATTAATTGTTCTTTCGATAATTTTGCCAAAGGTTTAGCCAGATAATCGGAGATCGCTCTTTTAGCAAATAATACTGTCGGATAAGTAAATTCTTGATAGGGGTCGGGGTCTTGAAAGGGTGTTACAGTTGGCTCGAATTCTTTGTATTTATCGACTAAAAACTGTAAGTCAGCATTGTTGGTTAAAGCAGCTCGTGGCAACCCCAATTTCTTAGCTAAATTGGCAATTTTATCTGCGCGCTCTTCAGTTTTAGTTTGTTTAAATTTACGGTATCGATGCAGGGGAATCGGGCCGTCAACTGGATAAAATGGTCCATAGCGACGGTCATCTTTCTGGACGTATAATTCGTTGTCAAATAAGCCCCACCACAAGATTACTGATTCTCCAGCTAAGTCTGGCTCGACTTGATAAGCTACCCCCTCAATCGATACTCTGGCATCGCCCCCAACTTTTCGACGTTGTGGTTCGCGGGCAAACGTACAGAATCTTTCCCAACTGCACATCGACCTCAATCCGGTCTTGGGAGCATTCCGCAGCCAATCCTCGATGCGTGAATGCGGTTCGCTGCGGTGTGGTTTATCGTTGTAATGCAATATGTACTGCCGCAACCACAAGTTGGCTTCAACGTCGCTGTTCGGTTCGTGAAAGTGATACAAGGTTTCATGGGCCTCTTTGACTGTCCGAAACGGTCTTTCGACTTTCCCCTTGGAACGAGCTGTGACTCGCCGACCGTCTTTACCTGCTGGCATATGTGTCACCAGATTGATGTTCAAGCAATCCATCACGTTTTGAAAGACATGGCTTTTGGAAATCGGCCCATTGTCGGCATAAATCATCTCTGGAATTCCCTGAAAGGGAAAGCCCTCGGTGGTTTTTACGGTCATCGCATTGAATAAGAAGCGCAAGGCAGCTTCGACATCTTCACCATAAACACAGTGATATTCCTGATAACATACGCCACTTCGGTCGTCCACAATGCTGTACAGCATCAATAATGGATTCCCCCGCCCTGGTTCCACCCAGGATGGTTCTTTGACGTGTTTGAGATCTGATGGGCTGAGGTCGAAATGCCAACATTCGTTGCTATGAGTCGCTTGAAACCTTACCGCAGGTGGTTGTCTGGTCATCCGATCTCGGTCGTATCCCCACATTTTCAAGTAATAATTGACAGTACTTTTGGTCAATACACCTTTGGGTGGTTGGACAAAGCCGTCAGGTGTCTCCATGCCAAATTCTTCTAATAGTTCAATCGCTCGTCCAGTGGAAATATGCCGCCCTTTTTTGTTACTGGTGCGAATTTTCATCGCGGCGACGATCTCACAGTACCGTTCCATCTCCTTTAAGGGCAGTTTTCTGGGTACACCATTATCGGCGCGATTGATAGAATTGGGACGAGCAGCATTTCGCAAGGCTCGGTACAGAGTATCTGTAGACACACCATAGAGTGCGGCTGTTTCTGCGATGATAATTCGCCGCTCCCGACAGCGACTGGGCAACCCATCGAGGCGGTGGCGTAAATTAATCAGTGCCTCGACCGGGATTTGCTTGTGTGCCATTTCAGGTAACGATCTCAGCGATGTAGTTGTAGAGCGTTGGTTTGGAAATTCCCATCAGGCTACAAATTTCCATAATTGTGTGTTTGCCCTCGGTGTAGAGTTGGACTGCTAATTGGCGTTTGGCGAGGTCGAGGGCTTTGGGTCTACCGCCCAAACGACCCCGCGCTCTGGCGGCGACTAGTCCAGCAGTGGTGCGTTCGCGCATGAGATTACGTTCAAATTCTGCTAGTGCGCCGAAGAGGTGGAAAATCAATCGACCACTGCTATTGGTGGTGGTGATGGCTTCTTGTAAGCTAGACAGCCCAATTCCGCGCTTCTCTAAGGTGTCCATTTTTTCAATCAAGTCTTTGAGCGATCTGCCCAAACGGTCTAATCGCCAGATCACTAGGACATCATCAGTCCGCGCTACCTCAAATGCTAGTGACAGTCCTGGTCTGGCAGCTTTTACGCCGCTGATGTGGTCTGTGTAGATTTTTTCACATCCAGCAGCATCCAAAGCATCCATTTGGAGGTGCAGATTTTGGTCGTCGGTGGAAACTCGTGCATAACCGATTAACATTTTGGCTTTGGCGCAACTGAGTAACGAAGCCCGTGCATTACCAACATATGTTGCCACTGTTAGAATTACCGAGTTTCGTTACCAAACTTGATTCGGTTCTAGACTCAGCTCGACAATTTTTATCAGCGTAAGGAAAACGAACGTTTTCTTTACTGTCTCTGCCCTAATTTATAGTTGCATTTAATCCTGGCTGGAATTACGCTAATTTGATTGGCGGTTGGAACGATTTGTGACTAAACTGCCAAATGCCTGCCTGAATTGACTTTCGGATAGTTGCATTTAATCCTGGCTCAAAGCGATGATTGCAGGTTGGTTGCAATTAATTCTGGCTCAGTTGCAATTAATCCTGGCTGGAGTGAAATTATAGTTGCATTTAATCCTGGCTTGTAAATGCGATGATTGCAGGTTCTAACGATTATGATTGCAGGCTGCTACATTTATTTATTGCTTTAGATAATCGCTCGTATGGCAAGCGGTTATCGGGGCGCAGTTTGGGTTATTTGGTGGAGCGATTGGCAAAAGGGGCGGCTGTTGAGAAACGGATGTCGCCGCATCGGGTCAGACATAGTTCGATTACGGCTTATTTGGATTTGAGCGATGGGAATGTGCGGGAATGCAAGATTGTTGAGCGGACATGCGAAGTTAGAAACTTTGGTGATTTATGACGATCGGCGGAAGAATGTCCAGGGTCAGGTTTCGAGTAAGTTGGCTGATTTGGTATGAATTGATCGCTACATTTAGCGATAGCAGAGCTTATGACTCGTGGTGCGGTCAGACAAAAAGGTGCAAGCTCCCGCAGGGGCAGGGTTTTCGTCAGACTGGAAAATTCCAAGCGGCTGTAAGGTGCGATCGGGTTACATTCGACCGTCGTTCCCGAAGCGTCTGCCTTAGCAGAAGAACGGCGCGCAAGCTTCGAGGAAGAGTGGATTATTGAAAAGCTTACTCAGTCTACATTTGAGTTATTGACGATGCCCACTCTACAAAACTACGGAACTACCGATCCTAAGTATTCAGCTACATTTTTGTGACCGCCCTCGATCGCTATTTCTAAAGCAGTTTCACCAGATTCATGAGTAAAGTGAACACAAGCACCAGCTTTAATGAGAATTTCAACAATAGTTAAGTTACCAAGATATGATGCAACCATTAGAGGCGTTGTGTCATCGTGGTAACGTGTATTAAGTTCTGCACCTGCTTGAATGAGTAAGTGTAGTAAATCGATTCTTTCCCTTCCAACAGCATCATGCATCGGTAAATTATCAACTCCACCTTTATTTGGATTTGCACCTGATTCAAGCAACAGTTTTACTATTTCAAAGTCACCTTTTTCTACTGCCAGTCCTAATGGCAGAGGTTCCCAAGGTAGGCAAAGATGTAAGTCTGCACCTATTTCAATAAAAAATCTGGTTCCTTCAAGCCATCCTAGATCAATAGCATGAAGCAGAAATGTTGAATAACTGTATTCGCATCTATCTTCATGTAATTGATTAACATTATTTTTGAGGTCGTTGTCTTTACTTATTCCTTCTATATCCTGGCTGGATATCATTTGGAAAATGGTATCATTTTTCATTGATAATATTATACTTCTTCAGTTATTGTACCGAGGCTAACAATACAATTACTTGTTTACTGATAGCTTTCTCCAATATTTTCTGTCTCAATGCAACTGTCTCTTTTCCTCCATTGAACAATGTAACAAATCCAGTAACATTTATTCCGTGCTTTTTAGCATAACCAGTGATAGTATTCCATTGCCTCGTGTTGGAAGGAGGGCTTTCCGTCCCATCCAAAATATTCTTGAACCACTGTTTTAAAACTCAATTTAATATCACCTACAAGGTAACTATTAGCTCCATCTGAAGTATTTCGCCGAGGACGACCACTTGTAACGATAAAATCTGGTCTAGATGTGGACGAACTAGCCTGTACCAGTAAAGACTACTTGAGGACATTGATATCCACTGTCCTTAGCGTTAAAAGAACTAGTGTATATTGGGGGAAACGCAGAATTCGGACAAATCTGTACGCTAAGGATTTCTGGTGTCAGAAAAGGCTCCATGACCTGTCATAAAAGATGTCAGTAAATGCTTGAAAGGACTCTAAATTGGCACTTTTAAGAGGTTTTGCTTGACATCAGGCTAGGGTATACCCCAATCTGACAGGTTTTGACTCTCTTTCATGTTGTTGAACTCATAATCTCAAAGTGGCTTAGAGATTGAGATCTGGGCTTAACGTGCAATATTCTCCGAATTCTGCGTTTCCCCCAACGGTAGCAATCTTCTGACTTAACTCCCATTCGTTGGTAGTAGATCTCAGATCCCGTTCCTGGTGTACCTTCTTCACCGCCTCAATCTCCGCCTTGAGAGCGGCAATAGCAGTCCGCCAGAGCTTACCAAACTCACTCTCAACCCGCTTGATCTCCTCAGACATCCCCTGTTGACCCTTAGCAACCGCCTGGGGTAAATCCACCAAAGCAACATCTAACCCACCGATCGCTACCAGCAACATAAACGTCGGATCGTTAGCATCGATCTTATACTTACGGATAAAAGCTAACACCCGTCCCTTAAACTCATTCGACTTACCCTCTAACAGAATATCGATATACTCCATCTCTGCATTTTTACTAGAGCCATTAAAATCAACAGCCATAATTTAGACCTCCAAAAGTTGGGTAGCTGCCAGTACTTGATAAGCCTTTTCCGTGTATTTATAAATCTCACTCTTCCCCACCAATCCAAACTGACCTAACTCCCGCGCCTCATCAAAAGTCCATCTTTTTGCATTGATCGCAATCCGTTTACTATCAGCTAACTTAGGAAAATCGATGACAGTTATCCGATGCTTTTTAATGGTTGCTTGTAGCTCTTCATGACCATCAAAATAGTCCCAGTTATCACATAGCCCCCAATTCTTGACCAATACCGTTTGCTGGTGTTTGTAGAACTCCATTGAAGAAATTAAAAGCTGGATCGACTCATCCTCACCATTACAGACGAACCAGCGCACCCACTCGATCTGGTTAGCTTTACTCAGCTCGAAGATATCCTTTTCCTCAATCCAGGCGGTCAGGGGATGGTATGCCTGAGCGGGGAGATCTAGCACAATCGGTCGTTCGATTGCCATCTCTAACAACACATCTGGCTCGTCGATCTTCTTGATATTTTCACTAAACAACGTGTAATGAACCGAATCATCATAGAATTCAGCGTACCGTTCTTTGTCCTTATATCTGCTAGCAGCAGTCGGGTTACTGCGGTCTGCGGCATAGAGATAAAACTGAATTAGCTTAGACCGCAAATACTCTGCCATCACGAACGCTAACCAGGACTTACCTACCCCACCCTTCTCACCATCAATCAAATGTATCCGCATATTGCTACCTTTTTATTTAAATTGTTCCGCTCCAGGTTTAGGAGGTGATTTATAGGGTTTAGTAGTAACTTCAGGCGAAGTTGTAGCTTCAGGCCGATCGCTCGCTTGAGGTTTAGGTTTAGGAGTAACTTCAGGTTGAGATTCATCCTCAGTGTTTGCCGGACTTAGAGCAGGAACTGTGGTTACTATGGGAAGGCGAGGCTTGCGAGATTGTTTAGGATGAGACTTGTTAAAATCTCGAAGATACTGCTTGAGTCTCGAACTAGTGAGGATAATCTCTTTTTGAGCGAGTAAACTACAAATCTCATCAAGGCTATAGCCCTTTTTCACCAAGCCATTAATAGCTGGGAGAATGCGTTCGATGGCTTCTTTGAACGGGTAATCAGATGGTTGTTTAGCAGGTAACTCACCAAACATCGCGATCGTCTCATCAACCGCTGCTTTGGGAATCATGATAGTTTTGGGCATAGGAGATTGAGTCTAAAGAATAGATTTAGTATAACGAAATCGGTTATATGTCCTCATCAGCTCGATCTCTTAGTTAGCTTACCCATCTCATTCACTTAATCTATCTATTCGATTTAACACACCCAATTCATTCAATTTATTGCTAGTAAGTAGCCAGGATGCAAGTACTAACTTGGAACCGATCGGTAGGGTAGCGACCATACCAGGTAAGTTGGGTATCATGGATGAGAGTGGGTAGCCTTGGTTAATAGTGTACTCAGTACACCTTTATTTGCCCTACGGGACGCTATCGCTCAAATAAAGGCTTCCTTCGCCCTGCGGGGCTGTACCCTAGCTACGTTGTAGATTCTCTTTCCCATGCCCTATGCTGTCGCTCGAATTGCCAAGCTCAAACAAGCCAATCTAGGGGGAAGTGGAATGCACGTCTCTAGAAGTCGAGAGACACCTAATGCCGATCTGTCTAAGCTCAAAGATAACCAGACCCTAATTCACAATAACGATCTGAATTTACCGTTGAGTGAGGTAGTTCATAACAAGATTCACTCAGTCGAACAGCGACGGAAGATTAGACCGGATGCTGTCTATGCTGTGGAAATTCTGTTAACGGCTAGTCCTGAATATTTTAGACCTGACGATCCTAGCAAGTATGGCGATTACCAAGAGGGTAAGTTAGATGCTTGGGCGAAGGCTAGTCAGGACTGGTTGCAGCAGGAGTATGGCGACCGGATCGTTCGGGCGGAATTACATTTGGATGAAGCTACTCCCCACATCCATGCTTATTTAGTCCCAACTGATGAGAACGGTCAACTTAATTGTAAGAAGATTTTTGGTGGCAGAGCAAAGATGTTTGCTTTTCAGGATTCTTATGCTGCGGCTACTCAACATCTGGGATTAGAACGGGGGGTCAAGAACAGCCGAGCGGAACATACTACTGTTAAGGATTACTACTCGGTAGTAAATTCGGCTAGTCAGGAATTAGATTTAAAGGATCTCTCGGCAGTTCAAGCCAGGGCGGTGGCTTATGCTCAAATGCAAAAAAACCACCAGGAACTAGAACGGAGATTGAAATATGTAGCCGACCAACGAGATTTACTCTCAAAGAGGCTCGAACGGACTCAGGAGGAGTTAAAGGTACAATCTCAAGTAAATCGGTCTTTAAGTACGCCAGAGCCGCTGATATCAATCGCACGGGTGGGTTGTGAGTTGAGACTAGCACCAGGGGCATTCGATAAGCAGATGAAACCGATCGATCTGGTGATGGAGACGCGCTCTACCGACCTGATTGGTGCGGCTTATTGGTTGAATGAGAGGTTTGGAGCCGCCGCTACGATGCAGTTAGTTAACGAACGGGTACATCAGCTTGTCACAGAGCAGCTTCCTGGTGGATTCATCCCGCCGCGACCGGAGCGTGATAAGTGGGGTGAGGTTAAGGACAATCTCACTAGGGTTAGACAGTTACCGACTAAGTTGATCGAACGATTGCACGATGAGGGGTTAATTTATGCGGATGCAGAGGCGAGATTGATTTGTCTGTATCGGGATTTTGATGAGCGGGTAACGGGGGCTGTGGCGATCGATCTGGGGGTGGATGAGGTAGGAAGTGATTCTAAGTCGATTAGGAAGTCGATGACGATCGATGGCTCGAAGCTGACAGGGGGGTGGTGTTATTTTCAGGCTCCGCGTCAGGGCGCGATCGATCTGGTGGTGGTGTTAGAGGATGTGTTGGAGGCGATGGCTTATGCGACGCTTAAAGCTGAGGAACGGAATACGTTATTTTTAGTGGGGCATGAGGGGAGATGGATGCCTGGGGAACAGTTGGAGCGGGTAGATGTGGTGGTGGCGACGGGGGCGGAGTTGAGTAATTTACCAGGGCAGGTGGAGTATGAGTTACCTGAGTCTGGGAGTTGGGGGGAGGATTTGCAAGTTTATTTAGCTGGGGCGATGGAACTGGAAGAGTCTGGTGAGTTAGAGGTTTTGTCTGAATCGATTGCGGTTGCAGTCACTTTCGAGCGGAATTATGTCGAACTAGAGGACGAGGACGAGGAACGACATCAGGATCGAGGGTTATCGATGTAGGTTTTCTCAAACATGAACTCGTACCCTGCGGGGCGGCATGTTTTTGACTGATGAGGCGGACGAAAACACTAGCTTCGGTACTCACTTGCTTGTGTCCGCCTCATTCAGTCACCGCTTCGCTAAAACCTGCTTGAGATACTGACTCACTTGTAAGTGAGTCAGTATTTAATTTCGCTCGTCTAACACCAAGATGTCTGCATCCAGCCATTTTCGCTCCCCTTCCTCAAACTCGACTAAGTACTGACTCACCATCACAACTCCTTTTTTTGGCGATCGGTAGTTTTTGAGGCGATCGTCCATCACTATTCCCACCGCTTTTGAGGTCTGAACCATTACCTTATCGCCCTTTTTGAGTGGTGGAGACAGATAATCGTCAACTATTTTTTGAGATGGCATTTTTGCTAGTGAGTCAGGTGAGTCAAGTGAGCCAGAGGTTTGAAATGGCGGCTGAGTGAGAATTTGAGAGTTTCCATTTTGGCTCACAGCCTTGGTGAGTCGGGGTGAGTCGAGTGAGTCAGACCCATTTAATAACTCTTTTACTGACTCACCTGACTCACCACTACTTTTATGCTGGTGAGTCAGTAAATCGGGGGCTGTACTTAATACTGGTAATGGATTAGAGATTACTGACTCACCTGACTCACCTGACTCACTGCTATTTTCGCCAAAAATGTTTTGAGGTTGAAACACATAGTAGTAATTGCGTCGTTTTTTAATCCGGCGTTGGAGGGTACTCTTACCGTCATTGCGTGGCGGTGCTAACCAGCTCCGTTTTTGTAACTCCTTAATGAGGGCGGGTTTATCGACACCCTTACAAATTTCTAGATCGAAAACCGATGTGGGTACCCAAAACTCTTCAGTTTCCCCATCCTCATTAGTTTTGCGGTATGCGAGTAAGTTCCGCACCGATTGGGCATCGCCGTCCGATAGGTTGTAGATTCGGTCGCCATACTCTTGGGTGACAAATAAATTGCGGATGCGATCGCAAGCATTTTTGACCTCGATCGAGCCATCGCCACCCCGATAATCGAGCCAATCGCGGAACATTTTACCGATCGCCCAATTAATATGATCGATTGGAAATGGGAGTAAACCATAAGCGTGAGCCAATTCCAAAGCCACCTGTACCAAGGCAAAACGGTTAGCAACCCGCGCCACAGCAGTATCGATCGTCCCTTCGGAAAGTTTGCGAGCGATCGCGTACACCTGTTTTTTGAGAGTGCTGGCAAAAGCTGGATTCGTGGCTCTGTCGGTAACTAATTTGGGTAAAAACGCATCCAGTAGCGTCCCGTGATAGGTTTGAGTCGCCCGATCCAAATGTTCGGCAAATTGTTTGGCCGATTCAAAATTATGAATTGACTCGAACGCGCCAAACGGAGAACCACTAGGTACGGCGGGGATATCTGGCAAGCGCACCTCTTGACCGCCTTTTAAGGCGATGCCAGACTGCGCCATATATGCACCCATCCCTAACTCTCCAGACGACAAGAATAGTAATTGCCAAGTCTTGGGCTTACGATTGGTGAGATTTTTGGTCATTCTGGTCTTGCCTTGACCGTTTGCCAACATATACGCAATCGCCCCGACCTCCCTCGATTCGGCTTGTCCGATTTCGTCGAGGGGTAACAACATATGATTGTGGGCGCAGGCGATCGATTCGAGTCCATTGGTGGTCGTCCGCCAGTGGGGGATATCTTTAATCCCTACTACTGAAGATCCCACCCTGAGCATGGTGGTCTTGCCGACGGAAGTAGTACCGACCATGTGGAATCCACCCGACTCGATATCTACAAGTGGTTGCAGGGGTGCTGCTAACCCCGTACCCAGTGCAAAAATTAAGCGGGAATTACCCGCACATAGAGAGCCAATTTTGTCCTGCCATTCGGCCAAAGTCCCTTTGATTTCCGAGATGGAGTCGGCGATTGGCTCGACATCGCGGAATTTTAGGTCGCTATCTCCATTCAGGCTATACGTCTTATTTTGGGTCACATAAGCCCCATCGATCCATCCGGTGGTATCGGTAATCGTATAAGTTGTGGCGACATCGCCACCCAAGGCATTGAGATATTCGACTAGCTGCTTTTTCTTGCTAATGTCGAAAAAATAACCCCGATTTTGCAGTTCGGCTAACATTTGGGAGGTTTCACACACAATCGTCCCTCGCGGCATCGTCCAGCGTTTAATCTTGTGCCGAATCGTCTCAAATTCGATGTGAATCGAGGCACCGTCGCCGTTGGGGTTATTCACATAGGCGATCGCTTCTAAATGATTGCCGATCCGCTCTCGCACCAATTTAAACTCACCCGTGTCTGGATCGACTTTGACATTATTTTTAAATAATCCATCGGTGATGTTGCTATCAAATTGTGAATATTGAGGCTTGTCACGAACTCCATCACTAGAGCCATTACCATTGCTAGAGCCATTACTAGAGCTATTTTGAACCGCTAATTTGTGTTCTTTGCACCAAGCTCTGAGACAATTTTTTAAGCTGTCCTCATCACTAATGCTAGGGGCTGGATTGTAGCCAAGAGCAGATTTGTAAATCCGAGCGCAATCGGCTTGAGAAAGCGGTGGGCTGCACCGCTGGCAGTAGTCCCATAGTAATTGTTCGGGATCTCCGTCTACTGCTAACTGGTACCAATTGGACTTGTAATCGAATTGGAGCGAGGGAACGTAATTTGCAACGCCGATCAGGTCGCGGGCGAGGCTGCATCCGGTATTGTCTCTGTTGCCCTGGCTGACCCCATTTTCGAGGGCTGCTCGATGTTCTTTACTGAGGCAGCGTTCGAGCGGAATTGGGGGAATATATCCGGTTGTTGAGACGGGCTTGGGCTGAGGCTGATGGCGTAGTGATTCGGGGTGCTGTTTTGGTGTTAATAGATATGCCAATACCGCTTTGGGTAGTGGTGCGATTGCCGTGGTGTCAGGTGAGTCAATCCACTTATACGATCCAGTTTCAGGATGTACCGATGGGGGCAACACCGACTGACAACCATCCCACCGAAATTCCAGCATTCCGCCATCTTTGACCGTTCCCACCTTTTTGGTGCTGATGTCAGCCCAATGTGGTTGAGGAATGGCGAACAGATATTGAGCGCGTCCATCCTTACCAGATGTGAAGGCTACTGTACGGGGAATATCTCCACCTAAAATCTCCTTAAAGAGAGCATGGGGTACATGACCATCGCAATCGATCGCCATAATCCCGCTAGATAGCTTACCCGTGAGGATGCCAAACCCAAGAGCTTTACCATTTTCAAGCTCTTGGGCGATCTTCTCATTAGTAGCTGGGGTTTTCTGCCAGTCTTTAAGATAGGGGATTTTATTACCCGTAACTGGGGTCATTGCCCATTCTTTCGGTAGGGCGTTTAAGGCATCGATCGATTCAGAGGAGAGGACAGAGAGACGATCTTGAATTTTGTATGTCATGGCGATTGCGGTGATTTTCTCGCTAAATCACCAGAATCTTTGCTTCCAAAGCCCTGATTACAAGCTAGTTTTTCAAAACTAACCTCTAGTTAGGGTTTATATTACACCCCTTTTTTGGGTACAATATCAACATACTTGGATTTTGTATGTTGTCGGAAGTAGAGATTCCGGTGACGCAAGGTCGTTAAATTGCTTAATGGACTGCTAAACAACCTCTCTCGTATCAACGGAAGAGGGTTTTTAGTTTTTGGGTACTGCTGTATTATGCCCCGTTTTCGCTACCGTTTCACCGGAGCTAAAAACTTTATCAGATCTTTTTGCTCTACGACATACATATAAGACCCTGCATGAACTCGTAAAGCTTTGGTTTGACCGAAATCAACAAATAGAGCTGGATCGTTATTTGGATCTACGATAGTCCTACTGGTTAATACAATAGCTTTTGTAATGGGTGAGTTTCGCTCGGTGCCGCTGGCACCAAATAAATAACTCTTTTCCTTTTTTAAGGATAGTGCCATTTTGTTTAAATCCTGACCGGACTTGAGTAAATTAGACCATTTTTCTACTCTCGTACCACCTTTCCTCGGCATAACCGCAAAAAAATCTTGTTTCTCTTCTCGCCATTTAACACGCGAATCTTTCTTAGATCTAAGCGCAAAAATAAAAGTTCTTTTATCTGGCATTTTGACTAGCAAATCGATAGTTCCTTCTTTAGTTCTCACGCGAGGAGTAACTATGATTCCATCAATATCTAGCAATTTTTCAATAGTAGAAACTAACCGATCTACTCGAATTGAAAATTCGAGCATAGCTAGAGTAGCAGTACCTCCGGCTAGACCTATGGGTGGAAAAGCAGCACCAGCAAGCATAACAGTCCCAGCACCTGCGATTGCTGCATTATATCGGAATTGTATTTTTTTATAATAATCTAAGGAGTCCCAATTTTGTAAGTAGGGTTTTTCTCCTGTTTGCAATAACTCTTCTGGCAACGAAATACAAGTATTTACAATCATAAAATTTTTACTTAAATCGAATAAAAAATTCTATATTATTAATAGTTTTCCTGAAAATTGTTACTACCGATCGAGCTTTTCATAAATTGCTTCGAGTATCCATTGATGCCTACTTAATATCGGCTTGCGACTTTCTACTGAATTATCGATCCTCTCTAATAAACTGGTTGGCAAGCGTAATTTTACGCCAGTCTCTTCTTCTCTCTCTCGTTTGGGTCGTCCTCTCTGACCTTTCAATGGTAAGTCAGAAAGTTGTTGTTGGAGATCGGAGCCGATCGCCGCCGAACCACCATTCTCAATAAAATTCTCTGCGCTTGTAGATCTTGGTTTACGTGTAATCGCCATTTTAGCCTTACTTTAGCCCTTTAATAACATTACTATAACATCTCTTTGACATTTAAATGACATCACTTAAATGTCAAAGAGATGTTTAAATAGCTTATTTAGCTCAGAAATCGCTTTAGCATCTTGTGGTTTCATCTCTGTTACAGCCAATCCCTGCGCTGCTGCTGCCCGAAATGCCTTGCGATTTCCGAGTGGGGCATCGAGATAAACCAACCCTGGAATCTCACTAGCAATTTCGGCGGCATCCTGATTGTCCGAACCTTTGGCATCAGCCCGATTGATTACACACACAGCTTTGAGTTTGTCATTAAAGGCTTTAGCTTCTTCTACTAATGTGCCCACACTATCTAACGTCCACACATCGAAGCTTCCTGGTAAAAATGGAACTACATAGACATCGGCGACGAGTAAAGCCGCTCTTTGACCAGCCGTATCCCGACCGCCGACATCAATCACGATATCGTCGTACTTAGGAGCTAGTTTTAAAACCTCATTCCGCACGGCAGCTCCATGTAACTGAATCGACGTATATCCCGCACTTGCAAGCGACTCATTTCTGACCGCTGTAAAATCCGTTGCAGTTGCTTGGTCGTCAGCATCGACCAATAGCACATCTCGCCCAGCAGCAGACCGCAATACAACCATACTGGTCGCCAAAGTTGTTTTGCCGACCCCACCTTTGATGCCACCACATACTAGGATCATCCTGACCTCTAAAAGATATTATTTTGACATATTAAATATATCATTATTAACCTTTAATAAGCATTTTAGTGATGCCATTTAAATATCATTAAATTAAAGTTCGCCGCTCGCTCGATCCGATCGGGGCGGGCAAACTGGTTGGAGTGACTACTCATCATCGAAATGAGCTTCTAAGTCCATCCGATCGTGTAAAACGCGAATGATTTCGATCCCTGCCGCCGACAGCAGATAAAAAATTACATGTCTGCCAACACGATATTTCCGATAACCCGAACGGATCTCATCACACGCTCGACCGCGCTCTGGATCGGATGCTAGCAAATGAAAAGACGCATCGATTTTAGAGAGGTAAATATTCCGTTGCTCCCTCCCCCAGTTTGCTTGCGTATATCGACCGATCGACCTTAAATCTTGTCGAGCGAGTTCAGTCAGACGAAAACTTGCCATCAGACCGATTGTTCCGCATCTAATTCAGCCAGCAAACCATTCAAGGAGTATTCAGCCAGCCCACTCTTTTCCCCATCCTGCAATGCCTGTCGTAAAGCTGCCAGCTTAATTTCACGTTCTTCGAGCAACCGGAGTCCGGCGCGGATAGCTTCACTGGCGGACGCAAACCGCCCGTTATCGACCTGACTGGCGATAAAAGTCTCAAAATGTTCCCCTAGTGTCACGCTGGTGTTTTTTTGCATATCACTCGTTTCGACAACTATATACCAATATATATTATATGTTGGTATTTACCAGTTTACCCTAAGTTGATGGGGATGGTAATGTCAGATTTGGCATCTCATCGTCCGCGACTAACGAGCGATCTAAATTAGCCGAAAAATGGATTAACCCCGCCGCGACTGGGCAGAAATTGAGTTACCTATAGTTACATTTATCGGTATCTCGATTTACCCGATCGCAATTTTAGCCCCCCGTCTCCCTCGGTACGACTCGATATTATATAAATGTGATATCATCGATATATGATATGGGAGATTATTTTTCATCGAGAATTTGAAGAATGGTTTTTTGCTCAAGATAATGGGGTACAAGCGTCGATTGCGATGGTACTCGATATTTTAGAAGAGCAGGGAGCATCATTGGGTCGTCCTTACGCGGACACGATTAAAGGTTCGACCTTTACCAATATGAAAGAACTTCGCGTCCAACATGATGGCAATCCCTACCGGATACTTTTTGTCTTCGACCCACAACGCCAAGCAGTTCTGCTCGTTGGGGGCGATAAAGGAGGTGATAAACGCTGGTATGCAAAGAATATCCCGATCGCCGAGCGACGGTTTACAGAGTATCTAGAAGAAACCGATAGTGGTAAATACCTATGAATAGACAACACAGAACCTATCGACAAATCAAACAAGAATTTTCTCCACAAATGCAGTCAGAAATTAGTGCTGGTGCTGATAAGATTCGTACAAAATTAAAAATTATCAGTGCGGTTCGACAAGCTGCCGGACTCACCCAAGAAGAGCTAGCCGATTTATTAGAAGTACGGCAATCTTATATTTCTCAAGTTGAAGCCAGAGAAAATATCACTCTCTCGACATTAGTTGGGACGATCGTCGCGATGGGCGGATCGATCGATATTACAGTCCATTTTCCAGAGAAACCCTCCGTGCAATTTTCACAAATCGAAACATCATTCATTCAATAGATGGAGCGAGACAGGCAACTGGAGCGACTAGCGACAGAGACTTGAGGAGCGATCGTCGCTCCAGTTGCCGATGAAGAGCTAAGATTGTTGTTTAGCAGGGCTAATTTATCGACCGCCAACATGGAGCCATATTAAATTGAGATAAAATACTATCTTTTAAAAAATATGTTTGATAATGCTAATACTGGTTCGATCCTCTCAATATCAGATATCGAACAGACTAGAGAGTCGGGATATTTACAAAATGATGAGGCATTAAAATAGTAAGACCTCAATAAACGCTGGCAGCCAAAAAGATGGTTGTGACAAAGACACCCCATGAATATACTGTTCGGTGATAATTGCCGAAAAAATCTAAATCGGAGGAGGCATCTTCGCCGCAGCTTTAGCCCGAATCACATCAGATAATGATAGTACTTGCTCCGAACCATGTAATCTAGATGTGAGATAATTCCAAAACGAAATTCCTAACTTTCGGCAAGTCTTTTTCAAGCCAACGAATGTATCTCTAGCTTTTCTGCCTAGTTCAGAGCGTGTGCCACCACTAATTTTCCGACGGGTGACATATTCTCTAATATCGGTTTCTGCCGCATTGTTATGTAAGGGTAATTCTGGGCAATCTAGTACCTGTAATAGTTCAATCTTATGATTCCTGATTTGATTAAGGACATTATTTAATAGCCCATGCTGGATATAACATCGCCCAAATATCTCATCAAATTTATCCTGCAAACTTAATGAAATCTCTTGACTGGGCTGCTGTTGATACTGTTTTAATTCTTGATAGTAGTCCCACAACAATCCTTGCATTTCGACAATATTCTCTCGCTCTTGCTCGCCATCACCTTCCAATTTTCTCAGACCTCTCTCAATATGAACCCAGCATAATCCATGCTGCATTACATTGAATTGTCCCGCCCCATCACTCAAAATTATCAATGGTTCCCGTCTTCCTTCTATGCTCAAACCACCTATCAGTGCTGCTTCAGTTATTACTCTTACTGTTTTTATACTAGTTATTCCTTGAGACAATAGATGCTCATGCCATTCTTCTTTTTTAACTGCTAATGGCCGCTCCGAAAAATCGACCTCAATCAGATTTTTCTGCGGGAGCTGATAGTTATCCAGATATGTCTTGGCATCTTCATTCAGTACATATTTTCGCTCCCCTGCTTGTAATATTTCTAAAAAGTTTTCTCGACTCTTAGAATTACTACTGTGGAAATAAGCAAAGTCATCATTTCCAACTACTGTACAATATCCATTCTTGCCATTGTGTCTTGCTCCAGTATCATCCGTATGAATGTATGTTGCTGTTTCTAGCCCTGCTCTTAATACTTGCTGTTGTTCCTGCTCAAATATTTGATGCTCTTCATTCAAGAGCCGATTTACTTGTCCTACTGAAATATTTATTCCCCATTCTCGGAGTTGCTCATAAATTAATGGTTGTGGCACTCTGCACTGATAATGCTGATACATTACATAGCATACCAATCCTGGCCCATAGTGCCTTCCCTGATATTCTTGGGGCAACTCTCCCACTACCGTTTTTCCATCACCTGTGATGTACTCTGCTAGCTGAAATCGAATGTTATGTCGCTTAATTATTAGTTCTTGTACATCGTAACTCCGATACCCATTAAATTTAGCATTTTCAGGAATATTCTCAGGCTGGATCGATATTTCTTCGTCGATCTCCAAGCTTGATTTTTTGCTTTCCTTTGCTGAACCTGCTCTTTTATCCGATTTTGGCTCTTTCGGTTCTCGCTGATTTAGCAGACTGGCACTTAATTGTGGCTTTCCTTTTAGTTTCTTCTTTGCCAGCAGTTCTGCTTCTAGTTGTTCTATTCTTGTTTTCTGATTTCCCAGTTGCTTGTATATCTTTTCAATCAGCTTTCTCTGTTCCTCTACCAGTCGCCGCAAACCTTCTACCTCCGTCTCTGAGGTATTTGTTTTGGCTGGGCTAGTATCGCTGTTTATACTCATCTCTCTGTTAAACCAGATTTTCGCTCTTTTTGCAACCCCCTGATTTACCAGGGCTTATTGAGACGTTACTTAAAATATCTTAAAGAAAAACAAGATTTCTGGAAAAATTTAGCAAAGATATCTGCTGGAGTCGCCAGCGGTGGGGCAGCTATTAGTAATCCAATCGTCGGAATTGGTGGAGCGATTGGCAGCTTAAAGGCAATCGATGAATCTTTAACGATAGATCGCTTAGTTTCTGTGACTGAAATGTTATTAAATACTTTTAGAGATGAAGGGATCGTCCTCACTCCACGAGTTAAAACTAATGAAGGGATAATCGATCTGTTTGTGAAAACCAGTGATGGCAGAAATTTCGCATTTCTGCTCAGATCGAAAGGCACCGCACGAGTTAAGTGGCGAGAAGATCGCCAAGATTTTTGTATATACAGTCAACAAAAGAATGGGAGAACGCGGATCGAGAAGTGGAGTGAATTAGTTCGAGTAGGTAGGCAACTAAATCAATCAACGTTACTTCTCAAAAAAGAAAAAGACCCAATTAAAGGTCAAAATGGAGGAGAGCTAAGGAAACCAGTCACAAAGGCGATCGTCCTTACTGGCAAAACGATCGTCGATCCCAATAACGATCCGGCTCTATTCCTGGACTTTGGACTGCTCAAGCAAGAAAGCAAGGCAGTGATTCGAGTACTCATCGGCACCGCCATCCATCTGGTGGGTCATGAAAATCTGGTAAATTTCTTGCGTCAGCCAGAAAATAGTTAGATTTTTGCTCGAAAAGAGGGCATAATATCTACAAACAACCAAACCCCTGCGAGTTCGCGTGCTGCGAGGCAGGGGTTTAGGTAGCGGCCAAGATGACCTTTATTAAATGCTCAGGTTTAATGCCTGAAACCAAAAACTAAGTTCTTTTCGACGAGACTTAGTTAAGATTATACCCATTTTTCTTCTAAAATTAACCCCCACTTTGCTTTCAAGCCACAAGATAATCGCTGAAACCTTTGTTAGGTAGCAGTTATAGGGATTAATAGATTGATTGAGTATCATCCTCCTGCCTAGAGCGCGAGTCCCTGACTACGCTGTACACAGGATTTGGTTTTAGGAGAGCGAGCCTGAGGGAGAAAAACCTCAGATGCAATCCAACACCCACAAAATCGGCCACGCCTCCAAATCGCATCCTTGCCCGATCTGCACTCGCCCCGATTGGTGCTACCAACTCAACGAAAACCTCTGGGGCTGTAAACGTTCCGACAGTGCTCCACCTGGATGGAGAAAGACCAAAAAACAAGACCGCGAGGGACATTGGCTATTTGCTGTCGATGATGGCAAGCATTGGACTGATGCAGATCGAGCAGAGTGGGAAAAACTGCTCGCCCAACGAGAAGTCAACCTACTAGCAGCCAGACAAGCAGAATTTAGAGCTAGTTTATCAGCCGAGCAGCGCGATCCGCTCATCCGCGCCCTCAGTGCTGAGTTAGGATTGACCAGAGAGCATCGCCAGATGCTCAAGGATCGAGGCTTACTCGATCCTCAGATTGATGATGGTCTGTTTTTCAGTATCGAGAAGTGGCAAAAAGTATCGGCTCGCTATCCTCTCAACCTACCAGGAATCTATCTATCGCCAAAAGGCGATCGCCAATTACAAGGACAAGGTATCGCCATAGTCACGATCGATCGTGCTGGATTCGCTACAGGCTGGCAAGTCATGAGCGTTCCTCGGATCGAGGAACGTAAATATTATTGGGCTAAGAGCAGGGAGAATGAAGAATTATCGCGACCGGAAGTAAGATCGCATCTACCAGTTGGCGATGGAGAATTAGAATTACCGATCCAAGTGGAGGGGACTTCTTCAACCTCTGGAGTAGCTTATGGGGCTGAAGGGACGCTCAAACCTGCGATTGCGGCACGTTTACACGATGAATACTTTATCGGGGCTGCTAGCGGCAATTTCAGCGGTTCTCCGATCCAAGTTAAATCAGCATTAGAGGGCTGCCATACATTGGTTATGACCGTAGATGGTGGCGACGCGATTAATCCAGCCAGAATCGACCATTGGCAACGTCAGGTGAAGTTTTTTGAGACTTTACAAATCAAGGTTCGGTTTGCATGGTGGGGACAGATTTACAAGGATAATAATGATGTAGATGAAATTACTACCGCACAATTGCAAGCGGCTACACAGCTAACCCCTGGTAAGTTTTTTAAGATGTGCGAGCGGTTGGCATGGAAACAGAAAGATGATGAAACATTTAAGGCATTATCATCGCTGACCCTACCCATCACAGAGCAAAGACGTGAAGAGTTACTACAGCCGCTACCCTTACCCAGACCTGGATTTTTCACATTTATCTCCAGCGGGGTCTGGACTGGGAAAACCAACCAAATTACTCCAATAGTCACTAGTTGGGAGCGGGCATTTTCTGACGGTAAAATTATTAGTCTTGGTTATCGAAATGGACTCCTAGAGCAGCTTAGAGAAAGGCTAAATATTCCTGATTTCCGATTGGGTCACGGTCAAGACGATACCTGTAGCAGCCTGCAATCATAATCGTTAGAACCTGCAATCATCGCATTTACAAGCCAGGATTAAATGCAACTATAATTTCACTCCAGCCAGGATTAAATTGCAACTGAGCCAGGATTAATTGCAACCAACCTGCAATCATCGCTTTGAGCCAGGATTAATTGCAACTATCCGAAAGTCAATTCAGGCAGGCATTTGGCAGTTTAGTCACAAATCGTTCCAACCGCCAATCAAATTAGCGTAATTCCAGCCAGGATTAAATGCAACTATAAATTAGGGCAGAGACAGTAAAGAAAACGTTCGTTTTCCTTACGCTGATAAAAATTGTCGAGCTGAGTCTAGAACCGAATCAAGTTTGGTAACGAAACTCGGTAATTCTAACAGTGGCAACATATGTTGGTAATGCACGGGCTTCGTTACTCAGTTGCGCCAAAGCCAAAATGTTAATCGGTTATGCACGAGTTTCCACCGACGACCAAAATCTGCACCTCCAAATGGATGCTTTGGATGCTGCTGGATGTGAAAAAATCTACACAGACCACATCAGCGGCGTAAAAGCTGCCAGACCAGGACTGTCACTAGCATTTGAGGTAGCGCGGACTGATGATGTCCTAGTGATCTGGCGATTAGACCGTTTGGGCAGATCGCTCAAAGACTTGATTGAAAAAATGGACACCTTAGAGAAGCGCGGAATTGGGCTGTCTAGCTTACAAGAAGCCATCACCACCACCAATAGCAGTGGTCGATTGATTTTCCACCTCTTCGGCGCACTAGCAGAATTTGAACGTAATCTCATGCGCGAACGCACCACTGCTGGACTAGTCGCCGCCAGAGCGCGGGGTCGTTTGGGCGGTAGACCCAAAGCCCTCGACCTCGCCAAACGCCAATTAGCAGTCCAACTCTACACCGAGGGCAAACACACAATTATGGAAATTTTGTAGCCTGATGGGAATTTCCAAACCAACGCTCTACAACTACATCGCTGAGATCGTTACCTGAAATGGCACACAAGCAAATCCCGGTCGAGGCACTGATTAATTTACGCCACCGCCTCGATGGGTTGCCCAGTCGCTGTCGGGAGCGGCGAATTATCATCGCAGAAACAGCCGCACTCTATGGTGTGTCTACAGATACTCTGTACCGAGCCTTGCGAAATGCTGCTCGTCCCAATTCTATCAATCGCGCCGATAATGGTGTACCCAGAAAACTGCCCTTAAAGGAGATGGAACGGTACTGTGAGATCGTCGCCGCGATGAAAATTCGCACCAGTAACAAAAAAGGGCGGCATATTTCCACTGGACGAGCGATTGAACTATTAGAAGAATTTGGCATGGAGACACCTGACGGCTTTGTCCAACCACCCAAAGGTGTATTGACCAAAAGTACTGTCAATTATTACTTGAAAATGTGGGGATACGACCGAGATCGGATGACCAGACAACCACCTGCGGTAAGGTTTCAAGCGACTCATAGCAACGAATGTTGGCATTTCGACCTCAGCCCATCAGATCTCAAACACGTCAAAGAACCATCCTGGGTGGAACCAGGGCGGGGGAATCCATTATTGATGCTGTACAGCATTGTGGACGACCGAAGTGGCGTATGTTATCAGGAATATCACTGTGTTTATGGTGAAGATGTCGAAGCTGCCTTGCGCTTCTTATTCAATGCGATGACCGTAAAAACCACCGAGGGCTTTCCCTTTCAGGGAATTCCAGAGATGATTTATGCCGACAATGGGCCGATTTCCAAAAGCCATGTCTTTCAAAACGTGATGGATTGCTTGAACATCAATCTGGTGACACATATGTGTAGCAGCCTGCAATCATAATCGTTAGAACCTGCAATCATCGCATTTACAAGCCAGGATTAAATGCAACTATAATTTCACTCCAGCCAGGATTAATTGCAACTGAGCCAGAATTAATTGCAACCAACCTGCAATCATCGCTTTGAGCCAGGATTAAATGCAACTATAATTTTGCCCTGTCCAGCCACTCACAGCGGTAATCCCGCAGCTAACATTTGCTCCTGTAATTCACGCGAACGCGCTGGGTCGAGTTGCCCGCGAAATAGCATCTTGATTTCCGCAGGTTTAGCATGAAACTGTTCTGCCAAGCCTTTGACATCATAGCCATGACGAGTTAGAGTCGGCTCCAAATCATCGATCTGCTTCGATAAAACTGATTCTACAATCGCGGACGTTACTGGTTTTTCCCCAAACAGGTATGCAGCCTCAAAAGCTAGAGTCAAATGCTGCTCGATTTGAAGCGGAGTTCTCAATCGGGTCGCGAGTAGTTCAATCGCCTCCGGCTCTAAAATGTCACCAATTTGAGTATCTTCAGTAGTGCATTTAGCCACCAACCATTCAATATATCCCCGCTGATTACCAACAATGCCCTCTAGCGAGAATACGGTTGCTCGATACCCAATTTCTTCCATTGTTGGACGGCGGAGATCGTTTTTAAGCTTGGGATGACCAGCCAAAACCACCGAAAGTGTACCGCCACCATCTTCAACTACTTCAATTAGCCGTTTGAGTCCCGTTAGAGTACTGCAATGCAGATCGTGTGCCTCATCAACAAATAGTGCCACTGGCTTTTTACCTTTTCTAATCAAGTCGCGCAGCTCGCGTTCTCGCTTTTCACCAAGGGCGGGAATTTTTACCTCTTTATCTGTTGAGAGATCGTAAAATAAAGCAGCAATTAATGTTGGTAGCGTCGCTCGATCTTTATATACAGACAGCGACTTAGATACCAAGATTTTCCCTTCTTGCTCCAAAATCTCAAACAAGCGTCTTAACGTGGTTGTTTTCCCACACCCGATAATCCCAGTAATAGCAATCAGCTTCCCTGAATGGATTGCAGCTTTAATATCCTTAAACATTTGCTGTTGATACTCGGTATCATAGTATCCGGCTTTACGAAACTCTCTAATTAACCGAAAATGTTCCATAACTTCAGTGAGCATTTTGCTGTTCTCCTGGATGTGAGTAAAAATACTGTTGAACTCGTTCGATAATTACTCTTTTATTCAAGGTTTCAGCTAAGAGTGTATCGATAAAGATTAATTGTTCTTTCGATAATTTTGCCAAAGGTTTAGCCAGATAATCGGAGATCGCTCTTTTAGCAAATAATACTGTCGGATAAGTAAATTCTTGATAGGGGTCGGGGTCTTGAAAGGGTGTTACAGTTGGCTCGAATTCTTTGTATTTATCGACTAAAAACTGTAAGTCAGCATTGTTGGTTAAAGCAGCTCGTGGCAACCCCAATTTCTTAGCTAAATTGGCAATTTTATCTGCGCGCTCTTCAGTTTTAGTTTGTTTAAATTTACGGTATCGATGCAGGGGAATCGGGCCGTCAACTGGATAAAATGGTCCATAGCGACGGTCATCTTTCTGGACGTATAATTCGTTGTCAAATAAGCCCCACCACAAGATTACTGATTCTCCAGCTAAGTCTGGCTCGACTTGATAAGCTACCCCCTCAATCGATACTCTGGCATCGCCCCCAACTTTTCGACGTTGTGGTTCGCGGGCAAACGTACAGAATCTTTCCCAACTGCACATCGACCTCAATCCGGTCTTGGGAGCATTCCGCAGCCAATCCTCGATGCGTGAATGCGGTTCGCTGCGGTGTGGTTTATCGTTGTAATGCAATATGTACTGCCGCAACCACAAGTTGGCTTCAACGTCGCTGTTCGGTTCGTGAAAGTGATACAAGGTTTCATGGGCCTCTTTGACTGTCCGAAACGGTCTTTCGACTTTCCCCTTGGAACGAGCTGTGACTCGCCGACCGTCTTTACCTGCTGGCATATGTGTCACCAGATTGATGTTCAAGCAATCCATCACGTTTTGAAAGACATGGCTTTTAGAAATCGGCCCATTGTCGGCATAAATCATCTCTGGAATTCCCTGAAAGGGAAAGCCCTCGGTGGTTTTTACGGTCATCGCATTGAATAAGAAGCGCAAGGCAGCTTCGACATCTTCACCATAAACACAGTGATATTCCTGATAACATACGCCACTTCGGTCGTCCACAATGCTGTACAGCATCAATAATGGATTCCCCCGCCCTGGTTCCACCCAGGATGGTTCTTTGACGTGTTTGAGATCTGATGGGCTGAGGTCGAAATGCCAACATTCATTGCTATGAGTCGCTTGAAACCTTACCGCAGGCGGTTGTCTGGTCATCCGATCTCGGTCGTATCCCCACGTTTTCAAGTAATAATTGACAGTACTTTTGGTCAATACACCTTTGGGTGGTTGGACAAAGCCGTCAGGTGTCTCCATGCCAAATTCTTCCAATAGTTCAATCGCTCGTCCAGTGGAAACATGCCGCCCTTTTTTGTTACTGGTGCGAATTTTCATCGCGGCGACGATCTCACAGTACCGTTCCATCTCCTTCAAGGGCAGTTTTCTGGGTACGCCATTATCGGCGCGGTTGATAGAATTGGGACGAGCAGCATTTCGCAAGGCTCGGTACAGAGTATCTGTAGACACACCATAGAGTGCGGCTGTTTCTGCGATGATAATTCGCCGCTCCCGACAGCGACTGGGCAACCCATCAAGGCGGTGGCGTAAATTAATCAGTGCCTCGACTGGGATTTGCTTGTGTGCCATCTCAGGTAACGATCTCAGCGATGTAGTTGTAGAGCGTTGGTTTGGAAATTCCCATCAGGCTACAAATTTCCATAATTGTGTGTTTGCCCTCGGTGTAGAGTTGGACTGCTAATTGGCGTTTGGCGAGGTCGAGGGCTTTGGGTCTGCCGCCCAAACGACCCCGCGCTCTGGCGGCGACTAGTCCAGCAGTGGTGCGTTCGCGCATGAGATTACGTTCAAATTCTGCTAGTGCGCCGAAGAGGTGGAAAATCAATCGACCACTGCTATTGGTGGTGGTGATGGCTTCTTGTAAGCTAGACAGCCCAATTCCGCGCTTCTCTAAGGTGTCCATTTTTTCAATCAAGTCTTTGAGCGATCTGCCCAAACGGTCTAATCGCCAGATCACTAGGACATCATCAGTCCGCGCTACCTCAAATGCTAGTGACAGTCCTGGTCTGGCAGCTTTTACGCCGCTGATGTGGTCTGTGTAGATTTTTTCACATCCAGCAGCATCCAAAGCATCCATTTGGAGGTGCAGATTTTGGTCGTCGGTGGAAACTCGTGCATAACCGATTAACATTTTGGCTTTGGCGCAACTGAGTAACGAAGCCCGTGCATTACCAACATATGTTGCCACTGTTAGAATTACCGAGTTTCGTTACCAAACTTGATTCGGTTCTAGACTCAGCTCGACAATTTTTATCAGCGTAAGGAAAACGAACGTTTTCTTTACTGTCTCTGCCCTAATTTATAGTTGCATTTAATCCTGGCTGGAATTACGCTAATTTGATTGGCGGTTGGAACGATTTGTGACTAAACTGCCAAATGCCTGCCTGAATTGACTTTCGGATAGTTGCATTTAATCCTGGCTCAAAGCGATGATTGCAGGTTGGTTGCAATTAATTCTGGCTCAGTTGCAATTAATCCTGGCTGGAGTGAAATTATAGTTGCATTTAATCCTGGCTTGTAAATGCGATGATTGCAGGTTCTAACGATTATGATTGCAGGCTGCTACATTTATTTATTGCTTTAGATAATCGCTCGTATGGCAAGCGGTTATCGGGGCGCAGTTTGGGTTATTTGGTGGAGCGATTGGCAAAAGGGGCGGCTGTTGAGAAACGGATGTCGCCGCATCGGGTCAGACATAGTTCGATTACGGCTTATTTGGATTTGAGCGATGGGAATGTGCGGGATGCAAGATTGTTGAGCGGACATGCGAAGTTAGAAACTTTGGTGATTTATGACGATCGGCGGAAGAATGTCCAGGGTCAGGTTTCGAGTAAGTTGGCTGATTTGGTATGAATTGATCGCTACATTTAGCGATAGCAGAGCTTATGACTCGTGGTGCGGTCAGACAAAAAGGTGCAAGCTCCCGCAGGGGCAGGGTTTTCGTCAGACTGGAAAATTCCAAGCGGCTGTAAGGTGCGATCGGGTTACATTCGACCGTCGTTCCCGAAGCGTCTGCCTTAGCAGAAGACGGCGCGCAAGCTTCGAGGAAGAGTGGATTATTGAAAAGCTTACTCAGTCTACATTTGAGTTATTGACGATGCCCACTCTACAAAACTACGGAACTACCGATCCTAAGTATTCAGCTACATTTTTGTGACCGCCCTCGATCGCTATTTCTAAAGCAGTTTCACCAGATTCATGAGTAAAGTGAACACAAGCACCAGCTTTAATGAGAATTTCAACAATAGTTAAGTTACCAAGATATGATGCAACCATTAGAGGCGTTGTGTCATCGTGGTAACGTGTATTAAGTTCTGCACCTGCTTGAATGAGTAAGTGTAGTAAATCGATTCTTTCCCTTCCAACAGCATCATGCATCGGTAAATTATCAACTCCACCTTTATTTGGATTTGCACCTGATTCAAGCAACAGTTTTACTATTTCAAAGTCACCTTTTTCTACTGCCAGTCCTAATGGCAGAGGTTCCCAAGGTAGGCAAAGATGTAAGTCTGCACCTATTTCAATAAAAAATCTGGTTCCTTCAAGCCATCCTAGATCAATAGCATGAAGCAGAAATGTTGAATAACTGTATTCGCATCTATCTTCATGTAATTGATTAACATTATTTTTGAGGTCGTTGTCTTTACTTATTCCTTCTATATCCTGGCTGGATATCATTTGGAAAATGGTATCATTTTTCATTGATAATATTATACTTCTTCAGTTATTGTACCGAGGCTAACAATACAATTACTTGTTTACTGATAGCTTTCTCCAATATTTTCTGTCTCAATGCAACTGTCTCTTTTCCTCCATTGAACAATGTAACAAATCCAGTAACATTTATTCCGTGCTTTTTAGCATAACCAGTGATAGTATTCCATTGCCTCGTGTTGGAAGGAGGCTTTCCGTCCCATCCAAAATATTCTTGAACCACTGTTTTAAAACTCAATTTAATATCACCTACAAGGTAACTATTAGCTCCATCTGAAGTATTTCGCCGAGGACGACCACTTGTAACGATAAAATCTGGTCTAGATGTGGACGAACTAGCTGTACCAGTAAAGACTACTTGAGGACATTGATATCCACTGTCCTTAGCGTTAAAAGAACTAGTGTATATTGGGGGAAACGCAGAATTCGGACAAATCTGTACGCTAAGGATTTCTGGTGTCAGAAAAGGCTCCATGACCTGTCATAAAAGATGTCAGTAAATGCTTGAAAGGACTCTAAATTGGCACTTTTAAGAGGTTTTGCTTGACATCAGGCTAGGGTATACCCCAATCTGACAGGTTTTGACTCTCTTTCATGTTGTTGAACTCATAATCTCAAAGTGGCTTAGAGATTGAGATCTGGGCTTAACGTGCAATATTCTCCGAATTCTGCGTTTCCCCCAACGGTAGCAATCTTCTGACTTAACTCCCATTCGTTGGTAGTAGATCTCAGATCCCGTTCCTGGTGTACCTTCTTCACCGCCTCAATCTCCGCCTTGAGAGCGGCAATAGCAGTCCGCCAGAGCTTACCAAACTCACTCTCAACCCGCTTGATCTCCTCAGACATCCCCTGTTGACCCTTAGCAACCGCCTGGGGTAAATCCACCAAAGCAACATCTAACCCACCGATCGCTACCAGCAACATAAACGTCGGATCGTTAGCATCGATCTTATACTTACGGATAAAAGCTAACACCCGTCCCTTAAACTCATTCGACTTACCCTCTAACAGAATATCGATATACTCCATCTCTGCATTTTTACTAGAGCCATTAAAATCAACAGCCATAATTTAGACCTCCAAAAGTTGGGTAGCTGCCAGTACTTGATAAGCCTTTTCCGTGTATTTATAAATCTCACTCTTCCCCACCAATCCAAACTGACCTAACTCCCGCGCCTCATCAAAAGTCCATCTTTTTGCATTGATCGCAATCCGTTTACTATCAGCTAACTTAGGAAAATCGATGACAGTTATCCGATGCTTTTTAATGGTTGCTTGTAGCTCTTCATGACCATCAAAATAGTCCCAGTTATCACATAGCCCCCAATTCTTGACCAATACCGTTTGCTGGTGTTTGTAGAACTCCATTGAAGAAATTAAAAGCTGGATCGACTCATCCTCACCATTACAGACGAACCAGCGCACCCACTCGATCTGGTTAGCTTTACTCAGCTCGAAGATATCCTTTTCCTCAATCCAGGCGGTCAGGGGATGGTATGCCTGAGCGGGGAGATCTAGCACAATCGGTCGTTCGATTGCCATCTCTAACAACACATCTGGCTCGTCGATCTTCTTGATATTTTCACTAAACAACGTGTAATGAACCGAATCATCATAGAATTCAGCGTACCGTTCTTTGTCCTTATATCTGCTAGCAGCAGTCGGGTTACTGCGGTCTGCGGCATAGAGATAAAACTGAATTAGCTTAGACCGCAAATACTCTGCCATCACGAACGCTAACCAGGACTTACCTACCCCACCCTTCTCACCATCAATCAAATGTATCCGCATATTGCTACCTTTTTATTTAAATTGTTCCGCTCCAGGTTTAGGAGGTGATTTATAGGGTTTAGTAGTAACTTCAGGCGAAGTTGTAGCTTCAGGCCGATCGCTCGCTTGAGGTTTAGGTTTAGGAGTAACTTCAGGTTGAGATTCATCCTCAGTGTTTGCCGGACTTAGAGCAGGAACTGTGGTTACTATGGGAAGGCGAGGCTTGCGAGATTGTTTAGGATGAGACTTGTTAAAATCTCGAAGATACTGCTTGAGTCTCGAACTAGTGAGGATAATCTCTTTTTGAGCGAGTAAACTACAAATCTCATCAAGGCTATAGCCCTTTTTCACCAAGCCATTAATAGCTGGGAGAATGCGTTCGATGGCTTCTTTGAACGGGTAATCAGATGGTTGTTTAGCAGGTAACTCACCAAACATCGCGATCGTCTCATCAACCGCTGCTTTGGGAATCATGATAGTTTTGGGCATAGGAGATTGAGTCTAAAGAATAGATTTAGTATAACGAAATCGGTTATATGTCCTCATCAGCTCGATCTCTTAGTTAGCTTACCCATCTCATTCACTTAATCTATCTATTCGATTTAACACACCCAATTCATTCAATTTATTGCTAGTAAGTAGCCAGGATGCAAGTACTAACTTGGAACCGATCGGTAGGGTAGCGACCATACCAGGTAAGTTGGGTATCATGGATGAGAGTGGGTAGCCTTGGTTAATAGTGTACTCAGTACACCTTTATTTGCCCTACGGGACGCTATCGCTCAAATAAAGGCTTCCTTCGCCCTGCGGGGCTGTACCCTAGCTACGTTGTAGATTCTCTTTCCCATGCCCTATGCTGTCGCTCGAATTGCCAAGCTCAAACAAGCCAATCTAGGGGGAAGTGGAATGCACGTCTCTAGAAGTCGAGAGACACCTAATGCCGATCTGTCTAAGCTCAAAGATAACCAGACCCTAATTCACAATAACGATCTGAATTTACCGTTGAGTGAGGTAGTTCATAACAAGATTCACTCAGTCGAACAGCGACGGAAGATTAGACCGGATGCTGTCTATGCTGTGGAAATTCTGTTAACGGCTAGTCCTGAATATTTTAGACCTGACGATCCTAGCAAGTATGGCGATTACCAAGAGGGTAAGTTAGATGCTTGGGCGAAGGCTAGTCAGGACTGGTTGCAGCAGGAGTATGGCGACCGGATCGTTCGGGCGGAATTACATTTGGATGAAGCTACTCCCCACATCCATGCTTATTTAGTCCCAACTGATGAGAACGGTCAACTTAATTGTAAGAAGATTTTTGGTGGCAGAGCAAAGATGTTTGCTTTTCAGGATTCTTATGCTGCGGCTACTCAACATCTGGGATTAGAACGGGGGGTCAAGAACAGCCGAGCGGAACATACTACTGTTAAGGATTACTACTCGGTAGTAAATTCGGCTAGTCAGGAATTAGATTTAAAGGATCTCTCGGCAGTTCAAGCCAGGGCGGTGGCTTATGCTCAAATGCAAAAAAAACCACCAGGAACTAGAACGGAGATTGAAATATGTAGCCGACCAACGAGATTTACTCTCAAAGAGGCTCGAACGGACTCAGGAGGAGTTAAAGGTACAATCTCAAGTAAATCGGTCTTTAAGTACGCCAGAGCCGCTGATATCAATCGCACGGGTGGGTTGTGAGTTGAGACTAGCACCAGGGGCATTCGATAAGCAGATGAAACCGATCGATCTGGTGATGGAGACGCGCTCTACCGACCTGATTGGTGCGGCTTATTGGTTGAATGAGAGGTTTGGAGCCGCCGCTACGATGCAGTTAGTTAACGAACGGGTACATCAGCTTGTCACAGAGCAGCTTCCTGGTGGATTCATCCCGCCGCGACCGGAGCGTGATAAGTGGGGTGAGGTTAAGGACAATCTCACTAGGGTTAGACAGTTACCGACTAAGTTGATCGAACGATTGCACGATGAGGGGTTAATTTATGCGGATGCAGAGGCGAGATTGATTTGTCTGTATCGGGATTTTGATGAGCGGGTAACGGGGGCTGTGGCGATCGATCTGGGGGTGGATGAGGTAGGAAGTGATTCTAAGTCGATTAGGAAGTCGATGACGATCGATGGCTCGAAGCTGACAGGGGGGTGGTGTTATTTTCAGGCTCCGCGTCAGGGCGCGATCGATCTGGTGGTGGTGTTAGAGGATGTGTTGGAGGCGATGGCTTATGCGACGCTTAAAGCTGAGGAACGGAATACGTTATTTTTAGTGGGGCATGAGGGGAGATGGATGCCTGGGGAACAGTTGGAGCGGGTAGATGTGGTGGTGGCGACGGGGGCGGAGTTGAGTAATTTACCAGGGCAGGTGGAGTATGAGTTACCTGAGTCTGGGAGTTGGGGGGAGGATTTGCAAGTTTATTTAGCTGGGGCGATGGAACTGGAAGAGTCTGGTGAGTTAGAGGTTTTGTCTGAATCGATTGCGGTTGCAGTCACTTTCGAGCGGAATTATGTCGAACTAGAGGACGAGGACGAGGAACGACATCAGGATCGAGGGTTATCGATGTAGGTTTTCTCAAACATGAACTCGTACCCTGCGGGGCGGCATGTTTTTGACTGATGAGGCGGACGAAAACACTAGCTTCGGTACTCACTTGCTTGTGTCCGCCTCATTCAGTCACCGCTTCGCTAAAACCTGCTTGAGATACTGACTCACTTGTAAGTGAGTCAGTATTTAATTTCGCTCGTCTAACACCAAGATGTCTGCATCCAGCCATTTTCGCTCCCCTTCCTCAAACTCGACTAAGTACTGACTCACCATCACAACTCCTTTTTTTGGCGATCGGTAGTTTTTGAGGCGATCGTCCATCACTATTCCCACCGCTTTTGAGGTCTGAACCATTACCTTATCGCCCTTTTTGAGTGGTGGAGACAGATAATCGTCAACTATTTTTTGAGATGGCATTTTTGCTAGTGAGTCAGGTGAGTCAAGTGAGCCAGAGGTTTGAAATGGCGGCTGAGTGAGAATTTGAGAGTTTCCATTTTGGCTCACAGCCTTGGTGAGTCGGGGTGAGTCGAGTGAGTCAGACCCATTTAATAACTCTTTTACTGACTCACCTGACTCACCACTACTTTTATGCTGGTGAGTCAGTAAATCGGGGGCTGTACTTAATACTGGTAATGGATTAGAGATTACTGACTCACCTGACTCACCTGACTCACTGCTATTTTCGCCAAAAATGTTTTGAGGTTGAAACACATAGTAGTAATTGCGTCGTTTTTTAATCCGGCGTTGGAGGGTACTCTTACCGTCATTGCGTGGCGGTGCTAACCAGCTCCGTTTTTGTAACTCCTTAATGAGGGCGGGTTTATCGACACCCTTACAAATTTCTAGATCGAAAACCGATGTGGGTACCCAAAACTCTTCAGTTTCCCCATCCTCATTAGTTTTGCGGTATGCGAGTAAGTTCCGCACCGATTGGGCATCGCCGTCCGATAGGTTGTAGATTCGGTCGCCATACTCTTGGGTGACAAATAAATTGCGGATGCGATCGCAAGCATTTTTGACCTCGATCGAGCCATCGCCACCCCGATAATCGAGCCAATCGCGGAACATTTTACCGATCGCCCAATTAATATGATCGATTGGAAATGGGAGTAAACCATAAGCGTGAGCCAATTCCAAAGCCACCTGTACCAAGGCAAAACGGTTAGCAACCCGCGCCACAGCAGTATCGATCGTCCCTTCGGAAAGTTTGCGAGCGATCGCGTACACCTGTTTTTTGAGAGTGCTGGCAAAAGCTGGATTCGTGGCTCTGTCGGTAACTAATTTGGGTAAAAACGCATCCAGTAGCGTCCCGTGATAGGTTTGAGTCGCCCGATCCAAATGTTCGGCAAATTGTTTGGCCGATTCAAAATTATGAATTGACTCGAACGCGCCAAACGGAGAACCACTAGGTACGGCGGGGATATCTGGCAAGCGCACCTCTTGACCGCCTTTTAAGGCGATGCCAGACTGCGCCATATATGCACCCATCCCTAACTCTCCAGACGACAAGAATAGTAATTGCCAAGTCTTGGGCTTACGATTGGTGAGATTTTTGGTCATTCTGGTCTTGCCTTGACCGTTTGCCAACATATACGCAATCGCCCCGACCTCCCTCGATTCGGCTTGTCCGATTTCGTCGAGGGGTAACAACATATGATTGTGGGCGCAGGCGATCGATTCGAGTCCATTGGTGGTCGTCCGCCAGTGGGGGATATCTTTAATCCCTACTACTGAAGATCCCACCCTGAGCATGGTGGTCTTGCCGACGGAAGTAGTACCGACCATGTGGAATCCACCCGACTCGATATCTACAAGTGGTTGCAGGGGTGCTGCTAACCCCGTACCCAGTGCAAAAATTAAGCGGGAATTACCCGCACATAGAGAGCCAATTTTGTCCTGCCATTCGGCCAAAGTCCCTTTGATTTCCGAGATGGAGTCGGCGATTGGCTCGACATCGCGGAATTTTAGGTCGCTATCTCCATTCAGGCTATACGTCTTATTTTGGGTCACATAAGCCCCATCGATCCATCCGGTGGTATCGGTAATCGTATAAGTTGTGGCGACATCGCCACCCAAGGCATTGAGATATTCGACTAGCTGCTTTTTCTTGCTAATGTCGAAAAAATAACCCCGATTTTGCAGTTCGGCTAACATTTGGGAGGTTTCACACACAATCGTCCCTCGCGGCATCGTCCAGCGTTTAATCTTGTGCCGAATCGTCTCAAATTCGATGTGAATCGAGGCACCGTCGCCGTTGGGGTTATTCACATAGGCGATCGCTTCTAAATGATTGCCGATCCGCTCTCGCACCAATTTAAACTCACCCGTGTCTGGATCGACTTTGACATTATTTTTAAATAATCCATCGGTGATGTTGCTATCAAATTGTGAATATTGAGGCTTGTCACGAACTCCATCACTAGAGCCATTACCATTGCTAGAGCCATTACTAGAGCTATTTTGAACCGCTAATTTGTGTTCTTTGCACCAAGCTCTGAGACAATTTTTTAAGCTGTCCTCATCACTAATGCTAGGGGCTGGATTGTAGCCAAGAGCAGATTTGTAAATCCGAGCGCAATCGGCTTGAGAAAGCGGTGGGCTGCACCGCTGGCAGTAGTCCCATAGTAATTGTTCGGGATCTCCGTCTACTGCTAACTGGTACCAATTGGACTTGTAATCGAATTGGAGCGAGGGAACGTAATTTGCAACGCCGATCAGGTCGCGGGCGAGGCTGCATCCGGTATTGTCTCTGTTGCCCTGGCTGACCCCATTTTCGAGGGCTGCTCGATGTTCTTTACTGAGGCAGCGTTCGAGCGGAATTGGGGGAATATATCCGGTTGTTGAGACGGGCTTGGGCTGAGGCTGATGGCGTAGTGATTCGGGGTGCTGTTTTGGTGTTAATAGATATGCCAATACCGCTTTGGGTAGTGGTGCGATTGCCGTGGTGTCAGGTGAGTCAATCCACTTATACGATCCAGTTTCAGGATGTACCGATGGGGGCAACACCGACTGACAACCATCCCACCGAAATTCCAGCATTCCGCCATCTTTGACCGTTCCCACCTTTTTGGTGCTGATGTCAGCCCAATGTGGTTGAGGAATGGCGAACAGATATTGAGCGCGTCCATCCTTACCAGATGTGAAGGCTACTGTACGGGGAATATCTCCACCTAAAATCTCCTTAAAGAGAGCATGGGGTACATGACCATCGCAATCGATCGCCATAATCCCGCTAGATAGCTTACCCGTGAGGATGCCAAACCCAAGAGCTTTACCATTTTCAAGCTCTTGGGCGATCTTCTCATTAGTAGCTGGGGTTTTCTGCCAGTCTTTAAGATAGGGGATTTTATTACCCGTAACTGGGGTCATTGCCCATTCTTT
>CBDFFH010000017.1:0-65047 GCA_965246715.1 Chamaesiphon sp. | reverse complement strand
CTGCATTTCCGGTCGGGTTTCCCAACCATGGAAATGCACCAAGCAGGGGGGAATTAGACTCTTAGTCCCCCTTGAAAAGGGGGATTAGGGGGATTTGGATCTATGATTCACATCACGCACCCTTTTCAGACACCCTCTCACATTCATCGGCAGATCGAAAAGTTAAAAAGTTGTGATTTAGCTCTCTGTCAGTTCAATTTGCACAGGCTATAGTTGCAGTCTAAGGCATATTCAGTAATTGAATTTAAGACTACGATCGACCACTCAAGCACACAAAATCATGACTCAGCAAACCTCCTCCGTTGCAGAAATTCCGACAACAGTTAGTCAAGCTGCTGTGTTAGAGCAGTGTCTCGAACAGAAGGGGCCGCGAGCGACATCCTCGGCTCAGCCCAGATCTAAAAACGGAGATTATGTAGGAGTCATCGATCGATATACACAAGCAATTCAACTCAATCCTGGCGATGCATTGGCTTTTTGCTATCGCGGAGTGGCTTACTATCGGTTAGGTAATGGCAATAGCGCCATGGCAGACTATAACCGCGCGATCGAACTCGACCCCAATTTGTCAATTGCTTACTACCGTCGCGGCTTTTTGCAGTACTTAGCTAAAGATTATATCAGTGCGATCGCCGACTACAATAAAGCGATCGAACTCAAGCCCGATTTTGCCATCGCTTTTTCCAATCGCGGCTATGCTTATCGAGAATTATATGGCGAACAAGAAGCGCTCATCGATTTTCGGTGGGCAGCCAAATTATTTAAAGAGCAAGGTAATTCAGAAAAATACCACACGATGATTAACGCGATCGAATGGATTGGTGGTATAGATAGTTGTGCTTCCGGAATGTTGTAAAGAGCGGGACTTAACGCAGCAAAAAAGTGCCAGCCCGTTCGGCTCGATCGAATTGGCCGAGGTATTTCCAGCGATCGAGTTTAAATTTTTAAATCAATGTAACCATGCCATTATCTAAATCATAGTAACCGCCGACTACTTTGAGTTTATTTTCAGTGATTAATTTGGAGATAACTTCCGAGGATTTCAAGCGATCTACTTGATTTTTGATATTAGCAACAACAGCATTTTTAAGTCTGTCGCCGGATTGACTTTTCGTTGACGCTACTGCTGGTTTGATGAGGGTTAATAAGCTACCGATCTTGCCGGGTACGGCTTGATTATCGATCGTCGCTCTAACCGCACCACAATTTTTATGCCCTAGCACCATCACTACCTTAGCGCCTGAAACTAGCGTGCCATATTCTAGGGTGCCAGTTATTTCGTCAGTGGCAGTATTACCAGCAACTCTGGCGACAAATAGATCGCCAATCCCCCGATCGAAGACTATTTCTAATGGGACTCGCGAATCAGCACAACCGAGAATTGCGGCAAATGGTTGTTGTTTTTTGGAAACCGATAACATCCTACTAAGATCTTGATTGGGATGTTTGGCTTGACGATCGGTAAATCGTTGATTGCCACGCATCAATTCAGCTAAGGCTAAATCTGGAGCTAAACCGCTCTTGGGATTAGTTTTAGGTACATCTGCCAGCAGCTTGTTCCCAAGTAGTGCTGTCAGACCACCAGTACCTAAAACACCAACGCCGAATTTAACGAAAGTACGCCGAGAGTTGGAAATGGAGTTATTCATCGCAACTTAAGCCCGATCTAGTTAACACTATTTCGTAAAGCTACCATAAATATACCCATCTCCAAGTAAATATTTCTAACGCTCCAATTTAAACGTTGATAATTGACTTATAAAGCTCCTCATACTCGATCGCTGACTTACGCCAACTGAAATCGCTGTCCATGCCGCGTTGTTGGAGTTCCGCCCATTGTGGCTTGTAGTTGAAGCTCTCCCAGGCGCGTACCATGCAGGTATAGAGATCCAATGCTTCATAGCGATCGAAACAATATCCCGTGCCTTGATGATGCTGCGGATCGTGATGGGTGACGGTATCTACCAAGCCACCAGTGCGGCGGACGATCGGGACGCAACCATAGCGCATCGCTAACATCTGACTGATGCCGCATGGCTCGAATCGACTGGGCATCAAGAACGCATCCGATCCAGCATAGATCCGCCGCGACAGCGACTCGTTATACATCAGATAAGTTGCCATCCGCCCTGGATAGCGCGAAGCTAATTGCCACAATTGATTTTCATAATAGCGATCGCCTGTACCCAAGACCACAAATTGAGCATCGGTATAAGCCAGAAAGCGATCGAGTGTCTGGAGCATCAGATCCAAACCTTTTTGTTCTACCAGGCGGGATACCATTCCCACTAGGAAGGTATCGGGATTTACGGTCAAGCCGATTTCTTTTTGCAGTGCGGCTTTGTTTTCAACGCGATCTGCGAGGGTTTTAGCGCTAAAAGTTTTGACTAAAGCTGGATCGTTGGTCGGATCGTAGACTTCCGTATCGATGCCATTGACGATTCCCGACAGCCTCCCACTGATAAACGAGAGCAATCCTTCGATTTTCTCACCATACTCGATCGTCTTAATTTGCTCCGCATAAGTCGGCGAAACTGTATTCACCCGATCGGCAAATTGCACCGCCGCTGCCATTGTATTATGCCCCTGCATGTACCACGGACACCAGGTAATTCGCTCCAGATACCACCGCCACGGCCCTTGATAAGCTAAATTGTGAATCGTAAAGACGGTACTGATATCGGGATCTTGGTGCATCCACACGGGCAACATGCCAGTATGCCAGTCGTGACAGTGGAGCAGATTGGGTTTCCAATGGTTCCAGCAAAACTCAGCCGCACCATTGGCAAAGAAGGTAAAGCGCCAGTCTTCATCTTCACCGCCATAAATCCGCTGCGGATCGAAGACAGGATGCCCCATCAGGTACAAGGGAACGTCGGTACCAGGGAGGACGGTTTCATAGACAGCGAAGTGATTGAACATTGCATATCCCCACCACACTGGCTCATAGGGAATATCTAATTTCCCCACCAAGGAGCCATAATAAGGCATAAAAATCCGCACATCATGTCCCATTTTGCGAAGAAACTTAGGCAACGCACCTACCACATCGCCCATCCCACCAACTTTCGCAATGGGTGCAGCCTCAGCCGCAACAAATAGAATTTTCATAAATATTTTTTATATTTTCAAGACTGGCGCTGCGATCGTTGGCTCGGGTGCTCTGAAGGAGATCCGCCAACCAAGATGCCAACACCAGCCATCTTACCATTCTGCGTGGCGGCTATTTAGTTCTTGGGTTTGAGGCGAATAAGCCCAATTCTGCTAGCATGGCGATCGCCGCACCGACTGTATGAGCAACTAGATCCTCCCAGGCAAACTGCGAACCCAAGATGAGATGTCCGAGCGTTGTCTGCCGAATTACCACGATCCAGGGTGCTTGGTAAAGCTGACACAACTCGACGATGTAAGATATTGCCAAGGCCGATCCCGCGATTTTAAGCGTACTAGCGCGCGGGAAGATCGTGCCTCCCAGCAGAAAAACCACGATCGTCCACAGGGCATCGCCAGGATATTTGCCAAGTGCTGTTGGGAATATTTGAGGATAGCGGCGCGATGCGATTCCTAGTACGATGACCAACACGATCGCGATCGCATACCAATATCGATTTCGACGAACTGTTGCAGGCATAAAATTGATGAAGAAAGTCCGATCGATCTAATTTTATTAGGGTTCTAGATTGGGCGAGCTGTTAAATTTGCGCTTTTGAGCGATCGCGACTTGGAGTAATTTTTGATAGTCATTGTTATCGATCGGGTATGCCCCAAACCGTTCGAGATGTGGGTTGAGCATCTGAGCATCGAAAAGACTGAAGTTTTGCTGGCGCAGATGCTCGACTAGTTTTACCATCGCTACTTTCGAGCCTTCAGAAATACGAAAAAACATCGATTCCCCGATAAATGCACCGCCGATCGCAATCCCCAGCACCCCACCCGCTAGTTCGGTACCTTGCCAAGTTTCAAAACTATACGCCCAGCCCGCCTGGTACAATTCCCAATAAATCTCCTGAAGTTCGTCCGAAATCCAGGTAGTATCTCGATCGGCACAACCCGCTACCACCGATCGAAAATCGCCATTAATCCGCACGGTAAACCGCGATTGGTTGATGACACGCCGCAGTGAGGTAGGATAGCGAAAGCGATCGTCGAGCGGAATCAGCGCGTGTTCGCTGCTAGAGTACCACTGTAGAGCTTCATCCTCCTCAGCCATCAAAAAATTCCCCCGCGAATAGCCCGCGATAATTCCTGGGAGATGATACTTCGTCATAGTCTCGATCGAATTAGTTATACTAGCTGCGGTGGTATTGACGGCATTCCGTGGCAAAAAAACAAAAATTTCCTCATCTCCTCGGCTCTAAATGGACGGCAACCCAAAAAATGTGGGGGTGGCGACATTTTCAGGTAGTCAATCGCAAACATGAAGGCCAGTGGGTCTTTGCCGAAATGGTCTCATCCTGTGACCCCACAGTCAGGTTTTGGATTAACGCCCAAGCCATCAAAGATCGCACCCAATGGCAACCAGGTTGGCAATCTCTCGATGAAATGGCCGCAGACAACGATGAATTATTGCTAATCGAATAACGATCGCGTGCCAACTCACTCTATGATAATGGCTAACTCGCAGCATAATTAACTCGATGTTTCGTCTCGCCAGTCAAATTGAAGCTATTTTATATCTCAAGGGACAACCGCTCGATTTAGCGGTTATCGCTGAATGCGCTGGCTGCGATCGGGATGCAGCAGAAAATGCGACGATCGAACTCATGGATGACTACGCACATCGCGATAGCGCCCTCGAAGTCGTCGAAACACCAACTGGTTACGCACTCCAATTGCGTAGCTCCTTTCAGCCATTGATCGACAAAATGATTCCGTCCGAAATCGGTACGGGTGCGTTGCGGACTTTGGCCGCGATCGCGATTAAAGGATCGATCTCGCAATCAGAACTGGTAGAATTAAGAGGTAGCGGCGCGTATCAGCACGTTCAAGAACTCGTCGAAATCGGTTTCGTCCGCAAACGCCGCCAATCTGGGAGTCGATCTTCGCTGCTCCAGGTCACAGACAAATTTCATCGCACCTACGAACTTAACGATTTGCCACTCTCTCCACAAATCGCTGCAATTGCCCCGCCAACCGATGGGGTGGATTTCACTACAGAGTCAAATGAATCGCTGCCAGAGTCGGAATTAGCAACTTAGTTCTGGTCGAACTTTCCCCGCACCTGCTGCCAAAATTGAGATCTATGTGTGTGGATAACCGTTCTGAGGGCACAATAAGATCGGGATCTGCCGCGTTTTATTCTGCCCGACAACACAGTATCATAGAAATATCGCGACGATCGCCTGCACTAAACCAATCACAACCTCGCTCCATTTAAGTCATAATGGCATTTAATCCTGATTTTCTGGAACACAAATCTGAAGAGGCTCAAGTAAATCAATTACTAAAGTATCTTCAACATCAATCCCCAGAAGTCTTAGCCCAAATTGCTAAGGCCACTACTCCACAGGTAAAAGATATTATCACCCATAACATCCAAGGTCTCTTGGGGATGTTACCCAGCGAAGGCTTTAGCGTACAAGTAACTACCGATCGAGATAATCTAGCCAGCCTCCTGGGTTCGGCGATGATGACGGGTTACTTCTTGCGCCAAATGGAACAACGCATGGAACTCGAAGAAATGATGACCGGTTCTAGCTCTTTCTCTAACGACCGCGACTAGGAATAGCTAGAAGTACGATCGGCGAACGATCGTACTTCTGGCTGTTGGTTGCCGCGACCAGTCCTTACACTATTCGCTCGTTACCAATCGCGATTTGATGACCGATCGAGCAGCATTCTCCCTGACGGTTCGCTGATTTAGGAGAGGGGGTGGAAGATTGGGGTAAAGCAGCAATTCAAAATTTTCAGTGGCTGAAACCCTTGATTTCTCGTTAAGATCGAGATCTATTGAAGAGACACGATCGGTTGAAAGGGCGTAAATTCGTTCTGAATTTGGAATTGCTGGGGGTAAAGTGAGGAAATGAACAAGCCGACAATCCTCAAGACAGAACGAGTTGATGACATTCCCTTACTACTAGCGCAGCTCGAACGAATGGGTGTTCAAGAACTGCTAGATCGGCATTTCCCAACTCACGGGAATTGGCAAGGACTGAGTTTAGGACAAGTTACAATCGTTTGGCCGATCCATATCTTATCGCAAGCAGATCATCGTCTAAATCAATGTCATGAGTCGAATTTTGTTAACGACCTTGGGTTCGCTGGGCGATCTCCATCCGTATATCGCGCTGGGGTTAGGATTGCGCGATCGGGGTCACGAGATTGTATTCGTGACACTAAAAGACTATCAAGCCGCGATCGAAGCTGTGGGGTTTGAGTTTCAGCCGTTGGGTGAAGATTTTATGAACGTCGCCGATCCGGAAATGGTGGCCATGATGATGGATCGCCAAAAGGGGACGGAGCGCGTCTTCAAAGATTATTTGATGGTAAATTTACGCGACAATTACCACCATTTGCTAGCAGCGGCAAAGGGTGTAGATTTTATGGTTGCACATGAGGTTGTCTTTGCTGCGCCGTTAGTGGCGGAAATGCTCGATCTTGACTGGGCTACTGGCATCTTGGCTCCTGGTTCGTTTTTTTCGGCTTACGATCCGTTTGTGTTGCCGCCATATCCATTTGTCGCCAAATTCCGCTGGCTAGGGCCAAAGGTAAATCGCCTGATTCGGGATGCTGCGAAGATTGTGACTCGCAATTGGGGCGATCCAGTCCGCCACCTCCGCCAAGAAGTGGGGTTAGCGCCGATCGTGGGCAATCCAATTATCGATGCCAAGTATTCACCAGAGCTAGTTTTAGCGTTATTTTCCTCAGTTGTCGGTGCGCCACAACCCGATTGGCCGCCACATACCGTGCAAACGGGGTTTCCCGTTTATGATGGTGGGGGCGAGCGAGCGCTCTCTGACGAGTTAGAGCGATTTTTAGCAGCAGGAGCGCCCCCGATCGTCTTTACCCTTGGCTCGGCTGCTGTCGTCGCTCCCGGTCGATTTTTTCAAGTGAGTATCGAAACCGCAATTCGGTTAAATCGCCGCGCTGTGTTGCTCATCGGCACCAATCCCCCACCAGAAAATCTGCCACCAGAGCTAATCGCGATCGATTATGCTCCATATTCCCAAATCTTTCCGCATGCGGCAGCGATCGTCCATCAAGGCGGTATCGGTACCACGGCTCAGGGATTGCGATCGGGTCGTCCGACATTAATTATGCCTTACAGTCACGACCAACCAGATAATGCCGCTCGCGCCGAACGGTTGGGGGTGTCGCGCACGATTTCCCGCGAAAACTATACTGTCAACCGCGCTGTTAAAGAATTGAGCGCATTGCTAACCGATCCTAGTTATGCGACTAGAGCTGAAGAAATCGGCCGGCTCGTCAGTGCCGAGGATGGTGTCAGTCTGGCCTGTGAGACGATTTTGTCTAGACTGGTTACACCAGCAAGCATCGGGTCTTGAGCGTTCGATCGAATGCTTGGCTGTCGTTAGACCAAGAAATTTTTCAGAGCGGGAGCGGTTTGTCGGCAAATATTTTTCCGAAGATCGCCCAGAATCCAAAATCGCTACCATTTAAGCCAGCCGCAGGCCGCTTCTCGTATTCTCATAATTCTTTCACTTTCACTCGCTCTATGTTAGATTAAAAAGTGTGAAGCAATTTTGAGATTCCGTCATGATGCAAGCCGAACACAGACCCTCACTGCCAGAAGTGCATCGATCGATCGCCGTACCAGAACGCGGCGGCTTTTGGCGTAAATTACTTGCCTATGGTGGGCCTGGGTATCTCGTGTCGGTGGGCTATATGGATCCAGGGAACTGGGCGACCGATCTGGCTGGCGGTTCTAAATTTGGCTATAGTCTCCTGAGTGTCGTCCTACTATCAAATTTGATGGCAATCTTGTTACAAGCACTGTGCGTGCGACTGGGGGTAGCAACTGGTCGCGATTTAGCCCAAGCTTGTCGGGATAATTTTAGCAGACCTGTAAGTTTTGGGTTGTGGGTGTTGTGTGAAATCGCGATCGCCGCTTGTGACTTGGCCGAACTTGTAGGTAGCGCGATCGCCTTACAACTGTTATTTGGATTGCCACTCGCGGTCGGGGTTTGTCTGACGGGTTTAGATGTATTTGTATTATTATTTCTCCAACATCGCGGTTTCCGGTATATCGAAGCCTTGGTAATCGCGCTAATTACTCTCATTGGCGGCTGTTTTATTGCCGAATTAATCTTTGCGCGTCCCGATCTTGGTAGTGTTTTACAAGGCTACATTCCACAAGCTGAAATCGTCAGAAATCCCGAAGCATTGTATCTGGCGATCGGTATTTTGGGGGCGACAGTAATGCCGCACAATTTATATCTTCATTCCTCGATCGTCCAAACCCGCAATTGGCAAGATACGCCAACTAAAAAACGCGAGGCGATTAAATTTGGGACGATCGATTCGACTGTAGCTTTATCATTAGCTTTATTTATTAATTCCGCAATTCTGATTTTAGCAGCGGCAGTATTTCATGTTGGTGGCAGACACGATATTGCCGAGATTCAAGATGCTCATAAATTATTATCACCGATGTTAGGTGTCGGCCCTGCCAGTGCGATCTTTGCGATTGCTTTACTCGCCTCCGGTCAAAATTCCACCCTCACGGCGACGATGGCGGGTCAAATCGTGATGGAAGGTTTTCTCCATCTGAAGCTAAAACCCTGGCTGCGAAGGTTGTTTACCCGCGCGCTGGCGATCGTCCCTGCATTAATCGCGATCGTGTGGTTTGGTGAGGGGAGTTCGACTAGTTTGCTAATTTTTAGTCAGGTAGTCTTGAGCTTGCAGCTCTCATTTGCGGTCATTCCGCTAATTATGTTTACCAGCGATCGTCAGTTGATGGGCGAATTTGTCAATCCTCGCTGGCTGAAAGTCCTTGCCTGTGCTGTGGCGACGATTATCGTCGGCTTGAATGGTTGGCTGGTCGTACAGACGATCTCAGGTTGGTTTTAGATTATTCTAAGCTCGATCGGTTCTTGTTGCTGACATTTACAAGTATCGATCGAAATGGGAGTCATAACCCATGAAAATTTGGAGACAGAAGAGCTGAAAAGCTTTTTCCGTATATATTTGAGTGGTGGGCATTGCCCACCCTACCGATCTAGTGGTGTGTAAAATAGTGAGAACTGATTGGTAAAACCATCTGCGGCTGATACTTTTCAGATTTGAAATCTGCCGCTGGGCTGTACCTATTTAAAAAATCAAAATGTTCTTATATGAACATTTTTGTGAGAAATAGCGCGGAAAATATCTACAGAGAATACGCTCTTTTGGCGCGTAAGGTACCATTATTCAGTTAAATCACATCTCGATCGAGATTTTGGATAATATGCGTTACAGAGGATTGACTTTATACACCCGATTTGAGTACCCAGCGATGAGTGGAAATAGTGGAGAAAATTTATCGATCGACATCTAAATCCACAGCTTACCCATCCCCAGAAATTCTGACATTGTTGAATTGCGGTACAACATCTTCTCGAAATTCATAGTGTTACACCATAGCCTTTTTAGGGGTAATCCTGTTGCATGGGAACTGAAGTTGTTGTATCTGTAATGATATTTTTGAACAGAATAATCGAGGCTTGGTCTTTGTAAAAATCGCCAGAAAATTTATGCAGCAAGTATTTTTTAATTAATTTACATGCGTCGATATCGTCAAAATCATCGATTAATATCTCATACTCACAAATTAAAATATTGTCACTCACTTCCAAAGTCGGGATTTTAAAACAATCCTCCTCCTTTGCATCACGATATAAATTACTGGTTCTAGAAACTAGGTAATATCCAGGATCTGTAATGTCGGTATAAGCACCTTCAAAATCATAAGGAGCTTCAAAATCGATCTTTTTTTTCGGTCGGGTATTGGGTTCTGAGGAGTTGTGAGTATCACTGGTAACTTTATATTCGAGCGTCAGATCTTCATCCTCTTCTAAATCCCAAACACATTCCTTGCTTGTATTTATAATTGTCTCTAGCGCATTGAGTAATTCAATGATTCTAGGCGGACGACCGAATCTATCTTTATAATCAGCTGATAGTTCTTCCAGTGCTGAATGAAAAACATCAAAAGGTCTATCTCCGCCATAACATTCAAGATTGTTGTGTAAGTATGTATCCCAAGCCACTAAAACGTCTCCGTATATTTCAAAACTATTTAAAGTATGGTCGGCAGTGCCCACCATCTAGGATTTAGTCTCAGCCTAGATAGTTTGTGTCGAGAAGATTGGTTTGGTCGAACTGTCGATCGACCATTGTTCTATTGATTTATAGTAGCGGCTCGAGAGAGTCGATCGATTCGATTCATTCTCCTAGTTGTGTGTTTGGGAAGATTGCCGAATTATAGAGTCTCGATCGCGGCTAAATCCATCAATACTGCTGTAGCTGACTGATAGCGAGCGATGAAATGATAAGCAATCATCTTATCTAGAACTTTTGCGAGCGCGGGGCAGACAGTGGCGCGATCTTGCCAGATGAGATTGCCAGTAGTTTCATCTACGGGTAGATAACGCGGATGAGTATTCGTCAATGTCTCGATCGCGATCGCTCCTAGAGCATAGATATCGCTACTATAATTCGGTTGTCCCGCATATTGCTCGGGCGGCGTATAACCACGGGTGCCGATCGCGATCGTCCGATCTCGCTCGATTGCAGCTTGTGGGTGAATCTCTTTGACTGCACCAAAATCGATCAACACTAATTTACCCCGATCCCGAGCGCGAATGATATTACCTGGTTTGAGATCGCGGTGGATCGCATATTGACTGTGAATGAAGCCCAAAACGGGCAATAACTGCCGCAATAGATCCAAAACGCGCTCCTCGCTCCAAGGCGCTGTCGCACCCTCCAACTCGCGATCGAGTGGCGTACCATCAATAAATTCTTGAACTAAATAAAACTCTTGTTTTTCCTCGAAATATGCCAGCAAATGCGGAATCTGTGGATGATGTCCCAACCGCGAGAGTGTCTCTGCTTCGGTTTTAAATAATCGCCGCGCTAAATTAACAAAATTAGCATCCCGCCGTGCTGGGACTAGTTGCTTGATGACACATTGGGGTTTGCCAGGAAGCTTGGTATCCCGCGCTAGATAAGTTACCCCAAAGCCACCAGCACCGAGCGTTGCTTCTGCCTGATAGCGTCCATCCAAAAGGTAATTGGGGGGCATTGCGCCACTGAGGACGCTCGGGGTTCGATTTTGGTTGAGCGTTGGCTGTTCTGGATCGGGAACGGTTGAGTTGGGATCTAGCTTCGTCGTGCGTTCGGGTAGCGTCGTCTCCAGTGGATCGAGCTGCGTTTCGGTTACTGCGGCTGGCAGTGCCAGGGGCGGCGCACTCTGACTCAGCAACTGTTTGAGTTCGACGATAATCTGCGCTCGATCGCTGGCTAAACTCGCTAGCTCCTGTTGCTGCTGCTGGGTGCGATAGCTAGTTAAGCCCAAAACCCCAATGCTGCTGACAATTAAGCCGATCGCTGGACTGACGAGGGGAAGCCAAGCTGTCTGCCCGATCGCGATCGCAAATCCGCCCACTAGTAATAGTGTCGCACCACCGATGGCGACTAATAATCTCACGGGATGGCGAATATACCAAGCGATCGTACTTCCCACCAGACACCAGCTACCGATCCAGATGCCTTCTTGCCATTCAGGAATAAACCACCACAGCGGTTGTTTGTCCAGCACTGCGCTGAGAATTTGGCTGGTAATTTGGGCATGCAGGACGACTCCTGGCATGGTGGCATCTTCAGCTTTACCTTCACTATAGGGAGTCAGAAACTCGTCCTTGAGCGAACTGGCGGTCGAGCCGATCAGCACGATCCGATTTTTAATTAACTGCGGATCGACTTTATTTGCTAATACATCCGTAATGCTGACGATCGGGGCGACATTATTAGGCGCTCGATAGTTGAGTAAGATCTGATAGCCGCCGGTTTCGGCAGCTTGGTAACCCCCATCATTACCGGAAATAGCGTGAAACTGGGTTGTGGCGATCTGAAACTGCCGATCTGAGGTGAATCGACCCTGAAGTTGATGTTGGCGCAGGAGATATTCTTGCGCGACTTGGAGCGATAATGCCGTCTCGCTCGAACATGGTGATTTGGGGTCGCCAGACATAAATAATAACGCTCTGCGGACGATGCTATCGCGATCGACCAAAATATCCACAAACCCTAATTGTTGAGCGGGAATTCCCGGTGGGCCGGCGATACCGAGATGTTTGAGATTGCGATGGTGACAGCCGGGAATGATGCGATCGTTGTTATCCCAGATTTTGACTAGCTCGGCATGTCCGGGATTGACGGGGCTAGCCCGAAATACATCCAAGCCGATAATACTCGCTTGGGCATCAGTAAGTTTTTGGATCGTGCGGGCGATCGTCCGATCGGGTAGCGGCCAGATTCCTTGCCGATTGAGATCCTCTTCGGTAATTGCGACGATCAGCAAGCGCGAATCGGGGGGTAATACCTTGCGCCAGCGAATGCTACTGTCGTAAGCAGTTAGTTCGCCCATCTCCAGCCAGCCGAGATTTTTAGCGCCGACAACCAGTCCCGTCACCCCCAAACTGACACCCAAAACTGTTACTACTCCCCACGGTAATCTACGGCTGACGAGCGATTTCCAGAGTGATGCTAGTCTGGGCATGGGAAATTAAAGGGGCATTGGCAGTTAAGTCTTGCCTTCACTATATCTTCGATCGCGCTCGGCAATAACTAAAATTCATGGGTGATGGCTAGCTTACTTAAAAGTGGTGGTTCGCAGCAAAGATTGTCTGCTGCTATAAGTTTGTGGTAGCTATGAGAAGTCGATCGAACCATCAATTTAGTTAACGATCGTACCGGAGATCGGGCGAGAGAAGACATCAAAATAATCTGGCTCGCGATGTTTGTCACCCGATAGACCGTAGTAGCCAATATACTTAAAATCTGCAAAGATTATTATTTTTAAGGCGTAAATAGATCGGTATTGTTAAAATATTGGGGTTCAATTTTAGAGATTGTTACCGATGCAAATGAAAATAGTTCGTACCAGCTTAACTGCTGCTTTAGTCTTGCCTACCATCGCTTTGCTGGCTAATGCGGCTGTTGCTGGGAGACAAGATTTTAGAATCCATAACCTGTCTAGCATCCCGATCGTCAGGTTGTTCGTTTCTTCATCTGGCACGAATGATTGGGAGGAAGATGTCTTGCACTCAGACATCTTAGAACCCGGAGAGATTTTTAAACTCACGTTTGGTAATGAGGCTCAGGGCTGTATGCACGACCTTAAAGCCGTGTTTCGGAATGGTGCGGTAGTGGAAGAAAGAGATGTCAATCTCTGTCAAGTCACTGACTTTAATTTTCGTTAAATCTGGACGATCGGTTGGCGTAGAATATCTCAATGAATTGACTCTACGCCATCTTTCGATCGGTTCTCATGCTCTGTTCCCGCTGATGGTTAAAGTCGAGTCGCACGAGTCGGGGAGTGGGTGAAGATGTATACGTTGGAGCATGATTTATGGCAGTACCAATTGAATTTAGTACCGAACGCCTACGGTTACGTCAGTGGCGCGACGCAGATCGGGAGCCATTTGCCCGTTTAAATGCCGATCCGCGCGTAATGGAATTTTTCCCCAATTTACTCGATCGAGCTGCCAGCGATGCCATGTTGCTGCGAATCCAGTCGAAGATTGCTGATAAAGGTTGGGGGTGGTGGGCTGTCGAAATCGAAAGTACTCAAGAATTTATTGGATTTGTCGGGTTGAACATTCCCGCACCAGAATTACCCTGTTCGCCATGCGTGGAAGTTGGATGGCGGTTAGGCTTTGACTACTGGGGCAAAGGCTATGCTTCCGAAGCGGCGCGGGGCGCTCTGAGTATTGGCTTTGAAACGCTCGATCTAGACGAAATCGTCTCCTTTACCGCAGTATGCAATCGCCGCTCCCGTGCGGTGATGGAACGGTTACACATGAAAATAGCCCCAGACACATTTTTGCATCCAAGTTTACCGCCACAACATCCGCTGGCGGAACATTGTTTGTATCGATTGCCGCGCGAGGTGTGGATGGAAAATATTAATTAGCGCGATCGCGCTTAGATCCGGCAATTCGTGCCATTACTGTTGAGATAATTGTTAAAATACAAGTAATGCTGAATCGATCGACTGAGTTGTTCTGAAAAGTATTGTTGTTACAAATTTGACGATTCTTACAGATGCAAAGACGAACTTTTTTATCAGCGGTACCAATGGCAATTGGTGCTACTAACGGACTAAATATTTTACCCAAACAATCGCTACTAATGGCAACTAAACCAGAAAAATTTGAGATCGAAAAAACTGAAGATGAGTGGCGGAAAATTCTAACGCCCGAACAGTTTAACGTATTGCGGAAGCACGGTACGGAACGAGCTGGCACTAGTATTCTCGACAAAGAATATGGTAAAGGTACTTTTGCCTGTGCTGGTTGCGATTTACCTTTGTTTGTTTCAGATACTAAGTTTAATAGTGGCACGGGTTGGCCGAGTTTCAACGATCCGATTCCCGGCGCGATCGAAACTTCGGTCGATCGGATGTTATTTGTCAAACGGACGGAAGTTCATTGCAGTCGATGCGGCGGACATTTAGGGCATGTATTTGAAGATGGGCCGAAACCGACAGGATTGCGGTATTGTATGAACGGGATTTCGATGAAGTTTATTCCTGCCTAAAAGATTGCTATAAAAAATGGCCCGATCCATTCGATCGAGCCATTTTTTCAGATATTTTTTAACTCGTTATGCAGGGGTAACTTGTGGTTGACGTTGGATGAGGTTAATTACGGCGGCTTTTTCCAAGAGTCCGACTAACATCCCATCGCGATCGGTAACGCTCAGAGCATTCACCTGTTTGGATTCTAGTTGCTCGATCGCTTGTAACAACGATCGATCTACTGCAATAATTGTCGATGATTCGACTGGCTTCATCAGTTGGCTAACTAAAGTCTCCGACCACTGCTCGGTGGGAATAGTCTTGAGTACATCTAGTGCGAGTTCGCCCACTAAGTAACCACGCTCGTTGGTGACGAGGAACTTCTGCCAGTTGCTACCATCTAGCGTGCGACGATCTACAAACTCCCGCAGGGAGATATCTTCAGCAATAATCGGACTGTTGGGCGTGATGGCATCGGCTACTGTCAAGCCATCTAGCCGCTCTTGGACTCGAGCAAACTGGCCAGATTTACCAGCATTTTGGAGTAGGAACGAACCGATTAACAAATTCCAGATATTATCAAAACTGCCGTATAGTAGCAATGGAATCAACCCAGAGGCGATCGCGACCCACCCAAACAGTTGACCGACAATACTGGCAAATTTAACACCTTTGTAAGGATTGCCCGTTATTTTCCAGACGATCGCTTTGAGGATATTCCCACCGTCGAGGGGTAAGCCAGGGATCAGATTAAATAATCCCAGCGATAGATTGATGGCTGCTAGTACTGCGACAATTTCCGCCACGGGGCCAGTCAGATGGGCGGTAAAACCAAGTGTCGCCAGTAGTCCGGCTAATAATAGACTGACCGCCGGCCCCGCGATCGCGACCCAAAAGGCTGCTGCTGGTGTGTCAGATTCTTTCTCTAGACTAGCTAATCCCCCAAATATGAATAAGGTAATCGAGCGAACATCGATTCCTTGGCGGATGGCAACGAAGCTATGCCCTAATTCGTGGGCTAATACCGAGCCGAACAACAGCAAGGCAGTAACTAAACCTAATAATAATGGGATGCCACCTAGCAACTCGGGGAATTGTGCCGCCAAACCTTCGCCATAGCTCCAGGTGACTAGCCCTAAGACTAGGAACCAAGAAGGGTTGACATAAAAAGGAATGCCAAATAAGGAACCAACACGGATATTACCGTTCATAACAGCGACCTCTAAATCTGAGCCGATCGAACTGTGTGTCGATCGGTTACTCCTATTGTAACGAAGTCTTAAGCCACCCTCTCATAATTTTCTGGCGGTAATATCCGTCCAGATCGGTTCGGTTGGGGTCTAGTTGTCGTGTTCTGGCTGCTGGCTGGCAGCGTGACGATCTCGATCGGTGGTCTTGTTTACGAGATTTGCGAGGAGTCGATCCATGCCACTCGGATCGAGCGTTCGATTGGGCTGCGATCGATCGGTATTGGTGGTATCGATTTCGATATATTCAGGCACAAATTTTTCCCAGCGTTCGGCAGGATCGATGGCTATTGGTGTAGCACGCGGGACGATCGGTTTGACATCGATCGGGCTGAGCGGTCGGCGCACCCAATGTTCTTGAATGTCGGGGAGTTTTAGCTCTGGCACGCGTGTGGGTTGCGGCATGACCGATTCTGGTGGAAAGTCATCATCTTCGACCCATTCTTCCCAGATTTCATCATCTTCACAGACTGACAAATCGATCTCATCAAATTCTCCTAGATCGACGATCCGTACTGGCGCGATCGACTCGATCGATGCTGCTGGAGTGAGTTCTGCGCTCGCTGTATCCCCTTCAAAGATTCGCTCGATCGGCTCGGCGACCTCATCGCGATTGTGATTATTTGCAGTCAACATTGAGAGCGATTGCGTCAACCGGGTTTGCAGTAATGTCGCTGTCAACTCTCCCATCCCGCCCGATTCGAGCTGTTCTGGCCCAGCAATAGTTTCAGACTGCGACTGGGAGATCGTCGTTGGTAACAATGCTGTCAAAATTGCCTTCACCCGTTCGAGATGTCCTTGCACGATGCGATAACTGGCGACAATTTGGGTGATGTGTAATTGCTGAAGATTGAGATAGCTGTCCCGATCGAGAACTAAGTTTTGGCTGACTTCGTTGTGGATTTCGCCTGTGAGCAAATCAATTTTTGTCCGCAGATATCCATTAGTTACAGCGCAATCGGGAGTGATATCTGGTGTCGAGTGGGTAGTAATATCTAACGCGTGGGTGAATCCTCTCTGTAACAGCGTCGGATCTCGCGACACCAATGCTAACGCTTCCTGAATTCGACCGGATTGGATCTGTTGTTGAAATTCTTCGCTGGAGATCATAGTCTTAAGGTAACAGGACTCACCAGTAATCGATCGCCTTGTAACGTAGTCCGATGAAGATCGATCGTTGTAATGGATTATAACTGTTGTTGCGATTTTTCGTTAAATCGCCACGATCTCGATCGGACTTACCAATAGTCGCTCAGATCGTAACCTAGTTCGGCCAGCATCGATCGCAGTAATGGCAAGCTCAGTCCGATGACATTACTATGACACCCCTCAATTTTGTCCACAAAGGAACTTCCTTTCCCTTCTAGGGCAAAACATCCCGCACAAGCCAACGGCTCGCCAGTGGCGATATAAGCCCGAATCTGAGCATCGGCAACTCGACCAAAATACACTTGGGTAATGCCGCAGCGGATGACCGTTTTACCTTGACGTTGATCGATGAGTGCGTGTCCGGTATACAAAGTACCGCGATTGCCACGCATCTGTTGCCAGCGGCTAAATGCCTGATCGGGATCTCGTGGCTTGCCATGAATTTCGTTGTCGATAACCATGACCGAATCACAACCCAGGATCAGCGAATCCTGAACTTGTTTGAGGACGACTTCTGCTTTCGACTGTGCTAATTTTTCGACTAAGGCGATCGGATCTGTCAGTTGAATTTGTGATTCATCAAAGTGACTGACACACACTAATGGGTTGATGCCGACACTTTGCAGCAATCGCCGTCGTGCTGGCGATGCAGAAGCGAGAACGAAGTTGAGAGTCATGAATTGGGGAATAGGGGATAGTGGCTAGTTAATCTCACATCTTGCACCAATACAGAAAGACTAGTAAAAGCAGAGATCTTAGGGTACCCACAAGGGGCACCCCTACGCAATTAACCTGTAGGGGTGCCCCTTGTGGGTACCCTGGAGCTAGGGTTAACACTAGTATTTTCAAACTGGTGCAAGATGTGAGTAATAGTAAATATCTGATGAGGTTATTAATCCCGATCGGTTAAATCCGATCGGATACTCGATCTCGGAAGAGTTCCACTGTTTATCGATCGAAATTAATTAAGCTTGATTAATTAATACTAGATCCAAAATTTTTGATGCTAGCTACTAGTCAAGAGTAGTTAAATATAAAATAACGTGTAGGGTGGGCAATGTCTTGATGCGCTAAACTCTCGGGGAACCCGAGGAGCGCGCATCGCTGCCCACCATCTATGTTTCAGGTTTTTCTGAGATTACAAATATTTGCGCCAATCTACTTAGTCGCTAGCCACTATTCACTAGCCACTATTGACTAACTTACGCCACGCTAAACGAATTGACAACTTCACCGAAGACTTTTTTCATTCGCTGCCAACGCTTGTCGGTAGTAGAAGCATTAAAGGTAAATAATTTGCCACGACTGACAACCACACTGGCGATATTGTGGCGATGGCTATTCGGGAGTTTGACATCATATTCGAGAATATAATAAGTTTTGCCTTTAGCTTCGTTAGTTTCAGCACTGATTAATTCAGCTTCTCTTCCCGAACCTGGTGGCGCGATCGCATTTTTCCCCAGTTTATAGCCGACATCTGATGCCGTACCGAGATCGCTTAATTTTTTATCTTTATCTACCTGGCTGATGACGACGCTGACATTTTCGCTAGATTCGATCAAGTCGTGGAAAATAATGTCTGCACCTTTGGTGGTTTTAACAGCTACCCAACCATTAGGATATAGAAATTTATAGCCGTCTCCAGTGTCCACGTAGCCTTGGAGTCCCGCAGCTCGGACGGGTGCGACATTAATTTGCAGGATTAATGCCAATGCCACGATCGATGACACGATAATTTGTTTCCACATCAGGTTCTCAATTTAATACTTATACTTATCGGTAACAATTATAAGCTAGGTCTAGGAAACGAGCGCATTTTTACCAAACACCACCTCACCCTTTACCCTTTATCCTACTACTCACTATCTACCGATTCTCCAGCAAATTCCGGCTGGGGGACATGTTGAGACTCCTTGCGGATCAGATCGATCGTCCCTTTGATCGTACCGACGATCGGGACTGCCACGATGATGCCTAATAATCCGGCAATTTGGCCACCGATCAGCAAAGAAATTAAGATCGCGATCGGATTTAAGCCGATAAATTCACCCATCAATTTGGGTGCTAGCAAATTGTCCTTGATCTGTTGCACGATAATTGAGGCGATCAACACAGACACCCCCAACCCCAAGTTTTTTAACATAATTAATAAAGTTACCAATCCAATCCCCAGGCTAGCGCCGACAAATGGAATTAGTTCGGAAAATCCAATCAAAATAGCAAAAGATAATCCGAACGGTACTTTTAGGAAGAAAAAAGTTGGGGTGAGGGTCGATGCCATAAACGCACCTAGCAATAGCTGACTGATGAAAAAATTCTGAAAATTTAGGCGTAATGACATACTTAGCGGCGTACCGATTCGCTCGGGTAAAAGCTCCACGATCCCCATCCACAATCGATTGCCATACAGCAACATATATACTGATAAAACGACGATCGACAGCGTATCGAGTACCCCGGATAATGTACCCACGGCTAGTCCCAGTATTTGAGCGCCGATTTCTTGAAGCTGGGTGTCGATTTTAGTATTGATCTGCGTGCGTAATACATTTAAATCGACAGGTAAACCCTTGAGCTTGCCCCATTCTTCCCAAGCGTTGATATTCTCGTTACTCGCGCGAATCCACTCGGGTACTTGTTGGACTAGTTGGGTTGTTTGTTCGAGCGCGCTGGGAACTACAGTTACACCCAGAATAATTAATAATGCGACTGTAATCAACAACACACAAACGATCGCGGGCGTGCGTTTAAAATGTAAGCGTTCGAGAATTTTGACTGGGTAATTGAGTAAAAACGCAATCAGTGCCGCGACTGTCAAAATGACGATCGGATGCTCGAAGTACCGAAAAATCTGGGACAGCACCCAGAGATTGAGTCCGATGACTGGAAACCCTAGCCCAATAATTAAGAGATTTTGGAAGTTGGGTGATGGGCGACGCATTGGGTATCGATCGATTGGAACTATCTAATTATTAGTTTAGGCGGTCGAGTGGCGAGTTGCTAGAGAGAATAGGGGATTGGGGAATAGGGATTAGGGGATAGGGATTAGGGAATAGGTTCAAAGGTTAGCCAAAGTTGTACGGGAAGAAGCGCAATTATTCGCTATTACTGCCTCTATTTACTCTCCCTCAAAAGCATGGCTACAGCCCTAGTAATTATCTCTGGCTCATCGATCCACACGAAGTGACTGCTATGATTTGCCGCTAGTTGTTGACAATTGCTGGATAATTTGAGTAAGTCGATGTGAATGCGATCGCGGACTCGATCGGCAGTGGGCAGTGAGAATAAGTTGATGCCGAGTAGCGGACGCAGAAAAGTTTGCGACTTGATACTAATTATTGGTAAATCTGCTAAATTGTCAGCAGTCTGTAATTGTCTCCCACTATTGTCTAAACTCCACATTTCTCTACCCATCGTCAGCCAGTGATTGTGATGATAAAACGATCTTTTGACATGCAAAAGATCGAGTGGTGCAAACTTTTTTAGTTCTGGCTTGATTAACTCGAATACACCGATATTGCCCAACAATCGGATGATACCTAAAGCAGCACCGATCGCCACAAAGCCAAAGCTGAACGTAAAAAATGCTTTGAGTAGCCCCACGCTCCAAGGCAAGTCTAACATCGAGCGTTCGTGCAACCCATCGGTCAAAACTAAACCCCTGACTCGATCGGGAAATCGATCGGCATACAGGCGCAAATTATAACTCCCAAAAGAATCGCCGACTAAAATATATGGCGGCTGAATCTGAGCCTGGTTTAATAATTCGTGCAATTCACTCACGATCTGCTGACTATCGCGCGGTTGTGCTGAGGGTTCGCTCCAACCATATCCAGATCGATCGTAAATACAGACTCTAGTTAATTTGGCGAGTTCATTAATTAATAAATACCCCTCAACTCCCCCCAAACTAGCATCGACGATAACCGTCACATCGCCTGTGCCGCAAACTTGTAAATGTCGAGTTTTACCATCGGGGGTAGTAACTAATTTTCCGGGCGGCGGCTGGTTGCGTTCGCGATAAATAGTAACGTGATGGTAGAGTGCAGTTGCCGTCAAACCGATAATCTCGATGACCTGAAGGGGTGATAAGCTGTTAAACAACATCGTCATAACTATCGATCGAGTATTTTTTTATGTGGCAGTGGCAAACTTGGTCGGGATTACCCTATTTAACCTGTAATTTATTGACCGATTGGCAACATGGCTTTTTTACCCGTCAGTTTTCACCACGCGAACCTCACGAGATTACCCCGGCTTTGGCTGCGACTGCTAGTACCCACCGTCTCAAACAGGTACATGGCAATATCGTCTTGACTCCCTCGGAAATTGCTACCACCACTGAAGTTGAAGTCGAGACAGGTTATGCTTTAGCTGATGGTGTCGCTACCGAATTAGCAGCACAAGCCGTCTGGGTTGCCAGTGCTGATTGTAACCCAGTTTTGCTTGCCAATCGTCACACGGGTAATGTTGCCGCAGTACATGCTGGCTGGCGTGGGACATCGCTAGAGATCGTACCGCGTGCATTAGAACGGTTATTAGCCCAGGGTGGCACTCATGCAGATATTATCGTCGCGATCGGCCCCGCGATCGCAGGTGAAGTTTATCAAGTAACCACTCAAGTCGGCATCGAGGTCTGTAAATCTATTGCACCAAAACCGCTCTCTGGCGACCTAGAAGCGGATGCGATCGGTTTGCAAGCAATACCCAATTCACCGCTACTACCGGACGCACAAGCGGGGAGAGTGAGGCTAGATGTCCGGCGGGTTAATCAACTCCAACTCGAACGATCGGGTGTAAATCCCCAAAATATCTCGATCTCGCCCAATTGTACCTTCCAAGAACCCGAATATTTCTTCTCTTACCGTCGCGAGAAACTCAAAAAGATTCAATGGTCTGGGATTGTTTCTAGGTGATAGGGCTAGAGGTGTTTAAATCTGTACCCGCCAAACTTGGATTTCGCCATAACTACCGATCGCAATCGATCGACTATCGGCACTAAAAGCGACAGATAAGATCGGTCGCTCGTAACCAGAGAGCGTGTGTAGCAATTTGCCATCGCGCAGATTCCAGATATTGACCGTCCGATCGTCACTACCACTGATAATTGTCTGCCCATCGGCAGAGATTGCCATACACCCGATCGGCTTATCGTGTCCGACGATAGTATGGAGGACATTGCCCGTAGCTACTTCCCAAACTTTGAGCGTGCCATCATGACTGGCACTGATAATCGTCTGCCCATCCGGGGTAATTGCGACACTAGTGACGCGACCGCTATGCCCTAATAATGTCCGCAGTAGTCGTCCTTCCTGGAGATGCCACAATCTCACCGTGTAGTCGCTACTACCGCTAGCAACTAACTGAGCTGGGCGATTGGTTGCCAGACAAGTCACATTTTGGAGATGACCCTGACATTGATGAATCAATAGACTATTTTGGGGTTGCCAGATCTCGATTATTGCGTCATTGCCGCCAACAACTAGGCGCTGCCCATCGTTAGTCAATGAAATTGCATTGACGGCAGATTTATGATCCAATAATTGTGGTAGCTTTGTCCCAGTGATTAATTGCCACCATTGGACTGTCCCATCCAAACTGCCACTAATAATCGTCTCAGCATCAGCAGTGAGTGCAATGCTATAAACCCAGTGACTGTGCCCGAGTAAGTTATGAATTAAATTACCATCTGAGAGTCGCCATACCTTTACCGCATCATCAACATGGGTAAGATCTCCATGTCCGCTGACCAACCATTGTCCGTTATTACTAAAAGCAACACTGTACGCTTCGCTAAAGTATCCAGTTAATTGATGTACCTTGGCAAGTCGATCGTAAGGAATTTTCATCAATGCGATTAGCTCGGGCGAGGCATGAGCGAGATCGGCGTTAGCAAGCTTTGTGGGGTCGGCTTCCATCCAACTGACTGAAACATCGACTTCATCTTCGATCTCGAAGCTGCGATGCGCGAGGTGCTGCCAACTCGATCGTGGCTCGGTAGACTGTTGATAGATTACCGGCAGCCAACTAGCAGCCGGAACGACTTTTTCGATCGCTTGAAGACGTTCGCGGGCTTCGCGAACTGATAGCTGCAGCGACTTACCTCCCGAACAAGCTTTGAGGAGCAATTTGACAAATTCCTGGGCGACTTGATCTTGAACGGCTTCGCGCATGACAATTAGCTGCGGCACCCGCACATCGGCAAGTTCGTTGGCAAGTTCCAAGCCATCGCCGCAATTGAGGATCAACAATTTCAGTCCCCGTCCGACAGCGATATTAATTCGATGCTTGAGTTCGGCAATGCTAATCGTATCGTGATGATTGATGTAGATGCGATTGTTGGGTAAGTAGCCAGAAATATAACTACTGATGAATAGAACGCTCCAAGATTGCTGAGTCAATCGATAGACAAAATCACCATGGTTGGGTGCGACCAGAAATTCTGACTGGGTATAGGGTAGAGCATCGAGATATTCTTTGGAGCGATCGATCTTAATCCCTTGGGCGCTGGCGAGAACAGATAATACCTCTATTTGTAAATTATCATCGTCGATCGCTGAATTTTCGGTAGCCATCGGCACGAACGAAATGCTAACTTCAGCTTGGGGGTAGAGATCGAGCAGCGGTTGCCAGATTGAGTTCCATGGCAATTTCAGCAATCCTTTCGATCGACTGCGGACGATTAATGCAATTTCCCGGTCGGGATCGATCGTGGGTGCCAAGAGATCGCGGATCGTCTGGAATCCAGCCGAACTGTACCATTGATGTAAATTTGCTTGGAGCATTGCACCTGCATCCAGACAATCGTTAATTCGCTCTGGTACCAAGCTAACTGCTTTATTGCTTAGCAAGCGATGGTTTTGTGGATCGAGCCGACGGTAACGCGACTGCCATTCCTGATACTGAGATTGCATTTCGGACAGCCCAGGAAGATCGATAGTCGCTTCTGTTAGCAATCGCCCAGTGGCGGCGAGGACGGTCATCTCAATCCGCAACAGATCTGGTGTTTGCACCTCAGAAATGGTAAATACGACTTCTCTAGCCCAGACCGCTGCTATGGGTAAAGGCTCTTCAATAATCCGCTCACCGCCAGCAATACCACTGGAATTGCTATAAAGTGGCTCCATTTCCTGACACAGGAAATTGGCAACAGTATAATAATTGGTACTGTGATTGAGTCGAATCACAATCCGATACAGTAGATATTTCAACTCGACAATTGAATCGTGCCGATCGCGCAATTGTTGAAGATAGCTTTTAAATTTAACCGTACTTAGTTGTTGGGCTTCATTACTCCAATTATTCGTGCAAGCACAAAATACCAGTTTTTTAATCCTGGCAATGTGATTGTTTTGTTCTAACTTATGTACGATGGCATCTAGCATCCCCAACTCCCAATAAGACTCCATTTTCCAGCATGAATAATTTGACGAGCGCGCAGTTAGCAGTTGTTTAAGCTGTTTTGCTAGCTAGAAAGATGATAATGTCGCAGCATTATTGAATTTTATCGACCGATAGATTGTTGTAGCGCGTTTTGAAACCCAAATCTGTCAATCGATGCTCCGTCTCAGCGGCTTCGCGAACGAATGCGATCGGCTGTCGACATCCAATTGAGTAATAAATTTGACGGCTTCCTATCTATTATTCCCAGATCTGCAAATTCTTTATCAGTGGCTGTGGTAAAAGTTGCTAGCTAGGTGCTGTCGGCTTGGTAGTAACTACAGTTAGTATAGCTTGACCACAGCTTATACTACGGAGATCGGTGTATTCGTTGCTTCGATCGCTAGTGGATTGAGTTGAGATTGTTGTTGAGTGTAGTTTCTAAGCTCGCGATCGAGTTCGGGACATTCGCCGTTGTATTTCTCCATGGGTTGAAAAATGGCCACGCGCCCTGGTTAGTTTTGGATGACGTAATTTTCCATAGCTTCCTCGCTCGAAAACATCACTTTTTATTGGATTTCTGGATCTAAACTACTACTCAACGAGACAAAATTGTTAATATTGGGTCCGATCCCCTTCATGTAATTTATTTCTTGTGTCCGCTTCATCATCTAACTAGAGCCGAGTGTAGCTAACTTCTCCACTTGACGAGCAGTCCACTCACGACTAAATCGGCGAGGTGCTGGTGGGGTGAATCCACCGAAAATAACAACCAATTCGACCCGATCACCCTGAGCGATGAGCTGACGACTGATTTCGATCGCGACAAAATTGATTAGCCGTTTTCGAGTATTGGTGTTATCAGAAATTTCGCGTCAGATGTTTAAACTTAACCGTCAAAATTTTTGCCATTAAAGGTAGTGCGATCGGTCATGATTTTACTCTGTTTTAATCGCCATCCTTGAGGAGTTTTCAGCCAGCGGTCGTTATATGTGCGATCGATCGCAATTTTGTTAAATTTAGCAATCGTACCTTCTGTACGTTGCTCGAGTGCCACATCTATACCTTCGGCATCGATCGTAATTTTCTTAATTGTCGCTTTGTTGGATGTCAGATCGATATTAAACCGAGTGAATAAATTATCGTAATGTGTTCGAAATTCTTCTAGTGTTTGCTTCTCACCTTTTGAACTGATACTCACATAATCTGTTGTAAAATATGCAGTTGCTCGCTTGATATCTTTGCGAACAAAAGCAGCATTAATATTGTTATAGTTATTTTGAATTAATGGTTGAATTGTCGATTTAGTTTCAGCACTTGCTGGCTGAAGCGTGCAAATCGCAACTGATAATAAGGCAGTTGAAAACACTGCATTTTTACTAAGGGAAAATATCATGATTAATATTTGATGTTGGCACTCTGGGGAGTGACGGTATCGACCGATTAAAGGTTCCTTAGTAAATCTACAAATTCACAAAAGCCAGCTACTTCAGGCAACTTAGTAAGATATTGAGGATGATGTATCAATCGCTCAGCATAATGTTGGAGATTAGCAACACCAACAGAGTGCGGAAATAACTCTCGATCGAACATACTAACATCATTGGGACTATCCCCAACTGTAATGATATTAGCAGGAATAATATCAGGGAAATATTGCTCGATCGCCCACAAAATTCCCAAGGCTTTATCTTGTTTTAATGGTTTGATGTGGCATTGCACGGTACTAAAGGTAAAGCTATAGCCCCAATGTTCGCATTGTGTGGCAATTTCGATGAGTTCGAGATCTGTCAAACCCGCGACATCAAATGTCCAATCAGTAACCCGAAACTGATTGTCGATCGATTCCTCGATTTGGGGATAGCGTTCTTGTAATTCCCAAAATCTATTCGCCAACTCTTCACGATGTGCATCGATACTTTCGATCGGCGTTATCAGATCGTATTCACCCGAACTATTAAAATATATCCCACCATTTTCCGCGATCGCACCCGCAACGGGTAAATAATTATTAATCGCACCAACCCAACCTGCGGATCTACCTGTAACTAATAAAAGTTCGATTCCTTCGATCTTGAGTGATTCGATCGCTTGAAATAATGCCGGAGTAAACTTATTGTTACTAGTCAGCGTCCCATCAATATCCGTCGCAATCAGCCGAATATCTGTGAATTTAGCGGCTGTCAAAGGTAAGCTATCTAGCATTCTTTAATATACTTCTTGCGAGAGTCAGGGAATAGGGGATAGGGGGATTTTAGATCGAAACACTCTCTAAAATTCCCCTCCTAGGAGGGGTGGCGCGCAGCGACAGGGTGGGTCGCCATCTCCGCTTGACACCCGACCCACCCCGCCCTATCGGGCACCCCTCCTAGGAGGGGAATTTTTTTACTCGGCGGTGGAACTGGGGGCGTGTAGGCCGCATTCTTTCTTGGTAGCTTCTTCCCACCACCAACGTCCTTCCCGTTCGTGTTGGTTGGGGAGCGTGGGTTTCGTACAGGGTTCGCAACCGATACTGACAAATCCGCGCTCGTGGAGGGCGTTATACGGCACCTCAAAAGCACGAATATACGACCAAACATCTTCAGACGACCAATTAGTCAAGGGATTCAATTTAACTAAGGGATGGTCTGGTGTCGAAAAACCACCATCGGCTTGGATCGTGGGTACGCTAGCGCGCGTCGAAGGACTTTGATCCTTGCGCTGTCCGGTAATCCAGGCATCGAGCGTGCCTAATTTACGCCGGAGCGGGGCGACTTTGCGAATCCCACAACATTCTTGGTGTCCATCTTCATAGAAACTAAATAAGCCTTTGGCTTTGACCAGCGCTTCTAATGGGGCAGCTTCGGGATAGACGACATCGATCGAGATATCATAGTGCTTTCTGACGCGATCGATAAATTGATACGTCTCGGGATGCAGTCGTCCGGTATCGAGACTAAAGACTTTGACATTGGGATTAATTTGGTGTGCCATGTCAATCAGGACGACATCCTCAGCCCCACTGAAGGAAATGGCAATATTGTCGAACAGGCTCAATGCCCGTTGCAAGATCTTTTGAGGGCTTTGCTGACTCAGTTCGGCATCTAGGCTAGGAATGTCGAGTTCGGCGATCGTCTGGCTCATGATAGTCTGCTCTGAAAATTTAAGGATCGTTGCATGACATATTTTACAAGAGAACAGCAGGCGGTCGATCGATGCCGATCGATTTTCTCAACTCCACCCCTCATGTTGCAATAACCAGCTTTTCCGATCGACTCCTCCGGCATAGCCAGTCAGTTTACCCTTTGCGCCGATTACACGATGGCAGGGCACGACAATTGCGATCGGATTTAATGAGTTTGCCATGCCTACTGCACGGCTAGCTGTTGGCCGATCGATCGATTTTGCCAACTGTCCGTATGTCCATGTTTCACCGATCGGAATCTCTCGCAATTTCGACCAGATTTGCTGCTGAAAAGCCGTTCCACCCATCTTTACTGAAATATCTGCTAGACTTGCCAGATCGCCAGCTAGATATGCTTGCAACCGTTCTGTGAACCCTAATGGATTGCTGCGGGGCACTAATTCCACGAAGTCATAACGTTGCGCCAATAGTGACATCATTCGCGCTTCATAATTGGCAAAATCTAGCGCACATAGACTATATTCGTCCATGACGATCGCAATTTGCCCGATTGGACTTTCGATGCGATCGATCCATAATTTAGTCATTACTTTAATTTTTCGACTTTGGATAGATGCTAGCCATTTTCGGCAGTAACAGACGTTGGGGAAGCCTACCGGAGGGTGCGATTCGTTGATTAGTGGCGCGACCTGAAATGGTCGTTTAGTACGGGAAGCCTACTTCCCTAGAGGATTCATACCCTCTACCCCTGCGTAAAAGACTAACATTAGTCCGGTCACATCCCCAGTAAATAATGAAAATGATGGAGTGCAGACCACGAAAGTAACCCAAACTGACAGCCTAAGTTGGTTAGGGAGCAAAGGGGAGTTTCCAATGGTGAACATAAGTCAAGTATTGTTTAAACTCTCAGCCAAACCTTCTCAAGCTCACAAGGAAGTAAAAGGACAATCTGGATTTGTGCCTGTTGCGGCCAGATGGGTAATTGACCGCTCGAATGCTTGGGTTGAGAGATGCAAAAGTTTAGTCAAAAATTTCGACCGCACACTCAAACGTTCAAATGCCAAGCTCAAACTGTGTTTTATTCGGCTCATGCTCAAACGTTTAGCTGTTACATCTACCCACTGAAAAGATCTCAAATGGGTTCGATATTAAGCAACAAGGATGCAAAGAACGTCCAGAATGGATGAAGAAAATGTCGGCACGTAGACGTAAAACTTTAGTGGTTTGCCGTCAATGCCACGAGAAAATTCAATATGGACGCTACGATGGTGAAGCCTTCAAACGTAAAAATTACCGGAAAGCTACGTGATACGGAAACGGTCATGCGTAGTTTGGAGGATGAACGAAAGTGAACTATCATTAAACGGCGTGATACGTAGGTATCCAAATAAGGCTGACAGGATATTATGGGCGGATTCATAACTCCTTTATTTATGAATCGTGTGAACCCAAGCCCATCGCTGAACTAGATAGCATCTAAAGGGAGTAAACATTACTCAGTAGCTCAAAATCAAAATTGGATTTGTCCCATCTGCGGGGAGCCTTTAATAAACGGTGAAGAGATTGAAACTCACCACATATTACCTGTTGCTCAAGGCGGTACTGACGACGAGTACAATCTACAGCATGTGCATTTAGCTTGTCACAAGCAGGTACATTCCAAAAACCCAGTTTCAAAGGCTAGAAGTTAGGCTTGAGCTACGTGAGCTGGAAACTCTCATGCGTAGTTCTTAGGGGAGGGGAGAGCGGTGACGCTTCTTCCCTTACCCGACGAGGGAAGAGCGGTAACACGGGCATCGACTCTAATGAGGTAAGAGCGGTGACGCTCGAACCTTACCTGACGACAGTGACTAGTTTTAGTAATCATTAGTAAGTTTTGTCGCAATCCATTAATTATGATTCACTAATGAACGATGTGAGTACTTTCTTATCATCTTAACGAAGGCATAGGTCTGCGGCACACATCATCCCCAATCCGCAATCGATCGATCTACCCAAAATGGTCGTCCTGCTTTTCTTGTCAATGTTAGATAATAAATCTTAAGGAAACGTCTCGGCTGCAATCCGCAATCCGCAATCGAATGGCAGGCTTGACTGATAAACAGGAGTAAATCATGACCCAAATCGATCGACAATCTGCTGGTAAAAACGAGATCCAGCTGACTCCCGAACTCACGCTATCAAAACGCACGGGTCGCCGTCGGTGGGCGTGGTTGAACAATTTTCTGTATCTGTTTCCGACAGTGGGATTGGGGACGATCTCGCTGTGTATCGGCTTAGCAGTGCTAAATCCAGTCGCCATGCCCGATCCTGCCGATCCATTTGCCACACCCGAACATTTGCTACCTGAATGGTATCTGCTCCCGGTGTATCAGCTCGTACGGCTAATTCCTTACAAAATTGTGGGGATCGTGACAATGGTGGCATTTGCTACGGGATTGTTACTGTTGCCCATCATTGAAAATCTCGTTCGGTTCGATCCGCGCTTGCGGCGAGGGGTATCGATCGCGATTTTCTCATTCAGTACGATCGTCACGCTGTGGCTGGGTTTTGGCGCGCGGTTGCCGATCGAAGATGCGTTTTCACTAGGTCTGTTTTAGGAGTTTGAAATGACGATCCAAGATACTACTGTAAGGCTGCAAAAACTCGCTACTATCATCGCTGTGTCCATTCTCTCGCTCGTACTTACGGCAGCGATTTCTGGCTTGCTACTGGCGTTTTACTATGAGCCGAGTGCGGGCGATGCTTACACTTCACTCAAACAGATCGATACCCAAGTTAATTTTGGCTGGTTGATCCTGACGGTGCATCACTTGGCGGGAAATGGCTTTTTGATTTTGGCATTGATTCAAATTATCGTGATGTTTTTTGGCCAGCAATTTCGTCCGGCGTGGATCGTTGCTTGGGTAAGTGGGATTTTATTAACGCTCAACGCTGTCGGTTTGGGTTGGACATCGATGATTCTCGACTGGTCTCAGCAGGGCTTTTGGCGGTTTAAGATCGAGCTGGGCACGATCGAAGCAATCCCGTTAATCGGCCCGACACTCCGCACCATTCTTACGGGTGGCGAGGCGATCTCCTCAGAAACGTTAGTTCACCTTTATACTCTACACAGTTACGTTTTGTCGATCGTGGCGATCGGTTTATCGATTTTCCATTTGGCGGGGTTATCCGTGCAAGAGCAGGAAATCGATACCACGATCGCACCAGATCTGAATCCACCAGCCTAAATTGATTTTGGATTTTGGATTACCAATTTTGAATTGACTAACCCCTATCTCCTATCCCCTAAAAATGCCAGACTCAGTTAAAGCAATTGTTGTCGATCCAGCTCATGCCGATCGGTTGGTCATTCAGGAAGTCGCTCGTCCCCAGCCATTGCCCAACGAAACGGTGATTAAAGTTGCCGCAATTTCACTCAATCGCGGCGAAGTCCGTAGGTCTCAAACTGCCGCAGCCGGATGGCGACCGGGTTGGGATTTGGCAGGAACGATCGAGGTGGCTGCGGCTGATGGGTCGGGTTTTCCTGTAGGTACGCGGATCGTAGGATTTTTGCCTGCTGGAGCTTGGGCGGAATTAGTGGCAGTGCCGACACACTCGATCGCCGCGCTGCCTGATGAGGTTGATTTTATAATGGCAGCGACCTTGCCCGTAGCGGGATTGACAGCGCTAATGGCACTCGAACGGGTTGGATCGTTATTGGATCGATCGGTATTGATTACCGGGGCATCTGGTGGGGTTGGTTATTTTGCCTGTCAGTTAGCAGCAGAGGCCGGTGCGATCGTCACCGCTCAAGTCCGCCGTCCCGAATTGGTAGATTTTGTCATAGCGGCTAGAGCCGAGCGAGTTATCGTCGGTGAGGAATTCGAGCGGTATGCACCTTACGATCTGGTGTTGGATTCTGTGGGTGGCAGTGTTTTACCAGCGGTGTTGGAGCAGTTAGCACCGGATGGAACGTGTGTGATGTTTGGCGCAACTGCAGGAGCGGAGATTACGTTTAATGCATCAAAGTTTTATGGCAAAGGCGGCTTGAATCTCTACGGATTTATTTTATTTCATGAGGTAAAACGGCAACCTGCGGCAGTTGGGTTAGCACGTTTGGTTAAATTAGTTGCTAGTGGCGCACTGATTCCCCACATCGATATCGAAGCACCTTGGAGCGAGATCGCCAAGGTCGCCCAACAATTGACCGATCGCCAGTTTCGCGGCAAAGCCGTCTTAACACTCCATAACTAAATCTCGAGCTGCGAGCTTTAGTTTACATAGGCGGACTTTGGTTATAGAACTCAAATTGCTTCCCAGTCATTAGCTCGACAGATTGTGGCACAGCTGGTGATAATTACAATGTCGATCGAGATAGAGCTTATTAAAACTATCTACTTATGAGCTTCTTGGTGGTCCACCTTTTAGTGTCTTAGTAAACTGGGATAGCGAACCATCCCAGTAGCAGATCGAACACCTGCTCTCTCGAAAGCTGTGAGGACAAGATTCGTAACCATATAGGAGGTGCGAGCATTCTGGGCATAATGCATCCATGAGTGATGTCTCAGGGAAATACAGACTTTGACATTCACCACAAGTTTTTACAGAGCGTTCATTCATACTGAGATCGCGACCTTTTGTATCTGCTCGTCTATCGTAGCGGAAGGAGCGATCGGCGGATATAACAACAGATAAGCTTCGATCTAAAGAGATCCGGTTTGTGACTTTAGCTGGATGATTTCAGGTAGCTAACCCAACTCCAGCAATTTTTATAACTGTTAACTTTACAAATGCGAGGTTGAATCGATTTAAAGTATCTTGTAGTTTCTCAAGTGACAGCTCAATATGCTTGAATCTTTGAGCTTATAGCAACCCCAAGTTTCTAAACCACAGCTTTTCAAAACTAAAACCGGGAATCGTGGCGGCGGCGGTTGCGGCTTGGTGAAAATCGCTCGCTGTCAGTGCGAAGCCATTGCGGTTAGCTAAGTCGATTACCTCCGGTAGGCTTCGCCAACGCATCTGCTAGCGATCGACACTGTTTCAGTTCGCGATTGAGTGCCTCAGTTTGCTGTGCTCGATCGAAAAAACTTCGCACGGGAGGCTCGAGCTTTACTACCCAATCACCGTAAGCTCCTTGGGCGATTTCTCGCATGTCTTCCGCTGTTAATTCTAAATCTTCTTCTCGAGCGAGAGCTATCAAATCGATCGGCGATCTTATCTGTGCTAACCGCGATCGGAGTTCCAATGACTGTTCGACTCGCAGCTCGAAGGCTCTAGCATTTGATAAGGACATCAGTTTAATTTGTGTAGTCTTTTTGTCATCCAGCTATTATTCTAACCGCGATCGTTCTTTTAACCATTGCAACTGACCAAGTATTTTGGACTCATCGAGATATTTTGCTGGGTCGTTCAAATAAATTCAACCTAGCATAATCAACATGATGGTTAACATCTTTCAACTATCTAGTTAGTTCGATCTCGCACGGCAAAAATTACCAAATCTCGCATGTAAACTGACTTTCAGCGTCAATTGTGTCGATCGATACTCTCGATTGCTCGACAAATATCTATCATTAGATAGAGCTAAAGATTCAATAATTCCTGCAAAATTGATTGAATACTCGCTGACAAAATTGTTGCGCTGTATTTACAGCTTGAGATCCTAGTTGTATCGGGTAACAGCAGTCCATTTTCAGGCATCCTCTCAAGCAGATCCGCTGAAATCTAATCCAAAATTTAGAAGATTTAAAGATGTCTAATACTAAATTACCCGACCATCCAGTTCCCACAGAGGTAAAACAGCCAGATTTAGACAGCTCCGATCGTAAACCGCAACTACTATTACCCGAAAGCCCGGTTGTAGAGCAAGAGCCTTCGCCTCCACCCAAACGAAGAAGATTGGCGTGGATCTTGGGCATCATTTTGTTGGTCGGCGGTGTCGGGTTGGGTATCCGCTGGTGGCAGGCAAGTCACGCCAATAATGCGGCGGCGGCAGGAGCTACGGCTAAGCCACCAGCAACACCAGTTAAGCTAGTTAAGGTCGGCTCGACTACCGTGCAGGACAGTTCGGTGTTTGTGGGCACCTTGGAGGCTCCCTTATTTGTCACGATTAAGCCCCAGATCGAAGGGCGCATCAAGCAGATTTTTATCAAAGAAGGCGATCGCGTTCAGCAGGGACAACCGATCGTCAGCTTGCAGAGCGATGATACCCAAGCACTGGTGCAACAGCGCCAAGCAGCTCTAGAACAAGCTCAGGCAAATCTGGCACTGCTCAACGCGGGTACTCGTCCCGAACAAATCGCCCAAGCCAGAGCCACGTTAGCTCAAGCTCAGGCACGGCTCAGAGATGCCCAAACGGGATCGCAACCCCAAGATATCGCCCAAGCAGTCGCCCAAATCGACTCGGCTAAATCCACGCTCGATCTTGCCAAATCGCGCACCAAAAGATACGAGCCATTAGCCGCACAGGGTGCAGTTTCTCAGGATCTATTAGAAGGATATCGTCAAGCACAACGCAGTGCTGAAGCGGCGCTAGTCGTCGCCCAAAAACGGTTGCAGCAACTCCAAAATACGCGGAGATCGGATATCAGCGCGCTCTCGGCGACGGTAGACCAACAAAAGCAAAACTTACAGCAACAGCTCAATGGGTCGCGTCCAGAAGAGATCGCTCAAGCTCGATCGCAAGTAAGTCAAGCAGCGGCTCAAGTCCGCGCGGCTCAAGTGCAATTGCAATATACCCAAGTACTCGCACCGTTTACAGGCGTAGTTGGGAATATTCCCAACTACAAAGTTGGCGACTTAGCCGCTAAAGGTGACGCACTCACCACACTGACCAAAAACGACTCCTTCAACCTCAATCTCCCGATTCCGCTCGCTCGCGCCAAACAACTGCGATCGGGGCTGCCAGTGGAGCTATTAGATTCGGCAGGTAAATCGCTCGCGATGGGTAAAGTGAGCTTTATCGCCCCAAATGCGACAGCCGACTCACAAACTATTCTGGCAAAAGCCACTTTTGCGAATACTGACAGGCAACTAATCAATCGGCAGTCTGTTCAGGGCAAAGTTATCTGGGCAAAACGTCCGGGGATTTTAATTCCGGTGACGGCAGTATCGCGGTTGGGGGGTAAAACCTTTGTATTTGTTGCTCAGCAGCAACAAACGCCAGATGGGAAGACTGCCTTAACAGCCATCCAAAAGCCTGTCACTTTAGGGGCGATCGAGGGTAATAATTATCAAGTTGTTAGCGGATTGAAACCTGGCGAACAGATTGTCACCACTGGCTTACTGAGTTTGACCAATGGCGCGCCGATCGTAGCTGCCTCTGAAGCAAATACTGCCGCGCAAAAACCGCAATAAAGCTAAAAACTCCACCAACCAGCGGGTGCGCATTGCCCATCATTATCCACTAACCATCAGAATTGCGATATGTTTGTCAACACCTTTATCAAACGTCCGGTTCTAACAACAGTTTGTACGTTTATTATTTTGCTGTTGGGATGTATTGCAATTCCGATCCTACCGATTTCACAACTTCCAGATCTCGCACCAATTCAAATTAACGTTACTTCAAATAATACGGGCGCTGACTCTCAAACCACCGAAAGTACTGTTACTAATATTATCGAACGTCAAATTAATGGTGTTAAAAATGTCTCCTATATCTCTTCCAACACTGGTAACGACGGTTCGAGCAATATTACCGTTTCCTTCCCAACTAATGTTAATTCAGATATCGCCCAAGTCAACGTCCAAAATAAACAAGCTCTAGCCGCACCGCAATTACCAACAGCAGTTCAGCGAACTGGTGTAACAGTTGAAACAGCATCGACTAGTCTGTTGCTAGTGTATGGTTTTTATGCGGAAAATAATGAATACGACAATATTTTTATCAGTAATTATGTCGATTTATATGCACTCGATCTGATCAAACGCGTACCTGGAGTTGGGAGTGTGCGAATATTTGGCGAACGCAAGTATGCGATGCGACTCTGGCTCGATCCGAATAAACTCGCCCAAAATCAACTGACTCCGCAAGATATTACCAATGCCTTGCAGGAACAAAATATTCAGGTCGGTGCGGGTGCGATCGGGAAAGAACCAGCGCCAAAAAATCAAAGTTTTGAATTTTCATTACGGGCTACCAGTCGCTTCAAGGATGTCTCAGAATTTGAGAACTTGGTCTTGAAAGTGGCGCAGGGTGGCACGCTCGTAAAACTGAGCGATGTGGGTCGGGTCGAACTTGGTGCTGAAAACTACACCTCGAATGCCAGATTTACCTTGCCAGGGAATAATCCCAAAGCAGCTGTAGGGATGGGTATATATCAACTGCCTGGAAGTAATGCATTGCAAGTTGCCCAAGCGGTGGAACACCAGATCGAAGAGTTAGCGAAGAATTTTCCCCCAGGACTCAAAGCCCAAGTAGCGTTTGATACTACTCCATTCGTAGAAATTTCGCTAGAAGAGGTGTTATTCACCTTGATCGAAGCGATTATTTTGGTAGTCTTGGTAATTTTCGTGTTTTTGCAAGATTGGCGTACCACGATCATTCCGACGATCGCGATTCCGGTGTCGTTGATCGGGACTTGTGCGGTGTTGTTGGTATTGGGATTTCAGATCAACACGTTGACATTATTTGGTTTCGTACTCGCGATCGGTCTAGTTGTCGATGATGCGATTATTGTCGTCGAGGCAGTCAATGTCAAGTTGGAACAGGGGATGACCCCGTACAATGCGGCTGTCGAGGCAATGCGAGAGTTGTCAGGGGCGATTATTGCTACTTCACTAGTACTGATGGCGGTTTTTATCCCCGTGGCATTTATTCCAGGGACGACGGGGATTGTCTTCAAACAGTTTGCCCTGACAGTTGCTTGCTCGGTGGCGATCTCCACCTTCAATGCGCTGACATTTTCGCCCAGTATTGCCGCAATTATCATGCGTCCCGCTCAACCTGGGCGGGGGCCGCTGGGATGGTTCTTTGGTAAGTTCAATCAGGGCTTTGCTTGGTCTACGCGTCGTTATGTTGGCTTTGTTAGTCACCTCACTCATGTTATCCCGATCGTGATGGGGGTGTTTATCGTCGGGTTGCTTGCAACGGTATTTATGTACAGAGCGGTACCAACTGGGTTTATTCCTGAGGAAGATCAGGGTTACTTCTTTGTAATCGCGCAGGCTCCCGACGGGGTTTCGTTGCAGTATACGGACTCGATTATGTCGCGGGTTGCCAAAGAAGTATCTACAATTCCCGAAGCTCAGGCTACTTTTATGATTAGTGGCTTCGGATTTGATGGTGGTGCTTCTAATGTGGGACTAGGGTTTGTCAGCCTGAAATCTTGGAAAGAGCGCACGACGCAAGCGCAGTCTGTCTATGGTATTCTCCGAACTCTCAACCAAAAGCTCTCGACAATTACGGAAGGGCGGGTACTGGCTGTCAACGCGCCACCAGTAAGGGGATTGAGTGCAACGGGTGGATTTGAGTTTCAGATCCAAGATCGTACTGGCACCGCACCGATCGAAACTTTGGTAGCTAATGCCCAAAAGTTTATTGCTGCTGCGAATAAACAACCAGCATTACAACGAGTCTTTACCCAATTTACGGCCAGTACCCCGCAATTCGATATTCAGGTCAATCGCAATCAAGCTAAGGCGCTGAATGTCGATGTGGGTCAAATCTTTAGCACATTGCAAACCTATTTAGGATCGCAATATATCAATGACTTCATCCAAGGACAAAGACAGTATCGAGTCTACGTCCAAGCCGATGGGCAGTTCCGCGCCAATCCTGCCGATATCGGCAAGCTCTATGTCCGCTCCACCGCTGGGGCGCTAATTCCATTAAACAGTCTGGTGACGATTACGCCCTTTGTCGGCCCGAAAACTATTTCGCACTATAATTTATATCGATCGATCAAGATTCAAGGTAGTCCCGCACCCGGAGCCAGTTCCGGACAGGCAATTCAAGCAATGGAAGCAGTCGCCAAAGAAGTCTTACCGCAAGGGTTTGGTTACGAATGGACGGGGACTTATCTTCAGGAAAAATCATCTGGTGGCTCGACTGGACTGATTTTTGCTTTGGCGCTAGTCATTGTATTTTTGGTACTTTCAGCACAGTATGAAAGCTATGTCGACCCCTTAATTATCTTGCTAACGGTACCTTTAGCAGTTTTGGGTGCGATGAGTGCGATTTGGATTCGCACGAATATTTTCATGGCAGATAGCCTGTTTCCGAAAGTGGTGGATGATGTGTATTGCCAAGTGGGTTTGGTTACTTTGATCGGTTTAGCTGCCAAGAATGCGATCTTAGTGGTCGAATTTGCCAATCATCTCCACGAGCAAGGGATGAGCTACACCCGTGCAGCAGTGAAAGCTGGGGAAGAACGGTTGCGACCGATTTTGATGACTTCTTTTGCGGCGTTGTTGGGATTTTTACCGCTAGTCCTCTCTACTGGCGCTGGTGCCAGTAGTCGGTGGTCGTTGGGGACGGCACTATTTGGCGGTTTGCTGCTAGCAACGTTTTTAAGTCTGTTTTTAGTGCCGATTCTCTATGTTTTGATTAAGAGTACGGCTGATTCTGTATTATCGGGTTCGCGGAAAAAGCCGGCTTCCGATCGTGATATTGCGATCGTCCATCCTAGTCCGAAAGCATAAGCGGCGTTGCTAAATTGCGGCATGAAATTTTTGGCAGGTTTACCCCTAAAATAACGGCCTTTACTCAACGGTACGTTATTAGTTAATATCGCCGCGCGATCGCCAATCAGGCGCTTTCCCTGAGCGATGCAGCTTGAATTTGGGAGAGGGCGAGTTTGATAATCGGTTGGATTGTCGTTTCTTGCTCTTGTGTCAACGCTGCTTCTAATGCCGCAACTGCCGTCTGAGTTGACGGATGCGCTGGAGCATTCATCCCCATCTTCATCAACGATAATGCGGCGGCTTTCCGACTTGTGGGATCTGGATAATGCAATAATTCGATCGTGTCCGGAATTGCTGGTTGATAGGCTAAATTTCCCAACACAGCCGCTGCTTCACACCGCACATCGACATCCCGATCGGTTAAAGATTTCACCAACATCTCAAATAATTCTGGCTTGGGTTCTTCCTGCGCCACCTTGCCCATTGCGCCAATCACCGCACACCGCACATCGATCGAATCTGACTCCAGTGCCTTAGCCAAATATTCCTTGGCTTCTGCGCCCATAAATGCTAATGCCCAAGCCGCATGACCCTTGGTACTTTCGGACAACTTACTATCCGCCAACACCTCTAGTAAGGATAATGCCGCAGGCTTACCAATGCGCGCCATCGCACCGACGGAAGACCCCTGCACGACGGTATCTTCATCATTGAGAAAGGCATAGAGTAAATTGGGCACCGCCACGGGATCGGCAATCAGGGTCAATGTTTTGGCTGCTGCGCGTCTGACGACCACATTGGCATGATCTGCCAGCGCGTCCAATAAAAACGGCGTAGCAGGTTCGCCGATATCACTGAGGATCTCCGCACACCGGAGCCGAGTCAGACCCCGCGTATCGCCCAAGCTTTCCACCAGCCTGACTAAAGTTGGCGCATCTTCGGGGTCGAAAGTATCGAGGGTAATTCGATCGTGAACACCTGCCAGCAAGGCATCGGTTTGAGCGTGGGCTAGCTGTAACGGGTCTGGCACCGAGTCGATCGAGTTGTTGGCTGTATTACTCATGGATAAAAGAGGATAATTCCGAGCTTCAAATATTTGACGAGCTAATTAACCTAAGTTGCGACCTATCGAAGTGCCTACGATTGAAATCGTGGCTAATGATACAAAGTCCGCCTTCGCGGACTGGTTTATCAGTCCGCGAAGGCGGACTTTGCAACCTGAGGAGCGGTTTCTAATCGCTTTGGTTCTGGGTAGCAACTTGGGTTAATTACTCGCAGTTAGCGTCGCCAATCGCTCGCGCAGACCTACCAGCGAAGCGTCGATTTGGGCGAGTTCTGGTTCGATTTTAGTCAGCGCGGCTTTCTGTGGCAGTTTGGCTTTCTGGGCGGCGGAGATCGTCTCGCTCATTAGGCGTTCGCGATATTGCTCGAATTCTTGAATTACTTCGGTGATTTCCTGGGCGGTGTGTTCGGGAGGAGCGGGATGTGCTGATTCGGTCATAATATTTTTAATAGTTTGAGATAGTGGAGTGGGAACTGCCCACAGTCAGAGTTTGAGCCGAATACCAGCTTGCGAATATTTGTACCGATCGACTCGATCTAGGGTGACAGCATTCCGGTGGCTAATCGGTTCGCCCGATGCCGATCGACCATTTCCGTCAATCGATCGGGTGAAACGCACCGCCGTTCCGAACAGTAAGCCATTTGCTTCACCCCATTGAGCAGTTGCACTGTCATAATCCGGACGCGAAAATGGTCGTTAATAAACCACGATCGCTCTTGGCCTTGATTGACTTCATATTCGGTCTCGATCGTCAACACGCCATCACTGGCGAAGTGATACAGCCCGATCGTCGGAATTCCTTCAACATAACCGCGATTCCGTAAAAACTTACCCAAGCGCGGATTATCCCGATCGGGGACATCGACGAGAATCGCGGCATAATTGGGATTGGGCGAGACATCATCGAGATTGTCCTGCCACATGAAACTAGCGCCACCGCTGACATGCTGGGGATCGACACCTTGTGCCTCGCAGACTGTGAGGACGCGTGGATCGTCACGATCGAGGATGTCAATGATGACATTAGACTTGCCCGATTCATCCGCAGCGGTGTCAAAATTATGCACCGTTCGCTCGGAAAACCAGACACCCTCGCTTTTGCGAAAGTAGTCCATCATCGTCATTGGTGATATTAACCGCATCGAAAATTGTTACCTATCGATCGAGAAGGATTGTTAAATTAAGAAATGCGAACAAAAGTTAGATTAAAATCAGCCAAATTCTAGGATAGTTTAAATCGGGCAGCTCCGTGTCATCCCATCAATAAATCTTCAGAAAAAATGGCAATCGATCCGCTGCGTAGCACGTCCTCAGCACCAGAAATTTTATCACCACGACAACAAGATCGAGATTTCGATCGCCAGGAATTACGCGAGCGCGATTTGAGCCAGCAAGACTTAGCTGGTATCGATTTTAGTGGTGCCAAGGCGATCGGTGCTAATTTTAGTCGATCGCAGCTGGCTGGATCTAATTTTCACGGTGCAGATCTCCGTCGCGCCGATTTGAGTAGTGCAAATTGCCAAGGATCCAATTTCCATGGTTGTTTTCTGTTTCGGGTGGATCTCCGAGGGTGCGATCTCACTGGCGCGGATTTAACTGATGCAAAATTAAAATTAGCCCAATACGATGCGCTCACGTTGTGGCCAGAGGGATTTAATTATAAGTCTTCAGGCGCACTCGGCCCTGGGGCAAATTTGAGTGGAATGTTTTTGAATGCGGTCAGTTTGCGGGGCGCAGATCTGAGTAATTGCAATTTACGGGGTACCTATCTCAGTGGCGCGGATCTCACGGAAGCAAATCTCACGGGTGCAGCGCTCAGCGGTGCCAATCTTCAGAATGCATTCCTCACCGGAGCCTGTTTGCGAAATGCCAAGCTCATCGGCGCGGAGTTAAAAGGGGCGGACTTACGTGCTGCCGATTTGACAGATGCCAATCTCGAACAGTTGGTAAATATTGCTGGCGCTGATTTTACCCTCGCCCAAGGTCTGACGGATGCGATGAAGTCGATGTTGCGCGGACATTCTCCACAAGAACTCGGGACGTGGAATTCGACCACACGTACTAGCACCGCTCAAAGTTTAGGTTTTGGCTAGTTCCCGCTCCAGATCGAACAAGAAGCCGTGAATGTATTCCTCCGTCCATTCTTCACCGTAGAGCCGAGTCAACATCCCTCTGGCGGGGTCTTTTTCGGAACGATATTTCAAATATGCTCTTTGCGCTTGCAGGATCTCGGCCAATCGCTGCGGATCGTCGAGCGGTTGTGCGCGATCGACAAAATCGATATATGCTTGCAAATATTCTTTAAATGCATCAAACACGCGCGTCGCAACTAGATCGTTATCCTTGGTGCGCGTCCACAAAAATGCTGGAGAGAAAAACGCTTTTGCTTCTTCCGGAAAGTCACCACCCCAGGGTAGATCTTGTTGATAGGATTGGAAAATTGGTAAAACTGGATCGCTATATCGCTCGCGGTAATCTGGAGTGTGGAATAGCGGCTGCATATCGATCGCGATTAAATGACCGCCGGGTAGGGTGACTAAATCGGCTCCAAAAAACGGTAAATCGTAATTTGGCTGGGGGAAAATTACAAAATTGAGTACTTGCAGCGAATCGCCACCCTCGACGTGCGCCGCGCGAATTTGGCGGAGTTTGGTCGATCGAAAGGCATGGCTGGTCGTGATGACAACTTGCTCTTTGGCTCCTTTGCCGGTCGTACATTCATTGCGATCGAACCCTACCGGAATCGGATAGGGTTCTAGCTCTAGTCGCGCGCCGAGAAGATCGATCGCATCATCGAGGAAAGGTTGATAAAGTGTCATCTTGAATATGTTGAATTAGATCGATGCCGCCGTTGCCAGTAGCTCGCTTTTTGTCACGACTTTTACCGCATCTTCAAACAAAAACTCGTACAGAAACCGTTCAGACCATTCATGTCCGAAATAGCTCCCAAACAGACCAGATGCTGGATCGCGATCGGCACTATATGTATCGTAATCTTTTTGGGCTGTCATAATCCGCGCTCGATCTGAGGGGTCGGTCATCGGTGTTGCGGCGGCCAATGTCTCACAATATAACCGGACATACTCTTGAAACGCTGGTAACAACCGATTCAAAACCGATTCGGAGTCTGTCTTGGCAAACAGGAGATTCTTGGAAAAATATTGATTCGCATCATAAAATTTCATTTCTAAGTCTTGTGCCAAGTCTTTATACTTATCGCGAACGCTACTCATGGGCGCGATATATTTTTCGATATAAGCTGGCTCGCGGAATAACGGCTGAAAATCTAACACGATCAGAATTTTTTTCGCACCAAAGGAGAGAAAATCAATTCCTAGTAGTGGTAGATCGTAACTGTAGTCTGGATAAATAACACTATTAAATATTTGCGCCGTTTCGCCAGCATCGATATAGCTATAGCGAATTTTCCGCAGTTCGGGACATTGATAGCACCAACTCTGAATCGTCGCTGGATTTTTACCTCGATCGCTTACCACCGTTTCTAAACCCGCCGGAATCGCCCGATTTTGCAACTCGAACCGATCGAACAGTTCATTTTCTAGAAATTCTTGAAACGGTTTAAACATAGGTTTTTATCTCAGGCTTCAATTTTTCCGCTTGCACAGAGTTTGCACGAAGCAATTTTAAACTTCGCTATCTATTTTCACAAATCAAATTTACATATCGTTACAAAATTAGGCTCAGTCCGCCAATTTTGGTCAATAATCTGGGATTGTTTGGCATTGCTATCATAAAACTTAATAAAACTTAATGCAGTGTCTCAGGCAAGCTGCGGATACGATCGCCGCCGAATAGATAATTAACTCAGAGACTTTTGATTTTTGGTATCGATTTTATGGAAGATTAACTTCTGTTTTATTTACATTTTTCAGCGATCCAGCACATGATATACTGAGAGGCAAATTTTTAATGTTGTGGAGATTGTGCAAATGGTTTTTGGTCCTGCATCTCAGCTCGGCGTTAGTTTGTTTGAGGAAACACCGCCAATCGAACTTATCCCCGGTCGATCGACAGAAGAAGTAGAAAGCATCATTCGTGCTGTTTATCGCCAAGTTTTGGGTAATGCCTATGTCATGGAGAGCGAGCGTGCGGTTGTACCCGAATCTCAGTTCAAACGCGGCGAACTCAGCGTGCGAGAATTCGTCCGCGCTTTGGCAAAATCCGACGCTTACCGCTCGCGCTTTTTTGACACCTGTCCGCGCTATCGCTTTGTGGAACTAAACTTCAAGCATTTATTAGGTCGCACGCCCACCGATCTCGAAGAGATGCGGATGCACAGCACCATTCTCGATACGGCAGGATTTGAGGCGGAGATCGACTCCTACCTCGATAGCGATGAATATCAAAATGCCTACGGCGAAAATTTTGTCCCCTTCTATCGCGGTTACAAAACTCAGCCCGGACAAACGATGGTGGGATTCACCCACATGTTCGCAATGTTGCGTGGTGCTTCTAGCAGCGATTTCAAAGGCAGCCTTGCGGGTAAAACGCCAGCGCTCAATAAAAATGTCATTCAATCGATTCCAGTAGCAATCGTACCACCTTCGGGCGGATCGATCGGCAATGGTTGGTCGTTCCAGGAGCCTACTGGCACTGCTAGCACCAGCTCGGGTGTTGCTGCTGGTGAAAACGGTAAGGTCTACCGGATCGAAGTCACTGGCTATAACGGTCAAGGAAAAGTCAACCGCATTTCTAAGTTCCGGCGTAGTAATAAAGTCTATTTCGTACCTTACGATCGGCTCTCCCAAGAATACCAACGCATTCACCAACAAGGTGGTGTAATTGCCAGTGTCACAGCCGTAAACTAATAACTTTTAGCGACTTCTTGTGAAGTTGCTATTTTTTTAGATTTCACTACTCGATTTTACCACTTTAAACTTTTTTATTTAGGAGCACAATCATGAGTGTAGTTTTAGATACTCCAGTAGAATTATGGCAGACAGCTAGTGCCGAAGAGCGCCAGTCGATCGTGCGAGCGGTTTACAAGCAAGTTCTGGGCAATCCCCATGTCATGGAAAGCGAACGCCTCACAGCAGCCGAATCCCAGTTTTGTAATGGTGGCATGACCGTCCGGGAATTCGTTCGCGCTGTAGCTAAATCTGACTTCTATCGCAGTCGGTATTTTGAAGCTTGTGCCCCCTATCGGTTTGTCGAGTTGAACTTCAAGCACTTATTAGGTCGCGCACCACAAGACCAAGCCGAGCTGTCCGCACACATTCAGCGGTGCGTGAACGAAGGCTACGATGCGGAAATTGACTCTTACCTCGATAGTGATGAGTATCAAGCTAAGTTTGGTGAAAATATCGTTCCCTATTATCAAGGTGCGCTCAGCCAAGTCGGTCAAAAGCAATTAGGCTACAATCGCACACTTTCCCTCTATCAAGGGTTTGCTGGCGTTGACAGTGCCTTTACGGGGTCGCGGTTGGTAGACTTCGTAGCTGGCAACAGCGGTAACAAGATCGATCTCCCCAGTACTGGCGGTCGGACTAGTATCTCGCCAGATGCAACATCCAAAACTTTCAAAATCCTAGTCAAAGGGTCTAAATTTGATAGCCCTCGCCGCGTCAGCACAACTGAATATCTCGTTAATGGGGGGAATATGACTCCCCAAATCCAGCGCATTCAACGTACTGGTGGCAAGATCGTTAGCATTACCGAAGTCAATTAATCAAAATTTGAGTTGGAATAAAAATATGTCCAGTTTAACCGCCGCTTTTGTTAATGAAGTTGTAGAATTGCGTCCCAATGCTACAGAATCAGATCTCCAAGTTGTCATTCGTGCTGCTTACCGACAAGTATTAGGTAACGCTCATGTGATGGAAAATCAGCGCCTCACCAGTGCCGAATCCCTCCTGCGTAATGGCGAAATCACCGTCCGTGACTTTGTCCGACAAATAGCCCAATCGGATCTCTACCGATCGCTATTTTTCGATACTAATTCACCCTATCGGTTTATCGAGTTAAATTGCAAGCATTTACTCGGTCGCGCACCTGTAGACCAATCCGAGATTTCCGAACACGTTCAAACCTATAATAACCAGGGTTACACGGTTGAAATCGATTCTTATATCGATAGTGACGATTATATGCAAAGTTTTGGATATAATATCGTTCCTTATCCTCGGAGTACTGTTAGTCAAACGGGGATTAAGAATATTGGCTACAACCGGATGTTGTCTTTACTCGGCGGCGCAGCTACCAGCGATACCAGCAACCAAGCTCGGTTGATTGCGACGATTGCTGGCAATTCGACCCAGAAAATTCAGCCGCTGCGGATAAGCTCTGGTAGCGGTACTGGTTCGACTGGCAAGCGGTTTCGGGTCATTGCAACTAAGTCTGGTGGCAATAACATCAGACTTAGCAATATGACTTATGAAGTCGGCTATGGTCAACTGTCTGCGAAAATTCAAAGCATTCAGAAAATGTCAGGTAAAATTCTCAGTATTACTGAGGTTTAATTAGAATATGTCGAAGATGTAATGCGAGCGATATTACATCTAGAAATTAGTTTGAACTCCCTGAAAAATAGATTCGATCGATTATTGAAGGGAGTTTATTTTCGGCTACAATCTTTGGATGTCCTGCCATACAGGAGCGACAGCGCCAGGAATTCAAGAGCGGTCGGCAAGTTAGATAACAATAATTTTTACAAAGATAACTTAATATATTTCCGGTGAATGGATATTTTATTAAGCATAATAATGAGATGCTGCCCCCAATAGCACACAAAAAAATGCAGACTTGGATTAGAAGTCGCCATATAATTTTTTCCGATCGATTGCTAATTTTTGAAACCTTAGACTATTCAGCCGTCGAACGCTTTGAAGAGTGCATTTTGAGTCTAGGTGGATGTTTTATTGCGGTAGAGTCAGTCAGGAATGTGTGGATGGGCAATCATCGCCAAGTAATTCTTTATCAAGCTAGGGCGAGTTTGCACACTCCCCACCACGAACTGCGACAGTATTGGTTCAAGCATGGTAGTTTTCACACTCGCTTCGATGAAAGTAGTTGAGTCGGATCCTTGATTAGAATGTAAGCTAGACACCTCACTAAATTAACACATGGATATTCACCAAATCGAGGCAGCACTCGATCGGGATGACTTTCAATATCGCCTCCAAGCGATTACCGCCCTTAAAGACTATTCAGCGGAGATCGCTGTCCCACTGTTGATTGGGAAGATCGGCGATCCAGAGTTTTTGGTACGTTCCTTTGTCTGTCGGGGGTTGGGCAAACAACAGACAGCCGCATCGTATGCAGCGCTGTTGGAAATTCTCAAATTTGACGATACCCCCAATGTCAGAGCCGAGGCAGCTAATTCTCTGTCTTTGTTTGGTAAATGTGCGGCTGCTCAGTTGGTGATGACTTTTGTAAAAGACAACCACTGGTTAGTGCGACGGAGTATTTTAGCCGCCCTGAGCGATCTCGATTGTCAACATGAAGTTTTGGAAGTTTGTCAAGAAGCACTCAAGGGTAATGATATTCCCGTTCGGGAAGCGGCGATCGCGGCACTAGGCGATCTAACTGATTCCGAGCCAAAGACAGCCGCCCTCGCGCAATTGCTCCCCCTAGTTGATGCTGCATCCGAACGCACCCGCCGTCAAGTTGCCTATGCCTTGAAGAAATTTAATGTGCCAGAGTCAAAAGCCGCTTTGAATAAGCTCCGTCAAGACTCCAGCCATCAAGTTGTCGCGGCAGCCTTAGAAGACTTGCTATGATTTCCGTTGGTTGTTCATCACCAATTCCAAGCGACTCAGCGAGCTGGTAGCTGATTCGCGGACATAATCATCCACTGCTGGATTGTTAGCAAAGGTCGTCAACACTTCAGTACAGCGCGGATCTCCCAAATCTGCCAATGCATTGATAATGCTTACCTGAACGGCAATATTATCTGTTGTTTTTAACGACTCTAACAAAATCTCAAAAGCTGGGGAACCAATTTGACCCAAAGCCATAATTGCGGCGATGTGGACGACTGGATTGGGATCGGAAATCGCTGTCTTCAAGCCTTGCAAACCGATCGCGGGGAAAGGGGTGTCGGGATAATTAATTGCTACCTGCGCCAAGGCTTTGGCGGCGCTACCTCGGACGACAACATTTTCATTTTCCAACATCGCAGCGACTAGCGGCGGTACTACATCTAGTTCTAGCAATCCTAGTAGTTTAACTGCTGCGCGACGGTAAACTACGTCGGCGGAATCTAAAATTCCGATTAGTCTGGCGATCGTGTTTTCATCGCGCTGTTCGACGATTTCTACCATGGCGCGTTCGCGCATGTGGGGATTTGGATGTTTGAGTTGCTCGAACAGTGCGTCTTTTGTCATGTTGGCTAGAATTTTATTAAAAGTTATTTCAGTTGAATCTCTCAACCCCTTTTTTATGCTATTACTCACTGATGGGGATTGGTGCTTCAGATAAGTTGTGAGTGGGTTGAACCCGGATCTGGGGGAGGCTTCCCCCAAACCCCCCGTTGAGGAGCGGGGTGCCGCCCCTCAAACTCCCCTGCACAAGGGGCGATCTGTGGTCGGCGGGGCGCGCTTCGCATTAGTTAAGTCCAGTCATCGATCTGTGGGTAGGTGGATAATGGATGGCTGCTCGATTTACTTTCTTGGGCTGGATGTTCTTTTTTTTGCGTGGCCGCTTTTATCGAGGGGTTTCAATTTACATGCTCGCTCCATTGAGTGCATTAGCTGGAGATTACTAACCAGCTATAAGCGAGTGGCCATTAGATGTACGGCTTTAGCGCGGACTAGCCAATCTGCATCCTTAGCAGCAATTTCTCGCCCACTTGTATCCCCAAATTTTTCCAAAGTCATCAAAGCAGCGTATTTAAGATCCCAAATTTTAGTTTCGAGGCTGGCTTTGAGATAAGGAATACAAGCAGGATTTCCCAATTCGCCCAAGGCAATCGCTGCTGCCGCACGTGATTTTTGAAACTGTGGTTGGGGATTTTGTAAGCCTTCTAATAAGAGATCGTAGGCAGGTTGATGCTTTAGCCACCCAAATAATTTAATTACATGAAAATGTGCCCCATAGTCATTGTTCGCTTCATCGGCATATGTTTGAAATAAGGCAGCGGGAGCTTCTGTGATGTAGCGATCGAGGATCGTTTGCGTCGCGAGATAACAACGACCAAAATCCGTATCATATAAATCCTGAATTAACACAGATAGTGGGGGGATTTGGGGGTGGCTATGCACCAGTTTGAGATCGGACGGTCGATCGATTAGAGTTTGTTCTAAGGCGGGGCGGATGGTGGCAAAATCGATCGCGCCTTCAGCAATTCCTGCTTCGCCCAATAACCGAATCCCTCGGAGCCGAAATACTAAGGAGACAGGACAGTAGGCAATTGCTGGAATCGCTCGATAATAGTGGGCATCGATTAAATCCTGAATCGATAATCTGCGCCCCAAGACGGCTGGGTGCTGGAGCATCGCCACCACTTTATCCATATTGGTGTAGTCTTTGGTCAACCGACAAATTGCGGCAATTGCCGCACTGGCAATCGGGGCATCACTATCGTCTACAAAGCGGCGAATGCGATCGACTGCGGGTTGATAATCAGCACTGGCTAATGTGTGAATGATTACGCGATATGTTTGCTGCGGTTTGTCGAGCAAAGCCGCAATCTGGGCGAGTATTTCTGGATCGTGGGTACCGATTTCGCCGATCGCCCACACGGCATTTTCGACGGTATAACAATCATTATCGGCTAGACAAGTCCGAATTATCGGTAGTGCTTGAGTTGCTTTCAACCGTCCCAAGGATTCGATCGATTTGCGCCGCACGATTCGATTGTCCAAGGCTGAATCATCTTGTTGTACTGCCCGCATCAGCGCCTGAATCGACTGCTCAGTCTGAAAATTGATTAAATGGGATGCAGCAATATAGCGAGAATCATCTTCACTAATCTCAGATTGAGGTGTATCTAGCAGGGCGATCGCTTGGTCTTCGGTGAGATTGAAGAAACTAAAAAAGCGTTTGTCCATAAATTAACCTAATCTCATCCCGATAACTTCCCTGGCTTCATCTTAAAACGAAAACAAGCCTGAAAGTCCTCTGACATTGCTCCATATAATTGCAGCAATGCCTGAAGAACTTTCAGACTATCGAGTAGGTTTAAATCCTACTCAGTCTCAACTAGGAGAGAGAGTTAATGGTGTAGTCTAACAGTGCATTGTACTCAGTCAAAGCTTGAGGAGACATGTCACGAGGTGCGCAACCGCGATTGCGAGCGAAGCTGAGAGCTTCAACGTAAGGAGCGGTAGGTAGACCTAAAGCACGGTAAACTTCACGTTGACCAGCAATACCCCACTCGTCGAGAGGGCCAGTACCACCAACAATCAGGCTGTACTGAATCAAACGCATGTAGTGTTTGATGTCGCGGTGACATTTAGCTTTGAAAGTGTCGTTGGAGTTAGCTTGGCCAGCTTCATTTAAGTAAGGATACTTTTTGATGCAAGCGTCATAAGCTTCTTTAGCAACTGCGTCGATATTCGCACCGAGTTTCTCAGCTGCTTCTAGACGTGCGGACGCACGTTGGATCGAACCTTGTACGGATTCGAGGTCGGAGGTGCTAGGAAAGCGTCCTGCTGCATCAGCAGAGGAGATAACTGTAGTAACAACTGATTTCATGTTCTTATGCTGCTCCAAATAATAGGGTGTGTTAACAAGTTGCGATCGATTGAGGAGTCTTAAAAGACTAGCTCAAAGCACCGATGATGCGATCGAAGTAGCTAGATGCTTCAGCAACGAGGGACGCGCAACGGTCTTCAGTGACGATGCTACCCATTTTGCGGAGTTTAGCACCAGCAAAAGCTTCGCTAGGATTATCTTGGATGTGAGCAGCAGCTTGAGCTTTCATGATTTGAACAGCACGAACTGTGGAAGTAGTAGGTACGCCTAAAGCAGCGTAAGTTTCTTTGAGACCGTTCAAGCAACGATCGTCGAGAACGGAAGCATCACCAGCTAAGAGAGCGTAAGTGACATAACGGAGAATGATTTCAGCGTCGCGCAAACAAGCAGCCATGCGACGGTTAGGGTAGCAGTTACCACCAGCTTGGATTAAGCCTTGGTTCTCACAAATCATCCCCGCAACTGCATCGGATACCATACAGCTAGCGTTACTAGCGATCGCGTTAACAGCATCGAGACGACGGTTACCACTGGCAATGAAAGCTTTGAGAGCACCGAGGTCGGTAACGGTGGAAGTGCTGGCATCAGCAGCAACTACAGCTTTGGAAAAAGCGTCAAGCATGAAGTTCTCCTATAGACAAAAAAGTTTTTTATCGAAGTCGGTCGGCGTTCGCGACTAACTGGGATCAACTTTACGATCGCACGGCGATTTGGATCCAATTTATTAAAAACAAATCAACATTTCGTAACAATTAACACTAAAATAGCTGATTGAATGACGTTTAAAGACCGATCGGGGCAGATCGATCGAGTGAAATGTCGCCATTCTGAGTAAAAATAAGGTTAGTCCCGACCGTTGTAGAATCACCATTATGGACATCACCCAGTTTGTCGAGCAGTCGCTAGGTCATTGGCGATCGCAGCGTAGCGCCCACCATATGATTTTCAGTCACTTTGAAGCTGTGCGCTCCGAGATCGATATCATGGCGCTCTCCCCTGACAACGCTGAGGTAGTCGCCCTATGTAAGTCCTACGATATCGACCACACTCTTGCTGTTGCACCGTTTCGGATGGCTTGGGAAGGACAATCGGATTGGGATGAGGACAATGCCGAAATGAAGGGTACTTGTATTCTCGTGCCGATTCCCGATTCTCATAAACCCACAAAAGGTCAGCTCCTCCGAGACCAGGGTTATGCTGAGACAGTAGCGGCGGTGGGTGAATATACTTTTACTGAAGAGGGGATGTTTATTTTGGAAACCCCTTACGATCGAGCTGTCGCTGAGGAGCGGATCTGGTTTGTCAATCCCAATCTCCGGCTGCGCGTCTCATTAATCAAAACTAGTGGGGGAACTGGTGTGGTGACGGCTTCTTTTGCTTCGGAAATTCGGTCTTTAGATGGTAGATAGGAACCCACCCCTCCGAGCAGGGGAATTAGCCCCTAGTACTTTTTTTATTACTTATTACTTATTACTTATTACTTATTACTTATTTACTATTCCCTATTCCATGACTGAATCTTACTCTCCCGATCTCATCACCTTGGCGCAGTGGATGGCGGGTGATTTTAGTAATGCGCAGCAAGCCGCCGGAAATCCCCAGCAATTTGCGCATATTCATGTGTTTTTTCGACCGTTACCGTTTGAGTTTTTTCAGACGATCGGATTTTATTCCGAGCAAGTGTACGACCACGATCTCTGGACTCCTTACCGTCAAGGCATTCATCGGCTGGTAGATTTGGGCGATCGGATCTACATTGAAAACTACAGTCTCGAAGACCCGATCCGCTTTGCTGGCTCAGCGCGGGAGTTAAGTATTCTCAAGACTATTCAACCTAGCGATACTCAACGACGGTACAATTGCTCGATGGTGTTCCGGCGCGATCGGGAAATGTTTCGCGGACAGGTTGAGGGAGATAAATGTTTGATTGAAAAAAATGGTTGTCAAACTTACTTGGTAAGCGAGGTAGAAATCACATCGACGACTTGGGTGGGCATCGATCGTGGTCTGGATATCGAGTCACATCAACAAGTTTGGGGATCCGAGCATGGGCCACTCCGCTTCGAGAAAAAACAAAGTTTTGCAGATGAATTACCACTAGAAAAATAGGATGATGGAATTATTTTTCAGACTAAAGATCCAGTAGGGTGGGCAGTGCCCACCCTACGGAAGATTTCAAATATTTAGATTAATAGCTAACATGATTACCGATAAAGTTAAAGAACTCATTAGCAAGGCAAACATTGTTAGTTTCGATAGTTGGCAATCCACTCATTCAGTAACTGTTATCGACATATTTCAAGCCGCAGAAGCCGCACGAGTTTATCTCACCGATGCCGACTATCAACAGATTGCGACACTTTCACCGGAAACTTCTCGCCTAATTCCCGTATCGAAATTATTGCGCGATCGAGTTGTCGAAATCATTGATGAAGCCAGAGCCGAAGTCCTCGCTCGCTTTCCCCAGATCGGTGAACCAGGCGGCGGTCTCTATCCCCCCGAACGTGCCGAAGCCTGTTGGCGGGATTTCTGGCACTATCTCCGGCCGATTACCTATGGTTTAGCAGGCGGACAGTCTCAGTACACTAGTGCTGAGGGACTGAAATATATGGAACTTCTCTATCGAGAATTGCAAGTTCCCCTCGATGCAATGGCGGTCGGACTTGCGGGAATTAAAACTGCAAGTTTAGCAAGGATCGAGCCGGATCGACACGCGATCGTCAGTCCTTATTTCGACCATCTGCTCGATCGCTTAAAATCTTTCGATCGAGCGTGAATTGAGAGCTTAGCCTCAACTAAAGATCCCGATTAAGGGCACCCTTACGAGTTAAATTACCCGCTGCTACTATGAATGACGATCGAGCCTTGCGAATGTTGCTTTCTCATAATTTCAATATTACCGATGAAAAAGTGCCCGCACTGAGTCGGGAATCCTTCACGCAGTTATTTAGTGAGGGTTTTAATTCTCATCCAGAAGTCGCCTGTCGGCAGGTAGGCAATCCGCATTGGATCGTCGAAATTATTTGCTCAACTAATTTTTTATCGCCCCAACAGGTCGGCGAAAAATGCGCCAAAATTCTCTCTGACAGTCGGATTGCCGCGCTGGGGAGGATTAATTTTGACATATTGGTTTTAGGTGGGATTAAGACCACTCCTGCCACTAGTGACTCTCCAGATGCCCTCCAGCCGAATCAATGGGGCGTAGATGTGGTGGAAACCAAGTCTGGAGCACAATTCTTGCAGTCTATTAATTGGGAAAGTACGATCTCCACAAAATCTGCCGATCGCATTTTTAAAGTCGAACAGATTAATAGCTAAATCTTTGGCCGCACGCAGCAGCTTGGCTCCATTGTGGACAGGGTAATTAATACAACCTGTAGTTCGATCCCTCATTCCGCAGGGAGGGATCGAAAATCCTGTATTTTTAAACCCACATTCCGCTAGTTGGGGAGCGATAAAAAAAATTAAGAATTTGGCACAGGGAGAAGATAGTAGCGGCGACAAGATGGACTGAAAAACTGCAAAATGTGAAGTCGTTCATCAGTCAAATTAACAACCTGCTGAACACCTTGGAAAACGACCAGATGAACAGCCATAAAACACTGAAACACCCATCTGAGGGTTGGAGAAGATGTCGGTTTGCCCAATTGGTTAGGAATCGTCTCATCTTGGTAAGCCAAAGCCTGTCGGAGTTGTCGATGATCTCTGGAATATCCGTAGGTAATTTCAATTACTCCTGGCTCAGACTTTTTATATTCCCCGTCTACGTGAAATGATGTCGAATCTAGATGTGCTGTTTCTCGCTTGACTCCAAATTTATTCGCTGCCGCCAGACTGATTTCTAGAAATAGTTCGCTCAGTCCTGCTGCATACACTTCATCTAGGACGTTTCCCAATCGGTCGTCGTTTAGATGTTCTGGTTTGATTCCTTCTCCCAATAACTGCTCGGTTGCCTTGCCTTGGAAGAATTGCCCGAACAAATACAACGGTGCTGAGACAAATCCTAATCCATTCAGGATCATCGCTTTGATGCTTACTCCTCAAACGATAAGCATCGCACGCCATCGTTTTACCCGTTCTAGACTCTCCCACTACTCGACCCGATTGACGAGACTGTCGCTTGCCTTTGAGCCAATCATGGGCGATTTGTACCTGATGGAGAGGGATAAAACCTTTCCGATTCAATCGTTCGATCGCCTCCTGAACTTCAGCCGTCATCACAGGAAGATTTCCTAGCTGCTGGGCAACAGTTGTAGCCGTTGGAGCATTCATATTTTTAGAATCCATAATCTTGACGCATATCTTCGTAATCAATCAGTTCAGGCATTTTCCACTCTGTCTCCGTCTCAGTTATTTCTATATCTGTTTCATCATCTACTTGTGTCACAGACTCTTTAAGCGAGCCAGATAATGTCTGAGCCTGGTGTTTTCGCCTTCTACTCTAGTCAGATAAGTTTTACTGACAATTTGGTCGCCGTTTGGAATAAACATCGGGTAAACTGGCCACCCGTCTGTTACATAAAAATAGCAGTTCCATTTGCTTGCTACTTCATCCCATAATGGTTTAAATGTTTGGAGCGTTGGCATCAGCATCGGTCGATCGAGTGTCAGGGCAACCGCACACGTCTCGTAACAATTACTGAGAACTAGGAGGTGACAATGTTCAAAGCACTAAGGGCAGTCTTGAGATAGTTATCATCTCATCCAGCTTAGAGCACGTTTGAGAATACCTTAATAATCCAACTAAATACTAATACCGAAATTGCTCCTGCTGCTAGCGCAAAGACAATAATTCCCACGACTAATAAGCCGATAAACAATCGATCGGTTTTGGCACTCGGTTGAGGCGCTTTGATGTGACTTTCGACAATTTCCATGTTCCGCACATTGGCTTTGGAAACTGTGTCATAAAGATCGCCAAATAGTGGTACCGAACCAATGAATGTATCGAGGATAATATTAATTACCATCCGCATCAGTGCCGATCGCGGTAACCCCATTCTCGCGGCTTCGATAATCAGATAACCAGACAAAGCAGCACTTAGAGTATCACCACCACCAGGAATCAATCCGAGGATCGGATCTAAACCGATGCGCTGTTTCGTGCCAGGAATCGCGATCGCATTATCGAGCAATCTAGTTAACTGGCGCATCCGTTTCAATCGTGGCACATGAGCAGGATGGAGATCGATCGCCAAATTATCGCTGGCTTGTCCGGAATCATTCATATAAATCGGGGTTGTAAATAGTTGCTGGCAATTAAATACTCGATAAACTTGCTTGCGTCAGTTGCGGCAGATTGCTGCCGATCGCAATATACATCGGTGTTGCAGTATCTTGCCAATACTCGACCGTGGATTTACAAATAGCTAATAGCATCGACCATTGGTGCGGATCGTCGATCGCAAACTTATCTAATCGATCGATCAGAATTAGCTGTCGATCTACCGCATCTTCATAAAAAAGATCGGTCAAACAATCTTCTAGGGCATCCCAATTATGACCGAAATATTCGGGAAACTGCATCGCGGTAGCAAACCGATCGAACAGACTGGTACAATCGACGATCTGCTGGCCGTTGAGATAAAATATCTTTGCTCGACCATCTCGATTTAACTCTGCTAACTCTGCCAGTGTTATCGGACTGACGAGCTGATAAACAGCGGGACTCATTTCACCCGCTAACATCTTGCTAATTTGTGCTCTGGTCATCTCAATTTGTGCAGCGTCCGCCATGCGAAATCGCCATAATTTCTAAACTATCTACTCTACCGAATTACTTGTTGAAAGCTGCGATAATGGTCGCCAGTATAATAATAGATCCGTTCCGGAGCTGTAATAATTCGTCTAGCTCCCCGCGTCCGCGCGCCTGGTGTGGGGACGGTATATTCATGATAGGTACCGTATCGCACAATCGGTAGCCGCCGCTCGCGATTGCTGAAGATCGCACCATCTTGACGATAGGGAAACAAGCCACCGCGTTCGATGGTTTGAATGGTTTCCTGGGCTTCGGGTGGAAGCCTGTCGATCGAGACTGATTCGAGCTGGGTTACTGGCGATCTCGCAAATAGCGGGATCCCGAGCGCTGGCTGTACGAGCGTAAATGTCCAAATCACCAACAGTCCGCTAGCAACTGCCAACAATCTCCCGATGCTCGGAACGAGAGGCTTCGCCAAAGAATTCATACATCGCTCCTGTCAGCTATTTGAACTAGATCGTCGCGAGTAGCTATTTCTGGAATCTAGTTGGACGAGCGAATAGCCGACGATCTCTCGGAGTCAATTGTAGCTTAGCGACTGTTACCTGAGATCGGAATCTAGTCCCCAGCAAATCGATCGGTGGAATATAAAGTTATTTAGCAAAATTTAGGAATTGGGCGATCGAAGCTTGTATCTTGAGGTGCATCAAAGTATCTGTAAAGAATATGTTCGCCGATCCGCGAGATTACCAGATTATTTTTTTAACGACCTTTTTAGGGCTGGGCATCATGACCAGAGATTGGTCGGTCAAACCAGAATTAATCTTAACATTAGTTATTGCTTGTTGTGTGACTCAACTAATTGGCTTTAGTCTCCAAAAGCCTACCGAAAACCCATTACCTTCGCTCAAAAGTGCCCTGATTACCAGTCTGGGTTTATGTTTGTTACTACGCGCCGATCGGGTGAGTACGATGATAATTGCTGGTAGTTTAGCGATCGCGAGTAAATTTATTTTTACTACTAGTGACAAGCATTGGTTCAATCCCGCTAATTTTGGCATCATTATCGCTCTAATCCTCACTCCCGATGCTTGGGTTTCACCCGGACAGTGGGGGGAAGATTGGTGGTATTTACTCTTATTTATCGGTACTGGTGGGATCGTCCTCAACCGAGTGGGCAGATGGGATACTAGCGCCGCTTTTTTTGGCGCTTATGCCGGATTAGAAGCCGCACGCAATCTCTGGCTGGGCTATCCTTGGGATGTTTATCTACATCGATTATCGAGTGGATCGCTACTCTTATTCGCGCTATTTATGATTACCGATCCGCGATCGATTCCCAATGCGCGATCGGCTCGAATCGTCTGGGCGATCGCGATCGCTGGATTAACATTTATTCTGCGTAATTATTTCTATATCAACGAAGGTGTATTTATCGCTTTATTTGCAATATCACCACTGACAATCTTACTCGATCGACTCTGGCTAGCACCTCAATTCAATTGGAAAATTATGAATCATAAATTAATACTTTAGCTCAAAATCCCGATCCCTCTCCGCTCTTAATTCCCCTCCTTGGAGGGGTGCCCGATAGGGCGGGGTGGGTAAGGGTTTCAGCAGTAAACTAATCCCTATCCCCTATCCCCTATCCCCTATGTTCACCCTTCCCCGAATACTCATTAGTTTCTGCCTAGCCTGTATTTTAGTTCTAACATTTGCCACCCAAGCGATCGCCTTTTGTGGTTTCTATGTCGGTGGTGCAGACGCAAAGTTATTTAATAAAGCATCTCAAGTTGTCATTGCCAGGGATGGCGATCGTACTATCCTAACAATGGCAAATGATTTCCAGGGGGCAGTAAAAGATTTTGCAATGGTCGTACCCGTTCCTGTAGCAGTTAAGAAGGAACAAGTCCATGTGGGCAAGCGTGCTGCGATCGAGAAATTAGATGCCTTCAGTCAACCGCGTTTGGTCGAATATTTCGACCCCGATCCTTGCGCGCCGCAGCAAGAAGCAGTGTATAAGAATTCAGCACCTAGCCCAGCAACCGCACAAAGAAGAGCGCCTAGAGGCAGGGATAGCGATTTAGGTGTAACTGTTGAAGATAGTTTCAAAGTTAATGAGTTTCAAATCCTTATTCTCAGTGCTAGAGAATCTGATGGCTTAGAAACTTGGTTAAGCAGAAATGGGTACAAATTACCTACAGGTGCGAGCGAACTTTTAGCTCCTTATATCAAGCAAAAACTGAAGTTTTTTGTTGCTAAAATCGACCTCAAAGAGTTTAAAAAGGCTGGCTATCAAACATTGCGTCCGTTGCAAATTGCTTATCAATCGCCTAAATTCATGCTCCCGATTCGCTTGGGGACGATTAACGCTCGCGGCGAACAAGATTTGGTGGCTTATTTACTTTCCCCGAAAGGACGAGTCGAACTCACAAATTATCGGACGGTTAAAGTCCCAACTGGTGATTCGATTCCCACGTATGTCAAGCAAGAGTTTGGTGATTTTTATAAAGCAACATTTCAAAAAGTCTACGAGCGCGAGCAAAAGAAAGTTGCGTTCTTAGAATATGCTTGGGACGTGTCGAATTGCGATCCTTGCTCGAGCGAACCACCAACTACTGAAGAACTCAAAGAAGCTGGTGTATTTTGGCTCGATAATACCAATAGTTCTTCTGGAGCGATTCCCCCTAGTTTCCGTCGCCGCACATCATCGCAAGGGAACACTTTTATCACGCGCTTGCACGTTCGCTATACTCGCAATAAGTTTCCTGAAGACTTGATATTTCACGAGACAGGCAACCGTGATAATTTTCAAGGTCGCTATGTGCTAAATCACCCATTCAAAGGTAGTCTGAGTTGCGATGCCGGTAAAAAATATCGTCAAACCTTGCGCCCTCGATTTGAGAAAGAAGCTAGTACTTTAGCTAATCTTACCGGATGGAGCATTCGCGATATTAACAAGAAAATTGATTTCTCATTTGCCGACACCAAAACTCAGACTGAAACCAATCCTAAGTTTTGGAATAATGTTTGGAGCGACAAGTAAACTTCCTCAAATCTTTACCGATCTTGTATTCGTAATAAATTTTCGTACATCCCAGTTTCCCAACTCAATCTCTCATATGTTATCTCTAGCTCGAATTCTGATTAGTTTTTGCCTTGCTTGTGTATTTATACTTTCTACTACGACTCAAGTACTTGCCTTTTGTGGCTTTTATGTTGGTGGTGCGGATGCGAAATTATTTAATAAAGCTTCTCAAGTTGTCATCGCTCATGATGGCGATCGAAATATTATTACAATGGCCAATGATTTTCAAGGAGCCGTCAAAGATTTTGCGATGGTCGTACCAGTTCCAGTTGCAATTAAGAAAGAACAAGTACACGTTGGTAAACGCACCACGATCGAAAAATTAGATGCTTTTAGCCAGCCGCGTTTGGTCGAATATTTCGATCCCGATCCTTGCTCTTCATTAGTGTTGAATGAGTCTGCTATTGTTAATATGCGCGGTGCAACTTCTGTAGAGGAATCATCTCCACGAATGAGAAAACGTGATTTGGGTGTTACCGTTGAAGATAGCTTCAAAGTTAATGAATATGAGATTGTAATTCTTAGTGCCAAGGAATCTGATGGATTGGAAACATGGTTGCGGCAAAATGGCTACAATATTCCTGCTGGTTCCAGCGAATTATTAAGTCCTTATATCAAGCAGCAAATGAAGTTTTTTGTTGCCAAAATCGACCTGAAAGAATTTGATAAATCAGGATATCAAGTGCTGCGTCCGCTCCAAATTGCTTATGAATCGCCCAAGTTTATGTTACCGATTCGACTGGGTACGATCAATGCTCGCGGCGAACAAGATTTGGTAATATATATCCTCTCGCCCAAAGGACAAGTAGAACTTACAAATTATCGAACGGTTAAGGTACCTAGTGGCGAAGCGATACCTGAATATGTGAAATCAGAATTTGGTGATTTTTATAAAGCAACATTTCAAAAAGTTTACGAACGAGAGCAGAAAAAAGTTGCTTTCTTAGAATATGCTTGGAATACATCTAACTGCGATCCGTGTTCGAGCGAACCGCCAACCGCAACCGAACTCAAAGAAGCGGGAGTATTTTGGGGCGAAAATAACAGTTCTGCGTCACCTAATTCTTCACCAATCTCTCGCCGTCGCCAACTGCCTCAAAGCAACACTTTTATTACCCGCTTACACGTTCGGTATACCCGCGATAAGTTTCCTGAAGATCTGATGTTTCACGAAACTGGCAATCAGGAAAACTTTCAAGGTCGGTATGTAATGAATCATCCGTTCAAAGGTCGTGTCACTTGTGACGCAGGGCGGAGATATCAACAGACTTTACGCCCAAGAATGGAGAAAGAGGCGAGTAATTTAGCGAATTTGACTGGGTGGAGCATTCGCGACATTTACAGCAAGATGAACTTCCCAAGTATCCAGCCCAATGCTGATGCCAATAGCCCATTCTGGCAAAATGTGTGGAATGACAAAAAATAATGTGTTTCGATCGAATCTTGGCTACACTCCTACGCCATTGCCATCGCCATTTCCCGACAAGATTGGGTACAACGTTTGCAGTGTTCGTGGAACTCACGTTATTTAGCGCTGTGCTTGTTGAGGTAGATTCAGCAGTCCTCCCCTTATGATGGATCTAAATTAAACTCACGATCGCCGATAAACTGTGGACGGATTTTTAAACTTACATAAATTAGCAGACTGGACATCGCATGATTGCGTGGCAAAAGTGCGACGGATTTTGCAGACGAAAAAAGTCGGACATGGTGGGACATTAGATCCGGCGGCGGTGGGAGTGTTGCCGATCGCAATCGGCAAAGCCACGCGACTATTACAATATTTGCCGGGGGGTAAGGCGTATCGTGCGGTGATTCGGTTCGGGATGCAGACTACTACCGACGATCTGGAGGGAGAGGTTATTTACTCGGCACCAGTAAGCGAGCTGACACTCGATCGAGTGCGGGAGATTATCCCCCAATTTATCGGTAATATTATTCAGACACCGCCGATTTATAGTGCGATTAAAGTCGATGGGCAGCGATTATATAAATTAGCGCGATCGGGTGAAACTGACGAAACCGTTGAGATCCCCACACGCGAGGTGCAGATCGATAACATCGAGATTCTGAATTGGACGGCTGGAGATTTCCCCGAACTTGAGGTGCAGATTGCCTGTGGGGGTGGGACATATATTCGCTCGATCGCCCGCGATTTGGGCGCTGCACTGGGGACTAGAGGGGTATTAGTATTTTTAGAGCGCAATGCTAGTTGTGGCTTTAGATTGGCAGATAGCATCACGCTAGAAGAGTTGGAACGACAGCAGCAAGCAGGGACTTTTATGCCCGTTTCTCCCAATCGCGGCTTGGCACATTTACCCGCAGTTACGCTCACAGATGCGGGTTTGGTGAAATACTGGAGCCAAGGACGACGCTTACCACTCGATGAGATCGGGTGCAATTTAATACTCAGTGGTTACGTTAGAGTTGTGGCTGAAGATCGTTGTGTGGGTATCGGTGAAATTCGATCGACAGAGCTGGGGCAGCTATTGATTCCGCAGACAGTCTTGAACTGAGTCCAAAAAGCGATCGCTTATTCTCCGATGATTCGCGCAATTGGCGGATGACAAATTAAAAATAATTGCAGAAAGTATAAGAATCTTGTTCGATCGCGATTACTTAGAGTAACATCGAGCTAGATTTTAAGATGCTCGTGTTCCTGAAGTAGCCGTCGTTGCCAATGAGAGCAACTGACATAGTCAGCGCCACTAGGGCATCAAGGCGCTATCCCCGATCGATCCAATTACCCAAGTTAGGTTATTAGCAGTGAATAGTCATCGATTTATAGTTGCGGGAATATGTGGACTAGCTGCCGCGTTGGTTCAGCCACAAATTAGCTGGAGTTATACGGCTGAAGATATTAGTAGAATTGCCAAAGAAGTGACGGTAATCATCGATGGCAAAGAGCTGGGTTCTGGTGTGGTAGTCGGTCATCAAGGTTATGAATATTTCGTGCTCACTAACTGGCACGTCTTAAAAAATACCGATACCTATACAATCAGAACTAGAGATGGCGTAAAACATCAAATTCAGCCCGGTTCGATTAAACGCATCGGGAACTTAGATTTAGCCGTTTGTACCTTTAGCAGCCCAAAACTTTATAAAGTAGCCGAAATCGGCAACTCAGATACGATCGCTGAAGGCAGTCCGTTGTATGTTACTGGCGCACCAGCTAATATCAAAGGGATCGAAACTCGGAGTTTATTGGTAGTCAGCGGTCAATTAGTCGGCTATGACTCGCCCAAACAAAATGGATATACCCTGATTTATAACAATAACACCATGCCTGGGATGAGTGGTGGCTCGGTACTCGATAAAAATGGCAATTTAGTCGGGATTCATGGTCAAGGTTCGCAAGATGCTAGAGAAAATAAAACTGGATTCAATCTTGGCATTCCAATTAATTCATTCGTGAATAGTTCCACGCAATTGGGAATTAAATATACCCTGTCATATCCGAAGGCCGATCGATCCGCTCCCATTATCGCACCATTGCTCAATCGTGGTAGACCGACAGTAATCGATGGCTCGGAAAATACTACTGGTGCTTGTGTTGGTGAGAAGTGCTAGATCGTGAGAGAATCTCCAATACCCTGTATTTTCTCAATATTAAAGACTACGATTACATTTATCTCATTCAAATAGAATGTCTAACTCACGCTCGTGTCTAGCACGTTGTGCGAGCTATTGCTGGCAATTTTTTAGATATCTGAGACTTTAAATTGGCGATCGATCGGATCGATCGCGCATTTTGACCGATCTCAATCGGTCACGAGTGGGGAACCAACTGCAATGATGCGTTGTCAGCCGAACTAAATATTTTCAACTTAAGTGTACAAACTATGTTTCCGACAAGCAGGATCTCTTCAATTTTATTAAGTTCTATTTTAATTCCTATTCTATTGCTAAACTTAACGTCGGTTTCGGCAGCAGCAGGTGAAGTTTCTGAGGATCGACTCAATACTGATAAAGCATTAGGCTGGGGTGGCGAAGGATTGCCCTTCGATGATTCGTTGACGATTCGCGATCCCTTAGTCAACTCGGTCGTTGGTAAAGTGACGATCGATCGGCATGGTGAAGATAATACCAACCAAAGTGGCCTTAGCGGTCTATTTAATATTAGGTCGCCATTTGCTGGCCCGATGCCAGGTCGGATGACCATCGTGACATTCTGGACTAGTAAAGAAGAAGGCTGTTCTGTCAAAGCTTCGATTCATGATGCACCAAAAAGTCGTGTAGCTAAAGTCCAGGAATTGGTACCTGTCAAAATGGAAGTAGGGATCGGCTCGCAGGTCATCAAACTTACGCCGATCGCTAAAAGCGTACCTAAATATGCTAGTACGAACTATAATTACTCGGTTACTTCCGGTAAATCGACCGTTAAAAGATCGGCAGCCTTATACTTTAGTGAAAATACGTTTGCAATCAATGGTAAAGTTGCTGACTTCCTCCGCAATGCTCCTCCAGGAGAGGCCAAGGTGCGAATTACGTTGGCTAACGGTGATACTAAACTATTTAAGATTGGCGAAAAGAATGTAGCGAGATGGAAAGATACGTTTAGCTATAATCCCAACTGCAATCCCGCTAAGTAAAGATCGGCTTTGACTCGATCGGTTGAGCATTTTGACCGATCTTGAATCCAGAAGTGATTGCATACAATTGGGGAACCAACTGCAACGATACGTTGTCAACCGAACTAAATATTTTCAACTCTAAGAGTATAAATGATGTTGCCTGTAAGCAAAATTTCTGCAATTCTATTAAGTTCTATTTTAATTCCTAGTTTATTGCTAAACTTAATGTCGGTTTCGGCAGTAGCGGGTGAAGTTTCTGAGGATCGACTCAATACTGAGAAAGCATTAGGCTGGGGTGGCGAGGGATTACCCTTTGATGATTCGTTGACGATTCGCGATCCCTTAGTCAACTCGGTCGTTGGTAAAGTAACGATCGATCGACATGGTGAAGATAATACCGAGCAAGGCGGCTTAATCGGCCTATTTAATATTAGATCGCCATTTGCTGGCCCGATGCCAGGAAGGATGACCATCGTGACATTTTGGAGTAGTAAAGAGGAAGGGTGCTCCGTCAAAGCTTCGATTCATGACGCGCCAAAAAATAACGTATCCGACGTAAAAGAACTAATACCCGTCAAAATGGAAATAGGGATCGGCTCGCAGGTGATCAAACTTACGCCGATCGCTAAAAGCGTACCTAAATATGCTAGTAATAACTATAATTACTCAGCTACTACTTCAGGCGGCGATTCAGTTCAAAGATCGTCAACTTTATACTTTAGTGAAAATACCTTTGCAATCAATGGTAAAGTTGCGGACTTCTTACGCAATGCACCTCAAGGAGAAGCCAAGGTGCGAATTACATTAGCCAATGGCGATACTAAACTGTTCAAGATCGGTGACAAGAATGTCGCTAGGTGGAGAGATACATTCAGCTATAATCCAAATTGTAATCCGGCAAAATAGCGATTGCTAGCTCCAGTGCTGACTGGTGCGAATTTTAACTAATTAACCACAATCGCAAGTCATGATAAATATCCCCAACTTAGTTACAGAAGTTGGGGATATTTGATGTAATAGCGATCGCTACGCCGTCGATGCTACTGCTCCAGTTCTGCTAAATTGGCAAACAACGCTTGGATCTTCCACCGTTGAATATACGGCCAACCGCCATTTTCTTCGATATCTCTCAGCAGCGCATAGAGCGCCTGACGGCTGTCGGGAAGAGCTGAGAGGAAGTAATCGTCCTGAATATCCCGGTGTACCTGTTCTAAGGCGCGTAGCAGTTGTAGCAGCGCGATCGGATCGCCTTGCGAGCGTGCCGCGATCGCCTGAATTTCGCTGGCGATATCGGCGATTTGGGTGGCTGAGTCGATCTCTGGTGTAGATGGCAAATTGGTTGCGGCTAATTGTGTGGGGGAAGATAGATCTCGATCGCTATTCATTTAACTTAGATTTGTCAAATATTATTAATATAAATTTATATCTTGAGATTCAACGGCTCCTCTTTGGCCGAAATATTGTGAATCATCTATTCAAAGATGTTATGTGTAAGACTCACACGATGTAAAATACCGATCGGCAAGACAATTATCTTACTGTGTTCGTAGCGACGATCGAACGCGATCTTGAAGATTAATTCGATTCGCGGCTCTCGAACTGGCAGACTGTAATAACATAAAATTATCGAAAATTGAGGTTAATCATGAAATTTCGCGGATTAGTCGCCGCCTTACTCGCCATCTGTATTGGCTTGCTGACGGCTTGCAGTGATGCT
>CBDFFH010000016.1:0-50925 GCA_965246715.1 Chamaesiphon sp. | reverse complement strand
CCGATAACTTCGATCCCCTCACCAGTTGGCAACCCAGAACGAGAATTACCCGTCAGCGCTCCAGCACCACCAGAGCAGCTTAACCCCGAAGAGTCGGCACCCTTCCAGCATCACGATCGATCGATTTTAGTCGCACGTTCCACCTGGCGATCGAGATACCAATTCATCAGCAGAATTAGACCAAACGATACTCGTGTCCGCGCCAAATGCCGAGACTTTAGATCGATCGGTTTCGCTAATCCCATCAGTCCCCGAGCGCAGCGCCGATCGAGAACCGAGCGATATCGATCGCCATCCGCCACCTGGAAAATTATATCTATTTAATAAACTTCGGGCGATCGTCGAACCCAGCGATTGTCACAGCGAAAATATCCAACATTCTGTTTGAAAAAGCTGCTAGCTAACCCAAGTTGCTACCTACAACCTAAGCGGTTAGAAACCGCTCCTCGGAATGCAAAGTCCGCCTTCGCGGACTAGTTTATTAGTCCGCGAAGGCAGGCTTTTGCCGCTCGCGGCAACAACCGGACTTTGCAACATTAGCCACGATTTGCGGTGCGCGCACGCCTTTGTTTCCCGACGTAAAAAGCGGCGTTTTTATTCGTAGGTTCCCTCCGAATAGAAAAAACGACAAGACAGCGCAACAAGACACAATCGTGGGCGTTCTATTGGTAGCAACTTAGGTTAGCTATGTGGTTAAATCCCACATTCCGCTAGTTCGTTCGGCTAACAAATAATAAGCATACTTCGAGCGGTGCTCATCGTCAATCTTTCTAGCGATGGCGTAACCTGTTGGTGGTAGAGTTCGAAAGCATATGCTCAATGCGGCCCAACTTGTTGACGATTGCACTACGCTTCAATCCTATGTACTTCGATTCTAATCAGTTTCCAGGAGTCGCTTGGACTAGCGGTCATGCCTGGGTTAAATATAAGCGCATCAAACAATTAGTGAAGCGTGCTCGAAAGGTATTAAAGTCAATCCATCTAAGACAATAACTGTTAAAGTTTGGATAGAGGCTTTTGGATTGTTCCTGACTGGACTTTTCCAGTCGATTGAACTACCATGTTTAAAATGTACTTGAATTATGAATTGAGTTCTATTTCAGAAATGCCTCTGTCTGTCGGTCGATTCATGATGATTATTTAGTCACTTAGGATACCTTGAATCGTGACACGTGCTCGAAGATCGGCAATAAAGTCGTGGGGTGGGACACTACCCACCATCAGGGTTTAAGCCTAACACTATTTAAAAATATGTTATGTCAACCTGGACTTAATTAAGATCTGTTGATACCATGTTTAACCTTACGGAATACTGAGTTCCAGTATATTCATAATTCATAATTCCCCATTTATTTCCATTCCTTCCAATTGTTATTCAAAATCGAGGTGTTGGGGAAAGAAGTGGGGTTGTTACGATCTTCTAACCGCCTGCGTAATTCGAGAATTTGCGGTGCGGGATTGGGGAGATCTGCCACCATCTGGGCTGGGGTAATCCCTTTTTCTAGCGCGAAGGCAGCGGTGGTGCCAGCGGCGGCACCTGCCGACCATTCAAACGAATGAATCCGGTAAGCAGCAGCGGCAACGTGGCTGGTGGCAATACTTTTACCTGCTACGAGCATATTATCGATCTTCTGCGGAATCATCGCACGGAGTGGGATTTGGAAGGGATAAGCTTCGCCGCCACCCTGCCGCGCGCCCACACGTTCGGTATTGTTCGGCGATTCGGGGGGACTGTTTTGCATACAGGGGTGAAAATCGATCGCATAGTGTCCGATGCCTACTGTATCAGCGTAGATCCGCGATCGATTTCTAGTGATCTTAGTCTCGCCCAGGCTATTCTCTGTTAGTACATCGATCGCGTCGATCCCAGCTAAATCCGCTCTAAGCTGGCGATATTCGTCGGCTGATAGTGGTGGCATTTTTTTGCGATCGAGTAGGTTATTGCGGCTCATATCGGCTTCGGTGATGACAAAGCCATCTTTGTACCCATAAGTAGGTCTACCGATAATCCTGCGGCCTTCGCGGATGTAGGGATATTTGGATAAACCATGTGCCGTACCCATCGGCGTATCCAAGCCAAATAAATACTTTTGATTGAGATTGGGCGTTTTTATCCAGTAATTTGGTGATTTGGGGTCGGGATTGGCGCGCGAATCTGTGGTACCTGCGACTAGCCAATAATAGAATCCCAGCGCGTTTTCCTCGCCTTTACGGAGGGTATCCGTCCGCAAACCACCCATCCAACCGCCTTGTTTCAATTGACCGGAGGTTTGCAGTTGCGCTCGATCGAGAATCAAATTATCTTGGGGACTGCCAGGTCGATAATCGTTTCCCCATGTCCAGTTTTGCATCGAGATATCGCCAGGACTGGGAGCGGTATAATTAATTCCGCCGTATTTAGTCTGTTTACCTTCGCCGGGACTCCAAATCCTGCGATAGCTATAGACTACCCCAAAGTCAGCGAGACGCTTGAGTTCGTAGCTATAGTAGGGTGAGTACTGCTGATAAAAAGGTGGTGGGATTTGCGGTTGTGGGGTAGCGGTGGTTTCCATCGCAAATGGATAAGTAAACCCTTGGGTGCAATAAGGATCGCCTGTAGTAGTCGCCGATGAAGGCTCGTCTGAAGATCTCGCATCGAGTCCCAACCGATAAGGGACATCGGCTAATCCGATCAGTTCGCCCGTCTCGGTAGCATCCACGACATACCAATCGGCGGGAGTAGCTGTTTGCTGTTGGGGTGTTTTAGATGGTGAGACGAAGACTATTTTGCGTTTCTGGAACCGGGGCGAATCTTGATAATTGTAAGCATCCTCGATCGTTTTCGAGAGGGTTTCGCTATTAACGGGCGGAGTTCCGGGCTGAGGGAGGTGTTGAATCGCGACTACCGCATTAATTTGCTGACCCTCGCCTCGTTTTCCCGTAATTAAATCTTTGACGATGGTATTGGGATACCAGTGTAATTTACCTTTGCCAGTGCGTTCGGCAGTTCGCAGCATCCCATAGAGAATATTGTTGGCATCTTTGGGGATGAAGCAAGCTTCGCTGACCCAGCATTTACCAGGATTGAGTTTGCCATAGTAGTCTTGAATCTGTTGGCGAAATTCGAGATAACCGCGTGGGAAGTATTTTTTCGATCGTTGGGTAGGGCGTTCGTCTAATGCGGATACCCCTTGAGCGGTAATCTGTCCGCCCACCCAATCGGTAATCTCCGTCATGCAGACTTGTTTGCCCGCAAGCAATCCTTCGTAAGCGGTAGCCGTACCGCTCAAACCCGCCACCTGCGATGAAGATATCGCAGGCGATGACTTTATCGACTTGTTTATATTCTTTGTTGTCAGCAGCAAGAGCGGGCAAATAAGCTAACTCAAATGAAATTAAGCCCAAACATAGAACAGTTAAAGATCTTTTCATTATTTGGATTGTCACTTCGGTAGATGTGGGATTTTAAGCTGGCAGCTCGGATACTGACTAAATTTCTAGAGCGAAGATATTTTTGCTCTAGAGTAATCCTAACCTACCGATCCTCACTCGATCGCATGTCGATCGCCCTTACCGTGACAATCTACCAATTGAAAAGTTCCTAAATCCCCGCTCCATACAGGAATTGACGAATGACTTTATCATCTAAATGACAGCTAGGCGGTAACTCTACACTGTCGACTGAGGGCGTTTCCTCGCCTCGGACGATCGCATTGCAAGTTTGTTCGGTTTGCAATTTTTGTACTTGTTGCTCTAAACTCTCGATCCGATCGACCAATGCCCGAATCACCTCTGCCTCTGTATCTGGCAGACTCCCATGTTCCAACGGCCCGACGCGCTCGCCCGCTCGATACAAGATCCGCCCTGGAATCCCGACCACAGTACAATCGCTCGGTACGTCCCGCAATACCACCGAACCCGCACCAATGCGGACGTTACTACCAATTTGGAGATTGCCCAATACTTTCGCACCCGCGCCCACAACCACATTTTCGCCCAGGGTTGGGTGACGTTTTCCGGTCTCCTTCCCAGTACCACCTAAAGTCACGCCCTGATAAATCAACGCGAAATCGCCAATTATCGCCGTTTCTCCAATCACTACACCCATCCCATGATCGATAAATACCCCTTTACCAATCGTCGCGCCAGGGTGAATCTCAATCCCCGTAAAAAATCGCGCCAGATGCGACATCAGGCGAGGAAAGAATGGGATACCCAAAACATAGAGCCAATGGGCGAACCGATGCAGTGACAGCGCTTGCAAGCCGGGATAGCAAAAGAGCACTTCTAACCAGTTGCGTGCAGCAGGATCGCGATCGAAGATGATGCGGAAGTCAGCGATGAGGTAAGAAAGCACGGTAAGCGTTCCATTATCGTGAAGAGACTACTAGTATTTTAGCGGTTATCTGTCGATCGATCTCAGTGGGGCTTACCGAATCTATGGTAAATAATGTCAATCTGATTGACGAATGTAGCGAGTGCAATAGTTGTAACTAAAGCCAGCCTATGTAGTTGAGATTTCATGTCGATCGGTAGTAAATTTATTTAGGGTCAATGCGAGGTTTAGCTATTATCCATAACATGCACCTCATACAAGCTATATTCCACAAACATAAAATAAACCTGTTAAAACTTATCACCCCGATCGAAAATAGCTACCAGCCCAAGGCTCTAGCACCTTGATAAAAAATAAAGCTCGCCAGCCACGCTAAACCGATCGACCAAGCTACCGATATCAGCGTAAATTTCCAACTCTTCGATTCGCTTTTTAATACTGCCACCGTTGAAAGACAAGGCGTATATAACAATGTAAATAACATAAAACTATATGCCTGTACCCAATCAATTTGGCTAGCGATTGCATGACTCAAACCATCGCCTTCGGCATGATAAATCACTGCCAGCCCACCCAAGACAATTTCCTTAGCGACGAATCCAAAAATCAAAGCCACAGCCAATTGTGGATTGACACCGATCGGGTGTAAAAAGGGTTGAGTAGCCGTACCGATGATTCCCGATAGAGTTCGATCGCTAGCCGAAGGTACGTTAGTTGGGAAATTATTTAGAAACCAGATTGCGATCACCCCAAAGATAATAAACCGCCGCGACCAAAAGATAAAATGCTTTACTTCACGCCACGATCGCAACCAAATTTGTTTGAATGTCGGAAACCGATAAGGTGGTAACTCTAGTACGAATGGTTCTTTGCTGGCAAATTTTCCTTTAAATAATGCTGCGGTTAAAATCATCGCCGCAAAGCTGAGTAAGTAGAGACTAAAAATAACTACAGGTGCGACTGTGGGGGCAAATAATGCCGTAGACATGAACATAAATACATTCAGCCGTGCCGAACACAGGGAAAATGGAATTACCATCATCGATAGCAATCGCAATCCTGGAGATCGCATTACCCGCGTTCCCATAATCGCTGGCACATTACAACCAAATCCCATCAAGGACATTACAAACGATCGCCCATCCAATCCCAGTCGTTCCATAAAGGCATCCATCAAAAATGCCGATCGCGATAAATAGCCGCTATCTTCGACAATTGCCATGCAGAAGAAGAACAGGATAATTACTGGCACAAATGCCGTAACGGTACTAATCCCTTGATACAATCCGTCGATTAAAAAAGCTTTGAGAAATGGGTGTACATTTGCCAGAATCGGTTCGAGTGCTACTGTTTTAAACCAATCAAAGATGTTGCCCAATATTTTCTGAACTGGCGTACCGATCGCATAGACGATCTGGAACATTACAAACATGATAGCGAAGAAGATCGGTAAACCAAAAACTGGATGGAGCAAAACTCGATCGATTCGGGTAGTAAGATTCTCTTGAGTTTGCTCGCGAACTTCGATCGTTTCCTGAAATAATGTCCCCAATTGTACAGACATCTGGCTGTCGGATAAAAATCGATCTTTCAATTCACCCACACGTACTGGTTCTGGCTGCTGCTGGAGCGTCTGAGCGATCGTCGATACTGCTAGTTCGTAGCCATTGCCATACTTGGCACTCAGCAACACCACAGGCATCCCCAGCCGTGCTGACAATCCCGCTGCATCTACCGACACTCCAAATTTGGGAGCCTCATCAGCCATATTCAGCAATAAAACTGCTGGTAAATTTAGGTGTTTGATTTGCAGTGCCAAACTCAACTGGCGATCGAGCTGAGTAGAATTGAGAATAATTAGTACTAAATTTAACGACGTTTCTGCCAAAAACTCACATACCACCGCCTCATCTGCGGAAAACCCTCGTAGATCGTAAATTCCTGGTAAGTCAACTACCTCCGCTACCTCTTCCCCTAGTTTCACTTTGGCAACCATCAGATCGACGGTAATTCCCGGCCAGTTACCAATGCTGGCATGGGCACCTGTAAAGCGATTAAAAAAAGTGGACTTACCCGTATTGGGCATTCCTAGCAGGGCGATCCGTTTCAAAATTTAGACTCCTGGAATAACAGTCATGATTCTTACCGCCCGCGCTTCCCGACGGCGGAGCATCACTTCAGTCGTCCCCAGCCGAACGTGCAACGGCCCAGACAACCATCCCCGCCGTACCATCTGAATTTGCCGACCATACCGAAAACCCAGCGCGTGCAGGCGTTGGTGCAATCCTGGTTCGTTTTCGAGTGACTCAATGGTAGCAATTTCCCCAGTCTCCAAGGAGTCGAGATTTGGCGTAGGCATATAAATTGGCTGGAGCTTTAATGACTATCATTATCAACTCTATTGCAAGTAGATGTCAATATATTGGGAATAAGGATTAAGGGAAGCAAAAAATCAGTTACAGCTATCGTTCATAGAACTAGTGGCTGGTGGCTAGTCAGGGGATAATTTAATTAATAACTCATAATTTCTAACCCATTTTGGCGCGGACGACGATCGCGGTGATGTTGTCATGACCGTTGTATTCATTGGCAAAATCGATTAATCTTTCGACTCCATGTTGGAGATTAGCGTTGACAGATAGCAGTGGCGCGACGTTGGTGAGCCAGTAATTTTCGAGGAGTTGATTGTCAGTCAAACCGTCTGAAGCTAATAGGATCAGCGTATCTTCTTGCAACTCAAAAAATCTAATATCCGGCGCGATATAATTCCGATCGCGTGGTCCGATCGCTTGAGTCAATTGATAAGAATCAGGACGACCGTAAGCAATTTCCGGATCGACACCCCGGAGGATATCTTGTTGTCCGACCTCATGATCCAAGGTAAGTTGAATCAGCCCCTGCGTGGGCGTAATCCCATAACATCTAGAATCGCCGACATGAGCTACCGCAATATTTTGTTCTTGAACTAATACCAACACCAGCGTCGTACCCATTCTGCCACTACCATGTGCAGCATTTTTCTCATTAATTTTGAATACAGCTTCGTTGGCGGTGATGATGCCCTCACGGATTGTTTGCTCATCAGGGAGCGTATCTCCCCATCGCGTATCAAAATAATCCCGTAATAAATCCACCGTCATTGCACTAGCAATCTCGCCACCCGCGTGTCCGCCCATACCATCGCAGAGGATGTATAAACCTTTGGCTGAAATATTTTTACCTTTGGGACTATTTTGGCGATCGATCCTACTGACGATCCCAAAGCAATCCTCGTTGTGGTCGCGTTTGCGACCTGTATGTGTAGCAGCAGCGTCTTCTAAGTCGATTAATTTTTGGGCGATGGCAAAGGTTGGTGCTTCGACTGGAACACTCAAATCTGCTGAACTAGAAGGCTGAAGCGGTGCGCTGAGTTGTTTTGGTTCGAGTTCGTAAGCAATTTGTTGTAGTCGGGATCTCACATCCTCAACACGCTCGATTTCGCCGCTTTCGATCGATTGAATCAAGCCTGTCAACGATAGTGAGGGTGGTTGGTTGGCACGCTCGAACAAGTTGTCCCAGAGTCTGGCGAGATCGGCAAGCTTGAGCTTGCGATCGGTAAGTTCTGGATAAAGTCGTTGAAAGCAGATCCGCGCATCTTCATCCAATAGTAAATTGGCAACTTCTAACAAACTTTGACGCATTTGCCAGGGTTCGAGTGCCACCCACAACTTGAGGGTATAGTCTAGCCAATAAATCGTTTGCGATGACGGAATTTGCGGATCGTTCCAGCGTTCTGAGAGCTGAATCCAGTTACTGCGATCTTCTACCACCGTGACAGTTTTCCGATCGTCATCCCAACCATCGTGAATTGCGGGGATCGTTCCTGGCAAACTTACTTGGAGTGCGATATATGCCTGTGCGACCTTGGGAATCCCATGCGTATTCCAAAATTGCCATTGGCGATATTCTTCAGGTTTGCGATTGACAGTAGGACTGTCTAATGTGACTGGTTCTTGCTCCATTAATATCTCCAAGGAAGAGTTGCTAAAAGGTTGAAGATCGATTACCCGTACTTGGCTAGAATCATGAGGCGTTAGCAGTTGGATAACTACAGGATCGAGCAATCGATAACGACACTGTACATCCAGATATGTAGTCGCAACGAATGCACTCCGATCTGGATGGCTCCCTAAATCGGGTAATTTCTCCGTGTCAGTCACAGCAGGGTTAGCGTTTAGTAGCAGCTCACTTGCTGGCTGTGGTAAATCCCACGGATCGATTGCCAAGACATCTAGCGGTGTTTCTAACAGCAAGTTATTTGGTGCGTCGTTAGCTGAATCCGTAGGTAATGCAGCGGGGAAATCCCAAGGATTTGTTTCTAGTTCGACAATTTCTAGATCTAGATTGCTAGAAACTGGCAAGATCGGTTGTCGCTCGGGAGCATCATCGCCGATGGGTTGATGCCGCCGATCCGACTGAGGCGCGGCTAAGTCTGAAGCAAGATCTACAGCATCAGAGATCGATTGCTCTGTTGGTTCGATGATTGCCCACCAGTAGACACCGATTGGTGCTTGGCATTGGGAACAATGTTCGGCATCAAATTCTACGTTACAGCCACAACTATGACAGATATTGTGCTTTAACGATCGGCCACAACTCTGACAAAAATTATGATGTTGTGGATTTACCGATCGACAGTAGGGGCAGATAAGCATAGGGATGACAACAGGACATGGGAGAAAGATGATTAGCAGCCTTGACAAGGCAGGTCGAAAGCATTAAACATTAGAGCGAATGGATTCCCAGATCTCTACATTAGATCGAAATATACATCCCCATCTACTATCGCCTACAAAGCCCTTTTCTGACTACTGCAAGGCTGAATTTATCACGATCTCGATCGTCTGATGACGACACGCAAGCTTCGAGTTTGCCATCTGTCAGTTGCAGATCGATCCGATCCTCACAAAATAGATCGTTCTAATATCTAGAATTCCCGCCCGATGGGGTTAAATTCACAACCACAATCTGTCGATTGTTATTTAATTAAATTTTTACCATAATACACGTCTTAGTCAAAATGCGGCATCAGTTGTAAGGTTCCCAATCCCAGTGCCTCGGTGGATAAATATTTTGTTTCTAATAACGCTAGGGTTTCACGCACGCCTGGATTACCCCGAGCTTTGCCTGTCAAACCTTGGGCGATCGCTAAACCACAATAACCTTTAGTTTTTTTGATGCCTTGGTGCCACTTCTTCTGGTCTGCCACATCGGTCGTACTGTCGTGATGAAACTCGCCGAATACCTGCATTTCCCCGTCTGCTAGTTGGAGGATACCTAAGTCGAAGCTAGAGCCAGCAAGGAGATCTTCGCCGGGATTGAAGCAAATTCCCTGCAACCCGCCAGCTTGTTGAATGCGTTGCAGCAGCTCTTTGGCTCTGGGTCTGGTAGTTTGGATGGTAATCACAGGGAATCCTTCCCCAACCGATCGGACTTCGCTAGTTTGATGGTAAATATCTGCCGATCGGATGGTTGCTACGCGCTCCCAGGACATCATTTCGATACCGACGATCGCATCTTCTGGGATCAAGTCTTCACGAATCGGCAGCTCTAAGGGGTCGAATTCATCTTCATCAGTATCTACCGCTAGGTGCATCTGGAGTAGTTCTTGGGATAGTTCGGGGAGGGTTTCGACTGCCACCTGTACGATCGTATTCGTATCGGGTGCTGTCACTCTAATTCGCTTGTTCAACTGTGGTAGATCGTCAACCTGTAGTTGCTGCGTAAAAGCGCTCACAAAGCGTTGCAGCGCAACCAATGCTACTTGAGTCGCGATCGCTTCTTCTTCATACAAGAACGGGCGCATACCCTCCATTGGATGGATATTTCCGAAGTTAGGTTCGATCGCGCTGGCGGGTAAGCTACCGAGGTCGTTGCCTAAATCTGGCGCGATCGCATCGAACGTGACAAAGATACAATCTTGAGACAAGAACGCTGATTCCATATCTTGAATGCCATCTTCATTCAATGCCATCGCCCGAAACCGTTGCAGGGATCCTGCCGATCGATATAACAAGATGCCATATTCCATGCCGAGCATTCCCATCACCGAGACATAAAATTTCTCGATGTCCCACTGATTTAACTCGATCGAGATCGCCTCATAATCGGCGAGCATCGACCACGGTGCTAAGTCCCAAATCTCGCGCGCTGTCGCCTTGAGCAGATCGAGATACTTCCGCTGCAATTTCGGGGTGCGGAGTCCAGCCATATCCGCAAAGCGATGAAATAATTCATCAACAATCGGCAATTCTGACACATATTCCACTACGATTTCCAGATCCTGCAACACACCCCGCAAGTAAAATTGCAATTGGCGATCGCGCACGATAATTTTCTGCGGACGTGCGGGTTGAGAGGGAGCTTGGGGCGCTTCCATTGCCTTGATCAGCGCGCGGACGATCGCTTCGTTACCCATCGCTGGATTGACGACTTCCATCGATCGGACGACACCTTCTACCCCATCGACCCAGACGATCAATTCGCGCCGATCTTCGTTATTATCTAATTCCAACTCCTCTACCAATCGATCTACATGCCGTCGATCTCCCTCCCACACGCTGGGAATTTGTGGGAGTTGTTGCAGTCGTCGTTGAGTTGAAAGACTAATCGCCGTCATAATCAAAATTGCACCTAAGAATCGAGCTAAGTTAGGATGGTGAAACAATGCGAATGTAGTATCGGGAGGCGATCTTCACCAGGTGGTACGTCAGACTCTTCACTTACTTTTTATTTCAGATTCGCTAATTTTTGGATATGTAGCTTTACTCTGTTGAGGTATCCTTACCTTCTCTCCGATTTTATGCGGTAATTTCCAGTCGGCACCGATCGGGTCAGAGAAGTTAACATAGATTAAGGTTTAGATCGATCTGACACTCAAGCAATTTGCCAGCGATCGTTCATTAGGAGTTTATCGCAACTATGTCTGAAGTAATTACCCCCGCCAAAGCTAGCATCCAAATGACCGACAGCGCCCTCGCTCACGTCGTCGCACTGCGCGAAAAACAAGGTAAAGATCTCTGCTTGCGCGTTGGCGTACGCCAAGGTGGTTGTTCGGGGATGTCCTACGTGATGGACTTTGAAGATCCCAGCCAAATTCGCGATGATGATGAAGTCAGCGACTATGGTGGCTTCAAATTAGTCTGCGATCGCAAGAGTATGTTATATGTTTATGGTCTCGTCCTCGACTACAGCGATGCGATGATCGGCGGTGGATTCCAATTCACTAATCCTAACGCTTCGCAAAGCTGTGGTTGTGGCAAGTCTTTTGCGGTCTAGGGAATAGGGGATAGGAATTAGGGATTAGAGAGGAGCGCGCTGGGCGCGTTTATAAACGATCTATTCTAAAATCTTATCCCCTATCCCCTATCCCCTATCCCCTATCCCCTATCCCCCTCCATGACAGAAGCAACCACCGTAGCCGATCTCTTCGATCGCGCGATTAAAGATTATCAAGCTGGCGAAAGTCCGGCTAAACTATTACCTGTTTTCGTCGATATTTGCAATCGATCGCCAAAACTCGATAGTGCTTGGACTTGTCTGGCTTGGTTATACTTGTTAGAAGGTAAACCGCAACTTGCCATCAAAGCCGCCCAAAAATCGATGAAGATCGATCCCTTCGATGCCCAAACGCGAATCAATCTAGCCGCAGCAATGCTAGAAACCAAACAATCAGGCGTGCGCGAGCATATTGAAATGGCAAAAAGTCTCGTTGAATCCGCTCCCGAAGTCCGCGAGCAAGTAGTCGAAAATTTCAAAGATGGTTTCACTCGCAAACCAGATTGGCCCAGTCTCAAACGCATCGAAACTCTAATCTTTGCCGACGACTAAAGCTTCGCAGAATTATGAATTACAATCGTTGATTCAATTTGTTCGATCGTTTGCTGCGACTAAAGTTTAACGGGTGAGCACTGTCCGTCCTACTAGATATTTTATATTTAATTATTCTTGAATACTTAATTACTAGCCAGAGATCGAAACATTGGTAATTCATAACTCATAATTCATAATTCATAATTTTAGAAGATGTTAACTACTAAAACCCAGTTAATTGGCTTAAAATCCGATCGCTTTCGCCATCCTTTAGACTTAGAAGCGACGACCAATCTCCGGCGCTTACCAGGTTTGGATTTATTAGTTCGCAATCTACTCGGTGGCGTAACTGAAGAATTCTTATATTTAAATAACATTGCCGCTAGCGTCCTCGTTGGCGAACAGCAACTACCACACATCCATAAATTATTAGTCGAAGCCTGTCAGATTCTGGATTTAGAAGTTCCCCAGCTCTATCTCAAACAGCATCCCGCGCCAAATGCCTATACGATGGCAGTACGCGGCAAGAAACCATTTATTGTCGTTCATACCTCTTTAGTCGATTTACTGACGCTGGAGGAGCTGCAAGCTGTCATCGCACACGAATTAGGCCATCTCAAGTGCGAGCATGGGGTGTATCTGACGCTGGCAAATTTAATCGTGATGGCGACTGGTGGTTTGGTTCCTGGCATCGGTACCGCGATCGCCCAAAGTCTCCAGGGTCAAATGTTACAATGGGTACGCTGTGCCGAGTTTAGTTGCGATCGTGCAGCATTGCTCGTCAGTCAAGATCCCAAGACGGTAATTTCCGTACTAATGAAACTTTCAGGTGGTTCGCCACAACTCGCACCGCTGCTCAACATCGATGCTTTTCTCGCACAGGCGCGTGCCTACGAAGACATTGGCAAAACTAGCTTTGGTAAAATGCTCACCGTCGGGCAAACCGAGCAATTGACGCATCCCGTACCAGTATTGCGCGCCAAGGAGATCGATCTGTGGGCACAAACTGATAGCTACCAATCCTTGCTAAATAACCCATCGATGCGCTATGATAAGCAAGCTACAAATGGGGGAGGCTGGCGGAATTGGTAGACGCAGTTGACTCAAAATCATCCGCGAAAGCGTGTCGGTTCGAGTCCGACGCTTCCCATTTTAGTATCTAGTTTCACGCCATTCCAGCAACAGAACCACAATTTATCGTAACGCATCAAAAGGATATAGAGTGAGGCGTTGATAACAGTTGGGGAGAAATGGGGGAAGGATAAATTACAAGCACTGAGCGAGAAACAATCTTACTTAGTGTATTTTTTTGTATCTAAAGTCTGAAAGGTATATCCAATCGATCGCCATTCTCACTCTATCCCGCAATACCGATCGAATACTTATATTACTGCTGATATACCGCTCACTGTCTTTAACTCCCCTCCTCTGCTGAGGTAGACGCTTCGCGAACAGAGCGGTGCGCGCACCGCTCTGTTCCCCGACGTAAAAAGCTACTGGTCGACGAGCCGACAAAATGCAGCAAGACAGGTGTAAGGGGTGGGTTCCAGATTAATTCGGCATCATCGCCACCTTAATCACCTTACGCTCCTTCATGTCCTTAAAAGTTTGCGCTAAATCCGCCAACGGACGACGATCGCTAATCAAGAGTTCAAACGAAATTTGTTTGCCAGCAAGCAATGCGAGTGCAGCGCAAACATGCTGAGGAGTATTGTGAAAGACCCCTTTGAGTGTCAGTTCGCTATAGTGCAGCCGATCGGTATTAACACTAATCGTCGTATCCTTCGGACAACCACCAAATAAATTAATTGTTGCACCCGGACGACCGCAGGCGATCGCGGTTTCCCAGACACTCGGTACTCCCGTCGCCTCGATGACGATATCCGCACCCCAACCCTCGGTTAAATCCCGTACCGTGCTGGGGATATCGCACTGATGATAATTCCAAGTGCGATCGGCTCCGAATTTTTCGCCCACTGCTAACCGAGGGTCATTACCGCCAAACAGCCATACCGATTGACATCGACCCGCTAGTACTGCGACAAACATCAACCCGATCGCGCCATCGCCGATAATAACTATTCTAGAATCAGGGGTATAATTACTCCGCGCTATCCCATGCAAGACGCAAGCTAATGGTTCTGTCATGGCGGCGATGGCGGGATCGAGCGCGGCGGGTAGCTTTAGGAGATTGTGTTTGACAATCGGGGCGGGAATTCTGAGATACTGGGCGAAGGTACCATTATTCCAGGTGATGTTGGGACAGAGTGAGTATTCCTGCCGTTGACAAAAAAAACAATTAAAACAAGGTGCGGAGTTATTTGCGACGACTCGATCGCCGATCTGCCAATCGGTAACGTTTTCACCCAATGCGATAATCTTACCCGCTCCTTCATGCCCGAAGATCGTGGGTAGCTTCAGCATTTTGGCATGTCCGCCGCGCCGCCAGACTTTGAGATCTGTACCGCAAGTAGTTGCGGCGGCGACTTCGATGATTACTTCTCCTATTGCAGGTTGAGGGACATCGAGTGTTTCGAGGCGAAGGTCTTCTCGACCGTAGAGGAGGGCTGCAAGCACGACATCACCAGATATAACAACATTTGTTGGCGAAGCCTTTCTGTAAGAAAATCGGCTCTCCAGGCATCGGTACAAACGAGTTGCAGCAGCGATGCAGTTAGCATTATAGGAAACTTTACGATCGAATGTTTAGCTAGATCGCACCGATCGATACTCACCAGATCCGAGATCGCGCGATCGATAATCGCGACAGCCTTCACAAGTATCCACACCAGGATTTACCGCACAACGGAGAAAGAGGGAATGTGCGTTGTACTGACAAGTCAGATCGCCGATCCCGTCGGGTTCGTCATCATCATCGAGCACGCCATAACCTTGGAGATCGGAGTACGTGACGATAAATTCGCTCTCTTCTTCATCCTCAACCAGCCCAGCGGGTAGGTTTTGCCCGTTAGTCCGGCGTGAAGTGCGAATCTGAGCGATGCGATCGACTCGCGATCTTCGCACGGGACTCCATGATTCTTCATCGATAATTTGGTGACGTTCGCGACCTAAAAAATTTAGATCTTGGAGGTCTTGAATCGATAAATTTGGAGATCGCGATCTAATCACAGCATGTAACTCAGCAATCAGTCGCAATCGTTCCGAGTGAGATTGTGAAGCTGCAATTCGTAATTGCGATCGGACAGAGCGCAGTCTCGAAAATGTCGAGATCGGCTGGCGCTCGAAATATTCCGAATCAGTTGGTTTGGATTGCCAAGACGAAGTAAATTTCGCCCCGAGTCTTTGCAGCCACATTCCGAGCATGACAATAGTAGTAAGTATGAAGACGATTGACGAGCCAACGATCGCCCCAACCGCGCCGCCGACAATCCCAGCTACGAGAATCGTCACAGCAAAAAATGCCAAGGTTCTAATCGCTCGCGATCTCAGGCATAATACGATGACGATGCTAAATAATAACCAACCAAAGATCTGCTTGAGCTTTAGTTTATCGATCGAAATAAATGATTTACGGTTAAATTTCATCGATCGATCTAAACTTCGTAGTTAAAATTGTTTTGCTGATTGAAAATATGCCAGACAAGATGTTTTAATACGACGATTACCTCCGGTAGGCTTCGCCAACGACCAAAATTCAGCTAATCTTATCGATCGAGAGCAGTCGGTCGATCTAGCGATAAGGATGCAGTCACAGGCGATCGAGGTGGCGTTTGTCTAGCAACTGTACTGTTGGTTCGTCAGTCGCGACGGTCGGATCGATCGGTAGAACTCAGCTAGCAGGGATATATCTATTGTAGAGGAAATTAATCTACCCGAACGAGTGGTAGCATTAGTAACAAATTGCTAAAAACGATCGATGCGATTGGCACCGAATATCGCTAAAAGCTTGCTTGGAAGACACCTAGAGCGATCCGTAACCCAATTTTTGCAGCTAGAAATAACTCAATTCACCCGATCGCCTTTGCGCGCTCATAACAACACGATATAATATAAAGTTTAAGGTCGCTAAATCGGTTGCAAACCCAGACTTCAGATCGCTAAAAGCAGCGATGCCACGGGAACGGCACGCACTAGATCGCCGTTGCGAATCGATCGATAGTTGGTTTGTTCGCACAGCGGTAATGCTGTCACAGCAACACCTAACCAATCGATACCTGACAAAATTACTGCTCTACACATTCATTGTGCGATTTTTATGAACGAAAAGAAAGTAGAAGATCCTAAATTGGTGATAGTTTACTTTGCCAATGGTACCGTACAGTGGGTAAAATCCGGTAGCACCAATCAGTGGTCTAGGGATGGTGGTAGGGTAAATAAGTTTTTTGAGAGTAGGGTCTACCACAACGACAAAGGCGAAAAAGTCAAGATCAAGCAGCATTTTAAATTGCTAAACACTGTGTTTATGGATGTAAACTCTGGGACGTTTTTAGATACGACTCGCGAGGATCTGCTCGGATTGATTCCCGATCCTAACGACCCAGTACAACATTGCAAATGGTGGGATGTCGATTGGTCTTGTCCGATCGTTTTCGAGCCAAAACCAGAGCGTAAACCACTCAAAAGCCCAGTAATTAAAAATTAGTCCCAATCGCGATTGGGAATGACTCGGAACTGGTGGCTCGATTTAAAATAGTGCCGAATTGATTGCTGGAAATTATTGATTGGTAAGTGTTTTGATGGCAGTCGGCGCGATCGAACAACGCCGACAACAATTGTGGAATGTGCGGGGATGAATTAAGAGGTAGATTTTTTAATTGCTGAGCGACGAGACGGACCATCTTTGACAACATCTTTACGCTTGAGCAACCAGGTCGCGATGCCCAGATAAATTGCGGTATGGAGCAGTAAAATGCCCCAATTAGTGCCCAAATTAGCCCAAGTAGCATTGTAGACTGTTGATGTTTCGATGGCAGATTCAAACAGATCCTTGCCAGCAGTACTATTTGCTGGGGGAATCAGCAGATTGATATCGACGAGCGCACCATAGGCTCCGATCGACCACCGCCCGATCGTCAACCACGAAAGGTATTGACCGATTGCCACTTTTTCCATGTTAAATAACACCCCTGCAAAAATAATTTGCGGTAGTAATAATAGTGGCAAAGCGCTATTGGCTTGGGAGCTATTTTTGACTCCTGCCGACACCATCAAGCCCAGCGAGAAGGCTGCTAAAATTGTCAAAAATGTCGTAATCGTCAATCCGATCGGCCAGGGAATTAGCTCCGAGGTGGGCGCTCTAAAGCCGATCGAGACGACAATGGTGACGAGGATACTTTGAATTAGTGCTAGTCCGCCCAAGATCGCTACTTTAGAGCCGATGTAGGCAGAGAGGCGCAGATTTACCAAGCGTTCGCGCAAATAAATCGCGGACTCCTTGATAATTTCTTGGAGCGAACCTGCCAAACCGACCCAAATTGCCGCACAGGTAAACACGAACAAGACTTTTAAAGCTAGTGCCGCGCGGACGGGATCGGGCGACCCGACGAATGGATGAATAAATGGTTTGGTCGCGCTGATATCCTTAGTTTGGGTGGCGATTGAAATTAACTCGATCCCCAGTGGTGCAGTCAGCAAGGACAATCCCAGATAGACCGGATCGCGGCGGATTAATTGCAGATACCGTTGGGTCAAAATTTTGGTCTGCTTGAAGATCGATTGCTTGACGGGCTGTGGGGGTGGCTGCCGCTTGAGATCGGAAGCGGTCGCAGTGGGGATGCTCAACCGACTGGCAACGTATTCGTGGTGGTAAGATGAGTCTTTAAACTGAGTGGCGGTTTGCAGGACGGCATCGGCGGTTTCCAGATGGATGTAGATGTCCGCAAAATCCCCACTGGGAATTTGGAAATACTCGATCGCGTCCTTCGGGGGGCCAAAATAACAAAGATTGCCGCCCAAGCCCATCAGCGCGATCCGATCGCACATGGTAATATTACTCGTCGCATGAGTGACTAAAACGATCGTCCGCCCCTTGTCAGCTAGTTTCCGCAGGAGTTGCATCATCTTCTTGTCCAAACCAGGATCGAGTCCAGAAGTCGGCTCGTCAAGGAAGAAGAGTTTGGGGTCTGTCAGCAGTTCTACGCCGATGCTGACGCGTTTTAATTGGCCGCCACTCAAATTTTTGACGAGGGTATTTTGCCGCTCGTATAGCTCGATTTGGTGGAGAGTTTTTTCGACAACTTCAGGGATGTTAGCATCCGATGGCAGCCGCAGCTTGGCAGCATAGGCGAGGACTTCTCTGACTTGGAGATTGGTATGGACGATATCGCTCTGGGGCACGTAACCGATCGAGTTGCGGTAGATATTAAAGTTAGTCGCGAGGTCATCGCCGTTGAGATAGATGGTACCGCGATCGCAGGGTTCGATGCCCAGAAGTGCTCGTAGGAGCGTAGATTTTCCCGCACCACTTCCGCCCACCAATGCGACAAATTGACCCGGTTCGATCGCCAGCGAGACATCATTGAGCAGGCACAAACTGCGCTTTTGCTTGAGTTGGACGATCCGCGTAATCTGTTCGGCATCAAGGCGGATACTGTCGCCGCGATCCGCAAAAATCAGTTCGTCATTTTGGAGGATGAAGGTGTAGGGGCCGATCTTGAGGACTGCGCCAGGATTGAGAACGCAGGTAGTAGTGACTTCTTGGCGATCGACAAATACCCCATTAGTGCTGAAGTTCCGCAGGAGATAACGCTGCTTGCCATCGACTGTCACCTTTTCGATCGAGGCATGTTTGCGAGAAATCGTCGGTGCATCCAGCGCCAGATCGATGCCCTCCCCATCCGCTCTACCGAGAACTACCGGACGATCCGATCGCAGTTGGAGCGATCTTTGGAGCGGTCGCATTCCGGTTTTGATTTGCAGCGGATCGATGAATGAGAGTGTGGCGTACTGCTCGGGATTTTGGCCGATCCGAATTTCATCGTAAGACTGGAGCCGATAGCCTTCGGTAGCTGTAATCAGTCGGTTGTTAATAAATAGTCGGTTGCTACTAGAATTGACCCCATCGCCATCATAAATAAAATAGCGACCGTCGATCTTGCGAAACATCGCTTGATGTCTACTGACGATGACCCAATCTGGTGGTGCTTTGAGACCGCTGGGAGCGGATTGCGACGGTTCGCGACCGAGGTAATGTTCTGGCTCCGTGAGATTGAATGACAGAATTTGGTCTTCATAGTGGAGGTCGATCCGAGGACAAGACTCAAAAACCGTGCGGATACCACCAGGGTTATTCATGACTGCAAGAAGGTGAAAACAGCAAAAAGAAAAATTTTTATTACAGTAGAGAACGATCTAGATCTCTCGCTACTGTATTATCGCAAAACGATAGTTTAGGGCTAATTAGATCTGCACAAATATTGGGGAGCTAGTATTAGGCTCAAACCTTGATGGTGGGCATTGCCCACCCTACTAGCTATAGAAACAGCTCCTCAGATTGCATAGTCCGCCGAAGCTGTACTAATAAACCAGTCCGCGAAGGCGGACTTTGCATCATTAGCCACGATTTTAATCGTAGGCATTTCTAAGTAGCAGCTTGGATTATTTAGCTGGCGTACCTGGTGCGGGAGTCACATAAGCAAATGGCGCACCTTTGAGTTTGTCCAAGCTCGCCTTTTGTTCGGGTGTTAACACCGCGATCGATTGCTCGTTGACGTCTTTGAGGATTGCTTCCATCCGTTTGCGGTTGTCATTCAAGATTTTAGTCTTGTTTGCTTCATCGCCAGTGGGAAGTTCCCAACCAGTTTGATTTTTGGTCTGCATTTGCTCGCCGATCGTTTTCAGATCCGCTTTTTGCTTGTCAGTAAGCTTGAGATCGGCACTAAAGAGTTCGCTAGTCAAAGGACCCCAACCATAACGTTGCAGGACGATTTCTTTGAGGCGTTTGGCTTGCGCTGGCTTGATGATTTTGTCGATCTTCGCGCGCGAGTCGTTATAGATCCCTTCGATCTCTTTACCAGATTCTTTAATCTTAGCTTTTTTGCCTTCGGTATCGAGTTTATCCAAACCCATTGCCTTGAGTTTGGCACTGGTGGTATCTCTCACCTCATCTCTAACTTTTTTGAGTTCGGCAGTTTGTTCGTCAGTGAAGTTTACTTCTTTCTTAACTTGGTCGTCGAGCAAGAAGGATACCGGATCGCTACCTTGTTTATCGCCACCCATGGCTGCCGTCATTGGGGTATTGACATTTTTACCCTTCTCATCGGCAGGAGTATCTGTGTTAGAAGTCGTTCCAGTGGGAGAAGTTGTTACGGATGGTGCAGGTGTAGGAGTGGACGGGTCTTTCGGAGTAGTAGGACAGCCTGTAAGCATGAGCGAGCTACTTGCGGCGATCGCCAACAGTGCTACCATCGCCATCGGACGATGCTGATGTGTTTTGTTCATATTCCTCATTAATTTTTGGTTTGATGACTGTGAAAGACTGAGTTTTAGAGTGCCCAGTGTGAAGCTAGCGCGCCGTCGTCATTCGGCGGTCGGCGAAGCACGAGCTTCGCACTGGGGACTCAGCCGATCGATGAATTGTTTCGATTTTACTACACTCATTCAAGCCTAAATTTACCCGATCGCCCTAAATCTTCAGATTTATGTTCGATCTTGCCATAGTTGAGTTTAATCAGTCGATCGGCCAGATGAAAATAGCGATCGTCGTGGGTAATTACGATGACGGCTTTACCGCGTTCTTTGAGCTTGACCAAAATCTGTTTATAAAACAGATCCCGGAACAATGGCTCTTGATCCGATGCCCATTCATCAAATAAATAAATCGGGCGATCTTCCAAATAATTTACCAGCAAAGCTAATCGCTTACGCTGACCTTGTGATAAATCTATTGTCGATAATACGCCATTTTTGACACTGACTTTGCGATCGAGTTGTAATTGTTGTAAATAATCTTCAACTTCGCGATCGAGGTTGGCGCGATCGAATCCGAGACACTGCTCAAATAGGTAAAAATCGTGAAAGATCGACGAAAAATGTTCGCGATACCATTCCTGATTCTGCTCGGTAATTAAGACATCATCGAGATAAATCGCCCCAGCTTGCGGTGGATACAATCCCGTAATAACTTTAGCTAGTGTCGATTTCCCACTGCCATTACCGCCGACAATAAATGTTACCTCGCCAGCAGCTAACTCCAGATCGATCGGCCCTAATAAAAAGCCTCTTTCTAACTCCTCTGGCGGCGGAAAATCCGGTCGATGCCGAGGTGGATGTCCGCGATGTTCGAGATCGTCTGGGCGATGTCTGGGCGGATGTCCATTGTGTCCCATGTCATGTCTGGGTGGCCGCTCGTCATGTGGATGTGGTGGTAAGTGAGCGATTTTGTCTCGATCGTCCCGATCGCCTTCCACGCGCCGATTTGGTGGCATATCTTCAGGTGGATGGGGCGGGAAATGGGGAACTTGAGATCGATCGTCGGGATGATATAAATAAGTCACCCGATCGAGTTTCAGTCTGCTGAATTTGCGATCGCGCTCTGGCTTACTTCTTTCTGGCACGAATTCACTTTCAGTTGCCAGCGAAAGTTCCATCATCTCGATCTTCCGCAGCGAGACATTCGCCCGGATAATTTCTGGCGCTCGATGCAAGAGATTTTGCATGGGCAACCCTAAGAAAGTCGTAATAATAATATAGGAAGACAACATCGACACCGGAATCTGCATCAATCCCGGTAGGATAAACAGAATAAATCCGACAGCCAGAAACTGAGTCATCTGACCCAAGCCATTGGCGATCGCAAAATCCTTCATCGCAATCGTATTTTTCTGCCGGAGTTTGGCCGCACTACTATGCAGATAATTAGTTGCAAAATCTTCCCGCCGCGATCGATTTAGCTTGAGTTCTTTATTCCCTTTAATTATCGATTGAAAGTGCTTGAGGAGCGTGTCTTCCTCTTCGCGGGCGACGCGCATCAATGTCTGCGCTTTCTTGAGTCTGAGTTGGATAAAGGCGATCGATAGCGCCGACGAGCCGATTGTCAGGGCAAAAATCGGCCCCGATAAAAATGCTAAATAAGTTAGTGCGCCAATGACAGTTGCCAGATCGATACACAGACTGGGCACGATCGAAAATGATTGTGACAGAATCCGAATATCTTCTGTTAAAGCAGCGAGTAAGCGATTTTCGCCCAACCGTTCGAGATGGGGTAATGGCGCGGCCAGGATATCGCGACTCAAGCGCAACCGCAATTGATAAATGGCATTTTGGGATAAATTAATCAGCAAAAATTGGGAGACAATCCCAGTAACTAAAATCGAAATAGCCAGGGCGATAAAAAACACGAATGCATTCGCAAACGAACCCTGATTGATCGATCGATTGATCGTCGAAATCAACATCGCATTACCGACACCGCTAATTAGCCCCGCGATCGTTGCCAGTAGGAGATTCCACGATGATAAAGTCCAAAGAAATCGAATAAATTTCATAACTCGCCTACTTTAAATCGCCAATTTCGTATTAGTGTGTCCAGTCATCAATCTTATGGGTAATGGATCGCTACTTGTCTTAATTCTCGTCCTGGGTTGTTGTACCGATTTAAAAAATAAGGGTGACAGATAAGTTAGCAGACTTCACCTACAGCAAGGCTTTCTTAATCCATAATCCAAAATGGTATTAAACTCGCTGGAATAAAATGCCTTCGATGCCGACTCCTGGCGAGAAAGAAAAAGCCACTCCGTTCGATACTTTCGGTGGTGATGTTGTTTCCCATCTCAACAGCATCCGCTCCATCACAAATAGGATCGAGGGACTGAGCATATTGCCATATTTGGCTAGCACCGCCCAACTATCCGTTCACCTGAGAGTCATCGAGACCGAGGGAGCGCTGTGCGCTTTCGATAATCTTCGTACCACCAGGATGGATCGCCCAGGCATCGATATCAGCTTTGCTGAGTCCGTGACTGGCTAAAAATCGATCGACGATCGGGCCGACCCCCGCCTCGATATAATCGGGCAGTTGGCGCGATAGCGTGCAGGTAATCCCATTATCCCCGAACGCCTAGGACGATCCCATCTTCGGTATTTTCAAATAGATGGCTGAACCGATCTTTGATAATCACGCGACCCGTACCGGAGGAATGACCGTCAGCACTAATCAAGCGATGCTGCTTCGCCAGCCCCAACCACGATCGCCGCACAGCCATCACCAAAAATACTGTGGATAATCAGATCGTTGATATTATCTTCAAATACCGCATTGAGCGAACTCAACTCCAGACAAATCACTAAAGCGCGGCGATTGGGATTGGAGCGCACGAAACTGCTGGCAACCTGTAAACCATTCATCGCCGCCGCACAGCCCATGAAATTGATATTGACGCGGGCGACATCTCTGCTCAACCCCAACCGTTCGATAATTGCCGTATCGACTCCTGGTGAGAGAAAGCCAGTACTGGAGACAAAGACGATCGATCCGATGGTTGCTTCGATCGGATCGGAGGGCAAACGGGTGTTCGGCGCGGTGCTTGCCAGCCGCATGACTTGAGTGCTTTTCGCGCGACTTTTTCGGCTAGGGGGATCGCATGTTCTCGATACAGTTGCATTCTGGCTTGCATCGTCGCCGCCCTACTAAAGGCGATCGCTTCATCCGACAATAAATCTAGAGCGAGATGTCTAGTGTCGATCCGGGTATTTTGATAGATTTTCTCGATGCGTTCGCTATGCTTGGCTAAGTTCGCCATTTTCGCCACGACTTTTGCTGCGTCGGATTGGCGGATAACGCGATCGGGATTGCCTGTCGCGATACTTTCGATCGTCGTAACCAAAGGATTGGGTCGAACGCGCTCGATCTCGGCGATGCCGCGTCGATCGAGTCCGAGTTCGTCGATTTGGGGGTTGAAAGTTGATTTGTCGAGCGCCCGTGCGACTGGCTGAGTTTCGTTGAGTTGCATTTTGTTGTACTCCTGTTAGTTAGCCGTTAAATAGTAAATATGTGGTTAAACTAAATCGAATTGATTCCGGTATATCCTTTCACCGCATAATCTACGGTTGCTTTAATGGCCTCCGGATGAAAATGCTCTTGCCATAGTCCCAATTTTTGTTCTGCTGCCATCCGCGATGGCCCGGTTAAATATTTAGCGATTGTAATCGGCAATCGATCGATAAAAAAGTTTTTCGCAGGTAACCAAGGCACGTTAAAATTGGCTGCTTCCGATCGCACGATGTCTTCGCTAATAATATTGGCAAATCCACTGCGTTGATAAGGCAAAACATGGTGGACGCGATGTGGAGCCAAACCTGCCGAGAGAAAACAATCGATATATTTGTTCCCGATTACCGTCAGATCGTAAGAGTTTTCAATCTGGGAAATCGCCCAATCTTGCAGCTCCAATTTATCGATATCGACAGCTTCTGCATCCTCAAAATCATGACTGGCGACAATCATAAACGTGTTGACCCACAGCGTCAATCCAAATTGGGCAAACCACGCGATCGCATCGCCATGCAGACAAAATAACACTAGCTCGCCGATCGATAGCAGCCGACTAATCATCGCTCCTGAAAAATGCAAACTAGCGCGCGGCCAAGTACCATAGCTATCCTTAACGCCAATTCTGGCAGTCAGGGCGATAATCTCGATCGTCCGAATTAACATCCCACAAATAACGTGACCGAATTTATGGATCGTATGCACTGGCACTCGATAGTATCGCGGCAATTCTAACATTCCTGTAAACACATTGCGTTTGATATCGACCTCACTTTGGGTAAACGGATGATGCATCAACGAATGCCCATCTGTCACTACCAATGTCATCGGCACATAACTAAAATCAAACACATGTGCCAATACCTTCGTCCAGCCAACTTGCGGTCGATGAATCAGGTAGTGACCTGCACCAGACAGCGATATTCGCAGGATTGCCATTAGCGGTACAAATACATAAATCGGCATGTATTCTACCTGAGTCAATCGCAACCATTGCGTCAGGATATAGATGATAAACAACCCGATCGATACCGTATCGAACAGCGCATCCATCCGATCGACTTTAGTTTGCATTTCTGGCTCTTTTAGCCGTTTTCTAATCCGATCGAGCAGTTGATTTGGACGATTAAAATTAAATTTAGGCGTATCTTTCCAACCATTAAAATCAGGTTTGAATAAAAATGGTGGTGCGGTGTATTTTGGATGTACGTCTTCAGGAATCGCGGGGCGATTTAGCGCATATTGTTTGAGAATTCTTTTGACTTTTTCAGGATTGCGATGAAAAATATTTACGATCGTCGTAATGTCGCGATTCTTGGTGCGTCCGATAAAAAAATCGCCACCAGGATGCTTTTGAATAAATTCGGTCAGATCGTAAACTTCACCATCATAAATCCATACATTCGGAATTTTGTCAGGCGGTGGGGTGCGCCGCTCGCCATTTTCGCCGATTTCTGGTGGCTGGCGACGATCGATTTCGGCTGGAGCGAGTCCATTATCTTGGGTCGCGATCCCATTATCTGCTACCGGAATCGGTCTGAGTTCGCGTTCGCCACGTTCGACTTCGTTCGGATGTGGCACCAATCCTCTAAATTCGCGCTCGATCTCGCTCGGATGTGCTGGGACGATCGCTCCTTGGAGTTCGCGCTCGCTCTCGTCAGGCTGCGTCGAGGCTGTTTGCGCTTGACTAGCTAGTTGGCGATTGCTATCTGAGTAAAATCTCTTTAGTCATGTCTTTTCAATTTTGATAAATGTAAATAACTTATTGAAAATTTAGTTAATATATTCGGCAAATTAAACAGATATCGATTACCCGTTGAGGATTACAATAATTATCCCGACAGCTTATCACATCTATCTAAGTGCAAACTTACTTTTTTGTAGATAAATATTTAAGAGATATAAATTATTACACCCCTGTTGGCGAGCATTCCAGACAGCACAGCAAGGTGACCGATGACACTTTCACTCGCTCTACCCCATAAAACATAAGATTTGCTTATCAAAGCTAGCTAATCGCTATAATTTCGATTGACTGCGATCCGAGCGATGGAAATTGTGCTGCTAAATAACGTGAGTTCGGGTTAAAGATGTCCACTTAATGACTCCTAGCTTCGTTTCTGAACCGCCCTCAAATGAATTAGTTGCTCATAGCAAAAGTTCTCTGAAGAGAACTGCCCAATTGATTAGTTCGTTTCAACGAACTTTTGCTATTAGCCCGTTGGCGTAGCCTTTCGGAACGAAACACTTATAGTTCAGGGCGGTGCTTGAACGGAGCAGATCGATTTTCCTTAACCCGAACTCACGTTAAATAACGTCAGTTCGGGTTAAGGATTTTCGATTAACGACTCCTTGCTTCGTTTCGGAACCGCCCCCACAATCGATTCCCCTTGCGAAGCTAATGCGAAGCGCTTTACGCTACCCACAAACCAACCCTTGTGCAGGGGAGTTTGAGGGGCGGCGATGCGCGCTCCTCGGGTTTCCCGAGGGTTTAGCGCATCAAGACAGCACTCCGCTGTCTTGACCCAAACGCACGCTGTAGGCGAGCGAAGCGAGACGTGTCGCCAGACGGAGACCTCAGCGCGATTTGGGTCGCTCCTCAACGGGGGGTCTGGGGGTCGGAACCCCCAGACCCGGGTTCTTTAGTACCAGCAACCCAAAACTAAGCACCACCACAAAAAGGGTCTAAAAGAGAGATCCTTAACCCGAACTGACGTTAGACATGACATATCCCCGACTTCTCTAGAGAAATTGGGGATATTCAAAGAATCGTGGCTAGATAGCTACTAATTAAGACGGACGATACAATTGAATTTGCTTGCCATCGGCACCGAAGACTTGGATGGGAAGTTTGGCATTGTCAGCGATCGTTTGGAGGGCATTACCGAGCGTATTGATATGATTGAGAATGCCCGCTTTGGCATTAGCATCACCTTGCGTCGATGCGGCAATTGCCGTTTGCATTAGGGTCTGAGTGTAAATCGACAGCAACCGCACGACGATACCCTTATTCGTAACTGTGTAGGTGCAAATTTGGGGATTGCCAGTACAAGTGCGTTGGAGATCTTTATTGGCTAGGGCGATTTGTTGCAAGGCTTTGAGTTGTGCCTCGGCTTGCTGAAAACTTTTGGTATACTCGATCGCTAGCGGCTGAGCTTGACTATAGATCGAGCTAGTTTGGGGCACGCTTTGGATCGCGACTACCGATTGATTCCACTGTCCGACTGCTTGAGCTAACTTGTTAGTTTTTTGAGATAGTTTGGCTGCTTGAGCGAGAGCGATCGCATTCTTGTAATTTTGGGCAGCGCGTTCTTCTTCGGCAACCTTGTCGGCGGCGATCGCGATTTTTGGTTGAGCGGCTTTGAGCTGAACTTGGGCTTGTGGATAAACATTCGTCGCTACCGGAATGCTCGTGAGTTCGCTGCTAGCTTTATCCCACTGTGTCTTGATGCCACGCCATTCGGCCAGAGATTTAGCAACAGCTTGGGCTTTAGTGGCAGCATCGATCGTCTGTACCGCAGATTTGAGCTTCTCTTGGGCGGTAGTTTCAGCTTCGATCCGCCGATCGACATCGGCTAATTTGCCTTGATAGTCGGTGAGTTTTTGTTGGGCGAGGGGATAAACCTTGCTAGCAGCCGGAATCTTTTGCAGACTCACGATCGAATCCGTCCACATTTGCTTGCTTTCTTGCCATTTGAGGACGGGAATCGGCGGATTTTTGACGATCGAGGTAGCTCGATATGCCTGATTCATCGCCCCAACTGTAGTATCCATGTCAGCAACTTGAGGTTCGGTTGCTTGCAGCGATTTTTGAGCGGTGCCATAGCTACCAGACCAAGCCGGAATCGATTTGAGATTTGTGACACTTTGGTGGAGCTGTTTTTGGGCTGTTAATATTTCTGGTACTGTTACTTGCGGATTACTCAGTGCCGTCAGTGAGGATTGTGTAAGCTGTGTCGCAGTGCTCAGCTCCGTACAGGTTTGGAGTACACAAGGCCGCGTACCCATATATCCGCCCCCAGCAGCAAGCGCGAGCGCTCCCACCCCACCGAGAATCGGCAGGAGCAGATTGCGCTTGGAACGATCTCTAGATGGTGGATATATATTGCTATTTTTGCGCTCTTCAAACGTCCCGAAGGAATGCTCGATATTTGCGACAAAGGCATCGGCATCGATCGCTGTTATCAGCCGTCCTTGTTTCGAATCGCTGTCAGCACCATGCTCTCGATCGGATACGATCTCAGGAATCGTTGCTGCTATCGTGCTGGCTTCGTCGATGTCGCTCGGGGATGAATACGAGGTTTCCGACAGCAGTGCATGGCGATCGCGTTCCAGTGCGGTACGATCTTCGCCTGTTCCAGTCATTTCTGGGGCGGCTTCTCCGGGGACGACTTTCTTCACAAGGGGATAAACTGTAAAACTTTGTTGACTGTAAGGACGTTGATTGCCTTCCGCTCGCAGGTACAATTTCACTGCCAGCGGGGTTTTTGGCTCTTCGGCTTGCAAGGCGCGTTCTAGGACGCTAAAAGTATCGGGAATATCGATCGCGACTTCCGTGGGATGTTGCGCGAGTACCCACAGGGTTTCGTCTTTGTATAGACACTGAACTCGGAACGGGATAATCCGCCCCATGTGGGCGTGGAGCGAGTTTTGCAAGAAACACTCTAAAATCTTGAGGTCATCCAGTCGCGTGGCTGAGTGCATAAGTTAACCGAAAATCGGCGGAATTATCGATTGGGAATTAGATGACTGCGCTGTTATTGGATGCATTAGCATCAAAGCGCACCGAGGAACATGCTGGCAAATTAAGCTGTTTGTCACGATCGACAGTCGATTCAGCTTGTTTAATAGCAGTGAATTTGGTTCGAGTTAACCTAAAATTTAATATCTAACCTCAGTTCGGGATAAGGAAAATTGATTTGCTCCGCTCTAGCACCGCCCTGAACTAGAAGTGTCTCGTTCCGAGAGGCTTCGCCAACGGGCTAATAGCTCAAGTTCTCTGAAGAGAACTACCAAATTTCTTAGTTCGTTTTAACGAACTTTTGCTATGAGCAACTAATTTATTTGAGGGCGGTGCAGAAACGAAGCTAGCAATCATCGATTACCTCCGGTACGCTACGCGAACGGTAATCCTTATCCCGAACTCACGTTATCTAGTAATTAGACCTAACTCTAACCATCCAAGGACTTCACAACATTATTCAGCTTAAATTGTCAGCCGTTAGCTTGTAGCTAATCTCTTTACTAGAGAAATGTGACATTTGGCTACTCCATATTAGCAGATGATTAGCAGATGAGGCGATCGATCTTGCCGCCAAATTTTACACCCAATTGTCGATCGCAAGATTAAAATCTAACCGATCGCTGTAGCAGCGCTAATGTTGCTACCATGATTTATTTGCAGCAAAAAAAAGAGCCAACCTGAGGTTGACTCACAAAACTAGATCGAAAGTAGCTACTTGGCGATCGATCGTTGAAGATCGCTACCGATCGAGCTAGCTAACTCGACAGGTATAATATCTTGCTTCCCGACTCGATCGGGAATTTTAGCGATCGATTTAAGTTAGCAAAATTGTAGTTGCTGACTATTTAATCGCAATCTTACCGCCAGCTTCCTCGAGCTGTTTCTTCGCATCTTCAGCAGCTGCTTTCGGAACACCTGTGAGGACATCTTTTGGTGCAGCTTCAACCAAGTCTTTAGCTTCTTTCAAGCCTAAGCCAGTGATCGCACGGACGACTTTGAGGACAGAGATTTTCTTGCTATCGTCAGCCAATCCTTCGAGGATGACGTTGAACTCAGTTTGCTCTACAGCTTCTTCTGTAGGAGCAGCAGCGCCCGCAGCCACAGCTACGCCGACGGAAGCAGCAGCACTTACGCCAAAAGCTTCTTCGATTTGTTTGACTAATTCAGCTGCTTCGAGCAAGCTGAGAGTTTTTAACTGTTCTAAAATTGTATCGGTTGCAGCAGACATGTTTTAAGTTCCTAAATAAGGGTGAAAATTGTGTGGTTGGGGATTGGGAATTGCGGATTGCGGATTGCGGATTGGTGACTAGTTCGATTCGGCTGATAACTCAAGCTCACAATTGCCTCGATCCTGGTGCAATGCGCCCAATTTCCTACTCGCCTTTGTCAACGTGAGCTTGTAAGCCCCGAGCGATGGAAGCAGGTACTTCTTTAACACTGATCGCGATTTTCGCGGTGACGGAGTTGAGGGCACCAGCAATTTGCGCCATGAGTTGCTCTTTGGATGGCAGATCGCCGATGGCTTTAACATCAGCTCCGGTAAGGATCTTCCCTTCCATCACGCCGCCGTGAAGTTCGGTTTTCTTAGTCGCTTTTTGGAAGTCATGGTAAGCCTTGATCGCTCCACCAATGTCATCTTTGAGTACTAAAAACGCCGAAGAACCCGTCAGTAATGGTGACAATGCTTGCCATTCGGTGTTACCTTCGATCGCTTTACCCATCAGGGTATTTTTAGTGACCGTACAGGTGCCACCTTTGGGACGAATCCGTCTGCGTAAGTCGGAGATTTCTGCCACGGTTAGACCTTGGTAGTTAATCACCGCGACCATTGTCGCTTCGCTCAAGTCATGCTTGAGCGAGGCGACGATCTCTTGTTTGTTTTCTAGGGTTCTACCCATTTGATGAGTACCTCTATAGTCGAGCGACGAGTTGTGGACGCAGCGCAGCAGAGATAAAACTAACCCCGACACGTATGTGCCGAGGTTGTCATTCAGTCGATCGCGTCCGACTACTCGCTAGGAGTAGCTACGCTCGTGCTGTTTGCGTTAACCTCGGCAGGAAATTAAGCTTTTGCTCCTGCTGTCTGCGGCTGGCTATTTAATTTTGGTTAACGCATTTGCGACTGAACCTTCAAATACTTGCAGTTTTACAATGCGGACGAGCCGCAAATAAGCCTTAACCACCATAACACGAGTTACTCGATCGCCGCAAGCGATCGGGTTGGTATAAAAATACTTATTTACCAGCGCTTGGTACTATACTAAAAGAACCGACTTGGCGGTCGGAATGAGTGTCAATCATTTGTGGGGATCGCAAGAATAGGCACTAATACTCAGTCAAACGACTGACAAAATTACCATTATTTATTTATTTTAAAATACGATCCCCACTTTAGGATACGATCGGTTTACTCGCTATTTCTCGATCGCTTGTAAGCCTGTTGTCACTCGCAGTCAACGATGATGTCGTCCTGACTTCACGGGAGTTTGGACTCCAGCGTTGCAGCGGAGATCTGCTGTTAGATCCCGCTCCATCGAACCAGATATAAACTTTCCTGATATTTGGATTAAACAATTAAAATTGTTGCTTATATTGCCAAAGCGCAACCTCTCAGTTTATGCTTGACCTTAGCAAACGTATAATGTTCGGTTCCCGTCCTCACATAGGTTTTCGCCCATGTGAAATATTGCCGCGCTTTGCTAACGTCGAGCGAACCGAAAATTTGTTGACTTAGCTGCGCTGCTAGTGGATCGATCGTCGATTACAAAATTAACTCTAAGGAAGAAAAGAATATGTCTATTGCCGTGGGAATGATTGAAACCAAAGGTTTTCCTGCTGTTGTTGAAGCTGCGGATGCAATGGTCAAAGCAGCTCGGGTCACATTAGTTGGCTACGAAAAAATCGGCAGCGGTCGGGTAACGGTCATTGTCCGTGGTGATGTATCTGAAGTACAAGCTTCCGTGTCCGCAGGTGTGGAATCCGTCAAGCGCGTTAATGGTGGTGAAGTCTTATCGACTCACATCATCGCTCGTCCCCACGAGAACTTAGAGTACGTCCTACCCATGAACTACACCGAAGACGTTGAGAAATTCCGCGTCTAATTTAGTTAAATTTAAAATAAGTAAATATTTTAGGAGTCATTGATTATGTCAATTGCAGTTGGAATGATCGAAACCTTAGGTTTCCCCGCAGTCGTCGAAGCCGCTGATGCAATGGTCAAAGCCGCTCGCGTAACTTTGGTCGGTTACGAAAAAATCGGCAGCGGTCGCGTTACTGTAATCGTCCGTGGCGACGTATCTGAAGTGCAAGCTTCGGTATCTGCAGGTGTCGAATCGGTCAAGCGCGTAAATGGCGGACAAGTACTGTCCACTCACATTATCGCACGTCCCCACGAAAACCTGGAGTACGTTCTACCGATGAACTACACCGAAGATGTTGAGAAATTCCGCGATAGCCTCAATGGCCCAGGCCCATTGGCAATCGGCGGTAGACGTTCCTAAGCTAGATGAAACTAGCCAGAGTGATGGGTACTGTGGTCAGTACCCACAAGGAACAAAGTTTAACTGGGACTAAGTTTTTGCTCGTGCAATTACTCGATGCCGCAGGTAACGATTTACCTGAGTATGAGGTAGCTGCTGACTGTATCGGGGCGGGTTTGACGGAAGTAGTATTGCTCAGCCGGGGTAGTGCCGCGCGTCAAATCTCGACCAAAGATACTTATCCAGTCGATGCGCTCGTCGTCGCGATCGTCGATACCGTAGCGGTTGGTAACGACCTTACATACAGCAAGCGAGATGCCGCCAGGTAAGAACATTATTATTTAGTCGATCTAGGTCTTAGGAGAATTATTTCATGGGGATTCGTCAAGCTGCGTCGCCACCTACCCCGTGGTCGCAGACGCTATCTCGTCCGCAAATAGACGAAACTGCCTACGTGCATGTGTCTACGAGCATTATTGGGGAAGTCGAGATCGGCGCTAATGTCATGATCGCTCCTGGTGTATCGATTCGCGCTGATGAAGGTAGTCCGTTTTATATCGGTGATAGCACCAATATTCAAGATGGGGTAGTAATCCACGGACTAGCTGATGGGCGCGTCAAAGGTGACGATAATCTCGATTACTCAGTATGGATTGGGGCGAAGACCTCGATCACGCACAAAGCCTTGATTCATGGCCCTGCCTATGTTGGCGATGACTGTTTTATCGGCTTCCGATCGACGGTATTTAATGCCAAAGTCGGCGATGGTTGCATCGTGATGATGCACGTCTTGATTGAAAATGTGGAAATTCCTCCCGGGAAATACGTCCCGTCTGGTTCGATTATCACCAATCAGCAACAGGCAGATCGCCTTTCCGATGTTAAAGCAGAGGATGAAAAATTCGCGCATCACATTATTGGGATTAATGACTCCTTGCGGAGTGGCTATCTGTGTGTCGAAGATGGAGTTTGCTCTACGGCTAACGCGGCTATTTTAAATTCAGAAGATATAGATAATTTTACCGGAACTGAAGATATGAGTAATATTAGTGAGAGTATTCGCCAACAAATTCGGCGGTTGTTGAGCCAAGGCTACCGCATCGGCGCAGAATTTGCCGATACGCGCCGCTTCCGGACTGGTTCGTGGCAGAGTTGCACGATCGCGCAAGGCAGCGAAAGTAGCGTTCTGACTAGTCTAGCTGGGTGCTTGGAAGAGCATCAAGGTAAATACGTCCAACTGATCGGTGTCGATGCCAATACTCGATCGAGAGTATTGGAAATGATGATCCAACGCCCCAATGGTGCGGTGACTCAAGTAAGTCATGCTGGTGTCAGCGGTAGTGCGCCAGCTGTCAGCGGTAGCAATGGTAGTGCGAATGGTGCTACTGGTGGGGATATCGCTCAGTCGGTGCGCCAATTGCTCAATCAAGGTTTCCGGATCGGTACTGAATACGCCGATGCCCGTCGTTACAAAGCAACTTCTTGGACGAGCGGCCCATCTTATCAGGGCACGCGCGAAGCTGAAGCGATTTCCATGCTCAACGAATTAGTTGCTGCCAATCCCGATAATTACGTCCGATTGATCGGCATCGACCCCAGCGCGCGCCGCCGGGTGACCGAAGTTGTCATCCACAAGCCGGGCGATGGTGGTAAGCTCTCCACCCCAATTAGCAGTGGTAGTGGCGGTCAAGCTAGCTCCTTCAGTAGCACAGCGACTACCCATGCTAATGTCAAAACTTCGCTCAGTTCCGAAGTCGTAGCATCCGTCCGGCGACTCCTCGAAAATAGCTATCAAATCACGACCGAACATGCCGACGCACGGCGGTTCCGCAGCAGTTCTTGGCACAGTTGCAAGCCGGTTTCGGGCAATCGCCTCCAAGATGCCGTGTCTCAACTCGAAACCTGTCTGACCGATCACCAAGGTGAATACGTGCGGCTGATCGGCATCGATACCAAAGCCAAGCGGCGGGTACATGAGGAGATTATTCAACGCCCTTAAGCATGAATTGCAAGCAGTCTAAAATTCGCTGTTTGTAGTTCCCTGGTGAAGGAGGAATACTCATGTTAACTAAGTTGCGCTCTCTAGCCAGGGACATCATTCCCGTTCGGTATGCTGGTAATGTGTCGATCGATCGGAGTGCGGTTATCGCGCCAGGAGTATTGCTCTTAGCCGAGGGCAACAATCGGATCGAGATCGCCGCAGGGGTCTGTATCGGGGCTGGATCGATCGTCCGGGCGCATGATGGTGATGTCACGATCGGTGCTGGAGTCTGTATCGGCAGAGAAGTACTGATTATCGGCAGTGGCTCGATCGCGCGCGATGCTTGTATCGGCGCGGGTACGACCGCGATCGATCCGCAGATCGAGGAAGGTGCCGTCGTACCGCCGCACTCATTGCTCGGAGATCGCAGTCGGGGCGAAGTCAAGGTGGTAGAAGATCGTGAGGTTCCCGAAAATCTCAACGGGGCAACACCATCAGCAGATCCCGACACTGATGATGTCTGGAGTAACCCAAAGGTTAGTCCTTCGGCGTACCCACATTACTACAAGGTGAAAACCTCAGCCGATCCACCCACTCAGCCACCATCCTCACCAGCGGAAGTTCCCCCGACAACTCCACCGCTACCAGATCGATCGCAAGTGACGGTAACAACGACTTCGATCGAGCATACATCTACCGGTTACGTTTCCGGTCGCGCCCAATTCGATCGCATCAAACGCGCTCTTTTCCCTAATAATGGCAACAATGACGACACTGCCTAAACTTAATTCAACCAAAATCTTAATCGTGTTGAACGGTAAAGGTGGCGTGGGTAAAACCACAACAGCAGTCAATCTCGCCGATTTATTTGCCGAGACGCATCGCGTGTTATTAGTCGATGCCGATCCTCAAGGTTCGGCGAGTTGGTGGGTCAAACAATCCGATCGCCAGTTGGGATTTGCAACAACGGCAATCAACGATTTTAATGAGGTCAGCCGCAAGCAATGGGCTGATTTTCAGATCGTCATTGTTGATATGCCACCCGCACTCGATTCGATCGCGCTGGCGAAATTACTGCCGATCGCGGATTACTTATTGTTGCCGACTCCGCCAGCGCCAATGGATCTAGCGGCATTGATTCGCACGGTCAGACAGGTAGTATTGCCAGCCAAGATTACCCATCGCGTACTCCTGACCAAAGTGAATTCGCGCGGGTTGCGCGAAGCTCAAGAAGCACAACAAACTCTCTTAGAGTGTCAGATTCCGGTTTATTATACGGTAATTCGGAATTTGAAAATTCACGAGCGCGCTGCGCTGGCGGGACTGCCCATCAGTCAGTGTAAAGGTCAAGCAGCCGCTACCGCAGCCGCCGACTATCGCTGTGTCGTCAATGAAATTTGGAAAGATTGGAGCTAGATCGTGAGCGTTAGAAAAAAAAGACCATCAGCTGCTGATGTGTTGCGGCAAGAAATGCAACAACCATTAGTCCTGCCTCCCAAGGAAGCATCAACTCCACCACCACCCCAAACCATTTCTCAGCCTAACCCAACTACCCCCAACGTAGCTAATATGTCTCAGCCTAACGATGCTGCTACCGCAGCCAACATCAAAGCCATTCAAGAAACCGAAGCTAAACTCAAGCAAGAAATTGAGGATCTTAAGTCCAAATTAACTGCCCAAAGCACCGAACTCAAAGATGCTAAGAAATTAGCACTAGAATTATCCGCTCCGAGCAAAGCTCCAGCTAAATCCACCGCGATTACTAAAGCCAACTCGACAAAATCTAATTCTTCGCTTACCGCTCGACCCACTCAAACCCGCGAACAAACTGCGATTCGTCGTGCCAATACCGACATCGGTTGGTTGGACTAAATTAATTAAAGTATGAATTATAAATTCATCGATCGACGATCGCTAGCAGTCCAGATATGCCTAGCGATCGAACATATTTAACAATGAAAATTTTAGCTTAATCTAAATATTAAATGCCTAAAGCTGTTGGGGTCATACAAACAGATGGTTTTCCACCAGTGCTAGCAGCCGCCGACGCGATGGTCAAAGCTGGCGCAGTGACTTTGGTTTACTACGGCTTAGCCGAGCGCGCCGAGTTTATTGTCGCCATTCGCGGTAATGTCTCGGAAGTCGAGCAAGCCGTCGTAGCTGGTGTCCTCGCTGGGGAAGAGGCAAAAAGAGGCGGAGTCGTCAGTCACTATATCATTCCCAATCCCCCAGAGAATGTCGAGAGCGTCCTTCCGATTCAATACACCCCTGATTCTGAGGAATTCTGGATCTAGCGAATAGCGAACAGTGGATAGTGAACGGTGAACAGTGAACGGATTTCTACGCCCACACTCCCGACTACGGTGGTACAGCCACTCTTCCCACCCCTCCCCTCTCCCCTTCCCAATCAAACAATAAATAGGAGTAAAATCTAAATGGCTGATTCTATGAGTTCTCAACAGGCAGTTGGGTCGATCGAAACTAAAGGTTTCCCCGCTGTCCTGGCTGCTGCGGATGCGATGCTCAAGGCTGGACGCGTTACGCTAGTCGGCTATCTTAGGGCTGGGAGTGCGCGATTTACTGTCAATGTCCGTGGCGACGTTTCCGAAGTCAAACAGGCGATGGCGGCGGGGATTGATGTGGTCGAAAAAGTCTACGGTGGCACCTTGGAATCTTGGGTGATTATCCCGCGTCCCCATCCCAACGTTGAGCGGATTCTGCCAATTGGTTATACTGAGGAAGTAGAAGAATTTCGATCGCAGGTTGCAGGCAGGTAATTCGAGCGGTTAAAATTTGAGCTTGAGACCTACAATCTGGATTTTATCGATCGGGTTAACGGGATTAATGGTTTTAAATTGGAGCGAAGGGACATGACCGACATTCATGCCGAGAGTGCTATCGGATTGATATCCACGCGCAGCTTTCCGGCGATGGTGGGAACGGCGGACATGATGTTAAAATCTGCCGCTGTTACCTTAGTTGGTTATGAAAAAATTGGGAGTGGCTATTGTACGGCGGTGATCCGAGGTCGGTTTGCCGAAGTCCGATTGGCAGTAGCCGCAGGTGCCGAAGTTGCGGCACAAATGGATGAGTTGATCTCCCAATCGGTAATTCCCCGTCCCTTACCCAATCTCGATGCCATTTTGCCGATCAGCACGAGATTGTTGGCGCAGGTACATAGCAAGAGCCGACTGAGTAATCTCGCAATTGGTTTACTGGAAACGCGGGGCTTCCCACCGATGGTAGGGGCAATGGATGCAATGCTCAAATGTGCCGATGTCCATGTCGCTGGGTATGAAAAAACTGGTTCTGGTCTTTGTACGGCGATTATTCGGGGCACGGTTTCTAATGTTACCTATGCGCTCGATGCTGGGATGTCTGCGGCAGAACTGATTGGCGAATTAAAATCGATTATGGTCGTGCCTAGACCATTGGAAGATCTCGAACGTACGCTCCCGACTGCTAGCTGTTGGCTCGAAGAAGTCTTGGTTATCCCCGAGCAACAACCACTAGCGATACCGCTGCGGTTGCCGCAAACTGTCAATGTGCCGATGGTCGAAGTCGAAGTCGTCGAAGCCGAGCCAGTGCGCGTCGAAGAAAAGTTAGCAATCGCCGAAAAATCATCGTCGATTGAGCTTTATTAACATTCCTAATAATCGCTCGATTGGAAATCCGCGAACATGATTTTGGTGATGAAAATTCGCAGATTATAATTTCTACGAAGGCACGACTTATTTAGTTGGAAATCCAACCGATATTTATAGCTGCCGAAAACTATCGATATAAAGATCGAGCTGTGAGATCGCGATATCGAGATACGTATCCGTGCCGTATAATTTACTTAACATAATTGCCCCCTCGATCGTCGCAATTAGGATAATCGAGACTTCCTCATGGTTGGTAGCTGAAACGATCTCATGCTGTCGAATCCCTAACTCGACGATGCTAGCAATCAAAGCGCGAATCTCATTAATTGCACCCTGAGCGCGCAACCGTAATGCTGGATGGGTATCATCACTTTCCACCGCAGTATTTAAAATCGGACACCCACCGACGATCGTTTGGTTGGCCGTAAAACCTTTAAACCCGCGAACGAAAGCATGTAATCGATCGATTGCATGACTTTGATTGGGGATGTCAACCAAGACTTTTTGCTTGAGTTGCTCGATCGTATAATCGAAGGCGGCTAAGGCGATTTCATCTTTACTTTTGAAATGATTATAGATTCCACCTTTTTGCAATCCCGTTAACTTCATGATGCCATCGATCGATGAACCTGCATAACCATTTTGATTAAAAAGAATGGCTGCTTGTTCGATAATTCTCTGCTTAGTCTGTTCGGCTTTGGACACGCAATGTAATTAATTGCAAGATTGCTTACTATCTTACTGTAGCCGTCTTGAATGTGTCAATGTTACTTCGAGACTCAGAGGCGATCGAAAAGTCAGATCTTACTAGAGATAAGCTTCACGATCTCAATCGTAATTAAATTTGCTAAGTACAACACACTTTTTGCCAAGTTAGTTCGATACAATCGACAAGTGCATGGTCGCTATTTACTTCGATAAGTTCGACCCAAGGATGTTTGGTGACGAAATCACGACTCGATGAGATCGGAATCACATCATCGTGGATGCCATGAATTATTACAGTGGGAATGATGCGACCGCTCGTAAAAAGATGATATTGACGAGCGTCAGTAATGAAATCGTAATGTAGGGGTAATAAATTTTGTGCGGCATGATGATAGATTGGTAGGTAGCCATTGTTTTCCCAAGATTTTAATCGATCGTCACCAATTTTTGGGAGCCAATGATGCAGGAAATCGAACGCAGGCGCTAATAAAATCAGCCGTTCTACTTGGGGATAATCCCGGGCGATAATTGCCGCAGTCCATCCCCCTAAACTCGCACCAATTAAGGTAATTGGTGTTCTATCTTGAGGAAATAAATCGACAACTTGGGCAATTTGTCGCGAGATCGTCAAATGAGTAAAATCGCCCTGATTGAGGTCGGGAACTACTAAATCGATCCCCGCTCGATCGCACCGCGATTTTAATTCCTGAGCCTTAGTCGATCCAGGCCCAGAGGCAAAACCGTGTAAGTAAATATGCATGAAAATTATGCATTACGAATTATAAATTGAGAAGACAAGATCATGAATCGAATAAATCGCCGCTCCCTTGTTCCCCAGTAACTATCCACTAATTTAACTTACCCCGATTTTGGCGACGTTGTTGCATTATCTGCTGTAACTTGACCCGTTGGTCGGGAGTGAGGATCTCACGGATAGCGAGCGTATTTTCAAAGTTGGTATCGGAGACTTCCCGTTGTAAAGATTGCACCTGTTGGCGTTTTTGGCGAATTTGGTCGGAGCTAGCATTCCCTTGCAGTAGTTGTGAAAGCTCTTGTTTAGCAGTTCGCAATGCTTGACGGCGTTCTTTAGTTTTGCTATTAGACGCAGTCCGCAGTTGTTGAAGTCGGTTGATTTGCTCTTGAGAAAGATTGAGTTCTTTTACTAATTTACCCACGCCACCCGCTGGAACTTTAAATTCTCCATTCACAGCAGGATTATTTTGAGCGCCCGCGATCTCCGCGCGGATGGGAGAAATTGTGGTAGCGATCGATAGTAAAATCGACACAAACGCAGTCATCCGAAACCAAAACATATAAATTCGATCGAGTGTGACAATTTTTTAGACTGACGATCGATCTAAAAAGTTCACTAAGCCAGCTGGTCGCCAAGCCTGTACGAACATTTACAATCCTTAATTTTCGCCTACTGTATTAGCCCAAAGAATCTATAATCAGTGGCTACTGCGATCTACTGATAATAATATATGTCCCTAGCTCATAAAAAATCTGATTTGCAACTGCCACTTACCAAGCGTCCGCGTCGCTTGCGCCGCAATCCCAGCATTCGCAGTCTCGTCCAAGAAACCCACCTGAGCGTTGACGACTTGATTTACCCGATGTTTGTCATGGAAGGGGAAAATCAGCGCGTAGAGATTGCTTCGATGCCTGGTTGCTACCGTTATACTCTCGATCTGCTATTAGCAGAAATCGCCGATCTCTATATCTTAGGGATTAAAGCAGTCGCACTATTTCCGGTCGTCTCTGAAACCAGAAAAGATGATAACGGCACCGAAAGTTACAATCCCGATGGTTTGATACAGCAAACTGTCAGAGCCATCAAAGAACAGACTCCAGAAACGATCGTGATTACCGATGTCGCGCTCGATCCATTTACTACTCACGGACACGATGGCATTATCGACGATCGCGGTGTCATCCTCAACGATGAAACCGTCGATATCCTCGTCAAAATGTCGATCTCTCAAGCTGAAGCAGGCTGCGATATGGTCGCACCTTCAGACATGATGGACGGACGCATCGGCGCAATTCGCCAAGGTCTGGACGCGCATGGTTTTGCTGACGTGGGGATTATCGCTTATTCCGCTAAATACGCCTCTGCTTATTATGGGCCATTCCGCGATGCCCTCGATTCTGCCCCTAAATTTGGCGATAAGAAAACTTACCAAATGAACCCGGCTAACGCTCGCGAAGCTCTCACTGAAATCGAACTCGATATCGCCGAAGGTGCGGATATCGTCATGGTTAAGCCTGCGCTAGCATATCTCGATATCATTCACCAAGTGAAAGCAAACTGCAACGTTCCGGTTGCCGCGTATAATGTCAGTGGTGAATATGCAATGATCAAAGCCGCTGCTCAACTCGGCTGGATCGACGAGAAAAAAATCATCATGGAAACGCTCCTGAGCATCAAACGGGCTGGAGCAGATCTCATCCTCACCTATTTTGCTAAGGATGTAGCTTTAATCTTGCACAAGTAGGGGAGCGGGTAATTCGTAATTTTTTAGCTAACTAATTACCCTTAACCCCAAGAGAGCCTGATTCTTGGGGTTTTTTGCCAGTTGCAGCTCGCTTGTCATCTAAAATGGCTATACCAGCAGGAAACTTGTGGCTCGATCTTGTTAAATTAATCATAGCTGCCTATTTTTCAGTGAGTGCTCTATACTTATGCATCGCATAAATCCTACCGACCTCGATCGAAATCTAGTCTAAGAGGATCGATCGTAACTTTGATTGTTGTCTGACGATCGGTTCGATCGAAAAATGCCCAAAAAAGTCACTATCGATAAACTTTACAGATAACAAGGGAATAATAGAGATTAAACACCAACAACCGCTCCTCTGTAAAAAACTAGCTACTAGCCACTTTCTTGTTCCGCTGTTTGCATCGGGTTCCCCTTGACGGGAACATCCAAGAACGACGTTGGCGTAGTCTCCCCGACAGGAGAAACGCCGAACGCTATCCACTATCTAGCCACTAACTGAAATATGGCAGCGACAAATTTTCGAGACTACTATGTGCTCTTGGGGGTAAACAAGAACGCCAGCGCCGATGATATCAAAAAAGCCTATCGTCGACTGGCTCGCAAATATCATCCCGATCTCAATCCGGGAGATAAAACTGCTGAAGCAAAATTCAAAGAAATTACTGAGGCAAATGAAGTACTCTCGGATGTCGAAAAACGCAACCAATACGATCGATTCGGTCAATACTGGAAACAATCCGAACAACCCAGAGCTAACACTAGATCGACTCCAAATCCAACTCCCAATAATCAGGCTAGTGATTTTAATGGGGTTGATTTCGGTCAATATAATAATTTCGATGATTTTGTCAACGAACTTTTAGGTAGATTTAATAACTCTAGCAATCCAAATCCGGCTAGTCAAAAGACGGCGAATGCGCGCTCGACCAGCACTAGTACTGGAGCTGAGAATTTTACCACCAATACTAGTACGACAGGTGCTAGTAATATGGGCGGCGATCGTGAGGCAAGTATCAGTTTATCCCTCACCGAAGCCTTTAAAGGCGTTCAAAAAAGCTTTAATTTGGGCAATGAAATTGTCAAAGTCCGAATTCCAGGTGGGGCTAAAGCTGGCAGCAGAATTCGCGTGCGTGGTAAAGGGCATATCAATACCTACAACAAGCAGCGAGGTGACTTGTATCTGACTGTCGAATTGCAACCGCATCCCTTCTTTACCCTCGATGGCGAACAACTTACCTGTGAAGTCCCCATTACCCCCGACGAGGCTGTTCTCGGTGCCCAAATCGAGATTCCGACCCCTGATGGTATGGTGACGGTTAATGTCCCTGCTGGGGTGCGTTCCGGTCAATCTCTGCGACTGCGCGGTAAGGGTTGGGCAAATCCGCGCGGCGAACGCGGCGACCAACTAGCCAAGATCGTCATTGCTACCCCTAAAAATATTACAGATGCCGAACGCGAACTCTACGAAAAAATTCGCACTACGCGTACCTCAAATCCACGCAGTCATTTTAAGCAAATTAATATTTAGGGGGTAGGAGCTAGCAGCTAGTGAAAGTTAGTAAGTAATGAGTATTAGAATTTATGGCAATCGGGAGTTAAAGACGTTACCAGGATTAGCCACCAGACCGACACCGTCGCGGGTGCGGCAGGCATTATTTAATATCTGGCAAGGCGCGATCGATAATTGTTGCTGGTTGGATCTGTGTAGCGGTAGCGGGGCAATGGGCGCGGAAGCTTTATGTCGCGGCGCTAGGCTAGTAGTCGGCATCGAGCGATCGACTGCAGCCTGCGATCTGATTTGGCAAAACTGGGAAAAGGTGGCGGATTCAACCCAGACATTTCAACTATTACGCGGCGATGTCATCCAAAAAATTACTTTGCTCGCTGGACAAAAATTCGATCGCATTTATTTCGATCCGCCATATGCTGGCAATCTCTACGAGTCCGTATTGAGTGAGATCGATCGCTTGGAGCTATTAGATCTAGGTGGTGAGCTGGCGGTAGAACACAGTCCCGATCCGTCAATAAGTACGTTACCAGCAGTGTTGACGACCCTCGAACTCTGTCGTCACAAAAGCTATGGAAATACAGCAATTTCGTTCTATCGCCTCAGAGAATCCAGTTGAGATCTCTTAGAGCGATAGAAACTATCCACACTAGTTACTAGTTTCTAACCCCTAAAAAACTACAGACCGAGTTGGTCGCCACGCTTGTACTGTAGGTAAGCAGCTACAAATAAGCCACTGAGCGTAACCACAATGAGACCGAGGACAATTCCTGACAATAAAGGTTCTACCACGAGGTTGATACTCCAAAATAAGTTGAGATAAGTTCTTCTAGAGTATCGGTTTAGGGCGGCTGGTGCAAGATGTTTGTCTCAGAAATATACACGTAGTTTCAGCGGTTGTGCTGTTCGTGAAAGTGATTGAATTAACTTGAGGAGCTATTAAATAGCTAAGTAATGATGCGGCGCTCGTCATGATTACTAGCTTTGTTTCGATCGATCGATCCGACGAGCAAAAAGTGCGGTCGGCATGGCTCAAAGACATGCGATCGAACTCGCCATGACACTCGAACAATATCGGGAAAAAGTCGTAACAGTGCGATATTTTTCGATCGCATCGTCCGGAATTAATCGCCAATCGAACCCGCTACCAACAGTCGCGATCGCAGGAAATGCGTGTGGAGTGGCGATCGATCGACGGTTGAATCCCACCCTGCGATCCCCGGATCGATCGCTAGGGATCGATCGGCTGAGAAATTAATATATACTTGTGATTAGCATATATTTATGTAACGCCTTGTAATGCTGCTGTTGTATATGCAAATGTTATCGATCGCATTGTCTAATTACAAGAATCGAGTATTTTCTTTTCTCAGTTTTTAGACGTATGCTAAGTAAGAATAGGTCTATTAACTAGCCTGCGTTTGGGAATCGGGGATCTTTGCTCGTTTAAAAAGTCAATTTTTATTTGTCTGGCTATTTTATATACTACTTTATAATTCAATCGGTCTGGGGTCGAACGCTTTGTTGCGTCAACCCGATCGCTCACCAATTTAATAATTCAATCGATGGTCGTACCCGTAAACCAATTTCTGCTTGAGACTAGTTGCTGGATTCCCTTATATGGACTTATCGGTGCGATCGTCACGCTACCGTGGTCGATCGGGGTCGTACATCGCAGCGGGCCGCGTCCAGCGGCTTATTTCAATATCTTGATGACGGTAGCTGCCATGATTCATGGGGGCTTAGCGTTTCAAAGTACGCTCGGACAGGATACTCAGGAATATTTGTTTCACTGGTTATCGGTTGCCGATCTCGATCTGACTTTTGCCGTCAAAATTTCGGAGATTACGGTGGGCGCGATGGGAATAGTTACCATCATGAGTTTATTAGCTCAATTATACGCCCTAGGATATTTAGAAAAAGATTGGGCATTGGCGAGGTTTTTTGCGCTGATCGGCTTTTTTGAAGCGGCTTTAAGTGGATTGGCGATTAGTGATTCGTTGTTTCTAACTTATGCGCTCCTAGAATTATTAACCTTATCTACTTATATGTTGGTGGGATTTTGGTACGCACAACCTTTGGTCGTAACAGCAGCACGAGATGCCTTCCTGACCAAACGGGTGGGTGATGTCTTGTTATTGATGGGGATGTTATCGCTATCGGTTTATGCTGGCAGTCTAAATTTTCCTGACTTGTATGAGTGGACGGAGACGGCGCAACTTTCGCCCCTAGTCTCGACGCTATTGGGATTGGCGCTAATTGCGGGGCCAACGGGTAAATGCGCTCAGTTTCCCCTGCATTTATGGCTGGACGAAGCGATGGAAGGGCCAGGGCCAGCATCGATTTTGCGAAATTCGGTAGTAGTCGGGTCGGGGGCTTATGTCTTGATTAAGCTTCAGCCGATCTTGATCCTGTCGCCGATCGCGTCGGCTGTCCTGGTATTTCTGGGCACGCTCACTGCGATCGGGGCTTCGTTGGTATCGATCGCCCAAATCGATGTCAAACGCGCTCTAGCGCATTCTACCAGCGCGTATCTGGGGTTTGTATTTATTGCAGTGGGAATGCAGTGGACGAGCTTTGCCTTGATGGTATTGTTCGCTCATGGCGTTGCCAAAGCATTGTTATTTATGAGTTCGAGTGCGGTGAGCTTGACTACCAATTGTCAAAATCTCACCGAACTCGGTGGACTCGGACGGAAGATGCCAGCAACCACAATCGCTTTTGTGGTCGGTAGTGCTGGTTTAGTCGGATTCCTACCTTTGGGCGGGTTCTGGGCGCTACTCAATGGGATGGACGTATTTTGGTACGACCAGCCGTGGTTGGTCGCGACAATTTTGGTGGTCAATGGACTCAATGCGCTGAATTTAATTAGAGTATTTCGCCTGACCTTTTTGGGTGAATCCCGTCAGAAGACGCGGCGCGCGCCAGAAGTCGGCTGGGCGATGGCGGTACCGACGATCTCGCTGACAATCATTACCCTGCTCGTGCCGTTGATGATGCTTCAGGTAGAAGTATTACCGGACTGGGAACTGTTAAATCGGGGGGCAGCGGTGGCGCTAGTGGGATCGGGAGCGATCGGTTTTCTCGTGGGTGGACTGATTCCGCTCGAACGGGTGGATCGGCGTTCGCTCGATCGAGTCTATCGGTGGTTGCAGGAGTTATTAGCTCAGGATTTTTATGTCTTCCAATTCTACAAATTTACGGTAGTTGCCGCTGTGGCAGGTTTGTCGCGAGTGAGTGCGTGGATCGATCGCTATATCGTCGATGGACTGGTGAATATGGTGGGGTTTGCCTCGCTATTTGCTGGCGAGAGCTTGAAATATAGTGTTTCCGGACAATCTCAGTCTTACATGCTGACGATCGTTATGAGTGTTGTATCGATCGGGATCGCGCTGATGTGGTCTTTGTGGTAAAGGTGGTGTTCGACATTGGCGGACTGAATTTGTGCCTAGCATTCGGATGAGTGAGGCTGAAAAAACGACATTCATAAATCGTGAATGTAGCAAGTGGCGCGTGAGTCAAAATGGCGGTTTATAGCAGAAGTGGATGAAGTAAGATGCTGAGTGTATTGATTGTGCTGCCCTTAGTTGGGGCGATATTAATTTGGGTGGTACCTGCGGTCTGGTCGAGATCGATCGCGTTATTAGTAGCGGGATTGGCTTTGGGCTGGTCGTTGTTCCTACTGTGGCAATTCGAGCCGAGTAGTGTCACCCCCCAATTTCAGGAGTTTTTGCCGTGGATCGAATCTTTAGGTTTGACCTATCGGTTGAGTCTAGATGGTTTGTCTTTGCCGTTAATCGTAATGAATAGTTTATTAACGGCGATCGCGATCTATATTAGCGACGATAAAATTCAACGCCCGCGCTTTTATTATGTCTTGCTATTAGTCTTGTACATGGGCGTAGCTGGGGCGTTTTTAGCAGATAATTTACTACTGTTTTTTATCTTTTACGAGCTAGAATTAATCCCGCTGTATCTGCTGATTGCGATCTGGGGCGGCGAAAGAAGCGGTTACGCAGCTACGAAATTTTTGATTTATACGGCGCTATCGGGTGTATTCATCCTTGGTGCCTTCCTCGGGCTGACGTGGTTGACTGGCTCCACGAGTTTTAATTATGTGCCGCTGCTCGGTCATACGCTACCCTTGGCACAGCAGTTAATTTTGTTAGGGGCGATCGTGATTGGCTTTGGCATCAAAGTCCCATTAGTACCATTCCACACTTGGCTCCCTGACGCTCACGTCGAGGCTTCGACACCGATCTCAGTATTGCTAGCTGGAGTATTATTGAAGCTGGGAACTTATGGTTTAGTCCGATTTGGCCTGGGACTATTTCCCGATGCTTGGGCGGTATTCGCCCCTTGGTTGGCATGGTGGGCGGTATTGAGTACGATCTATGGCTCAGCAATCGCGATCGCCCAAAATGACATGAAAAAGATGGTCGCATATAGTTCGATCGGGCATATGGGCTTTATTTTACTCGCCTGTGCGGCGGCGACTCCGCTGAGCATTTTGGGTACCGTGTTTCAAATGGTCAGTCACGGCTTAATTTCGGCCTTATTATTCCTCTGCGTTGGTGTCGTCTACAAGAAAACTGGCACACGAGATTTAAATATCCTCAGTGGTTTGCTCAATCCCGAGCGCGGTTTGCCAATCATTGGCACACTCACGATCCTCGGTGTCATGGCGAGTGCGGGAATGCCGGGAATGATGGGTTTTATCTCTGAATTTATCGTCTTTCGTGGCAGCTTCCCCGTCTTCCCAACCCAAACGTTACTCTGTATGGTCGGTACCGGTTTGACCGCCGTTTATTTCTTGTTACTCGTCAATCGCGCCTTTTTCGGACGGCTGACTACTCAAGCAAAGGTTAGTCCCGATCCAGAGACGCGCGTATTACCGATTATTCTCTGGAGCGAACGCATCCCCGGATTGATTTTAGCGCTAGCGATCGTCGTTTTTGGGTTGCAACCTAACTGGGTACTGCGTTGGAGTGAAACCACGATCGCGACGATGAGTGCGCCGACGACGGTTATTGCTGAGGTAGGAGAGAAGGGTTAGCGGCATCTAGAAGCCACTCTGCCCGCTCGGGCACCCCGTTAATATTCATAATTCATAATTTATTTACATGTCTAATTATCTCGATCGATTGATGAATGGCGTGCCGCTGCTACCAGATAACCCCGACAACGTAGAAGAAGTTGTCGGGATTCTCAAGAGTTATGGGGATGTTTTAAATGCTTATTCTAATAATCTAATTTATATTGCCGACGAGCAATTTCTAGTATTATTTCCCTTTTTTAAATACTTTAATGGTGAAGTTTCTTTCCCCAAAATCTTAAAACATTGGTGGCACGATCGCATCAATTTTGAATACGCTGAATACTGTATGCGCACGATGATGTGGCATGGGGGCGGCGGAATGGACAAATATTTAGATTCGCCCGAGTTTCTAGCATTAGCGCGTCAGGCGATCGATGCCAAGACTAAATCGCATTTATTTGTGCGCGGACTCGATCGGCTGTCTGGTGATTTCTTATACGAACAGGTTCGCCAACTTGCTTATTACAGTGCCCTGGGGCAGTTTTGGCGGGTGATGAGCGATATGTTTATTACATTGAGCGATCGATTCGATGAGGGTAAAATTGAAACGATTCCGCAAGTTGTCGAACATATACAATCGGCATTAGTTGCGGCGGCGGGTCTGCCGATTACCTATGGCGTAAAAATTAAGGGTAAATTCTACGATATCATCCCGGCTGCGGCTAATTTAACTTTCCTCATGGATACTGCGGTGCCTTATGTCGAGGCAGTCTTCTTTCGTGGTACGCCATTTCCAGGGACGGTATCTTTTAACGCTCAGGCACATCAAATCCCCTACGATCTATCGGAATTTACGTATGGCGCACTATATGCCGATCCAGTCCCGATCGGCGGTGCGGGGATTCCGCCGACTCAGTTGATGCAAGATATGCGGCACTATCTACCCGATTATTTGTACAAACGTTATCTCAATACTCCCAGAGGCGAAATGGATCTGCGGGTGAAAATCTGTCAGAGTTTCCAAAAATCAATGTTTTGTGTGACTTCTGCTGCCATATTCGGACTCGCACCGCATCCTGTCGGTACTCAAGTTCCCGCCGAACAGAAGGCAAATTCTGCCTACTTTAGCGGTTGGCTCGCTCGATTGGCGACATCCAGACTAGAGCAAGTAAACCTCTAATAATTTGTACGACATAGTGTCGACGATCGACAAAAAGTAGGCGGTAGGAGAGTGTCTACTTTTGGGCTACTCGATGCCGTCTAAAACTTTACAATCGAAGAAAAATCTTAAGATATTTAAGAAATGTTTCACTAATTATTAGATTTATAGATACACTGATAGATGCGGATACGAGCATTAGTGCCAAATCTGCATTTTTATATTCTTAAATTTAAATCTATTTAGAGCAGGCACGTCTTGGATATCCGACTACCTAAACTCAGCGATACATCATGGCCAAAGCTCGCAGCGATCTTCATGCTCTGTTTGTCGATCTGTTTGTGTGCGATCGTTGGCTGGCAATCGCTGCGCGACTCCAATCCTTATACTACTAGCGTCTTAGCCAAAACTGGCGATCCTACCCTCGGACATGCAATCTTTCAGATCAATTGCAGCGGTTGTCACGGACTAGATGCCAGTGGACGAGTCGGCCCCAGTCTCCACGAAATCTCCAAACGCAAGTCTCCCCATAGTCTGATCGAACAAGTTACTAGCGGTAACACGCCACCAATGCCCCAGTTCCAACCCAATCCCCAGGAAATGGCGGATCTGTTGAGTTATTTAGAAACGCTTTAGAACTCTATCTAACGTGAGTTCGGGTTAAGGAAAACCGATCTGCTTCGCTCAACCACCGCCCTGAACTAGAAGTTCGGGCTAACAGCAAAAGTTCTCTGAAGAGAACTGCCAAATCAGTTAGTTCGTTAAAACGAACTTTTGCTATGAGCAACTAATTCATTTGAGGGCGGTCTGGAAATGAAGCTAGGAGTCATCGATTACCGATGGTACGCTACACGAACGGAAATCCTTATCCCGAACTCAGGTTATCTACCATCAGATTTTTGTCGAAGAGCATCGACCAGTCCAGCGTTTATCTGTGGTTTAGACTACAAAAATTCTGGAGGTGTCGATCGATCGCGATTTTCAGCAACATGATAATTCGATCGAGCATAAAAAAAGACCGCTCTCAACGAACGGTCTCACTTCTAAAGAGTGAAATGTTATTTGATAAATAGCATTTCTTGATAAGTTGGCAACGGCCAGAGATCGTCAGCTACTTCAGCTTCGAGTGCATCGGCATACTTCCGCACGTCATCCATCATCGGACGAACGGTTTTCACCAGATATTGCATGTGTGCTTCGGTGGAGTCAAAATCGTGACTGCCCATTGCTGAAGCTAACTTGCTGGCTGCGTCGATCATCGATTTCGTCAGATCTGCCACCTTTTGAGCGGTTTCGGTATCGAAATCGATCCCGACTTCCTTGAGTCCGGCAACAGTTGTCGCGAGGTCGGTTAAGTAGCGAGTTGCGGCTGGATAAATCAGCGTTTTCGCAATACTGATGACCAGTTTAGCTTCAACTTCGATCGAGAGAATGTACTGCTCGGCATAAGTTTCATACCGACTGGCAAGTTCCACAGGGGATAGAATACCCATGTGGTCGAACAATTCGACGATCTCTTTTTCTTGCAGTACGGGCAAAGCATCGGCTGTCGTCCGCAGGTTGCGTAAACCGCGTTCTTCGACCGCCATTTTGTGCCACTCTTCCGAGTACCCGTTGCCATTGAAGACTACCGCACCATGTTGGTCGATGACTTCTTTGAGAATGTTCTGAATGGCTGCATTCAGTTCGGTACCTTTGGCAGTCTCAGCTTCTAATTTGTCCGCCATCCAGTTGAGCGAATCAGCCAGGATCGTATTCATAGCCACCAATGGCCCTGCTACCGACTGACCGGAACCGACAGCGCGGAACTCAAAGCGGTTGCCAGTAAACGCAAATGGTGAAGTCCGGTTGCGATCGCCCGCATCTTTTGGTAATTTTGGTAGGGTGTCTACGCCGATATTCATGATGCCTTTAGCGGTCGAACCTTTGAGCGCACCCTGTTTGATTTGCTCGAATACATCTTGTAATTGCGAACCCAGGTAGACTGAAATAATCGCAGGCGGAGCTTCATTCGCACCCAAGCGGTGGTCGTTACTGGCCGTAGC
>CBDFFH010000015.1:0-439278 GCA_965246715.1 Chamaesiphon sp. | reverse complement strand
CGATCAAAGCTTCAAAAATAAATGTCAGCGGCGGATCGACAACTTTCTCAACGGCGACACTACCGTCTTAGTCGTCTCCCACGACCTTGAATTTATCAGTACTTCTTGTAATAAAGCAATTTGGCTCGAACAAGGGCGAGTTAAGTATAGTGGGACAGGTTCTCAAACAGTCGATCGCTACTTAGCTACAGTCAAAACTTGATAAATTAGGGCCGGAATCATGAGTGAGGAATTATACTTTAACACTCGATCGTCACCTTTCCCCTTTCCCCTAATTCCTAACCGACCCATCCCCTGATAAAATAAGTCAGCTAATGGAGGAAAAGACCTTGAGTACGCGAGTTATTATTTTACGGCACGGACAAAGTACCTATAACAGCCAAGGACGCATTCAAGGACGCAGCGACTTGTCAGTGCTCACCGAGAAAGGTCGAGCCGATGCTGAGCTAACAGGCAAAGCATTTCAAGGATTAACATTTGCCGCAGTCTATGCTAGTCCCCTCCAGCGCGCGCAGCAGACAGCAGCAACAGTCTTAGCTTGCTTGACCGATACACCTGAGATTCAAGCTGACGATCGATTATTGGAAATCGACCTGCCATTGTGGGAGACAATGCTCAATACCGAAGTGCGAGAAAAGTACGGGGCTGAATATCGAGCATGGAAGGAACGCCCCCACGAACTGAAAATGTTGCTGCCCCAAGCCGATGGGACGCAAACAGAGTTTTTCCCAGTGCTGTCTCTCTACGACCAAGCGCGCGGCTTTTGGCAAGATATCTTGGCGCAGCATCCAGGTCAAACGATCGCGATTGTCGCGCACAATGGCATCAATCGCGCCCTAATTAGTACCGCACTCGCCATCCCGCCGCAGATGTATCACAGCGTCCAACAGTCAAATTGTGGCGTGACCGTACTGAATTTCAGCGGCGGTTGGGGGGAGAGCGTGCAAATCGAATCGCTCAATCAAACCAGTCACTTAGGGCAAAATCTCCCCACCTTACGTCCCCACAATCAAGGCCCACGCTTTTTACTGATCCGGCATGGTGAAACTGACTGGAACCGAGCTGGCAAATTTCAAGGCCAAATCGATATTCCCCTCAACGATAATGGACGCAATCAAGCCAGTCTAGCCGCTGAATTTTTAAAAACCGTCCAGATCGATTTTGCGTTTACCAGCTCGATGCAACGTCCCAAGGAGACTGCTGAAATCATCCTCAGACCGCATCCTGGCATCGGATTAAATGAGGATGCAGATTTGCGGGAAATCGGTCACGGACTCTGGGAAGGTAAATTTGAATCCGAAATCGATGCCGAATATCCTGGCGAATTAGAACGCTGGCGCACTCAACCAAAATCGGTGCAGATGCCTGAGGGTGAGAATTTACAGGATGTGTGGACTCGCGCTACTACAGCATGGCAACGCCTACTCCAGCAAGTTGGGAATAATAATCGAACAGGCATCGTCGTCGCTCACGATGCCACCAATAAGGTGCTATTGTGTTATTTACTCGGATTGGATTTAGCAGACTTCTGGAAAATCAAACAGGGCAATGGAGCCGTGACAGTTATCGATTATCCTGAGGGTATTGAAGGTCAGCCCGTCATTCAAGCACTCAATCTCACCAGTCATCTATCTGGCGGAATTTTCGATAAAACGGCAGCTGGAGCACTCTAAATTGGCAGCAATGCACTGAGGAGATCGATAGCTATTTCCGGCGAGTACGGTGGGTGAATTTTGTTGAGAAATTATTGGTAAATTGCAACAGATACTTGCATCAACCCACCCCGATCATCGCCTTTAGATCGGATTATGTATCCCCGGATGATAACAGTTGTTGGATAATAGTTACTAACTGCTTGAGTTTGATAGGTTTACTGATGTACTCATTAGCGCCTGCATCGAGACAACGATCGCGATCGCCATCCATAGCTAGAGCGGTAAGTGCGACGATCGGCAAAGCGCGGAAATTCTCATCGCTGCGGATCTGTTCGATCGCTGTGATACCAGTCATTTCGGGCATTTGAATGTCCATCAAAATCAAATCGGGACGTTCGGATTTAGTCATCGAAATCGCTTCAGCACCATTATCAGCCCAGATCGTCCGATAACCTTTCGCAGGGTTCAAACAACCGCTCGCGATCGACAGAGGAGATGCCAATCCCCGTATCGGTGACCGAAATCCGCAACCAGTCATCCGGATTCGAGCGATCTTCCTCCGCTACAGGGGCATGGGTATTTGCCGCAACGATCTCCACTCCTAATACAATCTGTCCGCCTGTGGGCGTAAATTTAACCGCATTCGAGAGTAAATTAATTAATACTTGGCGCATCCGGCGCTCGTCAGCAGCGATCGTCCCGATCTGGGCAGCGATGTCCGTGGCGATCTGAATCTGTTTGCGATCGGCTTGTTGTCGAACAAACGCCAAACTAGAATCGCACAGTCGCTGGAGCGGGATCGTGGTAATTTCTAATTCGAGCTTGCCCGCCGCAATTTTGGAGACATCGAGAATGTCGTTAATCAACGAGAGTAAATGCTGGCCGCTGCGGTGGATCGTATCGATCGATTTGGCCTGACGCTGGTTAATCGTCCCGAATACGCCGTCTTCCAAACATTCGGACATACCTAAAATGGCATTTAGCGGCGTGCGGAGTTCGTGACTCATCGTCGCGAGGAATTCATCTTTGAGCTTGGTCGCACACAGCAGTTCTTGGTTAGTCGATTTCAAGCGTTGGTTAGTTTCCTGCAACGCGGTTTCGGCTAGTTGGCGAGCTGCCAGTGCTGATTGCTTTTCCGTAATATCGATCGGCAACCCGGTCGTTGAGAGTGTTTTACCATTGAGATCCAAGACTGGCGTAGCAATATCGTAAACCCAAACGATTCGACCGTCAGCAGCAATTAGTCGATATTCAGCTTCGCAACTCTGGCGATTGTCGATCGCATCGCTATAGGCTTGGATCGTAGCATCACGGTCGTCTGGATGGAGCCGATCGGCCCAAAAATCTTTTTGAGCGATCCATTCTTGAACGGGATACCCGAGTAGAGCTTCAGCGCGATCGTTAACAAAACTAAATTTATCTAGCCTGAAATCATATTCCCACACCACGCCAGGAATCGATTGAATCAAATTATAGTATTTGTATTGTGATGTAGCGAGATCTAATTCTGCCTGTTTGCGGGCGGTGATATCGAGCATCACCCCATCCCGACGATCGCCCCATCGGGTTGCAGTTCTGGACGGGAGGTGAGTTCGATCCATTTGACTTCCCCAGTGGGCAAGCATACCCGCCCTTCCCAAATAAAAAATGTTAGCTTGCTGGCAGATTCCGCAACACTCGCGCTAAACGATTGTAAATCGTCAGCATAAGTCAGATCGATTAGGCAATTGAGATCCGCGACTACTGCTGCGGGGGAAATTCCCAATAAATCTTGACAGCCAGAACTCATATAAGGGATACAACTGCTGCCATCTGGATCGAGTCGATATTGATAAATTGCGCCAGGAATATTAGACCTCTTGCGAAAGTCCGAGAGATTTGTAAAATAGATATAAAATCAACCGATCGAAAGTGAGCTACGACCAAGTTAAAAATTTAGAGCCAACAGAGTTCAAACGCTTGTGTGGTGTTACACCAGCAACATTCAAGCAAATGGTAAAAGTAGTAGCAGCGGAAAAAGTTTTAGCAAAAAAGAGCGGCAGACCTAGTAAATTAAGCATTGAAGACCAAGTGTTAATGACGTTGGAGTATTGGCGGGAGTATCGTACCTATTTTCATATCGGAGTAAGTTGGGGACTGAATGAGTCAAATGTGTTCAGAACGATCGGGAAAGTTGAGAACATATTAATTAAGTCAGGGTTATTTAATGTGGAAGGGAGGAAAAAAGTCAAAGAACTAGACTCAGAGACAGAAGTATTAGTGGTAGATGTGGCAGAGCATGAAGTAGAAAGACCTAAAAAAAACAAAAGAGACATTACAGTGGTAAGCAGAAGTGTCATACGGTAAAATCACAAATTCTGGTAAACCAAAAGACGAAAGAGATTGTCTGTATTGCAGTCAGGAAAGGGAGGATACATGATTTTAGGATTTGGAAGGAGAGCCAGATAGATCTAGAGAAAAAGACAGAGCTATTGGCAGACAAGGGATATCAGGGGATAAAAAAGATTCACGAGCATAGCCGAACGCCAATTAAAAAGACTAAGAAAAAGTCTCTAAGTAAAGAGCAGAAAAAATTTAACAGCCAATTAGCAAAAGAAAGAATTGTAGTCGAGCATATTCACAGAAGATTAAAGATATTTAGAATCTTATCGTCACGATATAGAAATCGAAGACGAAGGTTTGGGTTAAGGATTAATTTAATTGCAGGGATTTACAATTATGAGCTGTATTTGTCATCAAAGCAGGCGATCGCATGATACTTTCGCAAGAGGTCTATTGTCAGCTAGCCGTTGATACTGTTGCTGGGAGACGAGCAGTGCCTGCTCCGCTACTTTGCGATCGGTAATATCGAGCATCACGCCATCCCAGACGATCGCCCCATCGGGTTGTAGTTCCGGACGCGAGACAGATTTAATCCATTTCACCTGCCCAGATGCCAAGATCGCGCGACCTTCGCAGCTCCGAGGATGTAGATCGCGAGCGGATTCCAGCAAAAGCTGCTTAGCCATCCCGACATCATCAGGATGAATCTGGTCTAATAAACAACGCGGATTTCTCATCACTGCCGCTGGGGAAATTTCGAGTAATTGGTGGCAACCCGAACTGACAAGGCCGTCATCATCACGAGCGGTACGGATTGCCATTGTGGCAGCGCCTTGATTTGCTGACATACTTCGATACCATCCATTTCTGGCATCATCGCATCTAACAAAATTAGGTTCGGCTTTAATATCTCTAGCGCATCTAGCGCTTCGCGACCGCAACTAACATAATGCAAATTGTAGTTTTTATCGTCGAGCATTGCCTCGATCGTTTCAAAATTATCCGGTTCATCATCAACGACTAAAATCGAATATTTACGCATACTAATTTGGTTCTAGTTGATTCTTGGCAACGATCTTGAGGGCAATGCCGACTGCAACCGAGTCGATCTCAGGGCTTATTAGTTATAATTCCCGCTCGAAGCAGAGAAATACCACAACTGCAAATTTTGTAATTTTAGTAGTAAGTGTCCAACGGACAAGGCAGTCAGCATTAGGCAGTCAGCTTTTATGGAGATCGGCTGAAACAGCGATCTCTAAATTATAAATATTGGTGACTACCTAATTGGTAGTTAACTAATGTACAAGGGCGAAGTGGATGCGGGAGGATTAAGCGAAATATTCTTAGAAATCAGTATTACTCTGAACTGTCAGTTGGTACTGTAAAATATCGACTTCCTGTATAATTTCTGCCGTTACTATTTCCGATCGGCTTCAGTAATATCCAGCCGCGCAGTCTGCGATTTTAATAGCAACCAATATTAACCTTGAATCTTGGCAAGATCTTGTTTCACCTTGCGGATTTGTCGATCGATCCTGACTTTTTCGCTGTCCTCAATGGTTCGTAATGCTGTCAAGATAACTAACGAACACAGGGAGCGAGCGCAAAGTTCTTTATCCATAGCTCATTACTCCCGCCAGTGCCGATCGATGAACCTAGAACAAGCGTCGGTGATACAACTGGAGCTTGAGAGAGTAACTTCGTTAAAGCATCCGGATGAATATCTAAATTCAACAATCCAGCGAACCCCATCAGCGCGCCAAAACTAGTTGGTACTAGCGCCAGCCAATATAACCACGCTCGATTTGTGAGTGCGGTGACTGCTAGCAAAGAAATCGCGATCGAGACGGCGGCATCGGCTAAATCGAATTGGTCGTCATGAAAATTGAGACTATCGTAGGTTTTCTGGTCGTTTTCTGCTTGCTGTTTGAGCTGCTCTTTTTCGCGATCTTGTTTGGCGGCAATGACTTGATATGCCTTGATTCGATCGTCATACTGCGAGCGTTGGATACCCGAACTATTTACAGCTTGGAGCTGAAGCTGGGTAATCGTACTCCGCGCGATATCGCCACGAATATTCCGTGCTTGATAATAAGCCCAGTGGTCGAGCTTATCGGCCTGTGCTTGTTGCATTCCCTGAACGATATTGTCATCCTTGACATGACAAATACCCATAAACGTCGCTAAACAAGCAACGGTGACAGCTACCATAGCATTGAGTCTATTTTTAGCATTCTGCTGTTGATTATTGTCTTCGTTCTTTTCTACAACATCTAGTGGGTCGATATCCATACAGCAGCAAATAAATTATTGGTTGAAATTAGTGCAATTTAGACGATTTTCTGATAGCTCGACTACGAATTACAGTGTCGAGGTAAGCTAGTTGTATAGTTCAAATTCACACAAATAGTCCACTACTGAATTTTACCAAAATAGCGCTCGATTGCTAGTCTCATTCTTTGTGAATCCAAACTCGATCGAGTTTGAAGAGGCAGCCTGGCACTTTTGCAAACAGAGTTGCAGTGATTAAAATCACCGCAACCCGGTCGAAGTCTGATTGTCTCGAACTTCCGATTTAACACCGGAGGCAACAACCTGTTAATTTAACTGCCAATTTTGAGCAATTCGACATCAAAAATTAGCGTGGCATTAGGGGGAATATCTGCTCCAGCACCACTAGCGCCATAACCTAATTGAGGTGGAATAGTCAATTTACGGCGTTCGCCGACTTTCATGTCGCTCAAAGCTTCATCCCAACCTTTAATTACTTGTCCTTGACCGACAATAAAACTAAATGGTTGACCCCGATCTCGAGAACTGTCAAACTTTTTACCATTAGTGAGTGTGCCAGTATAGTGAACAAACACTGTTTGTCCTTTTTTCGGCGTAGCTCCTTTACCGGCCTTAATCACTGTAAATTTTAAGCCGGAAGGGGTAGTAATCGTTTTGGCCACCGTCCCCTTATTTATTGCTAAGGCAAGCCTATTCTGAACTGGTTGTCCTAGTGAGGGATTTGCAACTGCAATCGCGGATTTATTACTAATAGCGAACGGGAGTAATGTAAGTAATATCCCACAGCCAAACAGCCAATTAGCACTAACTAACTTCTTACTCATTAATACACCTGAATTTCTAGCTTTATACCATATCACAGATCGGCATCAGGTAAAAAAGCTCGCTACTTTTAGATTGCCAAGTCCGAAATTAGCGGAGCATGGTCGGAGTTAGTATTATCGCCGGTATAAGTGCGCGCTACCTTGAGATCTTTACTGACAAAAATATGGTCGATCGTGTTCTTAACTTATTCGCGATCGATACTAAGTTGCCCCATCTTCTCGTCGAAGACAGGGCAACTATTCAATATCTTTGATTAACTCGATCGATCGCCACTAAGCTAGCGATATTACATTTAGTTAAACACAGAAATATTGCTAAAAATCGGCACATTAGCTACTAATAAGTAGGCAAATGCCGCACCGCCAATACCACCAATTAAAAAACCGGAAGTAAATTCGTTCCAGCCTTTTTGGTTGAGGTCGGTAGGTGCTTTAGGTGCAGCGACACTCGGTAGTGGTGCTGCGGGATTGACGCTTGCATACAGCGACAGACAGATCGTGAGGATCACGATCAAGCCAACTGTTGCCAGCAATCCAGCTAAATGCGCGCGATCGGAATTACGTAACGGGCCGAGGAGCGTGAAGGGGCCGAGCAGAAAATAGCCATGAGCCATGCCTACTTCTAAGCCACGTCGCTGAGCGGATAGACCGTTGCGATAAATCGGTAAATTGCTGATGAAGGCTTGAACGATACCCGAACCATTAACTGGTGTAGATAAGTTACTAACTTGACCGTCAGCAGTGCTGACAACTTGAATACGATTAGGCATGAAGAACCTCTCAAATATAATTAAGGGAATAGGGGATAGTGAACAGTGAACAGTGAACAGTGAACAGGGGATAGGGATTAGCTCGGACAAACTTATTGCATCCGGTACTAGTCACTAGCCACTAGCCACTAATCACTAATCAATAGCCACTAATTCCACCCGATTACAAAGGATGAAATAATAAGTCGGGGAAAAAGCGATTAAATTCGATTAAAAGACCCGCAGTAAAAGTCATCCAGACTGCTGCCAAAACTGGAGCAGTAGATAGAAATCTGACAAAACCACTTGACATAGAATATCTCCGGATTCTAAAAATTATACGATTGCTGAACAGGCAAGAGCGATCGGGAGAAATCGGTTGACGATTGCCGGTGATGAATGCGATTTCATTCCGGTTTGCCAATTGCATCGATTCTACAAACTCACCCAAATTTACCGAGGAGAAACAGTAATCTCAGTATCTTTAGCAACTAATTTACCAGAGGTAAACTCGCCCAGGGCGCTAGCTGGCCAAGCGAATCCGCTTAACATGCAGCTAACTGCTAGAGGTACATCGATGACGATTTCTTTTTCTTCAGGGTTATCGCCTTTTTTGATAGCGATAATGTACATCCGGCCGACCCAACCGATCCAACCAGCAATGTAGAGAAACAAGATGCTCGGGATGAGGAAATCACCCGCACGATCGAGTCGTCCGTCTACAATTAGGTGTGGGAGTCCTTCTGGGCCGCACAATGCTTGTGCATAACGGTCGAACCGTTTTTTCCCAGATTCGGGGTCGTTAGTGGTATTCCGTGCTGCTGCCGCTCGGTCTTTGAAAGCTTGAGACTGTCCGCAAGGAACGAGTCCAGCTACATCCGCCGAAGCAGGCGGTGCAAAGTTAAACCAGAGACAAATGGCAAAGACAAAAGCCAATAGTTTTTGCATGATAATTGTTTCCTATTGTGACAAAACAACAAGTTTTCTTTACAAAAAACACGATCGGGTTTAGCGACCTGCTTCGAGCAAAAAAACTATAATAGTCTTCTGGAATACCTGCAATCATTCGTGTCGATCGCGAGAGATTGCCGATATTGTAGAGTTGTAGAGGTGGAGGATCTCGATCGGATCGCGTTAGGCTGCTGTCTTATTGACAGCTACACGACAACGATGGCAAGGCTACTCACCTTTATTTTCATATTTTAAATTAGCAGCTAATGACAACAGTTTTATCAATTGAAACAAGTTGTGACGAAACTGCGGTGGCAATCGTTAACAATCGTAAAGTTTGTAGCAGTGTCGTCGCCTCGCAAATGGAGATTCATGCTCGATATGGGGGAGTGGTTCCTGAAATAGCTTCGCGGCAACATTTATTAATAATTAATGAGGCGATCGCGCAAGCCATTGGTGAGGCCGATCTGGATTGGACGCAAATCGATGGGATTGCGGCGACTGTAGCACCAGGATTGGTCGGGGCACTAATGATCGGGATGAGTGCGGCCAAGACGCTGGCAATTTTGCATGGCAAGCCATTTTTGGGAGTTCATCATCTCGAAGGACATATTTATGCTTCGTATCTGAGTGCGCCAGAGTTGGCACCACCATTTCTGTGCCTGCTGGTCTCTGGCGGACATACGAGCTTGATTCATGTCAAAGATTGTGGGCTGTACACCGAGCTGGGTGCTACGCGAGACGATGCTGCCGGGGAAGCATTCGATAAAGTTGCGAGATTATTAAATCTCGGCTATCCAGGCGGCCCGCTAATCGATCGACTGGCAAGTCAGGGCAATCCTAGCCTTTATCCCCTCCCAGAGGGCAATATCTCCCTACCTGGTGGCGGATTTCATCCTTATGATTCCAGTTTTAGTGGCTTAAAAACTGCGGTATTGCGATTGGTGCAGAAATTGCAAGCCGAAGGGAAAGAGTTACCGATCGCGGATATTGCTGCGAGTTTTCAACACTCTGTCGCAAAATCCCTGACGAAACGCACGATCGCTTGCGCGCTAGACTATGGCTTGACCAAAATCGCGATCGGTGGTGGTGTCGCGGCCAATCGCGGACTCAGAGCTACACTCCAAGCAGCGGCTACCAAGCACGGGATTGAGGTCTTATTTCCACCCCTGGAGTATTGTACTGACAATGCCGCCATGATCGGTTGTGCGGCAGCCGAACATCTCCGCCGAGGGCATACTTCGCCGCTAGATTTGGGCGTACAGTCGCGGTTGTCGATTATGGATGTAATGAGTTTGTACTCGAATGCTGGTGCGGATTAGTCTTTAGGCTCGATAAATAGCGCAATGACGCGATCGATCGCGCCGAGTAACCAGCCTTGATTTTTGCGCTGATAATTCCGAATGAAAGCGCTATAAGTGCGCAATTTAATCGGTGAATTTTGATTGATCTCGCGTTTGCGGTCTTGCTTAATCGAATTCTTTAAAAATTCCCGATCCTGACCGATAATTAGCAGTCCATGAACACTTTCGGGAGTAACGTTATCTGCCAGTTGATTAGCTTTGAGGATTTCAGCTAAATTTCTTGTGCAATAGTTCAGTTTATCGAATGACTTTTTAGCTACTGAAGTCAATTCCAGGTCTTCATCCCAAGTTCGATCTTGTGGGCCAGCACAGATAATTGCATACCAAGTCATCCCATGTTTTTTCTGATAACAACCACAAATATAATCGGGTCGATTTGATGCATCGGTAATGATACTAGTTGAGAGGAAAGAGATTTCTCGGTATTTAATATAGCCATTTTTAAAGAAATACGCACACAACGAAATATTGCGATCGAATAATTCTTGAACCTCACTAACCTTGCTACTATTACTGATTTTATTAATTAATTTTAAAATTTCAACGCGATCGACCCGATTGGGATCGACTTGAAATGGTTTGAGACGTTCTAAGAGCATATTCAATTAGATGGGGCGTAAGTACATAAATAGCTAAACGGACAGTGGCGACAATGATGCCCAGGATGCGCTGGATATAATCGATCGAAGCAAGTTGGATCGGTGCGATATTGCTGAAGTTGCTGTTGATGCAAGCGAGCGATGTCTGCTAATTTGCGGCTGATTGCTACTAATTGAGCCGGAGTAGCGGTAATTAGCTCCGATCGAATATTTGTTTCCAAATTGTGAAAGGAAGCCACCGCCTCACGATCGGGATAAAGATAGCTAATCGCCAGGAGATAAACATACGCTTGACGGCGATCGAAATCAGCTTGTCCCGTCTTAAAATCGATGATGTGGATGGCACCATCGGTCTCCCTGAGCAAGCAATCAACAGCCGCAAATAGCTGAAACCGATCGCCATCAACATCGATATCGATCGGTGAGGGCAATGGTTCGTCGCCGCGATTGAGGACTAAAATATCTTTACCCATCAGCCACGGATCGGCGCGATACTGTTGGAGAATCCGCATTACCCGCTGCCGCACTGGCAAAATTTCATAATACAAATACAATCGATCGGCCACACGATCGACCCCGCGTGGATGTTTGAGCAGCAAGGGATCGCGATGAAATTCACACACTCCCTGTTGCGCTAGTTTACCCACTTTTTGCCAGATTGTTGCGGTCGCTGGCGATTTTTGTAGTTCTTGTGATGACGCTTGCGCCCAGCGCCACCCGCGTTGCATCTGACAGTGGGTATCTTCCCAGCCCAAGGCGGGTTCAAATTGCGACCATAGTTGATAACTAGCAAAATTCACGCGGATCGGGAATCGGTAGTTGGAAGAGGGGCATTGTCTGGGGAGAGTGGTGAATTAATTGCGGCGTTGCTGAATTGGGGTATGCATAGATGCCCTCACCCCCAACCCCTCTCCCAAGCTTGGGAGAGGGGAGCCAGAGCCGACGGATCGGGCGGGGCGAGGGGCAAATCATCCCTTAAATTAGCAAAGCCTTAATTACTAACCCCTAATTCCTAGTGCCTAACCTTCATCACCAGAACTAGAGCTACGTCGACGACGAGAGCGGCGCGAGCGGCGGGGAGTATCTTGAGAACTGCTACTGGTAGTGGTCTCTTCGCCAGAAGAACGACGGGTGGTTTGTTCGGACGATGAATCGCGACGGCGACGGCGAGAACGGCGCGGCTTGTCCTCGCTATTGCTCTGGCGATCGGTTTTAGTTTCGTCATCCGTCCGTTCGCCATCTTTCGGCATGGGAAGATTGCGGATATAGCGTGGATGAACCGGATCGAGTTTTAGTTCGGGTTTGCGTTTATCAACGTTTTCCGGACGGGGGAGAAAATCCTGGACAGGGATATTTTTAACCGCAGTAGTCATAAATCGCGACCAGGCGTAGGCGGCAGTACTACTGGCATTTCCGGTCGGACGATTGTTATCGTTACCCAGCCAGACACCAGTGACCAGTTGCGGGACGAAACCGATAAACCATAAGTCGCGTTCTTTATCGGTAGTTCCGGTTTTACCTGCTACCGGACGACCGATTTGGGCGGAGGTGGCGGTACCTTCATTAACGACACCGCGCATCATCCAGGTCATAATTGCCGTCGTATCTGGTTCGAAAACGCGCGCTGGTTGAGCTTTATTTTGATATAGGACTTCACCCTTTTGATTGGTGACTCTGGTAATGCCATGTACGGGGTTATGAACGCCTTGATTGGCAAAGGTTGTATAGGCGCTGGTTAGTTCTAAGAGATTTACTTCCAAGCCACCTAAAGCTAGTGAATAAAACGGTTCGAGTTTGGATTCGATGCCCATTTTGTGTGCGTTGTCGATTACGGGTTGGAAGCCAGTATCGATCAAGATTTTAATCGCGATAATGTTGACTGAGTTGACGAGGGCATCGCGCATGGAGATGTAGCCCTTAAACTTTTTACCAGCATTTTTCGGTTTATAACCATCGACATCGAAGGGGGCATCGAGGTAGTTTTTATTGGGGCTGATGCCACCAGCGATCGCGGTAGCATAGACGATCGGTTTGAAGGTCGATCCAGGTTGGCGTTTGGCTTGGGTAACGCGGTTGAATTGGTGGGTTTCAAAGTCGGTACCGCCGACCATCGCCCGAATCCCGCCAGTGCGGGGGTCGATACTCACCATTGCCGCTTGGCCGAAAGAGCCACGGTTATTGCGGACTGTGGAATTGATAACTTCTTCGGCTTTGGTTTGCCACTCAGGATTGAGTGTAGTTTCGATCGTCAATCCACCCGCTTTAATCGCCTTGGCCGAAATCCGTTGGGGTAATTCCTGCTCGATATATTTAGTAAAATATCGGGCTTCTTGCTCTTCCCGTTTGATCGGGCTGCGCTTGGGGGTGAGCGGTTCGGCTTTGGCTGTGCTGGCCTCAGCGGGGGTGATAAATTTGGCAGTAACCATCCGATCGAGCACGAAATTACGCCGTCCCTTGGCAAATTCCGGATTGACAAACGGCGAATATCTATTCGGTGCTGGCGGCATCGCGGCGAGGGTCGCCATCTCTGCCAATGTCAGTTGGTCTACTGTTTTACTGAAATATACCCAAGCAGAATCAGCTACACCGTAAGTACCTTCGCCCAGATAGACGAGGTTGAGATAGCGCTCGAGTACTTGGTCTTTAGTGAGTCCTGTACCCAATTTTTGGGCGAGGCGAATTTCGCGCAATTTGCGCCAAAAACTCCGCTCTTGGTTGAGATAAACCATCCGCGCCAGTTGTTGGTGAATGCTACTGGCACCTTCAACTAAACCTTTGGAAGTAACGTTCGAGATCATCGCGCGCGCGACACCTTTATAGTCTACGCCGTCATGCTCGTAGAAGCGACTATCTTCGATCGCGACAAAGGCTTTTTTGAGTTTATCGGGCATTTGCCAGGTTTTAAGCGTCTCGCGAGTAGCATTTCCCGTCTGTAGCAGAATCGTCCCATCAACAGCCTTAATCGTCACGGTACCAGGCCGCACATAAGCGAGTGCATCGGCAGGTGCGTATTTTTCGACGCTACGGTCTACAAATAACCAAGCACCGCCCAGCGCTAATGCACTCAACGTCAGTCCCGAACCCAGCCAGAATCGCCGCTTTTTGTAAAGTGGTTTAGGCCCGCGAAAGGGTCTAGCGACGGTCTTGCCAACCCACCCGATTGTCGAGCCGACAGCGGTAGCCGTCGTGCCGAGCGCACCGATAATTGGCGGCTTGGCTTTCTTAGTTGCTGACTTGCCCGCAGCTTGGTTGACTAAATTGGCTACTGGTGGAGAGCCTGGCTGTTCGTCGGCGGCTGACGAGAATGAAGTCGGTTCGTTCGATTGTACTGGATATAAATTGGCAGCAGGATCGGTAGCTGCGGCGCTACTTCTAATTGGTAGACCCAGCGGTGCCGCATCATTGAGCCGATCCGCATTACCCGTTGGTGCAGCCTCTCCGGTGGAGAATCGCTCGCGCTCATTCTGACGAGGTTTGCTTACCCCAGGCAGCGGTAATTTTGCAGATATTTCCTTTAACCTGGCGAATAACTTCAACACGTCAACTCCTATATAAACCTGGCAGTCATAAAAATCCTATTTCAATCGATCGCTGTCATTGATGACCTGCCAATGGGAATAGAGAAGTTAAATATCTCAATTCGCCCACCGATCGCCGAATGTTAACTGAGCATCATAGCGTACTGGCCGATTACTAGGGAATACTAGAGAAAATGACGACTTTAGATCGACTTGTTGGCGCAGCCGCTGTTCGACAGAATCGTCCTAATTATACTAGACATCCTCTTGAGGATCGCATTTGTCTGCCTTGACTATCCCATCTTCTTCGGTAATGAACAACGATCTTCACTATCTAACGGCTGTAGACCCACAGCGTAACATTGTCAGTAGATTCCAATATTTGAGTTGGGGCGAGTTTACTGGTTCATTGATGGTTACTGTCGAATCGGGACAATCTTGGGAGATGTTGTTGTACCAAGGGCAGATCGTCTGGTGTATCGATCGGCAGCGTCCGAATCGACAGTGGCAGCGATTGATTCGCGCGCATATCGGTTACAAATACATCGGCATCGAATTGTTACTTCAGGCTGCCGAACACTTTCAATCCAAGGGATCGACGGTGTTCAGCCAGAATTGTTGGCAGTACCAAGGGGCGATCGCCTTGATGATGTTATCAGAAATCAAACCGTCCGAACTGACAACTATGTTAACTGTTGCAGCAGAAGAAACAATTTTTGACCTATTGCAATACAGTCAAGGCCAACCACTGACTTTTCGATCGCAGCCTGAAGTTTTTGCCGAGCAACCACAGATTCTACTAAATACCGAAGCAATTCTCGCCCGAGCTGAGCGGATGTGGCAAGAGTGGGACAAACAGAAATTAGGGAATATTTCACCGAATAAAACTCCTGCCATCAAACATCCAGTCCAACTGTATCGGCAAACTACGCCGATTATCTACCAAAATCTCGTCCAAGTGATTACCGGAAAGCAGACACTGCGGGAGATTGCCATAGAAATCGATGAAGATTTATTATTACTGACTCGATCGCTAACTCGCTATCTCCAGACTGGCATCATCGAATCGATCGACCTCCCAGATTTACCATCTCCAGCAATTAGCAGTAAATCCTCATCCCCACAGCGACGCAAGCGCAATCCGCCATCGTCCTCACCCAAAACCGCTATATCTTCCAAACTCGCGATCTGCATCGACGATAATTCGCAAGTTTGTGAAACCATGCGGGCGATCGTTACTGAAGCTGGCTATCGCTTTATCTCGATTCAAGATGCGACACAAGCTTTACCTCGATTGCTAGAGAATAAACCCGATCTGATTTTTCTCGATCTGATCATGCCCAAAATTAATGGCTATGAAATCTGCGGTCAAATTCGGCGGATTTCCACTTTTACGGATGTCCCGATCGTTATTTTGACCGATCGCGATGGGTTACTCGATCGGGTTCGTTCCAAAGTTGTCGGTGCATCGGAATTTATCTCCAAGCCGATTACCAGAAATTCGATCGATGTCGCGCTCGATAAATATTTGGGCACTTTAGTCCGGAGATAGTATGCTCTTAATCCCGACGATCCCCTATTCTCTATCCCCTAATCTCTAATCCTTACCCGCTACTCCCATGAATGACTCGCAAATTCAAGCACAAGCTTACGGTTATTTTCTCGCTGAGGCACCAGAATTACTCGAAACGATCGAGCAAGAAATTCTGACATTGCCAAACGATCGTACGACAGCTAAAGTCCATAATCTGATGCGGGCATTGCATACACTCAAAGGTGCCGCCGCAAATGTTGGCTTGAGTACGATCGAACGGATCGCGCATGACTTTGAAGATGTAGCGCGGGTATTTTATAACTTGGAAGTAGAGATCGATATCTCAATTCAATCCTTGTTGCTGGACGGGTACACGGGGTTGCAGGAATGTTTGGAAGCGCAAATTATGGATCGCGCGATCGATGAAAACGCCGTTGCCGAGCGGATGGTCGCGACGATCGAACAGCTAAAATTAATATTAGGTGATTGGTCTGAGGTCGAGATTGCGCTACCGACAGCAATGGAATTAGGCTTTGATATCGTCGCTTCGATCTTTGAGACGACAATTCAAGAACAACTCGATACCCTTAGCGAAGTTATCGCCACCCACCAGCCGACTCAACTAGTCGAATGCCTCGAATCGATCGCTGAAGTGGGGATTGGACTAGCAGAATCCTTTGAGTTACCAGGCTTCTTGGCAATCGATCGGGCGATTCTCGCCGCCCTCGCCAATTATCCCGAGCGGATCGGGCCGATCGCCGATCTGGCGCTAGAAAATCTCCAACAGGCTCAAGCTCAAGTCCTAGCTGGCGATCGCATCAGTGGTGGCACGGTGTTACCTGAATTGGCCGAACTCGCCCGCGAGCGTGGAGTGGAGACGGTAGAGCCAGTAGCGATGGCAATAGCACCGTCTCTCGCTGAGAGCATTACCCAAACTACGCCAGAATTAGCTGTAGCGGATGATATCGTCGAGCATGTGGTGAGTAACCAAAACTTAACTGTGGCTGCTGGTGAAGCCGAATTGCCAGCATTCCAAGCATTTTTGGCTAGCGATCGCTTCCACAAACGTTACGAACTCAGTACCGATACTCAGCAATTATTCAATCAAATTACTCGACTGTGTTGGGATTGGTTCCGACATGAAATTCGGACACCCGATGCCGAACTAAATTTTGAAGTATTAGTTACCGCTGAAGGTTTAGCCGATTTGGACTATGTTCACCATTGGATCGAGCTGTTACTAAAAGGCGTGAGTGCATCCAACGATCGTTCGAGTCTACAACTTTATCGCCAGTGTTGCGTTTATCAAGTCATCTTTGCGGCAGCAAAATATCTGGCCGATATCGAACCTCGCCACCAGATTACACCCGAATTTTTGACTGAATTGCGCTTGCATCTGCAAACTCTCGCTAATAATTACAAGCAACAGCCGCCAGTCACTGCTAACGAACGCGGCTGGATCGATCGCATCATTCTCCCCCATCATTGGGCGCATAATTCCGCCATGGCAACTGAGGAAGATTTGCTCCTAACTGAAATCTGGGGACAGGTAAATCTCGGACAAATCGCCGACGAACAGTAGATCTCTTGCGAAACATCTCGCACACTGCCAGATCGTTATCGGTTCGGTATAATTTAATTTATCTAACTCTGATGTATCTCTAAAGGTTGCTCGACTTAAAAGTGAAAAACTTGCAGAACTGAGTGACTATCGAGGAAGGCAAGATTTCAGATACTCTCAGCTGTTAGAGAACAGGCAGTAAGCACCTAAAAACGCTCGACCCTGACTTTGATTTGGTGCTAGATTGGAAATTTAGCACGTATTTTGGTCTAAACTCCAAAGAAGCATCTTATCCGATCGACATGCTTCCCCAACACCGCTGGCAAATAGCACCGAGTAACCCATTACAAGCAGCAACTCTCGCAGCAGAAATTACGCTGACAGAGGGGATCGAGACATCGCCACTCTTGGCACAAGTCTTGATGAATCGGGGCATCGACTCGATCGCGCAAGCTGAATTATTCATTCATCCAGAGACAGCGGAATTACCTTCACCGCTCACAGAATTTCCAGATTTAGAGATTAGTCTGGATATATTGGTAAACGCGATCGAAACCAAGTCAAAGATTGCGATTTGTGGTGACTATGATGCGGATGGGATGACGAGTACGGCACTCTTATTGCGTGCCTTGTCAGCATTAGGTGCCGATGTAGATTATGCGATTCCCAGTCGGATGTCCGATGGTTATGGGATCAATCGGCGGATTGTGGAAGAATTTCATACTGAGGGCGTGAAGTTAATTATCACGGTTGATAATGGCATTTCGGCAGTAGCCGCGATCGCCAGAGCAGTAGAATTAGGCTTACAGGTCATCATCACCGATCACCACGATTTGCCTCAAGAATTACCCCCAGCCAATGCGATTTTAAATCCCAAACTAATTGCCGAGTCTTCCATTTATCGCGGGATTGCAGGTGTCGGGGTCGCTTATCTGTTAGCTCTAGAGTTGGCAGCGCGGATGCAGCAACCATCATTGAGCAATGAGTTATTAGAATTATTTACCCTCGGCACGATCGCCGATTTAGCACCATTAACTGGCATCAACCGTCGCTTGGTCAAGCAGGGACTACAACTACTTCCCAATTCCCAAGTAATCGGCATCCAAGCCTTAATTCAAATGTCCGGTACGCAAGGAGCCGTCGCCAGTGCTGCCAAAGCAGCAAAAGATAATGCGCTCAAACCTGAAGATATCGGCTTTAGATTGGGGCCGAGAATTAATGCGATCGGCAGAATCGACGATCCACAGATTATCATCGAGCTGCTGACAACTCAAGATATGGGTGTGGCATTAGCGAGAGCGATTCAATGCGAACAAGTAAATAAACAACGCCAAGACATGTGTGCCAGAATCGAGCAAGAAGCGATCGATCTGATTCAGGCTGGCGGTTATAATATTCACCAAAATCGGGTCTTAGTTATCGTCCATCCGGGTTGGCATCATGGTGTGATTGGGATCGTCGCTTCTCGGTTAGTCGAACGTTATGGCGTACCGGTATTTATCGGTACCAATGAGGACGAACATCATCTTCGCGGCTCGGCACGGAGCATCCCCGAATTTAACATCTTTCACGCACTCGAATACTGCCACGATCTCTTGGGTAAATATGGCGGACACCACGCCGCAGGCGGCTTCTCGATGCCTGCCGAAAATCTAGATAAGTTTCAAACGCGATTGAGTGAATTTGCCCACAAATGTCTGGAAATCGAACATCTCAAGCATTTAGTCAAAATCGATGCCGAAGCGCCACTAGCGACAATTAATGAATCACTTTACGAACAAATCGATGCAATTCATCCCTGTGGAATCGAAAATCCCGATCCAGTTTTTTGGACGGCAAATGTCCGTGTCGTCGAGCAAAAAGTTATCGGTAAAGGGCATCTAAAATTCACCGTCGCAACATCAGAGTTTCCGCAAGGTATCAAAGCGATCGCGTGGCGGTTTGGTGACTATTATCCATTACCGCGTTATTTAGATATTGCTTATAAACTCAAAGAAAATAATTGGAATAATGTGAGATCGATTGAGTTAGAGGTAATTAGTGCGAGATTTCCAGTTAGTTTGGGTGAGGCTTCGACATTTAATTATCAGCAGCGGGATTATTCTTGTACGGTATCATCAGATCGCTCTCAATTAAAGATCTCAAATACACAAGGTCAAACTCTAATTGTTAATAAGGGTCAAAAAGTGGCTGATTTAATTGCCGAAGCGCAGCTAGTTAAGTCTGTAGATCTGACACAACCTTATTATTTTCAATTGGTGAAGACTGCAATGGAGACATTAAGCATCGCTGGATAGAATGTGAAACCACAGTCAAATAAATTCTTAACAATCGGGTCGGTTTAATTTTCTGGTCGAGAGGCCTTATTTAGATTTGGAACCCAAGGGTCTTGAAGCCTTACTCCCAGCAATTTTCTAGCTTCTAACTCACGTTAACCTAGACCAGAGCGACAAGCTTACCTCAGTGTTGATGACTTCCGAAATCTAGACCGATCGAGTTGTAATGTTGACTACTGAGGTCAGATAATAGATTCGTGCGGTTTTCGCAATTACTGCTAAATATCCGATCGGATCTGGATCGATCGCATCTAATTTAAATTGGTAGCTTAATAATGACCAAAATTCCGTTATATTTACAGATTGTTGCCGCATTAATTGTAGCAGTCATTGTTGGGGTGTTTTTAGGTGCTGGAAAACCCATCTGGAATAAGGATGTTATCGAGCATTTAGCACTACCAGCAACACTCATTCTCAAGGCGCTACGTACTTTAGCTACGCCACTAATTTTTCTCGCCATTCTGGATACTTTTTTAACAGCAGAGATTCCTAGTAAATCGGGACGGAAATTATCGATTTTATTAGTTACTAATACGGTGGTTGCGATCGCGATCGGGTTATTAGTAGCTAATGTTTTACGGCCTGGCGCTGGCGGTAATCTTGCGGCAACGGCTCCAACCAATACAGCAGTCAAGCAGCTCGATCCGTGGGGTCTGATCTCAGATTTGATTCCCGACTCGGTTGTCAAGCCACTAGTAGACAATAATGTCATTTCACTGATTTTTGTCGCGCTATCTTTTGGGATCGTACTCAAAGCGATTAAATCCGAACAAATCAAGCAAGGGCAAAATAGTTATCTCGCGATCGAGCAGATAATTAGCTTATTATTTGATGCGGTAATTAGAATTTTACATTGGGTTATCGCGTTGGTACCGCTGGCGGTATTTGGAATTGTCTCCAAAACGATTGCTATCCAAGGATTTGCGCCATTTAAAGCTTTAGGTGCGTTCGTGCTCGCTGTAATTGTTGCGCTCTTGCTCCAGGCTGCTTACTATCTCACCAGAGTTAGATTTGGTTCTTGGGTTTCACCCCTAAAATTTATTCAAGGTGGCTCTGATGCACTAATTACCGCCTTCTCGACGGCTTCTTCTACCGCTACCATGCCGATTACATTTGAATCGCTAATTAAAAAGGTCGGCTTGCGCGAATCTTCAGCCTCGCTAGGCGCATTGGTAGGGAGTAATTTTAATAACGATGGTACTGCGTTGTATGAGGCAATGTCAGCCTTATTTATCTCACAGGTATTAGGCCAAAATCTCAACCTAGTGCAACAACTGATGGTAATGTTGACTTCGATCGTCGCATCTGTCGGCGCAGCAGGGATTCCCGAAGCTGGTTTAGTCACGATGACATTAGTATTTTCGTCAGTAGGATTGCCCACTGAGTATATTGCCATCCTAATTACGGTAGACTGGTTTCTCGATCGCTGTCGGACAGCAATCAATGTGATGGGCGACATGACAGTAAGTGCGCTAATCGATGGCAAGCAACGACAAGTGGATAGTGAGTAGTTGCGGCTAGTAGCTAGCGAGAGTCGATCGAATAATAAATAGCCAACAACAAAATAACTGATGAGTTTAAAGCAATTAAGCTGGTTTGAAATTGCCTTGAGAATCAAAGGTTCGGTGATTCCGACTATTTTGAATCGAGTATTAATTTGTGGTATTTTTGGACTTTTTATTTCAATCTTATCAGACCAGAAAATAAATGTTTCGGCAAAAACACTTGGAGGAATCGTGCCGAGTATCGTACTTGGATTATTACTAGTATTTAGGACGAACACTGCGTACGAAAGATTTTGGGAAGGTCGTAAAGCTTGGGGAACGATCGTCAATAATATCCGTAATCTCTCTCGTTCGATCTGGGTGGCAATTTCTGAAAAAGATCCCTTACATCGTAAAGAGAAGGAGCAAATTTTAAATTTGCTAGTAGCTTTTGCAGTTGCGACTAAATTATATTTGAGATCGCAACCTATGGATGAAAAACTTGCTAAACTTGTTTCCCCCATGCAGTCACTAAAACTTCAAACTGCAAATAACGCACCTTTAGAAATCGTGTTTTGGATTGGTGACTATCTTCAGGCAAAACAAGAACAGGGGCAGATTAGTTTGTATCAAATGAGTGAATTACAAAATATTCTCAATAGCATGGTCGATATGCTCGGTGCGTGCGAACGCATTCTCCGTACGCCGATGCCATTAGCTTATGCAATTCACCTCAAGCAATTGATTCTGCTGTATTGTTTGTTACTACCTTTTCAAGTTGTCGAAGAACTTAAATGGTGGACAGCACCAGCAGTTGCATTAGTTAGTTTTACATTATTTGGCATCGAAGCGATCGGTGTTGAAATTGAAAATCCCTTTGGTACAGATCCTAACGATCTACCGTTAGACACGATTTGTAATACCATTCAAGGTAATATCGATGACTTAATTAATATCGAGCCGCATTATCGGCGATCGAGAATTCATGATGGTAATTTGGGCGACCAGTTGAATTAGTCGAGCGAATTAGCAGCATTTAGTTGGAAAATTTCAGTATTGATATTATCTCGGGCGATCGATTCTAATTCATTAAATAATAAATCTGTATGATAGAGCCGCTCTCGGTGTAAAAAGTGTTCTAATGCTCGAATCCGTCCAGCTCGATAGGCTGCGTCTGACACCCAACTATATTCGCGTCGAATTGATTGTTGGTAAACTAGATATTGCAGTGGCTCGCTCCCAAGAATTGCCAGATCCGCATCTAGAAACATACATAGCTCGGGGTCATCAGGATCGATTTGATGTCCTTGGGTTGCTAAAATTAGGACTCGGACTCGATCGATTAAATCTTTATCTGCGCCAACAACTGTTAGTAATTTGCCAGCAGCTTTAGCACTTTGTAGCTCATTATCGGCAGCTTGAGAATCGTAGATAAAATCGTGAAACCAGGCAGCTAAGTAGACTGCACTTGGATTTTGCAAAGTTGCTGAAAATCGATCGATAGTAGTTAATACCTGCAGGATATGAGTAAGATTGTGATAATGGCGATCGGGTTGGATATAAGCATTAACTAGTTGCTGAAATACTCGATCTAGCTCTAGTGAGTCTAATGCTAAACCATGCCAGCATTTTTGCCACTTTTTTGCCAATCGATCGAGGTCATACATGGTTAAAGTGTGGGCGTTGCTGAATTCCTGGATGATTTATTTTAGGAGTAAACCTTCTACTAGTAACAGGTCTCTATCCCCCTATCCCTCTCCGGAAATCTTCGCAACTAAAAAAGGTGCGATTTCCGATAGATTGAGCGTATGCTGGACTTTACCAGTCGCGATCGCGAGTTTGGACATGCCGAAGACGAGACAGCTTTGTTCGTCTTGAGCGATGGTCATCCCGCCCACAGCGGCGATTGCCTCAGTACCAGCGGTACCATCGGTACCCATCCCAGTGAGGAGGATACTCGCACTCGCACGACCGTAAACGCGAGCGATCGCGCGAAAGAGGACATCGATCGACGGACAGGTACCTGTAGATGCGGTAAAGTTGCTGTAGATAAACTTGCCCTGAGCGTCAAATTCTAAGTGCGCTTTTTCTGGAGCAAAATAGACTGTTTTCGGTGCTGGAGTTTCACCGATTTGGGCGACCTTGACGGTTAGTTGTGAGTCCTCCTTCAACCAGCTAATCAAGCCTGACAAAAATCCATCACCGATGTGTTGGGCGCAAATTATCGGTACGGGTAGATCGGCTGGGAGTGAGGTGACGATCTTGTGAATCGCTTGGGGGCCACCTGTCGATGCCCCGATCGCGATCGCGCGCAGCGTCCCAGCATCATTGGCAGCTAGTCTGAAACTAGTGGAGTGGTCTGTCATGCTAGATTTAGCTTTGACACTTACCTGCGACAGCATTTTAATTTTGGCAAGCAACCGATCTTTGACTCGCTCGTATTCTTTGTAGTCCCCACTGGTGGGTTTGGGGAAAATATCTACCGCCCCTGCTTGGAGCAGTCCAAAGATATTTTTGGTATCGTCTTCTTGAACTGAATTACTAATTACTAAAATCGGTCGCGGAAAATCTGCCATCACCTGTTTGGTTAGTTCCAAACCATCGATCGGAGCCATGTGCAAATCGGTACAAATCACATCTGGCTTGACTTGGGGAATCTTGACTAGCGCCTCCTGTCCGTTTCGTGCCGTGCCAACAACTTCTACTTCAGCGCTACTTTTCAATAAGCGTTGCAGCAGTTCCAGTGCAATGAGCGAATCTTCAACGAGAAGGACTTTGATGGGAGCCATTGGTGATGCAGTTAGGGGATAGTGGATAGTGAACAGTGAACAGTGGATAGTGAATAGTGACTAGTGAACAGTGAATAGTGAACAGTGGATAGCGATTGAGTAGTGTTTGAGTCAATAATAATTAGTTAATGGGGATAAGTAAATATTACTGAGTTACGATCGATCGCTAGCGATCGATTCAGAATAGATAAAGAGCCTGACACGGGGTGCGTGTCAAACTCTTTATCTATTCACTGTTCACTGTTCCCTATTTCCTATTTCATCGGCTTGGCTTTAACAGTCATTCCCGATAGAAGTTTGATTTTAGACAAGATCTTCTGTTTGACGGCTTCGTATTCCGCATAGTCACCACCTAGGGGTTTGGGGAAAATGTCGGAAACGCCTGCTTGGAGAAGTGCAAACACATTTTTGGTGTCATCGGATTTGACAGAATTGCTGAGGACGAGAATCGGTCGGGGGAAATTTGCCATTACCTGTTTGGTTAATTCCAAACCATCCACGGGTTCCATATGGAAGTCAGTACAGATGACGGTAGGGTTGAGGCGAGGAATCATCGCCAGTGCCTCTTGTCCGTTCCGCGCAGAGCCAACAATTTCTACATCAGGAGTACTTTTGAATAGACGCTGCAATAATTCCATTGCCACGGGGGAATCTTCGACTAAGAGAACTTTAGTAGGAGCCATTGTATTAACCTTTAATAAGTCGATCGGGTAAAAATTGTTAGTGTGGCGATTACTGCATTCGGCGATTAAAATTGCTGCCCTGCTAAAAGAGCGGTAATTAAATCAACCTTGTCAGTGTATCGAGCAACAGTTGTTGATCGAAATCGCCTTTGGTGAGATAGGCATTCGCACCAGCCTGGAAACCGCGATCGCGATCGGCTGCTTGCGATAAGGTGGTTACCAGCACCACTGGGAGATCTTGGTAAATATAGTGTTGGCGAATCTGCTGGGTGAGTTCTAGTCCCCCCCAGCGCGGCATTTCGACATCGGAGACGACAAGATCGAATTTCTCGATTTGGAGTTTTTCCCAGCCTTCCACAGCCATCAGTTCGCGGTGGTAACTTGGTAGCCAGCGCCGCATTCAGAATCCGCAGCAGCTGCGTCCGAATCACCATTGAGTCTTCGACTAACAGGATTTTCGGTACAGCTACTAGCGAGACGAGCGTGGGGTCGTCGGTAGTTACTGCTGGCGATAGTGATTTGCCACCCGTACTCATGGTGAATAGCTCGAGGGGATTGAGTACCAAACACACTTCCCCAGTGCCCAAAATTGTCGAGCCAGTGAGATGGGGGACATTTTTGAGGACGGGATGGGGCGCCTCGATCGTCACTAACTGCCGATCGCGAATGCGATCGACCAGTAGGGCGAGTTGTTGTTGTCCCGACTGGAGGAGCAGACAGGAGACGGTATTTGTTCGCACGTGCTACTTCCCCAGGGAAATTCGGGGCGATCGCCGGGAGCGCGAGAATATCCGCCAACCATGCGACCGTAACGGTGTTGCCATCGATCTTGGCAGTCGGCTTACCCCCAATGGCAAAGATCTCGGCCTTGTTCAGGAGCAACATCCGATCGACAAATTCGACGGGGATGGCGTAGATGGCATCGCGCACCTCGACCATCATCACTTGCGAACTGCCGATCGTGTGACTGAGCTGAATACTAAAGGTACAACCGCGATTGAGCATCGAGCTAACCGTTACCGAACCCTTGAGACGTTCGACATTGGTACGCACGATATCCAGCCCGACACCCCGCCCCGATAGCTCGGTCACGCGATCGCGTGTCGAGAAACCAGCAGCAAAGATCAATGATTGGATCGCTTCGATACTCATGTTCGCAAGTTCCGCCTCGGTATGAATGCCTTTAGCGATCGCCTTCGCTTTAATCCGTTTTATGTCTAAACCCCGCCCATCGTCAAGGATCTCGATCGTGGTTTGATTTCCGGATTGACGGACGCGGATCGTCAGGTTGGCAGCAGGTAATTTCCCCTGCTGTTGGCGTTCGGTAGGCGCTTCGATGCCATGATCGATCGCATTTCGCAAAATATGCATCAACGGGTCTTTGATCTCCTCAAGGAGCCGTTTATCGAGGAGTAATTCACCACCTTCGATCGTAAAATTAATTTCCTTAGATTGGTTTTTAGCTAAATCTCGCACCATCCGAGGAAAGAGATTGAAAATCGTCGCCAGCGGCAACAGTCGGAGTTTAGTCACCCCTAACTCTAGCGCTGAGGAAACCAAATCCAATCGAGAACTATCACTACCGATCGCTTTTTTAAACTTAGAGATTAACGATCCCATTTGCTGCCATTGGAGATCGCAGCGACCGAGATATTGACGTAGCGGCGATTGGGCTGGTACTTGCGTTAGCAAAGTTTGGAGCGCTTGATAATCGCGGCTACCCTCATCCCAGAATTCGACGATTGCTTCAAGATCGGCTAGGCGACTGGAGATTTGCTGGTTGATAACGTTGATTTCGCCAGTTTGTCCCATCAAAATATCTAATTGCTTGGCCTCGACGCGAATCGTCTCGATTTGATAATCGATCGCGGATGGCTCCTTGGAGACAGGAGCTGGCACTATGGGAGTTGGCGGGATTTCTGGGAGATCGACGATGAGCGTAGCTTCCGATGTGGAAAAATTACTACTGTCAGGGATGAGCGTGTCATCAAAACTGGAGAACAGATCTTTGGCGACTATTTCTAAGCCATCATCAAAAGTTAGCTCTGGCAGAGCGCCGAACTCATCATCACTAGCAAAACTACCGATCGAGGCAAATTCATCAGCGATCGAGAAAGCCAGATTTTCGGTTCCAGTATTGAAATCGTAACTATCCCTAGCATTTTCGGTACCAGCAATCAGGGTGAAATCATTAAATACCGCCCCCTGCTCTAATTCAGGTAGCGTAGAATCATCGGGAGGAAATAGTTCTGCGGCTAATTCTAAGAAACTTGCTTGGAGTGGCGATGCTGCTGATGGTGCCACAGGTTCGCGAACGATCTGCGGGGCGATCGAGCGATGTGCTGTGCCAACGATTGGTTCATCGAATAACGCTGCTTCCCCAACGACATCGATCCAACCAGCTACTGGCAAATCGAGCAAAACTGGTGCCGGGTCGAACGATCGAACTGCTTTTTTCTGGGGGGCGAGTGGATCGAGAGTTTTAATTTTTGGCTCGGGAGTTGCGGCACCATCACCCATCAAGGATGCCAATACATAAAACATATTGACATCATTGGGTTCGCCAGTGACCGCAGTATGGGCTAATTGCTTAATCGTATCTAAGCCGAGATACAAGCGATCGGATAATTCATCCGTCATCAATACCCGACCTTTTTCGATCGGCATCAGACATTCTTCGATCTGGTGAACGAGCGTTTCCACATCTTCCACGCCCAACATCCGCGAGTCACCCTTGAGTGTGTGCGCGGAGCGCAACAGGTCTTTGATTACAGCAGTATTTTGGGGCTGTTTTTCCAACTGCATCAATGCCGACTCGATCGCCTGAACGTGTTCGGCACTTGAGGTTTTGTATAGTCCTCGGAGTTCTTCGTCGTCGATATACATAGGCTTTAGGCTTTAGGTTTTAGGCTTTAGGTTTTTTAGGTTTTAGGTTTTAGGCTTTGTCATCTAGCCTTTCTCTGATGGCTTTTTGTAAACCTCGTATCGTTTTACCCGTGTCAGTTAATAAAACTAAAATTGTTGTCAAGTCATTTTCATCAGTAATATATTTCAGCCTATGAGACAGCAAGATTTGAGTTTCGAGTTCGCAAATAGAGCCGAAAGCAACAGCAATAAACTGTAAGAATTCCTTAGGTGAAGTTCGTCCGTGTCCTTCCGCAAGATTAGAAGGGATCGAGACAGCCGAGCGGCGAATCTGACTGGTCAGCCCATAAGTTTCCGACTTAGGAAAAGAATCTGTTATTAGATAGACACGCTCTGCTAAGTCCATCCCCAACTGCCAAGCCCTTAATTCTCGAAAACGACTAACACTCATCTCTAATATCTATTGTTAATTCTCGGTTTAGTGGATGGGAAGGCTTTATGCTTTAGGCGGAATGCCTCTTGGGTGTTAGCGAAAGTAAATCCATAGCTCAGATCCCAATCCCTAAAGCCCAAAGCCTAAAGCCTAAAGTCTATTTCCTAAAGCCTAAAGCCCAAAGCCTAAAGCCTAAAGCCTATTCCCTAGACCACCGCTGCCTTCAGCTCATCCGCAACCTGTGTTAACTCTCTGGTAGTCATTTTCACTTGGTGCATTCCGACCGCACTTTCTTGCGAACCTTGCGAGATCGTGGTCATCGAGTTGAGTACCGCTTGAATCGACACCGCTTGTTGTTTGGCACTATTGGAAATCTGTTGAGAGTTCAAGAACACGTTGTTAATTGCGTCTGTTACCCCAGCAAAGGTAGCGGCGGTGGATTGGGCGAGATCGATACCCTCGTTTACTGTTTTCGTTCCTTCGTCGGTTACCATCACCGTCTTGTTAATTGCGGTTTGAATATCTTCTGCTAGGGCGTTAATTTTATCCGCAGATTTTTTACTTTGGTCGGCTAGTTTCCGAATTTCACCCGCAACTACACTAAATCCCTTACCCTGTTCGCCCGCGCGGGCGGCTTCTACTGCTGCGTTAAGTGCGAGCATGTTCGTCTGACTTGCCAAATCTGCCACTAGATCCGAAACCACCGTAATCTGTCCGGTTTGTTCGCTCAGGTTGACAATCTGTTGGGCGATCGCATCTACTTTGTCCCGCAGTCCCGACATCCCTTGGAGTGTCTGTTGTACAGCTCGCGTTCCATCTTCGGCGAGCGAGAGCGCTTGACGGGCACCTCTAGCGGAGGCTTCGGCTTGTTCGGCGGATTGGAAGGATACCGCCCCTAGTTCGTTGACTGTGGTACTAGTTTCGATCGCGGAGTTTGCCTGCATGTTGACTGTGACTTCTTGCATTTCGACCGTATTGACGATATCACCCGACGATTTGGAGATCGTCTCGGCCATCTGTTGGATAAACTTGGTAACGCGGTTGCTCAACAGTAGCGCTAAGCCTGTTGTGATCGCCCCCGTTATCAACATCCCCAGTGCTAAGATCAGTAGTACTCCACTTTCCTTAGCATCGATAGTATCTGTATCTTTTGCCATGACGATCCCCAAATTAAGATCGCCCAGATCTGCTGTTTTGGGTATACTCAGAACAGAGATTAACTGTTTTTTATTATTCAATCGATCGATATCGAATGTAGATTGAGGTTTGTCGCTATTTTTTAACCGATCGTATTCAGAAAAATTACTGGTACTCCGACCGACTTGGTTTTCTTCAAGTGAGAGGACAAATTTATTGGTATTTTTATCGATAATGTGCCACTGGGTACTATTAGTACCATATGGTTGGGCAATTGGTTTTAAAGTGGAGAGTGGCATTCTCAAGCGAACGATGGCAATGAGTTGGCCTGTGGCGGAATCATTAACTGGAGCAGCAAAGAAAATTGATGGTAATTTAGTAATTTTAGAAATTTCAACTTTACTGACATAAGGCTTATTAGTTTTGAGTACAGTTTGAAAATAATCTTGGTCGGCATAATTGGTTCGAGTATCTTTTTTGGAAAGAGCGATCGGATTACCATTGAGATCCAATAACATCGCCCCATCAAAAAGTGTAAATCGATCGAGATATTCATTTAAAAAAGTTTCTTTATCTGCTTCCTTGGCACTTTGAGCGAACTTTCTATTCTCAAATAGTGGCAAATTAGCAACTGTTTGAGCATCTTTACTACGGAGCGTGATAAAGCGTGTCAAGGAAGATGAAAGCGTATTAGCTGAAAATTGTTGGTTTTCTACTTCTGTCTTCTTCAAGTTATTAGCAGAAACGAAATATGCTAAACTACCAACCGCAGCTACTGGTAAGACCGATAGCAATACGACAGCACCGATCCCTCTAGTTTTCAAGGAAAGGTTATTAAATTTGTCTAGGAAATTAGTTCTAAATGTCGTTAACATAATTGTAGTATTCGTGCTTGATAGATTAGATATGTTTTTGGTCTAAAATGTGGATAAGCTAGGGCTACACCACGGTAGGGTGTAAGTAATTAACCTTTACTGCCCATCAGTCACTAGCAACTGATTAACTCACTACTGCTTGCAACTCATCCGCGATTTGGTTGAGTTCTCTAGTGGAGGTTTTCACTTTGTGCATCCCGACTGCACTCTCTTGCGATCCCTCAGAAATCATCGTCATCGCTCCAAGTACCTGCTGAATTGCCGTTGCTTGTTGCTTCGCTGAAGAGGAAATTTGTTGAGAGTTCAAGAACACGTTATTGACTGCATCCGTCACCCCGATAAAGGTAGCGGCGGTATTTTCGGCAAGTTCGATCCCTTCTCTTACCGTTTTTGTCCCGCGATCGGTTACCATCACCGTGCGGTTAATTGCGGCTTGAATGTCCGTTGCTAAGTTATTAATCTTCTGCGCTGATTTTTTACTTTCCTCTGCTAATTTCCGAATTTCTCCAGCAACTACCCCAAATCCTTTCCCCTGTTCGCCCACCCGTGCTGCTTCTACCGCTGCTTTGAGTGCGAGCATATTGGTTTGTTTCGCCAGATCTGCTACTAGATCGGAGACATCGGTAATTTGTCCGGTTTGTTCGCCGAGATTGACAACTTGGTTGGCAATCTCATCGACACTTTCCTGCAAACCCGACATTCCCCGCAGGGTTTGTTGTACCGACTGAGTACCTGCTTCGGCGAGTGAGAGTGCTTGTCTGGCTCCAGTTGCCGAAGCTGAGGCTTGCTCGGCAGTTTGGGTGGAGATGCTTTCTAGTTCGTTAATCGTCTCGGTAGTCGCGATCGCGGAGTTTGCCTGTTCGTTCACTGTGACTTCTTGCAACTGCACCGTATCGACGATTTCATTAGTAGATGTGGTAATCGTAGCGATCGCCCGTTGGATATACTTGGTAACGCGATCGCTCAACAAGAAGGCAATCCCAGCAGTCAAACCTCCAGCTATGAGGGTTCCTAGCCCGATAGCGATCCAGATTTGACGTTCGCGAGAGCTAAGATCCTCTAGATCGGTCGCAGACACTGCCGCTAGCTTAAAGTCAGTACCACTACTACTCGGCGGCAACTTATTATAGGAAACTAGTTGTTGCCGCTTGGTGTATTGGTTGAGATCTTCTCGCGTCATGGTCTTACTAATACCCAGGCTTTTAAAGCTAGTCAAATCATCCGCATTGCGTCCCGACTGCATATCATCAGTTGCCAAGATAATTTTCTGACTATTGGTATCCACAACAAACCACTTGTTACTTTCACTGCCAAAAGTTTTGGCAACTTTGGATATCGCCGAGATCGGCATCCGTGCCAGAATGACCGCTACGATCTTTCCAGTCTTGTCGTATGTTGGGACTGTCAAATAAACCGCCGATCGATTGCTGGATGGATTATTTTCGACTGTCGAGATTTGCGGCTTATTAGTTGCTAGAGTAGTTTGGAAATAGTCTCGATCGCCATAATTCGATTTCAAGTTGAGATATGTGGATGCGGCGATCGGTCTACCCTGAAGATCTAGAACAGCAATGTTATCGTAAACTTTAAAGCGATCGGCAAACAGTTTGAGTTGGCGTTCGATCGTGGCAACAGGGGTTTTGGCAAGTAATGTTCGATCGTTAACTGCATCGATAATAGCAACAGTTTGAATGTCAACGCTCCGCAAATCTAGAAATCGGGTTAGATTCTGACTGAGTGCGCTAGCAAATGACTGCTGTTGTTCGATTTCTTTGTCACGGAAGTTTTTGGCAGACAACGATGCTGAAAAAGCTCCCGTAACGAGGACAGGAATGACCGCTAGTAATGTCGCTAGCAAGATCGCTTTAGTCTTAAATGAGAGGTTGTTAACTCTCGCTAACAGATTGGTTTGCGGCATACAATTTCGTGAAGGGACGGGTGGTAAAAAAATAAATTTAGAATATAAACATAAAAAACATCGACAAACGTTGCGACGCTCAGTGGTGAAGCTCTGACTGCTATGCTGCAATTGGAGCGGGTAAAAACTCGCGTTCGACCAACTCCTGAAGTTTGACGACATACATCATGCCGTCTGCGTATTTGGTAACTCCGCGTAAGTAGTTACGAAGTTGACTGGTTACAGAAATCGGTAGCGAGTCGATCTCCGAAGCAGCCAAATACAAGACATCAAAAATCCGATCGACAGCAATGCCGATGAGAATTTCATTAACTTTAATTACTACAAATTCCTGGCGCGGTAAGGCGGAAATTTGTAATACCATCCCGATTTCGAGGATGGGTAAAACTTTGCCCCGCCAATCGGTTTGTCCCAGAATGTGGCTAGGGGCAAGCGGTACTGGCGAAACTGAGAAGCGATCGAGTGCATCAACATCGACGACGAGTTCGAGCGGAATGCCGATATATTCCGTCCCGATTTGAACTGTCAAAACTCCCTCTTCCTGCTCAGTCTCAATTGTCGCGATCGAGGATTTGAGTTGGAGCGCACGGTTCGCAAACACCGCTCGATCGGTTGGAGTAACATCGGGACAACAACGGCGGTAAAAATCCCCATCAGCTCCGGCTACTAAATCGTTATCTACCGTAGCGGCAGCATCCGGTTCCCGAATCAAACGTTCGAGATCGAGACAAATTACCGGAGTATCATTCAAGCGCGCGATGCCAGCGACAAAGTTATTTGCAACTGAAATTTCCCGACCTTGAATCAGATCGCGATCGATTGGTTGAGGTGTAAGATATTGGACATCCAAAACATCGTGTGCGACGATCGCCACATAACTACCTTGGCATTCCACAACGATCGCCCGATCGGTTAAATTACACCCAGAAAAACTGCGCCCAAATCGCAAGTCTAGATGCATGACTGGCAACATTCGCGATCGCCAATCAAACATGCCAATGATATCTGAAGGTGCTGTGGCTAATGAGTATAACTCAGGCAACCAGCAGATTTCTCTTACTAGATCCGCACCGATGCCATAGAGCGAGCCATGTAAAGTAAAGATTAGATTCTGTTTATCGGCAATCATAACTAATTACATAGAGCAAACTATGTAAAGTAAAGAGTGGGTTGTGTCGATCTGAAATCGGGCAAATTAGCTGTAATCTAGATATCGGACATATCATTGAATATGCCCACCTTTGGCGTATTGATTAACAACAGCAAGTAATTTTTCATCATCCAAAGGTTTAGTCAGATATTCCGTCGCCCCGACCATTTCCGCTAGCGCGCGATCGTAGCTCTTATCTTTAGCCGTCAGCATCACGATCGGTAATTGGGCAAACTTGCTCATCCGCCGTAGCGTCTGACATAGCTCGATCCCATCGATCCCTGGCATTGTCACATCGAGCAGCAACAAGTCCACAGGTTGGCGGGCGAGGAGGTGTAAAGCACTCATCGCATCATTTGCTAACAAGACCTCACAATGGTCGCTCAGCGCACGTTTGATCCGGGTCTGGACGATCGGACTATCATCCACCGATAAGACGATCGGTAATGCTGGCGGCGATAGCGTATCGAAGGCAATATCGTCCAAATTTTGGCACTGCATCCAACCCAACTGCGCCCACTGCGTATAAGAACGCGCTACTTGCAGCGGATCGCGATCGAGTGCGATGGCAATATCGACGATCGTGCGTTGCCCATCAAACCACTTTTTGATATGTTGCTCGACCGCCTTCTCGGAGATCTTGGCGATCGTAGCTGGCGTAGGTGGTAGCGGAATTGCGGCGATTCCAGGAATAAAGCTCCTAATCTTGCTCCAGTATTGCTGACGGGTATTGACCGCCATCATGATCTGCTGCCAATTTAGTCCTCGACCTTCAACGCCATGATAAAAGTCGATTTCAGCTTGCGGTGTAAATCGATACCTACCCGAAAAACTCACTGCTTGCTCTAACACAAACACGATTTGTGCCTGCGCCCAACTCTCAACCTGCTCCCAAGTCAGTACTTGCCGCTGGACTAAAAAAGTCAACAGATCGCGGCTGGAATGCTGATGGAGCAATTGTTGTGCGAGCCAACTTTCGATCGAGTTTGTATATTCGGGTTTAAACTTCTTAATTAACCCCCGAATTAGTTCGCCCCGATCGATCGATTTATTACCTCCATAGGTAATTTCTCCTTTGTACCAAATCAAGACTCGTTGCCAATATTTGCCAGTATGTGCCTCTACTTCCAACTCCAAGGTGCCACTCACCTGCTGTTGGCGCAAAGATTCTAGTAAACGAGCAAGATCCTGTACTTGGTATGGAGTTAGTGGCAATGTATCCTTCTGGGCCAAGACATCACCTATAGACATTCCACTCATCTACCGATTCCATTGCATCTGAAGATTACCTTCTCTATCGTTCCCAGATTTCGAGCGGGAATAACTAGGGGCAGTGAAGAGTGAACAGTGAACAGTGAACAGTGAACAGTGAACAGTGAACAGTGAACAGTGAACAGTGAACAGTGAACAGTGAACAGTGAATAGTGGACAGTGGATAGAAGATGGGGAGTAAATAGATATGGGAACGATCGTAAAATATAGGTTCACAACAACACTAGGTAAATACTGCTTACTAATAACTAATTCCTATCCACCGTTCGCCGTCTGGTCTCGCTGTCTTGTCTCGTCGCATAACCTCCCAGCTGCGAGCCGCTACTTGGTGCGATCTTCGTGTCGGGAAACCCGACGGTAAGCTACGCCGCTGTTCACTATTCACTGTTCACTCTTCACTGAATCCATGCAAACCGCTAACCCTCCTCACCTGCAACTCTCATCTCACCGCATTGCCACGGTTCACCGTAAAACTGGCGAAACTGATGTAACTGTAACGATCGATCTCGATGGTACTGGTGTCTGTCAGGCGCGGACGGGGATTCCTTTTCTCGATCACATGCTCCATCAAATCGCCGCACATGGCTTATTCGACCTAGAGATCGAGGCCACAGGCGATATCGAAATCGACGATCATCATACCAATGAAGATGTGGGAATTACATTGGGAATGGCGCTGGCGAAGGCTCTGGGCGATCGCAAAGGGATTGTCAGATTTGGGCATTTTATCGCCCCTCTAGACGAAGCCTTGGTGCAAATCGCGCTAGATTTCTCCGGTCGTCCGCATCTCAGTTATGGTTTAGAAATTTCCACTCAGCGAGTAGGTACTTACGATACGCAATTAGTCCGAGAATTTTTTGTCGCAGTGGTCAATCACAGTCTGATGACGCTACATATCCGGCAATTAGATGGGATCAATTCCCACCATATTATCGAAGCTACTTTCAAAGCTTTTGCTAGAGCGATGCGGATGGCAACAGAAGCCGACCTCCGCCGCATTGGAACTATTCCTAGTTCTAAAGGCGTATTATAAATGGGCGGTGCTGATTTGCGGGATGATTTGTCCACGAAATTCAGCACCGCCGAGAATCAAGACGAGCAGCGCAACAACAGCGAACGATGAATAACGAATCGGCCGCATAGTTAAATATCTATTACAGTTAGTCGGTCTATCCTGGGTAACAACATATAATTGAAGATATCCAGGGAGAGATCTCCCGACATCTTATCAATGCAGGGGCTAAAGATATGCGTATTGCCACCATGCTAGAAAACCTAATCGGTTATTTTTCCGACGCGGCTGCAAGAATTTTTGGACCCGATCGCGATGCCTATCCCCGCACTGGCGTTCAACCTTTTGAGGGTGAAGTTAATAAAGAAAAAAATCATGACAAATAGTGTCAAGGCGATCGCAAATTAATTATTACAGTTAACTTTCGATCGCGCTCCTTTATCCAAAAGTGACAGTAACTTCTACTGGTCACTTTTTTTGTAACCGAGATCGCTGGTGGTAAATTATTTAAATTTTTCTAGTTAGCGCTCCGATCTAACTGGGAGTCCACAGGCTCGGTAGGATCGATCGAGATATCACCCTTGGTACTGTATTGCCAAAAATGGGAAAATTCGATCGAGCATTGGAATCTTACCAGGAAGCGAAGCATCGGGCACAGAAACATCAACTCTACCTGCTTTATGGGGCTGCGTGATGGTAGACAGAGATGTAACAACGCAAATTCGATCGAGCAGAGCAACTATTAAAGACTCTAGCTCGTTAGTTAAGGCAAAAGTCAGAAAACTGTAGCTATACTCACCTTGCTAACGCTTACTCTACCCAGATTGGGTGCAATGCTGCGATAATATCGATCGAGTAAACTCACCCAAGATTGCAATGCGCCTGTCTCAAAGCTTATTTGTCACCCTGCGAGAAGAACCAGCCGAAGCCGAAATCCCCAGCCATAAACTGCTGCTACGTGCGGGATACATCCGGCGGATCGGGAGTGGCTTATATGCTTATCTACCGCTGATGCTGCGCGTCTTGACTAAGGTACGTCAGATCGTCAAAGAAGAAATGGATGCGACAGGCGCACAAGAATGCTTGCTCCCCCAACTGCAACCCGCCGAACTCTGGCAGCAATCGGGACGGTGGGATACTTATACCCAGGCTGAGGGGATTATGTTTGCTTTTACCGATCGCCAAAAGCGGGAATTAGCGCTCGGCCCAACTCATGAAGAAGTAATTACAGCAGTAGCTAGAGATCTGATTAAATCTTATCGCCAACTGCCCCAACACCTCTATCAAATACAGAGTAAATTTCGCGATGAAATTCGCCCTCGGTTTGGGTTGATGCGCGGACGCGAATTTATCATGAAGGACGGTTATTCTTTCCATGCCGACGTGGACAGTCTCAAGGCTACCTATGATGACATGCATCAGGCTTACAGCAAGATGTTGACTCGATGCGGTTTGAAATTTCGGGCAGTCGATGCTGATTCGGGGGCGATTGGTGGCTCTGGTTCCCAGGAATTTATGGTGCTGGCGGATGCGGGTGAGGATGATGTGATGTACACGGAGGATGGTAAATATGCCGCCAATGTGGAGAAAGCAGTAGCGCTGGCTCCTGATGCGGTAGCCTCGCCGTTTAATAGTTATGAAGTTAAGGACACCCCAGGGGCGACTTCGATTAATAAGTTGGTGAAATTTTTCCAGTGCGACATTACGGCGATCGTCAAAAACGTGCTCCAACAAGCTACTTTCGATAATGGCACGACCGTTTTAGTCTTAATTAGCATTCGTGGCGATCGGGATGTCAATCAAGTTAAATTAAATAACGAACTGGTCAAATTAGCTCCCAATTATGGGGCAAAAACAGTCATCGCGCTAGATGTACCGGATGGGGTAGCCATCGCAAAATGGGCGGATAAACCCTTGCCATTAGGTTATATCGGCCCCGATTTAGCAGACGATTATATCAAAGCTAGTGAGGGCGTACATCCTAAATTTCTGCGCTTGGTCGATGAGACTGCTGCTAGTTTGACAAATTTTATCACTGGGGCGAATTTGGTCGATCGGCATGTCGTCGGTGCAAATTGGCAACAACAATTTCCCACTCATACAACAGTTGTCGATCTTCAAAAGGCTAAAGTTGGAGATCGAGCTATCCACGATCCCACTCAACTGTTGCAAACCGCACGCGGCATTGAAGTTGGGCACATTTTCCAGCTCGGTACCAAATATTCCCAAGCAATGGGTGCCACATTTACCAATGAGCAAGGCGAAGAACAGCCGCTGGTTATGGGTTGCTATGGCGTAGGTGTATCGCGATTGGCTCAATCTGCTGTCGAGCAATCCTACGACAAAGACGGCATCATTTGGCCCGTATCGATCGCGCCTTATCATGCCATTATCTGTGTGCCAAATATCTCCGATCCTTTGCAAATGGAGACCGCTCAACGGCTCTACACTGAATTAAATCAGCTGGGGGTCGAGACAATTCTCGACGATCGTGACGAACGGGCGGGAGTAAAATTTAAGGATGCCGACCTGATTGGGATTCCATATCGGATCGTCACTGGACGCTCGCTCCAAGATGGTAAAGTAGAAGTAGTGCAACGCGCTACGAAACAATCCGCAGATATTCCCGTCGAGACAGTTGGTGCAACGATTCAAATATGGATCGCGCAGGCAATTAGTGGCTCGCAAAAATAACTCCTTACCCTACTATCCATCTCCCCCGTTTCCCGCCAACCCTATCCCTCTCCCTCTAACCCTTTCCACACAATGGAATTAATTACCATCCTCCTCTCCGGTATTACCGCCTTATTCTCTCTGACTGGGGTTGTGGTAGACAAAAACGTGGAAACTGCTTTTCGCGCTCAGATCGATCGGGCGGAGCAACTGCAAGTTAGAACCGATAACGCACCAAGTTATCAAATTATCAACGGTAAGATCGATAAAATCAGAATTGCCGGACGGGGGATCTGGCCAACTAAAGATTTGCGGATCGATACTTTAGAAGTCGAAACGGATCCGATCTCCGTAAATCTCAAAGCGATTCAGGAGGATGGAAATCAGCCTCAGAGTTCGTCCCTCAAACAGCCAATTCAAGCAGCGGTGAAATTTAAGTTTAATGAAGTAGATCTTAATAATTTCTTAAAGTCTCCGGATGTGGTCGCTAGGCTGCAGAAAATGACTACTAGTACTCTCGGTAGTGCGGCTAGTTCGCTCAACAAGGATTACCAAGTCACCAATCCTCAAATCCGCTTTCTCGGGAATAATCGACTGGGAATCAAGACAGATTTGAAAGACCCCAATTCTGGCGAAACTCTCGCTGTCAGCTTGGAAACTGGTGTTAGCGTTATCGGCGGACGTAAGTTTCAACTGACCGACCCTACTGCTGCGGTTGGTGGAACTCCAGTTCCACCATTTCTCTTGGCTGGCTTAACGGCTGGAATCGGCGAACGGTTGAATGTAGATATATTGGAGCAGCGCGGCCTAACTACGCGGATTCTCCAGTTCAAAGTCAATCCTCAGCAATTAGAGGTTGCTGCATTCGTGCGGGTAAATGGAACCAAGCAAGCTGTAGCACCAGGTCAATAATAAAATTTTCCGCCGGATCGAGACAATCGAGGCTGGTTGGCAGCGCGCACATCCAATTCATTGAGGCTTAGATTCAGCGAGATTATCAGCGATCTTCCATCCGCGATCTGCTCTAGCATGGCATTATTACCGAATTGATGTCCTACCAGCTAAACTAGTAATGGAGCAACTTGAAGATCGGGTCTTGTCCTCGTTTAATTATCAATCGGAATTTTTTTAATTATGGAAGAACAAAAATCTGTATCTAAAAGCGTAGTCACTACCGCCATTTCGGCCTTCGCGGTGATGGCTACTCTCGTTGGCGGTGGAGTTGCTTGGTGGATGACTCACGATCGACCGCAGACCAATACAGCTAGTACGATAACTTCGACAACATCGACAGTCAAGCCGCCGCAGGTAAATATTACCCCTGCTACTCTCACCCCGATCGTCACTGCGCCAAAACCGCCGACTCAGGCTGTGCCAGCGACAACAGCGCCAGTTCCCTCGATCGCGCAAAACCCAGCTAATGTCGCACCAGCGACAGAAGACAAAGTAAAAGTTTTCTGGATCGATGACAAGGATAACAAGAAATCCAGCGTTTCTTCCCAAGAACGTAAAATTGCGAGCACTGTACCCAAAACTCAGGAAGGCTATGCCAAAGAATCGCTGACGATTTTGCTAGCCTCTGCGGGGAAAGAAGGCAAACAGACTTCGACAATTCCGGCGGGGACTAAATTACTCAGTAGCGCGATTAAGGCAGATGGATTACATATCGATTTGTCTAAGGAATTTACCCAAGGTGGTGGTAGCACATCCATGCAAGGTAGAATCGCCCAAGTCCTCTACACGGCCACTAGTCGCAATCCGGACATGCCAGTCTGGATCGATGTCGAAGGCAAGCCATTAGAAGCTTTGGGTGGCGAAGGTGTAGAAATCAAACAGCCATTGACGCGGAAAGTCTTCCAGCAAGAGTTTAAGGATAGTGTCGGCGAATAACAACCAACGCTCCTAAATACTCGCTCTCGAATTTACTTTCTAATCTCCCATTTGGGAGTAGTCGGCTGTTAGATCTAGACTTGTGTAGCGCGATTGTTTCCCAGACAAAGTTGCAGCGCTACATTTGACCACAATGATGTGTGAATTTTGCCCTAGCTCGACTCGAAATCGCGATCGCTAGGCTGGATTGATATACATCAGAGTTTGTCCAAACTCGATCGGTTGACCGTTTTCGACTAGTACTTCCATTACTTGTCCCGCGATCTCAGCTTCGATCTCATTCATCAACTTCATGGCTTCGATGATACAGACGGTTTGCCCCGATCGAATCCGATCGCCGATCGATGCAAACGCAGGTTCATCGGGGGCTGGCGAGCGATAGAAGGTGCCCACCATCGGCGACTTGATTTCGACCCACTTTTTATCAGGAGTAGGCGGTGTAGACCGATCTGCCACGATCGTCAGTTGGTCTGATTTGGGTACAGAGATCGACTCAGAGTGAATATCAGTCGATACTGCTGAAATCGTCGCTCCACCGTTGACAAATAGCTGTCCCTGACTCACGGTAAGTTCAAAGTCAGAATTTTTGAGTGTCAATTCAGTAATATTATTAGCAGCGATCGCTGCTAACAATTCTCGCAATTCTTTAAAATCTATGGTCATATTCAGTTAGTAGATCGATATTATTAGTTAGTTATTTATTATTAGGTAGTTACTGCGAGTAGTTCTCGTTCCAATTCTCCACTGAAGAGGATGTGTCAACGCGATGCTGCCTCAGCAGCGAAGCTAGAATAACAACTATTAGTAAATATAAGATGAATAAGAATTAAATTAGGTTCGTGTATCAGGATCTTAAACTCGATCGAGACCCTGAACCTCAACTCACCGGAAAGATTACGTATTTCAAAGTTGCGAGCAGAATCCGTCACTAACGGAACCGAATTATCCGATTGTTTAAATATCGAATTTGGGCATCCAGCCAAACTAAAAAGTGTTTGGCCGATGCGCCCCGAATGCGAGAGCATTGATGGTGCGAAAGTTGCAGATTTACTGTAACCAGCAGCTAGGGGCGCTTGCAAACCGAGATCGACTGTAGCTAAATTCGCTCGGGCTAACGATCGAGAGTTAGCTTTCTCTACCGACATATTGGTCTGTCCGAGTATCGATTTTGATTTTCTCACCGATGCTGATAAACAACGGTACTGTCACTTGAGCGCCAGTTTCGACGATCGCGGGTTTGCTTCCACCTGTGGCTGTATCGCCTTTCATCCCCGGATCGGTATCGGTGACTTCTAGTACCACCGTATTCGGAAGTTCTACTTCCATGATCTGTTCGCCCCAGCGCACGATACTGACTTCCATCCCTTCTTTGAGGTATTTTACACCGCCACCGATTTCGTTGGAAGAGAGCGTTGATTCTTCAAAAGTCTCCATATCCATGAATACAAATTGCTCGCCATCTTTGTAGGTGTGCTGCATTTTGCTCTTTTCCAATGTGGCTTGAGGCATAGTTTCCCCCGCGCGGAAGGTTTCTTCCACGACACTACCACTTTGAACGTTTTTGAGCTTAGTTCTTACAAACGCAGAACCTTTACCAGGTTTGACGTGGAGAGATTCTACGATCTTCCATACGCCTCCCTTCCACTCAATGGATACACCAGGTCTAAAGTCGTTACTGGAAATCATGAATATCTGTAATTTGTGCAGAGAACTATCAGTAACTTATTTTATCAGGCTTAGGGACTAGCAAGCACAAGACCGCGCTAGTTGAAGATGCAGTATCTCCCTGGCTAAATGATATGTAACAAACTTTTAACGACTTTAAGTGTAAATTGAGGGTCGAGCTGACCAGCTCGCTCAAAATCGACCATTGCTGACGATTGTTGGCCGAATTTATATTTGGCGCTGCCGCGATTGTAGTAGGCATAAGCATCGTTTGGCGCGAGATCGATCGCTCGATCGTAGTCGGCAAGTGCCGAGCGCTCCTGTCCTAATGTAGCTCTAGCATTGCCCCGATTGATATATGCATCGACAAATCGGGGGTCGTTCGCAATCGCCCGATCGTAGTTGGCGATTGCTGCGCGTTTATTCCCCGCCAGAGATTTAGTAACACCCCGATTGTAGTAATCGATCGATCGATCGAGCATAGCTCGACTTTTGGCGAATTTGGATTGGCAAGTTGTCGCGCGACCGAGCAGATTCGTGAGATTGGATAAAAGGAAATTGTTGCACAGTGAGGATCTAATTTTGCTTTTTTTTAGCATGTTGCGTGAGAATAAATCTAGAGATAGAGGGAGATCGGGGACAGATCCAGCAGTCGATTCGGTTGCGTAGACTCCACACTATAAAATCGCCTGATTATCTGAGTACCTCTGGCATAATTGTGGCAGAAATCGATAAATTTAGTCAGAATGTAACGATCTCAATATTTAAAGATTGTAAAAAAGAACGCTAAACCCACCAGACAACTAACTGCGTTAGCGGCAAAACTGATTTTCAAGGCCAGCTTCAAGCTTAAGCTGTCTTGCCTGATTCGATGCACGATCCATGCCTCATAGCCAACGACAAATAGCTCTGAAGCCAGAGTTAAGAATGGCATCGGCAGTCCGGTTGCGGATGGGAAAGAGTAGCCATAGCCACTGAAAAACCCAAAGATCGCCGTAACAATGAACGCACCAAACCAGTAGAAGATCGAGCCAGCAAAAATCCCACCAGCTCTGGTCAATTGCTGGGATCTCAACACAAACGGCAAGAAGCCGTAGCAAATCGACAATCCCAGCCACAATAGCGCCGTAGTTCTTTCAAAATTGCTAGCAAACGCGCGGAAACTGGGAAATACATACCAGACAATCGGAAATGAGAAAGCATGAACGGTTAATACGCTCGCATCAGTTAAGAGGATCTCGATTAACTTAGTTTGTTGCCACCACAAATATCCACTCCAGATCGTTAGTTCGATCGCGACTGTCAGCAGTAAACTTTCCCAAAACAACCGCTCCTGAAATATCTGCCATCGTGCGACTGCGTCGTTGTTACTGAGGGTGATGTCTAGTGCATTGTTTACAACTTTAACGTTGAAGGTTTGGCGATCTGCTTTCCGATCGGAGATCGGAATGGTATCACTCGATCGCACGCTACCTGGGGCTAGGTCGAACTTATTACTCTCTTTTAGTTGGGCGACGAGCCGAATCCGTTTCGGATCGATTTGTTGGGTATAGCTTTTAAAGGCGACAAGGCAGAGATTATTGTTACAGCCCAACTGTAAGTCATCAGTGGTGGGTGTAATGAGATTGGGCAGACAATTTTTACCATTACAAGTACCGTATTGTCGAACCACAACCTGCTGTTGACAATTAGGATCTTTGCATTGAGTTAGTTGAAGACTTTGCAGGGTGACATCGGGGGCAAATTTTAACCAACACAGCCAAGGTGGTGCCGGTGCATTTGCGTTAGCAACTGTGACAATTGTTAAGCTCAAAATTACAGCAATAACTATACTCGTTCCGACTAGCTCCATCAACGACTTTCTCAGCATGACTAATTTCGTTAATATCTTTATCGGAAAGTGTCAATTGACGAGTTCTAACAGGAATAGATTTAGTCTTAATGCCAAATCAGATTTTTAGTTGGTTGTAATTAGAATTATCATCCGATCGTCTCAACCAACATCAGCGGGTTGCGATCGCTAGCTTACATCCTATGCCGAATTTTTAACAGCAGTTATAAATAGAACGACTGTCAGCGGAATCGATGCGGCTAAAATGCAGCCAGTAGTGAGCATCCCCCACTCTGGATTACCCGATGCGATTTCAAATACCGAGCCAACAGCGGCGATCGCTGAAATTGAGGCACCGAGCAAGCAAACGCCTGTGATGGGGGTATACATGAGTTGCTATGCTCCTGGTTTGATATTTTGGACGTGTTGGAGAGAGAAACCTTTTTTCTTGAGTTCCTCCATCAGGGCGAGTTCGTTTTCAACTCGATCGACAAATAATACACCGCTCAGGTGATCCATCTCGTGTTGGATGGCGCGTGCTAGTAAGCCGTCGGCTTTAAGGGTGCGGGGACGACCGGATTCGTCTTTATATGCCACCTCGATCGTCTCTGGGCGTTCGACATCTAAATAGACCCCAGGAATACTCAAGCAACCTTCTTGGTCTTTACAGCGGGTTTTGCCGTACTTTTTGATGGCAGGATTAATCAAAACTAGGGGGGCGGTTTCGGGCACATCTGGTTCGCAATCGATCACGATTAGTTGCTTGTGAATGCCGACTTGCGGTGCTGCTAGACCGATACCATCCGCGCTATACATAGTTTGGAGCATCGCTACGATCGTCCGGCGGATTTCGTCATCCACGCTAGCGATCCGTTTGGCGGGTTGGCGCAAGACTCGATCGCCGAGATAATGGATATCTAGGGGCGGTTTGGCTAATTTTTTCTTTTCTACAAGGATGGATGTCGGCATGGATCGATCGGTACGGGCGATGATGTCTTGAGTTTTTACTCTGTACCCTATTTTAACAGGATTTAGTATGGCTGGTCGTTGAAACAGTACCTAGATCGCATAAGTCCGTCTATGCGGACTAAAACTCTTTGCTTAACTCGCCTGTCTTGTGGCTGTTTCAACCGTCAAGCCCAAAGGCAGTTGCGGTAATAAAATCTCTAATTCTAAGTCGGCGGCAGCAGCAGCTAATCGATCGAGATCTTGCAAATCGGTAAGATAAGGAATACAGCCCAAGACGGGAGTACTAGTCAAGGATTGAATCAGCTCGGCTGGGGCGAGGTTAGCAATTTCGGCTGGGGCAAGATCGCTAGAACAGTTGAGGACAATGCCGCGTAGGTTTACATTATATTGTTTTGCGAGAGCGACATTAGCCACTGCGGCACCGATCGATCCGAGTTTGACTGGTACGACTAATATTGCCGACAATCGCCAATCCCTGGCTAAATCGGCAACTACTAGTTCGTCGGTAATTGGAGTACCTAAGCCGCCAATTCCTTCAACTAATACCATGTCACATTGCGATCGCATTTGTTGTAATGTCCGCCAAGCGATGCCCAGATCGATATGTACTCCGGCTTGGTCGGCAGCGATGGGGGGTGCTAAGGGGGCTTGTAGATAAATCGGGTTGATGTCTGTGGGGGAGCGATCGAAGAGTTGGCCTAAATATTCCCGATCTCCAGTACCACATTGGATTGGTTTGAGGATGCCCCAGTTTTGCTGGGGATGATATTTGCGTCCATAGGCTGCTAGTGCTGCGGTAAGAACGGTTTTTCCTGCGTCTGTGTCGGTACTAGTGATTAGGAGCATTAGGTAATTAACGTCAGTCGGCTATATTACTTGAGTCGATCGGGTGTTGCAGCTCGAGGCTCACCTTAAAACAGATCCATATCTGTAACAGCGCCCAAACTGCTAGAAGATACTAACTTGGCGTATTTACCCAGGATTCCAGTAGTATAACGGGGTGCGGGGGCTTGCCAGTTGGCTCGACGTTTGGCTAATTCAGCATCTGGGACATTTAACTGTAACAAACGCTGTGGTGCATCGATCGTGATACTGTCGCCTTCAATGACGAGGGCAATCGTGCCGCCGACATAGGCTTCGGGTGCTACGTGGCCAACGACCATCCCGTACGTACCGCCAGAAAAGCGGCCGTCGGTGATGAGGCCGACGGTATCGCCTAATCCAGCCCCGATGATGGCAGAGGTGGGGGCGAGCATTTCGCGCATTCCAGGGCCACCTTTGGGGCCTTCGTAGCGAATGACGATGATATCGCTAGCGTGGATTTTGCCAGCGAGGATGGCAGCAAGACAAGCTTCTTCAGATTCAAAGACGCGTGCTGGGCCTGTAATTATAGGTTTTTTGACTCCGGTAATTTTGGCGACTGCGCCTTCGGTGGCAAGGTTGCCTTTGAGGATGGCGAGGTGTCCCTGGGCGTACATGGGATTTTCCCACTGGCGGATGATATCCTGGTCGGCGCGTGGGGTGCTGGGAATATCGGCTAGGACTTCGGCGATGGTTTGACCGCTGATAGTAAGTGCGTCGCCGTGGAGTAAGCCATGCTCGAGGAGGATCTTCATGACTTGGGGGATGCCGCCAGCGGTGTGAAGGTCGGTGGCGACATATTTACCGGAGGGTTTGAGGTCGCAGATCACAGGGACTTTGCCACGGATTGTTTCAAAATCATCGATCGACAGTGGAACGCCGATCGTTCTGGAGATAGCTAGCAGGTGCAGGACGGCATTGGTAGAACCACCGACTGCCATAATTACGGCAATCGCGTTTTCAAAGGCTTTACGGGTCAGAATTTGCTGGGGTAAGATCTGATTGCGAATGGCGTTAACTAGGACGTGGGCGGATTTTTCGGCACTGATGGCTTTTTCTTCGTCTTCGGCGGCCATCGTAGAGGAGTAGGGCAGGCTCAACCCCATTGCTTCGATCGCCGAGGACATGGTATTAGCTGTAAACATCCCACCGCAGGAACCAGCCCCAGGGCAAGCTTTTTGTTCGACAGCCAGGAGTTCGGCTTCGTCAATTTTGCCGGCGCTAAATTGACCGACGGCTTCAAAGGAACTGACGACAGTTAGATCTTTGCCATTGTGATGTCCGGGTTTGATCGTTCCACCATAAACAAAGATCGAGGGAATATTCATCCGCGCGATCGCAATCATCGCCCCTGGCATATTTTTATCACATCCACCGATCGCCAGAACGGCATCCATACTCTGGCCGTTGCAGGCAGTTTCGATCGAGTCAGCAATGACCTCGCGCGATACTAAGGAGTATTTCATCCCCTCGGTACCCATCGAAATCCCATCACTGATCGTAATCGTCCCAAACATCTGCGGCATTGCGCCCGCAGATCTCAAGGCAGCTTCGGCGCGGATGGCAAGGCTATTTATGCCCATATTACAGGGCGTGATCGTGCTATAACCATTCGCCAAGCCGACGATCGGTTTGGTAAAATCATCATCGCCAAAGCCAACGGCGCGGAGCATCGCCCGGTTGGGGGAGCGTTGCACGCCCTGAGTAATAGCTTGACTGCGTTTGTTATCTGACATAATTTCTCTTAATCTCGATGTTCCCAGCAACCGCTCCACGTCTTCGCGCGATCCTCTCTAAGTTAAAGAGACTTCGCCCACTGCTGCAAGCGTCTATCTATTCTACGGGTTATTTGAATCCACTCGACAAATTAAGTTGTAATTTGTGGCACTTTAAAAACTGTCATGTAGATTTGCGGTAACGATCGCCTTGTTGGGTACAGTAGGGATATTCAAGTCGATCGCATATTTCAACCGCTATGGCTGGCTCCGAACTCACCAATCCTAAGTCTGACAATTCTGCGCTCCAAGCTGCTCATCTTGTCGAATCGCGGGTCTCTCCGTGGTTGACGAAGATCGTTCATCCGCTGGGACAATTTGTCGTTCTCCCCACGATGTTCCGCGAGATTGAAATAATTGGCGCAGAATATATCCCCTATTCAGGTGCGGTAATTATCGCACCTACGCACAAAACTAGATGGGATACATTTATTACCTCGTATGCAGTGGGGCCTTATGTAACAGGTCGAAATTCGAGATTTATGGTCAGCGCGGACGAAATGAATGGCATTCAAGGCTGGTTCGTGCGGCGATTGGGTGGGTTTGCGATCGATCCCGACAAGCCCGGAATCTCTAGTATCCGGCATAGTATCGAACTGCTGCATCAAGGCGAAATGCTCACGATTTTCCCAGAAGGTAATCTATTTCGCGATGGTAGCTTACACCCGCTCAAAGAAGGTTTAGCGCGCATTGCGATGCAAGCAGTATCGCTGAAGCCAGATTTGGATCTGAAGATTATCCCGATTAATCTTAATTACGAGCATCCCTATGTCAAATTTCGCGATCGCGTGTCGATCGAACTTGGCAAACCTTTACAAGTAAATAGCTATCAACAATTTTCCAGCAAAACTGGAGCGAAAAAACTTCATCAAGATCTCACTCAATCTTTAGAAGATTTAATTGCAGCTCAAATTCTTTGATGGTAGATCGTCCGCGACAGACATAAGGATGCCCATGATGCGTACCCTAGCTCGTTGGGTATCCGCTAAGATAAAAGTGGTTCGCGATCGCGTTGAGAAGACAATTGCTTGCAGAGGCAAATTTCAGTACCTTGGCGATTCCAGACCACCCGATCGAAAATTTGATGTAAGATCGACATCCCCCGCCCCGATTCTGCTTCGACAGGTGGCAATGCAGCTAATTCTTGTCGATCTGTCTCCGGTCGTCGAAACCCACTGCCTTCATCCGAGATGATCCACCAATATGCACCCTCTTCAAAACAAAAACGGACAATAACCTGCTTGTGTGGATCGAGGTTATTTCCGTGTTTGGCTGCGTTTACTAACGCTTCTTGGAGTCCTAGTCTAATTTCTGCGTGCCATTTGCTGGGAACTACTGACAATAGGTTATCGAGGATCGGACATAAAAACAAAGTCGAGGCAAAACTGACTTTATCCCACTCGGACTTCACTGGATTTAGTAGCATAGCAATCTTTTAATCCCCGTAAGGCATTTTTGCCGGATTACAATCGCAAACTGCTGTAAAGCAGTGTGACTCATCGATATCTTGCTTAGAAGTACAAACCGCTACCGCGATTTCTCTTTACGACAAATATCAAGACTCACAGTTACCATTGTAACAAAAAAAGACCCATGAGTCTAGTGTTTAAATTGCGGAATTTCTACAAATCGACAGATTGATTATTTTTATATCTCTATCGATCGATAGACATACAAAATTACTAATAAATTGTCGTGTTACTCACCTTTGACCAAAAAAGCCACACATTCGACGTGAGCGGTTTGGGGGAAGAAATCGGCAGGTCGCACATGGTCGAGCCGATAGTTACCTTGTTCGCACAGGATTTGCAAGTCTCTGGCAAGAGTAGCGGGTTTGCAACTGATATAGATGATTTGGGCGGGTTGTAGTGCAGTGAGGGCATCGAGTACAGCTCGATCGCAACCCGTGCGTGGTGGGTCTAATAATACGACATCGATCGCCATTTCCAGTTCTGGCAACAATTCTTCAACTTCACCAGTCCGAAACTCAATATTATTGATGCCGTTGAGCCGTGCATTCGCTCGCGCCTGGACGACAGATGCCGCGTGAACCTCAATCCCCACAGCTTTTTTAACTCGTTTCGAGAGCGGTAATGTAAAGGTGCCGATCCCACAATAAGCATCGAGCAGCGTTTCATTGCCTGTCAAACCAGCGCGATCGATAATCAGATCGAGGACGTTTTCGGCTTGTTCGGTATAGATCTGGAAGAAGGTGTCGGCTTTAAGTTGAAATTGTAAATTGCCAAAAGTCTCACAGATATATTCGCGTCCAGCGATACACCGAGTTTCCGAGCCAAAGATCGTATTATTATCACGATCGTTTAGATTTAGACAGACTCCCACCAGATTGGGATAGCGTTTCATCCAGCGTTGTGCTTGCCCCTCGAAGTTGGGGATGTCGAAACCAGTCACGACAAAGGTAAGTAGGATTTCCCCCGTGCGTCGCCCGATTCGCAGTAACATGTGGCGAAATTTGGGACTGGTGTCTGGTTCTAGTTCTACCGTGATAATTTCTTTGCGCGGGCGCAGCTTGGGTTTGGGAATCCCATTTGGTGCCACGCCCGGATCGCCATTATGGTCGATAACTTTAAATGCCGTACGGCGCGCTCCCGGCTCTCTAGCACCCTTCTGCTCTGGCTCGTACATTTTCCAGCCACGATCTTGCAAGTCGAGTTTGATTTCGGCGAGCAAGGGATTCAATCTGTCATCCTGCACGGGACACTGGTTGATATTGACGATTTGATGGGTACCTTTACGGTAGTAACCAGCCTTAATCGCCCCAACTTCGGTATAACCCAAGGGATAAGTAACTTTATTGCGGTAGGTAAAATTACCCTGCGCGCCAACAATCGGGGCGACAGGCGGTTCGGTAAAGCCACCGATGCGTTTGAGCGCTTGAACTACTTGATTTTCTTTGGCAGTAAGCTGATAGTCGTAGTCGATGTGTTGTAATTGACAGCCGCCACACTTGTCGGCGACGATACAACTCGGCCGCACCCGATGGGGTGAAGCAGTAAGAACTTCCAATAATTTGCCGTGGGCGTATTGACGCTTGACAGTAACCAATCTGGCAGCAATTCGATCGCCTGTAACGGTATCTGGCACGAATACTACGCGATCGTCAACGCGTCCGACACCTTCACCACTGTCGCTCACATCGGTAATTTCAAGTTCTACTACGTCCCCTTGTCTGAACGAATGGCTGGGGGTCGGAAGTTCGCTAGAACCGTCAGCAGGTGAATTGTCGGAAAACATGGTATTTCAACAGAGAGCAGTCTACTAGGATAACAGTTATTTAGCAATAAGCGATCTATTTGTTGAGGGGATCGATCGCGCTGGATTTTTCTACGCGATCGAGTTAATAACGTTAATTTATTAGGAGTAAAATATAGTCAAGTGAGTATGTATATATATCAATGAAACAAACCCGCTACATCACCACCATTCAGACAGGTAATCGCTTAGAGATCGATCTGCCAAATCTTCCGATTCCGCAAAGCGGAGGCTACGCCAACGGACAAACGATCGAGGTAATCTTGATTATCCCCGATGCTCCAGAATCTAATCCACAGTCCATAGATAGACGAGCTTTTGTCAAACTATCGATCGAGGAGCGCCGCCGCATCTTAGCACAGCAAGCTGAAGCTGCTCTACCTTATTACGAAGAAAATAAAGCAGAATGGGAAGAATGGATTAACCTCGATATCGCCGAAACCTATGCGCTCTAAACGTGGTGAAATTTGGCTGGTTAATCTAGATCCAACGGTTGGTGCAGAAATTCAGAAAACTCTTCCAGCTTAATTTCACTTTAAAATCACAAAAAATGTTAAATATTTACAGATTAGACGAGAACGATAACTTAATTAAAGGAATCGGACTGCCAGCATTTATTCATAACGGTAGTTACCATCAAATAACAATTCGTATTTGTATTGAAAATGATAAACTCAAGCCGGAAACGATTGCTGATTATAAAGAATGGTATGTATCAAGATAGCTGAGGTTAGTAAGTTAGATTAAGTGCATGTGAGAACCAAATATCTTAACCAACAATTTGTGAATGTTGGGTTTCGATACTGAGTAAATCGATCGTTTCATGAGTCGATTTGTTTTCGATCGCCACTAACAAATTGACAGCGTTTGCGAATAGTCGATCGAAAGGCTATTTGACAGGACGATTTATCCAAATTAATGTACCCTCGATCGATTCTTCATTTCGTAGTGCTATATCGATGCAATCGGCAAAAATATCCCAATCATCATTTCTACTGCAAATTATAATTCCTCTATGTGTTTTCACCTGCTTGTGGAGATTTTTAAAGTGATTATAATTTAGTGTTATTACTGCTCGATTTTGACTGATGGCGAAGTTCAACACGTCCTCATCGGGAATTCTTTGATTATCCTTTTCCGCTTCTCTCGTCGTTAGTACATCATAGCCTTTTTCTCTGAGCCGCTTAACTACTGGAAGTTCAAAATTTTCGTCAGCATATAACTTAATCATCTATGCTTCCTGATTCACAGCAATTGCTTGAGCAATTTCAGCAGGAAAAGTCTCAGCATAAGCCCACGCATTAGCTAAATCTGCTGCTGTCAATTGAGGATAGGCTTCAAGGATTTTGTCATCGTTAGCCCCCATTTGGCGATATTCAACTAGGCTCCAAACTGGAATCCGCATATTTCTAATACAAGCATCGCCACCAACAACTCCAGGTGTTTTAGTAATCCCAGCCCATGAGTTAGTTTGTGCCTGAATCAACCGGACTATCTCATATTGTTCGTCTGATGATAAGGATAAAATTTGTTGTTTTAACTCTTTGGTAATCATATCATTACTATCCTGATGGCACTCGATCCTATTGTGAATATTGGGTTTCTCTAATGAGTAAATCGATACGGAAGGTTTTATCAAAAACGCTCGATTCCAATACTTAGATTACAGGAACTTTTAGATGAGGAAAATCTTCTAAAAATTCACTTAAACCATTTTCATCTTCTAGGTAGTCAAATAGAGTTTGGAGCGGCACACGAGTACCGATAAATACTGGCGCACCTGACATAATATCTGGATCGGTATGCACGATCGATCGACCTCGAAGCGTCTTAGCCAGAACATCACTAATAATTTACTTGTAGGGGTAATTCATCAATTACCCCTACTCTAACTCTAATACTATTCCTGACTATAGGCATCCATCGGCAAACAAGAACAAACCAGATTTCTGTCCCCATAAGCTTGATCGATCCGACCTACTGCTGGCCAGAACTTATATTCCTGCAACCCAGCTACAGGGAACACTGCCTGCTCGCGACTGTAAGGACGATCCCAACTCGCATCGACCAGATCCGCGATCGTGTGTGGGGCATTTTTCAGGGCGTTATTTTGTTTATCCACATTGCCGATTTCGATTTCGTGGATTTCTTCGCGGATGGCGATCATCGCATCGCAAAACCGATCGAGTTCCGCTAATGATTCGCTTTCGGTCGGTTCGACCATCACCGTTCCGGCGACTGGCCAAGATACGGTGGGGGGATGGAAACCAAAGTCAATTAGACGTTTGGCGATATCATCGACTTCGATGTCGGCGGTCTTTTTAAACTCGCGCAGGTCGAGAATACACTCGTGCGCGACAAAGCCATTTTTGCCTTTATAGAGGACGGGGTAGTGGTTCTCTAAGCGTTTGGCGATGTAGTTGGCGCTAAGAATGGCAACTTCGGTCGCTAATTTCAATCCCGATCCACCCATGAGGGCAATGTAGACCCAGGAAATCGGTAAAATGCTGGCGCTACTCCAAGGTGCGGCGGAGACTGCGCCGATGCCTTTTTCTCCACCCATAGGGATGACTTTGTGGGTGGGCAGATAGGGGGCTAAATGTGCCATAACACCGATCGGCCCCATGCCAGGGCCACCACCGCCGTGGGGGATGCAGAAAGTTTTGTGGAGGTTGAGGTGACAGACATCGGCACCGAAGTCGCCGGGGCGACACAAGCCGACTTGGGCGTTGAGATTGGCCCCGTCCATGTAGACTTGGCCGCCATGCTCGTGGACGATCGTACAAATTTCGACAATCGCTTCTTCAAATACGCCGTGGGTGGAGGGATACGTCACCATTAAGGCGGCTAATTTAGCCTGATGTTGGGTGGCTTTAGCGCGGAGATCGGCGACATCGATGTTGCCATCATTGTCACAGGCGATCGGGACTACTTGCATTCCGGCCATCACTGCGCTGGCTGGGTTGGTACCGTGGGCAGATTGGGGAATCAAGCAGACATTGCGATCGACATCGCCGCGTTGGTGGTGATACTCACGAATTACTAATAGTCCGGTGTATTCACCTTGCGAGCCAGCATTCGGCTGAAGGGAAATCGCATCGAAGCCAGTAATTTCGGCCAGCCAGCGCTCTAAGTCATCAAATAATACTTGATAACCTTGTGCCTGTTCGACGGGGGCGAAGGGGTGGATTTGACCGAATTCTGCCCAAGTTACGGGTACCATCTCGGAGGTCGCGTTGAGCTTCATCGTGCAGGAACCGAGCGGAATCATTGCTTGAGCGAGGGATAAATCCTTGGATTGTAAGCGCGTCATATACCGCAGCAATTCGGTTTCGGAATGGTAGCTAGTGAAGACTGGATGGGTGAGGTATGCAGATGTCCGTGCTAGGGTTGAGGTTTGAATCGAGTCGGTCGAGCCGGTTTCAGCGATTTCGGAGTAGGTGAAATCGGTCGCTTTGTCACCTGCAAAAATCCGCCATAAGTCCATCACATCCGCAGGGGAGGTGGTTTCGTCGAGGGTGATGCCGATCGAATTAGCATCGATGTGGCGGAGGTTAATTTTTTGAGCTACCGCACGTTCGCTAATTACAGCGGCGTTGCCATCTACCTGTACCCGCAATGTGTCGAAGTAGGGTGCAGTCCCGACGGTGTAGCCTAATTTAGTCAAGCCAGTGGCGAGAGTACAAGTGAGATTGTGAATCCGCGTGGCGATCGATTTCAAACCTTCTGGGCCATGATAAACCGCATACATTCCGGCCATAATTGCCAGCAGGACTTGAGCGGTACAAATATTACTCGTGGCTTTATCGCGGCGGATGTGTTGTTCGCGGGTTTGGAGTGCCAAGCGGAGAGCCGTTTTACCACGTTTGTCTTTGGATACGCCAACTAACCGACCGGGGATTTGTCGCTTATAAGCATCTTTGGTCGCAAAGTAGGCCGCATGAGGGCCACCATAGCCCAGTGGTACACCGAAACGTTGGGTATTCCCAACCACGATATCGGCACCAAATTCGCCTGGTGGCGTGAGGAGGGTCAGACTCAGTAAGTCAGCAGCAACAGTGACGATAACGCCAGCTTGATGCGCGCGATCGATCGTTTTGCGATAATCATAAATCGCTCCATCGCTAGCGGGATATTGTAACAACATCCCAAATAATGGTTGGCTGAAATCGATCGATTGATGGTCGCCGATAATTACTTCGATGCCTAATGGTAAAGCTCGTGTTTTAATGACATCGATCGTTTGGGGATGGCAAGCTTCAGATATCCAGAAACTATTAATTTTAGTCTTCTGTAACCCATAGCTCATCGTCATTGCTTCTGCTGCTGCCGTACCTTCATCGAGGAGCGAAGCATTGGCGATCGCCATTCCGGTCAGATCGATTATCATCGTCTGATAATTGAGTAATGCTTCCAATCGCCCTTGAGCGATCTCGGGTTGATACGGTGTATATTGCGTGTACCAACCGGGATTTTCTAAGATATTCCGTTGGATCGTGGTGGGGGTGATGCAATTAGCATAGCCCATGCCGATATAAGACCGGAAAACCTGATTTTTGGCAGCGATTTCTTTGAGTTTATTTAAAACTGTATATTCACTTGGGACTGCTTCAATCGCGAGTGGCTGAGTCAGCCTGATTCCGGCTGGCACCGTGCGCTCGATCGCTTCATCTAGACTACTCACACCTAATACTGCCAGCATTTTATCGATATCAGCAGGCTGCGGGCCGATATGTCTCGGCACAAATTCTACATCTGTAGGAAACCGAACCGAACTGGCAGCCGCTGGTGCAGACTGAGCGAACCGAGGTAAAGATTGCGTCATAGTGGCGATCGAGGTCTGAATAGATACTGTAATTAAATGTAACGGATCTAGCTAGATCTGGCTGCGACAAATTTGACTGCGATAGAGCGGCAGTATTAGTATTATCGATTATCTATCTAGAATGCCCTAAGCACCTTCAACACGAACGCGATATTCCGTGGCTGAGAGAGTGTCCTTAAGTTCGTTGTCATTGTCAACACTAATTTTCAGCAACCAGCCAGTTTGATATGGATCGGTGCTAATTATTTCTGGCGCATCGATCGCGGCATCATTGCGCTCGAGTACCTTGCCACTAATTGGGGCTTTGAGATCTTCGACGGCTTTGACAGACTCGATCGTCCCAAAAGCACTACCTTTGCTAATCGTCTCGCCAACTTCGGGTAATTCGACAAATACGATATCACCCAATTGGTCTACTGCAAAGGCACTCACACCGATCGTTGCTACGTCTGCGGTCGTACTGACATACTCATGGCTGTCTACATAGCGTAAATTATCGGGATATTCTAAGCTCATACCGCGTTCTCAGATCGTGTTCTGCTCTAGCATAGCGATTTTAGGTACCTTCCGATCGCCAATCTCCGATCGACCTAGCGATCCAGCAATTCTCATTATGGAAAATAGCTGGCCAAGCCCATGATATTTGGGTACTGTAAATGGGATTGCCTCCTCACTTTTATGATTCAGGGTCTAGAGTACCCCTGTTAAGGTGAGCTGTTGTACTGGTAGAGCCTCAAAGGGCATAAAAGCCGAGTATAATCTGACTCGAAAGCTGAAAACCTAAGCAGAGTGAGGGAATTGAAGATGATTAGTGACATCTTTGAGAGATTTGTAGAACAGACACCTTTGACAGTGATGGTAAGAGCAATTATGGAAAGAATCTTTGCCACAGAGCAACTAGAGCGGTTGTTTGAAGACACTGCCGAGCGGCAGTACACCAGAGAACTCTTATTCTCAAACGTAGTCGAAATCATGAGCTTAGTCGTCTGCGGGATTTATCCATCAGTGGGTGCCGCTTACAAAGCATTCGAGAAAGTAGTGGGGGTGTCGAAAGTATCCTTGTATGCCAAAATCAATGGGCTAGAACCTAATTTGTCTCAGGCATTGGTGCGGTATAGTGGCGAACAACTTTCCTCAGTAGTCACAGAATTTACTCAAGCAATTAAGGTCGTCTTACCAGGATCCGAAGTCAGAATCATTGATGGGAATCATATCGGGGGCACAGAACATCGACTAAAGGTATTACGACCAGAAGTTGCAGGAGCCTTGCCAGGACAAGCAATCGCGGTACTAGACCCGCAGCGAGAAATGGTCGTGGATGTATTTCCAGAAGAAGATGCTCACGCTCAAGAGCGATCGTTGCTACCATTAGTGCTCGAAACGGTCAAAGCAGGGCAAGTATGGATTGCTGACCGGAATTTTTGCACCAAGGACTTTTTGACTGGTATTAGTACACATGGAGCCAGTTTTGTGATTCGAGAGCACCTGGGTTTGAAATGGACGGAAATAACACCAAGATTGGCAGTTGGGCAAAATGACAGTGGCACTATTTTCGAGCAACAGGTTCGACTCGATAGTGGTCTTTTTGTCCGCCGAGTGACGATTCAACTGAAACACTCAACTCGTCATGGCGATTTACAAGTAACAGTGTTAACTAATTTGCCTCAGACAGAGGTGACAGCCATCATGGTGGCAGATCTTTACCTCAATCGATGGCAAATCGAACAGATGTTCCAAGTTATTACTGATACTTTTAATTGTGAACTCAAGACATTGGGTTATCCCAAAGCGGCATTGTGCGTTTTTTGTATAGCACTGATGGCGTTTAACATTCTATCTACGGTTAAAGCTGCGCTTAAAGATGTTCATGGTGCCGGAAAAATTGAGTCGAGCTTATCCAATTATTATGTGGTTGAAGAAGTCCAGTCAACTTTTCGAGGGATGGAGATTGCGATCTGTGCTGAGGATTGGCAACCTTTTGCACACATGAGTGTGCTTTTGTTAGCGGAGTTTTTGCGAGCATGTGCAAGTCATGTGAATCTCAAACGTTTCTTGTCGTCCCCACGAGGAGCAAAAAAGCCGCCCACAAAGAAGAAGTATGACCCCAAACATCCTCATATTGCTACTTTTCGGCTCCTCACTACTTAGTCATGCTTTTGTCACCTTAACAGGGGTAGGGTCTAGAGCTAGATTTACCCCTCAATACCAGTTGAAATTCTATCATGAGAATTGCTGATGTCCATGCCAACTCATCCCGATTTCCCAAATTTAAAATTGCGGTGTTGGAACATACTCAATTGCTGATATAATGATAAATCCTTGCTTCTGCGATCGCCCCTGTGCATCGAGCGGAAGCCACTATGTCCATAAGGAGAATCTGTGAGCGACAAATACGAAATCATGTACATCCTGCGTCCCGACTTATCGGACGAGCAGGCTGATGAATCTATCAAAAAATATCGGGCGATTATCGAGACCAACGGAGCCACTGATATCGAAATCCAACAGCGTGGCAAACGCCGCCTTGCGTACCTCATCGGTAAGCACCGCGATGGGATTTACGTTCAAGTCAACTACACTGGGTCCGGCAAAGAAATTGCCCCGCTCGAACGCGCAATGCGTCTGAGTGAAGATGTCATTCGGTACCTAAGTCTCAAACTCGATCCTCCTAAAAAAGCAGCTAAAGCAGCGGCAGCTGCGCTGGCAGCAGAAGAAGCATAATTAACGTGAGTTCGGGTTAAAGATGTCCACTTAATGACTCCTAGCTTCGTTTCTGAACCGCCCTCAAATGAATTAGTTGCTCATAGCAAAAGTTCTCTTCAGAGAACTGCCCAATTGATTAGTTCGTTGAAACGAACTTTTGCTATTAGCCCGTTGGCGTAGCCTTTCGGAACGAAACACTTATAGTTCAGGGCGGTGCTTGAACGGAGCAGATCGATTTTCCTTATCCCGAACTCACGTTAATTAATCAAACTCGCTGCTAAACAAAAGAGCGATACCGAAAGGTATCGCTCTTTTTAGGCTGGATTGAAGATAGTCGCGCTGAGTTCTGTAAATCTATCAATCGATATTTACTTCTGGTGCGGGCATTGGCACTTCGATTACCCGATCGCTCTTAGCGGGAATCGCGAGAATCGGGTCGTTTAATGCCACCATTAACGGTGCTGGCTTCTCAGCATTATTTGCTGCAAACTGAAGTTGCGGACTATTAGCGTCGCCAAACAGACCGCTTAATCCAGCAATTGTTGCTGCCAATGTTGCGGCGATCGCACTGCCACCAAACCAAGTCCAGCGGCGATTGCGCTGTCGATCGATTTTAGCAAACACATCGGTAGCTAAACTTTGAGCAGACTGGCTGCTCGGGACGGAGATACTGGGAAATGCCAGGTGCAGCTGTTGCAGCTGACGATATTGTTGTTGAACTGCGGGGTCGCTCGCCAACCAGGCTTCTACTTGCTGCCGTTCGCTGAGTGTCGCTTCACCATCGAGATAGGCGCTAAGCAACTCGAACCGTTCGTCCAAAACGGCACCAGAGCGCTCCCCATCGAAGTTGTCTGTCATGTTCCGATCCTCAATTACCCTGTGTGTGTCCCAAACTTAAATAAATTTTAATATCAGCCAGCAAGACTAAATATAAATATATTGCTAATATTCCCCGTTGTGGAGATTTAGTTACGATTCAAAATAACCAGTTAGCTGAGATTGCAATCCAGCTCTAGCTCTGGCAATTCTTGATTTCACGGTACCGATCGACACTCCTGTCACATCAGCAATCTCTTCATACGATAATCCTTCGATTTCCCGCAAGACGATCGTAGTGCGAAAAGCCGCTGGTAAATTGGCAATCGCTGCTCTCAATTGGTCGTAGAATTCAACCGTGCTCAGGTGTTCGGCTGGATTGGGCGTGTCTGAGGCGATATCCCACTCGATCGAGCCGTCTTCCACGTTAATCGGTGCGTCTAGCGATAGGGGTGGAGCCACCCGCTTGCGTTTGCGCAACTCATCGTAAAACAGATTAGTCGCGATCCGACTCAACCAACCGCGAAATTTTTCTGGTTCGTTGAGACTTTTGATATTTTTGTAGACCCGAATCCACACTTCCTGAGCCAGATCTGCCCGATCTTGCCAGTCTGGAGCCAAGTGATACAAAATCCGATCGACATGAGACTGGTGGCGACGCATCAGTTCGGCTAAAGCTGCTCGATCCGTCCGCAATCCAGACTGTGCGAGCAAGATTAGTTCGTTGTTCGGTAATTTATCTAATTTATCTACTTGCACTCTAGTTCGAGGGAGGTTGTCCTCAAGCTGGGACCAAGATAGGGAAAGTGATTGACTCATGGTGGCGACTCGCGTTCAAACATCCTACCTACCTATGACAATACTCTACCAAGCTATGTTCCCAAATTGACATTTGAGTGGCGACGGTGGGAAAACTTCCCCCAGTCGCCAGCCACTTCGGCCGCTTATCCCTTAATCTCAAGCAGTTCGACATCAAATATTAGTGTTGCTTTGGGCGGAATCACACCACCAGCACCCCGATCTCCATAACCTAGCTCGGCGGGGATAATCAGCTTGCGCCGACTGCCGACTTTCATCGTACTGAGTCCCTCATCCCAACCTTTAATTACTTGGCCTTCACCAATTTGAAATTTAAAGGGTTGATTCCGATCGCGCGAACTGTCAAATTTCGTACCGTTTTCCAATGTCCCAGTGTAGTGAACCGATACAGTTTGTCCTTTAGTTGGGGTCGTACCCGTCCCTTCGGTCAGCTCGACATATTTTAGTCCTGAAGCGGTGGTAATCTCTTTTTCACTGTTATCCATAGTTATTAAATTAGAAGGTGTAGGTGCGGATTTATTGACGCTCGCGATCGATTCAGATCCAACGATACTTCCCGCCGTTGCTGCTGGTGTACCTGCAGAAAATTGGAAGATTAAAACTAGGATACCGCATCCCAGCATCACGCCTAAACTTACTAAAATTTCTTTCATACTCAAGCTGATATTGACCACTATCTGATTATAGTCATCGGTGGCTGGTGATTCGCATTTGCAGCTGCTGTGCCCACGAATCTTTAAATTCTTCTAGTAATTATGCGTTAGAGAGCTGCCATCTGGCTACTTCCATAATTTATTTTCTAAGTCGCGCACCTGACGTTCGAGTCTGTCGATGCGTCCGCGTAGTTCGTCCATTTCGGCTTGACGGGGTACGCCCAGATCTTGCATGGTGTTGCGGATCATTCTTTGCATCTGTACCTCAAAGTTTGCCGGATCGAGCTTCATCTGCTGCATTAAGTCATCGACAAATGACTTAGCTTGCTCGGGATCGATCTTACCCTCCTTGACCCATTGTTCGCTGACTTCCCGCACGCGATCGGCAACTAATGTCGTCGTGCCAATGCCCAGCATTAAAATCTGTTGTAGCCAATTATTGTTATCCATAGCTTGTATTCCATCACTATCCCTATTCTATGTGGGCGGACGAACCTGTAGCAGAGAGATATCCGAATACTTATCTCAACTGACTCCGCAAACTAGTCACTAACCAGGTGTTTCGACAGGAGCAAGTCAGAACGCTGTTACTTCAACCAATAATCTTGCAGTCGAAACACCTGTCCACACCAGTCTGGTGTCTGAATGCCGATCTCGAACTGAGTGACTGTTTCCGGCCAAATCCAGCGGATCTCATTACCGATTTTTTGGTGTTTTTGGATCGATCGTTTGTAGATAATCTCATTTTTACAAAGAATTTGTAATCCAGTCACAGTAATACCCTGGCTGACTTCCCGAAATAAGCACTCATCCAATAAAGCCCGAGTACTACTATTAAATTGCTCGTAAAAAAGTAGCAATCGATCGCCAAAAGTTTCTTCCTTGAAAATACCGTCCCAACCTAACGGTAGGCAGAAGTAACAATCTTCTTCTTCAGGTTCTAAAAAGTGCATATGAAAGATTTAATGGCGATGCGTCGTATTTAGACGGAGCGAGATGATTTATTTACCTCACCTTATTTTCCGTGAATGACGATCGAATTAAATCGGACTTTTGTACGATCTTCTAGCTGTGGATTAGCGACTTTTTCCTGAATTAGTAGCAGATCGATCGAAATATCGATATCGACCGATAAAAAAACCTTTATTTTTTGAAGACAAGCTTTGCAGCCAACACACCACCCATACAACCAAAGATGACCTCTTGCCATAAATTTCCCGATAGAAACCATGAGGACGAACCCGCCCGCACGATAGTGTAAGTACAACCGATCGCCAGAGCTACAACCGCAGAACCGATCGAGCGGCGATCGAGGCAGTACATCGCCAGTAAATAGCTGATATAACCATAAATTAGACCACCACTACCGACAATATATGATACTTTGCTGGTATGACCAGTCAGCCAAATACCCAAACCGCTAATTCCCAAACAAATGAGCGAGACGGGTGTAAAATTGGCGAGCGATCGTGCCATTATCGCCCAGCCCAGAGCCACAAAGGGAATGGTATCGATGAGTAGATGTGTACCGTCTTCGTGTAAAAAGGGTGCGAATAAAATTCCTCTCAAGCCGAGCGACTGGCGAGGGATGATGCCATACCAAAGTAGCAAGTAGATGGAAGAGAAATAGGTGCTCAGGATAGGAACTAGCCACGCCAGAGTGACGAACGTACCCAAGATCTGGATTTTAGTGGTGATGCGATCGGTAGTTGGTGCCATAAATTTACTCGATGGTGTTTTGGAGTTAGGAGCTAGGAGATTTTCGCTAATCCCTAACCCCTAATCCCTCACTAAAAAGATCGATTTTTGCTACTATTAACGACGAATCTCGCAGCAAATATCCCACCCAAAAAGCCGAATAGGTGACCTTCCCAAGAGATACCTGGAAGTGAGGGGAAGACTCCCCACACTACGCTACCGTAGGTAGTACCGACAAATAGTGCGACTAATCCCGACACCAAAGTGCGATCGAAATAACACCGTGTCAGCAAAAAGCCGAGATAGCCAAAAATCACGCCACTAGCACCGATATGGATGCCTCTACCACCAAATAACCAGGTGCCCAAACCGCCGACGAACATACATATAACCGACACGATCGCAAAATCAGCGGTATTTTGCGCCATAATCAACCCGCCGAGGACGATAAAGGGAATGGTATTCGCAATTAGGTGTGGGAAATTCGCATGTAAAAAAGGTGCAAATAAAATTCCGCGTAGGCCGATCGGTTCGCGGGGTAAAATGCCTAAGATGTCGAGTCCGTGATGAAAAACATAGGTATCGAGGATCTCAATCCCCCACATGATGGCGACGAGTGCAACTAAGATCGTAATCTGGAGTTTGATTTCACCGACGATTTCTTTCATCTTGATATAGTGAATAGTGAATATTAGATTGTCATTCAGTCCCGCTGCTGGGAGATCGATCCTTAACTACCATTTCTAGCGTAGCAATTCCAGAGCGAATCATAATCGATCTCAGTTACAATTCTCGCATCATCGAAATCGATCGCGATTTGTAGCCTAGTTGTTGGTATAGAGCGATCGCGGGTCGATCGGTTGTAAATACCTGCAAGCCAATCTGGTGATAACCTTGACTTCTTGCCCACGCCTCAACGTGTTGCATCAACCCGCGTCCGATACCTTGGCGACGGTAAGCAGGATCGACATAAATCAGAAAAACATTTGGATGTCGATTACCAGTGATTTGGTCGATGGCAATCCCCACCCACAAACAAGCAATTTTTCGATCGGATCGCTCCCGCTCGGTATCAGTCACAAACCACAGTGGTGTTTGCTGAGTGAAGTAGCGATCGACTGTAAACTGTAAATGTCGATAGTCTTGTTGGTGGGGATATAGCTCTTGATAGGTAATTTCGAGAAATCTGACTAAGGTAGCAACATCGATTGATGCCCCTATCGCCAATTGATATTGAGTTCGATCGGGGAATAAATAAGTATTCACGATGAGATGGTACTAACCAATTTTTTGTAATCCAACGATTTTCGGATCGATAATTTTTTGACCGAGATTGGGAAACTTAATTGCGACAGATTGTTTCTGCTCGGTACCAAATACATGCGTGATCTGTCCCACCCCAAAACTGCGATGGATTACGCGATCGCCCACCCGCCATCCGGTTGTTTGACTGGTCGCATTACCGACTGTCTTGGGCGATTTTGGCGTGGTTTGAGCGGTTGTTTGCTGCCGACCTTTACTCCGCAGATTGCTATTAATTAGTTCGGGTGGCAATTCGCCGATAAATTGCGATCGCACGGCGGGTTCTCTGGATCCATACAAACGGCGTTCGCGGGCGTGAGTGAGATATAACATTTCTTGGGCACGGGTGATGCCAACATAACATAATCGACGTTCTTCTTCGACAGCTAGGGGGTCATTGAGCGATCGAAAACTCGGGAACAAGCCTGCTTCCAATCCTACTAAAAACACGATCGGAAATTCCAATCCTTTGGACGCATGTAAGGTCATTAACGAGACGGCTTCTTTGCCTTCTTGGAGATTGTCGAGATCGGAACTGAGCGCCGCACTGGCTAGATAAGCTTCGAGCGTTGGCTCATCATGCTCTTCTTGGAATTGGATCGTCGCGTTAACTAATTCTTGAACGTTTTGGATACGTTCTAAAGCTTCATCTGTTCCTTGAGTTTGTAACTCATGGACATAACCCGTATCTTCAATAATCCCAGATACAACATCCACTACCGGACGAGTTTCTGCTTCGCTGCGCCATTTATTTAAAATATTAACGAAACTTTGGACACCTTTGGCAGATTTCCCAGCAACTGTGGCAACTGAAGTTTCATCATTGATAATTTCCCATAGCGGCACGCCTAATTGCTGTGCGGCGTTCTGGAGTCGATCGATCGTCGTGTTGCCAACACCGCGCCTGGGTGTATTGATGACCCGCAGCAAACTAACTGTATCGCTGGGATTCATCACCGCCCGGAGATAAGCGATAATGTCTTTAATTTCTCGCCGATCGTAAAACTTTAATCCGCCGACGATCGTATAGGGAATTTGTGCGCGGACGAAAGCATCTTCGATCGGTCGAGATTGAGCGTTAGTCCGATATAATACAGCAAAGTTGCCATAATTTAGTTCTGGATTTTCGCGCTCTAGTTTCCGCGTTTCATTGACAACAAATTCAGCCTCGTCGATTTCATTATCTGCTTTGTACAGGAAGATTGGTTCGCCCTCGCCGCGTGTGGCAATGAGGATCTTATCGATCCGTTGGGTGTTGTGCTGAATCAGATGATTGGCAGCAGCTAAGATATTTTCACGCGATCGATAGTTCTCTTCCAATTTCACCATCGTTTCGGTGCGATCGGCTGGTTTACTATCGCCGAAGTCATCCTGAAAATTCATCAGAATCGTGAAATCTGCCATCCGAAATGAATAGATCGATTGATCGGCATCGCCAACCACAAAGATCGATCGATGTTCCCAGGCATCGAAGGTTTTGCTATCGACACCATTGGTAACTAATAATTGGATCAGATCGTATTGAGTACGGTTGGTATCTTGATACTCATCGACTAAAATATGGCGAAACTTTTTATGCCAATAATTTAAGACTTGTAAGTTTTGACGAAATAATTGCACGGGGACTAATAATAAGTCGTCGAAATCTAGGGCATTATTCGCGCACAGCGCATCTTGGTAATAAGTGTAGACTTCCGAGATTACCCGCCCGCGATAGTCATTTTGCTCTTTTCTAAACTCATCTGGCGATAAGCCTTGATTCTTGGCATTACTAATTGCATAACGTACCGCTCGCGGTTCAAATTTCTTATCATCTAAATCTAATTGTTTGACGACGATTTGTTTGACTAGTCCCTGACAGTCAGCATCGTCAAAGATCGAGAAATTCTTATTCCAAGTGCGGCCTTTGTCATCTTGATATTTTTCGATATCAAAGCGCAAGACTTTACTAAATAAACCATGGAAGGTACCGATCCACAAGTCTTTGATAATGGTCTTATATACGTGCGATCGCAGTTGGGTTTGTTGATACTCGTCCAAGGCTCCCCAAGCTTTACCAAATTTTATTTCTGCCTGTTGTTGAGCGAATAATAGTTCGATCCGCGATCGCATTTCTTTCGCTGCTTTGTTTGTAAAGGTGACGGCTAAGATATGTTGAGGATCGACACGATGGGTGCGGATCAGGTTGGCGATGCGATAGGTGAGTGCCCTAGTTTTGCCACTACCCGCCCCAGCTACGACTAATAATGCCCCACAGTAATGCTCGACGGCACGACGTTGGGAGCTGTTGAGATGGGCGAGAAAGTCGGTGTTGGCTGTCATGTGCTAGGGAGAGTGGCTGAAGTGACTATTCTAGTCGATTGGGAGAGTTGGAGTGGTGTTTTTAAACGCAAAGGACGCGGAGAAGGCGCGGAGTTCGCAAAGGGATTTTTTGTATTTAGCGAGTATTTTTAAGTTTTGCTGGCTTGAAATACTACTGAGAGGTTGTTGGCTGGCATGGGGAAGATTTTGTGGAGGTGGAGGTTGTGGGTTTCGGCGGCTGCGGTTATTTCTGCTAAGTCACGGATGCCCCAGTCGGGGTTTTGGGATTGGAGGCTGACATCGAAGGCGGCGTTGCTGGGTGCGGTGTGGACTCCATCTTGTTTGAATGGCCCATAGAGGTACAAAATACCTTTATTTGGTAAAATCCGGCTGGCTCCTGCCATCAAGCCTAAATAGGCGGATTTGGGGGCGATGTGAACCATATTAATATTCACGATCGCACTAATGGGATCTAACTTCAAGCTCTCATCTGATTCTACCGACCATTGGGGGCTACTGGCATCGAGATCGATCGGTGGATGAAGATTATTGCATGGTGCGGCTTGTTGCCATGCGGCAATGCTGGCGCGGGCAGCTGGATTGGGATCGGATGGCAACCACTGACGCGGGAAGAGTTGGGGAGCCATAAAGATCGCATGTTCGCCTGTACCGCTAGAAATTTCGAGAATTGTCCCTGCGGGTGGTAAGACTTGGCGCAACACTTCGAGAATCGGTTCGCGATTGCGCTCGGTAGCGGGTGCGTATCTCCTCAAGTCTTGCAAATCGTCCATTGGCACTGTACTGAGACTGTTCTATCCAGTATAATCCGCTAGCGTTGGCGCAGCCTACCAGAGGTAATCGTGTTAATCTGAGAGATAGATTGAGTCGGTATCCATGCCACAAAAAGTTCGAGAACTTAAATCTACATTACTAAGTGCTGGCTTTTCTTATCGTTCTGGTAAAGGTAGCCATACAGTTTGGAGCCACCCAAATCTGGATTACAGCATTATTTTATCCGGTCGAGATGGTGCTGATGCTCAAAGATATCAGGAACAAGATGTGCGTAGCGCATTGCAAGATTTAGCAACGCTCGAAGAAGGAGATCCAGAATGAAACCGCCATATAGCATGGTTATTCAATGGTCGATCGAAGATGAAATCTACATGGTCAGCCTACCTGAATTTGGCGATCGAGTGCATACGCATGGTAGTACCTACGCCGAAGCAATCCAACATGGTGAAGAGGTATTAGAACTGCTAATTGAGGAATATCGAATTCAAGGGCGAGCCTTACCGGATCCAATCGCCGCTGGGACTCCGATCTCGATCGGTGCAGCAACATCGCCACATAATTAGGCTCATAATCTCGATCGATAGACAAAAGCCCCATTTCCTATTCCCTGTCCTCTCTCTCACCCCCTAAATCGTTAAAATAATAGAGGCATGTAAATCTCATTTGTGGGATTGCGATAGACTAGATCTCTGCCTGCCAGTATCCCTAAATTCAGTATGGTTAATACTTCCTCCCCAAAAAAGCTTTCTAAAGTAGAACATTTAAAGACAGACAGTAACTATCTGCGGGAACCTGTTGCTAGCGAACTACTATTAGATACAAATTATTTCAGCGAAGACGCGATTCAGATTCTCAAATTTCACGGTTCCTACCAGCAAGATAATCGCGATAACCGTGTCAAGGGACAGGAAAAAGATTACTCGATGATGCTGCGGACGCGCAATCCGGGCGGATTTATTCCCCCACAACTATATTTGGCACTCGATCGATTGGCGAGCGATTACGGTAATGAGACGATCCGCGCGACTACCCGCCAGGGCTTCCAGATGCACGGCATCCTCAAGAAAAATCTCAAACCAGCGATTGCGGCGATCGTCCAGAACATGGGTTCTACCCTCGGTGCGTGCGGGGATGTCAGCCGGAATGTGATGACTCCACCAGCTCCATTTAATACTAAGCCAGAGTATACCTATGCGCGCGAGTATGGCGAGCGGATCGCCGATCTGCTCACACCGCATTCTGGTGCTTATTACGAGATCTGGTTGGATGGCGAGAAAGCTATCAGTGGCGAACCATCCCCAGAAGTCAAAGCCGCACTGAAAAAAGATCTCAACCACACCATTTTTACTGAGGGTGAAGAACCGCTATACGGTGCTGAATACATGCCCCGCAAGTTTAAATGTGCGGTGACGGTACCTGGCGATAACTCGATCGATATTTTTTCCCAAGATTTGGGATTGGTAGTAATTACCGACGACAAGAGCGAACTTTTGGGCTTCAATATTTATGCTGGTGGCGGATTAGGACGTACGCATAATAAAGAAGAAACATTTGCTAGAATTGCCGATCCGATCGGGTATGTCGCTAAAGATGATATCTACGATCTAGTTAAAGCGATCGTGTCTACCCAACGCGATTATGGAGATCGTACCAACCGCCGTCACGCACGGATGAAGTATCTGATCCACGATTGGGGCGTGGAAAAATTCATCGCCAAAGTCGAAGAATATTACGGCAAAAAAATCGAACCTCTCAAATCATTACCAGCCTTCAAATATCTAGACTTCTTGGGCTGGCACGAACAGGGGGACGGTAAGGTATTCTTGGGTTTATCGATCGTCAACGGACGGATCAAAGATGATGGTGCGTTCAAGCTACGTACTGCATTGCGCGAACTCGTCCAACAGTATCAAATGCCGATGCGGGTGACACCCCATCAAAACGTGCTAATGTACGATATCGATCCAGCCGATCGCGCTAAAATCGATAAAATTTTAATTACCCACGGTGTCGAGCCAGATCCCAGCAAAATCGATAGCCTCATCCGTTACTCGATGGCTTGCCCAGCCCTACCTACCTGCGGTTTAGCCGTCACCGAATCCGAGCGGGTTGCTCCTAGCGTCAACGAGCGTTTCCGTGCCTTGCTGACTAAATTAGGTTTGACTGACGAGCAATTTGTAATTCGGATGACGGGTTGCCCCAACGGTTGCGCGCGTCCGTACATGGCAGAAGTCGGCTTCGTGGGGATCGTCCCCGAAACCTATCAGGTATGGTTGGCTGGCTGTCCCGCACAAACGCGGTTGGCGCAAGTCTACACCGACAAGATGCACATCAACGATCTCGAAACTTTCTTCACACCGATGCTGACTTACTTCAAGCAGGATCGTAAGCCAGATGAAGGTTTTGGTGATTTTTGCGATCGGGTTGGGCTAGCATCCATTCGCGAAGTTTGTAAGCATTAGAGATGTTAAAATTACCCTCTTCAAAACCGGGAGAGGGTAATTTGATGGCTGTTGAGTATTATTGCCAACCCCCTTGCATCCTTTCAACCTCATACTCATAATCATATGAGATAGACGGTCTTACATAAAAAGCTAATTCCAACCCAATCTCCCCCGCTAAATTCACAAGCATTGGAGAAAAAGACAGACATATAGAGCATGTATTTGAGTCAATCCGAAGTTCTGGACTTATACCTAAGATGACAGCTTCTACATTTTCCCACTCTACTACTGCCTTTAACGCATCTCGATTTTGTTGTAGGTATTTAATTGCAATCGTTTCTTGTTCGTAAATATCTAATTTAAATTCATTACCAAGATACTTGACAAAGCCACTACTAGTATATAAATTCTTCCCACTATGCCAAATAGAATTATAGTCAATGCTATATTGACTTAGATAACGATCTACATCAAAAAATTCGCCAACTGCATGTAATCTAAATCCATTCATACACAAGTTTCATGAACCCTAACTGCGGGGGAGCGTCAATAGGTGGATGTCAATTAGATTGCTAGGTTCGAGCCTGCCAAGTTGTTGGATCTCTGCGCCCATGAAAGACTGCGGTAATTATCACTCGGCTCGATACGATCCGATAGTAAATAGTGTAGGGAAAGCGGCGCACGATCGATCGCCGAATATCACGATAAACAGCAGGATAAGACTCTGGCATCTGGCAAATTCGATCTAATACCCCTTCAACCTGCTCTAAAAAATCATCACCTAGCCCTGGTTGCTGACTTTCATACCAGATATACACTTCATCAAGTTCTTTACGAGCTTCTAAGCGGAACACCAATACATAATTCATGCTCGTGCCTTAATCGAAGCTTTAACTTCTGCCCAAGTCATGACATTATCAGGATTTGCTTCATAATCATCAATTCGTCGATCGAGTTCCTGCTTTTGGGCTTCTGTAAGATCGAGATCGACTTGTTCTGCCGCAATACTATCTAAGATGCCTTGTACTAGGCGAATTCGATCTTGGATATCCAGCGCAACGATTTGTTTTAGAGTGGTTGTGATGTCCATGAAGCTCCCCTAAACGCTTAAGACGTTAAAGTTATTGAACCTTAAATATAACAGACAGGAATCAGCCATACAAACTCAACAGCAAAAATGTCGATCTTCACTCCTCATCTGGATCGATGCCTATCGATCTCAATTTAGTAGCTAATTTTTTAGATCGCCCAACCTAACGCATGATTTTGAACGCCATCGCAAGCCTGGTGAAGAGTTTTGGGATTTTTGCGATCGAGTTGGGCTAGCATCCATTCGGGAATGTACCAATTCCAATCGCGAGCATCCCGACTATGTTACTGTTGTCAAGTCTAATCTATATTGCTTCAAACTAAAATCCCTATGCCGATCGACCTAAATAAAATTAAAGTCATATCTTTAACGCTGCTAGTTTTTAGTTCGATCGTATATGTTTTGTCAGCGATCGGGGTGCTATTACTATTTGGATTTAAACTTTATTTCGATCCACTGCAATTTACGATCGAGCCTCAAGTCATAAAGGTTGCCTATTTTATCGCATTACCTATTTTTGTAGCAAATGTGTGGCTGAGTAATGTAGCGAAAGAAATCCCAGAGTTTAGATTAAAAAACGATCGATGGAACTGGATCTTTAACCTGGGGATACTTGCTTTTGTGTTTGCATTTGTCTCTACCTTTATCTTTCCACCTATGGAAGTTGGAGTAGCAGCCGATCGATATCTTGATACTGTAGATGTTTCAACTTCATCGATCGAAGCAAAACAGCATCTCTGGAAAAATTGCTTGCGCGCCTGTCTGATTATTTTTGGATTGATGAGTACTAACGTTCGGATTCTTCTAAATTTTGTCCGACCGATCGATTCAAACGCAGCAGTGTAGAGTAATTAATTAATGTGAATTCGGGTCGAGAAGAGCCTAGAGACTGAAGTCTCTGCTCATGATGCAAAGTCTGCCTGTCTTGAAAAGGTGCTTTACTTGGGGAAACCCCAAGACCGCACTTTTCGCTTCGCAGACTAATATTCCAGTCCGCGAAGGCGGACTTTGCAACACTAGCCACGATTTTAATCGTTGGCGGTACCAGAACGAAGCCAACATCCTTAACCCGTGCTGACGTTAATTATATCTGTCTTTACTAATAGCTCTTTAACTCATAACTCATAATTCCCTTGTCTGTCCCGATCGTCTATCATGCTGATTATGTTACGCCGTTGCCAGATAGTCATCGCTTTCCGATGGCAAAATTTCGGCTGTTGCATGACTTATTACTTGCAGATGGGGTAACGACACTCGATCGAGTATTTACGCCGACATTACCACCGACAGAGTGGTTAGAATTAGTCCACGATCCTGCTTATATTCAGGCTTACTATACCGGAACGTTAGACCCCAAAGCACAGCGCCGGATTGGATTACCTTGGAGTGCGGAGTTAGTCAATCGGACTCGGATTGCCTTGGGTGGTTCGATTCTCACTGCGAAATTAGCATTGGAATATGGCTTAGCTTGTAATACGGCAGGTGGAACGCATCATGCTTTCCCTACCTATGGTTCGGGGTTTTGTATCTTTAACGATCTGGCGATTGCTTCCCGTGTATTACAACAATCTGACTTAGTCAAAAAAATTCTGATCGTCGATCTCGATGTCCATCAAGGCGATGGTACGGCGGCGATTTTTCAACGCGATCCGAGTGTGTTTACCTTCTCGATGCACTGTGGGGTCAATTTCCCAGGTACTAAGCAAACTAGCGATCTTGATGTGCCACTCCCAGAAGGGATGGAGGATAAAGAGTATTTAAAAACCTTAGCTGAGTATTTACCGGATTTACTTGCACAGGTAAAACCGGATTTAGTATTATATGATGCGGGTGTAGATCCGCACATCAACGATCGATTGGGGAAATTGGCACTGACAGATAATGGGATTTTCGATCGCGATTTACAAGTACTCGATACTTGTGTTTCACGAGGCTGTCCAGTCGCCTGCGTTATTGGTGGTGGGTATGCGGAAGACATGAATAGTTTAGTCTATCGGCACTCTTTCTTACACCGTGCTGCGAGTAAAATTTATCGAGCTTATAAGTTGTAAATTCGATCGATAATAATTACTATCGATCGAAATAACAGTGCCAATATCAAACATTTTAGTGCTACTTTTGGCGATCGATTCGCTCGGGCGTATCGTTGTCGGTTTTCATCACATCCGGACGGAGCACACCAGTGGCAAATACCATTGCTGCTAGTAATCCGACCGCCCCTGCTACCAGTAGAATTGTTGAGATTGCGACATTACCGAACGATCTTGAGCCTGAACCCGATCGAGCTAATTCCGACTCATCTCGCTGGACTTTTACCATCTTACTGCTGTGGTGATGCGATTTCGGCGGGGATACCTGACAAGACATCAACACTAACGAGATATTATCATCGCCATTTTTTTGGTGGGCTAATGCCAGCCAAGATTGGACTGCTTCGGTGAGGGGGATACCGGTGTCGAAGATCTGATGGGCGTATTCTTGCCACGAGCTTTCCACGAGATTGCGATCGCTCAAACCATCAGAACATAATAGTAAGATCCCATCTTCGATCGCCATAAAGCGCTGGACGGTGGGATGGATCATCTCTCCCTCCTTCATGCCCAAAGCTTGCGTCAGCGCGGTCGCGTCGGGGCGGCTGGCACTATGCCAGGGGACATCTCGACCTTGCTTGACTTCGCGCGTGGCGATATCATCATCGATCGTCAGTAATTGACAGCGATCGGGTGTAATCCAGTATGCCCTACTATCGCCGACATGCGCGATGTAAATTTCATGTGAATTACCAACCCCGTTATCGTTATAAATCTGCTGGTTGACTTGCATAGCCATCACCATCGTCGTTCCCATCCGTCGCCGTGCTTCGCGTCCTTGACTTTGATTTTGGACGGTAATCGTATTATTAACTACCCGAATAATTGCCGCGATCGTGTTACATATCTGTTCGGGCGTGATAATTTCCTGGCTGTTTGTCAGATCCTCAACCAAAATTTGGGTTTGGATTTTAAGTAATTTGACGGCCATTTGACTGGCAACTTCACCCCCTTCATGTCCAGCAACTCCATCGCAGATAATTGCAATTTTGCCCCCAGTAGTATCTTGTGCCAGTTCTAAGGGAGTTGGGTAATAAGAATCTTCATTATGTGTGTGGGCGGCTCCGGCATCCGTACCGCCAGCAATCTGCCATTCTAGGGGTAACTGTGCGGCTTGTTCGAGCATGAAGCGGTTTAGTTCGTAGGAGACCTCGCGCAAAGAAGCTTTTCCTGCTTGCATTTTAGTCAGTAAAGCGCGTAGTCGTTCGTCAATTGCAGGTGCGACCCCGATGAGGGTTTGCAACCACAACATTCCGACTTTCGCGAGCGTGACTTTAGGATCTGTTGCCCGATCTGGGATCAATTCGCATAGGCGCAAGCGCCAACCATCGATGCGGAGATTGTCCATTACTGCTAAGCTCGCCAATACACCCGTCCCAGCTAGCGGTGCCCATAGATCGATCGCCTGCCACAACCAGTATGCTTGATAAAGTGGTGTTGCCGTACTCCAGGCATCAACTAGACTGGGTAACAATTTGCCATCTAGATCGATCGGAATATTTTCGAGTAGCGGAATTTCAAGTGCTTCACCGGATCTTTTGAGAGAACAAAAGCCGTGAAGTTGTGGCAAATGGAGTTTGTATCGATACAGTTGCGCGTAAGCTAAGGCTTGACTCGGTAATGGCAGTAATATATCTGGCGGCTCTTGCGGCTTGGTATCCAACCACAATTGGGGCGAGATGACATGATACCTATTTTCAACTAGCCTGTCAGCGGGAATCCAAGTTGTTTGCCGCTCGGCAGCCCAGACAAAACGGGACTGCGATGATTGGGTAGTAGTCATAGCAATGAAATCGGGGGGTGATAGAGAGGTAGGGGGGATAATTTTGCTCGATCTCGGTCGGTCAAAATCATCGCTGTTAAGTTTGTAGTTTACGCTAGAAATCGCAACTTTACAGACCTGCTACTACATATTTAAATTCAATCTTAAGAATCGCTTGTGATGTTAGTTGGCTTACTCGGCTGGGTATCTTGAATCTATGGGGATAGATGCTTTCTGAAGTATAGAGACTGCTAGCACAATTTAACTTTGCTTTCGGACTTTATACTTCATCCTTCTTTCTGGGGAAGAGGGGATAGGGAGTAGATAAGATTAAAGTAGTTACCCATTTCAGCCACACAATATATAGACATTTTGTAAACATCGCAATTATTTGCCGATCGAGAATCAAAAAGCTAGATAGAGCGGCTCTCCTGGATTTATGGGGGAAAATGGCGCTAAGACGATCGCCTCATTGCAAACATCAACGTGAAATCCTTGTTAGATAACCCAAGTTGCTGCCGATAACCTCAGCGGTTAGAAACCGCTGCTCATGATACTAAGTCCGCCTACGCGGACTGATATATTTAGTCCGCGTAGGCGGACTTTGCAACATTAGCCACGACTTCAGTCGTTGGCAATATGCAGGTAGCAACTTAGGTTAGATAAGAGTTTGGAAACGATAACTTTAAATTATCACCATAACTGCTGGAGAGCCGATAGAGCTATCCCCTATCCCCTAAACCCTATTCCCGATCCCCTAGATCGATGGCACTGTAAAGTGAAACTGACTGCCCCGATCTTTGCCGGCTGATTCCGCCCAAATTTCACCACCCCAACTAGTGACAATTTGCCGACAGATCGCTAGTCCCAAGCCAGTCCCTCCCGCCGTCCGCCGCAACGAGCCTTCGGCTTGATAAAACCGCTCGAAGATAACTTGCAAAGATTCTGTGGCGATGCCGCGTCCGGTATCGGAGACAATTACTTCGATCGTCGATTCACCCCGACAGGCTTCGATATTAATTCGATCTTTACCGTTGGTAAATTTACAGGCATTGTCCAGCAATTTAGTTAGCACTTCCACCAACCATTCCCCATCTGCGCGTACGAACGGTAGATTCGCCGGAATCTTGACAGCAATTTTTGGTAAATCGCGATCGTACCGTCGCGTATTTAAGCCGCTTAGAGCTAAGTCGATACATTCTTCCAAGGATAGCGGTTCGGGATGCCATTGAATTCGACCGCTTTCGAGTTGTGAGAGGGTCAGAAAATCTTGGACGAGTTTCCGCATCCGCTCGGCATCGCCGAGGGCAGTATTGAGCATGACTTGCCGCAATTCTAAAGACATATCTGGCTCGGTGGCGAGACTTTCTAGGCAGACTTGGATCGTCGATAGGGGCGTTCGCAGTTCGTGTCCGGTAATGGCGACTAAATTGGCCCGAGTGCGATCGAGGGCTTCGAGTTGCTGGTTGAGATATTCTAAATTGGTATAAGATTCGGCTTGAATTAGCGTGCTACCGATTTGAGTGGCGATCGCTTCGACTAGCGAAATGGTATCGTCAGACCAAGGTAGCGATGAGGGATCGTTTTTGTGCAATTCGATCGTCCCCAAGATCCGATCCTGATGGAGTACTGGGACGATTAGTAAATCGGTAATGCCGAGTTTCGAGATCGTCTTTTGCCAAGTTTTGGAGATCGTTACTTCAGCCAAGGCAGTCGATGCGTGCGTCTTGACCATCGCTTTGAAGAGAGGATTGTCGGCGAGGTTCCAAGATTTACCCAGCAAAGATGGCAACTGCAGATCGGCTAGATATTCATGTTCGATCGTGATGGTGCGATCGTCTTTGCGGTACTGATAGATCGTACACCGACTGACGCCCGTAGCTTTACCTAGCTCCTGCGCGGCAATCTGGAGAATATCGGCGGAGTTGAGCGAACGCCGAATCGCACTGGCGATCGAATTTACCAGTCGTTCGCGTTCTTCTTTTTCTTCGATCGCGCGATATGCCTTGAGCAACTTATACTGTCTGGCCTGTAAATATGTCACCAGGCGCTGCACAAAGGCATCTGCACTGGCAGAATGGTCGAGTGGCACTGTAGGAACAGCGATCAGAAATTCTTGCTTGGCCTGGGCGATTTTAGCTGCCAGATCGGGACGATAACTGCCAATGCGATCGAGTAAGATATGTGCTGCGGCAATCGTTACCTGTCGATCGAATGTCCAAATTCCTTCAAACCTGCGGGACGGATCGATTTCTGGCAAGACCGAGACTTCTGACTGAGTGACAATTTTTTCGCGACAGATCAAACAAGCTGCTGACTGAGCACCGATTGCAACTAAATGCCACTCGTGAGCTAGCGCATCGGTTCGCTCGAATGGTACCAATTCATATTCCTGTCCGCGATCGCTAAATTGGGTATCTGGGGCGGCGAGAACATACACCTGTTCGCTAATTTCGCCCAGTCGCCGATATCGATGCGCTTCTTGCCGATAAAACTTTTCCTGCTGAAAACTGGCAATTAGCAATGGCCGATCCGTACCTGCCAAGACCCGATCTTCCATTGCGTGAGATAGAGCAGTGAGAGACGATTTAAAGTACAAGTGCGATTTCAGTTGGGGCATTTGCCGCAGTAACTCGCTTAACACCGATTGTTTGTTGCTCACTTACGATCCTTTTCCGCTTGGGCTGTGTCGGAGTGGGTTAGCGATCGCCACAGTCGAGTCTGACGATCGCAGCCTCAACAATGAGATCTTGGGTTTATCGATTTCTATGTTACAGAAAAAATGGGGCAAATAGGGATGGGATCGGGTTTTGACGAAGATAGCTTTACTTTTATTTACCATTATTAATGCTTGCCGATCGAGCAGTGCTCGCTGCTAAATATTCGTAGAACCAGTGTTTATTTGTCTCAATCGCACTTCAGTCTAGATTATCCTCTTCCTCCAAGCGATCGCCTAAAATCGGCAATGAGCTAAATGATGTAAAAATTGGGAATTCTGTAGATAGACTTTTCAATCTGTCACTAACTTGGAACTACCAGATCGGTTTCACAGTCAAAATGACGGGGTGAGGTAGTTACCATCAGTTAATGTTCATTAGCTGATGGTAACTACTAGAAATTGCGGGTGTTGGCTAACTGTGAGGTCGATCGAGTCGCTGCTCGTACCAGGAGGCTTTTGCCACTGAACGGCTGCTCCGAGTAAGTAACCCGCCCAAATTTAGAACCCTGCACCAGATTCGTGGTATCTTACCACAGAGTCCCAAAATGTTTATCTTTAGCAGTAAACAGAAACAATCTGATATCTAAGTTCATCTAAGATAAATGCCAGTAATCGGTTCTTTTATGCAAGATAATTCCCCACGTTATTCTTGTCGTCAAACAATGCAAGCAATTACCCCAGGCCAGATCGAGCGGCTACTGGCGACTCTCTGGGGGAGAGGCTCCGCCAACGAGTCCACCGTTAAAGGATCGCATATGCAGAGATTTCGGCTATTACTCATTAGTGTCTTTAGTTTCGGCTTGCTAGCCATTCCTGCCGATGCAGGTCAATTAGCATCGTGGAAATTCGATCCGACTAAGAATAGACTAGATTTTAAGACTGATGCGGGAGTCCAACCTAAAGCAGTACTGTTATTTAATCCCACAAGGTTGGTGATCGACCTCCCTGGTATTAGCTTTCCTAAATCGACAATCACCCAAAAATTAACTGGCAATTTTAGGTCATTACGAGTAGGTCAGTTTGACGGGGGTACTGCTAGACTAGTCCTAGAACTACAACCAGGATATACGCTCAATCCCAAACGCGTGCAGTTTACAGGTGAAAATCCGATCGATTGGTACGTGAATATCCCAGTTCCCGAACGCGGCTCGACAACCTTGCCGACGCTGTCCCCACGACCGACGAATTCACCCAGGTAATTCCCATCATTAGGAGTAAGGATTGTGAGATATAACTGGTTATTACCCAGTGTTGTTAGTTTCGCGATGGTATCGCAACTGCCCGCCACAGCGGCAGAAATTCTGTCGTGGCAGTTTAACGCTGTAGAAAATCGCATTGATTTTAATACTAGTGCAGCGGTCAAACCCGAAGCCCAAATTCTGGCTAACCCCAGTAGATTGATCGTCGATCTCCCCGATACCAAGCTCAAGCAGCCTACTTCATCCCAAACACTCAGTAACGGTCTCAGATCGTTGCGGGTGGGTCAAGTCGATTCCGATCGCGCAAGAATGGTATTAGAACTCGACCCTGACTATGCGCTCGATCCTCAACAGATCTTAATCCAAGCCACTAATTCCCAACAGTGGTCGGTGCAAATTCCGACACCCCAATCGCTCAAATCTTTTCCACGCGGTGCGCCAATCGGCCCTGTGGCTGTCTTTAATGAGAGCGGTCAGATCGTCGTCGCCCAACCCGCGCGCCCAAAAGTAGTTGTAGTCAATAACTCTAGTGCCGCGCCGATTAATTATATTGCGATCGATCCGACCCGCACGGGAATTTTAGTACAAGCCGATCGCCAGAGTAGGACTCAGCTCAAGTACACTACGATCTGGGATGAGCGAGCCGGAAGTTATCGGATTACAATCCCTAATGCCAGACTGACCGATAAATATCAAGTTCCGACTGAATCCAAGCGTTATCTCACCGTTGGCACTCAAGGTAATGACGTATATGTCATCGTCCGTAGGGCTGATGGCGTAAAAGCGGATATCGTGCGCCAATATCTCGACAATCGCTGGGTGTATTTACAGCCTGCTGCTGGGAGTGTGCAGATCGCCAGCCGTCCCACCGAAGTAACGATCCCAGTCTCTAGACCCACAGTGAGCCGTCCCGCAGTCAAGCAAGATACTTCGACCCCATCGATTAGAAGTAATAATGGGCGAGTCCTCGTCATGCTCGATCCCGGACATGGAGGCAAAGACCCAGGTGCGATTGGTTTGGGTGGACTGCGCGAGGTCGATGTAATTTTACCAGTGGCTAAGCGGGTGGCCGAGCTGTTAGAAAAGCAAGGAATTGCCGTGAAAATGACGCGCAACAGCGACTATTTTGTCGGGCTAGACGAACGGGTCACCATGTCTCGCGATGCCGGGGCAACGCTATTTGTGAGCATCCATGCCAACTCGATCGACAATCGCCCTGACGTGAATGGGCTAGAAACATATCATTACAATCTCGGCAAATCCTTCGCCGATACCGTTCATAGTGTCGTGGTAGATTACGTCAACAAGAACGGGTTTTATATCGCCAATCGAAATGTGCGATCTGCTCGGTTTCTGGTCTTGCGAAAATCCGCCATCCCCGCTATTCTAGTCGAAACTGGTTATCTGACTAGCGAAGCTGAGTCCTCACGGCTGCGTCGCGATGATTATCAAAAAGTAATGGCCGAAGCCATTGCCAAAGGGATCGTCCAATACGTCAAGGAGCATAACTAAGTTAGATTCTCCCAACGGAGAGTCTGCACCAACTATCCACACTACTTACGCGACTTTTTCTTTGGTATATGCAAGACAGATTCATCCCCAGTCAACACGGTCAGTCAGACGAAGTTGCGAGAATAGGCGTATTTGACAGTGGCGTGGGGGGATTGACAGTCTTGCAGGAAATCTATCGGCAATTGCCGAACGAGTCCGTGTTGTACTTTGGAGATACGGCTAGAGTACCTTATGGCAACCGCAGTGCGGCAGAGATTTTAACATTTACTCGCGAAACCCTCAATTGGATGGGTCAAAATCGGGTTAAGATGGCAATAATGGCCTGTAATACCAGTTCGGCGCTAGCACTAGAAGCCGTTCGCGGTGAATATGATTTCCCGATTTTAGGTGTAATTTTACCGGGAGCCAGAGCCGCTGCACTTCAAGGGCGGAGGATCGGTGTGATTGCTACGCCCGCGACTGTCAACAGTAATGCTTATCTGTTAGCGATTAGGGAAGCAAATCCGCGCACCCAAGTTTGGCAAGTAGCTTGTCCTGAGTTCGTGCCGTTAATCGAGAGCAATCGCTTAACCGAGCCTTATACTTTAGCTATTGCCAAAGAATATCTGCAACCACTCTTGGATCGATCGGTCGATACCTTAGTCTACGGTTGTACTCACTATCCACATCTAGAACCCGTGTTGCGCCAATTTGTGCCCCACAGCGTCAGATTTATCAACCCTGCCGTCAACGTCGTCGCCGCTGCGGCCAACGAACTCAAACTATTAGGGCTTCAACACTACGGCAGAGCTTTGCCAACAAGATTTACAGTTAGTGGTGACCCCGAGCAGTTTGCCGAGCTAGCCGCTCAATGGCTGTCAGCTAAATCTTTAGTCGAACAAGTTGTGTTAACGATGGCGGTTTAGATCGACTCCCGATCGTAAGATCGGGGCGTTAACAATCTAAGATCCGATTTACTACGATTACCGCCCTCGTCTCCTCTTTCCCCTTTCTCATCTCTCTTCCATCCGCCCAACCAGAGTCTACATCTGCCGATCGGCGTAAATTCCCACTCCAGAGCGAAAATAGCTTAGAATGTATGTAAACTTTCGTAAACTCACCCTCTGAGCCGCCCGATCGATGACCTCAGTGAAATCCCTATTTGCCCCTGTTGAAGCTGACTTGGTAGTTTTGACGGAGAACCTCAAAAATCTCGTCGGTGCCCGTCACCCAATTTTATACGCAGCAGCCGAACACCTTTTTGGGGCTGGGGGAAAACGTTTGCGCCCAGCCATCGTCCTGCTAATCGCCCGAGCGACGCTACCTGGGGAAGATTTGACCCCGCGTCACCGCCGACTTGCCGAAATTACCGAGATGATCCATACGGCGAGCCTAGTACATGATGATGTGGTAGATACCGCTGATACTCGTAGGGGTGTACCGACCGTTCATAGCTTATTCGACAATCGAGTTGCTGTATTAGCTGGCGATTTTTTGTTTGCTCAGTCCTCTTGGTATCTAGCCAATCTCGATAACCTCGAAGTAGTGAAACTACTGTCACAGGTGATTATGGACTTAGCTGAAGGCGAAATTCAGCAAGGGTTGAATGCCTTTGAGACGGATTTCTCGATCGAAGCTTATTTAGAGAAGAGTTATTATAAAACAGCCTCTTTGCTGGCAAATAGCGCCAAAGCTGCTGGCAAACTCAGCGAAGTGTCTGCCGAAACCTGCGAAAAACTGTATCTGTACGGGCGAAATTTAGGCTTAGCTTTCCAAATTGTCGATGATATTCTCGATTTTACCGCATCGGCTGAAGTCCTCGGTAAACCTGCTGGCTCCGATTTAGCTAGTGGGAATTTAACCGCACCAACATTGTATGCGCTCCAGGAATATCCCCAACTAACCGAGCTAATCGCCACTGAATTTGAGGATATCTCCGATTTAGAGAAGGCTTTAAGCTTGGTACATGAGAGTGAAGGTATTGCCAAATCTCGCGCGCTAGCGCAGCATCACGCTCAACTTGCTGTCGCCCAACTGACCGATTTACCCGACTCGGCTTCGCTCCAAGCATTGGTTGAGATGGCAGATTACGTGTTGAAGAGATTATATTAAGTGGCTAGCAGGAGTTGAAATGTATCTCTGGCGGAGCGCTGCTCGAATAACTCGATGAAGACAACTTTAGTGCTAGCAATGACAGCGGATGGGAAGATTTCTGATGCGCGGAAGTCACCCCCAACATTCGGCTCGAAACGCGATTATGCTCATCTAGAGGAGCAAATGGCGGCAGCGGATGCAATTCTCGTCGGTAGCGGTACCCTCAAGGATGGGGGTGAAACAGTGCTAGTAGCTAAACCGGAATTGATTCAAGCTAGAACCAATCGCGGACAGGCACCACAACCGATTCAAATCGTCTGTTCGCGCACTGGTAAACTCGATCGAGCAGCAACATTCTTTAGTCAACCGATTTCGCGCTGGTTGATAACGACTAAAAACGGCGCTACCGATTGGGAAGATCTGAGTAAATTCGATCGCGTGTTAGTCTGCGAAACTCCCGATGAGGATATCGATTGGCAAGCTGTAACTAGTCAGTTGACAGCATTAGGGATTCAAACTATCTGTTTTTTGGGCGGTTCGGAATTAGCTGCTAGTTTATTTGCGGCTAATTTTATCGATGAGTTGTGGTTGACTGTTTGCCCATTTATTTATGGCGGAAGTAGCGCACCAAGTCCCGTATCTGGTGGTGGATTTACACCAGAATTAGCGCCGAGATTAGAATTATTAAGTGTCGATCGCGTCGAGCAAGAGTTGTTTTTACATTACAAAGTCAAAGTTTAATCTCGATGTTTAGCGGCCATGAATAGATTTACCCGATCGCATTAACAATCCGCTCGCTCGTTATCCTGAGGAGCAATTAGTTCGGATCGATCTTGTGGCCGATCTATTGCGGTTGTAAATGGTAAGTGTGCTCCGATCAGTCCTTGCCTGATGCGTTCTTCGGTCTGACTAAATAACACGAATAATGGATAAAGATGCTCGGCACCTTCACTGATGATATGCCGATAATATTGCGGCATTACCCATTCATAATCATGGTCTAATAATATCTGAGTCTGTCGCCAGCGACTAAGTAGATCTGAGAGATCTTCTTCGGGGCGCTGAATGAAGATAAAAATTTCGCCACCCATCTTAATTTTCCACTCAGGATCGCACATGAGATAGGCAAGATCGCATGGTAGTAAAATCGTTTTAGATGTGGCAGTAATCGGCGATAATTCATTGATTTTTTGACCGATAATTACCTTGCGCAGTTTAACTACTGGTAAGGGCATTGTAATCAAACTTTCCTCCGATCGGCGGATGCTGGGAATCATCTCCAGGTATGGACGATACTGCTTGAGTAATTCGATCGCCTCAGTGTGATGACTGTATCGAGCTAAAAGTTCTTCGTAGTCTGATGGCTGAATAGACACGGTAAAAATTAGGAATTATGGACTACTGACTCACATTAATATTTAGACGACCGCGATCTATAAATTAGATAAAAAGGGGCTTAAGCCCCTTTTTATCTAATTTAGATTTGAAATCGACTATCCAAGTTTCTCGAATACTTTGAACATTGGGAGATACATCGATAGCAGAATTACCGCTACCATCCCCGCAAGAAACACCATCATAATCGGTTCGATGATACTGGTGAGGGCTTTGACGGCTTGTTCGACTTCATCTTCATAGAAGTCAGCAACTTTCATCATCATCGTATCTAGTTCTCCAGTTTCTTCGCCGATACTGATCATTTGAATTGCCAATGGTGGAAAGGCTTTTTCGCGCATCAGCGCATTACTTAACATCCCACCTTGCTGGACTTCTAGTTTAGATTTCTCGATCGCATTAGCAATTACTTGATTACCGGCTGTATCGCGCACGATATCCAGCGAGTTTAAAATCGGTACCCCCGATCGCGTGAGCGTCCCAAAAATTCGACAGAACCGTGCGGTAGCGGATTTTTCATTTAAGTCCCCCAAAATCGGCATTTTGAGGAAGAACCGATCCATTGTCAGCTTACCGATCGGGGTTTTGTAATACTGATTATAAGCAAATATCAACCCACCGATCGTAATGACTGGAATGATTGCCATCCAGCTAGTCAAGACACGACTGACACCCAACATAAACAAGGTTAAGCCAGGTAACTCCGTTCCCAATCCTGTGAAAATATTTGCAAAAACTGGAATTAAGAAGATCGTCATCCCTAAGAAGACTAAAATTGCTAAAATCCCGACAGCAACGGGATAAGCCATTGCTCCTTTGACTTGGTTTTTGAGGCGCGACATATCCTCGAGGACTTTAGCTAACCGATTGAGCACTTCATCGAGCACCCCACCCACTTCACCAGCTTGCACCATACTGACATACAGCATGTCAAAACATTCTGGGTGACGACGCATCGCATCGGAGAGGTTAATCCCTTGCTGAACATCGACACTGACTTGACTGAGTACTTTCCGCAGTCTAGGATTACCACACTGCTCCGAGAGGACAGTCAAGCATCGCACCATGGCGACTCCAGCATTTACCATCGCAGCAAATTGGCGGGAGAACACCGCTTTATCCCTAATCGTCACCGGATTCATGGCTGCTTCGATGTCTTGGAAATCGATCTTGGTGACATCAAAAGAACGAACGGGTCGAATATTTTGAATGAATTGATATTTTTTCTTGAGCTGTTTGCGGGCCGAATCTACTGTTTGCGCATCGACTTTTTCTTGCTTGGTATTACCCTGAGCGTCGCGGACTTCAGCTATAAAAGTTGGCATAATAGTTTTTTAGTGAATAGTGAATAGTGAATAGTGAATGGTTATCTCCCCTTTCCCATAGCCCCTATCTCTTACCGTCCATTTGTTGGTGCCATTGGGGTAGCACCGATCAAACGTTGGAGTTCGTCTGGTCTGGAAGACTTGGAGACACCAACCTCAAAGGAAATCGTGCCCTCGCGAATATGTTTGGCAAGAATCGATTCCATCGTATTCATCCCTAATTTTGCTCCGGTTTGAATCGCACTATAGATTTGGGCGCTTTTACCTTCCCGAATCAGGTTAGAGATCGCGGGTGTGACGATCATGATTTCCTGAACTAGCACTCGTCCGTATTCACCTGGCTTGGGTTTTCTCTTTTGGACGAGAGCCTGACTGAAGACCGCAACTAGCGAATTAGACAACTGGGCGCGGATTTGCGGTTGTTGTTCGGGAGGGAAAACGTCTAACATCCGATCGATCGTCTGAGCGGCAGAGCTGGTATGGAGCGTGCCCATAACTAAGTGCCCGGTTTCGGCAGCACTAATTGCTAAACTGATAGTTTCTAAGTCCCGCAATTCTCCCACCAGAATCACGTCTGGATCTTCGCGCAAAGCTGCTCTGAGCGCATTAGAAAAACTTTTAGTATCTTCACCTTTTTGACGCTGGTGAATCAGGCTTTTGACGTTGGAAAAAACATACTCGATCGGGTCTTCGATCGTCAGGATATGCTCGCCCCGCGTCCGATTGATTAAGTCGATCATCGCTGCCATCGTGGTAGTTTTACCAGAACCCGTCGGGCCGGTAACGAGAATCAAGCCCCGAGGCCGACCGCTCATTTCCCTAACGATTTCTGGCAAGCCCATTTGATCGAAGTTCGGAATTTTGGAAGATAATGCCCGCAAACAAGCAGCATAACAACCGCGTTCTTTATAAACATTGACCCGAAAGCGAGCCAACCCTTTCACACCATAAGAGCAATCGATTTCCCAAGTTTGCTCTAGTTCCTTCCGCTGAGTATTATTGAGCATACTGAAGATCAGCTTTTGGCAATCTTGAGGGCTAAGCGGTTCTTCACCGATCGGTGCGAGTTTACCGCTAACTCGAAAGTAGACGGGTGCCCCTGCCTGGATGTGCATGTCGGAGCCGCCCATCTCAACGAGTTGCTCCATCAGGTCTTCGATCATTAAGTCAGACATAAGTTTAGGGAATAGGGGGTAGGGGTTAAGGATTAGGAATTAGGAATTAGGAAATTTGAAGCGTGCTAGTGAATTTTGTTCATTCACTGTTCGCTATTCACTAAACCTCGGAGTCATGCAGTAGGGACAATCGAGCCATTCGGGTTTGAGTTCGGCGCTACAGGTGCCGCAGGTGAGCGTGGTTTTGCGTTTGGCTTTGAGTTCGGCTTCCAAACCGGAGTCGGTGAAAGTGACTCGCTCTACCTCGGTGAGCGTGGTATGCCCCTCTTGAACCATCTGCAAACTGTAGGCCAGGAGTGTTTTCATTCCCTGTTGCACTGCGGTTTCCTTGATGATGGCGGAGGGTGCCCGTTGATTGATGAGAGTGGCTAGCTCATCGGTAACTTGCATGACCTCATAGACCCCAATCCGCCCGCGATAACCGACCCCATTGCAGTTTTTACAAAGTCGTCCTTCAGCTTTGGCAGATTCGATCGCCTCGATTGTCAAGTCATTAGCTTTGTAGAAGGTGATGACACTCTCGCCAGAAGCCGATAGACCGAAACGAGCTAGTTCTTCTCGGCTAGGCGTATAAGGGTGACGACATTCCACACACACTCGGCGGAGCAGCCGTTGGGCGACGACACCGATCAGTGCGGCAGAGACCATGAATGGTTCTACGCCCATTTCATCAAGCCTCGCGATCGATCCTGCCGCGTCGTTAGTGTGTAAAGTGGTCATGACCATGTGACCGGTGAGTGCGGCTTCCATCGATGTTTTGGCCGTCTCTTGGTCGCGAGTCTCACCAACGAGGATAATGTCGGGATCTTGCCGCATAAAGGCGCGGAGGATCGAAGCGAAGTTCATCCCTTTTTCTCGAATTACCTGCACCTGATTGATACCTGGCAGGGCATATTCGATCGGGTCTTCGGCAGTACTGATATTCACGCCCGGATCGTTACGTTCGGCCAGGAGTGAATAGAGAGTGGTAGACTTACCCGAACCAGTCGGCCCCGTGACCAAAATCAAGCCAAACGGACGGCTCCCCATGTCGCGAACGAGTTGGAGTGTCGGCAGATCGCTGATTAATTTATCCAAACCCAGCTGAGTAGAAGAGTTATCCAAGATCCGCATACAGACTTTTTCCCCGTACCGACTGGGCAGCGTACTCATCCGAAAGTCTACTTTGCGACCTTCAAATGTACGCCGGATCCGGCCATCTTGCGGCAATCGCCGCTCGGCAATATCCAACTCAGCAATAATTTTGAAGCGGGAGATGACAGCGGGAATAATATGTTTCGGCAACATGGGGAAAGCTTCGCGTAATACCCCATCCTTGCGGAAGCGAATTCTCAAGCCTTCTTCTTGCGGCTCGATGTGGATATCCGAAACTTTTTCGACCAAGCCTTTAGCGAGGATTTGGTTGACCAACTTGACGACGGGAGCAGCTTCTGCACCTTGAACGTCGATCTCGTCGTTCATCTCCTCTTCAGCATTACCTAACTCAGGCGTATCAAAATTCTCGAGTTCGATATTGAGATTTTTTTTGGAATTATCGTCTTCATCCTGCTGGATGCGTTCGTCCAAGTAACCATCGAGGAGTTTTTGATAATCTTCTGGAGCGATGACTTCACTCCGCCAAGCGATCCCATGCGGCCGGAGAATCTTATCTAAATCGTTTTTAACTTGAAGATTCGCTGGGTCGATCATCGCCACAGTCAGGATCGGCGGATCGCCATCTGTTTTGCCGATCGGTAATAATTTAAGTTGCCGACAACTATCAACCGAAATAAAAGTTTTAATTAATTGACCGACTTGCAGCTTATTGACTCGATCGGACGTAATATCTACCGCATTCAACCCATAGACAATCTTAAGTTCAAAGAGCTGTTGTTTTTTGTATTGATGCTGTAACTCGGCAGGCAAAGTTTTGCCTGTCATCGATTCCAGCACGTCCGTGAGCGGATGGCTATTGGCTCGACTATCAACCAATGCTTGTTTGAGCTGTTCGGCATTGACATAACCCGATTGAATCAGCTTATTGCCAAAAGGAGAAAAGTCGTTGCGGACGATTAACGCCCGTTTCGGAAATGAAGATTGAGTCATAGCTGCTGTAGTTATCTCCTTTTATTGCCAAAAGGAAAAAAATCATTACGGACGATCGATGCCTGGTTGGGAAATGAAGATTGAGTCATCGCTGCTGTAGTTATCTCCTTAGCTTTACAGTATGCCCACTGTCAGACTCGATCTATCTATTCGATCGAAATCTGTTAAATTTAGGAGTATAACTGGGCAATTTTCTGCGCGAGCGTTAGTCGCTAAGTAGCTAGCTCTCTGAGCATTTAACACTCTTGGATCGATCGCTATCCAAATATGTGGTGTTTTAATCCATAAATTTGGGCATTATGAAAATGAGCGCATTTGATTTGGGTTGACAAAGAGCTTCAGATTACCTGCGGTGCAGAGCGATCGATCTTTAGATCGATAGTTCTATAAAGCACGCGTTCGATCCAGATCGGATTTATACTCAAAAGGCAGATTTACCAAAGTTTAGTCTCGATAAATCTGGACGAGCGTCAGCGAAGATTTTCTACCAGAGAATCGTTAGCTTGCCTGCGACGACTTAGCATCAAAATTACCCAGCAGTCTGTTAACTGGAATGAACGAACGATGAGCGAAACCCCACAACAGCAAAACGGCACAGATGAGGAAATCTCATCGCAATTGCCCGATCACCATCCCGAGCCTCACAGCACTCCTTCAATCGGGACGGCTACTGCTTCTACGATCGAGCCTGAGCCAGTTCTTAGTCCTGACTTAAAAGTTGAGGCGGCACCCACCACTGAGCCAGGAATTGCCGCTTCTGGAGAAAAACCCGCGATCGATGTCCAAATGCCGACTCCCACGCCAGATCGATCGGAAATCCAAACGTTAACCGATAAGTTAACCGAGCTGACCAATCAGCGCGATGCATTTCAAAGCCAGTATTTACGAATTGCTGCTGATTTTGATAACTTCCGCAAGCGCAACAGTAAAGAAAAAGAAGATATTGAAGTGCAAGTCAAATGCGCCACAATTATCGAACTCTTGAGTGTCGTCGATAACTTCGAGCGCGCCAGAACCCAAATCAAGCCTCAAAATGAAGGCGAAATGGGCATTCACAAAAGCTACCAAGGTGTCTACAAGCAATTGGTCGAAAGTCTCAAGCGTGTTGGTGTCTCACCCATGCGCCCCGAAGGACAACAATTCGATCCCAACCTCCATGAAGCCGTTATGCGTCAGCCGACGGAAGAATATCCTGAAGGTACGGTAATTGAAGAACTCCAGCGTGGCTACTTCTTGGGCGATCGCATTTTACGACACTCCTTAGTAAAAGTTGCAGCCCCACCAGAACAACTTTCCGCAGATGATGCGGCAGGGTTCGACCCCGAGCAAACTTAAGCCACTTCATTATTTTCTTGACCAGCGGCACCCATCCAGGCCGACTATCACCGCGAATCGCCATCAGCGAGGCTGCGCCAATGATACTCTGGCCAGACAATCGCTTGTCAGCTAGCTTATAGCTAGCAGCCCCTTTTATATAATTTAAATATTGCCTCAATATTATGGCAAAAGTCATCGGCATCGACCTCGGTACTACTAATAGCTGTGTGGCCGTCCTAGAAGGCGGTCATCCAGTGGTCATTTCCAACTCTGAGGGCGGGCGTACCACCCCCAGTATTATTGGCTTTGCTAAAGGTGGCGAGCAATTAGTAGGTCAACTGGCAAAACGGCAGGGGGTGACCAATGCAGAGAACACGGTGTATAGCATCAAACGCTTCATCGGCCGTCGCTGGGAAGATACGGAGACAGAACGCAATCGTGTTCCCTACACTTGCATCAAAGGTCGCGATAGCACCGTTGATGTCCAGATTCGCGGTCGGACGTATACGCCGCAAGAAATCTCCGCGATGATCCTGCAAAAGCTCAAAAAAGATGCCCAAAACTTTTTGGGAGAGCCAGTCGAGCAAGCGGTAATTACAGTTCCGGCTTACTTTACCGATGCCCAGCGCCAAGCGACTAAGGATGCTGGGACGATTGCGGGACTGGAAGTGCTGCGGATTGTTAACGAGCCGACAGCAGCCGCACTAGCTTACGGTCTAGATAAAGCCGATACCGAGCAAAAAATTCTGGTGGTTGACTTAGGCGGCGGCACCTTTGATGTGTCGGTACTCCAACTGGGGAACGGTATTTACGAAGTCAAAGCCACATCTGGTAACAACCATTTGGGCGGCGATGACTTTGATAACGAAATCGTGCGGTGGCTGATCAAACATTTTCGGACTACCGAAAATGTCGATCTGTTAAAAGATAAAATGGCGTTGCAACGCCTGCGCGAAGCTGCGGAAAAAGCCAAGGTCGAACTTTCGACGATGATGAGTACTTCGATCAATTTACCATTTATCTCTGCCGATGCTAGCGGGCCAAAACATTTGGAACTCGAACTCACTCGCACCAAGTTTGAGGAGATGGTGGCACCGTTAATCGAATCGACACTCGAACCATTACAGCGAGCACTTAAAGATGCCGATCTCCAACCCAAGGAGATCGATCGGATCTTGCTCGTCGGCGGCTCGACCCGAATTCCCGCCGTCCAGCGCGCTATTCAAGATTTCTTTGGGGGTAAAGAACTCGATCGATCCGTCAATCCCGATGAAGCGGTGGCGATGGGTGCTGCCGTTCAAGCTGGTGTGGTCGGTGGGGATATTAAAGATGTCCTCCTGCTCGACGTTACCCCCCTCTCACTCGGGATCGAGACGCTCGGTGAAGTTTTTACCAAAATCATCGAACGCAATACCACGATTCCGACTAGTAAAGGTCAAGAATTCTCGACTGCTACCGACGGCCAAACCTCGGTCGAAATTCACGTCCTTCAGGGCGAACGAGCGATGGCCAAGGATAATAAGAGCCTCGGTAGATTTCTGCTCACAGGCATCCCGCCTGCGCCCCGTGGAGTACCCAAAATTGAAGTTGCCTTCGATATCGATGTCAACGGTATTCTCAAAGTCTCAGCGCAAGATCGTGGGACTGGTAGGGAACAAACTGTCTCGATTACGAATACGGGCGGACTGAATAAAGTCGATATCGAGCGGATGCGCAAAGAAGCCGAAACCTACGCTCAGGATGACTGGCGCAGACTCCAATTGGTGGAACTCAAAAATCAATCAGATGCGCTATTCCATACCTACGATACAGCAATTAAAGATAACGGCCACCTGATCGACGATCGCTTGCGCGAGCAAGCCGAGACGACTGCCAAGGAACTCCAAATGTTGCTGCTCGAACCATCCGCTAATTTAGAAAACGTTCAGCAATTAATCGACAAGCTCCAACAACAGATATTTGCCATGGGTGCTGCTGTCTACCAGCAAGGTACGACCCCCAACAATAACCCATCTTCTGGCTCGAATCCCAACAACAGTATGCGCAGACACACGCCATTGAGTCGTGCTGCCGCGCCACCGCCACCACCGCCACCACCGAAAAAGGTATCGAGTACACTAACGTTAGATTATGAAGACGATGAAACGGCGACTACCGATTATGAGGTGGTTGAGTAGCCTGCGCGTCGCTTAAATAATCGATTACCTAGTTCTGACCCAATTGTTAAAGATGCGATCGGGTCGCGATCTTTACTAACGACATCAGGCCGATCCACTCCCAAGTAATTACGGTTAATACCCCATCGCCAAGACCTGATTCCTTTACAATAAATATCAAATTGTTAAATTGCCACGGGCGATTGTTGAGATCGTTCGGATAAATGCAAGCTGTCACTCGCACGACGATTTCTCGCTACAGCTAGCGATCGACTCGCTCTTCGCGTTTACTTCCCCGATCGCCAGCCCGATCCACACTACTTCTTGTAAGATAGAATCTCTCTATGGCACGCGACTATTACGAAATCCTTGGCACTTCACGGGATGCCGATCAGGAAGAAATTAAACGCGCCTATCGTCGATTGGCGCGGAAATATCACCCAGATGTTAACAAAGAGCCTGGAGCAGAAGACACCTTCAAAGAAATCAATCGGGCGAATGAAGTTCTCTCCGAACCAGAACTGCGCGCTCGCTACGATCGCTTTGGCGAGGCTGGAGTCTCTGGTGGTGCAGCCCCTGGATATGGCGACGTGGGTGATATGGGCGGCTTTGCCGACATCTTTGATGCCTTCTTCAATGGTTTTGGTGGCAGTGCTGGCGGACAACAACAAGCAACTCGGCGGCGGAATGGCCCCGCCAGGGGCGAAGATCTGCGGCTCGATCTCAAGCTAGATTTTCATGAAGCGATCTTTGGTGGCGAAAAAGAAATTCGGATTCCCCATCTCGAATCCTGTAATACATGTAAAGGATCGGGAGCAAAGCCCGGTTCGCAGCCTCAAACCTGCAGCACCTGTGCTGGAGCCGGACAAGTCCGTCGCAACACCCGCACCCCATTTGGTAACTTTACTCAAGTATCGGTTTGTCCGACCTGTAACGGTGACGGTCAGGTCATCGAAGATAAATGCGAAGTCTGTAATGGTGCTGGACGCAAGCAAGAAACTAAAAAACTCAAAATTACAATTCCCAAAGGTGTCGATAACGGTACCAAACTACGGATCGGGAAAGAGGGCGATGCTGGCTTACGCGGTGGGCCACCAGGCGATCTGTATGTGTATTTGCATGTCGAAGAGCATGCCGAATTCCGCCGTGAAGGGATTAATATCCTGTCCCAAGTCAAGATTGGTTATCTTCAAGCAATTCTCGGCAGCCATATCCAAATCGAAACTGTTGATGGCCCAACCGAGTTAAATATTCCTGCCGGAATCCAACCAAATACCGTCCTCAAGTTAGAACAAAAAGGCGTACCGCGTTTGGGTAACGAAGTCAGTCGCGGCGATCACTTACTAACCCTCCAAATTGATATTCCTACTAAAGTCAGTACCGAAGAACGCGAACTGCTCGAAAAACTTGCCAAAATTCGGGGCGAGCGGGTCGGCAAAGGTGGGATTGGGAGTATCTTTGGGAATGTATTTAAGTAATTGCTAGTCGCTGGTTCGGAGTCGAGAAAATTTTGGATTTTGGATTAAATTCAAAATCTAAACTCCAAGCAGCGATTTCAGCCAGGAATGCTGATTCAACTGGCTGCATTGATGGAGCCGCTAATCCAAAATCGTTAATCCAAAATCTACATGACGCAACTAGACCTACGCGGGACACCTTGCCCGATTAATTTTGTTCGCACGAAGATGAAGCTCGAACAGATGGCTGTTGGCGAATTGTTAGAAGTTTGGTTAGATGCTGGCGAACCCATCGAACAAGTTCCTGATAGTCTGACAATGGCAGGTTATACGATCGAGCAAATTATCGCTGGTAAAGTCTCTGTCGAAGAGAATCGACCAGAATACTTTCTGCTACAAGTCCGGCGTTAGTGGCTAGCTCGACAGAACTCTCCCACCCTAATGGCATTTCTGTTTGATTATGAATTTAGATAGGGCATCCCGTTCCCGTTCCCCTGTCTTGTTGCGCTGTCCCAGCGTACGTTTGGATCGCTAACCCTCGGCTTTGCCGAGGAGCGCTCACCGCTCTCCCCTTTCACCTCTTCTTCATACTATGAAATTCGTCTGCACCCAGCACGATCTGAATATCAACTTAGCTCTAGTCAGTCGTGCTGTTTCCACTCGGCCAACCCATCCAGTGCTGGCGAACATCAAAATCGAAGCTACTTCCGATCCCGACCAAATTCGGTTGACTGGATTCGATTTGAGTTTGGGCATCCAGGCTAGTTTTGAAGCACGAGTTGAAGAAGACGGCATCTTGACCTTACCTGCTAAATTGCTCAATGATATCGTTGCCAAATTACCGAGTGGTGATATTACGCTCGATGATGAAGCTGGTGACAATCTCGTCACAATTACCTCAGTCTCGGGTAGATATCAGGTACGGGGGCTAAGTGCGGATGAATTTCCTGAATTACCATCGATCGAAGATGGCGAAACCAATCGACTCTCAGCAACTGCCTTCATCGATGGCTTAAAGGGGTCTCTGATCGCCTGTAGCCAGGACGAAACCAAACAAATACTTACTGGGGTCTATCTCAAAGTCGAGCCGGAGAGATTGGAATTTGCCGCCACAGACGGACATCGGTTGGGAATCGTCGAAGTATATCCTGCCGAATTGGCTGCCAGCGAAGATGGCAAGATCGTCAGCGACGGCACCGAAACTGTCGGTTCGTTTGAAGTAACCGTGCCGGCTAAGGCTTTACGCGAATTGGAAAAAATGCTTGGATCGCGGCACGAACAAGATCGATTGGAATTACAATTGGAGCAAGGACAAGTAGTTTTTGCTTGGGGAGATCAAAAATTAACCACTAGGACATTAGAAGGAAAATACCCTGACTATCGATTACTGATTCCTAAGCAGTTTCAGCGCCAAGTTACCCTCGATCGCAAACAATTACTCAGCTCGCTCGAACGCATTGCAATTCTTGCCGACCAAGCAAATTTAGTGAAATTTAGTATCGACAGTAGCAAAGGTGAGATTTCGCTGTCAGTAGAAGCGGCGGATCGTGGCAGCGGACGCGAATCGCTCAGCGCCCAGATCTCTGGGGCAGATCTAGATATTGCCTTTAATATCAAATATCTCATGGATGGGTTGAAAACACTCCCGACTCAAGAGATCGTCATCAATCTCAATGGCCCGCTCGAACCAGTGATTCTGAACCCACTAGGCGGTCTGAAGATGACTTATTTAGTCATGCCAGTTCAATTACGTAATTAACGTGAGTTCGGGTTAAGAAGAGCCTAGAGACTAAAGTCTCTGCTCATGATGCAAAGTCCGCCTTCGCGGACTAGAATATTAGTCCGCGAAGGCGGACTTTGCATTACTAGCCACGATTTCAATCGTTGGCGGTACTAGAACGAAGCACATACCCTTAACCCGAACTCACCTTAATTAGTCCCGATCTGTGCTCCACCAGTTGGGAATATTTACTATTCCCCAACCGGAATGTCATTATCGAGTTTACCAACCACTACTTTAATCTGAATTTTCGGCCCTGATGTTGCTAATCTAATTATCATGCCATCTTCGACCGCCATTGTTTTGATAGCTTCGCCATTAAAATAAGTTCCATTTGGACTCATATTTACTAGCACCCAACCATCAGCTTCACTCCACCTTAATTCAGCATGATGTCGCGAGACAACCGCACTAAATAAGATCGCATTATTATCCGTTGCCCGCCCAATGCGAACGACATCTTCGGAGATAAATGTCCAGCTCTGCACGGGAATTGAATTAAGCAGATTTAATACGATGGCGGACATATAGGATAGCTGCTCAAGGAGTTGAATGAAGCGGATTTAAACTGAGGGCTGACATAATTTAGATACAACTTCTTGGCATAGAGCGTCTGCTTGCTTGGCAAATACAAACCAGATTTCTTTGCTAGAGTAATGACCGAACTCGAAGGTTAACGGGCGGCAGTGCTATTGAAAGATAAAAGTTACAAGATCCCCTTTCCCTAAACCAATCCGATCGCCAGAACGTAACAGGTGCCTATTCCCTTTCGCGAGAACATTATGATTGATATAGGTACCATTAGCACTACCGACATCTTCGATATAATATTCTTGCCCTTCAACGCGAATATTTGCATGAACGCGGGATACTACTTCGGCAGAGGGAAAGCCCGAGACATCGATATCAGGCGGCGACTGTTCGTTAGGCTTACCAATGTGAATGACTTGTAAATGCAGTGGGATTTCCAAACTGGTATTCGTTTGCAAGTGCAGCAAATGATAAGCAGTAGGTTGGATTTGAGTGGCAACCACAGGTGCTGTTGGTAGCTCTACTACGGGTGCTGAAGCGCTCTCGACTGGTGCCGATACTACTGTTGGTGGTAGCGAACTTTCGCTAGTTGGCTCGGGTGCGATCGATGGTAATGCTGGTGCTGGATCGGGCAGCTGAGGTGGAACCTCACTTGGAACCTCACTTGCTACTGGAGGAGCGGAGAGTGGGGGTGCAGTGATTTCCTTACCTGTCAAAACTGTTGGCGGCAAGCCAGAATTAACCGGCTCGATAGCAGCAACTGGTGGCGGTAGCGGAATCGGATTTTTAGGATCGGCTGAGGTTAGATTCTGACCGCACTGCCCACAAAATGTAGCGTCGAGTTGAACGGCAGCGCCGCAGGTCGGGCAAGCTTTAGTAGCTGGTAAGGCCGTAAAACAAGCCTCACAGCTAGTTGCGCCTTCAGGGTTTTCATGCTTACAGTTCGGACACACTATCATAAAAATTAACTGTTAAGTTTTGGAGACTTAGCCCGATCGCATTTTAGCAGAGTTTAGGTGTGTGTATAAATTATGAATTATGAATTAACTTCGCTCCTGCTGCTGCATCTAGTAGCCACAGTAGTTCGCCCTGCGGCTGCACCGATCGAGAGGGGTAGAGTGCGGCATCGCCTATAGGCGCGAACACTTCAGTTAACGCTGGTTGCTTGCTCTCTCCGGCGACGAGAAAGATGACGCTGCGGGCATTATTGATGAGGGGAAATGTAAACGTGATCCGTGGCTGTCCGTCTTTGTCGCCGACAGTTATCAGTCGATCGCGTTCCGACAAAGCAACCGTATGGGGGAATAACGAGGCGGTATGCCCATCATCGCCCATCCCGAGCAGAATGATATCGAACTGTGGCATACTTCCAGCTGCTAGCTCAAGCTCGCGCTCGTATGCCGCCGCCGCCAACTGTGGTGTAGCTAAATCGGTCGGTACCGGATGAATATTTGTCGCTGGGAGCGGGACTAAATCGAGCCACACCCGCTTCGCCATTCCATAATTACTATCTCGATGCGTCGGAGCCACATAGCGTTCGTCGCCCCAGAAAATATGGATCTGCGCCCAAGGCAGGTCTTGTTGTGCCAGTGCAGCGTACAATGGTTCCGGTGTCGAACCGCCAGATAATGCGATCGAGCAAGACTGCCGCTCGGCAACAGCCATCCAGATGCGCTCGACGATCGATTTGAGAGCGGCATCAATTAATGCCTGACGATCTGGATACACAAAAACTTCCATTGTCATAACAATCGCGATCGCCGATAAACTGAATAATTATTATTTTAGGCGACACTTGGTAACTATCGACGGGAACATCCCCAAAACAAGATAATCTTGGTTTTATGTATCCTCCACGACACTTATTCGTTCGCCCACTGGTCGGGGTGAATAGCTCAAATATCTCTATAACTTAGACTATGCAACCTACTGTTAGTAGTTTTCTCACCCCGCTTGCCCTCAAAACCGCAGGTGCAGTACTGATTTTATCTTCACTGATCGATCTCATCTTCAAGATCTTACTACCACCAGAAAATTTGGTGTTAGAGGGCGATCGCTGGTGGCTGTACGCTACCAGTCAACTCGTCGATGGTGGATTACTCCCACTAGTGGGGATCTCGTTTATGGTGGCTGGCGATTGGATCCGGATCGTTTCGACAGAGGATGGTGGAGATCGGGGGAATGCGTGGCGGATTGGAACTTTTAGTCTCGCTAGCTTATTGGGACTAATTTTTGTCTTGATTATTCCCTTCCAGCTAATTAAAACTAACGATATCAGATCTCAAGATTTTAAAAGAATCGAGACGGAAGCCTCAGGATTGAAAAGCAACATTCAACAAATGAAAGCTCTCAGTAAAGAGCAAGTCAATCAACAGATTGCCACGATCGATAAAGAACTTAAAAGTGGTCTAGCTCAAGGCGAACGGCTGGTAGGACTCCAACTCACCAAGACCAAGCTAGAATTACTCGTCAGCGATCCCAAAAAATTCGATCTTGAGTCGCAGCAAAGCATCCAAACCCAAAAACAAGGGGCGGAAGATCGAATTAGCAAGCGCATGTTGCAAACTGGAGTGAGAACGAGTTTGGCAAGTTTGTTATTGGCGATCGCGTATATTACGATCGGTTGGGCGGGATTGAGACGGGTACTGAAGTAGTGGCTAGTGGCTAGTGGCTAGCTACTAGCCACTGTTACTTGGCGATTCGCCCATCGCCCCTCCCCAGATCGGGCAAAGCTTTGTATAGTGTGAATAGACTAGTTTAAAAAATACCGATAGTTATCAAAATCGGAGATTTGTGTTCCAACATTTCAAGCAGGACTTAAAAAACGATTTAATTGCTGGTTTGCTGGTAGCGATCCCACTTGCTACTACGATCTGGCTGTCAATTAATGTGGCAACATGGGTGGTCAATTTCTTGACCCGCATTCCCAAACAGATTAACCCCTTTGATGGGTTACATCCAGTCTTAGTTTATGTTTTAAATCTCTTAGTCGGATTGACGGCACCATTGTTAGCCATTCTCCTGATTGGGCTGATGGCACGGAATATTGCTGGTAAATGGTTGTTGGATATCGGCGAACGACTACTACAGGCAATTCCCCTGGCAGGAGCGGTCTATAAAACACTCAAACAACTCTTAGAAACCCTGCTCAAAGATTCGGGGAACAAATTTCGGCGCGTAGTGTTGGTAGAATATCCCCGACGGGGAATTTGGGCGCTGGCATTTGTGACCGGCACGATCGATGGTGAAATCCAGTCGCAGATGCCGCAAGGAATGCTCAACCTGTTTATTCCCACGACTCCCAACCCCACAACGGGTTGGTATGCCGTCGTGCCAGAACAGGATGTTTTAGATTTAGCAATGTCGATCGAAGATGCCTTTAAGGTCATCATTTCTGGGGGGATTGTCAATCCTGGTAATGCAGCAGTCGCAGCATTAAGCCATAACTCTGCACCTGTAGTCGAACCGCCACCGCTCTCGAGTATGATGTCTAAACCGACTGTGCCTGCGGAGGAGATCTAAACAATTATTTTTCCTTGTCGCTCATCAGGCGCACAAACGAGTTGCTTAACTCGTGGCGGTTGCTGCCGAATAAAGTGCAACATCGTCCAATCCACAATTTACGATCGTCATGTCCGATACTGCCAGCCACTCTCTAAGTGGGCTGCAACCAGAAGATCGCCGACTTCCACAGCACGATCTGTATCTGAAGATAGCCACCCAGATTCGTCACTTCTTTAAGTACGATTATCTCGATCTCCCTCTAGAAATAGAGGGTAAAATTTTGCGCATTGAGGTGCAGGTTTCAGTCTTGTCGCCATTGAGTTGGTTGGACAGACAATCAGTAGATGTCAAGACATATTGGTCGGATCGGTCGGGGCAGTTTACGATGGCGGGAGTGGGACTAGTAGATCTGATTAGTGACGATCGACCGATTAGCTATTCAACTATTTTTCAGCAATTAAGACAAAATTTATCGCCATTATTTCCGCAAGTTCGTTACTATGGCGGCATCGAGTTCGATCGAGAGCGAACGAGCGATCCGACTTGGAAATTATTTGGTAATTATCGATTTATCGTTCCCAAATTTGAAATTTACTCGGATGGCAACGATACTTATTTTGCCTGCAATTTTAGAGCTAAATCGGTGGCCGACTCACCATTCGATCGCCATGAACGACGATCGCAACAATTAGAACTGATTTTACAAGAATTAGCTCGACTCGATTTAACGTTAGGTAACAAACGACCCGAACCAGTTTTACCATTATTACTCGATCGGTTCGATCTCCCAAATTACGACGAGTGGCACCAAAACATCGATTTTGCCTTAACAACATTTGCCGAACTGAATATCGACAAAATCGTCTTAGCGCGCCAATCGATATTGACATTTGCCGATTATTTACAGCCACAGTCGCTATTACTCGCGCTGCAACCACACAATCCGCACAGTTATCATTTTTGCTTCCAAATCGATCCGACTACGGCATTTATCGGGACTTCCCCAGAGCGACTGTATCATCGCCACGATCGCGTATTATCAACTGAAGCCATCGCCGGAACTCGCCATCGGGGTGCATCGCGCCAACTCGATCGGGAGTTGAGCGATAATCTGCGGAATTCAGCTAAAGATCTGCGCGAGCATCAGTTAGTCGTCGATAACTTACATGGAATCTTAACCGAACTGTGCGATCGAGTGACGATCGCTCCCCAGTTGACAATTCTCAAGCTCAATAAAGTCCAACATTTGTACACTCAATGTCAGGGTGTCTTAAAACCCGAGATCGATGACGCCCAAATCTTGCCCCAGCTCCATCCTACCCCCGCCGTTGGCGGCTTCCCCAGGACTCAAGCTCTAAAACTGATCCAAAAACTCGAACCCTTCGAGCGTGGCTGGTATGCGGCTCCCGTGGGTTGGGTGAGTTATCCCGATACAGAATTTGCCGTTGCCATTCGCTCGGGTTTAGTCGATGGCGATCGACTATTCTTATTTGCAGGTGCAGGCATCGTCAGCGGTTCTCAAGCTGAAGAAGAATGGGCAGAAGTCGAAAACAAAATTCGCCACTTTACCGACTTATTTACCGATATCCTCCCGCACCAGATTTCCAATCCATTGGTATCTTAGACTCAATAAATGTAGGCTGAGGTATTGCCACTACATGCTTCAACTGAGTATTGCCTGGAATCTACATCAGCTCTCGATAAATATCTTCACAAAAATTCTAATTTATTGAGTTAGTGTAAAGGTTTCACCGCTCCTTAAGCATTGCCGATTAAGATAGGGATAGATCTAGAGGGACAAACCGCATCATGAACCTCGCCCAATTAAATAACGAAGCATTACCCTCTACTAAACCCAACTTAGACCACGACTGTACTACCCTCTCGCGTCACGTCCTCGAACAATTGCAGAGCTTTGAGCCAGAGGCTCAAGACTTGAGTGCGATTATGAATCGGATCGCCCTCGCCGGTAAACTCATCGCCAGACGGTTGAGTCAGGCGGGATTGATGGCGGGAGTGCTGGGATTTACCGGCGATGTCAACGTCCAAGGCGAATCTGTCAAGAAGATGGATCTCTATGCCAATGACGTATTTATCGCTGTCTTCAAGCAGAGCGGTTTAATCTGTCGGCTGGTGTCAGAGGAGATGGACAAACCTTATTACATCCCCGAAAATTGCTCGATCGGGCGGTATACACTAGTATTCGATCCGATCGATGGTTCCTCGAATATCGATGTGAACCTCAGCGTCGGCTCGATCTTTGCCATTCGCCAACAGGAAGGCGAAGATACCGATGGTACGGCGCAGGATTTACTTCAGGATGGCAGCAAGCAAATTGCGACTGGGTATATCCTGTATGGTGCGAGTACGATGTTAGTTTACTCGATCGGGACGGGCGTACACTCCTTCACGCTCGACCCCAGTTTGGGTGAATTTATCCTGACAGACGAACAGATTCGGATCCCCGATCGGGGATCGGTTTATAGTGTAAATGAAGGTAATTTCTGGCAATGGTCGGAAGGTTATCGCAATTATATTAAGTATGTTCACGCTCAGCCTGGATATACGGCGCGTTATGCGGGGGCATTGGTGGGAGATATCCACCGGATTCTCTATCAGGGTGGTGTATTTCTCTATCCCGGCACTACCAAACAACCCGAAGGAAAACTGCGGCTGTTGTATGAATCTGCACCCCTAGCATTCTTAATCGAACAAGCTGGCGGACGGGCGAGTACGGGTACTCAAGATATCTTAGCTGTGGTTCCTCAGAAGATTCACGCCCGCACGCCGTTGATAATTGGGAGTAAAGACGATGTAGCTTTAGTTGAATCTTATGTGAGCGGCGATGGCTAAATCCACAACAGCAGCTTGAAACTCGATCGGCTAGAATGTGCCAACCTGATAAAGTGACGATCGAGAATTTTAGTCATGATGTGTGGCATTTGTTGTAACACGGTGGTTCGCGCTTGTCGGGTTTCCCAACGAAAAAGTGAATCTAGTAAAGAGGCGCAAGGAGGGTTTGCGGAGGATGGGATATTCGTTGGTTAACGAGATCTATTCGCTACAGTTTCACCTTTGAAAACGATCGATAGTCTATACCTATTGGAGTAAATAAAATCATGGCAGCATCAGTCCAAAATCCCTTATTGACGATCGAGAATGAATACGGTCAAAGTATCTGGATGGATAACTTAAGCCGAGATATTATCAACTCTGGCGAACTCGCCGAACTGATGAAAACTCGCGGCGTATTGGGGATCACGTCTAATCCGGCGATTTTTGAGAAAGCAATCGCGGGGAATGCTGTATACGATGCCCAAATCGTCGAGGGCGTGAAAGCAGGTAAATCGCTTGTCGAGATTTACGAATCATTGATCTTTACAGATATTCGCCATGCTTGCGACATCTTACGCCCCGTCTACGATGAGACGAAGGGGATCGATGGTTATGTCAGTATCGAAGTCCCGCCCGCACTGGCCGATAATACCGAGAGTACGATTACGGAAGCGCGGCGTTATTATGGAGAGATCGATCGACCGAATGTGATGATCAAGATTCCTGGTACGCTCAAAGGTTTGCCAGCAGTCAAACAGGTAATCAGTGATGGGATTAGCGTTAATGTCACCTTGCTATTCTCAGTCGAAAGTTATGTTGCTTGTGCTTGGGCATATATTGAAGGATTAGAAGTTCGCGCTGCCAAAGGTGAAGATATTAGCAATATTTCGTCCGTGGCAAGCTTTTTCCTCAGCCGGATCGATACTAATATCGATGCTAAACTAGACAACCTACTCAAAAATCTCACCGACCAGACTAAAGCCGAAAAAATCGCCGCCCTCAAAGGAAAAATCGCGATCGCCAACGCTAAAGTTGCTTATCAAGAATACAAGAAGATCGTGGCTACCGATCGCTGGCAAGCACTAGCAGCTAAAGGCGCACGCGTTCAACGGCTACTCTGGGCGAGTACTGGTACCAAAGACCCCAGCTACAGCGATGTAATGTATGTCGATGGCTTAGTCGGCAACGATACCGTCAATACATTACCACCAGCCACGATCGAAGCCTGTGCCGATCATTGCGATCCGGCTAGCCGCATCGAAGCTGGAGTGGATGAAGCTTATCGCCTCATCGCCAGTCTCAAAGATCCTGATATTAAGATCGATTTAGAGTCGGTAATGGTGGAATTATTACTCGACGGGATCGACAAATTTGTCAAACCGTTTGACTCCTTAACGAAATCTCTCGATGAGAAAATCAAGGCATTGACTCCAGCTTAATCGATTAGGGGATCGGGGATCGGGATTGAGAAATTAGGTGGGATGAGTAATGCATTGGCTCGATAACGAGCTTTGCGCGTCAAACCCTAACCCTATTCCCTGTACCCTATCCCTAACCTCTATTCCCTATCCCCTATCTCCTGTATCATAAATGCTCGATCTCCTCGAAAACCCCTTCCGCCAAGGCTTACGCCAAGAACGCGTCCCCGAACCTCAGATTCTCACCATCTTCGGCGCATCGGGAGATCTCACCCATCGCAAACTGATCCCTGGCCCTCTATCAAATGCGACTCGATCGCCGATTACCTCCCGAAATCACGATCGTGGGTGTCGCACGGCGCGAGTGGACTAATGAATACTTCCGAGACCACTCCAAACAGGGGATCGAAGAATTTGGTAATGGGATCCAAGACGAAACCGCTTGGAACGAATTTGCCAAGGGACTATATTACTGTTCCGGTGACATCGACAAACCCGAAAGCTATCAAAAACTCAAATCCTTCCTCAGCGAAGTCGATACCGAGCGGCGGACGATGGGCAATCGCGTTTTCTATCTCTCCGTCGCGCCCAATTTCTTCCCCGAAGCCATCAAGCAATTAGGTGGGGCGGGGATGTTAAGCGATCCGCAAAAAGATCGCTTGATGATCGAGAAACCCTTCGGGCGAGATTTGAGTTCTGCGAGAGTCTTAAATCGGGTGGTGAGACAGCATTGTCAGGAGCAACAAGTTTACCGGATCGACCACTATCTGGGCAAAGAAACCGTCCAAAATCTGTTGGTATTGCGATTTGCCAATGCGATCTTCGAACCCCTCTGGAATCGCAATTATGTCGATCACGTTCAGATTACCGTTGCGGAAACTGTGGGAGTCGAAGACCGGGCAGGTTATTATGAGTCCGCTGGCGCACTGCGGGATATGATTCAAAACCACCTGATGCAAGTATTCTGCCTGACAGCGATGGAGCCGCCAAATTCGCTCGATGCCGACTCGATTCGGACAGAGAAAGTTAAAGTATTAGAAGCAACTCGGCTAGCAGATCTCAACGATCTCAATCGATCGGCAATTCGCGGTCAATACAAAGCAGGCTGGATGAAAGGCGAACCGATTCCAGGTTATCGCGAAGAACCTGGAGTCGCCCCTGGTTCAGTCACGAATAGTTTCGTCGCCATGAAATTTATGGTCGATAACTGGCGATGGAAAGGCGTACCGTTCTACTTGCGGACTGGCAAACGCTTACCGAAAAAGGTTTCAGAAATCGCCGTGCAATTTAAAGAAGTACCGTGGTTGATCTTCCCCTCTGGTACCCGTCAAGCCAACCCAAATATTCTCACGATCCAGGTTTATCCCAATGAAGGTGTCTCCCTCCAATTTGATGCCAAGATGCCTGGTGCCGATCTCCGTACCCGCACGGTAGATATGGATTTTAGTTACCAATCGGCCTTTGGAGTAAAGTCTTCCGATGCATACGATCGACTCTTAATCGACTGTATGCTAGGCGATCAGACGTTGTTTACGCGATCGGACGAAGTCGAGGAAGCCTGGCGGATCGTTACACCAGCGTTATCGGCATGGGAGGCAGATACCAACCCAGATTCGATCCCGTTGTATGAGGCTGGCACTGGAGGCCCACTAGAAGCGGAAGACTTAATCAATGATGATGGTAGATCTTGGCACAGATTCTAAAGATTTTGGATTAGGGATTGCGGATCGAAAAACACCCCCCAATCCCCAATCCCCAATCCCTTCCCTATACCCTATCCCCTAAATTATGAGTATCCAATCGCCGCCTATTGTCTCACTGCGTGCGCCCAAAGATGTATCGGTGACAGAGATCGAAAACGAACTAAATCAGATCTGGAAGGACTATCAACCAGAGAATCAAAAAGAAGATGCGATCGTGGCGACTCAAGCCACTACCTTTACTTTGCTCGTCTACGAGCCAGAACCCACTCAGCATATGTTAGCCTTATTGGGCTTCTACGACGGTCCGATCGATGGGATTTTTGGGCCAGCTCAGGCTAAAGCAATTAAAGCAGCCCAAGAAGCTTATAAATTACCAGTGACTGGCAAACTCGATCTCGATACGATGAGTAAGATTCAGGCGGCTTATCACGATCGCATCGTCGCCACCCACGATACCCAATCGATCGCTGTCGAAAAAGATGTCGATCATCGTGGCTATGTAGTCACAGATGCGATCGCTAATACCAATCCTCGTCGCATTATTACAATCTGTCCCGTAGCAGGCGAAGATCTTGGCGTCGGGGCGCAAGTGTCGGTATATGGCCCGATGAAAAAGCAATTGCTGCATACATTAGTTTGTAGCGAATATATCACCCTACGGGGCACTCCAGAAGCCCTAGAACGTAATGGTGAGAGTATTGCGAATCTAGCTGTTGCCGACTTACCCAGATTCTTGTGGTGGAAAGACACCCCTGCACCTGATACCCAATTATTCCAACAGTTATCCCATCGAGCACATTCGGTCATTTTCGACTCAGCCGAATTTAAAGCTGCGGAAGATGAGTTATTACATTTACACGGGTATTCTCGATCGCGGAATTCCCGTCATCGATCTCAATTGGCGGCGAGTATCAGCTTGGCAAGAATTGACGGCAGAAGCGTTCGATCCCCCAGCTAGACGCAAAGATATCACCGAGATCGATCGAGTAGATGTCAATTATGAGAAAGGTAATCCCGCTCAAGCAATCATGTTCCTCGGTTGGCTCTCCAGTCGTCTTCAATGGGAAGTCGTCAGCTATACTCATTCAGGTGGCGACTACGACCTCCGCGAAGTTGATTTCGTCGCTCCTGATGGCCGGAAAATTCACACCGAATTAGCTGGAATGCCGACTGCAGATGCGGGTGAGATTCCTGGCGATATCATGGGGATCAGGCTCCTCTCCACCAATCCCAAAGCCAACTGTAGCACAGTCCTCTGTTCGGAGGTGGCTGGTTGTATGCAGATGGAGACACGCGGTGGCACTCAATCGGCACGGGTGGATCAGGTAAACTCGCTATCAGAGCGAAATGCTGAGGATTTGATGGCTGAGTATCTCCAACGCTGGGGACGGGATTTGCTGTATGAGGCAACGATGACTGTTGTTGCCAAGATCTTGAGTAAGGCTGCTTAATTTTTAGCTGTGTTTGTCGATCGATACGTTATTGTCGTAATCACTAACGTATCGATTTTTCGTAAGCACTCTCCTCGTCATCGGCCAAAATCTGGCAATATTCATACCATTTTGGATTTTGGATTGGGGAAACCTTGCTGTCTCTGGATTCGAGCATCTATCTGTCTGGATCGTTTTTTTAAATTGGTATCACTTTAGGATGGACTCGATCGATCTTCCGCATCGACAACTGCGCCTAAAGTTTTTAGCGACTCAATCGCCGCAGTCGTCAAGCCAGTTACACCCGTAATATTCATCCCCAGATATGGTGCTGGCGGCTTGCAAGTCAGGATACAATTACCTGTAGCAACATCCCAGAATTTAATAGTTTCATCTGCACTGCCACTAACTAATAACTTACCATCTGGACTATAACCGATCGACAAAACCCGATCGAGATGCTCGCTCAAGGTCTGGAGTACTTTTCCTGTCTCGATTTTCCAGATTTTAATCGTGCGATCGCCGCTACTGGTTGCCAACTCTCGCCCGTTCGGACTAAATTTCACCGCGACAACCTCTTGAGTATGCCCCTCAAAGATGTGTAAGCAGTTACCTGTCGCCACATCCCAAAGCCGGACAGTGCGATCGGCACTACAACTCGCTAGCAGCTTGCCATCTGGACTGAAGGCGATATCCCAAATCCAATTAGTATGTCCCGCATAACAGCCCAGCAGCTGACTGGTTGCCACATCCCACAATCGCCAGTAGGAATCAAAACTACCCGTTGCCAATAGCTGAAGATCGGGACTAAACGCGATCGCTCGCACGACATTTGTATGTCCGACCAAGGTGGTCACCAATTCTCCCGTTAGCGACCATAAATACACGACAGTGTTGTCCATTCCGATCCCAGCTAGCAACCGACCGTCGGGACTAAATTTGACCCGCCACACATCGCCCTGCTCGACCGAGAAAGTATGCACTAGTTCGCCCGATCGAGCATCCCATAATTTGACCGTACTATCGGCGCTCCCTGTGGCTATCGATCTACCATCGGGACTATAATCAACCGACCACAAACCTTGCTGATGTCCGGTCAATGTCTGACGCATTTTGCCAGTTTGGACATCCCACACCCTCGCGATCCCATCTTGAGAGCCACTGACAACCTGAGTCCCCGTCGGATCGAATACCACCGACTCGAGCCAATTGGTATAACCCTGCCAGCAGTGTAATTCTTGCCAAGTGTGAGTATCCCACAATCGCACCGAGCGATCGCCGCTGCCAGTGACTAATAAGTTGCCATCAGGACTAAATTGGAGTGTCGAGACCCAAGTAGTATGTCCGCGTAAAGTGCAGATTTTTTGATTGGTACGCAGATCCCAAACTTTCACGACATGGCCGCTACTAGCCGTCGCCAACATGTGACTATCGGGACTAAAACAAACCGCAAAAATCCAATCGCGATAGCCAGTGAGCGTGTGCAGTACAGTCCAGGTCTCGACATTCCAAATTTTAATCGTCCCATCGCCGCTACAGGTGGCGAGTAACTTACCATCGGGACTGAATCTCACCGACCACACGCGCTTGGTATGGATGCTAATGGTCTGCAAACAGTCGCCAGTGCTAGCATCCCAAATTTTCACCGTCCGATCGTCGCTACCCGATGCTAGCAGTTTGCCATCGGGACTAAACCTGACCGAGAATACTTGTCTGGGATGGGCAGTAATCGTCCGGATCGTTTCGCCAGTCGCGACATTCCACAGTCGAATCTGGCCATTCCCATGTGCTGTAGCCAAGACTGATTCGTTACCGGTCAGCAGGTTGATAGCCACCGGACTAAAGGCTAACGACAACACTTGATAGCTATCAACTTGGAGCACCCGATCGATCTCGCCAGTGGTCGGATCCCAAAGTCGGACTGTGCCATCTTGGCTAGCACTGGCGAGCGTCCGACCGTCCCGGCTGAAGGCTACCGACCAAATCCAATTGGTATGTCCCACCAGCTTGTGCTGGAGTTGCTTGCTCTGGATCTGCCAAAGATATAAATTACCGCTATACTCGCCCATGACGACAAAGCGATTGTCTGGACTTACCGCTAAGGCAAAAATTCCGCCAAAGTTTTGAGTGAAATGAGATCGAGAGAGGTCGGCACCGCTAAAATTCACATCGTGCAACACAGCACCTTGGAGATTGGCTTGCCACATCGGTAAGTTGGCAAAGTTGTACCCCGTTAGATCGATTTGCAAGTACTGGAGCAGATTGATGATATTTCCGCCACCATAATGTACGACATCCCGATAATGTACTTGTAAGCTGGCGAGAATCACTTTAATCCGCTCTGCTAATGCTGCTTTATTCCCAGACTGCAATTGTAATTGACAGGCGATCGGCTTGAGGATCAGTCGGGTTTGGATCGCGTGGATATATTCTGGCGACTGTGCTCTGAGCCAGGGATAGCTCAGCCATAAGGGTAATTGCTGGGGGCGCTCAGCCGCGAGATCCCATGCGACAAGCTCCCGACACACGCGATCGATAAAGCGAGCAGTCATATATTCCATCACCACCGATTGCTGGGTAAATTTGCCATCGCTACGTTCGATGAGCGAGTGTCTACTCAAGGAATCTAATGCTGCCAGCAGGCGCGCTCTAGTAGTCGTAGGCACGATTTGCGGATGTAGATTAGTTGGCGAGACGGCCGCTCGCTCGATCGTCAACCAATACATCACGACACTTTCTGTGGGGGAAAGCCTGTCGAATTGCCGATCGAGCAATTGCTCGATCTCGCTAAAGATCGTAACTTCTGTCGCCAAAAATTCATCGATGTCGCCAGCAAACAAATCGCAGATCGAGGTCGCAACAATATTCAGCGCCATCGGATTGCCACTATAGATTTCTACCAATCGCGATCGACCAGCGATCGACATCGATACACCCTTAGCATTGAATAAGTTCTCACTATCTGCGGTGGTAAGTCCTGGCAGCACGAATGTCCGCACTGCTAAACGCTTTCCTTCCAATGGTACGATTACGGCTGGCTTTTCCCTGCTGGTTAGCAACAGACAACTTTGATGGGGCGAACCACCAATGCGGCGTAGCAATTCTACATAGCCGGAATATTCGGGGCTTTCGTCGTCAGTTTCACCTTGGCTTTGGATAATTGCCTCGGCATTATCCAAAGCCAACAAACAGCGCTCGCCAGCAAAATAGTAAAGTAATCGCGAAATCTGTGCGGAGATTTCTAAATTGGGATCGACAGTTTCGGTATGCTGCGAGAAGATCTGAATTAATTCGGGCAACAAAGTTGTCAGCAATGGCGCATTCCGGAGCGATCGCCACACTGTGATGGTAAATTGTGGCTGCAGTTGTCGTGCCAGTTTGGTGACTAAAGCAGTTTTGCCGATGCCCCCCATACCCAAAATGACGACAAGCTTACAGCGATCTGCTGTTACCCAGCGGCTTAATTTGGTTAATTCAGCTACTCGCCCAAAAAATATCGATACATCTGGCGCTTCACCATAATCCACAGCTAAATCTGCATCGACAGATCGCACTTGAGGCTCGATCGTCATCGCCGCTGACTCAATAATTTGACTGGGTTCTACCCGATCTGCTATCTCGAAATTTCCTGGATACAGATAGTCAGTGCGCTCCAACCCTAAATTAAAAGCCGCAAAACACAGCTCTAGCGTTTGTTTGTCTACCGCAACTTGGTGCTGTGTTCCCAAATTAGCTGTACGGCCAAATAGTTTGGCAATCGTCTTGAGCGAAAGTCCTATCAGTTTCGCGAGTTCTTCATTTGTATACCGATCTCCAAAATTATTGACTTGTTCTGATTCGCTTCTGGCTGCTTGCAGTTTTTGATAACCCACAGCAGTTAAAATCGCACCACGTCTGCGGCTATTTTTTCGGTTTGTCATCATCTTTATTGTCGATCGATCGTCCCAAAGAAATTCGTAATTTTTGACATCGAGCCAATCTTGGATTCGATCGAACACAGATCGAACTTTTGATAAGCAGGAAGCTTTGCACTTCTGGCAATTAATTTTCAGCCACTTGGAACGATTGATTTCGCTCGAGTGGTATAGCTAATAGATATTTAACATCCGATGGTATCGCCTGGTGTGCAACGAACGCAACTATTTCAACCGATCTCAATTTAAGTTTCACTTAAGTTATTATTAACTTCCCCAATTTCCCTAGGAATTAACTAAATTGAAGTGTAAAGATAGTAAGTCGACTACACCACCCTGTCGCTTGCTTTGTAATGAGTACTCCAGTCAATTTTTTTGACTGGAGTATTTCAACCGCTGCCGCAATCGCCGCCAAGATCTTATCGCTCGAAGATAACTTCATATTTATTATTATTGCATTACCATCATATTTATCAACATCAGGTGTTGCAGATAGTATGGGAAGCTACAGTTACAAAGTTAGCAGTTAAAACTAGTATGTCGGGCGAATTTTAATGAAGGTTGGTAACTACAACCGCCGTAAAAATTCATTTGTATCGATAGACGATGCTTGCTTGTCAGCACGCAAATACATTGTTTTCATGTCGATAACGCCAAGGGGAGCATCCCACTTTTTATTTAGCGATCGCAAATTAACCCGTTGAGGTAGGCGCAGCGATGCGCTAATACTTGAGGAACATTTTCAGATTTCCACTGCGCTCCAGAAATTTTAGTCCGGCGATCGATCTGTTTAATTGTAGACTCAATGGAACCAGAACCAATAGAGCAGATTTGTTCGGCTTGAAAATAATAATAATTAATTATCCGATGACGATGTTTCTCTAAATAAGCACAAAAGTTTTCAGCTTGCTTGAGATTACAATCACCAAACAACTTAATCGTCTCATCAACTTTTCCGTACCAGAGTAATTCTCTGGCTGCAAATAATCTTTGGTTGGAACCGCCAATTTTATGGAGATTTTCCATCAAATGAAACCAGTCGAGAATTTCTCTTCTTTCACCAATAGGTACAAATTCCTTGATGATATTCCATACCCCGTCATGGCCATCACCTAAGCAAGTAACAACTGGAGCTAATTCTTGACTATTTACCCAATTAACGATCGTCTCATTTTCTTGAAATGATGATGCAATTTTTTGCTGTTGATGTAGTACTGTTGCTTTGTATCCTTTCCAGCTACACACCTCTCCCTTTGGGGTTCTCACTCGAATATTCCCCCCATCTACACTCAATTCTGCCACGGGTGTCTCAGCTTGAGGCAATTCAAATTCTTGTCTGTGAATTAACCTCTGTTGGGCACTTTTTGATATCTCCACTCCAGTTAAATATTTGACTTCCTCTGTTGTCCTTTCGTAAGAAATTGATGCACTTATACGCAAGCAACAAGCTTCCAAATACGGACTGATTTGGGTATGACTTTTGATATTTAGCTTGGCTGCCTGTTTGCTTGTGATTGCTAATTCTCCAATTATGCTTTGGATCTGTCTTTTATATCCTCCAGTTTCGACTGTGACATTTTCGATAAAAAAATTCCGACGGATGGCATCACATACTCTTGCATTCTCGCTCTCACCGCTTCTTCGATTTTTCCTAAGCTTGTTAGTTCTTCTTTTGGTGTATTTTTATACAATATTTTGGCAATAGCTTTTGTGTGTCGATCGAGTTCTTTTTGCTCTTCTGGACTCATTACACTACCTTAGTTTACTTGACCCCATTATCTCAAGATTATGCTCCCTCTGCTGCTATTTTCACCAGATTTCTCGATCGCCATACTAGTACATACGCTTTATCTACATAAAACTAATAAAAAGTGGGATGCTCCCAACGCCAAGTTAGGATCCGATGTATAGCGCATGATGATTAATGTATCGATCGGGACTGTCCAGCCAACAACAACATTGCATGACCACAGCCGATCGTATTAGAACGAAGTGGATTCGCCGATCGGGATGTTGCACTAGCTCGGAACGGTCGATGACAATCGACCATAGTAGATATTTGATTAGCGATATTCTCCGCTTAAAGGGGTAATATAGATATAAGCTTTCAGACTGGGTGAAAACGGTTGTGGAAAATTTCCATGTAGTGGAGATTGAGTCGGCAAAGAAGAGGTAAAAATTTTTATTAAGTAAAAATAAGTGCATTCTCTAACTATATTCGGCCAAAATTAAAGTAGGGTTCGAGCCGAAATTGGGAGCGAGTCCGAACTAGAAATCTCGTAGCTTCACAATTGCGACAGAGCATCGCTAGCGATATTTATTTGGGTGTCTAGACTATAATATGCCGTTACCATTTGATGCTGCAACCCCAAGTCCGCCGAATCGAGAAAGTATGATGGACATCGAACAGTTAGTGCGATCTCATTGTGAAGCAGCGCGCAACTTAATGCAATCGAAAGACTACAATCGCGCAAAAGCAGCATACCTGCTAGCGATCGACATTGCGCTCCAGGGATCGGTAGCCGTCGCTACCCCACAAACTACAGCAGTAGCAAGTTCTGGCTGGGGAGTAATCGATCCTAAATTAGCTCCAGCCTATATCGGGCTAGCTCGTGCTCACTACAATCTCAAAGATTATCCAGCCGCTTTAGATGCTTGCAATTTAGCGATTAAGTGCGCTCCCGAGTGCGAGGAATATTTTCATCAACGCGCAATCGTCGCTTACTGTTTGAATGACTATTCGGTAACTCTAGCCGATTGTCGGCATATCCTTTCCAAGTCTCCCGAGCATTCTGAAGCGCTGTGGCTGGCAGCAATGGCCTTAATTAAGGTGAAAGACCATGCAACAGCATTATCGATCTTGGATCGCCATGTTACGGCTTGTCCGCATGATTCTTATGGTTACTATTATCGCGGTATCTGTTTAGATCGACTGAAAAAATATACCCTCGCTTTGACCGATTTCGAGCGGGCGATCGCGCTTAAGCCAGAAGAGATTATCCTGTATCATGCACGCGGGCGCACTCATCAACAATTAGGTAATCTTGAAGAGGCAGGTGCTGATTACGATCTCTTTTTGCAGAATAATCCGTGGCAACCAACTGTATATGACGATCGCGCTGAAATTCATCGCTTGCGCGGCAAATATTCTAAAGCAATCGAGGATTGCACTAAAGCTATTTCCCTAGCTCCTCAGTCGATTCCGCCTTATTTTCGACGCGGAATCTGTCATGCGGAACTAGGTAATTTAAATAATGCCTTAGCCGATTACGAGCAGACGATCGAACTCAATCCTCGATATGTTAAAGCTTATACCGAGATCGCGTGGATTTATTTTCGCCAGGGCAACTACGAGCAAGCGGTGAGTAGTTGTCAGCAGGCTCAAGAATTAGACAAAGCTTGTTTTGACGCTCATTATTTACTTGGAATAATTTACCACCGTTCGCGATTACAAACTCACGCGATCGAGAATTTTACGCAAGCAATCGAGCTTTCGCCAATGTATATTTATGCCCTATATCATCGCGGGGTAATCTATTACGAGCAGGGTAAAATTCCCCAGGCGATTGAGGATTTCGATCGCGCAAAATCAATTCAAGATTGTGGGTTGGAACAGCAGATCGATCGCGATGAAACTAGCTTTTATGCTGAGGGAATGGCACTCTATTATACAGAACAATTCAACTTAGCGCATACAGCATTGCACTTAGGCGCAATGTCAGCAAAACGTTATAATAATCCTAATTTCCGGAAGGAACTAATGCAATTTTTAAAAAAGTTTCCACCAGTATGAATTCGAAAATATTAGTCGATCGACAGCAGATGGTTCGTAAATTCTATAATTTATTATTGTAAGTAACTTTAATTTCTTCGAGTAGATCGTAGAGCAGAGCTTCGATCTTGATAACTGTCTGGCCGCGCTGCATTTCATCGCCGAGCGCTTGAGTGAGATTGGCGGCTAGCTGTTGACCGAGCTTACCTCGATCGGGGTCTGCCATGACTTTGGTAAGGGCAATGTAGATTGATGCCGAAACTTCCTTAACCACTCGATCGATCGCCTGAGCGGGCAACTCGCCAATACCAGGGAGCATTTGGAGATTGCGATAAGCGGGAGATTCCAATAAGGCTTTGTGAAATAAATGTCGAAATATCGCTTCGAGATCCGGCTGAATTCTCGGAATTACCCGATAGACCACGATCTCCAAAATTAGTTCGACAATCGCTTCAATTTCATTAACATTATTTAAATCGATGTGTGGCCCGTTGAGATAGCCACCCATAAGTTTGATTATTTGCCCCTGCTTGACTGCACTTTGAGTTTTTTGCAATACTTGTATCACGACAGCATCAGTCAGATCGTTAATAATTTGCCCGACGAGCAAGCGATTGACTTCGATCCGGATTAAGTCTAAGTTAATAAATTTTGCCTGGTGCCATCGGATGACAACTGGAATTACTCTCAGAATGCGAGCGAACGGTAATAATAGGATCAGGTCATACCAGCGCCAGATAATTGCTTGCTGCCAACTAGCGTTCCGATTGTGACGGCGAATATAAAAGTTTCTCCCGATAAATTCACCAGCGAGGATACCGATAAAAATCAGATCGATCTCCCAGAAGCGATCGATAAAATCTCCATCCTCATCTAAACGGCGATAATAGTTAGTGACGATTAATGGTTTGATTTTGCGATCGTAGAAACCAATCTCCTTGTCCCAGCCAGCCTTAATTAAGTAAGGTTGACTCCAGAAAGTTGCAAACGCACCCTTTGCCGACTGATTGCGAACGCGATCGCGCACTTCATTTTTAATCTTTTCTAAGTTACCAGTTTTGCCAGCAGCTTGAAAAGGATTATTTTGAATCATACTCACGCTCAAAGTATCCAATTCTTGTAGCCAACTTTGAGCTTCGGGGGAAGCTATTCCGGTTGTTTTAACTACTCCTTTAAGTTGTTCGACAGCATTGAGATAGCGCTCGGTTTCGCGATGTGGTTCGATCCCTTTGTAGGGATCGTAAAACTGCGTAACTTGAGGAATCTGCTTGAAATAGAACCCGCGCCAGGGGATATAAGTCAGATCGAATATTGCCACTAAAAATCCGATCGAGGCAATTATTGCCATCGATCGTTCGAACCATAAATTCTTGCGATTAACTGACTGAATCACTGGGTCTAAGGATTAGGTACCGCCCCCAACCCGACCATTGGTAGGGGCAAGGGTAGATTTGTATGTTATTAAATCCTCATTTCCTAGTATTTCGCAACCCCTTCTTCTCGCGCTGCTTTTTGGACTGCACCAGCAACAGCAGTGACGACGCGTTTATCGAACACCGATGGCACGATATATTCGCGGTTGAGTTCGTTGGGATTAATCAAAGATGCGATCGCTTTGGCCGCTTCGAGGCACATGTTAATCGTAATCTGGTTGGCACGGCAATCGATCGCGCCGCGAAAGACCCCAGGAAAGGCTAAGACGTTATTGATTTGGTTAGGATAGTCACTGCGTCCTGTCGCCATCACCGCCACGTCATTGCGGACTAATTCAGGTTGGATTTCGGGAATCGGATTGGCCATTGCAAACACGATCGGATCTTTGGCCATCGATTTGACCATTTCGGGGCTGACGACTCCCGGCGCACTCACGCCGAGGAAGACATCCACACCCACCATCGCATCGGCGAGCGTACCCGTTTGACTGACCGCAAATTCGAGTTTTTCGGGATTGAGATCTGTCCGATTCGTGGAGATGATGCCTTTGGAGTCACAGATACAGATATGCTCGACACCAGCGGTTTTAAATAATTTCGCGATCGCGATTCCGGCTGCACCCGCACCGTTAATGACGATTTTGACGGTATTGAGTTGCTTTTTCACCAGCTTGAGCGAGTTCAGTAGTGCCGCGAGAGTGACGATCGCGGTACCATGTTGGTCGTCATGAAATACCGGAATATCCAACTCGGCGCGCAATCTGGCTTCGATCTCAAAACAACGCGGCGCAGCGATATCTTCGAGATTGATGCCGCCAAATACTGGCGCGAGATGTTTGACAGTTTTGATAATTTCTTCGGTATCTTGGGTATCCAGACAGATGGGGAAGGCATCCAGCCCCGCAAATTCTTTAAATAGCATCGCCTTACCTTCCATTACCGGCATCGAAGCGGCTGCGCCCAAATTGCCCAATCCCAATACTGCACTCCCATCGCTGACGATCGCGACTGTATTACACTTGATCGTTAGGGCGTAAACTTTTTCTGGCTCGGCATGGATTGCCATACACACGCGCCCGACTCCCGGCGTATAAGCCATCGCCAAATCCGACTGACGGGTAAGCGAAATCTTACTCTCCATCCGAATTTTACCGCCGCGATGCAGTTCCATCGTGCGATCGAAGGTACTCGTCAATCGCACTTCGGGAATCGATTTGACTACTTCGACAATTTGGTCGCCATGTTCGGTACTGGTAGCATCGACAGTGACATCCATCCGCGACAGATCGCGCGTCTGTTCGGTAATATCCAACGTACTGATATTTCCGCCCACCGAAGCAATCCCCTGAGCGATACTTGCCAACATACCCGATCGATTGGGTACTTCCAGGTGCATGGAAATACTGAAAGAAGAAGTCGGATTTAAATTTACCATGTCAGTTCTTGGAGCGTCCACAACTAGCACACTCATTATAAGCGTTGATGCCTCGGTTGATGGCAGTCGTTTGATTTTGGATTTTGGATTATCTCGGCCACGAACGAACAGAAGCTCTAAAGATCGATCGCGCAAATGTCTTATTTCTGATGAAATGCTTTCATTATTGGTAATATTTGGCTATATTATGGTCGTTGAGAACTTTAAGGCTGGAAAATAATGGGTATTTTCGGCAACCGATCGAATGAGGATAATCCCCTAGATGTTTATACTCGACTATTGCGCGAACGCATAATTTTCATAAGCGCTGAAATAGATGATGAGTTAACAAATTCGATCGTCGCCCAACTGCTGTATTTAGCAGACAAAGATTCAAGTAAAGACATTCATCTACACATCAATTCTTCAGGTGGTTCTGTCACTGCGGGGATGGCAATTTACGATACCATTCAGCATATTGATGTCGATACGAGTACGGTTTGTATGGGTTTAGCTGGTGGGATGGCCGGATTTTTACTAGCGAGTGGCACCAAAGGAAAGCGATTTAGCTTGCCTCAAGCACGGATAATGTTGTGTCCGCTGTATGCTGGTGTTGTGGATGGTGTCGATCTCGAGACTCAAGCACGAGAAATGCACCAGATTCAGAGCCTGATAAACGATTTACTGGCAGTACATACAGGGCAACCCGTAACAACAATCCAAGCCGACACCCAGCAAGATTTCTGGTTTTCACCTGCTGAAGCAGTGGAATATGGATTAATCGATCGAGTTATCGATCGCCCTCGCTCGACTCGTCACTAATTCTCGATGGCAAAATGCTAAATTTTTTACTCGCGATCGCATCTTTTTATTAACAAAAATCGGTTGCTGTTGGAGCGGGCGGGTTCGATCGATATCAATCAAATTTTTCGATAATTTCTACCGGAAACCCACCCCTACAAAATTTTGTATTTTCAGCAACCGATCGATGGATATTTATCTATGCACCTACAGCTTCTTTGGCTGCATACATTACTTCGAGCGTGATGATATCCTGACCGCGATCGCGGGCGAATTTCTCGGTGTTACGCTTGACTTTACCGCGTACGAACCCAGGCACCTTATTGAGTTCGGCTTGCGCTTCTTTATTCCAACCCAGGTCAGAATCAGCCGAGATCCCTTTAGTAATTACTTCCTTAGTATCGTGACCGCCGAAGATTTCTAATAGGTGATCTTCCATGCCTAGAGTGAAGGAATTGTAGATCAGATCGACGACTTGATTCGTACCTTCATAACCCAAGAAAGGCTTATAACCGATCGGGAAATTCTGAACGTGAATCGGGGCCGAAATTACCCCAGTCGGAATATTCAAACGTTTTCCAACGTGGCGTTCCATTTGGGTACCAAAGATGGCTGAAGGTTCGCTTTTGGCGATCGCATCGCCAATTAATCCATGATCGTCAGAGATAATTACTTCATCGCAGAAACCCTCGACTTCCTTGCGGAACCACTCTTCATCAGGTTTGCAAAAAGTCCCCGCCCACACAACGTGAATCCCCATCTCGCGGGTGAGAATCTTGGTAATCGCGGCTGCATGGGTAGCATCACCATAGACGACTGCTTTTTTGCCAGTCAGGTTTTGACAATCGATCGATCGGGAGAACCAGGCAGCTTGCGAAACGTGGATAGTTTGCTCGTTGATGAAATCTTCATAATTGACATCCGCACCGTTAGCATTAAGGATGGTTTGAATCTTCCGAATGCACCGGGCTGTCTCGACTACACCCATAGGGGTAATATCGACGTAGGGCGTGCCCAATTCGCGTTCGAGGTATTCTACCGTCATCGGCCCTAATTCGCGGTAGGGAGACAAGTTAAACCAGGCTTTACCCAGGCCTTTGAGTTCTTCAACATGTGCGCCTTCAGGAATGATGGCGTTAACGGTAATTCCCAACTCACCCATTAACTTTTTGAGTTCGGTGCAGTCGTGATTATTGTGGAAAGCGAGGGTGGAGATGCCGATAATATTTACCGATGGTTTCTCGCTTTTCTGGGTGACTAAATCGCCTTTTTTTCTGGCTTTTTCGACATAATACTGGACGATCTGTTGCAACGTGCGATCGGCAGCCTGCATCTCGTTGAAGCGATAGTGATTGACATCGGCCAATAAGACATCGGCTTTGGCTTCCAAGGATGCCCGTTGGACGAAGTTAGCCAAATCCTCTTGGAGAATGCTGGAAGTACAAGTCGGCGTGAGGACGATCAAATCGGGATGCTCTTCGGCATCCTTGCGGGTAATATTATCAACGACTTTTTCCTGCGAACCCCGCGATAGAACGTGTCGATCGACTACGCTGGTAGTTACTGGTGTAAAGTCCCGTTCCCGCGACAGCATCGATCGCATGACGTTAAAATAGTCATCACCGATGGGCGCGTGCATGATCGCGTGAACGTTTTTGAACGAAGTTGCGACGCGCAATGTCCCAATGTGAGCGGGAGCGGCATACATCCAATAAGCTAATTTCATATATTTTTCCTCATAGGGATTAGCGGCGAACATTCTACTTCGGCTCCCCGCCTGTTGTTCCTCTGCGAGAACAGGCTGGGGATTGGTTCCGAGCTTAGCGATCGCTAGCCAATAAGCATTGACTTTGATTGTCGCAAAGAAATTAGGGATTGGACGCGATCGAGTAAAAATTTAACTTAATATCTAGCAACAATAACCGGCTCTTTACTACTTAGTATGCTCGATCGATACCCACAAGCTTTACGATTGTGGGCTAACCAAGTCGATGATGTTTTTTCTTTTCTTGTATGAAACCACCCTGCCCGTTGAGGGGCGGCATTCCGCTCCTCAAACTCCCCTGCACAAGGGTTTGTTGGTGGGCAGCGATTGGCGCTTCGCATTAGCTTGGCACTATGGGTCGATCTGTAGGTTAAAGTTTATTTTTCGGGGGCGGTTCCGAAGCCAGGGTGAACGCATCAAAACAGGATTTATTTCGATCGAGAGCCACTAAAATAGGCGATTAATGATATTCGATTGCTTAACTACAATTACGACAATATCAATAAAATCGAAACCAAAGACGAGGTTAAATTAACTCAATTTAGTCCGGCAAAAGTGCGGCTAAAGATATTTAGCCAAATTCATACTCTGGGGTTAGTTAAATTTAGGCTAAAATAGCCTCTAGAAGTTCGCGCGAATATTCTTCATCAAGGCTCGCAAGAAATCGCTTCTTCCTAACACTTAGTTTTCGACTCTTGTTCTGACTCATTATATTAACTGCTATATGTCTTAAAACAGCAAAATTAGCTGGAGCATTATCTTTTCTAATTCGACTAATGTCTTCTTTGAAAATAACATCAAGTACCCAATGGAGTGAATTTTCTATCGACCAATGACCTCTGATTGCTTCTGCTAGTTTTTCAACATTATCTTCTAAGCTACTGATGAAATAACGAGCTTCTACGCTGGTTTTTTCATTGACAACTCGAACTGATTCTACCATGCAAATACTAGTCAGATTTTGCCATTTTAGCAATGGATCTATTGATGTTGCAATGTCTGATATCATTAGGTAATTACGAGTTTCCTCTCTACCTCTATTCATCTCTCTACTGCTGAAGCTATGCGTTTTCAGACTTTCACCACGAGTTTTAATCGCCTGTTTGAATAGCTGTTCTACCCTTTCATATAAACTTGGTTGATTCTTTTTGACAGCAATTACATAATCTGCTTCTTTTTTGACAATTTTCTTGACTATTTCTCGCTGACATCCCATTGCATCAATTGTCACTATACATCCAGCTAGATCTAAGGCATTAATCAACTCAGGCAATGCAGTAATTTCATTTGATTTACTCTCGACTTTTGTTTGTCCTAATACTAATCTATTACTTGCTGCCCAAGCACTGACCGTATTAATTACTCCTTTACCATTTTTTTCGTCTCTTGAATTTCGAGATTGTTTTCCATCAAATGCGATTATCTCTCCTGCTGTTATTTTACTTATTCCTTTAATCCAATGCAGGAAAGATTTATTGAATTCTTCAGGATTAATTTGTGAAAATACCCGTGCAAATGTATCGTGAGATGGTATCCCATTCGGTAATTCTAGAAATTCCTCCAGCCATTTTTTTCTGGTGATGCCATACAGCTCTATGTCTTCCCATCCATCTGCTCCACATACTACTGCACAAATCGAGATCGTGATAATATCGATTAGTTTGTGTTTTTTCCCCCGTTCAATTCTAATGTCTTTTATGTCACCAAAGTGTTCTGCGATACTATGCCTTGGCTTTAGCTTCATTTGACGCGATCTGAATTTCCAATAAATATAACATAATTAACTGGCTATACTTGTTTACCATTAAAGCTTTCATACTTTTCGTAATTCAAATCTGCAACTGATTTGCGAGGATTTTAAATAGTAGGAAATTTAAGTGCGTTCACCCTGGTTCCGAAGCGAAGCCAGGAGTCATTAATCGGAAATCCGGCGTTGCTGGATTAAGATATGATTTGGCGATCGAGAGGTAATCTGTGCCGTCGATCGCCAGAACTAACTGAATTAGGAGTTGGTACTTCACCAAATTTAAGATAATGAATTAACAATCTAATAGAATGCTTTAGCATTTGTTCGCACTTAGAATAACATAATGTTTTTCTTTTTAATCGAGCTAAGTAATGTCTGAGCCTAGTGTTTTCACCCTCAACTCTTGTCATATAAGTTTTACTCACGATTTGGTCACCATCTGGAATAAATATTGGATAGACCCTCCACCCATCCGTCACATAAAAATAACATTTCCATGTACTTACCAAATTCTCCCATAGCGGTCTAAATGTCTTAGCACTGTGGTCGCCTAATACCCATCCTAAAATACCCATCTGAAAGTGATTTACTGCCGTCCAGAGCCAGATCTTGTTTTTTTTGAGCCAACAAACGTCTCTAACTCATCCAACTCACCAACTTCTGGTATTTGGTCTGAATTATAGTAATCTGGGAGATTTCCCCCTACTTGCTTCACCCAATCCATGACAGTTGTATTATGCACACCCATTACTCTTTCTATTGCTCGAAATCCCATCCCATTAACATACATTGACAAACATTTCTGCTTGATTTGTGGTGAATATCCTCTGTGTGCTTCATAACAATCTATAAATTGCCGTCCGCAGTCTTTACAAATATGGTTCTGCTTTCCCTTTATTCGCCCATTTTTATTGATATTAGACGATCTACATTCAGGACATTCCATTTAGATATTTGCTCTTGTTACTTCTCTCGATCGCCTTAGATCATATCCTAATCCAGCAACGCCGGAAATCCTTATCCCGAATTCACGTTTAGTTAGTGAATTTATCGCAAGATATTTGCGTAATCATTCGATCGACAGGGGAATCATAATAATAGAGACTGGCGATTGGTAAGATCGTCACAATGCTCGATCGCTCTAAATTTACCTCTCGATCGGGATTTCCCAAAGGTAATGACACAAGAAAAAAACGACCCTCAACCCCGCAAAATTCGCCGCAACCAAGTTTATCTGGGTTTGGCACTTTCTGCTGCTGTAGCAGCATTCGCCATCGCTCTGGTTGGTGATGAGGCGGACGAATCGATCGATATAGTATTTTATCAAACCAGCGCACAGTGCGAAGCTGACATCAATAAGCAACAGGCGGAATATACGACGGCACTGCAACAATACCAAGCGGGACAACTCGACGAGCCACCAGATCCGCTATCGATGCAGGCCAAAGACTGTACCCCGCAGATGTTGGCGGCGCAACAAGAACATACCAAGACCGCCCCGATTTATACCTCGATCGCAGATTGTCAAGCCGAAGGTGTCCAGTGTGAAGCAACACTGGCGAGCGAGCAGACGGCGGGATACCGCCCCGTATATGGTGGCACCTATCTCGATCCCTCCGATACTAACTATATCTATGTCAATTACAGTGGTAGTCAATATCGAGTCTACGAACCTCGACCCGTGTATCGGAGCATTACTTCTGGAGTCGTTGTCACCCCTTACGGTCGAGAGATCTCCCAAGCAACCACCGGTCGGGTGACAGTACCCCGCCATACTACCTTCGCCGCACCAGCGCGTCCGGCCGGGACATCGGCAGCGGGTACGATTAGGGGACGCAGCAGTCAAGGTTTCGGCTCTTCATATAAAAGTAGTGGTAATGGGGGGAAATAGCTGGCGATGAGAACCATTAAAATCGCGCGTCGTCCCAATTGGCAGCAGCATATTCGCGACAATGCCTACCAAGCTGATGTTTTAAGCGATGCCCAGCAGCAATACTGGGTGGAATCGCTCCCCCAGCCGTTCGCAATCCAATTTGACTTTGATGAAGAAACCGAGATCGCGCAAGCCACAGAGCTATTGTGGGCGATGTGTATCGAATTCCTGAATTGGTTTTTCACCGAGTCCGAGCCTGACGATGTCGATTGCCGTTTAGCCGCACTCCAGATCCGATCGGAATATTGGCAAGCGATTAAAAATAGCTGGGATCGAATCGATCCGGTTGAGGACTTATCGCTTTGTACGCGATTCGATCTGGCGGTCACGGCGGCAGGGCAGATTAAGCTGCTCGAAATTAATGGCGACACACCACTGTTGGGCGCGGAAACGGTCTACCAATGGAATTGGTATGTGGATTACCTGCAAAATCACCAGCAGGGAAAATTTCCGCTGCCAAATGATGCCAATCAGTTCAACGAATTTTGGGAGCAGATCGCTGGACAATGGCGGCGGATTGCGGCACGCTACGATCTCCGCAATCGGGGGATCTCCTTTTTGGTCGATGAAAATCTCCCAGAGGATCTGGAGATGGCGATGCAATTGATTCAAATTCTGGCAGATGAGGTCGATCCGAATATTTATACCCAAATTGTTTATCTGCGCGGTTTGAAAGACGATTGGGGGCAGGAAATCCAGCGAGGATTGGGATTAGATGACGATGGCTACTTTGTAGACCATGTTAACGATCGCATTCCGATTCTGTGGAAGATATATGACTGGTCTGACCTCCAAAACGACATGGCAAATGCTGGATGTACGGAGGTTCTCGCCGAGCGATTGGCAACAGGTGAAATCAAGGTCATCGAACCGCTGTGGAAGCAAGTTCTCTCGAATAAAGGCGCGCTGGCGATGATGTGGGAGCAGTTTGGATCTGCTGACTACGGCAAACATCTGTTGCCCACCTATCTAGATACCGACAACTCGATCGAATCCACTAGATTGTTAGTAGGAATGCACGTCAAAAAGCCGATGCTCGGACAAGAAGGTGTGGCCATCTCGATCGAAAGTGGGGTTGGCTCGCTGGAACAAAAAGAGTCATTTGGTTATGGCGCGGAGGGCTTTATCATCCAAGAATATATCGAACTCCCCGAAGCCTTCGGCTACCACTATGTCATCGGTAGTTGGGCGATCGATGGTGCCGCCGCAGGGGTCATCATTCGGGGCGACACTTCCAAGATTACCGGGCGGCACTGTCTGATTATTCCGCATATCATCTCTAATGACGGATTATTGGTAGAGTGAGGGGTCAGATAAGACTTTAGGATGTCCGCTCGTCATCTCTCTGCTGCACAGAGATATTCTTGACGGAAACCGCCAAGGGTTCCCGACATAAATAACGTAAGTCTCTCATAACGGAGCGGCTAAGCCAACGGGATAAGGATATCCAACCTAATCTGCACCCCCACACCCCCAATCCACGTCTTACCAATCGATAAACCCCACCCACAGATCGACCCATAATGCGGAGCTAATGCGAAGCGCGCCAAGCTGCGCACCAACCAACCCTTGTGCAGGTGAGCTTGAGGGGCGGCACTCCGCTCCTCAACGGGGGGTCTGGGGGTTCCGACCCCCAGATCTGGGTTTTTGCTTTTCACCATAACATTTGCATTCCTAAGAGCGATCCCGAACTGACGTTAGATTAATGAACTCTATGCCGGCAATTAACGATGGACCTCGATCTAGAGTCAAGCAAAATAGGTGGGATTTAGATGCAGTTTTGCACCTCGATCATACTATTTCCCCTCAGCAGCTCGATCGAGTAGCACCCGAAGTCCATACTAATTTTTGCAACCTCTTGAGTCGTGATGTCTACTCTGAGGGCGACTCTCAACCTTTATATGACTACATCATGACCCGACAGAATGAAATGTCCCCAGCATTTTTGGCGATGCTCGATCTGTGGCTGGAGGATGAACTCAAGCATTATGAAGCGTTACGCCGTACCTATCATTGCATTGCCGGGGTGAATTTTGCCGAAATGAATCGCCAATTCGCTACCCGAGTCCACGAACTCAAACCGATCGAATTGGTATTAGCCGATGAATTCACACTGTTAGTAACACTGATGTTCGACGAGATCGGTTCGGTTTATTCCTACCGCCGCGATCTCTGGGAATACTATCGTCATTTTGGCACGGCAATTCAAAAAATCGGCCATCATTTAGTCAAGGATGAGGGGATGCACTTCAACAATGCCGCAGAGCTACTGTTAACACATCACCAACATCGGTTCGGTGAGGTGCCAAGATTGCTGGAGCGAATCTCAGCTTTGGAAAAGAGTTTACAGAAGTATCACAAGACATTTTTTCTCGACCACGCACAGGAACAGTATCGGTTTCCGCCCCAGTTTAACTCGGTGCTGATCCGGTTGATTTTGTCCAGACTAGGACTCGGACAGCAGCCAGATCGATCGGAATTAGTGGCACTATGGCAATGGGTGCCGACAGGATCGCGGCTGGTACCAATCTTTGTTGAATTTAGGGATGATTGACTCTAGAGATAATCCCTGAAATCTAGAGTAGGGGCAATTCATGAATTGCCCCTACTCTAGATTTTAAACTCTAAAACGCCCCCTCACACCATACTTTTCACCTCAGATCCAGATGGAATCTCTCTCTACCCTGCTAATCGTTAATGCTCAAAACGATTTTCTATCCCCAGGTGGTGCCTTTAGCAAGCAACATCTCGAGCGGCACCAAATTTGCGATGCGTTGGCGAAGCCTCTCAGAATGAGAATCGGTTGGTTGGTACAAGCTGCAAGGCAACAACATCGACAGATCGTGTGGATTACCTCGCAATATGGCGAAACCACTGGCACCCCAGCAGAACTCCAGGGGAAAACTCACCCAGGTAAACCCTGCTGTGTGAAAGATTCTTGGGGCATCGAGCTGGTTCCTAGCTTGCAAGGTTTATTTGCCGAAAAAACCGATGCAGAGATTCACATTGTCAAACATTGGTACGATGCTTTCCATCAGACAACGCTTCACCAATGGCTGCAACAACATGACATTACGAAGCTTTCGCTATGCGGAGTCACGACCGACATCTGTGTCTCGCATACCGCAAAAGCAGCAGTAAGACTGGGCTATGAAGTTGAGATTTTAGAAGAAGCCACCAGCGCGAGTACCCAAGGCAAGCATTTACTGGCGCTCCGCGAACTGGAAAAACTTGGTGTCCAGACTAGGAACTGGGCAGAATTTTTGTCCGAGAGTGTGCCCGTGCGACTGACGCACATTGCTGGAGATAGTCTGCTGGATTGCGCTGCGCTCTCATCCTGCGTCAACGATCGGACCTTTGAGACGCTATACCAAGAAGTTACTTGGAATCAAATGAGTCACCGTGGCTCTTTTGTGCCGCGTTTGGTCGCACTGCAAGGGACAAAGGAGTCGGATGGTGTTGAACCACTATACAGGCATCCAGCGGACGAACAGCCGCCACTGAGGTCATGGACACCCACGATCGATGCGATTCGGCAAGAGGTCGAACGCCGCATCGGGCATCCCTTAAATCATTGTTTGATTCAACTCTATCGCAATGGTCGAGACTGGATCGGCGAACATGCAGACAAGACTCTCGATGTGATGCGACCCTCATTTATTGTCAATGTTTCGCTGGGGACGACGCGCACGATGGTGTTCAAGCCGAAGAACGGTCAGCATTCGGCATCGCAGAAACTGCCCTTGCCACATGGTTCGCTGTTTATGTTGAGTCTTAATACCAATCAAGCCTTCTATCATGAGATAAAACGGCTCGGACTGGAAGGAACCGAACAGCCGCGCATCTCGTTGACGCTGCGTTACATCGGCACTTACTACGATCCGCAGACTGGAGCTGTTTGGGGGATTGGTGCGCCTAGTAAAACTCGGGAAGACGCGATCGCCAGAATAAATTGGCTCGAGACACTTTCCCCAGCAGCACGGATGGTTAAAGATAAAGCCGAAGCCGAGCGCATGGTCGGTCTGTTTCGTGAGGAAAACATCGATGAAAACTTTGATGCTGCTGTCTATCAGCCAGGTTTTGACATTTTGAATTTCCGAGGACTGCTCTAACCATGCTTCAAGCTCGAAATTTAAGTTAGCAGAACTTTGATAGATCGAATTACAAGCCAAAAAATCTCATTTCTCGATCGTAAAATTTACATCAAATGATTGAATTACTTTTGCAGATAATTGGTGAATTCGTACTCCAAATCATCCTCGAAGCGCTGTTGGCGGTAGGCTGGAATTCACTTGCCGAAACATTCAAACAGCCCCCAAATCCTTGGCTAGCTGCGATTGGCTTCATGTTATTTGGGGCGATCGCCGGAGGACTCAGTTTACTCGCCTTACCATCGAACTTAACCCCTGCTGGAATGCCACGGGTTGCAAATCTAATTTTCACACCTTTGTTTGTTGGCTTATGTATGTCGGTAATTGGTGGTTGGCGTTCTAAACACGGAAATTTGGTGCTGAGAATCGACAAGTTTTGGTATGGTTATCTTTTTGCACTAGTTCTCGCACTAGTTCGGTTTAGATTTGCACGTTAAATTGCTTTATTCTCAATTATTTACACAACAAGAATGCTTTCACAGATATCGATCGATATCGTACAGCGAAGTTGTTATCTGAGGGAAACTAGTTAGAAGTTATCTTATTGTAGGAAAGAAGCTGATGTCACTGAAAGGAGTTGCTCAGGCAACGTTGGATATTTTAGAAGTAGGAAAATACACGACTGACGCTGGTAAAACTGTGGAATTTTTGACAGAGCAAAGAGCCGCAGTCGAGGGAACGTTGCTTTATCAACCCGATCGCACTTACGAACTACTGGCGAAACCATTGGCAGCGGAACCTAGCAGACCGATAATTATTGAAGTTACCAGTGAAACAACCCAAGTAGCAGCTAGGCGACTCGTACAAACTGAAGGATGTAACGATCTCGTCTTACTCGATTACGCCTCCGCCCGTAATCCAGGTGGCGGATTTATCAATGGTGCAAAAGCTCAGGAAGAAGATCTCTGTCGCTGTTCTGGGTTATACCCCTGTTTGCTCGGACAACCGCACTACTATGAAACCAATCGCGCTCAAAGTTCTCTGCTATATACCGATCTCGTTATTTATGCTCCACAAGTCCCCTTCTTTCGCACCAGAAGTCGCAACTTGATAGAAGACTTCTTTCTGGCATCGGTTATTACTGCTCCCGCTCCCAATGCTGGTGAAATTATTCGCAGCAATGAGACAACCTGGACGAGGATTGAGGAAGTATTACGGCGACGCGCTGGTATCATCCTAGCGATCGCCCGAGAACACAACCATCGATCGCTACTTTTGGGTGCTTGGGGCTGTGGTGTGTTTCGCAATCAGCCCAGCATGGTAGCCGATGCGTTTGGGACTTGGCTGGAGAGTCCTGAGTTTCGCAACTGCTTCGATCGAGTAGTTTTTGGGATCTACGATTCGAGTAAAGAGCAAAGCACATTACAGGCTTTTCAGTCCAGATTTCCAGCACATTAGTAGCGTAACGTACCGAATAGCCAGCCTCGACAAATATGCGAGCAGCATGTGGCGGTGGGATCGATTAGTTGGGTTGCTCTCGAGCGAGGAACTCTTCGAATAGAGCGAGATCTTCACTCGTGAGATCTAAAGCCCCTGAATTTCGATCGAGCGTTACAGCCCGAGCACGTCTCATTAAGATTGCTACCCTACCAGATTTCAGATCTCGATTGCACAAATACCGCGCTAATTTATCCAAACAATCCCGATCGGCGTTAGCCGCAACCATCAGCTTTTGGGAAATTTCCCAAGTTTTATCCCGCAGTAATTTTTCGCCTAGTGGCATGTCGGCACATTTGCGCCATGAATGACGATCGATCGTCTTTACACGATCGGTCATTAGATCGAAATCTCGATCTTCTTCTCCCAGCGATTGGTTGACATCGCGGCGATAGGTGCGATTTACCCAACTTTTACGCCAATGAATTGCCGTGCGCGATGATTTGTCATGCTCGCCATAAGTATTATGGCAATCTTTAAGTAAAGACAGCCGTTTTTTCGCTTGTGGTGTTTTTGGTGTTTTCGTCATGCTGTGAAGACAACTAGTACTGGGATCGACCCGATCGTGGGCACTGCCTAGGCTACAATCTATCCTAAAACCCTATCCCCTATCCCCTACTCCGATTTATCGCTAACAGCGCGCACGATCCGCGACAGTTCGTATTTTTCATCGACCGAAATCCGACTGGGGGAACCACTGATGATCCCTTCATAATTCCGGAACGAATCTTTGATTTCCGCGCCATCTTTACTAATCGTGTACTCGTGAATGCCTTTATCGTGCCAGGAGCCGCGCATTTTAAATACGTTCAACGCCCGCGCCATCTCGCCGCGAATTTCCACGTATTGGAGCATCAAGATCGTATCGGTGATTGTCGAAATATGGGAGTCAGTAATCGAGTGCGATCCCATGAATTGGTCGGAAGTATTGGTAAAAAATCCGGTAATTTCCTCCTGTTTGGCATAACCTGTTACGCCGATGACAAACTGCCGGAATGAGTTATTGCTTACGCCCCGCGCCAAAGCCGAGAGCGAATCGATCGCAATCCGATCGGGTTTAAATTCGGCAATTTCAGATTTAATCGTCTGTAAATGATCTTCCAATCCGGCTGACTCGGGATAGGTACAGAGGATCTTGAGTAACCCCTGACGCTCCAACTCTTCAAAGTCGATTCCCCATGATGAAGCATTTCGCGATAACTGCGCGCGCGACTCCTCATAGGCAAACAAAATCGCCCGCTCGCCTGCCAAACACGCCTCTTGGATAAATTTGCTCACGAGCAGAGTTTTGCCCGTTCCTGTCGCCCCTGTAGCTAAGATAATCGAGTCTTTGAAGTAGCCACCACCGCACATTTGGTCGAGTGCTTTGACTCCAGATGAGACGCGGACATTGGAAGACTTTTGCGTTAGGCGCATCGCACCTAATGGGAAAATATTGATGCCACTGCTGGTAATCGTAAATGGATATTCACCCTTCATATGGGTAGTACCCCTAAGTTTGAGAATTTCGATCGTTCTGCGTCGGCGTTCGCCTTCGAGGACGTTCCGGACGATCGCGACGTTATCAGAAACAAATTCTTCGACACCAAATCTGGCAACGGGGCCGTATTCTTCGACGCGTTCGGTCGTCATAATGGTAGTAGCACCCATCAATTTGAGGCGGGCGACGAGCCGAAAGATTTCCCGTCTGACTACCGATGCGGCATCATATTGTTGGAAGATCGCGGTGACAGAATCGATCGAGACGCGCTTGGCTTTATATTTGTTAAAAGCATACTGAATTCGTTCGATTAAAGCTGATAGATCGAAATTACCGACGACTTCTTGCCCTTCGGGATCGGGAGAAGCATCGAGAACAAATAACTTGCCATCATCGATTAATTTTTGGAGATCCCAACCGAAACTATAAGCATTTTTGATAATATCCGCAGGTGATTCTTCAAAAGTTACAAAGATCCCTGGTTCGTCAAAATCACGAATCCCATTGTAGAGAAATTGGACAGCTAACATGGTTTTACCCGTTCCCGATGTACCGCTGAGGATCGTCGTTCTACCAATTGGTAATCCACCATGAGCGATATCATCAAATCCCTCGATCATCGTGCGGATTTTTTGGATCCCTAAGGGATGTGCGGTTGATTCTGTTATTTGATTCGTACTGGTCATTGCTGAGATCTGAAAAACTGCTAATTAAACAACAAATACAACTTTGATAAATTGATGTTTTGACGATCGGGTTGTGCCCAGAAATGCTGAGTAAACCAGTTTCGATGCTTAAAATTCTCCATCCCGCTCGGATAGTTCTTCATACAGGAGATCTAGTCCGATTAGAACTTTTTCACGATCGGACAGATCGCCAATGATTTTCCGGACTGGCGGTGGCAAAACTTTCGATAGTGTCGGGGTAGCCAGAATCTTATCCTCTTCGGCCAGTTGGGGATTTTTCAAGACATCAATTACTTTAAGAGCATATACGCCTTTAAACTCTTCTTCTAATATATTCTTTAGAGTTCGGAGCGCGCGAACTGAGTTAGGGGTATTTCCTGCCACATAAAGCTTGAGGACATAAGTTTTCATTAGGGGAGTCATAAACTAAACTGTTAATTATTTTAAAGAGTGAGAGCGCGAACTCGATGATAGCTGTGCTGGCAGCGCGAGCGATGGTTATTGAATAATGTTTAATTTTGTTGTCGAGACCTCATGTACTCGATTGCTGTTGCTGGGAGATCGGTGGGATTGCTCAGACAGCGCAAGGGATCTGGGATTTACGAGGGCGAGCGCGCGCTCGATGCTGGAGCTGAGGGCGATCTAAATAGCTGGGTTCTGTAAAATCGACTCTCGATCTCACAGCTCAGGCGAGGTATTTTCAGCTACCGAATTTCCTGACTGATTGTGCAGCAATCGATCTCAGCATACAGTACCACGATCGAAAAGACGATCGTGGAGTGCGATGGGTATGCACGAAGCGATCCGATCTCCAACCGCTAAATACAGTTACTATCCTTCTCTCGGAATCGAGCGGCGGTACATTTCACATAGATGGGCAATAATATCGATTAATGTCAGTCGGTAATCTAGCAAGATCTCCTCACTTCGCCCTTCCAATTTTAGCTGGTTTGAGAATTCTTCCATCAATTCCATGTGAATCTTGACAATTTCCGAAACTGACAGATCGCTAAAAAAAGCAGTCCCGACCAATTCGTCGATCTGGTCGTCGATCTTACTACCAGCAGTAAAGTATGCCAGCACGATATTTCGATATTGAACTTTTAGCCCATCGAGGAGTTCTTGCTGCTGTTGCCGATCGAGCCGTCGAAAAAACTGCCGGGGATTGCGTTTGTAGTAAACAGCTAAATACCCCAATCTTTCTTTGAGCTTATCAGCTAGACGGCGCTGTTGCTGGAGCAGAAAACTTGGCTCGGAGATCGAGATCTCAATCTCAGCAGGTCGCGATTCATCTGTTGTCGGCATGATGGGCGTTAAGCTCAAGAACTTTGAAATAGCTCGATCGATCGCCACCCCAATTTCTGGCAGCTCTGTCTCAGCCAAAATTACCTCAGATGGGTGATATATATAATTTTGATTCGGTACTGGTAAGTTTTTGGCAGTCTCTGGAATTACTAAACTTACTGGATCGGCTGATTGAATCATCACGACTGGCAAGATCAGCCCACGATCGTAAAGATAATTTAGCGTCGGCAGTAAATGCTGCTCTGAGTAAAATACTAAGCAATCTAATTCGTGCTTGACTGACTCTATCCGAGCCAAGAACTCGGACTGACTGGTAAAATACTGGACTAGATGACGCTCGGCATCTAAATATCGACTCAAGCGCGGTGGCAAATCCGTCGAGTCAGTAAAAACTGCAATAGTCAAAGGAGCAGACAAAATATTTTACGCTCGCTAAAATGCTAAAAACTGGCCAGAATCTGTCGATCGCATTGCTAGAATCTAACTTCGGCAGTCAGTTCTAGCCAAAGTCAATCTAAACTGACCTCCAGCAGATTATCAATTGCTGGCGAGCGATGAGCGGATCTTTCCGTTCTCTTCGAGATCCACCCGATCGGGCAGAGGCTGCACCAATGAGACAAACGGCTAGGCGTTTGGCGCATGGCGTAATAGAGCGCACTACTTGAAGAATAATAGTTCCAGCATCAACAGATGCACTATGCAAATAAACTTAAGGTTTATTTTACGATTGTTTCCGATTATAGCACTGTCATTGCCCAGAAGGAAGTTACCTCGCCTATAATTTCAACGACTCGGTATTAACTTTTGATTCTCTTGACAATGCCACTTTCCCCGTGCGAGCGATTTCCTTAATCCCAAATTTTTGGAGGACTTGGACGATCGCCACGATTTTACCAGGATCGCCGACAACTTCTAACGTTAGGGAATCTTCAGCGACATCGACTACCCGCGCCCGAAAAATCGTCGCCAGCTCGACGATCTCCGATCGATTGGTACTATTGGCGTTGACCTTGAGCAACATCAATTCGCGTTCGACACAAGGAATGTCCGTAATATCTAAGACCTTCAGAATATTGACGAGCTTGTATAACTGTTTAGTTAATTGCTCGATCGTTTGCTCGTCACCATCGACCACCATCGTTACCCGCGATCTCCCATCCTGTTCCGCAGGCCCGACCGCCAGACTTTCGATATTAAATCCCCGACGTGCAAATAATCCGGCAATTCGAGTCAGCACCCCAGCTTCATCTTCAACCAAAACAGATAGAGTATGTTTCATCTTACGTAAGTTTTGCTAACGATCGGCTACTATTTAGACACAGCCTTATATTCTCTCACAATTAGGATTGTCACAAAATCTTAAAAATTTTGTAGTCATCTGCGTTATTGGCTCAGAATACCTAGCATAATGGGTAACGAGTATTTTCTTAGATTGGAGTATTGCAATCGTGGGTTTCTTAAAAAAATTGTTTGGCATGGAAAAACCAGCAGATGCTGAGGTCAATCCAGCCCCCGCAGCTGAAGCAACCGACCCCGAAACTGGTGGTGAAGTTGCACCCGAACGGATGGGCTTAAGTGGCGAATACGACCAAAGCGGTTTGGCTAAAAGAGTCGCACTTGCTTTCGACGAAGAAGCATCCGTCACTGATGTCGATACGCTCTGGGTTGCCCAGACTGGTGGCAGCGTTGTCTTAAAAGGTTCTGTCCCCAGCCAAGACATCCTCGACAAGATGGTCGAGCTAGCTAGTGGCGTTTCTGGTGCTACTGATGTCAACATCGACCAAGTAACCGTTGGGTAGAGACTAGGGGTTCGGTGTTAGGGATTAGTTGACGATTCTGAAACCGCTCCAACTATCGATAAAATTTACTTACATCGAATTTTCACCCACGCATTTGCTCTCAACGAGTCAATGCGTGGGTTTTGAATTGGCGATCGATCCTCCATTTACGATCGGGATTCGACGAGCAACTGTGGCTCATCGGCAATATCGCTCGCTGCGGCCAGTTGACCCGGTGCTGGCGGTGGTGTATCCAGCCAGTTACGAACGATCTGATTTACTTCATCTGGCAGCTCGTCATGCGCGCAATGTCCGGCTGATTCGAGATCGATTAATTTTAGTAACGGATTTAATGTCAGCAGGATCTTCGCAGTCTGCGGCGGGATCATGCGATCTTGGACACCCCAAATTAACAGCATGGGAATTTTCATGCTGGGTAAAAGTTGGCGGATATTGGGCGAGAAATTACTGCTCGTCATCCCCTGCATAATTCTCACAAATGCCGCTGGAGCTTCCCGCTCGCGCGCTGGAGTCAGGAATAAATCGACTAATTCATCGGTGACTCGATCGGGATTAGCATAGGCAATTTGCGCCCATTTACGCGCGACCTTGGGACGACTGACGAATTTGAATAACGTATGCAGTAAAGGGGGATTGAGAATAACTCGCTTGATCCCATTGACTAATGGCTGAATCGGTTTGGGAATCAGCTCCTGTTCGGCGGATAAATCCGGCAGACTGACCATGACTAGATTAGCCGCCATCTCTGGATATCTTGCTGCGGCAACTAGTGCCACCAAAGACCCGATCGAATTGCCGATGAGGATCGTCGGACGACCGATAAAGGTTTGCCAAAAATCGTGGACTTGCTCGACCCACAAATCGATATCATACTTAATATCTGGCTTGCGCGAGCCGCCCCAGCCAACGAGATCCAAGCCATACACTGAATGCCGAGCGGCCAGAAATTCTAAATTGTGCTGCCAATGCCCGATCGACGCACCAAAGCCATGAATTAATAACACTGGGGGTTGCGTTGGCAATCGCGGCTCGCTCCGCAAATAAGTGTATCGAGTTTGCCAACCGCGCCACACCCAATCTCGTTGATTCCCTACTTTTTGGTGCCAAGTCTGCATAATTTAGTGGCTGGTGGTTAGTGGTTAGTGGGCAGTTAAGATGAGGCGTAATTCTGCTCGATCGAGTACCGAGTGCAGCGGATTGCTATTGGCGAATGCTTTGTTACACAACTTTTCAATCAAGCGGCTAGCTACTACCCTCTTAATGTAATTTTAAGCTTAAAAAATATAAAACTTCATATCAATCCATTCAAAACTTGGGTAAAATAAAAGTAGCTAAAACTAAATAACTTTCAAAGTTATTTCAAGTTTAGACCGATTTTGCAGCTAACTGCGATTGAGGATAACCATACCACTTACCCACCAGAAACTCCCATTCCTATTAAATCACCCATCATCGAGAAAAGACGCACCCGCGATCTTCCTCAAATCAACGAACGGATTCGGTTCCCCCAAATTCGGGTCATCGGTACCGATGGCGAACAACTAGGTATTCTCACGCCGCAAGAGGCGCAGGCAATCGCGGATGAAAACGGACTAGATTTAGTGCTAGTCAGCGACAAAGCTGACCCCCCCGTGTGCCGGATTATGGACTACGGGAAGTATAAGTTTGAATTAGAGAAAAAAGCCCGCGAAGCGAAGAAGAAACAGCATACCGCTGAAGTCAAAGAAGTCAAAATGCGGTACACGATCGAGGAACATGACTACCAAGTACGGGTAACTCAAGCCGATCGGTTCCTCAAGTCTGGCGATAAAGTCAAGGCGACGATTACGTTTCGCGGACGCGAGATCCAACATAGCGATCTCGCCGAAAAAGTGCTCAAGCGGATGGCCGACGACCTCAAGGAAGTAGCTGAAGTTCAGCAGTTTCCCAAGAAAGAAGGCCGTAATATGATGATGTTACTGTCGCCAAAGAAAGTCTAAAGTTCTAATTAAATGCCGTGCTGTCGAGTTATCGCAACAGACCGATCGCATTTAATAAGTACTAATACCTAGTGATTAAAATAGGGAGCGAATATCCTCTCAAAAGTAGTTAGATCGAAATATCTAACTACTTTTTTTGTAGTTTGGGGATCGCGGGGATCGGTAGATTGGCTTAGTCTCTTGCACTCCAACCACTTGACGATCCCTACAGCGGTAACGATATAAAATCAGCTTATAACTCTCACAAAAAGATCGGAACCAAAACGAATACACTTACTGATATAGTATGAACTGAATAAGAAACGTCAACTGGTTCCTGAAGGTAAGAAATTTATGGCTTACGCGCAAACTCAAACTCAGTCTAACACTGGTTATAAAGCTGGTGTCCAAGACTATCGTTTGACTTATTACACACCGGACTATACTCCCAAAGATACCGATCTGCTCGCAGCATTTCGGATGAGTCCTCAGCCTGGAGTACCAGCAGAAGAAGCAGGCGCAGCCGTAGCCGCTGAATCCTCCACTGGTACCTGGACGACAGTATGGACAGACCTGCTCACCGACCTCGATCGGTACAAAGGTCGTTGTTACCATATCGAACCCGTCCAAGGTGAGTCTAATCAATATTTTTGCTTTATTGCTTATCCTTTAGATTTATTTGAAGAAGGTTCTGTAACGAACCTCTTAACATCTTTGGTGGGTAACGTATTTGGTTTCAAAGCCTTACGTTCGCTCCGGTTAGAAGACATCCGCGTGCCGGTTGCTTATCTTAAGACCTTCCAAGGTCCTCCTCACGGTATCACCGTAGAGCGAGATAAATTAAATAAATATGGTCGTCCGTTGTTAGGTTGTACGATCAAACCTAAGCTCGGTCTGTCCGCTAAAAACTATGGTCGTGCGGTATATGAAGTTCTTCGTGGTGGTTTAGACCTCACCAAAGACGATGAGAACATCAACTCTCAGCCCTTCATGCGCTGGCGCGACAGATTCTTGTTCGTTCAAGAAGCGATCGAGAAAGCTCAAGCAGAAACTGGCGAAATTAAAGGTCACTACCTCAACGTGACTGCGCCTACTTCTGAAGAAATGATGGAACGTGCAGCATTCGCGAAAGAAATCGGCACGCCGATCATTATGCATGACTTCTTGACTGGTGGTTTTACTGCTAACACTAGCTTGGCTAAATATTGCCGTGCTAATGGTCTCCTCCTGCACATTCACCGCGCAATGCACGCGGTAATCGATCGTCAAAAAAATCACGGGATTCACTTCCGCGTTCTCGCGAAATGTCTCCGGATGTCTGGTGGTGACCACCTTCACTCCGGTACTGTCGTAGGTAAACTCGAAGGCGAAAAAGGCATCACTATGGGTTTTGTAGACCTGATGCGCGAAAACTACATCGAAGAAGATCGCTCGCGCGGTATTTTCTTCACCCAAGATTGGGCTTCCATGCCTGGTGTCTTCCCAGTTGCTTCTGGTGGTATCCACGTATGGCACATGCCAGCGCTCGTCGAAATCTTCGGCGATGACTCTTGCCTCCAATTTGGTGGTGGTACTGCTGGTCACCCTTGGGGTAACGCTCCTGGTGCGACTGCTAACCGCGTTGCACTCGAAGCTTGTATCCAAGGACGTAACGAAGGTCGCGACCTCATGCGTGAAGGTGGCGATATCCTCCGTGAAGCTGGTAAATGGTCTCCCGAACTTGCTTCTGCACTCGAACTCTGGAAAGAGATTAAGTTTGAATTTGAAGCAATGGATACTCTGTAGAAATAGTGAACAGCGAAAAGTGCGGTCTTGGGGTTTCCCCAAGTAGAGCACCTTTTCAAGACAGTGGATAGTGAATAGTGGATAGCGATGCGCAGAGTGGCTTCGCCAAAGGCGCTGAGGTTTCCTCAGCGTGTGTTGCACCAAGAAGCGATCGAGATAGGGGATAGTAGTAATAAATACCTGTCAACAACCGCTATTCCTAACCCCAACACTTACGGTAATGGATCTAAAACAAGTTGCGAAAAATACCTCTAAGGTAATCTCTAGCTATTTGACTTATCAAGCAATGCAGATTGTTTTGACTCAGTTGAGTGAAAATAATCCACCACTAGCAATTTGGCTGCGGAGTTTTTCCGGTCAACAGATCCTCCAAGATGGCGAACTCTATTTGCAAGCATTGCTGTCACACAACCAGGAGTTAGCCTTCAGGATTATGACGGTAAGAGAGCATTTAGTCGAAGAAATTGCTGATGATTTGCCAGAGATGATGTGTCACGAGATCAAGCACCAAAATATGCTGCATCGCCGTCAACAGCTAGAGAAACTCACGCAACTTTCCATTACCGAACCCAACAGCAATCTAAACCCATCGTCAGAGTAACTTATAAACCGTATCGCTACGTTATAAATAGCCAATCTGATATTTAACTATATTTAGCCGTAGAGCAACCAGACAATGCAAACTTTACCTAAGATTCGTCGGTTTGAGACCTTCTCGTTCTTGCCTCCTTTGAGCGACGCTCAGATCGCTAAACAGGTTCAATATATTCTCGATCAAGGATATATTCCGGCAATTGAGTTCAGCGAACAATCCGAACCCACACAGCACTACTGGACATTGTGGAAGTTACCCTTGTTCAGTGCTACCACTACTACTGAAGTATTGAACGAAGTTCGTTCTTGCCGCAGTGAGTACGGTCATTGTTTCGTTCGTGTCATCGGTTTTGACAACATCAAACAATGCCAAGTATTGAGCTTTATCGTTCACAAACCATAGTAGTCAGCTACTAATATTTATCGGTTCGATCGTTACTTCGATCGAACTAATCTGCACAGAGGGGGAATAATTTCCTTCTCTTTTTTTATTGTACTTGAAGATAATCGATCCAATTCATTAATTTATCATATGTAGGGTGGGGCAGTGCCCACCACACCATGTCGGCAATAATATCGACGATCTAAAGATAATAATGTTGGCATTTTACAAGTTAGAGATCGCTCATTTTTGTAGCCCACATTTCGCTGTTTGGGTGAGCTTCTATTTTAATTCCTTGATGCTCCCTCCAAATAGCGGAATGTGGGTTCTAGACTTGGCGCATGAGGAAGATATTGAAGGGTGGACGAGTTCAATTTCCGATCTGTTATGAGCTAACGGTGGGTCTTCTAGTTTTCAGAGTTTAGCTAGTAAGACTTGCTTGAGTAAGGGAGAGTTACTGTTAGCTCTGTTAATGGGAAACTTTTATTTGTCTAATCACGGTAATTTTTATACTGATGATTTTATAATTAACTCAATAAGCGATGAATAATTTATGCTACAATCGAATAATATTTAATAAATTGTAATGAGTTTTCACTTGTTTTTCGGTTAAAGTGTCGAATAAAATTGCGATCGACACATTTTTACTGGGGAAAATCTGAAGCTTATTATAGATTTTACAAGCCATCTATCCTGTTATGAAATATCTACCAATTCTCGGTTTGACCGTCGCAATAGTTTGTTATGCAGATATCGCTACTGCTAAAACTCCAGCCGAGATCGAAGCGATCGCCAGAGCCGTGACAGTGGAAATTAGGTTACTTCAGGCTGAGACAGTCGGATCGGGGATTATTGTTGAGCGTCAGGGCGATTTATACACCCTCGTCACCAATCGTCATGTTGTCTGCGGTCAAACTAGGAAATGTAAAACACCACCAGCAGGGGAAACATATACAGTGAAGCTGGGCGACGGGCAAAAGTACCAAGTTTCTGCTAAGTCTGTGAAGCTGTTGGGTGATGGTTTAGATTTGGCGATCGTTCAATTTCGGAGCGATCGCGGTTATCCTGTGGCGATAGTTGCTGAGCCTGGAAGTTTGAAGGTAGAGGATGCTGTCTACACCTCTGGTTATCCCGCCGAGCAGCCAGGATTCTCGTTCAATGCTGGATTGGCAATTGCTGTGGTCGATAAACGCCTGACTGAAGACCGAGGCGGCTATACGGTGATTTATGATGCCCAGACTCAGCCAGGGATGAGTGGGGGTGGGGTCTTTAACCAGGACGGACTGCTAGTGGCAATTCACGGTCAGGGAGAGCGGTACCAAGATAATACCCAATTAGAATCTATTATTTCTATCGCTAAACCAGAATTAGGTAGCAAGATTGGGTATAACCGAGGTATTCCAATCAAGTGGGTAGTCCAAGGTTTAGTAGAGCTTGGCATCAAATTAGGCAATCGTCAACCAGTGAATTTAGGACAGACAGCAGCTAGTAGTGCTGACGAGCATTTTATTACTGGTTTTAACAAATTAGTGGAGCCGGGGACTGATATATTGGCTGGCAAGCGGCTAGCAATTGGCGAGTTTAGTCAAGCAATTAAGATGAAGCCCAGGTATGTGATTGCTTATTACCAACGAGCTTTTACTTACTACCAGTTACAAGAAGCCCGACTAGCTCTAGCTGACTACGATCGGGCGATCGCACTCGACCCTAAATTTGCCGCCGCTTACTACAATCGCGGCAATCTGAAGGCTCTCAGACTCAACGACCCCAATGGTGCTTTAGTTGACTTCGACCGCGCGATTGCTCTCAATCCTCAAACTGCCTCTACATACCTCAATCGTGGCTATGTGAAGGTTGATAAACTCAATGACACCCAAGGTGCTTTAGCTGACTTCGACCGCGCAATCGCGCTCGCTCCCAATCTTGCTCCAGCTTATAACAATCGCGGCAGTCTCAAGGTTAATAAAATCAACGACACACAGAGTGCATTAAACGACTTCAATCGAGCGATTACACTCGATCCTAAATATACCTTTGCCTATAATAATCGCGGCTATCTAAAGGATTATAAACTCAATGACCTCCCAGGTGCTTTAGCTGACTTCAACGAAGCGATCTCACTCGATCCCAAAATTTCTGCAATCTATAACAATCGCGGCAAGGTAAGATATAAACTCAATGACCCCAATGGTGCTTTAGCTGACTTCAACGAAGCGATCTCACTCGATCCTAAAAATTTTCTTGCCTATAACAGTCGCGGCTATCTGAAAGCTGGCAAGTTCAATGACACGCAGGGTGCTTTAGCTGACTTCGACCGTGCGATCTCACTCAATTCTCAATTTGCCGAGCCTTACAACAATCGCGGTAAACTCAAAGCTGGCAAATTCAATGACCCCAATGGTGCTTTAGTTGACTTCGACCGTGCGATCTCACTCAATTCTCAATTTGCCGAGGCTTACAACAATCGTGGATTTTTGAAACAGGATAAGTTGAATAACACCAAGGGTGCTGTAGCTGACTACGAACGGGCGATCGCACTCGAACCTAAATTTGCCGCAGCATACTTTAATCGCGGCAACATGAAGCAGTATAAACTCAACAATCCTCAAGGTGCTCTGTCTGACTACGACCGAGCGATCGCACTCAATGCTCAATTTGCCAATGCTTATGGCGCAAGAGGAGAACTGAAATGTACAAAACTTGGTGACAAATCTGGTGGAATTGCCGATATACGCCAAGCGGCTAAACTCGCGCGGGCACAGAGTAATTTTAGCTACTTGAAACTTACGCTTCAAGCTTTACAGTTGTTAGGGGTAGGGGAGTAGTCATGAAATCGATCGACGATGGGAATAGTGAAACTAAGGATATTGAATCTATTCTTGTCGCTAAAGTCCCGATCTGTGCCCGAGCCACGGATGATTCTCATTGTCTTTATGAGGTATATAGATCGCCTTATGGCAAACATGAAGGCTCTCAATACCAAAAAGGGGATCGATTTATTATTAAGCAAGAACGGGTCGATGAAGTTGTAGTAATTGATTCAGACGATGATTGGATCTTGATTCCTCATTCGGAGTTGTCTTGTTTCGATCGGATTGAGGAAAGTTGAATGCAAGTACGAGATTTTAAAATCGAACTCCTGTCCCCCGCGATTAATCTCGCTGTTGTGGCAGAAAATAGCCTGTGGAACGAGTTGTCAAAACTCGATATTGCCGATAGCACTAGGGATAAATATATCAAGGCGATCGATTATTTCTGTCAGTTCGCTTACTCTACCCCCGCGACTCCAGAGACGATCGCTACGTTTCTATCGCTCGATCGCTATGCCGCTCTCGATCTGGTCTTCTCCTACCGCCGCCATTTGATCGAGCGTCAGCTCTCACCATCTACTTTCAACTTGCGACTGGCAGCTCTTAAGAGCCTCGTAAATCTAGCAAGAAAGCTAGGCAAAACCACGATCGATATGAGACAATTCCCAATCAATTGGGCAAACCGACATCCTCTCCAACTCTCAGATGGGTTTTTCAGTTTTTTATGACTGTCCATCTGGTCGTTTTTCAGAGTGTTCAACAAGTTGTTAATTTGACCGACGACCGACTGCATATCTTACAGTTTTTCAGTCATTCTTGTCGTCGCTACTATCTTCTCCCTGCACCAAATTCTTAATTATTTTTACCGCTCCCCAACTAGCGGAATGTGGGTTGTAGCGTAATGAGATTTGTTTGCTGACGATCGCAGTATATCAAAAATAGTTATAGATCTGTTAGTTAATTGCTTAGTCTATACTATGGGTAGTACCCACCATACAAACCGAAACCTACAATACGTTACAAAATTCATGTCAACTAGATTCTAGACAGTGTCGATCGAGTGAAATAGCCTGGATCTGTACGGTTCGATCGTCTCAATTTTAATGCCATGAGTTCCCGACAAAAGCATCGATCTGCAACTTAAAAATTAGCGATCCCTAAATTCAAATTTGTTGTAAGATCTTAATCTAGAGCGGCTGCAGAGCCGATAAATTTAGCCTTTAGCAAAGGAAAAAACAAGCGGTTGCAGTCGGATTCTGTTAGTTTCTAGCTGTAGACGCATCGCAGCGATGGCGACCTGTCACCGATCGACTACTGATAGCCATTGGCGATTAAAAAGTCCGTGGTAATCGGCGATCGATCGCGCGATCGAGAATGTGACGAACCCCGCAGCATTTTCTCGACATATTTACCTAATATATCTACTTCTAAATTTACCCATTCATCAGGTTTGAGTTCGGACAGATTTGTATGAGTGTAAGTATGTGGAATCACCGCTACTGTAAACCAACTTCCCGCCGGATCGCAGTCAGCAATTGTCAAACTCACACCATTAACTGCAATACTTCCTTTCGATACTAAATAGTGACTGATATAATCCGACCACTGTTGAGTTAGATTTAGGGGTGCAGCAAACCGCAGTTCCCAAGAAGTTGCTGTTGACGTAGCCGAGATCGATCTTCCTACGCCGTCGATATGTCCGGTAACAAAATGACCGCCGATTTTGCCACCAACACGGAGTGATGTTTCTAAATTTACATGAGTTGCTGTTCGAGCGCGCTGACCGATCGTTGTCCGATCTAAAGTTTCAGGAGAAATAGAAGCGATAAAACCTTGTGGTAAAATTTGTTCTACTGTCAAACACGCCCCATCTACTGATACACTATCTCCAATCCTCAAATCTGTTAAAATTAGCTCTGAGTCTGGTGGCACGCACAAAACTTCCAACTTGTCCTCGGTCAAAAGGCGCAAATTTCCCAGCGATTGGACTAGTCCTGTAAACATCTATTTTCAGTCAAAGTACTATACGCGATTCGATGGTTTCTAGGCCATCCTTGATACATATCCGCATTAATTCCAAAGGTCTAAAGTTCTGCTCGGATTAATTACGATTTCAGATTTTATTTTAAACTTTAACACTCTCAACCACCAACTATCTAAAGGTAACAGTCATGATCGAAATGAAAGTAGCGGGGATTGCATTAGATGCTGTATCTCGGAGTCCTATCATTTTACTAAAAGATGCTTCCGATCGCCGCGCTTTGCCCATCTACATCAGCCAAGACCAGGCAAAGGCGATTATCAACGCACTTGAAAAGCAAACGCCACCTAGACCATTTACCCACGATCTGATTGTAAATATCTTTGATAGTTGTGACATCAAGGTCGATCGGATTACGATCGATTCCTTACAAGACAATACTTTTTATGCCTCGATCGTGATCAATCAGAATGGTCAAATTAAAGAAATCGATGCGCGTCCGAGCGATGCGATCGCAGTTGCCATCCGCACCAAAGCACCAATCTGGGTGATCGAGGAAGTGATTGCCGATGCTTCGATTCCAGTCGATCGGGATGCCGACGAACAAGAGCGTCAAGCTTTTCGCAGCTTTGTCTCCAATCTCAGCCCTGATGACCTGATTCGCAAAGGTGGTTGCACGCAGTAACACCCACATACGCATCCATGCCTGCCGATCGGCGTAGTCCCTACCCACCGCCCTAATTCCGCCGGAAAGGCTTCACCAACGGGCACCGCTGCGTTCGCATAGTATCTGTCAACGCAGAGGATGGGAATTTAACCAGAGGCGGTTGCGATCGGAACTAGCCACCACTAATTAATTGCACTACCGTCGTTTTGGTCGAACCAATCTACTCCTATCCGCATTTTCCTTGGGGACGATGCGCTGTTTGGCTGACAGTGAAGTAGCTTATCAAACAGTGCATCGAGCGATCGTCAGTGGGATCAACCATATCGAGACGGCGCGGGGCTATGGGCAAAGTGAAGCTTATCTAGGACAGGCGCTCCAGCGTGAGTTACCAGTCCCGAGAGCTGAGTTGTATGTTACAACCAAGTTGCCGCCTACACCCGATCGCGCGGTGATGGCTCAGTGGATCGATGAATCTTTAGAGCGGTTGCAGCTAGATTACATCGATTGTCTGGCAATTCATGGTATCAACACGCCAGAACATTTAGATTGGGTACGCTCTGGCTGCTACCAGGCTGTTGCTGACGCGATCGAGTGCGGTAAAGTCAGACACGTTGGTTTTTCCACTCACGGGAGTTTAGAGCTAATTAAGGCCGCGATCGAGACACAGCTATTTGAATTTATTAATCTGCATTATTACTACTTCTTCCAACGGTTGGCACCAGCGATCGAGTTAGCTAGTAAGCATGACATGGGGATATTTATCATCTCCCCTGCGGATAAAGGTGGCAAACTCTACACGCCACCGCCAAAGCTAACACAACTATGTGACCCATTAACTCCACTAGCTTTTAATTATCGTTGGCTGTTGGCTGACCCCAGGATCGGGACGCTGAGTTTGGGTGCGGCTAATCCTGATGAGCTGTATCCTGCGCTAGCTGTTGCTGATGCCGACGATCCACTGACTGATGGTGAACTTGCAATTATCGATCGGTTAGAGCGACAATTACCAGCCAGTCTCGATACCGATTTGTGCGGTCAATGTTATGCTTGTTTGCCTTGTCCCGCTCAGATTAATATTCCTGAAGTTTTACGCCTGCGAAATCTGGCGATCGCCTACGATCTAACTGACTATGGGCAATATCGCTATCGGATGTTTGAAAATGTCGGACATTGGTTTCCAGGCATGAAAGCAAATCGGTGTAATGAATGTGGCGATTGTTTGCCCCGTTGTCCGCATGAGTTGAATATCCCCGCGCTATTAGCCGATACACACGATCGATTGCACACTAGCGAAGGTCGCCGATTATGGGACTAACTCGCTACCGTACTTAACGTGAGTCTCCAATGGGGCGCGCCGCAGGAAGGACGAAAGAAACAGGTAGAGGGGGTTTACTTCTAATCGGTAGCGAGAAGGCTAGAACCATCTCCCAGAATCTAGTTTAGTCGCGTAGGAAAATTTTGGTTCTTAGGAGTTCGGGTTAATAATAGCCCGGAGACTGAAGTCTCGGTTCATGATGCAAAGTCCGCCTTCGCGGACTATTTTCTCAGTCCGCGAAGGCGGACTTTGCACTACTAGCACCGATTTCAATCGAGTGCGGTGCGAGAACGGAGCAAATATCCTTAACCCGAACTGACGTTACTTAAAATTTCAACTCGAATCGCTTTACTAACATTTATAAACAACTATCCACTGTCTGTTAAATCACTCCAGCGATGAAGATTTAAACGGCAAAATCCAGCGAGCCGCTAGTGCATAATCGAGTGTATGGCGCGCGATCGTAAATAGCAAAATATTCTCAGCCACAGTGAGGCTATTCAACCCGATCTGTGACATCTCTACGTCGCGAACGTTGACCTGTGCCAAACCTCGAACTAACCCAAAGGCGAGTACCGCACCAGAGTTGAGATGATCGTTGCGATCGGTCCGAATGATGTAGCGGTAGGTAACACCAAATAAAAAGCCCCCTGTGATGGCGATCGCGACTTCTAAAGCCACACTACTTAACGCGCCAGAGTGTCGACTGAATACAAGGCGATCGAGTCCCAATATCGCACCATAAGCCATACCCGTGGCAATCCCACTGAGACTGCCGGCCTTTACAGATTCAATTCGTTCGATGCGATCGTTCATAGCGAATCTAGTATAGGCGATCGAGGCCCCAAGTGCGATTGATATGAAGCAATGTAACTCGATCGATCGGGACAGTGAAAATAGCTAGAGATATTCCAGCCGATTTGTGTTGCTCCAAAGCAAATCTGCTGTAACGCTCGCGAGCGTTACAGCAGATTTAAGTTGATTTGGTATTATGAATGTGTGTTAGTTAATCGGCGATTGACGGATACCAGACAATCGATCGGCAACGGTAGTTTTGACTTCACTCGTTGGTTCCAAGCCAATTCTGCTAGTCAGTGTGGTTTGTGGTTGCGATCCTAAAATCAAACCGCCCAAATTGTTGCGTTGTCCGATTAGCGTCCAAGATGATTTCGGATTGGACTCTAAGCGACGCGCGGTCATTAGGGTTACGTAGTTGCTCTTCCGTTGGACTGTTGCGATGAGCGCTAGTTTTTGTAAGCGCTTAGCCGATGTAACCGCAGTAGCGGGTTTGGCAAGAGTCACAGATGAGAGCCGTTCGCCAGGAATATCAAATTTTGGTACGCTGGTGTATGCTTGCGCTGTAGCTAATTTGAGGGTCAAACCACTAGCAATTTCTGGTGCTGTGGTGGGGGCGATGAGCTGATTGAGCGCTAACAATGATTTAGCTTTCAATGGATTAGCTTTTGCAACGTTTGCCTTAGCTACACGAATGGGAGCAACTGGACGATCGTTATTCAGGTTGTTACCCAATAAGCGTTGCAGTCCCGAAGGTATCGACGCAATCGGATCGAGAGAATGTGGCACCTCTTGATGGAAGCCGGAAGGAATTTTGGCGATTGGGTCGAGCGAATGTGTTACTTCTCTAGTTACTTTAGTAGTAACAGTAGGCTTGAACGCTTGTGGTGCCTTGTTGGCGATCGATGGCACTGTTGTTGCCATCGGCTTGAGCGTTGATTGCACCTTATTCATCCCTAATGGGATAGTTGCGATCGGGTTGAGCGGTTGTGATACTGGTGCAGTAGCAAGTGCTGGAGTTTTCGCCAACTTTTGCATTAATTCTGGACGAACCACTGGATAAGGATCGACGACCTTCGATGCTGCCATCATGGCTGACAGTGGAGTTGGAGCGCCAATTTCTGTACTCGAAGCAATCGGTTGAACCGCTCGGCTGGAATTAGGGGAAAATCTAGTAGCTACACGAACGTCGCTGTTGCCGATAAACAAGCCTGAGACTGGGGCGGTAGTTTTAGTTTTGACCGTTCGGGCTAAAGCTGTGGTTGTAACCGAACGTTTGACAGCTTTTGGTTTGGTCGTTTTGGTTGCTGCCGCCTGAGATATTGATGGTGCCAAAAAGCTATCTAAAGCATCGCGATTGCTTTGTTGTCTACTTTTAGCTGCCAATACATTCGAGCGATCGCTAGTTTGGTTCATCGCGCCGATCGCGAGTTGCCGCACCGCCAAGTCTGGGGTCGCAGCGATACCAGCCAAGGGTAATTCTGTCTCAATGGTTTTCGATGGGATTGCTTTGTTCGCACGGCTGGCTGTGCTTGGTTTTTGTGCGGCCAATGAGTAGAGGGGGCTAGCCAAAACTAACACTACTCCCAGTATGCCAAGACTAGGTTGTAACCAGGTAAGCCAAATTTTTAACATCTTCAAATTAACTCTTTCAAAATGGAGGTTTCTTAGTTACGATAAGCTCGCTTAGATCCTTTAGCTCGACTAGATTTTGTCGAACAGTCAATCTTGCTGTTAACCGATCTTCACCCAAGAAAGTTGAGTAATCGGTTACTTGCGAGAGGATGTTTGAATTAAATTCTGCCTACATCTTTCGATCGATTGGCATAGAGCAAAGAGGGACGTGGCCTACATCATCTGCCTATCATCCAAGCTGATGTAATTGTCATCGCTACGCTTGCGAATAACATGATACATCTCAATCTAGATTCAACCTAGCAGACAACGTGTTACACTTATACTGACATTTTATCATACTAATTTGGCCTCATCATCAGTATTTATGCTGATGCCGCCACCCATAATTGCGATCTCGCCACTGAGATGTCCGATCGCCAGCTGCTGGCCGCAACCGTGCCAGTCGAGCGTCGTAATTCCACTGACGTTATTCCTGAAAATTTGTTCGATTTCTCCCGCAACCGACCACAGGCAAACATAGCCATCATTATCTCCAGATGTCGGGACAGCAAGCTGGGGATGTGTGGTGAGTGCGGTAATAGTGCTTTGATGCCCCTCCCCAAACCGACCGCTCCAAGCGGTAGTATCTGGACTCAAATCCCATAGCAGCAGCGCCGTCCCCCCAGCCACCGCCAAACAAGGGCTAGTCGTTCCCTCGAGCCAGTGGAGATGGTGAATTTTGCCAGGGCAGCCTTGTAAAATCCAGGGGTCGTCTGGATGCTGCTCGTCCCTAATCGTCAGGGTGCGATCGAGATTGCCTGTAGCGAGATACCGACCGTCATCAGACCAAGCTAGCTTAATACTCGCTGTGTCTACTTCTAGCCGAGCGATCTGGGAGGCATTAGCTCCAGGAGACCAGCTTTGGACACCTTTGTAGCCAGCTACGGCGAGGGTTAATCCAGCCGGATGCCAGCTCAGATCGAAGACGGAAGATTTATCGAATTGCCAATTGCCAATTTCGCGATCGGCGATCGCCTCCCAAATCTTGACGTGGCGATCGTGACTTATGGCTAAATGGGCGGTAGTCGGGTGCCAAACTAGTTGCTCGATCCAGCGATCGATCTCGATTGTCGCAACTAGCTGTGGCGGTAACTGGAGATCTTCACAATTCCACACCCATAATTTTCCGGCTTGCCCGCCTGCTGCTAGCCAGCGACCATCCGCACTAAAGGCAATTTTGTCGATCGACCGCCCATCTGCTTGCCTTAAAAAATCTAATTCGCCACCGCCAATATTCCAGAGCGCTTCGCCATTGGCCGAACTTGCTGCCCAGCTATCTCCAGCAGGCGACCAGGCAAATGCGGTCACCAGATCGCTCGCTCGACCTAGCCAAGAAAGCTCTAATTCCGATCGAAAGTTTTCCGCCAATGTGCCGATCGATTTTGATAAAAATAAATGTAAAGAAAGTACCAGCCGTAACATCTTAACTGAATATTTCAGGCTAGGATGATTACTACTGGTACTTCAATTTGGTATGGCTCAAGTCAGACTTGAACTGACGACCAAGGGCTTATGAGTCCCCTACTCTACCGACTGAGCTATTGAGCCGTGTTATTTAACGTATACCATCATAGCATTAAAAATGTTGTTTGGTTACATTTGCTGCCAAATAAGTTTGGAACGAGTAATTCGATCGAGATTTATCTAGCAGCGCATTAACATGACAACACAAAAGCCATCGAATTAGCTATTAGCTGGAAGATGGGCGATCGGATTGACGGCATCACCACCACTGGGGCGAATTTCAAAGTGCAGGTGAGATCCGGTACTGTGACCAGTGCTGCCCATTTCTGCAACTTGTTGACCTTGGCGAACGATTTGACCAACGCTGACCGACAACCGACTATTGTGCCCATAACGCGTGGTGGTACCATCGTTATGTCTGACTTCAACTAAGTTACCATAACCGCCAGAACTCCAGCCAGCGGCGATGACAGTACCATCAGCTGCGGCATTGATTGGCGTACCGACGGGGCCAGCAATATCGATACCCTTGTGCATTCTACCCCACCGTCGACCGAAGCGAGAGGTCAATGTACCTGCGGCAGGCCAAGTAAAACCGATCGTGGTTTCACCAGATTTGTTAGTGGGAGTAGTGCTGTCTTGATAGCCCTCATCACCACTCACACTAGGATTGTAAGCTTGGGTATTAGGTACAAACTTGAAAGTTCTCGTTCTTGGTGCAGGTACGTCGATCGATACCGATGCTTCGCCACCAAATTGTAAATTATTAGCATCAGTGCGATTGGCCACTGATAAAGGATAAGAAGTCGTGGGTAGCGCCTGAGCGATGAGTACTTCAGGTTGACGCTCGTGCTGCGCTCTCATGCCTGAGATATCACTATGTAACTGCTCTACGTAAGGATCGGCAGTGGTCACCCGATTCGATTGTGAATCTATGACTGAAGCATTTGGACTAACCGAGCTAGTTGCTGCTCGATCGGTCTCCGTTAGTGCGAGCGCATCGAGACAGTTGGTTGGGAAGCTAGATATCCCCATCGAGACGGCCAAACCAAGCATGATTGTGGAAGTGCGACTCCGATGATTACCAAACAGAGAGGCAAGTTTTGCCAAACCTGACGGTTGCCCAGGAATTGCTACGGACGACTGGTTCGCCATCGCATCTTGATGAGTGTCCAGGGAATGAACTAATTTGACTTTCTGTGTAATTTCGGGTTTCAACAAAAATGACCTCCTAATTTTGAGTACTATTTGAGCCAGTTGGCTGAGTTTGTCTGAATTAACTCATTGCTTTCCGACCGTTCGCTCCTTCTCTCACCAAAAAATAAATATTGTTAACTACGATAGTTGAGTAATTAATACAAAACGATCGAGTATTTGTAGTGCCAGTCAATTTTTAGATCTAGTCTAACAAAACCTTTAAATTGGCGTTGGTAGGTAGCGATCCCTGACTGCTTAAGCTACTTTAGGTGATGATGCAAAAATTTGCAAGTTTTTTTTAGATCGATCGGTGATTTAAGTTCATTTTCAGGGTGAGTAGATGGTGTTCTAAGCTAGACGAACACAGGCTTTGAGAGCATAAATATCGATCTAAATTAGTTTTTAATCGTGCAGCTAGATTGGCTTGCTGTCGTCACTCTGAGCGGCTAAACATGAATTAACATGACTTTAAACAACAAATTACTCAATCGACAACCGTGAATCTACGCAGGGGAATTTTGTCAACTAATTTCTGGTATCAACAACTACGATATTTTTTTAATCTGGATGCTTTCTGTCTCGATTATCCAGCGAGTTGCCGAGCTAATAAATAAGCAATCACAAATTTCATTGCGATGAATCTAACCGATCGATGATATAAATTTCTTATCTAAATCCGCTGATTTTTTGCTGTCTGGCCAACTAATGTCTACCGTCACTGACAACCGATTACACGCTCAACTGCCGCTGAGCTTCAAAGAGTCCGACAGCAGCACTGACAGAGAGATTGAGACTTCTGACCCCTGGCTCGATCGTCGGAATATACACAGTTGCATCGCAGCGATCGATAATTTCTGCTGGCAGTCCGTTAGTTTCACTGCCAAATAACAGCCAATCATCGGCTTGAAACTGAAATTTAAAATGGCTGCAGGTTCCCCGAACGCTAAATCCCACCCAGCGTCCAGGCTGTTGGAGTCGAAATTCGATAAATGTCTCGATCGAATCGTGAATTTGGAGCTGTACGTAAGGCCAGTAATCTAATCCAGCGCGTTTGAGGTAGCGATCGGTGATTTCAAAGCCGAGCGGGCCGACCAAGTGCAATTTGGTACGAGTGGCAGCGCATGTGCGGGCGATATTGCCAGTATTGGGTGGAATCTGAGGATTGACTAAAACTATCTGGGGCATAACTTCAAAATCGGCTGACAGGAAAACTGAGGCTGAGTCGATCGAGCGTCGGGAAAATACCGCTAATACCTACCGGCTCTCGATTATGACTAGTCGATCGAGATCGTTGACTCGAAATAATATATAGATTTTCTTTATATTTGGCAAGCTCGGTCGATATATTTGAATTTCATATCTATTTCGTTACAATTCGGCGAGTGAGTTGAGCGGAATATAAATAGCTTCTAGGTAAAGAGGTTGAGTAAGAAGACTCACATCTTGCACCAGTTCAAACATACTTTTGCGTGGTATGGATTCATGGTAACCACAAGGGACACCCCTACAGGTTAATTGTGTAGCAGGGTGGATTAATAGTCCTCAAAGAAAAATATCTTAGTTCATGAAATGAACTTTTGCTGTTAGCCCGAAATTCATTTCAGGGCGGTTGAAGACTAAATACTAGGGTTGTAGATTTTATTCCCCGACAATTAATCCACCCTGTTACAGGTTAATTGTGTAGGGGGTGCCCCTTGTGGGTACCCTCAGATCTCCGCTTTAACCAGTCAGTCCTTATTTATTTGGACAAGACCGTGTAGAAGACAAAAGGAACGTGCAGCTGATAACGGAACAACTAGTGTGGACGTGAATTAAGCAACAGTTTGACAGAGATAGCGATCGAGTTCGATTTCCTGCCGTTCGACATCTGCGATGGCTTGAACGATAACCGATCGAGCGTCACCTGTTTTGTCGTACATCCGCAACCATTGTTGGGCGGTATTTCCTTCCCGGAGGATTTTCTTAACTGGGGATAAAAAGCACAGGAAGCCACGTTGTTTGGCGATCGGACTGACTTCGGCATAGAGTTCTTCGATCCAGTCGCTAGCAGTAATCGATCGACCATCTTGCCAATGACGTAAAGTTGCATCGAGGCTAGATTTGGCGACAGCCATTTCATTGGCATCTGCTATTTGGACTAATTCTTCCGCTCGGTTATGGGCGGGTAAAGTACTCATCACCAGTGGATCGAGCGTCGGGTCGTTGATGAGTTGCCACAATCTTGCCTCAATCAATGATGTAACGGCGAGTAAGGCGATCGGATCGATAATTAGATCGCAAATTCTCAATTCGAGCCGATTGAGGTTGTAGGGGCGGCGATCGCCATTAGGCCGGATGGCAGACCAGAGGTGGCGGACATTTTGCATCGTCCCTTGTGCCAGTTGCTCGTTTACCCATTTAATATGATGTGCGTGACTTTCAAATAACGGGACATGTTGGGGTGTTTTCGGAAATACGCCCCAGCGGGTGGAATGATAGCCAGTTGGCTTACCATCGATAAATGGCGAAGCTGCACTAAGTGCTAAGTAGAGGGGGGCTTCAAGTCTCACCAATCGACAAGCCCGCATTAATAATTCTGGATCGCTGATGCCGATATTGATATGGACGCTCGCAGTCACTACATTCGTGCCGTAAGTCTGTTCGATATAAGTATGGTAGGGATTATTTGGGTCGGAACGATAAAATTTGTCGGTACCGCTTAAAGATAATGTACTACCAGGAATCAGCGTATAGTCACCGAGCTGCTGGAGATAGGCGCGCAATTTTCGCCGGGGTAAGACTAACGCACACAGTAACCGTTCGTAAGAATTGAAGGGGGCAGTTGTATATTCGACATTGCGACTATCCGGCTCGGTGATAAACCCATCTAAATCTGCCACAATTCGATCGGACAAACCGACAATCTCTCCTTGGGGAGTGCCCGTGTAGACCTCAATTTCAAATCCTTTAGAAAGTAGCATCGATCTTAGGGGGTAGGGGGCAGTTGACAGTTGACAGTTGACAGTGAATAGTGTCTGGGGTTGAGAATTAGGGGTATTTAGATTCAACACTAATCATAACGGGTTTGTTTGGGAGATCTGCCATCCATTGTGAATAATCGGCTCCGAGTTTAGTCTCGGTCGCCGTGACGTAGCAGTCTCGCTGGTGGAGAATCAGAGAAACTAACAGATTCGGTTGCGACAAACCCTAAACCAATGATGTCGCAGGGAATTTAAGGATAAAGTATAAGATAGGGTATTTAACCAAACTCACAGATCGATCGCTATGAAAATTGCTAATAATGTTACTGAATTAATCGGTCGCACACCCTTAGTCAGACTCAATCGGATCCCCCAAGCAGAAGGCTGTGTCGCGGAGATTGTCGTCAAACTCGAAGGGATGAATCCTGCAGCATCTGTTAAGGATCGGATTGGGGTGCATATGATCGAAGCTGCCGAAAAGGAAGGCTTGATCGCTCCGCATAAAACAATTTTAGTCGAACCCACATCGGGCAACACTGGCATCGCCCTAGCAATGGCCGCAGCAGCGAAAGGTTATCGGTTGATCCTAACGATGCCCGAAACGATGAGTACCGAACGGCGGGCGATGCTCAAAGCCTACGGTGCCGAATTAGAACTGACTCCGGGTGTCGAAGGGATGAGCGGTTGCATTCGTCGTGCTCAGGAGATTACCGATAAAACGCCGCACGCTTATATGTTGCAGCAATTTCGCAATCCCGCCAATCCGCAAATCCATCGACTAACCACCGCTGAAGAAATTTGGGCGGATACTGATGGTAAAGTAGATATCCTAGTTGCTGGTGTCGGTACTGGCGGAACGATTACGGGGGTCGCTGAGGTCATCAAATCTCGCAATCCTGATTTTAAAGTTATTGCCGTCGAACCCACCAATAGTCCCGTCCTCTCAGGTGGCAGACCCGGCCCACACAAAATCCAAGGTATCGGTGCTGGATTCGTACCGCAGGTATTGAAAATCGCGCTAATCGATGAAGTAATTACCGTCACCGACCAACAATCGATCGAATACGGTCGTAGACTCGCCAAGGAAGAAGGTTTATTGTCAGGAATTTCGACAGGTGCTGCATTGTATGCCGCGATCGTTGTCGGTCGTCGTCCCGAAAATCAAGGTAAACTAATCGTCATGATTCAGCCTAGTTTCGGCGAACGCTATCTGAGCACGCCGCTATTTCAAGATCCCGATCCTAAGACTGTTTGATTTTGGATTTTGGATTATCCCATGTAAAGCCAGTAATTTTTCCTTGTCCGATATCCGCCACTGTCACCTATCCACCCACTAGCCACTAGTCACTAGCCACTAGTTAGTCACTAGCCACTAGCTTCATGCCAGAAACGCACTACCAAACCCTCCAAATATCCGCTAAAGCCACTGCTGATGAGATCAAACAGTCTTATCGGCAGTTGGCGAAGAAATTTCACCCTGATGTGAATGGTGGCAAAGCTAATTCCGAACGTATCGTCAAGATCAATGCGGCTTATGAAATATTAAGCGATGAGCGCAAGCGGCGCGAATACGATTATCTGCTGCAACCAGCAGTAGCCATCCCCCGCCAACAAACCACCCCAGCGGCTACTCCCCGCCGTCCGCGCACGGTAGGACGCGAGTTAGATGAAGAATTAGTCTTGTGGCTGAATCAGGTTTACACGCCGATTAATCGGACGATTAATTGGATTATCAAACCGCTAAAAGCCCAGATCCGGGAACTCTCTGCCGATCCGTTCGATGATGACTTGATGGCAACTTTTGAGGCTTATGTGACTGATTGCCAGCGACATTTACAAAAGATCGAGAAAACATTTCATTCGATGCCCAATCCTACCTCGATCGCAGGTGTTGCCGCCAATCTCTACTACTGTATCAACCAAGTATCCGATGGGATTAGGGAGTTAAATTTCTACATCATGAATTACGATGAACAGTATCTCCACGATGGCATTGAAATGTTCAAAATTGCCGCTGAGTTGCAGAGAGAAACTAATAAGCAACTGAAAGGTTATAAGTAATCGGGCAGATCGGATTGAGTGGCAACGCTTGAAACGGAAGTAGATGCGGGGTTATGATTTTGACAGGCAACGTCCGATCGATCGCTATTGCAAGGATGTGAAGCTAGCTAGTGAGATTGATGGCAGCAGTCACGATGGCGAAGAAGCAAAGATTAACGATGAAATTAGACAGGAACGTTTAGAATCTTTGGGTGTGAGATTTTTAAGGTTTAATGATATTGATGTGAGGCGGAATATGGGGATAGTGTTGAATTCGATCGATGGATCGATGAGCGAGTTCAAAGTAAATTAATAGATAACAATATAAATACAGACATAAACTGAGGTTCCGCAATGCTAGAAACCACAATCTTAGAATATCTTCACAAATTGCCTGATTCACTTCAGCAAGAAGTCCTTCACTATACGCAATTCTTACTAGAAACTCATACTAAAAATACTTCGCCACCACAAAAAAAGCGGCAAGCAGGCTTTCTAAAAGGCACATTTGCTTTACCCCTATCCGAGGACTTTGATGAGCCACTAAAAGATTTTCAGGAGTATACATAGTGACTAATTTACTTTTGGATACTCATGCTTTCATCTGGTATTCAGAGAACGATCCCAAATTGCCCGAATCGATAAAGATAGACGTTGAAAATGCAGATCGAGTTTATCTTGGCATTGCTAGTCTACGGGAAATAGCGATTAAATTAAGCATTGGAAAATTATCGCTCAGATCGAACTATGAATCGATCGAAGCTAGTTTAGAACCTGCTGGAATCATCTTGTTACCAATTTCTTTCGCCGATACAGTTAGGGTAATGAATCTACCGCTTCATCATCGCGATCCAATCGAGACTAGTCTAAGCTGTGGAACATCTAAATCACCTACCTGACTTTTTCAAACCAGTTGGTTGAGCGGAGTCGAAACCAACGGCGGACATACTTTAAATGTCGAACAGCTTATAAACGATCCTAATTTCACTGAATATCCAATTGAACTACGGTGTCAATAAATCTAAATGGTTTGTGAATCTATCTGTTTTTAATATTCTCTACCAGAATCCGCCGCGTTTTCCATTGGGAAAGACAGTCATAACATTTGTTTTAGCTTGATTTAACTGTTCTTCTGTAACTTTGGCACCTTTCAAATTTGCGCCACACAAATTCGCACCATTCAGATTGGCATGATTGAGATAGGCTTCACTCAGATCGGCACCCCGCAGATCGGCATTTTGCAGGTTGGCATAGCTAAAAAAGCCGAAACTGAGATCGGTATTCTTGAGTACTGCACCACCGAGATCGGCTTTATCGAACTTGCCACGAGATAAGTTCGCACCCTGGAGGTTGATATAGGCACAATTGGCAATGGAGAGAGTAATGCCAGGTAGGTGGGCTTTGGAGAAATCGAGACTACTGAGATCCATCTCGCTAAAAACTCTTTGTCCACGCCGAAATGCCGCAAGAATGTTGTTTTGAGCATCTAGTTTTAATGGCACTCGATGAGGTGCTTGGATGGCTGGATTGAATAAAGTATTGAAACGATCGAGTTTTTGCTCTAATGCTGCTAATACCTCTGCTGCCGATTGATATCGTTGATTCAGAGAATTAGCAATCATCTTGTCTAATACCTTACCCAGCTTTTCATCCACCGGATTATTCACTAAATAATCTCGCCACACCCAAGCATCCTGATTTATATCGAACAAATCGAAAGGTGAAACTTGAGTGAGCAAGTAGATACAAGTTACCCCTAAACTATAAATATCGCTAGCAAATACTGGCTTCCGTCTAGCTTGCTCCGGTGCTACAAATTCCGCACTACCAATCGCCGTTCCAGTTTTAGCCAACATCGATTGAGTCGCCTGCTTCGCCGCACCAAAATCGACCAATACCAAACCACCATCACTACGCCGCCGAATAATATTGGCTGGCTTGATATCGCGATGAATCACTGGTGGTGACTGATGGTGTAAGAAATCTAAAACTGGTAATAACGACTCCAGTAATTCGCGGATCTTGGCTTGGTTAAAAGTGCCTGCGGTGGCTAATTCCTGCTCCAAATCTTGCCCATCGATAAACTGTTGCACCAGATAGGGTTGACCCTCGACATCAAAATAGGCAAGGAGTTCGGGAATCTGGTCGTGTTTGCCCAAAGCCTCTAAATGTTGTGCCTCCTCGTAGAACAGCTTGAGCGCAATCTGTCTGGTAGCGGGATGATTGTTGCTAAATGCAAACTGTTTGATGGCACACAACGGCTTACGGGGTTGGTCTTCATCCACTGCTTTGAAGGTTTTACCAAACCCACCTTGTCCCAATAACTTCAGCGCACGATAGCGATCCTTGAGCAGGATCTTCGCCCCACAGGACATACAGAAATTGGTGGTGGGGCTATTCTTATCTGGAGCGGGACAGGTGGGGCTGATGCAGTAGCTCATAGCTGAGGCGGCTGAGGTGGGAATATTCGTGCTTACAATTAGTATTCCCGTTCACCCACCCACAAGTCAATAAAATCCCCTCCTCGGAGGGGTGCCTGAAAGGCGGGGTGGGTAGATCTCCGCGACTCACTAACAATCTTTCAATTACCTCATCTCTGGAGATTTAGCATGGACATACCAGGTTTGTTATTTGATTCTAGCGATGTTAACGCATTCGAATTTAGATGGTGACAAGGAAGATCTAACCCACCCCGCCCTTCGGGCACCCCGCCCTTCGGGCACCCCTCCAAGGAGGGGATTTATAGGCGAGAGTTATTATATGAAGTTGAGAGATAATGTGACTCAAGTTATCCAAATCAATCGAAACAGAAATTGAAACTGTCGTTGGCGAAGTCTCTTCTTGGAGAATGGAGTTTATATTAGCATTTGCTAGTCTATGAGAAATTGCACTTAATTAAGCATCGGGAAGTTGTTGCTGGGATGATATCTATCTTGCTAGTTTTGCCGATCGATGGGCGGGTAAAGTTAAACCATTTTATTGCAACAAAAACGCTCGTTAGTTTCACTCGATCGCAATATATACAGTAGGTTTGACTGTAAAGTCGTGACTATGGGTAGATGTTACAATTACTTGGTAACGAGTACGATCGGTATATCTCCGATAGCAACTCGATTGGCACCAGCCTTTAGATCGACCAAACAAACTCGCAAGCCATATATGTTAAAAACAATTACTTTAGCGATCGGTGTCGCTATTACCACCGCCATCTCACAGCCAGTAATGGCAATGAATGCACCAACCAATGCCGCTCCAGCCAACCAAAATCCTGCGAATAATCGCTATGCACAAGTAGTCGTCAGCTTCCCCTCTTCTGCGGCGATTAAAGTAGGTTCGACAACTATAATTCTCGGTCAACCGGAACACCGCAATTCTCGGCGGGAAGAACGGAGCGAGCGGCGCGAACGCCATGGATCGTATGAATATCGTCGAGATCGGCAAGAGCGCCAAGAGCGCGAAGATCGGGACAGTGACGATCGTCATTAGCGTAATAGAGGCGTTCTACAGGAACGTCTCTACTGCAATTAGCTTAACTACCGATTTCGCTCCAAGCGGGATGCGATAGCAACGATGACATTACCCTGACACCACGCAATTGATTCGATAGGGGCAAATGCCCTTGGGGAGCTGTCAGATCCCATGTAAACGATCCAGGATAGCGCGTCCAGTTATTACCGTTTTTCCAGCCGATTTTTACCCAGAGTTTATCCCAGTTTTTGCCCATCCCCAGCCACATATCGCGCTGAATCGAGAAGCCAAACTTACCTTCGGAATGTAATTTCCACAGGGAATCGATCGTGTGTAGGTCGAGTTGTGGTAGGCGTTCGACTTCCGTAAAATAAATCCACTTCCGTTGGATCGCGTCAGTACCTGCAAGCTCGCAGAGTTTTTCTGCTGTCAATTTATCGGCAGCTTGAAATTCACGGCGGGCTAATAATTTTTGCAGCGTGGTGTAATCGATCCCCATACTCGATCGCAATGGTACGATCCCATCGCGAAACTCCCGATCGAGAAATTCTCTAGCGACGGGGACTTCGCTATCATATAAAGCTTGATAAACATTTCCGGTAACAATTGTCGGCAGTTCTCCCCGTTGGTGGTGGAGCCAGTCGATTAATAATTCGATACCAGGGACTCCAGCCGCAACGATCTTGGGGAGAATCTGCAATCGCTCTTTGGTGGTGCTAGTCGCGAACTTATCCTTCAACTCAATGAGATCTAAGGGCATCGATGGTGAAGCGGTAGAATCAGGCATGGGTGAGGATCGGTTTTGCAGTGGAGTAGTCCGATCGATATTTTACAAAATTACTGGCACCTGAACCAGAAAAATTATGAATTGTGAATTATGAATTGTGAATTCGCCCAGCACGAAGTTCTATTTTAGCGAGCCTCGCTTGCAAAAATATCCTCGACTTTTCCAAAAAGTCGAGGATATCGGCTTGGATCGATTACTACCAAACAAATCGTTATTTTCTAACTTTTCAACAATAGATAATAGAGCTGTCCGGGGCCGCCAGTAACGCCAGCCCGATCTCCTGCGACCTTTCCAGTACCCATGAAGTAGTCTACACGTCCGGGGCCAGTAATCGCGCTACCAGTATCTTGGTCGAGGACATACCGACTGACTAATTTTTGTTCGATCGAACGACCGTTGCCACTGTAGGGGAGTTCGGTGTGAACTAACGCTAAGGCTCCAGGCGGCATCATTGATTTATCAGTCGCGATCGATCGATCGGGTGTGACTGGAACGTTGATGCTCCCCATCGGCTCGCCTTTGAAGGTTTCTTTCATAAACACAAAGCGTTTCCACCGTGGAACATATACGTTTAATTCCTGGGGATTATTCCGGAAATAACTAATGATGCCAGGGAGGGTAAGCTGGCTCGGCGTAACTTTGCCATCTTTTGCTAACTCTTTACCGATGCTGGTGTAGGCAAAATTAGTACCACCGTTATATCCCACGGTAGTTTTAGTACCATCGGTGAGATGGAGTTCTGCCGAACCCTGAATTTGCACCAGGATCGCTTCAAATCGATCTCGCATCCAGAAGATCTCGTTGCCTGCCAGAGCGCTCTGCGCGCCCTGTAGCCCATCTGCACCCTCTAGCTGAACGCGTTCGGGGAAGGGTTCTTTCCAGTTGCTAAAGTCAGCCGGAGCTTTGTAGAGCGGATATTTGAATTCCGGTGTTTGCTTACGACTGGCTTCGTAAATTGGCTCGTAGTAACCAGTGAATTGGACGGTACCTTTATTATCTTTTCCGATAGATTGATAAAAGATAAATTCACGTTTGACAGCAGCTTGAAGTTCACCTGCCGATTTGCTGGTGTTGACTAACTGCCGAAATCTGACCAGAGAACGCCGCACACGATCGCGTGTGATCCCTTGTACGGCATAATTTTGATAAGCTTTGGTAGCTGCGGGAGTCTCGATATAACGCAGACTGTGATCGATCGATTTGAGCAGTGCTGCTTTATCGCCAGTTTTGCCCCAGAGTTGCTCGTCAAAGCCGAGGGGACTTTCTTCGATGACTGGAGCAGCAGAATTGGGATTAGGGGAAGTACTGGGAGTAGTCTGCTTGGCTTGGATATTGGCAGTGGGATCGATATTCACCCGCAACGGCGGCTGATGATTGAATCCTAGCGCAATACCTAGATTCAGGGAGAGTAAAGCCAGTGTCTTAATCATGAAGTAATGTAAGGAATAACGCTTTGAGCATAGTAATCGGTGACGAGATTAATGGATTTGAGTTTCAATATCCTCTCGTCTGGTAAATAACCGCGATCGCTAATCTAGTAGTCTCGCTCGATACTGGAGGCAAAGACCGGTTCGACTCGAATTGCTTCAACACATGCGGGTCGAAGCACCATATATTCGCCCTGAGTGTTCTTCAGTGGCACGGTAATAAAATCAGTCGAGCCAGATTTGGGCATAAGTTCACTACTATACCATTTCTGAAAATCTTGGACGGTGGGGAAGCGGACTTCCTCACGATGACCGCCGGACAACATGAGATGGACGGCATATTCGGTGGCGATATTAGCCATAGTTTCGATCGATTGAAAAATTAGATTAGCCTCAGTGTGCCCAAATTTAGCGAACTAATTAACGATCGTGCTGATGCTCACTCTAACCAATCTCAGACTACATCGGGTAATTTTTTTTGCCGAACGTACAGCCAGACTAGGCCGATCGAGCCGATCGCGATTCCAACTAAACTAACTACCTGAGATATTCTGAGCGGGCCGAGCATCAAACTATCCGTCCGCAAACCTTCTACCCCAAATCTCCCGATTCCGTAAGCGATTAGATAAATTAAAAAAATCGCACCAGTCTTTAATCGATTGCGTCGAGTATCGTTGATGAATAGATACATTAAAATGAAAAATACGAGTAAATTCCACAACGATTCGTACAAGAAAGTCGGATGAAAATACTCAAAATTTCGATATTCAAATGGGCGATTTGCTACAGGAATAAATAACTTCCACGGTAAATCTGTCGGGCCGCCAAATGCTTCCGAATTAAAGAAGTTGCCCCACCGACCGATCGCTTGACCCAATGCGACAGATGGCGCTACTAAATCGCCTAGTTGCCAAAATGAAACCCGCTTGAGTTTAGCAAAAATAATCGCCGCGATCGTTCCCCCGATAATCGCCCCATAAATCGCAATTCCCCCCTCCCAAATTTTCAAAATTTGGACTGGATCGCGGGCATAGGTTGGCCATTGAAAGATCACATAGTATAATCGTGCCGATGGAATTGCGGCCAATACCAACCAGATCGCTAAATCTGCCATGATTTCGGGATCGACCTGGCGTTTTTTTGCCAGCCACATCGATAAATTTACGCCGATTAGTACTGCCGAAGCAATTAACAATCCATACCACTTCAAGCGGAAATTACCAAGATGAAAAATCTCTTCTCCTGGTGACATAAATTGAAGCGCTACTAATGGTGATGTTAAAATATCCCCGATCGAGCCTGGTAAATTCAAGAATTCGGTTAACATATTTACGATCGATAAACTTTAAAGTAAAACAGAATATTTAGCCACGCAAAACCTCTACCAGCGATCGAGAGATCTAGTTCTTCATTTATTTAAGTAAATCTGGTTCGCAACCAATCCAAACACCGAATCAGCCAGCTACGTTGCGTCAGCTGTCGAGTGCGCTGGTAAGTCTTCCATTCCTGTGCGGTGAGATAGATAAATTCGGTATAACTCGGAGATAATCCAGTAGATGCGGCCAGTTCGGTAATTCTCATCTTTTGGCGGATCGCCAGCGCGAGAATTTGAATCAGTTCTGGAGCATTTTGACCGATAATCTCGGCACCTTTAATTTGTCCGGTTCTAGTGACTAGTATTTGGCAAAATCCACTAGTTGTATTAGTTAAAATTGCCTGCGTGCAAGTTTTAAAATACTGGGTTAGCACGATTAAATCTTGACGATCGCTATTTAGTGCCGAGCCAATCGGCATCCCGACTCGTGCCAGTGGTGGATCTGTATAAACCGCCCATGGCAGGCTGTTATAACTCTGATAATTGACTTTGATTTTCCGCCGAGTCAGCGCATTGTGTACCACAATTTTGGCTTCGTACCGGGTCAGGCTATCGCTGCGATAACCACCCGAAACGTTACCGCAGACGCTACCACAGGCATAGATTTGAGGATGAACGGTTCGCAGTTTGTTATCGATCGAGATCCCTTTGAGATCGTAATCTACGCCGACACCTATGAGATTGAATGGTTCGACTAACGGTCGATCGGGTAAGGCGATAAAAATTTCATCGACGCAGATCGTATCGTCGCCCATCGTCACTAATTTATCATCATTGTCTCGACTGACATTGGTAACTTGAGTCTCTAGATAGATTTGCACGCCCTCGGCTTCCAATTGTGCTTGGATCGGACTAGCAAGTTCCAGATCTTCATAGGGTAAAATTTGCGCTGTTTCGACGATCAACGATACCTGACACCCCAATCGTGCCAGTGTCTGCGCTAATTCTACACCGATCGCTTCAGCACCGATAATCGCCCACCGGAGGGGAATTTTTTGGAGATCGACAACTTCTGGCAATCGATCGAGCACGAAATAACCGACTTCTTGGATCCCAGGAATCAATGGATAAGCGGAAATCGAGCCAGTCGCCATTAGATAAGCACGAGCGCGGAGGTATCTTTGGCCGATATTAAATGCTAAATGAGGGCGACGACAAAATTCGCCCTCACCGACGATCGTGTCCACACCCATCGTGGCTAATAATGCCAAGCTCGATTGTTGTTCGAGCCGATCGATCGCTGCTAGTGCGTACTTCCAGGGATAGCTAGCTGGCTGCTGAAGCTGCAATTGGTTCGATCGGTTGGTTTTAGCTATTTGCGCCAGTGCGTAGGGGTAAAAGTCCCGTTGCGGATGGAGTCGATCGCTAGCTGAGTGCGGCAAGATCAGCGCTACCCGCGCCCGGACATTTAATGCCTCGATCGCTGCCGCTCTTGCTGTCGCTGTCGCCCCAATAATTACCAAATCGTAGTCTACAGGCATCCACTAGACCTTTTTCCTGAAGTTGGATATTTCACTACTCACATCTTGCACCAGCATGAAAGTATTATTAATAAGCTGAGATCTGAGGGTACCCACAAGGGGCACCCCTACAAGTTACCTGTAGGGGTGCCCCTTGTGGGTACCCAGAGGTTGTGGCAGTAATAGTATCTATGCATTGATACAAGATGTGAGACTACCCAAACCTATACCCAAATCCCCGCACGGTAATAATATACTGCGGCTGGCTGGGGTCGGTTTCGAGTTTTTCGCGGAGCCAGCGGATGTGAACGTCAACGGTTTTGCGATCGCCGATAAAGTCGCTACCCCACACCCGATCGAGTAATTGCTCTCGCGCCCAGACGCGACGGGGGTGCTGCATAAATAGCTCCAACAAGCGAAATTCTTTCGGGGATAATAAGACACCCGCACCCCTAACCAATACCCGACATTCTTCGGGATAGAGGGTAATATCTTGGAATTGCAATATAGGCGTGTCGGGAGATACATTAAATCGATGGCGACGGAGGAGGGCGCGACACCGAGCGACTAACTCCCGCATACTAAACGGCTTGCTGATATAGTCATCCGCACCCACTTCTAAGCCCAATACCCGATCGGTTTCAGTTGTTTTGGCACTGACCATTAAAATTGGTACATGATTGCCTTGATATCGTAGAAAGCGGCACAGATCGAGACCGTTGACTTGCGGCAACATCAGGTCGAGGATAATCAAGTCAAAGGGAAAATCCAGAATTTGAGGAACTCGTGCTTGACATTTCGCTAGCGCTGTATGCCCGTCGGCTACAGCAACTACCTCATAACCTTCCTCTTCTAGACCCAGAACTAGCAATTCTCTGATCGATTCTTCATCTTCTACCACTAAAACGCGATTGGTGACGGTGCCTGGTGTCTGACTTGCAGATGGATTCGACATATTAAGTGCGAGCATCATCACAACTAACTGGTGAAGGAAAACGAGCGGTAACTTTGTTGGTAAATCGGGATGTAGATTTTTTTCGGTTACATTATTAATAGCAGGCGAGCGTATTTGTCACAATCTTACAGTTTGGTGACGCATAGTTACTAACTGGCAATCTCAGCTGCTCTTCCGATCGCTAATCATATCAAAACATGCGTTTACACCTCAGTACTTGGACGGAAGTTGAGAGTTATCTCCAGCATTCTCAGGGCATTATCGTGCCGATCGGTTCGACCGAACAACATGGCCCGACTGGGGCGATCGGCACGGATGCGATCTGTGCTGAGGCAATCTCTATAGCAGTGGGTGCGACAGCTCAGGCGATCGTGGCACCGACGATTAATGTTGGTATGGCACTGCATCATGCCGATTTTCCAGGAACGATTAGTTTGCGTCCGAGTACCCTGATTTTAGTCATCCGAGATTATATTACCTGCTTGGCACGATCGGGGTTTACTAAGTTCTTTTTTATTAACGGTCATGGTGGAAATATTGCTACCCTGAAGGCAGCTTTTTCAGAAACTTATGCACATTTAGCAGATCTAAATGTCCCAACTGCCGATCGAGTGGAATGTGTAACGGCTAATTGGTTTATGAGTGGTGGGGTCTATCGGCTTGCGAAAGAACTATATGGCGATCGAGAAGGCTCTCATGCCACCCCTTCGGAAATTGCTCTCACCCAGTATATCTATCCCGAAGCAATTAAATATACGCCATTAGACCCAGATCTCCTCACGAAGGAGCGCAAAATTCTCGGCGCAGCAGATTTTCGCCGTCGTTACCCCGATGGCCGAATGGGTTCCGATCCCAGTCTCGCTACGCCCGAACATGGCAAACAATTTTTCGATGTGGCAGTGAAGGAATTAACCGCAAATTATTTAGAATTTATGGCTGGCGAACCATAACATCGCGATTTCGGGCATTTGCGCCCGCGTTAATTTATTTAATCCAAGTTGTTGTTGTGCATAAGACTTGTCCAAAGCGAAGTGGCAAGCGGTGTATATTTGTGGGATGCGAGTTTTACTGGTGGGGGCAAAACCCGGATCTGGGGGAGGCTGTCTTGTCTCGCTTTTCGCGTCGGGAAACCCGACGGGCGCGAGCCGCTTCCCCCAGACCCCCCGTTGAAGGGCGGAGTGCCGCCCCTCAAACTCCCCTGCACAAGGGTCGATCTGTGGGCAGTTTGGCGCGCTTCGCATTAGCTCCGCAATGGGAATCGCGCTGTGGGTGGGGTCGATCGATCGGTAAAACGTGGATTGGGGGTACAGATTAGGTTGGATATCCTTATTCCGTTGGCATAGTTTCTCCTACCGGAGAAACTCACGTTAGGTAGCAATTTGGGTTTATTTAATGGGCAAGCCTACCGATCGGAGCAAGCCCCGCAACCGTAGCAAGAATAATACTTCTTTAACTCGGGGATTGTTACTCGCCACTGCTGCCTCACTGCGACTGAGTTGCTCTTGGAGGTCGATCGCTAATTCGGCAAATTCGCTAGCTGACAAAGGTTTACCATCGATCGGCGATCTGGCTTCGGTAATAATTTCGGCTCTGAGGATTTCTTCGGGAATATCGGTAGGCGGTGGGAGCGGATTAGCCCGAACGGCGGGGAGCGCGATTTGCCAACCGATCGGCACTAGTAATAACAGCGAGAAAAGTCGAGACGCTATTTGTGGCTGCATCGCTTACGGGAAAAAGTGAGGGGTCTCATCAAAAAATGATAGTATATCAAACTAGAAGATCTAACCCAAACGTGTTAATTTTCTGGTCGAGCACTCAGCTAGCTACCGATCGGCATGTTAAGACAGATAATCATTCAGCCCGCTACTACCATCTAGAGATCGCTCTATGTCTCAGCCCAACTTTCCACTTCCGCAGGCTCGTGCCGCAAGCGCGGCTCATTCGTCAACGCGATCGCCGATAGTAGAACTAGATCCACATCGAGAGCGGGTGCGATCGCTCGATCGGCATTCAACGCCTGTATGGTTGCGCTCGCTCCTGACTCTGCAACGGGGTGCGACGCTCGTGTTTGGCATCGTGTTTGGGTTGAGTGCGATCGGCTATGGATATACCGTTTACACTCAAGATGTCTGGAAGCAGCAACACGGACAGTTAAAACGGCTTCAAGTCCAGGAGCGCCAACAGGGCGCGATCGTCGAGAGTATCAAACACCAATTGGCGATCGCCGCCGAACAGCCTCACAATGAGCTGATCCAGCCAGATCCTAAACAAATGTTATTCGTGCCGAGTGCACCATTGCGCCCGCTGAAACCATTACCTGCTACCTCATCAGCAAAAATATCGTCTACAGCTCAACCGCCATCGGGTTATTAAAGACAGAGATCTCAATCTCTCACCGATCGGGAGTGGCGCTAGAGTAGGAACTTATTATCGTAGGTTATGCAATTTTGACACTCGATTCGCACTTTTTATCCGCAATTATTTTAGCTGGCGGTCGCAGTTCGCGGATGGGTCGAGATAAAGCCACGATCCTCGTGCCGAGCGCCACCGGGAGCGATTGCGTGCCGATGATTCGGCAAATTTATGATGTTGTGGCTCGATGTCAAAATCTCGGTACTGTCTTAGCCGATCGCATTCAGATCGTTACCCCCTGGGCTGAACGCTATCGATCGCTCTTACCAACAGACTGTCATTTTATCCCCGAACTGCAACCCGATCGCGGCCCCCTGATGGGTTTTCGGCAAGGATTGGCGGAAGTTAGTTCTGTGTGGGTATTATTACTGGCTTGTGACTTGCCCAATTTATCAACTCCAGTTTTACAAGCATGGATCGATCGATTGAGTTCCCTCCCGGCTGACACCATCGCCTATCTACCCAAGCAGCTCGATAAAGGTTGGGAGCCACTGTGCGGTTTTTATCGCCGGAGTTGCCTCGACTCGCTCGTCGAGTATACAGAGCGTGGGGGGAGATCTTTCCAAGGTTGGCTGGCAACCTGCACGGTGACAGAATTAACGGTTATCGATCGTCGCTGTTTGGCAAACTGTAATACTCCGGCAGATTTGGCTGCGGTGGCTGAAGAGCGCTCGATCGAGCTAAACTAGTAAGCGATCCCTCTACACCAAATCGAGATCGATTCGATCGATATCATTCATGACCTCATTACCTATCGATACACCCCTTTACAATCATCCGTTGCCAGAAATCGAACAATGGCTGATCTCGATGGGCTGCGAGCAAGATGACAACGAGCTACACTGCTGGCATATTACCAAGCCGGAATGGAAAGCGCATTTGTGTCTCGATATTGAAGAACTGACAGTTCGATATCATCCCAATGGTAGCGATGATGCGCGATCGATAGCCCAAAGTTCTTCTGGAGATCGGAATATCTATCGGACGTTCAAATATTCGCTCAGTCGCCAAGATATTGAAAACGCTGTATTTGCTGGCCCTTAAATCCAGGGGCTAGCGCAGAATGACAATCTTAATTCCTCGATTTCATCGCATTAGCTTATAGCAATCCATCATTAACAAGTTCGTACATGCTCGATCGAAAAATAATTTTAATCACGGGAGCTAGTAGCGGGATCGGGGCTGCTTGTGCGCGGTTGTTTGCTGGCGAGGGTGCGAGATTATTGCTGCTCGCCAGACGCGAGGACAAGCTAGCAACGCTGGTAGCTGAATTGGTAGCCAGTGGCATCGCTCGATCGCACCTGCACCCACTGACAGCAGATGTCCGCGATCGAGCGCAGGTGGTATCGGTATTAAGTGGACTGCCTCCAGATTGGCAGGCGATCGACATTCTTATCAACAATGCTGGTCTGAGTCGGGGCTTAAACAAGCTCCAAGAAGGTGAAATCGACGATTGGGAGGAAATGATCGATACCAACATTAAAGGGCTGCTGTACGTGACTAGAGCGGTCGTGCCAGGGATGGTAACACGAGGTTGCGGTCATGTGGTAAATCTCGGGTCGATTGCGGGGCATCAGACCTATCCACAAGGTAATGTTTATTGTGGCACCAAGGCAGCAGTGCGATCGATTTCTGAAGGTCTAAAAATCGATTTGCTCGGTACTCCAGTAAGAGTCACGTCGATCGCTCCTGGCTTGGTCGATACTGAATTTAGTACGGTGCGCTTTCATGGTGATACTACCCGCGCCGCAAAAGTCTACGAGGGGTTACAACCACTGACGGCTGAGGATATCGCTGAAACAATTTTCTTCTGTCTGAATCGTCCAGCCCATGTCAATATCAGCGAAATTCTCCTCGTGCCAACGGCTCAAGCGACACCGACGTTAGTTCATCGAAATATTAGCTAGTCATGAAGATAATTTAATTTAATTCATAACTCATAATTGCTTAACCCATTTGGGCGCGGACGACGATCGCGGTAATATTGTCATGACCATTGTATTCATTGGCAAAATCGATTAATCTTTCTACTCCATGTTGGAGATTGGCATTTACCGAGAGCAGGGGTGCGACGTTGGTGAGCCAGTAATTTTCGAGGAGTTGATTGTCAGTCAAACCATCTGAAGCTAATAGGATCAGCGTATCTTCTTGCAATTCAAAAAATCTAATGTCTGGCGCGATATAATTACGATCGCGCGGCCCGATCGCTTGAGTCAATTGATAAGAATCGGGACGACCGTAAGCAATTTCCGGATCGACACCACGGAGGATATCTTGTTGTCCGACCTCATGATCCAAGGTAAGTTGAATCAGCCCCTGCGTGGGCGTAATCCCATAACATCGAGAATCGCCGACATGAGCTACCGCAATATTTTGTTCTTGAACTAACACCAATACCAGCGTCGTACCCATTCTGCCGCTACCATGAGCAGCGTTTTTTTCATTAATTTTGAAGACAGCTTCGTTGGCGGTGACGATGCCTTCACGGATTGTTTGCTCATCGGGGAGTGTATCGCCCCAACGCGCATCAAAATAATCCCGTAACAAATCTACCGTCATTGCGCTAGCAATCTCGCCACCCGCATGTCCGCCCATACCATCGCAGAGGATATATAAACCTTTGGCTGAAATATTTTTACCTTTGGGGCTATTTCGGCGATCGACCCTACTGACAATCCCAAAGCAATCCTCGTTGTGGTCGCGTTTTCGACCAGTATGTGTAGCAGCAGCGTCTTCTAATTCGAGTAATTTTTGGGCGATGGCAAAGGTGGGTGCTTCGACGGGGACGCTTAAATCGGCAGAATTAGAAGACTGAAGCGGTGCGCTGAGTTGTTTGGGTTCGAGTTCGTAAGCAATTTGTTGCAGTCGGGATCTCACCTCCTCAACGCGCTCGATTTCGCCGCTTTCGATCGCATGAATCAAGCCTGTCAACGATGATGAAGGTGGTTGGTTGGCGCGCTCGAACAAGTTGTGCCAGAGTTTAGCGAGATCGGCAAGCTTGAGTTGGCGATCGGTACGTTCTGGATAAAGTCGTTGAAAGCAGATCCGCGCATCCTCATCTAACAATAAATTGGCAACCTCCAATAAACTTTGACGCATTTGCCACGGTTCCAATGCTACCCACAACTTGAGGGTATAGTCTAACCAATAGATCGTTTGCGATGATGGAATTTGCGGATCGTTCCAGCGGTCTGATAGCTGAATCCAGTTACTGCGATCTTCCACCACCGTGACAGTTTTCCGATCGTCATCCCAACCATCGTGAATCGCGGGGATCGTTCCTGGCAGACTTACTTGGAGCGCGATATATGCCTGCGCGACTTTGGGAATCCCATGCGTATTCCAAAATTGCCATTGGCGATATTCTTCAGGTTTACGGTTGACAGTAGAACTGTCTAATGTGACTGGTTCTTGCTCCATTAAGATCTCCAAGGAAGAGTTGCACAAAGGTTGACGATCGATTACCCGCACTTGGCTAGAATCGTGAGGCGTTAGCAGTTGGATGACTACCGGATCGAGCAAGCGATAACGACATTGCACGTCCAGATATGTAGTCGCTACGAACTCACTCCGCTCTGAATGGTTACCCGAATCGGATAATTTATCCGTGTCAGTCACACTAAGGTTAGCATTTGGTAGCGACTGGCTCGTTGACTGCGATCCTGGCTGTGGTAGATCCCACGGATCGAGCGCTAAGTCATCTAGCGGTGTTTCTAACTGTAAGTTCTCAGGTGCGTTGTTAGCTGAAGCTGTCGGTAATACAGCGGGGAAATCCCAAGGATTTGCTTCTAGTTCGACCGTTGCCAGATCGAGATCGCTAGCAACTGGCAAGATCGGTTGTCGATTCGGAGCATTATCGCCGATTGACTGCGGCAACAAATCCGCTTGAGGTGCGGCTAAGTCCGAAGCAATATCTACCGCATCAGCGATCGATTGCGCTGTCGGCTCGATAATTGCCCACCAGTAAACACCACTTGGTGCTTGGCATCGAGCACAATGTTCGGCATCAAATTCTACATTACCGCCACAACTATGACAGATATGGTGCTTTAACGATCGGCCACAACCCTGACAAAAATTATGATGTTGTGGATTTATCGATCGACAGTAGGGACAGATAAGCATAGGGATGACAACAGAACACAGGAGAGATATTATTAGCAGCCTCGGCAAGGCAGTTTGATAGCATTAAATGCGGGAGCGAATGGATTCACAGATCTTTACATTAGATCGAAATATACATCCCCATCTACTATCGCCTACAAAACCCTTTTCTGACTACTTCTAAGGCTGAATTTATCACGATCTCGAGCGTCTGATGACGACGTGCGAGCTTCGAGTTTGCCATCTGTCAGTTGCAGAGCGATCCGAGCCTCACAAAATAGATCGTTCTAAGATCTATACTTCCCGCTCGATCGAGTTAAATTCACAACTACAATCTGTCGATTGTTATTTAACTAAATTTTTACCATAATACATGCCCTAGTCAAAATGCGGCATCAGTTGCAATGTGCCCAATCCCAATTCCTCGGTAGATAAATATTTTGTTTCTAGTGACGCGAGGATGTCCCGAACGCCAGGATTACCACGAGCTTTACCTGTCAAACCTTGGGCGATGACCAAGCCACAATAACCCTGATTTTTTTTGCTAACTCGGTGCCACTTCTTCCGGTCTGCCAACTGGGTCGCACTATCATGATGAAACTCGCCAAACACCTGCATTTCTCCATCTGCTAGCTGGAGAATGCCCAAGTCGAAGCTAGATCCAGCGAGGAGATCTTCGCCAGGATTGAAGCAAATTCCCTGTAACCCGCCAGCTTGTTGGATGCGTTGCAGCATCTCTTTGGCTCTGGGTCTGGTAGTTTGGATAGTAATCACGGGAAATCCTTCCCCAATTGGTCGGACTTCGCTAATTTGATGATAAATATCTGCCAATCGGATTGTTTCTACGCGCTCCCAGGACATTATTTCGAGACCGACGAGCGCATCCTCTGGGATTAAGTCTTCCCGAATCGGCAGCTCTAAGGGGTCGAATTCATCTTCATCAGCATCTACAGCTAAGTGCATCTGGAGGAGTTCTCGAGATAGTTCGGGGAGAGTTTCGACTGCGACCTGTTTGTGCGTGTTCGTATCGGGTGCGGTCACACCGATCCGCTCGTGCAGCGGTGGTAAATCATCTACCTGTAGTTGCTGCGTAAAAGCGTTTATAAACCCTTTGAGCGCAACCAATGCTACTTGAGTCGCGATCGCTTCTTCTTCGTACAAGAACGGGCGCATACCTTCCATGGGATGGATATTTCCGAAGTTAGGTTCGATCTCGCTAGCAGGTAAGCTACTGAGATCGTTGACTAAATCTGGCGCACTCGCATCGAATGTGACAAAGATACAGTCTTGAGACAAGAACGCTGATTCCATATCTTGAATCCCATCTTCATTTAGCGCCATCGCCCGAAACCGTTGCAGGGATTCCGCCGATCGATATAATAAGATCCCATATTCCATGCCGAGCATGCCCATCACCGAGACATAAAATTTCTCGATATCCCACTCATTTAACTCGATCGAGATCGCCTCATAATCTGCAAGCATCGACCACGGAGCCAAATCCCAAATCTCGCGAGCTGTCGCCTTGAGCAGATCGAGATACCTCCGCTGTAATTTAGGAGCGCGGAGGCCTGCCATATCCGCAAAACGATGAAATAATTCATCGATAATCGGTAATTCCGGCACATACTCCACCACGATCTCTAGATCTTGCAATACACCGCGCAGGTAAAATTGTAATTGGCGATCGCGCACGATGATTTTCTGCGGACGTGCGGGTTGGGAGGGCGCTTGGGGTGCTTCCATGGCCTTGATCAGCGCGCGCACGATTGCTTCGCTACCCATTGCTGGATTGACAACTTCCATCGATCGAACGACTCCTTCTACCCCATCGACCCACACGATCAATTCGCGCCGATCCTCGGTATGCTCTAATTCCAACTCTTCTACCAATCGATCCACATGCCGCCGGTCGCCCTCCCACACGCTGGGAATTTGCGGGAGTTGTTGCAGTCGCCGTTGAGTTGAAAGACTAATCGCCGTCATAATCAAAATTGCACCTAGGAATCGAGCTAAGTTAGGATGGTGAAACAATGCAAGTGTAGTGTCGGGATGCGATCTTCACCAAGTGGCACGTCAGGCTCGTCACTTACTTTTTATTTCAAATCCCCTAATTACTGGATGTGTAGCGTTATTCTATTGAGGTATCCTTACTCACATCCCGTACCAAAGTAAAAATTCTGGTCGATCTGGGTAAACGTAAAGTGAAACAGGTGCCGAGGGCGCTGCTTTACCTTTTGCCCTTCACACCATCAACTAATTAATTCGATCCAAGATGTTAAGCTTACCTTCTCTCCGATTTTATTCGGTAATTTCCGGTCGGCACCGATCGGGTCAGAGAAGTTAACATAGATTAAGGTTTAGATCGATCTGACACTCAAGCAATTTGCCATCGATCGTTCATTAGGAGTTTATCGCAACTATGTCTGAAGTAATTACCCCCGCCAAAGCTAGCATCCAAATGACCGACAGCGCCCTCGCACACGTCGTCGCACTGCGCGAAAAACAAGGCAAAGACCTCTGCTTGCGCGTTGGCGTGCGCCAAGGTGGTTGTTCGGGGATGTCCTACGTGATGGATTTTGAAGATCCCAGTCAAATTCGCGATGACGATGAAGTCTGCGACTATGGTGGCTTCAAACTAGTCTGCGATCGCAAGAGTATGTTATATGTTTATGGTCTCGTCCTCGACTACAGCGATGCCATGATCGGTGGTGGATTCCAATTCACCAATCCTAACGCTTCGCAAAGCTGTGGTTGTGGTAAGTCATTTGCAGTTTAGTGGCTAGTGACTAGTGACTAGTTGCTAGTTTTAGAGTTGGACGCGCCAGCGCGTTCGAGATCTCTGAAGCCGATCCACTCTTGATTATCCACGATCCACTAAGCTCTATTCACAAACCTAATTCACTAGTCACTAGCCACTAGTCACTAGCCACTAATCCCATGACAGAAACCACCACCGTAGCCGATCTGTTCGATCGCGCGATTAAAGATTATCAAGCTGGCGAAAGTCCAGCTAAACTATTACCTGTTTTCGTCGATATTTGCAATCGATCGCCGAAACTCGATAGTGCTTGGACTTGTTTAGCTTGGTTATACTTGTTAGAAGGTAAACCCCAGCTTGCCATCAAAGCCGCCCAAAAATCGATGAAGATCGATCCCTTTGATGCCCAAACGCGGATCAATCTAGCCGCAGCAATGCTAGAAACCAAACAATCTGGCGTGCGCGAACATATCCAAATGGCGAAAAGCCTCGTTGAATCTGCGCCTGAAGTCCGCGAACAAGTCATCGAAAATTTCAAAGATGGCTTTGCTCGTAAACCAGATTGGCCGAGTCTCAAACGCATCGAAACTCTGATCTTTGCTGACGACTAAAGCTTAGCAGAATTATGAATTACGATCGTCGATCGATCCGTTCGATCGGTTGCTGCGACTAAGTTAGTTTACCAGGTTGGCACTACCCACCCTCAGCAATTCCAAATTCAGAAATTTTAGAGGCTGGAACCATTGCTCTATCGTTAAAATTCAGATCGATCGAGGAGACTCGATCGTCTGAAACGGCGTAAAATCGTTTTGAATTTGGAATTGCTGACCCACTCTAAGAGATATTTTATATTTAATTATTCTTGAATACTTAATTACTAGCCAGAGATCGAAATATTGGTAATTTATAACTCATAATTCATAATTCAGCAGATGTTAACTACGAAAACCCAATTAATTGGCTTAAAATCCGATCGCTTTCGCCATCCTTTAGACTTGGAAGCTACTACTAACCTGCGTCGCTTGCCAGGATTGGATTTATTAGTTCGCAACTTACTCGGCGGTGTAACAGAAGAATTTTTATACTTAAATAATATTGCCGCTAGCGTCCTCGTGGGCGAACAGCAGCTACCGCACATTCATAAATTATTAGTCGAAGCCTGCCAGATTCTGGATTTAGAAGTTCCCCAACTCTATCTCAAACAGCATCCCGCGCCTAACGCCTATACGATGGCAGTACGTGGCAAAAAGCCATTTATTGTCGTCCATACCTCTTTGGTCGATTTACTGACACTGGAGGAGCTGCAAGCCGTCATCGCACATGAATTAGGACATCTCAAGTGCGAACATGGGGTCTACCTAACGTTGGCAAACTTAATCGTGATGGCGACAGGTGGTTTAGTCCCTGGCATTGGTACCGCGATCGCCCAAAGCCTCCAGAGCCAAATGCTACAATGGGTGCGCTGTGCGGAGTTTAGTTGCGATCGTGCAGCATTACTCGTCAGTCAAGATCCCAAGACGGTAATTTCCGTACTGATGAAACTCTCTGGCGGTTCGCCACAACTCGCGCCGCTATTAAATGTCGATGCTTTTCTCGCACAGGCGCGTGCCTATGAAGATATTGGCAAAACCAGCTTTGGTAAAATGCTCACAGTTGGGCAAACCGAACAACTGACGCATCCCGTACCGGTATTGCGTGCCAAGGAGATCGATCTGTGGGCACAAACTGATGGCTACCAGTCCTTGCTAAATAACCCATCGATGCGCTATGATAAGCAAGCTACAAATGGGGGAGGCTGGCGGAATTGGTAGACGCAGTTGACTCAAAATCATCCGCGAAAGCGTGTCGGTTCGAGTCCGACGCTTCCCATTGTATTAGTTAAAGAGTACAAATAACCCCCAAGTCTTTTCTAGACTTGGGGTTATTTGATGGCACCATTGAGATTTGCTGCTCATTCGTGATAGCTAAATGCGAGCGAGTTCCAACAGCAGATTGTCCGTCCTAATAGTCAATCTCATCCCCAGTTGCATTGGGGATGAGTCATCCTCAACAGAAGCCTCAGCCTAGAGTCGAGACTCACTCATGGCACATCGCGATTAGGACATCTCCTGAATAATATAATCAAAATAGGGAGCCGCTGCTGCTGCATCCTCGTCAGTCAAGAGGTTTAAGGCGGCTTCTTTGAGTGCGACGATCGAGTCAGCCATCCCATCAATCGGAACGCCTAAAGAATTATACATGTCTCGAACGCCAATCAAGCCAATCTTCTCGATCGGGTCTTTGTCCCCAGCAAGCACTCCATATGTAACTAAGCGTAGATACCAGCCGTAATCCCGCAAACACTGAGAGCGTTGCTTTTGTCCGGCAGCATTCCCACCAGCAGCGATATAATCAGGATGTTTTTGCCATAACTGCTTGCTCGCTCGCTCGACAATTTTCTTCTCACTCTCAGCTAGAGTTGTGACGATCCGAATCCGCTGTTCGCCAGTTTGCAGAAATGCTTGAATGTTTTTGAGTTCACCGCTACTGGGGTAGCGCAGATCGTCATCGGCTTTGAGAATAACTTGACTGACTACACTCATATTATTTTGTATTAATTACGATCGATTCTTACGATCTGTTCTATTACAATAGTTTATCTATTCTTGGTCGCACAAGTGAAGGGATATGAGAACTTTGGCAAATCTTCACAATTTATGTTTGTTGTAAACTTTCTCAAGCAGCAGTGTTCGGATACTGCAACATCGAGCTGTGACTCAGCCACTAATCCCATTTAGTCTAGATCTAAGAGCGATCCTCCAGTTACCCCAAACCCGCCGCTCGGATTTGCACGACAGACTGCTTCAAGCAAAGGTATCCAGGAGAATCCGTATTTCTTGTACCAGCGATCCCAACTCGCCGTTACCCTGGGGTTGTGACTTCGGTAATTATCAAGATCGGATCGATCGACGTATAGACGGTGCGAAGCTCTTTGGCTTGATTCCTACCGAGCGCGCATTTGCAGCAATCGATAACGACAGCTCGATCTTAGAATTTGAATAAATCGATCTCCACAATCTAAAACTGGAACAATTAGCTACTACCGACGAAATTGTTCTAGTATTTTTGGGCATGAAATAAATAACAATGAGTCACTCTCATTCTCATTTCACACTCGATCGCACCTAGTTAAAAATAACTTAACTCAGCATAGTGCCAGATTGAGATTATATTAAGTATTTTGAAGGAGGACTACCAATAAATTTCAAAATGCAATAACTATCTATAAAGAACTATTAAGTCAAGCGCAATCGATCGGGAGAAGTAGAGCGATAATAAAGATGATAATTTCATTCAATGAGCATTTAATGATGCTGGGTATCTATGCAGATATTTCATCACGATCGGAAAACTGAACCAACTACCCGCGAAAAAATTCTCAAAGTAGCTCAAAAGCTATTTGCCCGTAACGGCTATGATGGTACGACGACAAAAGAGCTAGCTGAAAAAGCCGGAATTGCCGAAGGGACATTGTTTCGACATTTTACTAATAAAAAAGCTATTTTGGTCGAAATTGCCACTCAAGGTTGGGTAGAGTTATTGACAGATTTACTCACAGAATTGAGTGAAATGGCCAGCTACGAAGCTATTTCCCAGGTGATGTACAAACGGATGCTGCGGTTGGGGGATAACTATGACATGATGCGTGTCTGTTTCATGGAAGTCCAATTTCATCAAGATTTACGCGAACGAATTCAATCAGAAGTCGTTGAAAAAATGACCGATGTAGCGGAGGCATTTTTCCAAACGGCAATGGAACGTGGTGTCTATCGGCGGATGAATTCTCGCGTTATCGCTCAAGTATTCTTGGGGATGTTTGTCGTCGCTGGATTTAGCCATGAAACGCTAGTCCAACCTGGTGCTAATCCGCTGGAAATAAAAGAGATGGCTGAAGGATTAGCAGATATCTTTTTGAATGGAGTATTGGCGAAAAAATAGCATCTGCATGTGATTATCAGATTACCTGTGCTTGTTTAATCCAGCTTTGAACTTGGGCGATATTTGGGCACAAATCTCGTCTTTGGATCGTGGCAACGTGCAGTCTGAGTAATTGTTGGTGAAGTTTGTGTGCGGGAATTTGGGCAAGTTGTTTTACAGAAATAATTCCGGTATGCAGCAATAACCCATTGTATTTACAACCGACTCCAGGCAATCTGGCTAAATCTGCTAAAGCGACTAATTTATTGACGTACTGAATTTTAGCATTTAGATCGATTGCTAATTGTTGTTTGGTAGCTGCATCTGGTGCGATCGATAAAAGTTCGCCAGTAGTTGTGATTCCCAATTTATGAAGTAAAATTAATTCAGCATTCTGCAATCCCGGTAAATCGCCGATCGACCAATCACAAATCATAATCAAACGCCTAAAAGTGTCAAAAGGTAAAGATCCAGATTAAGCCCGATTTTGGTGCTGGGAATACTGTTGGATGTTACTTGTATTCGTAAAAATTGGTAATTCACCTAATTATAATCGTCGTGTCAGTCGATCGGCAAATATCGAGTGCGGAATATACTGAGTTGGTAAGTTTGTCAATTTAGCTGGAGTAGTCAGGATTGCTGATGTCACTGTAGCAACAGCATGATATAAATAAGTTACTATCGTCCTAAGTGTGATAGTAACAGCTAATTTATAGCGATCGCAGTTGATGTTTACGAAAGCTGCTACTGCCTCTATAAAAAAATTCCAAGTTTCGCTAAACTACGATATTTTTGTTTGACACATTGTCAATCATAGATTACACTTGGCTTGGACTGGTTTCCTTTTGCCCTGTTTCCCTACTTCAGTAATAAATAAACATGAATTTACGTTCTTTGCTTGCTGCTACACTAGGTGTAGCAGCCATTACTCAGTTTGCATCCCCTGCTGATGCTGCTAGCTTGATTAACGAAACTTTTAATACTGTTTCGCCAGGTCTCAATCTTACTGGTTCTGTTGGTAGCGCCACAGTCACTAGTGGTAATGTAGACGTTGTTGCTCCTGGACAGTTCGGTCTTTATCCAGGTTACGCTGGTGGTAACTTCCTCGACTTGAACGGTACCACTAGTGGTACGATCGCGTTTCTGTCCCAGAATGTATTAGCTGGCGATACCCTGAAATTTGATTTTGGTGCTAATGGTGCTGGTAGTGCTAATGTCACCTTCGGTGCTCTAAATATTGGTCCCATCATCTCCAGTGGTGGTCCTTTAACTACTTTTAATTACACATTTCTTAGTGCTGCAAGTGGCGCACTGACTTTTGCCTCAACCAACGCTGGTTCTGGGGGGATCGTTCTTGATAACATCAAACTCGATACAGCGACTTCCGTTCCGGAGCCTGAAGCATTTCCTGGGTTGCTGTTATTTGCAGGTGGTGCTTTAATGCTCCGCAAAAAACTAGCAAAATCTAGAGCTGAATAGTCTCACCTGTAATTTATTGGTGAACAACACAGTTTAGATTGCAATTGTGAATAGATTTAATAGCTATCTTGGCGCGCGGGTTTATAGATTTGCGCGCCATCAATCTATCTATGTTCTCGATTGTGTTAAAGTGACAAATTTTTGCTTAAGATTTGAATACCATGATTAAGCTGTCCCTATACTAGTTTTGAGAGCGGCGATCTGTAATTCGAGATCGAGATCGAGTCGATCGATAACTTCAATTATTTCCCGCTCGAATACAATCTGAGCGCGATTGGTTCTACCGCCAAGATACAGTTTTCCGTCTTTTGTTACTGCCCAAATCTGGGAGTGAGAAAAGTAGCTCATAATTACGCCGAGCATTAATAATCCAAAGCCTAAATACACAACCGGAATACCAGGATCGGCTTTAATTTGGAGGCCAGTTCCACCGATTAGATCGAGAATTTTTAGCGTTACGCCATTTACTTCGATCGAGTTACCAGCCCGGACGCTAGAGATTAATTGACCTTTGGTATCGTAGACTAATAATGTCCCTTGTAAATCTTTGGCAAGTAGAGAGACACCTTCACTCAGATCCGGCTTTGTCGGTATCCAAGTTCCCCAAATCCGATTTTGTGAGCCTTTGCCCAATTGAGCCATCGGTAATCTAAAGATCGGACTGTTATTAAGTTGAATTTTTACACCGGAAATAGTCCAATCGGTTTGATAGTAATAAACGCCTTGATACTTGAGCGGTTTATTCACATGAATCGTCTGGCGATCGAGTTCTGCTTTACTAGTATTATCGATTACGGATAAGTCAGAATAAAACTGATCGATATCTCCTGAAGGTGTATAGTCGATCCAGAATCGGTTGACTTTCACAGACCAATCTTTGGGAATTTGACCGCCCGCCCACGGGCCGGCATCGAGAATATTTTTGACCTGAAAAGTCTCCCCACTCGGGATCATTTCCTGCCCGATAAATCCCGTTAATGCGCCCCAGACACCACCTAGTAAGGTGAGAATCATCCCGATGTGAACGACAATCGGCCCGATTTTACCAATTAGTCCTTTGCGAGCATATAACTTATCGCCTTCGGTAAATACTCGATATTTTCTCGCTTGTAATTGTACTGCGAGTGGCTCTAAATCTCGATCGTCAATTTCAGCACTGAGCGCCAACTTTTGGAAGAATTTAGGATTGTCATAAAACTTCCACTTCCGCGCTGACTTGAGCATCGGTAACTGCGTAGTAAAAGTACAAGTAGTCAAACTAATGCCAAACAAAACTAATAGCGCCAAATACCACCAAGTCCGATAAACGTGGTCGAAGCCGAGTACTTGAATTACCTTCCAACTTAAAAAACCGAATAACGCGGGGTGCTCGGGGTAATTAGTTTGATAAAATCCTGGAGTTTCTCCCTGCTCGATTAGCGTACCGATCGTACTCAAAGCTGCAATAATCAAGACTAAGGCGATCGCAAATTTGAGATTGGCAATTACTGGTACGATCTTCTTCCGCCACCACTTTTGTGGTATTTGCCAAAGATTATCTGAGTTTGTTACGGATCCGTTCGGTTCGATCGACATTAGTTATTAGTTATCTGTTGTTGATTATTAGTTAGTGGTTACTTGCGATCTATTAAGAATGTCGGCGCAAATATTTACAACATTATAAAAGCCTGAAATCTAGATGCTGGGAATTACCCACCCTACACGTTATTTTATATTCAATTACTAAAAATTTGGAATCCTGCCTAGCAACGAAAATACTCCAAAGCCAACCAACAATACTCCACTTGTCGGAGTAATCCATCCAGACCATTTCCGAACTTCTAGTAACCGCTTAATCGAAGCCGTAAACGTACCTGCCAATATTAATGGTGCCACATAACCAGCTGTATATGCTAGGAGAAGTACCGCACCCAGCCAGATATTGCCAGTACTCGCTACCCAAGCTAGCAAACTAGCCAGGACTGGCGTACTGCAAGGTGAAGCCACTAATCCGAAAGTAACACCTAATAAATACGATCGAACGCCATGAGGTAAATCCTTGGAAATCCAATCCATCCCGCCGAAATCGGGGAGTTGAAAGGGTAGAGCTTCAAGCAGATTTAACCCCATCAGAATTGCTACGATACTGACAAAAATCGGCAATCCCAGCCCGATTTGACCGTAGACTTTGCCGACTACTGCTGCAAAAATCCCCAATCCTGCCAGCGTTGTGGCGATCCCGCCACAGAAAAATGTCGATTGAAGTGCTGCTTGCCACCGACTTTTGGCTTCATAACCGCCTATGTAACCGATCGTAATCGGCAGCATCGATAATGTACAGGGAGTCAAGCTAGTCAACAGTCCCGCTGCGAAGATAGCAGCTACCGATAACCAACTAATTTGGGTGAGTTGTTGAGTGACTAGTCGATCGGCAAAGTGCTCGACTTGATATAGTGCAGTCTGAAAATTAGCTAACATACCGTCAGTTCTGGTTAAGGATATTGGCTCCGTTCCAGCATCGCCATCGATTGAAATCGTGGCTAATGTCACAAAGTCCGCCTTCGCGGACTGAAATATATAGTCCGCGAAGGCGGACTTTGCATCATCAGCCGAGACTTTAGTCTCCAGGCACCTCTTGTCCCGAACTGACGTTAACATACCGTCAGGGGATAGAGACTAGGCTAGAGACGATTGCTGACGCATTAGACCGCCCACCCTCTACTATCGCCTATTTAGCCGAAGGATTTTGGATTATTTTCTGGATTAGGCTCGCGGTTCTAAGTCAACTTAGTGCCACAACTAGCGCAAAATTTATCGGTTGGTTTGACAGTGGCACCGCACTCAGTACAAAAACGTTGGTTCTGACTGGTTGCTGCACCAGTATTTATGCCCGTACTTCTATGACTGCTAGTGCCAGTCGAGCTAGAACTATAGCTGGTAGCAGTTGTGGTCTGATTATTTAGACTATTGCTACCATGCAGTTGCATGTTGTTACCGTGGATCTCGATGAGTGATTCACCGCTGGTGGTAATGACCTTGAGCAGTGCCCCAGTCGGTGTAGCGGTCATTTGTGGTGGCGCAAGCCAGATGCCAGTCGTAAAGCTATTACAAGCGCGTTGTTGCTGTCCGGCGCGATCGTAATGTAGCGTTACAACAGTTTGTGCCCCTTCATTATCGATCGACAATTCGTGTCCGGTAATTAATTTCCAGTTCATAGATCGTTAGCTACTCATCGATACAACTTATTTTCAGTCACAGCGGATCGCTCTAAAAATACTGTAACGTTAGATTTAACTTCCTAGCTTAAACGCCTCAACAAATAGACCATAAACAAAACCTAACTTCAGACTATTGAGAATTGCCAGCCATAAAGGTCGCTGCTTTCCAGTTGCTAAGGTGTCTTCAGCTCTCCGCCGCGTATCATTTGTATAAGTGAGCCAACTGACAAATTCGGTGATGCCTAATAAGATCAGCGAAACTGTAATGTCTAGATCGGCTGTTTGTCCGGTAGTCGTCGCGATCGCCGAAGCCAGAAAGTTACCAAATAATAAACTAATAATAATTAATGATAACCGCCTCCAGGGATTTTGTGCCCACTGGGTAAATTGTCGCACAGCGCGATCGACCAGAGTATTCAACCGGGTATTTTGCATCGTTATTGCCTCCGACTGCGATTGCTTTCTTGCCAGATATTACCCACACCTTTGATGACACCACGCCCGATCAAACCGATGCCGCGCCCGATAATTTCTGTTAGTAAATATACAATACCACTGCCAATCAATGTAGTTAAAGCTCGTAATCTCGGCACGAGTGCATCTCTGGTTTCCAATGCTAACGTTATAGCTAAGGGAATCCCCGCCAATCTAGCTAATTCTTCCGGACGCGGGGCATAAATTGCCATCCTTTTAATCCCATACTCTGTAAATATAAATAACCGATATTGACTCTCAAAAATAGCTTGAGGTTCGCCAATATAGCGATCGATCCGATACCGCCACGAGAGATCGTTACGAAAGCGTTCGATCTCTCGACTGGAGAGCAACCGCCGATCGTAAAAAGTAGTTTTCATCGATTCTAGATCGGCAAAGCGATTGAGTAAAGGCTGCATCACCGCGTTTGCCATACTAATAGTAAGATTTTCTAACAGCGCACAGGCGCGCTCCTCGGCTGCTGGCGTGCTAGTTTTGCAGCTAATATTATCGATCGTCAGCGGCTTTTGAAACAGCAGATAACTTAATAATTCGATCGGCTGGGGAATTTTGGCTAAAATCTCGGTAACGACAATCGGGGCATCTTGTAGAATAGCTGGGACGATTTCGATCTGGAGATCGTCAATCGATAAGGTATTGTATCTCCCGAAGAAATCAGTTGTCACCGATGCCCATAAATCCTGCAAGATGGCCGACTGCTTGGTGGGTAATTGCTCGATGGTAACTCGTGAAAAGCGCAACTCATCCAGGAGTCCTTCAAACTGCCGCAGGATTAAATAAAATAGTTCTCGCTTCTTTTCCTGCCTTAAAATATCGATTTCTAGAGGGGTAGGCGTGAGATTCTCCAGGCTAGATTGGAGTTTTGTGGCAATTCGATCGAAGATGCTCGTTTGCCCAGCTGTAGGCGATATTTCAGCGGATGATGCTGGAATTAGGAGATCGGAATTTGGAGCCGCTGGGAGTGGCGGTAACGAGCGAGTAGATTGCCTGTCAACCGATGCAGTGGGCGGTAATAATCTTTTGACTAGCCAGCGAGCGGTATTGAGTTCGCGCTTGCGTCCGGTGAAGATCGATCGATCTAATGCGGAAAGTTTAGCTTCACGCAGCTTAGCATCGAGTTCTGTCAAGGCGGTTTCGATTTGCTCTAAGCTAGACAACCGGAGTCGATCTTGCCAACTAGATCGCGAAGTTGGTGGCGCAAAAGTTACCTGTTTTAATATTTCGGCTGTCCAACTAGTTTCGCCAGCGGCGACTTGTCTGATGCAATTAACTAAATCTAGAATAGAGCTACCTTTAGCACAACATCCTTCAATTCCCATCTGAAAAGCTGCCATCAAATCTGGCTCTTGCCCAGAGACTAAGAGCAGGATCGGTAACTTCGGATCGACCGCTTTAACCTGCTGATAAAATATTAGATCGGATGACTCCGTGGCATGACGATCGAGCGGCAATCCGCATAACAGCACATCGATAGCGATCGATCGATCTGTCAAGATCTTTAAGGCATCGGCTAGAGTTTCAGCTACAGCGGACACTCGAAGATCGGGAAACCGATTCAGACAAGTAACTAAACCCGACTGCATGACTGGATCGGATTCGATCGCTAAAATAGTAATAACTCGATCGACTGGAGATGCTATGGACACAGGAATTATTTAAACACCGAACGGAACGATCGCGTTACCAAAATATACTCATTTGTGAATACTGAGATCGACTTGCTACAGTAGCAGTGCAACTGCAATAAGATAGCGCTTCGTTATCGTTAGTCTAGCACTCAGGCTCGATGTCACTAAAGTACAAATCCTGGCGTTGCTGATTGCAGCATGAAATGCTCATCGCGCCTTAACGCGATCGCTTGAGATAAAATAATACGATACAAATAATTCCCTTGGAAAATTAAATTCGTGTCAACTCGATCGAAATATTGGGTAAGCTTAATTGGGATGAGTGTAACGATTTCACTCGTCCAGACCGCTAGCATCGCCGCTACCGCGCCAGAAATTGCCAAAACAGCTAAAGCGATTACCGTCCAAATTACTACTCCAGAAAGTCAAGGTTCGGGGACGATCCTCCAGCACCAAGGTGATGTTTACACCGTAATTACTGCCGCGCATGTCGTCAAAAACAAACGTGCTGTTTATACGATCGTCACAGCAGACGGCAAAAAATATCAACTTGTCAGCGATTCGATTCGTGTGGCAACGACCGATCTCGATTTAGCAGTCGTCAAATTTCGCGCTCCAGTTGACTATCCCACTGCTAAATTAGGTGACTGCAACCTATTGAGCGAGGGGATGGATTTGTATGTATCCGGATATCCCTTGGCAACAGATGCAATTAATAAGTCGGTATTTTTGTTCAGATCGGGAACGGTTTCAGCAAATAGTACTCAAACATTAGAACAAGGTTATTCGTTAATTTATAGCAACGATACACTCCCCGGTATGAGCGGTGGTGCGGTACTCAATCAAAATGGCGAACTGGTAGCCATCCACGGTAGAGGCGATCGCGAACGCAATGACAGCGGCGGATTAGGCCAAAAAACTGGATTCAATCTCGGGATTCCGATTAACCGTTTTGCCACCATCGCTGATAATTTAGGCGTAAATCTGGGGCAAAAAGTATCAGCGATTCCGCAAGCCCAGACACTCAAAGCTGATGACTACTATCTGCTAGGCAGTCAAAAATATAACAAAGGTGACTATCGGGGTGCTCTCGCCGATTACGATCGGGCGATCGCCCTCAAGCCCAACTATGCTGCCGTATACAGAAGTAGAGCTAGTGTAAAATTAGCTAATCTCGACGATCCTCAGGGTGCCTTGGTTGATTTCGATCGGGCGATTCAACTCGATCCGAAAGATGGAGTGTCCTATACCTTGCGTGGGTATCTGAAATCGAGCAAACTCAAAGATCCGCAAGGAGGATTAGCTGACTTGGATCGATCGATTCAACTCGATCCGAACGATAGCAATACATACACGATCCGTGGTGGTTTAAAATACCGAGAACTCAAAGACGATCGCGGTGCTCTAAGCGATCTCAATCGGGCGATCGTGCTCGAGCCTAAAAATGCTGAAGCTTACACGCTGCGCGGGATTTTAAATTTTCTAAAACTCAAAGACGATCGCGGCGCTTTACGCGACCTCAACCGAGCGATCGCGCTCGATCCTAAAAGTGCTGAAGCCTATATCATGCGCGGGATTTTAAAGTTTCAAAACCTAAAAAATAATCGCCAGGCATTAGCCGATCTAAATCGCACGGTAGAACTCGATCCCCAGAACCCCAATGCGTATTCGATTAGAGGTTTAATTTATGCTGCTCTCAACGAGCGGGTGATGGCAATTAAAAATATGCGCCAAGCAGCCCAACTTGCCAAACAACAAGGAAATAGTGAAACTTATCAAGATGCGATCGATCTTTTGAAAGAATGGGGAGTGACCGATAAAAATTAGGAATTTTCACAGTGAAGCGATCGTTACCACAGTCAGCTAAATTTCCTAGGCGCTATCTACTGGTACCGATCGCACTATTGTTGCTATGGCTAGCGATCGAGCTTGTCGCCCGGCTGGGTGCTCAGTTGCTGTGGTTTGAGGAAGTCGGTTATTTACCCATGTACCGACTGCGACTCGAAACCCAAGCAGCACTCGGGGTGAGTGCATTTGTCATCGCGATGATGTATCTGTTTGGCAATCTAGCGATCGCCCAACGGCTGAAATCCTTACCACCATCAACCGACACAGATCGGCTACCAGCCTCAAGATCTTTAGTAGGTAATTCAGCGTCCGAGCGGATGCCGCTTGTTTCAAACCTAAGCTGGTTAGTCCCGGTAACGATCGGTTTGAGTCTGCTGATGGGCACGATTTTAGCGCACTATTTACAAGTAGCGATCGGTCAATCGGCGATCGATCCCAAGTTGCCAAATATTGCCCCACCAGCGCCAATTTTATTTCGTCCAGAAGCGAGCTGGCATTTAGTCCGACACTCGATCGATCGGTTGTGGATTGCTGCTGTGATGGGGATGTTAGCGCTCGTGACGATCGTTTATCCCCGCATCTTACTAAGTTCGATCTCGCTCGTCCTGAGTATTTCGATCGCTTGGGTATATGCTCAGCAATGGATGCGAATACTGCCCTATTTTCAAGCTACCGCTTTCGGCGATCGAGACCCCGTCTTCGATCGAGATATTAGTGCTTATGTTTTTGGCTTGCCAGTGGCGGAACTGGTGGAATTTGGGCTGATGGGCATCTGTCTGTATGGGTTTGTGGCTGTCCTATTAACTTACTTACTCGCTGGCAATAGCCTCAGCCAGGGCAGATTTCTGGGATTCGATCGCGCTCAACAGCGGCATCTGTGCGGCTTGGGTGCGGCGGTGATGCTAGTAGTGGGCTTGAGCTATGGGATTAACTGCGATCGATTGCTATACTCCTCGCGGGGGGTGTCTTATGGCGCTAGTTATACCGATATTGCCGTCCAGTTACCAGCCGATCGCCTGTCGAGCGTCTGCGCCTTTGCAATCGCGGGATACTTGCTCTGGCGAGCGATTTACTGTCGCCGCCAACCACTCGAACGTCAACCGCTGCGATTGATGCTCGGATCGTACTCAGTACTGGCGATCTCGACAACCATAGTCTTTCCGTTCATCTTTCAAGCTCTGGTAGTGCAACCCAACGAACTAGCCCGCGAAGCGCCCTATATCCGGCGGACGATCGCCATGACGCGACAGGCATTCGGGCTGGATAATATCACTACCCAAACATTCGATCCTCAAGCCAATCTGACAGCAGCCAAGATTCAAGCCAACGACCTCACCATTAGGAACGTGCGGATCTGGGACGAACAGCCGCTCCTGGCTACCAATCGTCAACTCCAGCAGATTCGGCTCTACTATCGTTTTCTCGATGCGGATATCGATCGATATAGTTTGGCTGAGAAGCGGCGGGAAGCGGGGACGATCGGGCAAGCGGGAGATGGGGAGATAGATGTGGCGAATTTAGATAATTCAGCCAAAGGTGCGAATACGCTCGCACCAGCAATCCAAACCCAGCAGGTATTGATTGCGGCGCGGGAGTTGGATTATGCGTCGGTACCCAAACAGGCACAAACTTGGATAAACGAGCATTTAATTTATACTCACGGTTATGGTTTTACCCTTAGCCCTGTCAATAAAGTGGCTCAGGGGGGATTGCCCGAATATTTTGTCAAAGATATCGGGAGCGATACCCACACTCACCTGAAGACTTCTAGCGATGTGGTGCGATCGAATATTCCCATCGGCCAACCTCGGATTTATTATGGCGAGAATACTGACACCAATGTCATGACGGGGACAAAGGTGAAGGAGCTAGACTATCCTAGCGGTAACGATAATGTCTATAACGTCTATGATGGGCGCGGCGGCATTAAACTCGATTCGCTGTGGCGGAGATTGCTATTTGCGAAATATCTCAACGATTGGCGAATGGTCTTCACGCCGGAATTTTTGCCGGAAACCAAGCTGTTAATGCGGCGGAATATCGATCGACGCATCCGAGAAATCGCGCCATTTCTGCGATTCGATCGCGATCCGTATTTAGTGGCTACTGATGCCAGAAAGAACCCCACAGATATTAAGGATGCCAGTTATTTATACTGGATCGTCGATGCTTATACTACTAGCGATCGCTATCCCTACTCGGATATTGGCAAGGAAGGCATCAATTATATTCGCAACTCTGTCAAAGTTGTTATCGATGCTTATCATGGCTCGGTGAGCTTTTATGTGGCCGATCCGCGCGATCCGATCGTCACGACCTGGGCGAAAATTTTCCCGGATTTGTTCGCGCCGCTGAGCGCGATGCCGGTAAATCTCCAGCGACACATTCGCTATCCCGAGGACATCTTCAAGATGCAATCGGAGCGGCTGATGACCTATCACATGACCGATCCACAGGTATTTTACAATCGCGAAGACCAATGGCAAGTCCCGAACGAGGTTTATGGCGATAAACCCAAACTAGTGGAGCCATATTATCTAATTACCAGCCTACCCACGATTCCGATCCCTGAATTTATGCTGCTGCTACCATATACCCCCCAACAGCGGACGAATTTGGTTGCCTGGTTGGCGGCACGTTCCGATGGCGAGAACTATGGCAAGTTATTACTCTACACTTTCCCCAAGCAAAGACTCATTTTCGGCCCCGAACAAATCGAAGCGCGGATCAACCAAGATCCGGCAATCTCTAGTCAAATTTCGCTGTGGAATCGCCAGGGTTCGCGTGTACTTCAAGGAAACCTACTTATCGTCCCGATCGAACAGTCATTACTATATATCGAGCCGCTGTATCTAGAAGCTAGTCAAAATCAAATTCCCACTTTAGTCCGCGTAATTGTGGCGTATGAAAATCGGATCGTGATGGCAGAAACTTTGCCCGAAGCCCTGAATGCGATTTTTCGCGATCGTAGTCGCTCTGCTGGAGCATCGCCAATAGCAACACCAGCTTCTGAGTAATCTCACCTCTTGCCCCAGACATAAAATCCCTAATGAAATAGGGGAAAGGGGAAAGCGACTCGCTACAGAACGAGCGACGAACGAGTGCTGTGTTACATCTCCAAATTGAAAAAGATTGTAGAGTAGTGATATAACGACATACAACAATCGATTCACCCTACTGGAGAGTTTAAAGTTATGTTGAATCAGGTAATATTCTGGACAAGCTCGATTGCCATCGGTACGGTTATTTCCTTATTGCAACTACCAGTTACAGCTAATACTGCAAATGCTATTTCAACAGCTAGCGCTAGCATCAAAACTATCTCTACATCGCATCATCTAACTTCGATGCTCGCTAGCGAACGGTTGACTCCCGCCGATCGAGAACGCCGCAAACTCGAAGCCGCCGAGCGAATAGTTAAAGCAAACGAGCTGTTTTCGCTGGCTGTACAGAAGGCTAACAAAGGAGATCGTCAAGGCGCGATCGCCGAGTATAGTAAAGCAATTAAACTCAACTATAAGTTTGCTGAAGCTTATCACAATCGCGGGTTGCTAAAATCGCTCAAGCCTAACAATCAACAATGGGCATTGTACGATTACAATCGGGCAATCCAACTCGCGCCTAAATATGCTGAAGCATATAGCAATCGTGGCCTACTTAAAGCCGAGCAACTCAATGATGTCCCAGGGGGATTATCCGACTTTAATAAGGCAATTCAACTCGCGCCAAGTTATGCCAATGCTTACTACCATCGTGGCTTAGTCAAAGAAACTAAACTCAACGATCTTCAGGGTGCGATCGCTGATTATAACCAAGCTGTCAGAATCGAGCCGAATAGTGCGATCGCGTACTATAATCGGGGTAACTTGCGATCGCAAAAATTTAAAGATACGTCAGGTGCATTAGCAGATTATAACCAAGCAATCAAACTCGATCCGAATAACGCGATCGCTTACTACCATCGCGGTAATCTGAAAGACACCAAGCTCAATGACCCCCAAGGTGCTTTAGCGGACTACAATCGATCGATCCAGCTCGATCCTCAATATCCACCTGCATACAACAATCGTGGCATACTCAAACAAGAAAAACTTAACGATGTGCAAGGATCTTTGGCTGATTATAACCAAGCACTCAAACTCAACAAAAATGATGCGAGATCCTATCATTACCGTGGCGTTCTCAAGTTAGAAAAGCTCAACGATTTATCCGGAGCCTTAGCAGATCTGAATCAGGCGATCGAACTCGATCCTAAATATGCCAATCCCTACTACAATCGCGGCATTCTCAAGGCCGAAAAGCTCAACGATCCTCAAGGCGCATTGGTCGAGTATGATGAGGCAATTCGACTCGATCCTAATTATGCCAATGCCTATAAATTACGCGGACAACTCAAATACGATCGATTAAACGATCGGCCGAGTGGGATTAAAGATCTCCAACAAGCTGCAAAACTCTTTCGGCAAAATGGCGATCGTCAGTCTTATCAAAGTGCGATCGATTCCCTGAAAAAATGGGGTGTAGCGAGTAATATTTAACCCAAGCTATCGATAATCTCAGCGGTGGTTTTAACCGCTAAGGTTGCAAAGTCCAGCTAGGCGGACTTTGCAACCTTAGCCCCGATTTGCGGCTCGTGCCCGTCGGGTTTCCCGACACGAAAGCATTCCACCAAGCAGCGCAACAAGACACAATCAAGTTCGGAGCTAATGCGAAGCGCTCTCTGCTGCTCACAGATCGACCCTTGTGCAGGGGAGTTTGAGGGGCGGCACCCCGCTCCTCAACGGGGGGTCTGGGGGTCGGAACCCCCAGATCCGGGTTCCACCTACTGGCAACCTCCAGAAAAGCATTAGTCCGAGAATGGCCTAAACGAGAAATCCTTAACCCGAACTGACGTTAACGATGCCGCAATTGAAGCAGATTGGTGAAGCATTGCTCGATCTGACAAGTTTGGCAGAATTGCCAGAATAGTTGAGTCGGAATCGAGCGGTAATAGATCGATCGATTGGGGTAGACGCGCGATCGAAGAATAAATAGTCGCGTTCTTGACTATACTCTTCTATAGTTCTCACCGATCTCCTATGCTTAATCCCGCACCACGTCCGCCAATTCCTGCTGCTACTTGGCAACGTCAATTCGATCGTGGCTGGGACAAACCTTACACCGTGCGCTATGAGAGCAATCTCGACGATGGCCCGTTTCATGGAATGCCTTTGGGTGGATTTGGTGCTGGATGTATCGGCAGATCGCATCGCGGGGAGTTTAATTTGTGGCACATTGACGGCGGCGAACATATTTTTAAAAACCTTGCAGCCTGTCAATTTAGTGTATTTGAAAGTGTTGAAGATGGCGAGACTCAGGCTTATGCGATGAGTACGGTAGCACCGCAAGACAATAGTTTGAGTCAGTGGCAATTATATCCCCAAACAACTCCAGCAGGTCATTCGACGGGTACATACCAAGCTCTATATCCTCGGAGTTGGTACAGCTATGAAAACGTCTTGCAGGCGCAATTAACTTGCGAGCAATTTTCGCCGATTTGGGCGGATAACTATCAAGAAACATCCTATCCAGTTGCCGTATTTGAATGGACGGCACACAATCCGACCGATCGACCGATTACGCTAAGTATCATGCTAACTTGGCAAAATACCGTCGGCTGGTTTGCGAATGGCAATCCCTCAAATGAAATCAAAATTCGCGACGATGGCAGTCCAGTCTATGATTATCAATCTCAGTGGGGAGAGAGTGAAGGTAATTACAATCAGTGGATTGTTGATAATTATCGAGTTGGCTGTCTATTAGCTCGAGAGAGCGGTGCCGATTTACCAGCAGAAGGAGAAGGACAATGGTCGATCGCGAGTATTGCCAATCCTAGTGTCGAAGTATTTTATCATTCTCGGTGGAATCCTGCTGGCGATGGTAGCGAAATTTGGAATACTTTTGCCAGCGATGGTTCGCTACCCGATATCGATGATGAAACTCCAGCAACTAAGAACGAACAAATTGCCGCTGCGATAACCATTCGTTTTACGATTGAGCCAGGAAAAACCAAAAAAATTCCATTTATTCTCGCCTGGGATTTTCCAGTTACAGAATTTGCCAAAGGGGTAAATTATTATCGACGCTATACAGATTTCTTCGGTCGATCGAGTCAAAATGCTTGGGCGATAACTCGCACGGCATTGAAACAATATGATACTTGGCAAGAATCGATCGTCAACTGGCAACAACCAATTCTCGATCGCGCCGATCTACCAGATTGGTTCAAGATGGCGCTGTTTAACGAGCTATATCTCCTGACAGATGGTGGGACATTATGGAGTGCTGCTGACGAACGCGATCCGGTGGGACAATTTGGTGTATTAGAATGTCTGGATTATCGTTGGTATGAAAGCTTAGATGTCCGGTTGTATGGCTCATTTTCGCTCTTAATGCTGTGGCCGAAATTAGAGAAATCGGTATTAATTGCCTTCGCTAGAGCTATTCCTGCCGAGGATAATCATAAACGATCGATCGGCTACTACGTCCAAACGGCATTTGGCTATGGAGATCGTCCGCAAAATGTCGATCGAGATGCAATGATGGCCGTTCGTAAAGCGCTTCATGCCACCCCTCACGATCTCGGCGCACCCAACGAACACCCCTGGGAGAAAACTAACTATACCTGCTACCAAGATTGCAATCTTTGGAAAGATTTGGGTAGCGATTTTGTATTGCAAGTTTATCGAGCTTACATCTTTACTGGCAAAAAAGATGTTGAATTTCTTGCCGAATGTTGGTCGGCAATTGTCGATACTTTAGCCTATCTCAAACAGTTCGATTTAGATAACGATGGCATCATTGAAAACTCTGGCGCACCCGATCAAACCTTTGATGATTGGCGACTGCAAGGAATTAGTGCTTATTGTGGTGGACTGTGGCTGGCAGCACTCGAAGCCGCGATCGCGATCGGTCAAATTCTAATTCAAGAATATCACACCGAACTTCTACCCGCTCCAGCGACTATTATCGCCCAATATCAAACTTGGTTGGACATTGGCAAACCTATTTATCAACAACAGCTCTGGAATGGAAGTTACTATCGAATCGATACTGGCAGCGGTTCGGAAGTAGTAATGGCAGATCAATTATGCGGTCAATTTTATGCCAAGTTGCTCCAACTCGATGACATCGTGCCGCTAGATTGTGCCAAAACTGCGCTCCAAACTATCTATCTATCCTGCTTCCTCAATTTTCAAAACGGTGAATTTGGTGCTGCCAATGGCGTTAAAATCGATGGCTCGCCGCTCGATCCAAAAGATACACATCCACTCGAAGTATGGACGGGAATTAATTTTGGGATTGCCGCCTTTTTAGTGCAAATGGGAATGCGATCGGAGGGATTAAAATTAGCTCAGACGATCGTCGAACAGGTATATGCTAATGGATTGCAATTTAGAACGCCAGAAGCCATTACTTCCGCCGGAACTTTTCGCGCCAGTCACTATCTACGCGCGATGGCAATTTGGGGCATCTATCACAGTTTAACTTTAGAAATCGAACAGCAACGCCAATGATTTATTCGATCCGTCGCTCTCGATCGCCTATTCAGCCAGCGTCCTCCCATGAGGATCGAAACTCGATCGCGATCGAGAGCTGCTAGAAACTAATATCTCTGGGGGCAATTTTATTCAAACAAATCACTCAAAAAATCAAACATCGGTCTTAGATAATCATAACTAAATAAACCTATCTAATTAGTGCAAATTTATCGATAAATTTGCTCATTTATATCATTATGCAAGCTAGCTCACTCGATCGATTTTTTCAAGATGACAAAGGCAATGTGGTCATCATCCAGCCGCCGAATATCCCCATTACCGTGTGGGCAGTCGCCAGCATCCTTAAATTAGTTGCTAACAATGGTAGTCTTTACGCGGCTTTAGATGCGATCTCCTACGGTTCCATTTTTGTCTGGTCGTTAATGGAATTATTTCAAGGTGTTAATACCTTTCGCCGGACATTAGGTTTGGTCGTATTAGTTGCTACGATCGGTTCCAGACTATAACGCTTCGATCGAGCTGCCATCTCAACCAATCTGTGGCGGACGCGGCAGCTCGAACATCGAATTTGTATTGGTGCGTGCATACCAATCCTTACCTAGCCGGGAGACATAATCGATCCGGAGATGGTCGATTTGACTATTCACGATTAAGTCGTTAGCAACATGAAAATAAGCGACTTCCCCAAAGACATAATTGGCCGCGCTGGCACCTTCGCCCTGGGGGACGATTTGATAGAGCCGACATTCCATCGATAATAAACTCTCAGCCACCCGATCGGGTTTAACTTTAATGCTAGGCGCTGGGGCGAATCCCTGATGGATTGTGGCTTCAGACACGATGCTTACTCTTGGCTGACGATCGAACTTTGCCGAACTTAGCACATTTGCGTACGGATCCGATCGCGCACCGCTCGAGCTGAAATTTTGGCAGTAAATATTTACTAAATTTTGTAAATTAGTCAATCAATTCAAGCAAGAACTTAACCGCATGATTGCCAAGCTGGAAATAGCCAATACTCACTCTCTGCTCGATCGATCTGTCAACAGGAGCTAAAAAATGTTGCAACATAACGATCTCGTTGGCGAAGCCTCGCCCTCGGCAAATCGCATGATGAATCCGGTAGCACGCCCCCAAGTCACTACCAATCTGTCTGAAAATGTTATTTTAACCACCGTAGACGATATCTATGATTGGGCGCGATATTCCAGTCTGTATCCGCTCCAATTTGGCACTGCATGTTGCTTTATTGAATTTGCGGCGCTACTTGGTGCTCGATTCGATCTCGATCGAACTGGTAGTTTTCCCCGCAATAGTCCCCGTCAGGCAGACTTAATTATCACGGCTGGGACGATTACGATGAAAATGGCTCCAGCACTGATTCGACTGTACGAACAGATGCCCGAACCTAAATATGTAATTGCCATGGGAGCCTGTACGATTACGGGGGGAATGTTTAGTGCCGACTCGCACACGGCGGTGCGAGGCGTGGATAAACTCATCCCAGTGGATGTCTATCTGCCTGGATGTCCGCCGCGTCCAGAAGCTTTACTCGATGCATTGATTAAACTCCGCAAGAAAATCGCCACCGAATCGATGCAACAGCGGTTACAACAGCAACAAACGCATCGTTATTACACTACTACCCATAATCTACGCGTCATCGCACCGCTGCATACTGGGGCTTACTTGCAAGATGGCAACTACGAACGCCTACCTGCTGAAATCGCCGCAGGCATAGGTGCAGAGGTGCTACCACCAGCATTATTAACCTCTCAACCGCAACCCAGTCTGGAGACAACTAACGATCTCACGCTTAAGTAGTTCGATCTGGTTAAATTAAAAATCTGAGTCGGGGTACTCCTTGCGGCTTTTACTCATTTTATAGGGGTATCACTAGTAGGTACCCCTATATTTTTGTCTTGGAATCCAGCACCGCATTCATGTTAGAGAGCGGACTGCCTTGGGCAATTGCCACCAAGCTAAATTTGGAAAGCGGTGGTGTTCGTGATGATAACCGAAGTGGTAACAAGTAACAAATGACAACCACAGCGGTCGATAGCTGCTTTGGGTGCGAAATTTGTCCTTGTAGCCATCTTGGGGTTCGCTATGTGGTAGAAAAGTTCCAAAATAGAACAGTTGCATCGAACTCATTAATGCCGGCACGATCCAAAACAGGATCAGGTTTGCTTCGGGAATGCCGCAAATCAGATGGAAGATGTGAAATGTAGTAACTTGGGCGAGAAACTGCATCCAATTCCAATAACGTTTCATAAAGTACAAATACCAAGCGACAGCGCTAGTAGAGTTACCATCATGAAAGTCAGGATCTAAATCGCTAGCGGGATGGTGATGGTGCTGACGATGCGCTGTTAACAGCCGCTCGTAGGAGAACAAACCATAGGCGATCAGCGTAAACTGACCGATCGCCCGATTGAGGCGAGGAGATTTAGGAGCGATTGCCCCGTGCATGGCATCGTGAGCGGTAATAAATAGCCCCGTATAGATAAAGGCTTGCCACAAAATCGCCAAGAGCGTACACCACAGTGGCAGTCGATCGACGTTTACAGTAGTCCACAAAAATCCTAACCCGATCGCCCAAATGGAGATAATTAACAGCGCTACCGCCACTCCGCCGATACCAATTTCTGAATCATCTAGCTCGTGATGAATTAAAGGATCGGAATTTTCTGGAGACAAATTCATGAGTGCTGCAATTTAGAATTTTACCGCTCGTTATTAACTTAATTGTAATTCACTCCGCTTAACAAAATCATCTATATTAAGGTATAAATAACCAACGATCGGATCGGTATAAATAGCTAAAATGTGCTAAGCAATTTAAATCGAGAGTGAAATAGATCCAATTTTAGCTAGCTATTTCACAATTCTAAAATCACTAGGTCAGTCCGAAGCGGTCGCGTAACTTACAATGCTGACATAATTTTAATTAACTCTGCTGACAAATCCGGCTGTAAATCGTCCTGCTTTGTAAATAGAACTCCAGCTAGAAGGTAGATATTTGGTGAATAAAATGCTCGATCGTGCTGACGAAGTTCGGCGATGCGATGCTTGACTTTGGGTTCAGAACTATAATACCCAAAACTCATCGGTGAAATCATAAAATCTGTAACTCGATAGCCCTCGGACAAGGCCAATTCGATCGTCCCGACCGGATCGGAATATGCCGAAATCATCAACATTGCCTGGGGAAAATCTAGAGTTAATAGCTGTTTGGTAATCTCTGCACCATCATGTCCGCCATGTAACGCAGGCAAGTAGAGATCGTTATCTAATGCAGGGAGATAGGGAGGATTGGCAATTAGATAATCGGCGGAAGCGCACTTATCAAAGCTAATATTGTGAATGATATAACGATCGCCCAAACAATAATGTGCGATCCGCGCCTGTGCTACCTGACAAGCCGTGGTATTGAGTTCGTAGCCGTGAATCGTTCCATTAAATTCACGCTTGAGCAAACAATCAATCGTCGGAGTGCCCTCTCCCATCCCGAACTCGACAATGGTCGTAAAATCCTCACAGCGATAGAATACCATTTTCAGCAGGCATTGAGCATAAAATTGTGACTCTTCAGGACAGTAGAAGATTTCTCGCGGCACTTCTAGCGCCTGGATTGCCGTCGTAGCTGACAACCGATTGGGTTGGACTAATTGTTGTTGAAAATCGATCGATGACTGGTACATATCAATATTAGTTATTTATGCTTGGCAAATGTCCATTCCAAACTGGAGATCGGGGCTTGCTTGAGGGCAGTAACCAGCTCTTCATCGCTGTCGTATTTGAGTTGGGTTAAATGAGCCGATTCGACATTCACTGTAAATTTATCGTCTTGAAACGGCCACGGTTCTACCGTTAAATTGCCATTTTGCAAACAGCGCAGATCGTAACGTCGAGCGTCGATCCCATGTGTTATTTCGAGCGAGCGACCGTCTTCTGGCACTTGGCGTTGCGTCAATATTAGTGACAAGCGATCGCACCACTGCATAAATTGATAAGCACGTTCGGCTTCATCTTTGGTGATCCCCAATTCCTTACGCCATTGCGCTTGACATTTGATTTGTTCGTCAAGAAAATCGCTCCAATCTTTGGAAATATCTCTGTTAGCTTGACTGAGATAACAAATATGCATTGAAGTGAGCATTGTCACCCACCGACCGCGATAGCGAGCTTCCTCTAAATGTTTTTTAGTTTTCGCTAACGATACTTCCGGCTCGACATCACCCAGGGTAAAGTCCAGGGGAGCGCCAGTTTTTGTTAATTGATTTCCCTGCCACTCACGTTCGAGATCGTCGTGATGTGCGATCGCGGCCAATGTCTCATAAAAGCGCTCTGGGGCATCAGCACGTCGCCATTGACCGCCGAGTTGAGCTGCAAGTAAGGCATGTGCGCGATGGTAGATGGTCTCCCAGCCATCTTTAGTTAGATTGACAATCATGATTGTAGCGTTCCTAATATCTAAGTTGATGGATATAGCAATCGCTGATTTGCCATTAGTTGCTAGTTAGCTGGACTAGCGTCGATAAAGTTAGTTATTGCACCAAACAAATGTTGCGATAGGTGGAATCTAAGAATACTTTATCGACCAGATCTAGTTAGATTAACAAGCATAAATTTAGTATGGCAAATGGATGAAACGAGCGATTACTATCGGCATACTAACCCGACCATAAATAGTTTCGCCTCTATCGTTAGTTAGATTGTAGTGGCGAGATCTGCCCGATCCAAACACACGCTAATAGATTGTCGAATCATCTCCATCACTACATTTGCCGCGCGATCGCCCATAAATTTCTCTTGGTCGTAACCCCAAACTATTTCCCAAGCGAGGTCGGGATACTTCTCCGCCAAAGGCAGCGCTACATCCGTCAGCATCCAGCGACCGTGCCGTTCGTCTTCCCGAATGTGCAATTCCCAATAACCCATCGCTGCATCCGAAAGCTGCAACCGCTGCGCGGCCATTAGATAATCGGTATAAATCGACGGCCCTGCAATCTCAAAATAGGTCAACCCGCCGTTGTAGCGTAAAAAGTGCCGTTTGCGTTCGGTCAGCAGGAAGTTGTGATTGATACTTGCCAAAACCTGCCACGGCACGATCTCGAAATAACCTTCCGGCTGAGTATTCAAACCCAGTTCCGCCATCATCTGAGCAAAGAAGGTCGAATGCTTGCGCGATAACTTCCCGCTGCCATACTCCTCGAGCAAGACTCGAATCAATGTCGCTTGAATTTCGTTACAAGCACCGCCCAAAATCCGCGACAGCCGACTACCTTCGACCAATCCATCCAAAGAGGCGATCGCCAGGAGCATTCGATATCCTGCTAAAGTCATCTCTTCACGCAGATATCGCTTGGCGGAAGATAAGTGTGGGTCTAAGTCTCGCTCCGCGCGCTGCTGTAATGCTTGCTTGACACCGATGAGATCCAATTTGGCAATTTGTGTATTATCTAACTGGGTTGCTTCCCAGCTTTGCCAGGTAGATTCGATCCGATCGAGTACGGAATTGAGATAGACAGAGCGTTCGTTGTGATATTTAGCAAAATCGTCATACCAAAATAAGTTGAGTCGATTCAGGCGGTAGAGGATTCGTTGCAAAAATCGATGTGCTGGTGTCGCAGCTTGTGAAGCTGATTGCTGGTATGCGATGCCGATCGCCCGATCGATCGCGGCTTCAAACTCTTGAGTTAGTGCAGGTTCTAGCTGAATGCGTTCGTCTAAGTTTTCTAGAACCAACATTCGCTCGAATTGTTGTTCGGCAGTAGTATATACCGCTGGTTCGGTCTCGATTGTCAGCAGAGTGATGTCACTCTCGATCTGCTGTGTAGATTGTTGTCCTAGCATCATTAGCTTTGATAATCTGTATTTATTCATCATATTTAGTTTTACATAGACATGTTGGAAAACAAGTTCGATCTCTGCTTGAACTATGGTTGATTTGTATAACATGTTTGAGAACTAGTCAAATATTCATGAGCGATAGTTAGTAAGCGAGATAATTATTTTAAATAAATAAAAATAAAAAATTAAATTTTATTGTCTAGTCGATCTAGTCAAGCAATTTATACAGGAATTAAAACATCTGTCTGTAAGTCTAGAGTAAAGAGACCAAAAGTTCTCGCTATTCCAAGTTTGGAGATCCTGTAAATTTACACGAGAGCAATACTAATATGTCTGTAGAACTAGAAGATAGTAAACGTAATGCGATCGCTACTAAGCTAGCGGATATGAAAGCCTTCCAAAATCTGCTCATTGCGAATGAGGAAGCGTTAATTAAAGAATGTCCCGATCGGGAGATTAGCAATCGATTAGAAGATTTCTTGCGCGACGATCGCAAGAACTTAGGCATCCTCGATACTGTCATCGTCCAGTATGGAGTCAAAGCTGAACCCAAAGATACTACGCAAAAAGCGATCGAAGAAGTTGGAAAGCTGATGCAAGGTTCCGAGCTAACTTTATATGAAAAAGTCGCTCAACACGAACTGCTCAAGCACGGTCAAACCATGTCCGGGATCATCGTTCACAAAGCTGCTCAAGTCGTCGGTGCGGACGTAGAAGTAGCCATTGGCCCGCTCAATGCCGTTAACTTTGAAAACCGCGCTCACCAAGAGCAACTCAAAGGCATGTTGGAGTCTCTGGGCACGATGGAACTCACCGGGAAAGCAGCAGATCAAGGACTGTGGGCGCGCGTTCAAGATGGGATTGCGGCTTTAAGTGGGATTGCGGGTAGCGTTGTCAGCCGTACCGATGACGAGATGAAGATCTCTGACCTGATCCGGTTAGATCATACAAAAGTAAACACCCTCTTCACCCAAATCAAAGCCACTGACGATCCCGCGAAGATTGAAGAGTACTTCGCCCAAATCTATAAAGACTTGTCCGCACACTCTGAAGCTGAAGAGGAAATTCTCTACCCTGCATTGCGTCCTTATTACAGCGATACCCAAGAGTTGTATGACGAGCAAGCAGAAATGAAGCAAGTACTCGATCGAATCAAAGCGATGAATCCTCAAGATACCGTCTCTTTCAAAGCTGCGGTAGACCAGTTGATGAACGCTGTAATGGAGCACGTCCGGCAGGAAGAAAATGAAGCGCTGCGTTGTATCAAAGACAACTTTGGCGACGACCAACAAAAGCAAATGGCCACCCAGTTTAAAACGGCTAAAAGCCAAGCCCAGGAAAAGATGTTAGCTGAATCTAAATAAACTTAGCTCGGACTTACGCCTAGTGGCGTAAGTCCGCTCCACCAATTCTGATATCCTAGGAGGAAAAATTATGGGTTACGCAAACCGTCCGGTAGAGACAACCACCACAGAACGTCGCTACATTACTAACAATACAGATTTTGGAGATCGGATCCACTGGGGCGCGATCCTCGCTGGACTGGTAGTAACGATCAGCACGGAACTATTATTGAGTGCGCTGGGTAGCGCGATTGGATTTACCTCGATCGCTAATTCAGGTTCGCCGAGATCGGATGCTGGAGATGTGGCTACTGGTGTCGGCATTTGGTCGATCGTTAGCCTGTTTATCTCGCTATTTATTGGCGGTTGGGTAACTTCCCGCGCTTGTCACTATATCAACCGCAGTACCGCAACCCTGAACGGTGCTATTTTGTGGGCAACCGCGCTTGCGCTCGGTGCTTGGTTGCTAGCTAGTGGTGTATCCGGTACATTCGGGATCGCGGCATCCAATGCTGGTAACATTGCTAGCCAGGTTCAACAAGGTGGCGTACAAGTTCCTGGCGTGACCACCAACCAAACTGGTACCGGCACAGCAACTACTCCGAAGGTCAATCCTCCTACCGCTCAACAGACTAGACAAATATCTGACAGCGGCGCGAAAGCCGGATGGGGATTTACACTGGGTTCGCTACTCGGATTGGCTGCGGCAACGCTCGGGGCTAGTGCTGGCGCGCGTAACCACCGTCCGTACCAAGGCATGCCCTCGACAACTGAAGGTTAGACTTAAATTGTTATTAGCTGCATAATGTCGATCGAAACCACCACTAACTTACCGTAGTTTTTTTGGATGCAACCGCTGCATTCTAACTACGGTAAGTTTTTAGCTGGCAAAGGCCGGGAGAGGGCGAATCACACCCCAATTCAGCACTTTGTCACTCTCGATCGCGTCTTTTTGCAATCAGTGCATCGCGTTCGGCCGCTTTATCGATTTCCAATTGCAAAAAGAAGTTCAACACTGTCCGCAATACCACAATCGCCGCTAATTGACCGATTTCCGTCCAGCCTGGCGAAATCGCCGTCCGCAGAATATCCGCTCCCAACTCAAACTCCAGCGCCAGTGACAACCACCGGCCAAATCGCAACCGGATCGCTTCCGTCAGTTCTTCCGGCGCGCGCCGTTGCTTGAAATACATCACAAATGCCCGCCAGACGGCTTCGATCGCGGCTAAGGCAATAAATACACTAGCACTGGCTTCAATCGCGATCGCCAAATAATTCGTCAGTAATTTAAATAGACCTTCCATTTAGGCTCGATCGACATTCATCCCTCGATCTTGACACACTTCTAGGGTTGACGGTGTTTAAAAAAATTCGATCGGCTAGTTTCTCCTTGGACAATCGATCGATGGTGCAGTCTTGACATGCGATTGGCTAAATCGGTCGGTAGATAGATGTATTTGGCGCTCGATTTGACTACTTTTGGATATATAAGCGCAGACAATATTAAATAGGATAAGAGATCGTGACTCAAACTTGGCTGTGGATCGGATTGATAAGTATGGCCGCAGGAGCGATCGTGTTTGGAAGTGGTGCTCACCGTGCGCCAAACGAACGCTGGCGGATTTTATATACTTTAAACTTTTTTATCACCACGATCGCGTCGGTATTATATCTCGCGATGTTAATGGGCCAAGGTAAGGGCATTTTTTATGGGAACGAGACTTTCTGGGTGCGGTATATCACTTGGTTTCTCTCTACCCCATTATTACTATTGGTGCTATCGCACTTAGGACGGATTCAAGTGTCAACAGCAGGCTCGCTAATCGGTGCCAATGCTGCGATGATTGCCACTGGTTTCTTAGCAACTATTTCACCCCCAACGATTAACTATGTCTGGTACTTAGTAAGCTGTGGTTTTTATATCGGCGTAACAGTTTTATTGGTAGGTAGATACCGAAATGAGGCCATGCAAAACCACCCAGGTAAGGTCGGTAAAAGTGCCTTCAATCGCTTGCTTGCGTTGCACATTTCCGTGTGGACGGTTTACCCAGTAGTGTGGATTTTGGCAGGTACGGGGTTTGGGGTGTTGAGTAGTGGCTTTGAGAGTATGTTTTATACGATCCTGGATATCGTTTCTAAAGTTGGCTTCGGTCTATTTTCGGTCAATACATTGACCAAGCTCGAACAAATTCCCGCACTAGAAACGGTTCCCATCGATTTTCCAGAAACTGCGGTCGCAGGCATCGGTACTACTGCCAATAGAGAGTTTTAGAGCCGCTGTATTCGAGTGCGGCACTCGAATGCAGCAAATATCCTTAACCCGTTGGCGTAGCCATTCCCATAGGAGAAATTCACGTCAGCTAGAACTATTTATTGCTGTTAGTCTGTCCCCATTTTCTTAAAAGGTCGATCTTCAAGCGTAGAGAAGTAGGAATTCGATCGTAATTGAATATTTTGGCTAAGCAGTTAGATTTTCAAAGGCTACATCTTGTCGAATCAAGCTAAAATCTGGATCGGTTAGAGCAGATTTCTTTAAGTCATCGGGGTCGATTTCTATTGCTTTTTGCAGAGCAGAAATTGCTAGATCGATATTGCCATTCAACGATTGGCAACAAGCTAGATCGTACCAAGCAGTTGCATCATTGGGGGCAAGATCTACTAATGTTTGATATTTTAAGATCGCCGCTTTGTAATCTTGAAAATGATGCAGTAACTCACCATAAGCATGTAAGACAGTTGATGATTCAGGTTTTAAAGATAATGCTCGATCGAAAGCTGCACTTGATGAGCCGAGATTTTCTAACCGACGATATGACAATCCTAGATAATAATAAGCATTAAGATCGCTATCGTTTAGCTCGATCGCTTCTTCTAAATTGTCAATCGCCGATTCATATTGACTTAAATTAAAATAAATAATGCCGATTTGCATTCGAACGTCATTATTGTTTTCATTTATTTTTAAAACTTGTTGATAGCAAGTAATGGCTCTCTCATGTAAATTGAGCTGTTCCAAACAAATTGCTTTATACCACCAATCATTCTCTTGTCCAGACGATGGTTCGATCTCGATCGCTCTACCAAAAATTTCATCTGCTAGTATATATTCCTGTAAGTTCTGCCAAGACGTTCCCAGATAATAATAGTTTTCGATCCGATCTGGCTCTAATTCGAGCATTTTTTCAAGGTATGGAATAGCCGATCGATATTCTGAGATCTCGAACAAAAGATGACCGAGACTTTTTTGCGCGTATTCATTATGCTCATTAATCATCAATGCTTTTTGATAGCAAGCAATAGCCCGGTCTTTGAAACCGAGGCACCATAAACAGTAGGCTTTCTGTGTCCAAGCTTCTTCTGTACTCGGTTCGCGATCGATCGCTCGATCCAACCAATCGATCGCCGAATGGTAATCTCCTTTTTTAATTAAGCTATTACCTGTTTGAATTAGATTCCAAGTATTCTTGGAAGAATTCAATCCCCAACCAATAATTAATAAAACTGCGATAACGATCGCTTTATTGATTGGCTGGCGAAATAGCTCGGAACCGACAATGACTAAATCGCGGGGAACGTGTAGTAAGTTAGTGATAATTACGACAATTGTAAAGACAAAATCACTAAACCCAGGTGCATACCAGAATAAACCAATAATAATTAAAGTGCTATATTTCCTAAAATAATTAAATTTAGCTTGAATACGCTTAGACAACCAAGGCTCAAAGATACCATAACCATCTAAACCAGGAATCGGTAATAAATTGAATATTGCCGCAAAAACTTGTAAATAAATTAGAAAAGCTATGCCACTAGCTAAGAATGATTCGCCATCGATCGATTCTAAATTCTGTGTGGGGACGACCCAAAAGGGGATGGCTAATGCTAGCGCGATCGAAATATTAGCTATTGGCCCTGCGGCAGAAACAGCGCTCTGCCACCATCGATTTCGTAACTTATGCTGGTTGATATATACAGCACCTCCAGGCAATCCAATCCCACCCATCAACAAAAATAAGACTGGTAGAATGAGACTATGTCCAGGATCGGTGTATTTTAGCGGATTGAATGTTAGATATCCTTTTTGCTTGACGGAGGTATCTCCACCCCAGTAGGCACAGATTGCATGGCTAAATTCATGTAGACATAGAGAAAATAGCCATCCAAAACAGACAATAATCCCTACTAAAAACATAATTATCCAGCTTAGTAGATTTATTGTTCCCTGAATGGAAGGTAAATAAATAGCGACGATCGAAGATAGTGTGGCGATTATTGCGTCATCTAAGCTATTTGTAGCACCAAATTAGTACAGGCAGTATCACGACTATACTGCCTGTCTTTTTAAGATAGTTCCGGACAAATACTGAAATTGAATTGAAACAATGCATTTACAGCATATCGTCGATTGAGATGTGCCTAGTGTTACGGAATCAACATAATCTCTTTGTTATTCTCTGAACGTTGGATTAAACCGTAGCTCAATCATACAGCTCGTTCCAGCGACTTTTAGTTCAGACAACTTATTTAGTGAGTGTGATTTCGATGAATATTTTTGTAAAAGTAAGTGCTAGTTTTGTATTAGGGATGGCGTACACGAGCTTATCTGCTCATGCTTCTTTGCTGAAAGCACCTCAAATGTCCTCTAGCCAATACCGGACTTCGATTGCTGCCGAGCCAGATCAAAGTGCTTTAATCGCAGCAAACAAGATGTTGCTGGTCAATAACCGAGCGCTTGCAAGAAAAATTGCGGCCAAATTGGGAATTACTTCGACTGGAGAGTTACCCACCAGTGGTACACCACTCGAACAAAATCAGGCGATCATTCTGCAAAATCAGAAAACTTTTAGAGATATCGCGGAAAAAGTTGGCGCTTCTGCTCCACCAATGTCTGCAGTCAATTCAGCCGATCCTGCAGAAAAAAATCATCAGCTGCTCTTAGTAAATAAAGCGATCGTGGTTAGTATTCTCAAGAAACTAGGTATTGCACCTACACCACCAGTACTCAAGGGGACGTTTGTTGAGAAAAACAACACGTTACTCAAGGCTAATGCCGCTGCGCTAGCAAAAGTTGCAGCTAAGTTAGACGTGAAGTAACATCCGATCTCTCAAATCTAAAACTAAAGCCCCTCGCAATTGCGATCGGCAGGGTGGTTTCATACACCGAAAGAAAAATCGCTCAGTCCACTGCAGTGGACTTTTGCTCTTAGCCCGAAATTCATTTCAGGGCGGTTGAAGACTGAGCACCAAGGTTCTTGCATTTTTATTTTCTTGTATGAAACCACCCTGCCTCGCAATTGCGATCGGGGCTTTAGTTTTAGCTAAAAATTCGCGATTCAGACCGATCGCGAATTTTTAGCTACCAATATCTAAGGTCGCGAACGAGGAGCGCGGTTGGGAAAACTCGATCGAGTCTGGCAAGTCCTCGATCGGCTAAAAAGAGAATCGAACTCAGTTCTCCCGAAACCTGTATAATGAAATTTCGCTCTGGTTTGAGTGGGGAACAGCCACTCAAAGTAATGGGGAAAGCCTGGTGAAAATCCAGCACTGTCCCGCAACTGTACATCGATGCTTTAGCACCTCGATAAAGTCAGAACGCCCGCCAGCACTCACATCTTCGACAAATTAACCTACGAGGCATTAGGTGAATCCACAACATTGTTTATTCGTATGTACCACTTGCGGTAGTAAGTGGGAAAATGGTCAGCGCGTCGGTACCAGCGACGGCGAAATACTACTCCAACAGTTGGCAGCTTTGCATCAAACCTGGGATTTAGCAGCAGAGTTTCCAATTCAGGCGGTCGGCTGCATGAGTGCTTGCAGCCGCTCTTGTGCGATTTCCTTTGCAGCAGCGGGGAAGCATACCTATTTATTTGGTGATATTCCGGCAAATGATGTCGCTATCCCCTTAAGTAATATTCTCGACTGTGCTCGGAAGTATTATCAGCATCCCACGGGCTTATTACCTTGGGCAGAGCGTCCAGCGCCACTCAAGCAAGGTATTTTGGCCAAGATTCCGCCACTCTCTATCCCTACTACCCATGCGGCACTATAATCGATCGCGCCGTACAGATCTGTTCGCCCAAAACTTCCTATGGATCGGGTACCATGCTTGGCAAGGCTATCTTCATGGCGATCGGGGGTTAGTCGTCATCAGTAGCGATGTGGATTGGATGGATGATTCTGACTATACTTGGGCGGGTAGTACGGAACCGAATCTTAATTTTCGGTATATTCCTCAGCCGCAATTATCGTTATATTTGCAGGAATGGCTAGTACCGATACAATCGATCGAATCTATCTTACCTGCTGTTGCTGATTATCGACCAGAAACCGAATTAGTTTTTGCGATCGAATCTGGCATAAATCTAGATATCGGCTGGTGTCAACGCCTAAAAACTCCACCACCAGAATGTTATCAACAAATCTGTCGGCGGTGGAGTGAGTTTGAGTTAGGGGTTAGAAATTAGCAAATAGGATGATGGGCAAAATGCCCATCATCCTATTTTTAAATATTTATATTATTTGGAGCAATGGATAGTTCTAAACTCGAAGCCCTATCTCCTATTCCGCAGTGGCTAGTTCGGATTCGTTGCGGTTGCGTTTGCGAGTCAAGAGATTAAATAATTGAATGCCGATGGCTTTAATCAGATTACCTTCTAATTCATTGAACATGGTCATGTTCATATCAAAAGCAGCATTGGCTTCATCAACGACTTCATCAGCTTTAGCTTCGTCGATGGGTAAGTCATTCATGATTTGACGGTAATTGTTTTTAAATACCTTCTCATCAGGGATTTGCTCGAACTCATAGAAAGCAGTTCCTTCACCATCAGTGAGGTTCATCGCGTTCTGAGCGATTTTCTTGAGGATTTGACCGCCGGAGAGGTCGCCCAAGTAGCGAGTATAAAGGTGTGCGACCATCAGTGCGGGGTCGCTATTGGCAACTTCATGAATGCGCGCGATATATTTCTTTGTAGCCTCAGAAGGTGCTACTTGCTCGCGCCAGTTGGCACCATAATAAAAAGCTAAGTCTTGCTCTAGTGCAGCTTTGCGATCGAGTTCGGGGAAAAAGACTCGTGATAAAATCGGGTCGTGAGCGTGTTTGTGCATTTCCTCTTCCATCGCCGAGTAGACGAAGTAAAGGTTTGTTACGAGCTTACGGTAGGATTTTTTCTCGACGGTACCTTTGAGGAAACAGGCAATGAAGCCCGTGCTCTCAGCCATACTGTGAGACTTTTTGGTACCTTCGCGGAGTTTAGTAGCTAAATTAGAACTCATATTAAAATTTCCGAATATTAAATACCCACTATTTGGATAGCTTAGGATAATTTGATGAGAATTTCCATTAAGATTTGTGACTAGTAGTACATCGGCCGATCGCGATAAAGGGTAAACACTCAAATCGAGAAAAGAGCACTCTTTAAATAGCAGTCGCTTTGGCACTTTATCTACTTGACAAGATTAGGTGATGCCGATGCTCCCATCCAGGGGCTAAAATACTACTCTACGGTACCGAATATCCCAAATGACCGGAACGGGATCGACATATATAGCTAAGATCGTCCCAATCAACAGTTCGATCGGATCGATTTGATGATTTCGATATTTATAATTGGAGCATAGTTACATGAACTCTATTCCCAAGCCAACGCAGAACATTACCAAGAAATTTAATACGCCACAGCTTTTGCGCAGTGGTTTATACGCAGTCTGGGGGGCGAGTTTACTATTATTATTAGTCAGTATCTCCGGAGTGGGTTCTCAGCGCCAAACTATTAAAACAGTGGGTAAAGATGCCGCACCAAGTATCTTGGCTGCTCAACAACTTAGAGATTCATTTGCCGATATCGATGCAAGTTTAGCCAATGAATTATTATTAGATCCAGTTAAAAATCAAAAAGAACTAACTCAAGTATTTGCAGATTTTGAAAAGAATCAGAAGAAAATTGCCGAGCGATTGGTATCTGTGGCAAAGAACATTACATATCCAAATGAAGAAAAGCTCGTCCAAGATTTACAACTTAAAGGTAGCGAATATTTTTTAAGGTTGCAGGAAGCACGAGATGCGCGCAGACGTGGCGATCGAGTTGGCGCTTTGACTGTGTATCGAACTGCTGCAGATCTAATCGATCGCGATATTTTACCGCAAGCAGAACAACTCGATCGAGTAAATTCTCAAGAGTTAGAAGGCACTTATAACGATCGAGGTATATATAATGGAATTATATCTTTAATTATCGCCTTAATCGGACTCGCTCTAATCGGTATTTTAGGACTGCTTCAGTTATTTATCTATCAACGAATGCGCCGGACGATCAATTTGCCGTTGCTCGGTGCTAGTGCGATCGCGCTCTTATTTTTAGGCTACACGATGAATTCGATCGTCAGTGCGACTAACAATCTCAAAGTTGCTAAAGAAGATGCTTTCGACTCGATTCATAGCCTCCGCCAAGCTCGTGCTTTGTCATACATGGCTAATGCTGATGAGAGTCGCTATCTAGTAGACACTGAAAATAAAGATAAACACGATCGCGCCTTCAAAGTGAAGATTGCTAAACTTGTCACGTTGCCACAGGGTACAACTTTAAAAAGTGTGATTGCCAATCTCAAAAAATTGTCAGGAGAGCAAAAATTTCAGCTGAGTGGATTTACGGGCTTGTATGCCGAGCAGTTAAAAAATCTCACTTTTGAAGGAGAGCTAGCGGGAACAATTGAAACGCTGACTAAATTAGATGAATATCTCAAAATCGATGGAGAGATTCGCCAGTTATATCAGAGTGGCAAAATTGCCGAAGCAATCGCCTTATGTACTGGGAATAATCCAGGGCAATCAAATTGGGCATTCGAGCAATATAAGGCAGCAAATCAAAAAGTAAAACTCATTAATGAGCAAGCTTTTGAAGCAAAAATAACTGCTGGATTCAATAATTTGAATAATTTTGAAGTTATTGCTTGTGTCTCGATCGGTAGCATCGCCATCTTAACTTTATTCGGACTCAGACCGAGATTGGCTGAATATTTATAAATAGCTTTTGAGTCTCATCCTCGACAAATTTCACTCGATCGAACTAATATGGGAGTCATATTTTCCGGCAATCGATCGGGTAAATCGTCGAATTTAGCTGGATCTTGGCGTAAGAACGAGCGATCGACACGAATCAACGTGACGAGAATACTTGGATCCAAACAAGTCCCTATCTCTCAACTAGCTCGCAATTGTTGACGGTAACGTGAGTGCAGCAATAAACTCACTTTGCCTAGTAAGTCATCGATCGAGAATGGCTTGCTGAGAATGTCGTCGGCACCGCATTCTAATCCTAAGACAGCTTGAGAGCGATCGAGTGCTGTAGATAACAAAATCGGTAGCATGTCCCACTTTGGGTTGCTTCTGATCCGTCTAGTCATTTCATACCCATCGATTTCGGGCATGGTGATATCCAAAATAATCAGATCTGGCGGCATCAACTCCATAATCTGCAGCGCGATTAATCCTTCAGCATAGGAAATAACCTCATAGCCTGCGGAGGATAAAATAGCATCGGTTAAGGACAATATTTCGGGGGAATCATCAACGATGAGAATCCTATCGGTGACCGATCTTCCGCCAGTAATAACTGAATTCATGGATCGAAATTTGTTTAAAAAGAATAAAGATTCGGGGCAAATATTAAGTAAATATCATAGCCCATCTCGACGAAACTCGATCGGTGTCGACGGAATTATTACAGATTTGAGCATAGCGCTCGGTATGAAGACCAGTGACGATTAACTAGTAAATTTAATAGTAACTCCGTAGCGAGAGCAGATATGATGTCATGATACATAATCGACCAACAAGCTGCTGTAATCGATCGCACTAACAACATGTTGCAATTAGTTTCGTCTGGATTCGTGGGAATGTGGTTAAATCTAGCGGGAGTTAATCCGCAGGTAGCGTCTCCAGCTCAAGCCATCACTTGGCAAGGATTATCCTGGCTCACGCCACCTACGCCAGTAGAGCCAGGAGTGCAACAAATAATCGATCGCTATCTGCTGACGCTCAAAGCACAAGGGTTAGATCCCAAACAGCAAGCAGTTTGGCTGCGTACCGATGGTAACGTGTTAATCGATCGCAACAGTACGATTCCCGTTCCGGTAGCCTCCCTGACCAAAACAGCCACTTCGCTGGCCGCAATTACCAAGTGGGGACTGGATAAAACATTCGATACTGAAATCGGCACTGACGGCAAGATCGAACAGGGAGTATTAGTCGGCAATTTGATCGTTCGTGGGGGCGGCGATCCGTTATTCGTCTGGGAAGATGCGATCGCGTTAGCGCAAAGTTTGAATAAATTAGGAATAAATCGGATTAGCGGGAATCTAATCGTCGTCGGTAACTTCCACATGAACTATCAAGCAGATCCGCAAAAAGCTGGAGAATTGCTCAAGAAAGCCTTAACGGGGATAAATCTGCCACCAGCACTGCTCAAAACCGACTTTAAAGATGTCAATATCGTCAAGCTGCCAACAGCACCAACAACCGATCCAACAAAGCTGCCACAAGCGCCAATCAGCGGCAAAGTAATTATCTCAATCGCGCCACCGCCCAACAGCATACCCTTGATCCGCCATCGCTCCTTGCCGCTAGTCGATATCGTGCGGCAGATGAATATCTATAGTAATAACGAAATCGCTCAAATTTTAGCAGATGGTGTCGGTGGAGCCGATCGGGTGATGAATATCGTCGCGACTACCGCCAACTTTCCACCAGCAGAGATTCAATTAATTAATGGTTCTGGCTTGGGAGTCCAAAATCGGATCTCTCCCCGTGCCGTCAGTCAGATTTTTCGCACCCTGCACCAGACGCTGCAAGCGGCAAATCTCAACTTAGCAGATATCTTTCCCGTAGCTGGCGCAGAACAGATCGGCACGCTCAAAGACCGACAGTTACCAGTGGGCGCGACGATCAAAACAGGTACGCTCAATGAGGTGAGTGCTCTAGCGGGGGTACTACCAACTGCCAATCGCGGGTTAGTTTGGTTTGTAATCGTCAATAAAGGCTCGCAAATTCCCAAACTGCGCCAACAGCAGGATACATTGCTCCAATCGTTGCTGCAAGCCTGGGGTCGAGTTACACCAGTACCGTTAGTTGTCACCAAACACGATCGACAGCCAGCCTATTTTGGCGATCCGGAACGCAATTTTGCTGTTGTACCTAAATAACATTAGCAGCGACTCGATCGATTCGAGATCGCGCACGGGCATAATAAGCATAATTATCATCATAATTGAGATTTATTTATGCAACTAACCATCTTCGCGATGACGCACGGTTTGCCCTCAGTGACAGTAATCGGCACCGATTTAGCCTTGCACTTTGATGTTACTACTCATGGCTTAGTTTTAGCACAACAGATGCAAAATGTGGATCTGATGGCCAATATTCAAAATGGTTGGACGGACTTTCTCCAAACTGGAAAAGCTGGCGCTTTAGCTGTTGGATTGGTGATGGGATATATGATTAGAGGTATTACACGTTAATCTCTAATCGATCGAGATGGTCGATTTTCAGTTAATTATTTTTATCTGGTAAAATTGGTGCGTCAAATTTTCTGGAATTAATTGTATTGCAGGTAAATGTCAAGCGATCGCCAAACTATTCACCACTCAGAGCAAAATTTTACCTAGTATAGATTCGTTATCTATGATATTTTCAGTACTAAAGTTAGAGGTCGATCTTGAAGTTCAATCCCGAGCTGTGTCGGAACGAGAGCGAAGTTGAAAGTAAGCTAATCGTGCGATATTTACTCCCAAAACTAGGATATGCTCCTGAGACTTGGCATCAAGAGGTAACTTTTGGGAGTATTCGACTTGACTTTTTAGTTTTTACCGAAGCTCGACCTTTTAAATTAGATGTCAAATCGCCATTGGGACTGATAATTGAAGCCAAGCATCCTCGCAAGAATCTCGACAATCACGTTCATCAAATCCGTCGTTATTTAACCAGCTTGAATATTTGTTACGGCTTGTTAACCAATGGCAAGGAATTAAGAATTTATCAACACTCGCTAGGTTCGATCGAACTGGTATTTAATTGCAAGGGTAGAGATATCGAAGATCGATTGCCCGAGATGATCGAATTAATCGGACGCGATCGTTTACAATCTCAACTATTATCGATTAAAACCGCAGCTGTTCGCACACAACCTTTAGCTCCTAGCGCATCATCTATGAAAACTATTGCTATCTATCACAATAAAGGCGGAGTCGGTAAAACTACAGTTTCTACCAATCTAGCTGCAGCTTTTAGTATAAAAGGTTATCGAGTGTTACTCATCGATATCGATGCTCAGGCAAATAGTACCTTTGCAACCGGGTTAGTCAAGTTTGAATTTGAGGAAGATGACGATCTACGCGAGCGGAATGTTTATAATTTGATTGCTAGTGCAGAGACTGGCTCGATCTCCGAAATCGTGCGCGTGTCAGAGTATTTTAGCGATCCAGAAATTGGAGTAATTCCAGCACATATTAATCTGATCGTCAATCAAGGCGAATTGACAACAAAAGTCTCCAGTCGTACTAGATTGATTGCTAAACTCAAGCAAGTCGAAAATGATTACGATCTAGTAATTATCGATACTCCTCCTTCACGCGATATTTATGCGGAAATCGCGCTAATTACTGCTGACTATTTGTTAATCCCCTCCGATCTCAAACCATTTGCAAATCAGGGTTTGCCAACAGTCAAGGAGTTTATTAGAAGCATTAATGAAAACCGCTATTCATTTGGCAGAAAACCGATCGAACTGTTGGGCGTATTGGCATCTAAAATATCTACTAATGCTCGATATCTCGAGTATACTTTTCCCAAGCAGCGAGAAGTAATCAGCCGACGATATGGAATGCCGCTTATGGAGTCAGTAATTTACGATCGCACGGCATTATCCGAATCTTTTAATAAAACTGTCATCGTCGGTGGATTAGAATATCCAGATCCTAAATCAATTTTCAAATATGCCGATGAAGTCAAAAGTACCGCTCAAATATCCGCAATGGAATTTGAAGTTCTGGCAGATGAAGTGTTAAGCAAGATGGGTTTAAAGAAATAGATTAACCTGTAAAAATAATTTACACCAATGATTAAATGTTTGTTTGTAGATATTATAAATATTAGCTCGGAGATATCGATTTCTGAGTTTGATGATTCAGAAATCGAACGATTGGCAGATTTAATTTTAGCAACTGGCGGATTGATTCGTCCGCTGATCCTCACGCAAACATCTGTAGATCGATATAGTATTCTTCAGGGAGATTTAGAGTATTATGCAGCAGTCAGAGCTAAAGAAAAAGATTCACGGAAAGCAGAAACAGTTAATGCTTTTATAATTCCCGAGGATGTTCGGCAGGTTGCACTCGCTCAACTGACAATATTATCGCAAACTAAATCGCAGATAATATCCACTCCGACGAAGATCGATCTACCGATTGCGAAGATAACCGCTGATACTGCTGCTGTGTCACCGCACGATTTGTTCGATCGATTGGCTTTACAGCTTAGAGCTGAAATCTCGCAACAGGTGCAACCGATACAACAACAGCTCGATACCGTTAGCCTCGAACTCGATCGACACAAACAGATTTTAGCAATCTTAAAGCCTCGTCGCACAGTTAATCCTAAAGCCGAGAAGAAGCCAGAAAAGTTAGAAGTTCAACCCCAGCAGTTAACATCAGCGGTCAACAGCATTGAGTTACCACCACCAGCCTCGACGCGCAAGAAGGCAACAACAGCGAAAAAGACCGCACCCACTACTACTCCTCCAAAAGATCGAGTCAAGTCCGATGCCTTCGGAGCTGTAGACCCCGAAAAATTGGCGAGAACCCTAAATTTAATTAACACGTTAAATCTCGGCGATCTGACTCTGTGCATGGCAAAGTCAGGAATAGTCAGTGCAGAGACATTAGCCATGAATATTATCGATAAGCGCGATACTCAACCTCAGCAAAGATTTGAGACCTGGGAATCCGCGATCTTGGCTAAAGTTCCTAAATTAACAACACCTAAAATGGCAATAAGTATCATCAACAAATTGAAATAAAAGTGCCGAGCCTTGTAGTCCACTATGAAATAGCTATTAAATAACTAGAATATTGCTTAAGCTTCAGGAGATTTCAATCTAGTCGATCGCATTTGATTGCCTAATTACTAGCGCGACTAGGCAAATTTTATGATATCTTAAAACTATGAATCGGGTTTGTAGCGAGTGATTTCAATCGGCTTATTACGGTAGAATTTTGCCAGATAGCTCTTGCTGAGACTCCAACCGATCGCGAATATAAACTTGGCGATGCTCTGACTCGCACTAGGATCGAATATATAGCCTAAGCTATTTGTACATACTTTAGTTGAGATAATTTGCTGATTTAAGTTAGAAATCGATCGCCTAATATTTACTAATATCAAGCTAAATAATTCTTTGACATTAGTTGAGCCAATTGGAAACATCTCGTACGTTCGATCGTCACCATGTTTTTATGCGAGCGTCGCTAAGCAAAAGCCAGATGAAAGAGGCTTGCGATCTCAACTATCAGATCGAGAGAAAATATATCATGGTACTGTCGCGAGCTTTATCTAGAAATGCTGTCCTTGAATCAATCTGGTCAACAGCCCCTGTTGGATCGCAACAGGTACTGTTACCAAAAGTATTATCAAGATTGAAGGAATTAACTAGCGATCTGATCGGTATATCGGGTCGTAATAGCTTAACCATCGATCCTTTTACTGAAGTTTATCAGCGCCAGATTGCGATCGATCTGCCAAAAGTTACAGCGGCTTTAAAAAATAAAGTAGTATTAGTAACTGGAGGCCAAGGTTTCGTCGCTACTAATTTAATTGCCAAGCTCCAACAATTTGGTGTCAAAAAGATTGTTTCCGTCGATATCACAACAGATCGTTCACAACGAGTTGCCATCGATGCTACTTCCAGCGACATAAGTATTCCCGTTGCTTATTATTATGGCGACGTTCGCGATGTGCGATCGCTCCAAGCGATCTTTGATATCGAGCAGCCACAGATCGTATTTCATTTGGCAGCAGAAAGATTGCCAGGATTGGCTGAAATTCAAATTCATCAAACTGTCAGCACTAATATTTTAGGCTGCGATAATATCATCAAGCTATGTGAAAATAATCGAGTCGAAGCTTGTATTTTTTCTTCAACAGGCAAAGCTTCGCGATACTTTACTCCCGATATTTATGCAGCATCGAAGAAGATTGCTGAGTGGTTATTTAGTGATTATTCGCAACCCAGAACTTGTCAATATGGCATCGTGAGATTCACGCATGTCGTCGAAAATAGTCCCGTTAGTGCCGATTTAGACGCATGCGTAGCTAATGGCATCGTGAGTATGCACGCACCCGATCGCTATATTTACACCCAAAATATCGAAGAAGCAATGGGTTTATTGCTCAATGCGCTCACCATTCTCCAGCCAGGACAGACGAAGCTATTGGCTGTCAAAGATCTGGGTTGGCCGATTAATACGCTCGATCTAGCATTACATAAGATCGTGCGATCGGGTCGAGATCTACCGATTTATTTTACAGGAATTCCGGCTGGTTACGAACGGCATGTATTTTTAGGACAACTCGATCTCAGTGGTAAAAAAGAGACATTGCCCATGCTCAATGTTTTAGAAGCAGACGATAGCGAAATCTCTCCAGCGGGAGATACGGTAATCGCTCGAATCGGGCCATTTGATGAGCGCGTTTTAGCTCGATGTCTGACGAACATCAAACTAGCGATTTTTTCTACCGATACCGCGATCAAGCAGACAGTTATCGATGGCGAAAAACAAATCGCACTCTCTTCATTTTTGCTAGCAGATGCTGCGAGATTAGCGGATATTATTGCTTGGGGTACGAATACTCAAGAAATGTCCGCAGCCGGAGTCGATATTCACTATCATCGGGACACCTTGGCACTATTGATTAGGGGCATGAATAGTCCTAAGCTCGCAGTAATTAGAACCGACTCCATCCCAGAGTTCAGCGAATATCGGGAAGAAGATTGGTGGGTTAATCGCGAGCGGGTTAAAAAGTTTCCGCGCAACCCACATAAAGATCGGTTTGGTACCAAAAAAGATTTAGATCCGATCGTGACTGGCGATCTGAGCTAGCTGGTTGTTAACGATCGCAAATGCCTTGCCCCGGTGACTGATACTGCGTTTGATGTCCTTGGACATTTCGGCGAAAGTAAGTTGTCGCTCTGGCACATAAAAAATCGGATCGTAACCAAATCCATCCACACCCTGCGGAGCTGTGAGGATTTCCCCTCGACAGATCCCTTCTGCTTGGGCGGCAATCGTGCCATCGGGACGCGCTACCGCTACCGCACAGCTAAATTGAGCGCCCCGATCGGGATTATCGCCTAATTCCCGCAACACTCGATCGATCCTAGCTGGATCTGTGTCGGCATACCGTGCTGAATAGATCCCCGGCGCGCCACCCAGCGCATCCACCTGTAAGCCCGAATCATCAGCAATCGCCCAACAATTTAGTGCGATCGCCACTTCTGAGGCTTTCTGACAGGCGTTAGCGGCAAAACTATCTCTCGTTTCATCGACATCTAATTCCGCAGGTTTGAGGCTGAGTTCCCAGTCACTAGCGCTGAGATAGGCTTGCATTTCTTTCAATTTACCCGGATTGCTAGTCGCGACAATTAGTTTTGGCATATTATTAACTATGTTCTATAGCAATCGTAGGCGATTTGTTTGCCGTAGATCTCTCGATAATTTAACCACAGCGGCGCAGAGAGCGCAGAGGTAAGATCTTGAGTACGATCGGGTATTTTCATCGATTCGGAGCAACTGTTAGTTCGCTCGTTATCTTAGCTATTTCTGCTCCTGCATTTGCGGCGTTTCCGCGTCCCGTTCACAGTCAAAATGGGATGGTGGCATCGGCGCATCCGCTGGCGACACAGGCGGGGGTGGAGATGCTTCAGCAAGGTGGAAATGCGATCGATGCTGCGGTAGCGACAACGCTAGCTATTTCTGTCGTCGAGCCGTTTTCGGCAGGAATTGGCGCTGGTGGTTTTATGCTGGCAAAGGTGGGGAGCGAGACGAAATCGCTAGATTTTCGCGAACGCGCACCACAGAAAGCAACGCGGAATATGTTTCTAGATGCTCAGGGCAAAGTGCGCCCGAATGCTAGTCTGGAAGGTCATTTAGCAGCTAGCGTACCGGGGACGATCGCGGGACTGGCAGCAGCACATCAGAAGTATGGTAAGTTACCCTGGCGGACGGTAGTAGCACCTGCGATTAAACTCGCGCGCGATGGCTTTACCGTCAGTGAAATCTATACCGAACAAGCCAAGTCCAAACAGAAACTCCTCGCGAGCAATGCCGCTGCGAGAGAAATTTTCACGCGCAATGGGCAACCTTTGCAACCAGGCGAAAAGTTAATTCAACGCGATTTAGCGCAGACGTTAATTGCGATCGCACGCAATCCGCAGAACTTTTATACCGGGAAGATTGCGAGTGCGATCGATCGTGACATGCGCCAGAATAAGGGTTTGATTACCCTGGCAGATCTCAAAGCTTATCGCCCAAAATGGCGGGAGCCGCTATGTGGCAAATTTCGCCAGTATGATGTCTGTTCGATGCCACCACCATCATCTGGCGGAGTACATCTAGTGCAAATCTTAAATACGATCGGGAGTACCGATTTGGCGAAAATGGGTTGGCATAGTCCGGATGCTTTGCATCTGCTGATCGAGTCGATGCGAATTGCTTATGCAGATCGATCGAAATATCTCGGCGATCCAGATTTTACTAAAGTACCTGTAGCTGCGCTCATCAATCCAGCTTATGCCGCACTGCGCCGTCAGGAAATTAAAATGGACAAGGCGCGCCCTTCTAGCACCGTGCAACCAGCTGCACCAGAGATCTTAAAACAATTCGAGCGATCCGCTGCTGTCGGCGGTACCCACCAGAAACACTCCTCCGCACAAATAACTAGTAGTAAGCAACCATTATCCGAATCGAAGGAAACCAGTCACCTGACAGTTGTAGACAAACAGCGGAACGTCGTCAGCTTGACATTTACCGTAAATTACCGTTTTGGTGCGGGGGTGGTAGTACCTGGAACGGGGATTTTATTGAACGACCAGATGGATGATTTCGCCGCAGCACCGGGAGTTGCGAATGTATTTGGGTTAGTGGGTGGTGAAGCAAACTCGATCGCCCCTGGCAAGACACCATTATCGAGCATGACACCGACGATCGTGACTGAAAACGGTAAATTTCGGCTGGCGATCGGGGCACCTGGCGGGAGTACGATTATTACTACCGTGTTGCAGATCTTACTAAATGTCTTGGAGTACAAAATGGATGTCGGCGCGGCTGTTGCTGCGGGGCGCATTCACCATCAATGGTTACCAGACAAGGTAAATGTCGATCCGTGGGGTTTTGATGCGACGACACTAGCCGAATTGCGGCGGCGGGGACACACGATCGAGCAACGCGAGTATTGGGGTAATGCTAATGCGATCGGGCAATTACCGGATGGTAGACTCGAAGGAGCGGCAGATCCTCGTGGCGAGGGTGTTGCCAAAGGATTTTAACTTAGTAGATCCACGGTACCCTAAGATCTCTGCTTTTACTAGTCTTTATATATTATCTTGTGTCGAGCGCTCTGGAGGGAACCTCCAGAGCGTGAGCCGCTGGTGCAAGATGTGAGGCTGATTATCTGTGAATGGAGCGCACCTATAAAAAATCTGAGATTGGGAGCTAACCCATTATTTTAACTTGAGATTGATGCAACTCCATTCTTGCCGATTCCAGACAGTACCTACCATCCAACCATGTTGTTCGAGCGTGTGGGAAACAGTTGCAACTTGACTCGACAAAATACCACTTAGTGCTGCCCACCCTTTTGGTTTGACGAGCGTTTTCATCTGTGGTGCTAGCTTGATAATTACATCCGCTAAAATATTGCAGACAAAGCCATCTAACGGTTCGGGAATTATTAGTTGCAGCATTTCGATACTACCTAGCTCTACTACCAATCTCTCTGGGGCAATGCCATTTAAGATGCAATTTTCGCCAGTTGCTTTGACAGCTAACGGATCGGTATCGACAGCATAAACCTGTTTTGCACCCAACAATAACGCTGCTGTGGACAAAATCCCCGAGCCGCAGCCAAGATCGGCGATAATTATGCCCTGCGAGAGATTTATCCCAGGTTGCAGGCGCATTTCGAGGGCTTCTAGACACAATTGTGTCGTCGCATGAGTACCCGTCCCAAAGGCAACACCAGGATCGAGTTGGAGAACGATGCGTTGGCATTGCCCCTCTGCAAGAGGCTCCGTATCTGCTGGCACTTCTAACCAAGCTGGATTGATTAATAATCGATCGCCGATCGGTTGTGCCGTCCAATGTTGTTTCCAGCTACTCGACCAATCTTCTTCATCAATTAAAACACAGCTAGAAACTGGGATCGGACAACCGTTTTGTTCAGCATCTCCTTCAATCTGAAGTAAGGCATCGGCTACTTCGACTAACTTAAATTGGATTTGTGGGATATATGCCGAAATAGACAGATCTTGGCCCAGTTTTTGGGTTGACATCCCTTTGCATCCAAACTCACTCAGTCTCCAGAAGATTATTTCTTCTAAACTAGGTACGCATTCGATCTTAATTTCCCACCAGCTATTGGTCATGATGCTTAAAAATTATGAATTAATCTGTTGTTGAGATGGGAAGGAGTCAACAAACTAGTGTCTGCCAGGAGATCGGGTCGATCTTCGTGATGGTTCGACAGTGATGCTAATCGTGCCATTCTTGAAGCGCGTCACCCCGAATGGTTCGATCGGTAGATACAGCCAAATTATTTTAAGTTAGATAATCGCTGAGATTCTACTCGATTTTGAGAGATATTTTGGCAGATACTGTGGCAAATCTCTGATTTGTCATCACCACAGTATCATAACTCTTGCCTTTCTCACCGCTGGGAAGGAGATTTGTTAGCGAGCAACTATTTAACTAGTTAAAGTCACGGTATAAGCATCACTAATTCCATTCACTTGTTTGATTTCAGCGAGAATTCCATCCGGCAACGGATCGTCCAAACTCAAGACCATGACTGCATCGCCGCGCACGATTTTGCGACCGACTTGCATACTGGCAATATTGACATTAAATTTACCCAGTAGCGAACCGATGATCCCAATGATGCCAGGAACATCTTTGTGTACCGTGAACAACATATTTTGGGTAGGTACAACGTTGACAGGGAAATCATCCACACTGGTGATTCGCATCTCACTGTCGCCTAGCAGTGCCCCAGTAACTGAATGTTGTCCTAGCGAACCTTTGGCAATCAGTTTGATGGTAGCTGCATAGTCCCGCACCGATGCGTCGCGAGTCTCCAAGACATGAATGCCGCGTTCTTTAGCTTCGATGCCCGCATTGACATAATTCACCCGTTCCCGAAGTGCGGGAGAGAGCAAGCCTTTGAGCGCAGCGGTAATAATCGGTTTGGTTTGCTGTTCGGCAAGATCGCCGTACAATCCAACTTGGAGATCGTTGATGCGTCCGCCAGCTAGTTGGCTGACCATATTACCGAGTGTTTCGGCGAGTTGGAGATAGGGCTTGAGTTTGGCGATCGCATCGGGATGCAGACCAGGAATATTTACCGCAGAGCGGGCTGGTAGCCCCAGCAACACGTCCCGAATCTGTTCGGCAACATCTAGAGCGACATTGACTTGGGCTTCGGCGGTAGAGGCTCCTAGGTGGGGCGTAAGCACGATTTCTTTGCCGAGGGAGCGTAATTCAGATTCGCCGAGTGGTTCGACTGCAAATACATCGATCGCAGCACCAGCGATCGTGCCTGCCTTTAATGCGGCTGCAAGAGCGGCTTCGTCGATAATTCCGCCACGCGCGCAGTTGATAATTCGCGCATTGGGTTTCATCTTCGCCAGCGATTCAGCGTTAATTAAATTGGCTGTTTCTGGCGTTTTGGGGATATGGAGGGTGATATAGTCGGACTCGCGGAAAATCGCATCCAAATCTACCAATCTACAACCCAGTTGTTCCGCACGTTCGGCTGAAATAAAGGGGTCGTATGCGAGTAATTTCATCCCCATTGCTTTGGCAACGGTAGCAACATGGGAGCCAATTTTACCCAAGCCGACGACACCCAGGGTCTTTTTGTAAACTTCAGTCCCGACAAACAGTTTGCGGTTCCACTGTCCCTCTTTCATCGACTTATTCGCTTCGGGGATGTAGCGCGACATCGCGAGCATCATCGCCAGCGCGTGTTCGGCAGCCGCGATCGTGTTACCTTCGGGAGAGTTGACGACGACGATTCCTTTGCGGGTAGCGGCGGGGACATCGACGTTATCTACCCCTACACCCGCACGTCCGATAATCTTGAGATTGGTAGCGGCTTCGATAATTTCTTTGGTGACGCGGGTTTCCGAGCGAATCATAATCGCATCATAGTCGCCGATAATCCGCGCCAATTCTTCTGGTGGTAGCCCAGTTTTTACATCTACTTGAGCGACTTGCAAGAGGATATCAATCCCTGCTTGGTCGATAGGGTCGGAAACAAGAACCTTAGACATGATTCGGTTAGATTAGGGAAAAAAGTCAACGCAATAGGCATTTTAACTGGATTCGCCATCGAGTTGCGCTATCCGTTGGTTCAATTTCACAATTGCGATCGCTACATAATTACCGCAAACTGGGAGTAAGCACTTACTCGGATCGATTCTCCGCCACCATGAATAATAATTATCTCGTCGCCGTTCTATCCGATCGCATCCAAGCTGAATCTGCCTATACGATGCTCGAACAACAAGGTTTACCGCTAAACAAAGTGACTATTCTCGGGCGCGGCTACAAAACCGCTGACGAATTTGGACTGATCGATCCCAATGAAGTAGCCCAAAAACAAGCCAAACTGATGGCAATTTGGTTGATTCCATTTGGTTTTATTGGTGGAGTCGCTTTTAGTCTGAGCACTAATTTACATACATTTGCCTGGGCTGGGGAAATCGGCGATCGGGTTATCGGTGGATTGCTAGGTGCGATCGGCGGTGCGATGGGTAGCGTCTTTATCGGTGGTGGTGGCGGGATTGCCTTTGGTAGCGGCGATGCTTTACCGTATCGCAATCGCATTAATGCCGGGAAATATCTAATCGTCGTTGAAGGCTCCCAAATGTTACTCCAACAAGCAACTACCATCTTACGCAAGTTCGACCTGGAAAACATTCAAAGCTACATCGATATGTATCAGTAGAGCTAAGATTAATGCGGCCTTTTTATGATGAGACATTTTAAATATGTACTTACCAATCAAAGATTACTTACTAACGATCGCTGAATATTTAGCAGCTGAAGAACAAAGTGAAATCAAACATGAATATCTGGGCGGCCAAGTATATGCAATGTCTGGAGCCAGCCGCAATCATAATTTAATTGCTTTGAATATTGCCTCGGCGATACGCAATCATTTACGCGGCACTAATTGCCGGGGATTTGTCTCAGATATGAAGGTAAAGATCGATAGTCAACAAACAGATATCTTCTATTATCCCGATGTCGTTGTTACTTGCAATCCTCAAGATAATCAAAAGTTTTTTCTGACATGTCCATGCCTGATTGTCGAAGTTCTTTCTCCAAGTACTGAAGCAACCGACCGTCGGGAGAAATGGTTGGAATATCAAAAATTATCGAGTCTTCAGGAATATGTATTAGTTTCACAAATAGAGCAGCAGGTGGAAATCTATCGCCGTGACAGTATAGGTAAGTGGTCGATAAAAACGCTAGCGGAGGAAGATAGCTTAGAATTACAATCGATCGATTTCACCATTCCACTGTCGCTCATCTATGAAGATGTTTATAATTAATATAGCGGTTCTCATTCCAGTGAAGAGCATTATTAGTGGTTTTAGTGGCTAGTGGCTAGTGAAGGTACCTCATTCGATTGGGAACCACTTAGTAGGCGATCGAGTGAATATTCGGTCTATTTCTATCTCCCGTTTATAGAGTATATATCGCTCGGAGCATATAATTAGTGCAGATTAGATGACGATCTCCGTCAGCGATCGCCTTGGCAACTTATCTCTTAAATTCATAACTCATAATTCATAATTTCACCGATGCTCCCCAGAGAAGATTTATTAAAACGTGTTGAAAATCGTGAAGTCGTAGCGCGCGCGATCGATCTTGCCGATCGAGCAATTAAAACTTGGGAAATTGTCGGAACGGACTTTCTTTCGCCACCAGAAATTGCTGAAATCGTAGGGATATTCGATCGTCTCACAGAAGTAGACATCATCGCATCTGGTGGCTATCCACAAGCCGAGAGACAGCGGTTAGCATTCTGCCGTAGCGAAATGCCATTTGAAGAGAGTCAAGTTCCTTTGGCAGCCATTCAGATTGCTGGAAATTTCCTATTCGATCCGCCAACGCATCGGGATTTTTTAGGCGCAATGTTGGGTTGTGGGATCGTCCGAGAGAAGACAGGTGATATCATTGTCTTGGGCGAACAAGGCGCTCAAGCAATCGTCGCGCCGGAGTTGGTAGAGTTTTTAGAAACTCATTTGACTCAAGTTCGATCGGTTCCCGTCAAAACTCGCCGGATCGATTTGAGCGAACTAAAAATTCGCGAACCGAAGAAAAAGGAAATGACGACTGTTGAAGCTTCGCTCAGATTAGATGCGATCGCATCTGCAGGCTTTGGGATGTCTCGGAGTAAAATGGTAGATCTAATATCAAGCGGTGATGTGCGCGTCAATTGGAAAGAAATCGGTCAATCTTCTCACGCACTCAAAGCTGGCGATTTAATTGCTATTCGCGGGAAAGGTAGACTAGAAGTTGGTGAAGTAGCCATCACCAAAAAAGAACGCTACCGCATCAATCTAACTAGATATATGTAAATTCACGTCTTCCACCAAGAATGAAATTCTGGCGGTATTAACGAATCGGAAAAAGAAGTAAGTTAATTCTCCCTCACTCCCTCACTCCTAAATATGCAAGTTCAGTTTCGCGAGTTCAGTCAGTTTGATGTCTGGTTTTGGCTGGAGTTCAGTAACGTTCCATCAGAACAAGAAAAGAAATTAGTTGAAGAAGTATTTTCTTCGTGGTTTTTCTTGGGTAAATTAGGTGGTTTTAATGCTGAAAATACTCAAGTTCAAGAAACAGGTTTAGAACTAAGTTATATGAATTATGACAACGATGCTGCTGAGAGCAGTATGATGTCATTGATGCATAATATGGGAGATTTTGAATATGAGGGAAATTGGGCGCGTTGCTGGATGGATCTCGGAACTAGCGATGCGATTGCGATCGATATTTTAATTAATTCACTCTATCAATTAAGCAAAGAATATGTAGAGGTTCTTCAGCTACTTATCGGTGGCGAAAATGAAGATTGGGAAATAGATCCTAGTTATAAAGAGTCATTATTTCAGGATATTAACTAGCACGATCGATTTCTAGTATGTACGGTCGATCGCATTACTAATCCATCTCGATCGAACACCCAATCGGGGTACACCTGAATTTATGAAATTAAATTGGGTCGAGGGGTTCACAAAACTTGTTAACCCCTTGCTCGTGAACATATAAAAGTACTGGCAATATCAGTACTTTTGGACAGACTTTAACCTCCACAAAATGCTCGAATAAAGTTGTGAAGTTGCCGTTAACCATATCATTACGGAATTCTGACATACAGATAGCGACGCGACATTTTTTTAGCCAGTCCTTGCAACCACTCACTGTTATTGATATCAGGTTGTTGTCCGGCGCGGATTGCTAAAGCCATCGCAGCATCTTCGAGATCGCCCTCACAGTCAGCAATAGTTTCCAGAGATATGAGAGCTTCAGGAATATTGATAAATTGAGATTGTAATTCCGTAATGATTTGGAGATCGATCATGTTACTTCAATGATAATGCAATGGAAACCGATTCAATTTTTCATCCGTGCTAACCTAGATTTATCCAACTTTAACTCCCTTCCAAAAAGCAATATAACCTTTGATATTCTTAGCAGCATCTTTTGGCTCTGGATAGTACCAAGCTGCATCTGGATTTGTTTTACCATCAACTTCGATACTATAATAGCTAGCCGACCCTTTCCAAGGACAATTGGTATGAGTAGTGCTGTCGATAAAATACTGTTTGTTCAGACTATCTGGGGGAAAATACTGATTATTTTCGACGACTACCGTAGCGTCGCTTTCAGCTAATGTAACGTCATTCCAAGTTGCTTTCATGATTTTATTTGAGATCGTTGATGAGGATGAACTAATCGAATTATAACGTCGATTATCTAAGTGTCGGGTGAAATCGCGATCGGGGGCTTTAGCTATGCGATCTATTAGTTTGAGGATTTGCCGAATGCGCTCGCATTCGCTCTTTAACTGATTCTCCGATCAGATCCGCTAGCAAATCTGCACTATTAATCACACCTAACGAACTAGTATTCGATGCCATTGTTTTCAGGCGTTGGGGATTTTGGAGCAGATTGAGGACTTCGACAGCTAAAAATTGCGATGTGAGATTTTCCTGGCGAAACAATAACGCACCATCAGCCGCCGCTAAAACATTTGCATTGTAATATTGATGATCTTCAGCCGCATAGGGGTATGGCACTAAGATCGAGGGAGTGCGGGTAATCATCAACTCATTGAGCGTTGCTGCACCAGCCCGACTAATCGCTAAATCGGCACGTTGAAAAAGTCCCGCCATATTGTCATAGAAGGGCAGCACTATATATCGAGGATGTTCGATTTTTTCTGTCGGCGCATTGGCACCACCGACGATATGGACGATCGTTGCGCCAGCATTTAACCACAGATTGACACATTTGCGAATCATCTGATTGAGGGCTACTGCGCCTTGTGAGCCGCCGACGACGACAATTAGGGGACTGCCTTCAGGTATCGGTAAATCGAGGGGTTGTGGCGACAAGAACTCTTGACGACAGGGTGTCCCGAGATAGATCGTTTTCGCACGCGGGAGATACTTACTGGTGGCGACAAAGCCGACGGCTACTTTCGTACAAAATGGACTGAGCCAGCGGGTAACCTTACCTGGAAGCGCATTTGATTCGTGCAAGAAAACGGGTAAACCGAGTGAATAACCCGCCAAAATCGCTGGGGCGGAAATATAGCCACCTGTACTAAAGACAGCATCAAACTCTCCCTGTTTGAGGAGTGTGCGGACTTGAAAGATCCCTTTAATCAATCCGCTCAGAGTTTTGAATGTACTTAAACCAAATTTACCCTGAAAACCACCTACTTTAATAATATGTAGTGGATACTCTTTTGGTACTAATTTAGATTCCAACCTATGGGGTACGCCCAACCATTCAATCTGATATCCTGACAGCTTTTGGGCGACGGCGATCGCGGGAAATACATGTCCCCCAGTTCCACTTGCTGCAATCAGTAGCTTGATAGCTTCCTTTGACACTAGTATTTTGACTCCTCACCTGCGACACCGCTATTTTAGCCGTTTGCGTAGCATCTCCGCTAGGAGAATCGTTGTTCTGTTATTCTAGATGTAATATCGATCTACCCCTCGACCGCATTACTATGTTGTTGCAATCTATCTTTCATTTTCGATCTTTGTCGCTGTCAGCTAGATCTTGGTACCGACTAGCAATTCCGGCAGTGGTTGTCGGTTGTCAGCAGCTGGTTGCGGTTCCCGCTCGGGCACAAAGCGCAGCGTTAAATGCACCCGCTCCGCTCCAGACAATCATAACGAAGATCGATGCTGCGGCAAATCTGCGCAAATTACCCGATTTGGCTCGCTACTATAGCCCAAATTTCACCACCAGCGACGGCTTGAATAAGGCAGCATGGCAACAGTCTTTAGAAAAGTTTTGGCAAGGTTATAACAATCTCAACTATACAACCACCCTGGCAAGCTGGCAGGCACAGGGAAATGGTTATACAGCCACTACCATTACCAAAATTACTGGCGTACAACAGGCAAATGGCAGAACGTACAATCTATTAGCGACGATCGAATCTCGTCAAAAGATCGTCGGCGGACAAATCGTGCAGCAACAGGTGCTTCAGGAACGCACTCAGGTATCCAGCGGTACCAAGCCACCGACGATCGAACTCACTTTACCTGATAAGCTCCAAACCAATGCGGAGTACAATCTCGATGCGATCGTCACCGAGCCGCTAGGTGACGACGTATTACTCGGTACGACACTCGAACAACCCGTTTCGGCAGGTTACGCTCAACCATCGAATTATAAGTTTGAATTGCTCACGGCTGGCGGTTTATTTAAAATCGCTCGCGCTCCAGGTAAGTCGGGGGATTATTGGTTATCGACTGTCTTCATCCGCCCTACGGGGATGACTACGCTCACTCAGCGGGTACATGTGGTGAAGGGGAAATAAGACCAGACCCACCCCGCCCTATCGGGCACCCCTCCCAGGAGGGGAATTAAGCAAAGTAGGGTGGGCAGATGCCTGCCCTACCATGTACGGGTAATATCTAAAAATATTCATCGCGTGTTGTTGGCGATCGAAGATCGTGAGACTCGATCTTTTTTGTATATATAGATTAGCAAGATGTTTGTTCTGGCGATCGAGTTTTAAAGCCGCTTAAATTTTTTTAGTTAGCTTTGTGGTTGATACCGTGGGCATTGCCCACCCTACAAAACTATCATTCACTAAGAATATTCGATCGCGTGTTTTTGTCACTCGAAGATCGTGAGACTCAAGCGATTGCGTTGTGTTGGCGAGCTATTTACCCAACAACTTCACAACTCCAATCCCACCAAAATATAGCGCTAAAACCGCACCGGCGAGTAAACTTTGGGTGAGTGGATCTGTAGACGGAGTAACGATCGCGCCTACTACCATCGAGCCTACCACGACACTCTTCCAGCCGGACAACATCAATTTAGAAGACAGAATCCCCAATAGGGATAATATCACTTGGACGATCGGTAACTCAAATAGCAAGCCCGTCGCGAATAATAAGACTAACACGAACTCAAAATATCGATCGATCGACCAAGCCTGTTCGACGACACTTTCACCATAACCGATTAGAAAATCGAGCGCCGCTGGAATCAATGCATAATAAGCAAACGCAATTCCCGCGACAAATAACAGCGACGAACCCGCCACGACAGGGATCACCAACCGCCGTTCGCGCCGAGTCAATCCCGGAATCACAAACTGGATGATTTGATAAAGGATCATCGGACTGGCGACCAACAAGCCACAATAGCCAGCTACTTTCACCGAGACAAAAAAGTATTCCCCTGGAGCCAGTTGCAGAAATTTAATCCCCGTTGCTGGGACTTCCAAAATTTGGACGATTTGTTTGGCATAGACGAAACAGCCCACTGCGCCAAGTGCGACGGCAATTACCGAGTAAAATATCCGCTGGCGTAACTCCTCCAAATGGTCGAAAAAAGACATCTCCTGCTCTGCAGGGAGTTCGTCTAATTCGTCTAGTTCCTCACTAGTAATTGTCGAGTCGTCATCTGGCGACCATAGTGCAGTACTCAGTTCGGTAGTGGACTGAAGATCGCTGTCTACTTCTGGGGTCATCGTCGAAGAACTTTAATGGCTGAACTTTCCTCTAATTATAGAGGATGGGACTGTATCACTGGCGGCTGACTTAGCGAGTCGATCGATCTCCCATAAAAAACCGACCTCTGGCGAAGTCGGCGAGTGAATTTATTGGAGGAGATTTTTACGTGCCCGATTGGTTGTTATGCAGCAACTTCTACTTTGACGATTTTGGGTTTCTCATCTTCTAATTTAGGTAAGGTGAGTTTGAGAACACCGTTTTCGTATTTGGCTTGGACGGCATCTTGCTGAATTTTTTTGGGTAGAGCGATGACGCGATGAAACTTGCCATAATGGAATTCGGATCGCTTGGTGCCATTCTCGTCAGTAGTTGTTTCCTCTTTACGTTCTCCAGTAATTGCAACAGAGTTTGCACTTACCTGTACATCAATTTCTTCAGGAGTCAAACCAGGAACTTCTAGTTGCAGGTAGATGTTGTCGTTATCGGTTTTCAGTTCTGCGGCTGGAACGAAACTAGTTGTAGTAGTGTCGCCAAGGCCTGCAAATAATCGATCCATTTCCCGTTGGATAGTAGTAATCTCGCGCATTGGTTGCCAACGAACTATTGTCATATTAGTGAGCCTCAAATCTAAATATAGTATCGATTCAGTCAGATTCGATCGACATTCGTTGATGACAATTAATCTCGATCGTGTGAAATGAAAGAAGTAGCTTTATTGAGTCCACTGATCTCTCAATTCGACATAATATTAAGATAACAAAGCTCGACTAATTTACATGTTCGGTTCTCAGGTCGATCGAGGTTCACTTTACCGAACAAAGCAACAAGGAGCGAGCACGAGCACCTAAATATTTGGAATTTGCCAATCGATCGCTGGTTTACCAAAAGATTGCAAAGTAGCATTAATCGTGGAAAACGGCTTACTGCCAAAAAAGCCATTTCGGGCCGATAGTGGCGAAGGATGAGCCGATTGAATAACGGTATGACGGCTGGTATCGATTAATTTCACCTTCTTCTGGGCATAAGCACCCCACAGCAGAAAGATTACTGGATCTGGTTTGTTATTAACAGTGCTAATTACCGCATCTGTAAAAGTTTCCCAACCTTGGTTTTTGTGAGAATTTGGTGTGTGCGCGCGAACGGTTAATACCGCATTTAACATCAGCATTCCTTGTTTTGCCCAAGGGATTAGATAACCATTATTAGGAATATCAAATCCGATATCTCTCTGAAGTTCTTTGTAGATATTTACCAATGATGGCGGTGTTTTAATCCCTGGCTTAACCGAAAAACATAAGCCATGTGCTTGGTTGTCATCATGGTAAGGATCTTGTCCCAAGATGAGGACATTAACTCGATCGTAAGGTGTCAATTCAAATGCCGAGAAGATATCTGCTTCCACCGGAAAAATAGTTTCAGTTTGTCTTTCGGCGACCAGGAAATCTTGCAACTTTTGAAAATAGGGTTTTTCAAACTCTGGAGCGAGGACTGATTGCCAAGAACTATGAAGCGATGAGATCGGCATATTTATTATGGATTTTGGATTCGATTGAATAAAGCATGAAATATACCCAGGTGGGTCACAGGTCAAATTTTCTTCTCACACACACTTTCCAACACGCACGCGACGCAGTTTGGATTCTTAGCGGTACAAGTATACCGACCGTGTAACACCATTGCCGGGCCAAAAAACACCCATTCATCCTGCGGAACGATTTTCATTAAATCTTGCTCCGTCTTGTCAGGATTCTTCTGTGCGGACAATCCGATCCGTTGACTGACACGGAAGACATGGGTATCGACAATGACACCAGAGGGCATATTAAACGCACAGTTGAGAATCACAGTGGTGTCTCCCAGTCCAATTCATAGGTTGCATTGGGGTAGACTTGCTTTAACTCAGTCAAGATTTTCTCGATTCGATCGAGAGGTTCCGCCAATGCTCCGTTAGTAACTTTCGTCATGTAGTTATGTCAATAGATCGATCTGACTCTGTTATATCCTCAGTGGAGTAACAACCATCACTCTATGATTATAGTACAAACGTTCGATATTTTCTCTGGTTAAGGCAAATCTCGCTCGTGCCAAATTGCCCCACCCTAGCAGAGACGTTCCTGGAGAACGTCTCTGCCAAAGTTAACCTGAAGCATGTCGATCGACAGATCGCTTAATCTCATACAAGAATAAACTCCCAGCGACCCCCAGATTGAGCGAATCAGCTTCGCCAACCATCGGAATTTTGACCAAATGATGGCATAATTCTCGCTGCGGTGGAGTCAACCCTTGCCGCTCTGCACCCAGGAACAGCAACGTAGAGCGAGCATAATCGAACTGGTGCAAATCTGTCATCCCATCTGGCGAAGCCCCGATCGATTGGCAATCATGCCGTTGCAGCCATTCGGCCAGTAGCGGTAAACTGGTACGCACGAAATGCTGGCAAAAAATCCCGCTCATCGATGCACGAATCACATCGGGATCGAACGGATCGATGTGCTTACCAATCAGGATAAAACCCTCCCCACCAACAGCTTCGGAAGTGCGAATCAGAGTGCCGAGATTGCCTGCCGATCGCACGGATTCTAGCGCTGTCCAACACAACCCATCGCGGGGTGAGATTGCAGCTAATTTCGACCAGCGTTGTTTGACGATCGCTGCAATGCCAGAAGCGCGCTCGGTAGCTGAAATTTGTCGAAACTTTTCGGGGGTAAGGTTGAGTGTTGGTACGCCAGCACGTCGCAGTTGGCGAACTAGTTTGCGGGCAAGTGGTGCGGTGAGCAATTTCTGGCGTTGCTGAATTAATGTATGAAACGCACAAACATTGGTAGATACTGTCTTGAGAGTCAAGAGAGAAGAGAAAGAAAATTCGGGTCAAAAGGTTGTTGAGATTTCAGCACACCAAAGACCTGGCGCAGAAGTTTGTGCATAGCAGCACCAATCATCGCCATTTTCGACTTACCTTTAGCCAACAGACGGTCGCAAAAAACCTGAATCAAGGGATGATCGCGACGAGCAACAATCGCAGGCAGATAGAGAGCCTTTCTCAAACGAGCGTTACCGATCTTAGACAAACGGGGTTTGCCATGAACAGAGGAACCAGAAGAAAACTCATGCGGGGTCAAACCCGCAAAAGCAGCAAGCTGGTCGGCACTGTCAAAGGTAGCCACATCGCGAATTTCGGCTAGTATTACCGTTGCAGTAGCGGCGGCAATACCTGGCATCGAAATCAGTAAATCTCGTTGAGCTTTAAGAGTGGGGAATCGATCGAAATGGTCGCGAATCAGTTGTTGAGTCGCAGCAACTTGTTGCTTGAGGAAGTCAATATGTGCGGCGATCGCCTCGACTAAAATTGGGTCAACCGTTTCGAGTCGATTCTGCTCTTGTTGCTGCATGGCAGTCAAACTATCCCAGCGATGAACCAAAGCTTGAAGTTGTTCGACTTCGATCGCTGGAGGAGTCCAGGGTGCTGGGCGTAATGCCGCGCCAAATCTGGCAATCACTTTTGCATCCGCACGATCGGTTTTCGTCCGACTTAATTCACTTCGTCCAAATGCTTTTGGACGGGATGGATTAACGATACTTACGATGTATCCTGCTGCAACTAGAAATCTGGCTAGGGCATTTCCGTAAATGCTAGTTGCTTCCATGCAGCCATGTAGTTTGGTTATTCCTTGGCTGTTTAGCCACTCCTGTAATTGCTCAAACCCTTCTGGGGTATTCGCAAATACCTTGCTTTTGATTTTGTCTTTGCCGTTGTTTTTGAGTAAGGCTACGTCAAATTTGGCTTTGCTGATGTCGATACCGAGTATGTCTAACTCTTCGTTTGAATTACTCATTGCCAGTTCCTATCTGCTAATGGACTGCTTCAACAGCAATTAGTGGCGATAAACTATCCTTGTAAATGCAGGTTTACCCGTTTGGGACGACCTCTGATACTGTCCAGCTTTGACTGGTTCCACTGTTTAGGTTAAGGTAATTCGATCTACTTAACGGGCTTGGTGTCCCTAGGGGCAATCCGAATTTCCCTTTCCCTTTTGCTGTTGATGCTCGGTCTTACGATTTTACTCTTTGACCTTCCTTTAGGATCCAAGGGGCAATTCATGAATTGCCCCTACCAATGTTTTCATACCTTAATTCAGCCACGCTCCAAAATTAACATATTGGTGAAGATGGGCGGGTTTGTTCTGATTTGGTCATGTTTGGCGGAAATTTCTAGCATAAACCCGCCCCTTGTATCTTAAAGAGAGGTAGGTAATCGATCGATATAGACAATGCTTAGAACAAACGTAGTTCAAAGAGATCGACACAAACCAAGTGAGTCAGAGGAATAAATCGATCGGCGTAAAGAAACCATAACAGTTTCAGAGCGCGATCGCCAGATGCGAGAAAGTGAGAGTGAGGACATCAGTAATCGGTGAAGCTGGCCCGCCCCTTAGACAACATTGTTAGTCTGCTGCGTAGATAAGCTCCCACAACTGATGACAGACACACCTAAAGCTGGACAGTATCTTAGGCAATCGATTTACCGAAAAGCCTGCAATCACAAGGTTAGTTAAACAGTCTGTCAAGTTCTTTGAGCATAGTTAGGAGTGGAGTAAGCAGTTAATGACAGTTAATTTTTTAGGGATAGACATCAGCAAAAAAGACTTTCATGTAGTACTAATCATGGGAGAGACGAGAACAAAATCCAAAAAATTCACCAACGATCTGCAAGGGTTTGAGAGTTTGCAGCAGTGGCTCAAACAAAAAGGGATCGACCAAATGCACGCCTGTCTGGAAGCGACCAGCATCTATGGAGACGCTTTAGCCGAATTCCTCTACTCAGCCAGCTTTGCCGTTAGTGTCGTCAATCCAGCCCGAATTCAAGGGTTTGCCAAGGGCGAACTATTACGGACGAAAACTGATTCAGTTGATGCAGCATTGATTGCCCGTTTTTGTGCAGCAATTAAACCAGAACTGTGGAAACCAACAGCCCCTGAAATCAAAGAACTACAAGCCCTGGTCCGGCGATTAGATTCTCTTCAGGAAATGGTCACAGCCGAACACAATCGCTTGGAAACAGCCACCACCAAAGTAGCTGAACTCACTCAATCTCATCTGACCTATCTCCAGGAACAGCAAGCCCTAATTAAACAATTAATTAGCGACCATTTCGACAAACATCCAGAGTTAAAACAACAGCGAGATCTGTTGGTCTCAATTCCTGGAATTGGCGCACAGACTGCGGCTGTCTTGTTGGCAGAAATCGGTCGGATCGAAGATTACCAGAATGCTCGTCAATTAGCTGCCCATGCGGGTTTAACTCCATCTGAGCGCTCTAGTGGCACCAGCGTTCATGGCAAAACTCGGTTGTCTTGTACTGGTAATTCTCGACTCCGCAAAGCTCTTTATATGCCTGCGGTAGTCTCGATGCGTCATAATCCTCTGCTCAAAACTTTCAGCGAACGATTACTCGATCGTGGCAAGGCTAAAATGCAGGCGATTGGTGCCATCATGCGTAAATTAGTCCATTTGGCTTTTGGCATTTTAAAGTCTCAACAGCCCTTTGACCCTAATTATTCGCTCGCCACCCCTTGACATTCAAGACAGTATCTACGGTCGATCTGTAAAATACGTAATACGTTAGTTATAGATCTGTAGGGGTAGGTTTATGCTAGCTGATATCGCTCTTACCGATCGATCGTGAACGAACCCACCCTACCCACTAGAAGATCTCAAATGGGTTCTATAGAGAAAACCGAGGGTAGCGCGGTAGTAACATAAAATATTTAAAGTTACAAGTTATATTTAAAGAAGAATAAGTTTTTCCGTTTTTAGAGCTTCCGTCATTTCAAGGCTGAGGCAATCCACCATCCAAAATCGAATGACATTCGCTACAAATCAGTCTATCTCCACTCGATCGCTCCCAACTGGCGCGCTGCGTCGAGTGCATCATATTGCCCTCAATGTCGCAAATATGTCAGCTTCTCGCCACTTTTACGGGACGATTTTGGGATTACACGAGTTGAGTGGAAATGAAATACCTTCCAGCCTCACCGAACTAGTCGATCGAGGAAAAGTTGCCAATTTTCGGACTCCCGACGGGACGGTAATAGATTTATTTGCCGAGCCAGATTTAACGCCACCAGCAGCCGATCCAACGCTGCAATTTACACGCGCCAATCACATGGCATTCGATATCGCACCAGATTTGTTTGACTTGGCGGTGGAGGTATTGCGGGCCAATGGGGTGGAGATCGATGGCGAACCAGTCACTCGATCGACAGGTCGCGGCGTGTATTGATACGATCCTGACGGCTTTATTGTCGAAATTCGCTGCAATGTAAGAGATTAACGATTCAGTTCGGCTACCGCGTCATCGGGGCAAATAGTTGCGAGTTACTAAATAATCCAGGCACCTAGCGCTCATCGTAAAGCTAGCGAAAAAGTCGATCGCCTGAATCGAGATCTAGTAGCACTTATAACGATTTTCTGATTTAACCGTGCGTCCGTTAATCGTACTCGATGACGATTGACTGACCGTACTACCACCACTGCATTGTACTGACTGGCGTTGCTCGGTTACAGATAACGAATCATTATCATCGCTGGTAGTCCGAATGATAGAACTCCGCACGGTTGGGGTCGTGCGAATTGTCGAGGTCTGGACTGAGGGTACTGAGGGCACTTTGGGCACGTTTGGGATCGTCGGGGTGCTTTGCGATGGGAAGATAATGACGATCGGCTCGTTGTCATCGTCGAGATCGATGCGTGGGCGAACGACTGCTGGAATGCGCTTGCGGACTAGTGTGCGCGAACGCTGGCCGCGACTCAGCAGCCGACTGTCGGTAGTTGTCGGAGTATCGATTTGAATATTCGGAGTGTTAATGCTCGTCCGATTATTATTTGTATCGATCTGAATTTTCGCGACGGTTAAATGTGTAGCGTCGAGCGGTTCGTTAGCACTAACTAAAGTAGGCGATAGCAATAAAATTGCGATCGCAGTGAGACCAAACTGGCGTTTAGACATATCAATTAGCTCACGAGTAAGGGGTGGATGCGAACTGAGCTGGCAATGGCGAATCGATGAGATCTTTAGCGCGATGACTGAGAATCGCGCTGCTCTACATTGATAAATTCTAACGATTCCGATATTTCGACTGACCGACACGAGTTTGATTGAATTGATTGACAGTATTACCATCGCCGAAGACATCAGCATTTTGGCGAGTGCGGACGACCGTAGCGCTATTGTCGCCATTTCGCCGACTATTATTGTTGATAGTGGAATTATTACTTTGATTGACTGAGTTGTTACTACCAGTGATGATAACGTTCTGAACGGTATCGTTAATAGTGGCTTCGTTAGCACGAGCGGGTAAAGAAAGACCGATGGTGGCTACAGCCGCGATTGGGAGTAAGTTTAAAAATTTCATATTTAGTTGAGTAGCAACCGGGAGCGGTGCGGTTGCGCGATTGGTTAATGGTTGAGTTATCGTTACCCATTACTACAATCGCCACGCACAGAATTCCTGAAAACTCCAATTTAATCGCTGAGGATTGTTATGATGAGAAGGATCCACCCCAAGGCGTTACCCCATCATGTTCGGTAATTTTCAACGCAGTGAGTTACGAATTGAAGTCCCAGCTTCGGCTGCAACAATTCGCGATCGATTATTATCGCCTCCAGCGCTGACCGAGTGGCTTTTTCCTCAACAAGTGAGTTTTCCCAATAAAGACATCCTAACGGTCGGTACTAAATTTCAGGCGGCGTTGGGGCCGATAAAGCTCGAACTGCAAGTCGATCGTGTTAGTCCCCAACTGTTACGATTGCTCTTGAGTCAAGGCATCGATGGCTATCATGAATGGTGTTGGGGTGAAGGTTGGGTACAATCCCGATTGGAAGGCATCTCGCTCTTACCGCTCAATCTCTGTCAGACGGGCATCCTGTTACGTCTGCGCGAAGCACTGAGATAAGGCAGTAGCAATATTGCCCAACTGCCAAAATCTGATAAATCGATAGAAAGTATCGATGTTAATGTGAAAATAGCTCGATCGAGTCTAATCGATCGAGCTACCGTCAGCGACCAAATTTAAGGCTTGAGGACGACCTTGGTACACTTATCCTGCTTGTGCTTGAAGATTTCGTAAGCGTGGGGGGCTTGGGAAAGTGGGAGGCGGTGGCTGATGACGAAGGAGGGATCGATGTCGCCATTTTGGATCCGATCGAGTAGCTTCGGTATGTAGTAATGAATGTCCGTTTGTCCGGTTTTCATCGTCAAACCTTTATTCATGAATGCGCCCATCGGGATGCTATCGACTAGACCCGTGTAGACTCCAGGTACCGATACCGTGCCACCTTTGCGACATGCAACGATCGCCTGACGGAGCACACTCGGTCGATCGGTTTCGATTTTGAGGTTTTGTTTGACGGTATCGACAAACCCTTCCAACCCCAGTCCGTGTGCTTCCATCCCCACGGCATCCATCACGGCATCGGGGCCGCGTCCGCTGGTCATTTCCTTGAGCGCTTCACCGACTTCGATCTCTTCATAATTTAGGATTTCCGCGCCGCCAGCTTTAGCCATCGCCAGACGTTCGGGCACGCGATCGATCGCAATTACCCGCTCGGCACCAAACATAAAGGCACTCCGAATCGCAAACTGTCCGACAGGACCGCACCCCCAAATCGCCACGGTATCCCCAGGTTGAATATCGCAGTTTTCCGCAGCCATGTAGCCAGTCGGGAAGATATCGGTCAGGAATAATACCTGCTCGTCAGTTAAACCATCGGGAACTTCAAATAGACCGACATCCGCAAACGGGACGCGCGCGTATTCGGCTTGACCGCCTGCATAGCCGCCTGTCAGATGCGAGTAGCCGTACAAGCCCGAAGGGGAATGACCGAGCATTTTCTCTGCCATCCACGCATTGGGGTTGGAGTTATCGCACAGCGACCAAGAATCCCGCTTGCAGAAGAAACAGTTCCCGCAGGAAATGGTGAAGGGGACAACGACGCGGGTACCGACTTTTTTATTTTTAACTCCGCTACCGAGTTCGACGATCTCGCCCATGAATTCATGACCGAGAATGTCACCATGTTTCATGGTGGGGTTGTAACCATCATACAAGTGCAGATCGGAGCCACAAATGGCGGTGGAGGTGATTTTGACGATCGCATCGCGGGGGTTGAGAATCTTCGGATCGGGAACGGTTTCGACTTCAACTTTATTCGTACCTTGCCAACAAACTGCTTTCACGATTTAAATCTCCATTAATTGAATGATGTTTGGCTGGCCCTCTCCCCCAGCCCCTCTCCCAATTCTGGGAGAGAGAAGCAAGAGTCAGACCGGAGCGAATCGCTCCTAATTCTAGGAGAAGGGGTTAGGGGATGAGGGCAAAATTTGTGCTCGATCCCTCAAGATCGAGTTCCATTAAGGCTTGAGCACGACCTTGATGCAGTTATCCTTCTTGTGCTTGAAGATGTCATAAGCCTTGGGTGCTTCCGAGAGCGGGAGAATGTGGCTGATGACGAATGAGGGGTCGATATCGCCGTTTTGAATCCGATCGAGTAACGGACGTAAGTAGCGATGGATGTGGGTTTGGCCGCTCCGCATCGTCAGACCTTTGTTCATAAATGCGCCCATCGGCAGCTTATCGACCAAGCCAGAGTATTCGCCAGGAACGGAGACGGTACCGCCTTTACGACATGATACAATCGCTTGTCGGAGGGCGCTGGGTCGATCGGTTTCGAGTCCGACAGTTTGCATCGCGCGATCGTAGAAACCTTCTAAACCCATGCCATGCGCTTCGGAGCCGACGGCATCCATCACCGAATCGGGGCCGCGTCCGCCAGTCATTTCTTTGAGGGCTTCGCCGACCTCGACTTCCTCATAATTTAAGATTTCTGCGCCGCCTTGTCTGGCTAGTTGCAGGCGTTCGGGGACGCGATCGATCGCGATGACCTTTTCGGCCCCGAGCATCAGGGCACTGCGGATGGCAAATTGCCCGACAGGGCCACAGCCCCAAATCGCGACGGTATCCCCTGGCTGAATATGGCAATTTTCGGCGGCCATGTAGCCTGTGGGGAAAATATCGGTCAGGAATAAGACTTTCTCATCGGGAATGCCGTCAGGAATTTCTAGCAAGGCGACATCGGCGAAGGGGACGCGAGCGTATTCGGCTTGACCGCCTGCGTAGCCGCCTGTGAAGTGGGAGTAACCGAAGATACCAGATGGGGCATAACCAATAACTTTTTCGGGGAGCCAACCGTTGGGGATGCCGTTGTCACACAGCGACCAGAGATCGCGGTTGCAGAAGAAACAACCACCGCAGGCGACTGCGAAGGGAACGACGACGCGGGTACCAATTTTTTTGTTTTTGACTTCGCTACCGAGTTCGACGATTTCGCCCATGAATTCGTGGCCGAGGATGTCGCCGTGTTTCATGGTAGGGTTGTAGCCGCCGTAGAGGTGGAGGTCGGATCCACAAATTGCGGTGGAGGTGATTTTGACGATCGCATCTCTGGGGTTGAGAATTTTGGGATCGGGTACGGTTTCGACTTGGACTTTATCGGTACCTTGCCAGCAGACGGCTTTCATGGTTTTTTCCTTTGGGGATGGTTTGCTACGTTCTGATATTAAGGGGGTGATTAGTGCTTAGTTTTTAGCTACTGGTGCTAAGAGAACCCGGATCTGGGGGCGGCCTCCCCCAGACCCCCCGTTGAAGGGCGGAGTGCCGCCCCTCAAACTCCCCTGCACAAGGTGTTGTTAGTGGGAATCGATTAGCGCTTCGCATTAGCTACGCCAGTCATCGATCTGTGGGTGGGGTTTGGCGATCGAGCGTAAGCTCGATGGTTGGAATGTATCGATCGTTCTTGAAATTAGTTAGCTTCTTATTTAGTCGTATTGGTTAGGCGGCTGCAATCCGCTCCCACTCGCATACAGATCGATGACTGGCGTAGCTAATGCGAAGCGCTAATCGATTCCCACAAACCAAACCTTACGATGGGGAGTCCGAGGGGCGGGACGCACCCCCTCGGTGGGGGGTCTGGGGGTCAGAACCCCCAGATCCGGGTTCTCTAGCACCAGCAACTTCAAACTAAGCACATATCTAAAATCCAGCTTGCCAGATCTATCAATCGTGTCCTCTCGATTGCCCCTCAGTTGTCGCAATCTCCCCCGCCTCCATCAGCATCTTGAACCGACGCAGATCGTCGCCTAACTGCTGCTTTGGAGACTCCCCGAACAGAGCCAAAAGCTTGTCGCCGATCGCCCCTGCGGGAGGGTTGTACTCGATCTCGACCTTCACCTCAGTACCGCGATCGTGAGATAGCGGCGTGAAGCGGATAAAGCCAGTATTTTGCACGTCGGCTTGTTCGGCAGATGCCCAGGAAATCGATTGATTTTCAAAGTCTTCGATGATGATGGCATCCCATTCGACGGTGCCACCCAAGGGGCCGCGTGTAACCCAGTGGGATTTGACATTATCGATAACCTTGACGGATTGGAGATGCTTCATGAAGCTGGGTAGGTTCTCGAAGTTGTGCCAATACTTGTAAAGTTCGGGAGCGGGCTTATTAATCGTCAGAGTTTTGGTGGCTTTAAATGGTGTCATGGTAGTTTGCTTTCAGTGGTGAATGGGTACCTGTGCTTGGTTATGCGAGTACAACCGAATCGGTTGCGCGTCGATCCGAATCCGAAATAGGGTATAGGGCTTGATGCGGAGGTCGCGACCTAGTTGGTACTTGGGCTGACGGTGTAATTGGTTGGCAATGATGTATAGATAGCCATCGGATGCGATCGACATCGTATCCGTCCACATCAAGCGCGAGTCATGGACGACGGTCTCCCACATGCCTTGTGGGGTGCGGCGGAGAATGGCTTGATGCTCGTAATTGGTGACGTAAATATAACCAGCAGCATCGGATTCGAGTCCGTCGGCTCCGCCGCCTTTATCGCCTTCGTTGATAACGGAAGCCACCACGGTATCCTCGTCCATGTCTCGATCGCACAAACAATCGATCGAGACACTGTATAGTTTCCGGCTCATCAGGGGGCAATAATACAACCGCGAACCATCGGCACTAATCGCAATCCCATCGGCACCCATCGTCATCGGTTTGGTGCTGCCATCGGCTTGGCGTTCCATTAAGGGTTTGCCTTCGACGATCGGCAGGAAATCATGCAGGGATTCGGCTTTGGTTGAGGGATGGTCGTGGAGTTTGCGCCAGCTTTCGCCGGAGGCGAGATCGACAACGATAATCCCATTCGCGCCTTTGTCGGCGGAATCGGTGATAAATGCCATCCCTTCACTCCCACGCCGCAAGTCGAAGCGGATATCGTTGAGGTAGGTCGTGGCGAGGGCAACATCTTGGGGGAAGAGGATAGTTTTGACGACCCGATCGGTTGCCAGATCGATGCAGACTAATTTGGGGCCACCATATTGCGTCGGCTGAAACATCGGACTGCCTGTATCGAGGATCCATAAGCGATCGATCGGATCGACAACTACGCTTTGGACGGATACGAGCGATGCGACTGGTGCATCTGGTTCGTCGCGGTTGAATTCAGCACTGGGATAGGGAACTGCTTCGCCGTTGCGAATTTCGGCGACGGAGTATTCGACGTTATCGCCCCACTTGGGGAAGTTGACAAAGATCCGTCCTTGCTGGGAGACGGTAACACCTGTGGGCATCGCGTCGTTAAAGTGAGCGACAGGCTCTAACGTGCCTGCCATTTCGATCGTGGGTAATTTCTTAAGTTGACTAACCATCAGTTTTGTTCCCTAAATAGTTTGTTTGAGCGATTCCATATCGATGACAAAACGGTATTTCACCTCACCTGCGAGCATTCGCTCGTAGGCTTGATTGATTTTTTGAATCGGGATGATTTCAACCTCGGAAACGATGCCATGTTCGGCACAAAAGTCCAGCACCTCCTAAGTTTCGGCAATCCCACCGATGAGGGAACCTGAGATCGATCGCCGATAAAAAGCAACTTGGCTACGATCGATTTGATGTCGAGGTTTTCGGGCATTTTGAGGGCAAAATAGTAGAGGCTATCGATTTGGATTTGGTTGGCGGTGGGTTCTTGGCGATCGAATTCTAGCGGTTTGAGGGGGTCGGTGGCGGTTTGGGCTGCGTAGCCGATGGCTTTTATCATTGGTGCTTTTTGGGGGTGTTGATGCTTGGTCTTGATTTATTGGTGCTAAGAGAACCCGGATCTGGGGGAGGCTTGTCTTGGCTCATAGTCGGTGCACCGACTATAGCTTTTCGCGTCGGGAAACCCGACGGGCGCGAGCCGCTCCCCCAGACCCCCCGTTGAGGGGCGGCACTCCGCTCCTTAAACTCCTCTGCATAAGGGTTGGTTTGTGGGCAGCGTGGCGCGCTTCGCATTAGCTGCGCCAGTCGGTTGTTTGTTAGGGGGGGGTGACGAACGAGCTTGGCTTGGCTGCGTTGCGAGGGCTGAATCCCCCAACCCCCTTAAAAAGGGAGCTAAGAGCGGGTTATTAGTCCCTTGCTTGGTATGATTTCTATTCCTATTAAGAATTTCCCCTCGCTCTGCTCTTAGTCCCCCTTAAAAAGGGGGATTTAGGGGGATTCCACCACCTACGCTTTCATCCAGCGATCTACAAGCTGTAAATCCACCAAGTAATTAAGTCAAAAAAGATCGCCCACACAGGCCGATCGCTAGTTATTTGCCGATTTTGGTTCGTTAATTTTGCGATTCATTTCGGCGGTGACAGTATCGGGTAAGATACTGCCGATCGCGCCGCCGATTTTTGTGACTAGGGATTCTGCTAGGGTGGAGTCCTTGCCAGCCATTAATGCATCGAATCCCTGTTTGGCGACTTTAGCCGGGTCATCTTTTTTGGCTGCGCCGACTTTGGTGTCTTCGAGTCCAGCTCGATCGAAGAAGTTGGTATCGGTGGCTCCTGGCATCAGAGCCGTGACGGTGATACCCGTGTCTTTTAGTTCGTTACGGATGGCTTCGGCAAAGGAGTGAACGAAGGCTTTGGATGCCGCATAGACTGCTTGGAAGGGGCTGGGCATCTGGGAGACGATCGAGGAAGTAAATAATATTTTGCCGTTGCCATGCGGGAGCATGTGGTTGACGATGCGTTTGGCGAGGTGGATGGTGGAGGTAACGTTGAGGGCAATGAGGTTGAGTTCCTCTTGGAGATCGGTTTTGGCAAACTCGCCACCGACACCGACACCTGCATTGAGGGCGATTGCGGCGACGGGTCGATCGAGGGATTTGATGCGATCGTAAAGTTGCTCTACACCGTCATAGGTCGCCAGATCTACCCGTATGCTCTCGACTTTTGTGCCCAATTGCTCGAAGGACTGCGCCGCTGTGTCGATGTCCGCAGACTCAGCCGCAACGACTAGATCGAAGCCGTTTTGAGCGAACTGTTTTGCCAGCTCGAAACCAATGCCACTAGAGGCACCTGTAACTACCGCCAAGGGGCGGTTTAAAGTATCTTCCACGGGCATGTTAGCTCCTAAATTTTGGTAGTGCAGATAGCAGATTTTGATACGCTTAATCTAGCTAACTTACGGTTTACCGCCATCTTTAGATCTGAATATTTGGGACGATCGAGTTTTCTATCGATCGATAGAGATGTTCGCGGATTGTTAATCCTCCTTGTTACCACTGGTGACGATTGGCGATCGGTCAGTATCGGTCGACGGATCGTCGAGTAATCCCAATCTCTGTAGGACTTGGGCGATCGCTTCGGTACGACTTTGAACTCCAAGTTTGTCGAAAACATGACCTAAATGCTTCCTCACCGTACCGATTGCCACGTCGAGTTGTTTGGCGATCGCTTGATTGGTTTCGCCGCGCATAACTAAATACAGCACTTCAGTCTCGCGCTGACTCAATCCCAATAATTCCAGTCGCGGCAAAAGAGCTAGAGTTTGTTCTTCGATTAACAGCAGATAGCGATTTTCCGTTGGTGCGGCGATCGCGGGCATCGTCAGTTGTCGTCCGTCACGCTCGATCCGCAGCGGCAATCGCTGCCTCGCCAATCGATCGTCATCGATCGGCGAAATTTGCTGCTTGACCCAAGCCCAGACAAGATCGGGGAGATAGCGATTGGTAATTACATCGGGAAAATAACTCTCTAAGTAGGCGATCGCAGGTGTCGTCCATTCGTGACAAGTTAAGAAAATTAGAGCGTTGTCAAGGAGGAACGGAAAATATGTCAAACTCTGACTAAAGAAGCATTTTTGTGGTGTTCACCAACACAAGTAAGCCAACAGGCGATCTCTCAAAGATTCTTGACTTTTCCAGCCGAGTTATTTGAAAGAGTATTTAAGGAATTATTACCAGAATTCAGCACAAAGTGGCACAGGAGAAAACAGCGACCATTACCACAAAGTCTGGAATTTCCTAGCACAAAATTCGAGAGAGTTTGGGCATGTGATGGCTCAACTTTAGAGGCATTGTTCAAGAAATTGAAATCTTAAAGGTGCGGTTGGTAAATACAGCAAAGCGATCGCACTCAATCCAGGATATGTTCAAGCCTTTGCCAAACGGGCAAATTTACGCAAGTATTTTGGCGATGTGCAAGGAGCCATTAGCGATTACACCAAAGTAATCGAACTCGATCCAAAAAATTATAGTGGTTACTTCAATCGTGGATATATTCGCGATAAGTCCGGTGACAAACAAGGCGCGTTAAAAAATTTTCAGGCAATTGTCAATTTTTCAAATGATTCTGATTTAATTAGATGGTCAAAGCCAATGATTGTGAGAATTCAAACCCCCATTCCTACCGCGACAACTCCATCTGATTTCCCACCCCTCAACGCCATTAAGATTGCCACCGTAGGGGATACAAAAGCTAAAAACAGAGACTATCAAGGAGCGATCGACGACTACAATCGAGCTATTGCCCTGGCTCCCACCTATCCAGATGCTTATATCGGTCGGGGACAGGCACGGAATGGACTACTCGACCAAATTGGTGCTACTGAGGATTTCAATCGCGCGATCGTACTTTCGCACAACAATGCGGCTTTCTATATCGTTCGTGGCAATGCCCAGTTTGACTGGCACGAGCAGCAAGCAGCGATGAATGACTTTAATAAAGCGCTTGCGCTCGACCCCAAGAAGGCTGAAGCCTATTTTGCGAGTGACTACGCCTATACTCGTCAGTTTAATCGATCGGCAGCGATTAAAGATTACAAGGCGTTGCTGAATATGGGTATGATTTTTTGTAGGGGTGCCCCTTGTGAGTACCCTGAATCGATGCGGGGTAAGCACGAGGCATTACCCCTACAAAAATTGTTTGTGCGTTTCATACATTAATTCAGCAACGCCGATTACAATATCGCGATCGCGATCGACCCAAAATATGGCGAAGCCTACTTCTATCGTGGCGAAGCCTACTTTAACTTGGGCAAGTAGCAAGCGGCGACTAATGATTTTAGTAAAGCAATCTCCTTGTTTCCAAAAAATTGGCCAGCGGCTTACGAACAACGTGGGAATGCTCGCTCTGGTTTGGGAGATAAACAAGGGAAACTAGCTGATTTTCACCAAGCCGCCGCTCTATACAAGCAACGCGGCAACAAGTTTAAATACGAGACGCTCTCCAATACGATTCGGAATTTACGGCAATGTGGCCGTGATTTCTGCCAAAAATAACATTCGATCGCCTGTGCGCCTAACCCTTTCAGCTCGGTGATGTGGGAAGATAGGGGTTGAATTATCTGGATATTTTAGTAAGGCAAATGGGTAAAAATTCTATACTCGCTCGCTGGCAGCGGTGGTTGCAGACTGGAGTAGTGGCAATGCTACTGATAACCATGTCTGTAGGGATTAGTGCGGCAGGATTATTACCATCGGGCAATGCGATTACTGACGGACAATCGATCTTGCGGTATGCACTACCGATCGACAATAAACCAGTTCGAGAACTACAAAACAATTTAGAAGATATTGTCAATCATTTGCGTGGCAAGCAGTGGAGTTCGATTAATAGCGATGTCAAAAAAGCTGCGGTAGTGTTGCAAACCAAACAAGCCGACATCCTCAAAGGGGTGCCAGAAGTGAAGCAAGCTCAGGCACAGACATTAATTAGCGACATCCAAACTGGTGTTGAGGCATTAGCTGTTGCTGCAGAAGCTAAAGACAAGCCGCAAGTTCAAGCCCAACGCACCGCCACGCTCGCTAAAATCGGTACCCTCGAATCGCTAATGGTCGAGAATTTTCCCTATCCGGTACCGAAAGAATATAGCAATCTGCCCCAACTCAAAGGTCGTGCGACGATCGATTTGAAAACAACCAAGGGTAATATTACTGTGGTCGTGGATGGTTATAGTGCGCCAGTGACAGCAGGTAACTTTGTCGATCTCATTCAACGCGGATTCTATAACAATCTGACGTTTACCCGCGCCGAAAAAGATTATGTCCTGCAAGTCGGCGATCCGCCAGGGGATGAGGTTGGTTTCATCGATCCCAAAACCAAAAAATATCGGGCGATTCCGCTCGAAGTAATGGTTAAAGGCGATAAAGAACCAATGTATGGAATTACGATGGAAGATGCTGGACGCTTCCGTGAAGAACCCGTTTTGCCTTTCTCCTCTTTCGGTGCCTTAGCGATGGCTCGTCCCGAATCTGAGCCGAACGGCGGCTCGTCACAATTCTTTTTCTTTCTGTTCGAGCCAGAATTAACTCCCGCAGGGCGCAATCTCCTCGACGGTCGTTACACCGTGTTTGGTTATGTAATCTCTGGTCAAGAAGTCCTCGAACAACTTAAAGATGCCGATAAAATCGAGTCTGCGAAAGTAATCGATGGGGCAGATCTTTTAGTGAAGCCTGCGTAAGGATCGAGATGACTCGATCGCGCGGTAGATTAATCCGCTTTTCCAAATGGAAAAGCGGATTTTAATCCCACATTCCGCATGATAGTTAGACAATGAGGTAATCATGCAAGCCAAGTCGATCGTGATGTTTTTCTCTTTTTTGTGTGTACTTCCCCTATGTGTTTCTGCCAAGGAAACAGTGACATCTACTAAGCCCGCTTGGGTCGCCGTACCTGACGACTGGAACAAAACAGTTGGCGCTTTATGCACGGAGTATATCCAAAAAACAGAGCCAGTACGGGGCCGAAGATGCGACGGTACTGAAGTCGATTTAGAGCCAGGGTATGCAGGTTATCAACTGAATAACTGTAAATTGAAGGGAAGCGGTGCGGTAATGTGGAAATCAATTTATTGCGACAAAACTGGCACGCTGGTGAGAAAAATCGAGCGGCAGAATGCTACGCGTAAAAGTGAGTGCAAGCAGGCTGGTGGTATCTGGGTAGGGAGTAGATATGGAAGAGGGCTAATTCCCGAATGCAATATGCCAATACCCAGATGATCTAGATTTTCTACGCTAATTGCTGACGTGATGATGACCGATCGATAGAACCCGATCCCGAACTGACGTTAATTTACAGTTGGCGGTTGGCTCGGGCTGTTAACAGGAGCGGGGCTAATCGGATGGTCGGGAGCGATTGTCTTCGGATGGTCTGGAGTAGGGGTCGATGGTGTGACTGTTGGTTGTCCTTGCGACACAAACCAGCCTGTAGCACCGATCGCAACTAATAAAACTAAACCGATCGCGCCGAGAAGCAGATTTTTACGGCCCTTATCTCCCAACTTGGTCGAGTCGCGATTTGCATTGTTCTTCAAAAGCGGCGTGTCACTGGGATCTACTTCTGGACTGCTGAGCAATAGCGTAGAAGATCGATCGAATGCAGCGGTGGCAGTACTCGCAAAGTCTTGTAAGGTAGTGGTTTGTCCTGCTTCGACTGGTTGTTTCACCTGACAGTGGACGAGCGCGACAGTAGAGTTGTCATGCCCATTCCGTGAATTTGCCATGTTGATCATCCGTTGGCAGGCGGTAGTCAAATCTACCTTACCTTCCAAGACTGGAAGAATTTCTGATTGCCAGTACTGATCGACCCGATCGCGATCGCTGACACCATCGGAACATAGCAAAAAAATACATTCTTCATCCAAGATCGTTCGGCGAATATTTGGATGTAGTGCAGTTGAAGAATTCATTCCCAAAGCTTGAAATAGCGAACCCGAACTAGCCAACCCAAGGGCTTCGCGATACAAGATCCCGCTGAGCCGGACTTCCCGAGTTGCCAAGTCATCGTCGAGCGTCATTTGATGGCAACCCGTGCGGGTAATCCGGTACAAGCGACTATCTCCGATATGGGCGATATAAGCCTCATGTCCGTAGATTAGGCTCATTACCATTGTCGTTCCCATCCGCTCGCGTTCGTGGCGATTTTCACTGTCATTGCGAAGACTTATTTGGTCGTTGGCAACACAAGTCGAGTTTTCGATTTGAATGGCAATACTTTCTGGATAACGATTTTCGGGCTTGTCGAGGACGTTTTCAATCCGGCGGCGAATGGTATCGATCGCGAGATTGGATGCGACTTCGCCACCCTGATGGCCGCCGACACCATCGCAGACGATCGCCAAACTTAGGTCGTAGCCTGTATTTTGGAACAGGGGTTCGCCACTGGGTGGATAACAGGCATCTTCATTTTGCTCGCGCGTGGGGCCACTGTGACTGAGCGTTAGATAGTTACAGTTGAGAAATTGTTTTTGCCCAACCGTCCGCAGTGCCTCATCGAACAGCGAAATTAACTGTGTCGCAGTTGTAACTTCTCCCCCGATCAGTTGGTTACATATTTTTTCCAGCGACTGGGCGATGCCCATGCGGGCTTGTTTTTGCCACATTTTCCACAACTTGCCCAAGTCGGCCAGTTTGGGCGGGGTTTCGCCATTGGGCATCAATTCGACCGCCCGCAATAACCCACCTTCAACCCGTAATAATTCGGGATGCAGCAGCGTTTTATTCACACCTTCTACTTGTAATGGATCCCATAGATTAGCCATTTGCCACAACCAATTAAGTTGGCGCATCGAGCCAGCTCCCTTCCAACCTTCACTGATTTCGGGCATGAGTTTCCCCGCCAAGGCTGCACCCAAACCCTCACTATAAATGGGTGCTTTTTCTAGCAACCATAAGGTGGTGGAGCGTCGTCCCGATCGACTGTAGGTAATCGATCCATAAACTTGTGGGATATGCGGACGATGACCGATCGATCTTAAATAAGGCACGATCTGTTCGGGCACACGTTCGACAGATTCTGGTTGCCACCCTGGTTTGGTGTCCAATAACACCCGATCGTTAACGACTAAATAGCGATTGTTGGCTAGTGTCTGACCGATTTTTAAACTCTGGGCATCCTCGCCTACGACCCATAAATAAACTTTAGGTATTGCCGTGCGACAATGAGCACAAAAATTGTGGCTCACTGGATTGGGAGCTTGGCATTCAGGATTTTGACAGACAATTTTGGCCGCGAGGTGATTAGTCATGGGGTTCGAGTTGCTCCAGGCAGCCTATAGCATAAGCTATGATGGCAGATCGGGTGTAATGCTTGAGGTGGATCGATCGAAAATTTAATCAACTCGGACTACTAATCATAGTAGTAACGCAATGATTGTTATGCTTTTGAAACCGGAATTTTCACACAGCGATCGGTAATCCATCCAAATTTTAGCTTGTCGTTTACGCGTTCGCGATCCGTCTTTACATTGTAATCAGAAATAAATCCGCTTATTCTTATAAATACCCATGATTCACCCTTTTCAAACACCCCCACCCTTAAAATCAGGAGATTTACTGTGCGTAATCGCACCTAGTGGCAGAGTACCATCTCGAACGGCGCTCGATCGTGGCATCGAACTTTGGCGCGATCGCGGCTATCGCGTGGAGGTACTAGGGGATGTAATGACGGGCTGGGGCTATCTAGCGGGTAAAGATTTATTTCGTCGCCACCAATTGGCAGCAACGTGGGCAGATCCCGAATGTCGGGCGATTTTGTGCGTGCGCGGCGGTTATGGCGGGATGCGGTTATTAGAAGATTGGCAGTGGCCGCCACTAGCTACACCCAAATGGCTGATTGGCTTTTCTGATATTACCGCGCTGTTGTGGAGTCAAGCTCGACATCAGATCGGTGGCGGTATCCATGGGCCATTACTTACTACTTTAGCCGACGAACCAGACTGGTCGCGCGATCGGTTATTCGATCTCGTCGCTGGTAAATCGCTTCCACCACTTCAGGGTGATAGTTGGGTGCCTGGCGTGGCAACGGGGAGATTGTTACCGTGCAATCTAACTGTGGCGACTCATCTCCTCAGTACGCCGATTCAGCCAGATTTAGCAGGTGTAATTTTGGCAATCGAAGATGTTACCGAAGCTCCATATCGGATCGATCGACTGCTGACACACTGGCGATTGACGGGGATCTTATCAAAAGTAGCAGGCATCGCGATCGGTCGATTCAGTCAATGCGATCCCCCAGCCGGGAGTTTGAGCTTTACAGTAGAAGAAGTATTACGCGATCGATTGACAGATCTCAACATCCCGATCGTTGCCAATCTCCCCTTCGGTCATGATGGCTGTAATGCGGCACTTCCCGTCGGAGTCACAGCCATTTTAGATGGCAACACTGGTGAATTGAAAATTAGTTAATTATTTGTTCTGTAATTATTAGTATTAAGCTTTAGCTCACTTTTTACTATCCCCTATTCCCTATTCCCTATCCCCTATCCTATGACCGGACAAGAACTTAGAGAAATTATAGTTAATAAATGGGGATATTCGTATGATGTCCAGATCCGCAAGGCTCCGAATAAGATCTATCTCCAAGTGATGTGGAAGTTTCAAGAACAAGCTTCTTTCCCGCTTTCAGAAACAGATTATCTCGCTCATTTAGATACAATTGGTGCTTATTTAGCCGCGATGGGCGGTGTCGGACAAGTCCAAAAATTTATCGATAAAACCACGGAAAAACCTCGACTGGGCAAGGCTGTCAGCATATTGCTCGATTTAGGCGATCGAGCTTCAGAATGGTTGTTATAAAATTAAAGCAGGGGTGATACTTGTGGGTATCCGACACGGCTACGGATACCCACAAGTACACCCCTATGTGAGGTCGATAGATCTACATAACCCATTTGAGATCTTTGATGTGTTCGATCTAAATCATGCGTGAGGCGAATAGCTTCGAGCGAGCAACTTCTGCATTGGCTGTTCTTTCCGCATCATTAATGAAAATACATTAAATATAGTTACAAACAATACTAAATTCGACAAAATAATTTTATCGCGCGATTAGACTGAATCTTATCCACCTAAATACCCAATCTGGGGTATCACACCGATAATTGTCGGGCTAACACCCCTATTTGCTGGGAGATATGCGGAAAGTTAGGCGGCAGGGCAGACGTGGTGACCTGAACAACTACATTGAAAGGAGTGCGACATGATTGGTGTATTCGTGACGTTCCGCTATGGAGACAATTTCGACGAGCAAGCCGTGCGGAAGATCGCTGAGACCGCACGCGTAAGGTTTGAAGGAATGCTGGGGCTACGCTCAAAGGCCTTCACGCTCAATTCCGGAAAGCGTGAGGCCGTGAACTTCTACGTTTGGGATTCAGAGGACACGGCCAAAGCTTTCTTCACTGATGAGTTACTCGATCGGGTGTCCGGTCTTTACTGTGTGCGCCCTAGTGTCGAGTTCGTGGAGATTGCCACACTCGTGGAGAACACCTAATCGTGACGTGGTTCAGGGCTGTCGCCTGTATTACTCCAGATATTCCGGAAGCTGAAGACTGGTTGAAGAAGGGTAATAGTTGGGAGCAATTAGCTTACGATATTAAGTCCTTAGTCCATGCCGAGGCCGGTTGTCTGATAGTCTCTCGATTGATGAAGTAGAGGAATAGCATTATGGACGAGAATAAACTAAATTCATTGGTCGGACAATTCCTTCAAGACCTAGGCGGAGCATTTAGCGTGCCTCTTGTGCAAATTGGGGAGCATCTTGGACTCTATGAAGCCCTCAACGATGCTGGTCCTAGCACAGTAACAGAAATCGCTCAATCGACGGGTGTTGCCGAACGCTACATGAGAGAATGGCTTAGCGCTCAAGCCGCCTCAAACTATATTTCCTACGACGCGGACACCGAGAAGTTCTGGATGACTCCCGAACAAGCACTTTTGCTAGCCGATCGAGATAGTCCGTTCTACCTAGCTCCGGCCTTTGGAGTTGCTGCCACGTTCCAGCAAAACGAGCCGCAGGTGCGCGAAGCATTCAAGACTGGGGCTGGAATTCCTTGGGGAGAACAAACCCAATGCCTTTCCTGCGCTGTTGCAAAGTTCTTTCGCCCCGGCTATCAGAACAATTTAGTTCAGTCGTGGCTGCCTGCCCTGGGCGGTATGGTTGAAAAACTGGGGCAGGGAGCGAGAGTTGCTGATGTGGGTTGCGGGCACGGAATTACCACAACAATTATGGCTCAGGCATTTCCAAACTCGGAATTTGTCGGCTTTGATTTTCACCAGCCCTCAATTGACGCAGCGCGCACTCATGCAGCCGCTCATAGCCTGACCAATATTAGATTTGAGGTTAGTCTGGCCAAGGAACTCCCTGGTCATTATGACTTGGTAACAATTTTCGACTGCCTGCACGACATGGGAGACCCGGTTGGAGCAATGAAGCACATCCGCCAATTGCTTGACGAGAATGGCGCGTGCATGATTGTCGAGCCTATGGCAGGCGATCGCTTGGCGGACAACCTCAATCCGATCGGCCGATTGTACTACTCTGGGTCAACAATGGTCTGCGTCCCGACTTCATTGGCTCAGGAAAATGGTGCTGCTCTCGGTGCCCAAGCAGGAGAAAAACGTCTCAGGGAAGCAATTGTGGACGGTGCTGGTTTCCGCCATCTCAACCGCGTTGCAGAAACACCGTTTAATCTTGTTCTTGAAGCGCGCCCCTGATAGAGCGAGCTTTCCGCCAGAGCTAAATACACAGTCCCACTACACGCCAAAATAAGTCCTAAGAAGATCGCTTGCCTATAGAATGATAGATCTCAAATAGGTTCTAAGATCTTAAGCTTCGATCGAGTATCAAGCATGACCGATCGCCAGACCCGCGACCAGCATCCCTAATACTAGAAAAGGTTGAGCGCTGGCTTGATACTTGACATCATTTTTGAGTGGATCGCGCAGGAAATACATATCTTGAAACGTAATCTGCGGGATAATCAATAGCCCCAAAATTGCGGCATAAAGATTTTGGTGAATGGTGGTTAGATAGACAGCAATTCCAGCTTGAAAAATATCGATCGCCAATACGCAAATCCAGGCAGCTTTATCAACTCCAAACATCACTGGCATGGATTTTAGACCAAATTGACGATCGCCTTCAACACTCTTAAAATCATTGACGATCGCAATCCCCAATCCGGCCAAACTATAAAATAAAGTTACAGCAATCAATGTCCAATTGAGTGTTCCAAATAAAGCGTGTCCAGCCCACCAAGGTAAAGCGATATAACTCGCACCCAGCGCATAAGTACCCAACCACCCATTTTGTTTTAACTTCAGTGGCGGTGCGGAATATATATAAGCGACGAACGCACCCCCGATCGCCAAACAAGTCATAATTGGGAAATCATGATTTGCGGCTCGATCGAGTAAATAAGAGATGCCAATCCCGCCAGCCAAGAGGACAAAAATCTGTACTTTCACTTGGAATAGCGAAATCGCGCCCGAGGGAATCGGACGATAGGGTTCGTTTACTGCATCGATCTCGCGATCGTAGAATTCATTGACGACCTGAGTATAACCAGTTAGGAATGGCCCCGACATCAGCATACATAGCAATGCTTTGAAAAAGTTTTCGATCGACCATGTATAAGCACCTGACGAAGCCGCGCCGCAGACAACTCCCCACATCAAGGGAATCCAAGTAATTGGTTTCATTAACTGCAAGCGAATCTTCCAGATCGAAGTGGCTTCAGTCGAAGCTCCCTTCATCCCCAACATCTGTCGCGTCTTCGCGCCCTTATCTTCGGACTGCTCGACTGGTAGATCGCTCATAAATAAATCGATTTTGTGCTAGGCTGTGTAAGAATTAAGCCATAATCTAGAGTGTATAACTAGCTAAGCTCTCAGTCAAACATCACTGCTGACTTACACAGTAATTTCAGGTAATTTCCTTAGCCCTTTTATCGAATATCGAATATTTGGCCACGATCGTGTAAATCAGCCGATCTAGCTTGCTGGCGGTCGCGGTAAGACTCGCCCGATTTCCCAGTCTGCCAAACTATCGGTTTCGCCTAGTGTTTCCAGCAAGAGTTCTACGCGTTCTTGCTGCGCTGCTAAAAAGCGATCGCATTGTTGGAGATAATCTACCCCCACCGCAAACCGATCGAATACTTCTGCCAATTCCAACTCACCGCCTTCGATCGCATCTAAAATTTCCTCGACCCGATCGACGATCTCCTCGTATTTCCAATCTGCGCTCGGCTGTTTAACCTTACTCTTTGCCATTGTCGATCTCCAGTACGCGCACCCCAACTTGACCCCGATCGAGTTGAATTACCAACTCTTCTCCTAATCTTAAACGATCGCTTTCCCGCACGATCGCGCCATTTGCTTGCCGTACCACTGCATAACCTCGTCGTAAGATCGAGCGCGGATCGAGTGCCTGAGCGCGTTCTCGCAGTCGCAATCGCTCTTGTTGCGCCGTTTGTAGGCGAGCAGAAATCGCACGGTGCAATCGGTGGCTCAGCTGTGCCAATCGCTCGCGTTCCAAGGCTAATTGTCGATCGGGTCGAACGCGCTCGAATCGCGTCCGTAATTGAGTTAATTGATGCTGGCGCACAACTAGCACCCGATCGATTGCGGTATCGAGCCGATCGACTAACACCGATCGATCGGCAACGAGATCGGCTAAATTAGGTACGACTAGCACAGCGGCGGCGGTAGGTGTCGATGCGCGGACATCTGCGGCCAAATCTGCTAGTGATTCGTCGCGCTCGTGGCCGATGCCGGTGACCACTGGGATCGAACATGCTGCGATCGTGCGCACGACCGTTTCATCATTAAAACAGCTTAAATCTTCGGTCGCGCCGCCACCTCTAGCGATAATCAAGACTTCAGCGCGCGCGTCGAGGATGACTCGATCGATCGCCCGCACGATCGAAGATGGTGCCGTCTCACCTTGAACTGTAGCTGGCGATAGCAATACTAATAGCCCTGGATAACGGGACAAAATCGTCCGTTGAATATCGCCCCAAGCGGCGGCGGTAGGCGATGTAATCACTGCGATCCTGTGGGGATAATTAGGCAGTACTTGTTTGCGATCGAGATCGAATAAACCCTCAGCGGTGAGTCGTTGCCGCAATTTTTGATAGCGGAGTGCTTGTAAGCCTTCCCCGAGCGGTAAAACTTGCTGAACTTGAAACTGATACTTGCCATGTGGTGCGTATACCACGATCGTCCCCAACGCACATACCTGGGTGCCGACTTGAGGTTTGGTTTCGAGATCCCGAATCCGATCCTTCCACACCACGCTGGGGAGTGTGGCTTTGCCAACGGGATCTTTGAGCGTAAAGTAGATGCCAGAAGGATGAAAATTGGCACTCGAAACTTCGCCAGTGACCCAGACTTGCCGGAGTTCGGGAGTTTGAGTTAGCGCTCGCTCGATATATCTGGTGAGTCGATCGATTGACAGTGGTTCTAAATTTGTCGATCGATCGAATAAATTATTTAGCATGATGCTCGATCTGTCCCTGTCACTGGATTATAGCTCTAATGCTATCTAGTACAGATCGAGATCTGAGTTTAGCAGCTCGCAAATGACAGCTCACCATTCGCAACTGTAGGCTTGCTAAATAGTAAATACTTCGCATTTAATGGTGCTGTCGCTTGCTGCTCTCGCACGGCTACTGCGCCACCGCGATTGCCATTATCCTCCAACACAGGAGTTTTCATTACTTCCGCTAATGTTTTAATTAATAGCGTAACTTGTTGTAATTTTTCGGCATCGCGTTCGTTGCTAAAATTTCGCGATTCGATCGCTGTCAAACTCTGAATCGCGCGCTCGTTCAAGTTGGTAACCAGCTGCTTTAACTCGATAATTCGCCGCTGGACGTGTCCGAGAAAATCCTCAAATGCATTAAGTTTGGCAATTTCAGCATTAACACTCTCTTCATAGTGATTGGACTCTACTAGCGATTTTCCACCGCGTCTGCCGAGGATCGACCCACCGATCGCCAGCACTGGTGCCGCGATAAACCCACCCAACAGCACCGATCCAAATGCCATACCAGTCCCGCCTGCTGCGGCCAAGGAGCCACCGCCCAGCCAGCCGAGGGTCATGGCATCGATCGACCCGCCGAACGCAGTTCTGGTGCCGGCCTTGCCTGAAAATTTCATTGGTGTTAACTGCGCCCAATCCGTTGGATCGCCAATAGTTACTGTTGTCAAACAGCTCGTCGCGATCGGTTTAAGTTCAGATGAAATCGCTTGATATTGTTGAATTTGTTGTGGTGAGACTCGATCTACTCCAGCTAAAAACTTAGATACATTGTGGATGGGGGCGCGATCGATGCGATCGATAAAAGCAACGAAACGTTCGATCGTTTGAAAATGCGCTTGGATTTGAAGCTGTCCGTATTCTTTAGCTAATTCTTGGGTTGCGTGGAATAATCGTGCTACCGATTCACGTTTTTGTTCGTAACGCTTGCGCGCATCTTGCTCGATTTTCTTCGCTTCATCAAGTTTGGAAATACCATCTGCTCCCAACACAACGCCAGCACCAGCGGTAATTATCGAAGCTGCGCCGAAAATCAGTGACATCATAACTACAAACGACTTTTAACTATTTATATATCTTTGGCGATCGCCAGCCAAAATTGCCAACCGTCGAAGCCTCACCAAATATAACAAGGCGAGACTTCATCCACCCTCAGCAAGAATGCTGATGTTAAATTGGTACTAAATAGCAATAGATACCACCTCGATCGAGGTGGTATCTATTTAAAGAAAAAGCTTAGAAAGTAAAGTTTTTAACTGATACTTTGTCGATCGATTTCATTTTTTTATTCATCTTCCAAGCCGCCGCACTGCCGCCGATCGTACCGAAAATGGTCAAAGGCTCCGGCGCTGGTTGAGCGATACCCAAAAGCTTGAGTGGGGATAAATAAAAACTGGCGAGCGCGCCAATGGCTGCGCCTACAGTCGAGATTTTGAGCGATCGATTGTAGCCTTTACTCGATGCTAGTGTTGATGGGCGATGATTCGGTCGATCGCGGCAGCCACAATTCACATGTACGGGAAATAGGGTAGACCCTGTTTGAATTAAAATCGTAATCGATCGGTTAATAGTGGTAATTTAGCTTTGCCAATCCCACATTTTAACTTTGTTAAAAAATTCAGATCTTTAATCCGATTTCCAGTACGATAGCTAACGATCGATTTTGCGATCGTCTGTGGTTCGATTTTAGTTAAACCAGCGATATTCACTTTAATATTTGCAAATGCTGCGGTTAATTCGGCTTCCGATGCTAGATTGAGATCCACCTTAATCGTTTTGCCAGCTTCGATTTTGAGTTGAGCTGTCATCTCTCGATCGACGACGATGCAGTAAACAAAATCAAGTCCTGCTTGTTTTGCTGCTAATAAAATTTGCTGATTAAATACAGCAGCATACTTATCTGTTTTGATATCTTCTACCATCACAGGCAACACATTTCTACCTGTATTTACTAATTCTTTGGCGATCGTATCGATAATCGCTGGGGCGATCGTCGCAGTGCCTTGAATGAATTTACACGGGAGCCGCAACACTTGTCCTATCGGAGTAGTTGTATTGCGACGCTCTAAAGTCGATACCATAATTAATTTCCTCTATTCGATCTATGATGTTTTGATAAGCTGTAACAATTTATTCAGTTATACAATTATGTCCGAGGAATACTTCTTGAGTTAGCTCGTGATAGAGTTTAGTCACGGGCGAATTCTGCCAACAAACCACGGGCATCTCTTTGAATTCTGCATCTTTGACCTTGGCTAGATTTACAATCCGAGTATTAACTTTTTTGCCCGTAAAGCCTTTATCCTCAATCACCTTGTCGATCGATTTTTGGATGCCAGCACCAATAGCAATCTCGCTCGGGCAATTACTAAATAACAAACCGAGATTCCACGGGCCGAGGGTAAAATCATCAGCTTTGTTTCGCATGGCTTGAATGCCGGGAATCACTTGCTGAGAAAGATCGATCGCGTGTTTTAATGATTTACAGCCTGAATCTAGCGGCAGCAAGATCGCTTCAGTAGTACATAACAAGCACTCTGTCAGGCGATCGTGCTTGGGTGAAGAATCGATAAAAATATAATCATATTCATGCCGAACTAGATCGAGAATCTGATTAAAAATTACATGTGGCTTGTGGGCATAGAGCGTATCATTAATAGCATTAAGCCGTATGCTATCTGCGGATAGCAGCGATAATTGAAACGTCTGTTGGTTGCTAGTTGGGTAATTCTTGGTTTGAATCGCTGCGGCAATTATTGTCTTGGCAAAATTTAGTTGTTGCAGTTGGATTTTCTCATAAGCTTGCTCGAAGTAAGTTGGTGCAAAGTTAGCTTTCAAGCCGATGCCTGTAGTCAGATCGTTTTGTGGATCGAGATCGATTAATAATACTTTTTTACCTGCCAGTGCCAGACAAGCGGCAACATTAATCGTATTAGTCGTTTTCGCCACGCCACCTTTACGATTCCAAATCGCTGTTACTAGAGCTGCTGGCTGAGTTTGCAAGCATTTTGCTAGTTCTTTTAATAATTTAGGTAAGCTAGTTTTATTTACGCGCTTGATGGTCGTCAGTGGCATAATCAAACCACCAACCCGTCGCCACAGTTGGAAGAAGTCACCATTAAATACCAGCCCATAATCAGCCAAATACTCTGGTTTAACTTTGGTGACATCTAAATATTGGAGAATACCATTATTGGGTGCAGTACTCAGTCCAACTGCGTCTCGATAGAGAGCGTTCCTTTCACAGGTACTGACAAAAGCTGCATCGCTAGCATTTGCTAGGATTGGGAGCCGTCTTTTAATCTCTACAACTAATGTAGGTGCTTGGCTTAGAGGATGTTTGAAAAGTTTCTGGTCAAATTTTATGCTAAACGCCGCACCATTATACGGATCATCACCAGATAAATAAATGTCTCGGATGTTTCAGGTAGTTTCTCATAATCTCTGGTCAATCGCCGACAGTTCATTAACCAACCAAAGGTACGTTCGACAACCCAACGCTTAGGTAATAGCACAAATCCTTTATGTTCTTTTGGTCGCAGCACGACCTGCACCAGCCAATGACAGACATCCATTACCAAGTGCAGAAAATTCTCACCACTAAAACCACCATCCACCCAAATTGTATGCAGTCGAGATACCGATTGACCCATTTGTTTGACTTTTTTCAACACTTGGATGCCACCATCTCGTTCAGTGATATTGGCTGCTGTCACCCATACCCGTAAGACTAAGCCGAGTGTGTCTACTGTCACAAACCGCTTTCTGCCCTTGATTTGCTTACCTGCATCATAACCAACTGCCTCACTGACCATTGCGGCACTTTTGACACTTTGGCTATCGATTGCAGCCTCTGATGGGCTGGGTTGACGCTCTTGTTCTATTCTTACCCATGCTCTCAACCGATCGTGGATTTTGACCCATGTTCCATCCTTGCGCCAGTCTCGAAAATAAGTATATACCGTCTGCCATGCTGGGAAATCTCCTGGTAACGCTCGCCAACGACATCCTTCACACAGTAGATAGAAGATTGCGTTGATTACCTCTGCGATCTCCACCTCTCGTGGACGACCACCTGGCTTTGGTGCTGGAATCATCCCACTAATTAATTCAAATTGGTCTGTGGTCAGGTTACTAGGATATGCTTTACTCATTCTGCTCACTTAGCACTACTCATTATCTATCTGTAGTCTATACCGAGTGAGCTTTTTTACCAACTGACTTTTCAAACATCCTCTTAGATCGTTATAAATTAAATAATCTGGCATTAGCGCAGCACCAGTAGCAATATTAGGTGAGATTTTAACTCGATCGTGACCGTAGCCTAAATGCCCGAATATTTTAGATACTAAGGCATGACCTAAATTTGATTCAGTGGAGTCATTTGGCAGGCTCGACCAAATCTCAACCAGTTGTCTGGTAGTGATGTTAGATTTAAATGTTTTTTTAGGTTGTGGTGGAGCGGTGCTAACCATAAGTATAAATATCTAGGAATACTGGCGACGATCGCGATTATTTAGATATTCACTAGCCATTTAGGTAGATCGGGATACTTTGTAACTTAAATCTAAAAATTGACGATTGGCTTCTGAGCTAACCAGTCGATCGAGACTCATGCAACAGTGGGTAGACTGCGATTATCGGTTAAGATCTAGGTTGGCGAACAGTTACCGCCAAAACTTGGTAACTGAGTAACTGCGAACTGTTAACTGTAAAAATCCGGTATGGCGATACTTCTTAGCGATCTCGAACAACAACTAGCAACACTACAGGCGACAGCACTCGACTCGATCGCACAAACACAGACGCTAGAAGCATTAGAACAACTACGATTAAATTATCTCGGTAAAAAGGGCGAACTGTCCGTCATTTTGCGTGGGATGGGACAATTAGCCGCAGAGGATCGTCCGGCGATTGGCGCAGCGGCAAATGTCGTCAAAGATGCGATTCAAGAACGACTCGATCGGGCCAAAGCCGACCTTCAAGCCGCCCAAATTCAGGCACAATTAGCAGCAGAGACGCTCGATGTGACGATGCCAGGAGTATATCGTCCCGTTGGGCGGGTACATCCGATTAATGCGACGATCGATCGGGCGATCGATATCTTTGTGGGGATGGGTTATACCGTCGCAACCGGGCCAGAAATGGAGACGGATTACTATAACTTTGAAGCGCTCAATACCCCACCGGATCACCCAGCGCGGGACATGCAAGATACATTTTATCTACCCGATGGCAATCTGCTCCGCACGCATACCTCCTCAGTCCAAATCCATTACATGGAAGAAAACGAACCGCCAATTCGGATTATTTCGCCAGGACGCTGTTATCGGCGAGATACGGTGGATGCAACGCACTCGGCAGTATTCCATCAATTTGAAATCTTGGCGATCGATCGCGATCTGACTTTTACCGATCTCAAAGGGACGATCAAAGAATTTTTGACCCAGGCGTTTGGGATGGAATTACCGATTCGCTTCCGTGCGAGTTATTTCCCCTTCACCGAACCTTCGGCAGAAGTAGACGTGCAATGGCAAGGTCGTTGGCTGGAAATTATGGGTTGTGGGATGGTCGATCCCAATGTCCTGACCAAAGTCGGTCACGATCCGGAAGTCTATAGTGGATTTGCGGCTGGATTAGGGGTAGAACGCCTCGCATTGGTATTACACCAAATCGACGATATCCGCAGACTCTACGCCAGCGATCTCCGCTTCATGCGTCAATTCTAGGCGATCTGAGTCGATCGCCTTCTGTAAGGATTTCACCAGGCAATCGATCTAATTTTCAGCAACGCTAAAAACATCGGTAGGGGCAATTCATGAATTGCCCCTACCGATGTTTTCATACATTAATTCAGCAAGGTTTAACCAGCGAGAAATTAGCGCAGCTTAGTACCGTCGATAATTGCGGTTGTACTCGCGGCGGGCTGCACGGCGTTCTTCTTGTCGCCGAATCCGTTCGCGTTCGCGTTCGCGGCGACGGATGTTTTCACGCCGATACTCGGGCGTACCGATTTTGAAGATGACTTGGGCTTGGAGATCGCTACTAGGTGTCGTCGCGGCAACTGGATTAGCGGTAGTACTCGCAGCACTTAGCGCTAGCGAAGGTTGAGCGATTGCCACGGCTGCAACAAGACCCACGATAACTGAAGATAATTTCAACATGTTCGAGTGGTTATTTGAAGGTTAACTTATAGAAAAGGTGGTATCTATAACGAGTAAATTAAATGCTATTAACTCGACTTTATCGCTAATATTAAAAATTAGCTTCTATCACAAGTTATATTTATTTTTGATGCTTGATGACTTTAGTAACAGTCCTAACTAGGCGGTTAGATAGGGAAGGTAGTTAGGTCGTATCACTAAAGTCATGCTTGGGTTTCAGAATAGTTGTGACCTCAGCTAGAGGCTACTTTTTATTAGCTCTAGTATGCTAGTAAGCAAGGTAGGAAATAACCAAAAGCTAACCATTCGCATTGTCTAACCGATCGAAAACTCAGTTGTTATTTTCTACTTGTAATCTACAATCACCCAAAAAAATAAGATCGTGAAAAAACTACTCCTCGTAATTGCTGCGTTGACTGCTACCCTTGCGATCGTCAAACCAGCCCAAGCAGAAATCGGCCAAAATGATATCGGCCCATCAGTTATCTTTGGCAATAATGGCGGTACTGCTTATGGTGTAAATTCTCGGTTTGGGATTGCCAACAACTTATCAGTGCGTCCGAATATTTATTTTCAAGATCGCCGCACATCCGTTGGTGCAGCTGCTACTTATGACTTCAACTTAACTGGCTCCAATCGAGACTTAACTCCCTACGTTGGTGCGGGTGTCAACTTTGATGTCAGCAATAATAATGGTAATAACAATGCTACTGGTTATGCGATCGCGGGCGCAGATTATAACTTGTCCGATAGTGTTGTTTTAAAAGGTTCTGTGAGTATTCCGTTCGATAGTACTAACTATTCCACTACCGTCGGTGGCGGATTAGGTCTGCGATTCTAACTAGATCGTTGTCGGGGTAATCTTTGTGGTTACCCTGACAATAAATTTCCGCAGATGATCTTAATGGACAGAATCTATCGGATCGATCGACGACGATGTTCTCGATATAAGCGTAATCCAAATTCACCCGCAGGAGTCGCCTGACAATTGCGAATATCAGCTTGCATCTGAGTTGGCAATGTCTGTATGGGTGAAGGTGGGATGTGATGTTCTGGCGGTTGAAGGATCGGTGCGGCTAGTGCGGCAAAGGTCAGGTCGATCGCCGAAAATTGATCGCCTAATAAATACTGCCGACCATCGGCTAAAATTTCATTAACTCGATCGAATACCCGATCGATTTCTCGAGATGATTCGATCGCTGATGTTTCCGCAATATTCAGACTATCTAGCACGATCGATTTTACTTTGGGAAATATAATCGGAAATAATAATTTTTCCCAGAGCGGCACACCTTGAGTCCACTTTGGATAGATCGTCTGCGGCGTGAGAATATAAGAATAACCCCAGCGCCGAGTATTTACGCCCAGAGTATTGTTAAACAAAGTTTCTAGCTCTGTGCTGAGTTCCTGTAATTCTGGCTCGTCAGGATACAATTTTCCAGGTTGGAGCGTATCTAAATATCGTAATATCTCGGTCGAATCACAGATCGCTTGTGTATTCGTAACGAGAACGGGCACACTCGTTCCGCCATATTTTTTAGTAGCATTCCGATGAAACGGCGGCATGTGCGAAAATTCTCGAAATGGAATTTGCAAGTACTCCAGTGCCCACCGGACTTTTTCAGAATAGTGACTGACAGGGATCGTAATCAAACGGATATTAGTTGACATTAATGCGCTCCTATCACTGAAGACTGGCGATAAAATCTGGTGGAATTCTCACTGGACGACGGGTAGTGAGATTGATAAATAATACCGTTTGTTTGGCTTGAGCGGCAGAATGTTCCCCGTTAAGGATTTCGCCAGCTAAGATACATCGGAGCGTCCCCAATTCCTCGACCCACATGCGCCCAAATGCGAGGTCGTGGATGGTCAATTGCCGTTGATAATTAATCTCGGTGTTAGTTAAAATTGGCGCAACGCCAGTTAAAATTAGCGCTGGCAGTGGCATGTAGTATTGCGCTAACATTGTCAACCGCAGATCTTCCAACCAGCGAACGTAAACAATATTGCTAACAATCCCAGCAAAATCGATATCATAAGTCCGGATCGGCAGATCTAATTCGACTAACATCGATCGATTGGTAGATGACATCCCGTCTATGTTGTGTAATTTATATCAGAGATTATAGTACATTTGGCTGATGCTCTTCCAGACAAGCTCCAACATCGACAACCGCTCATCGATAATGCTGCGCTTACAAGCCGATAAATAAGCCTCAAGCAGTCTGGCTTGAGGCTTATTTACAGGAAGTAATGAAGTATCATTCAACGGCAACTGTTGGAGCCACTTGCTTGAATCTGCGCCGAACAAAGCGGAGAAAAATCAACCATTTTTGAGCTGGCGGATCGAAGAAAGTGAAAATATCACCATAGGCAGCAAAAGCGTTACGGTGATGTTGCCAATGCCGTTCGGGTGTCGTGATAAACAATAAATTGCACAGAAGTTCGATCGGTTTGGGTGTCTTCCATTTGAGAATCGAAACATGTCGCCATACTACATGAAACTCGCCAAATGCCAATCCAATCAGGGTGCCAACTGGAGACAATTGCCATAGCCACGGCACAAAGATAAAATAGGGGATCGCACCGAGCATCCCATCGAGAAATACTAGGGGATTTCTGGTCAAAACGGCGTAATGAAAGAAACTCCGATTTTTACCATGATGGACGATCGAATGAAATTTACCAAATACATGCTCGGGTACATGGTAGAAAAACGTAGAGAAGAAATCTCCCAGCAGGAGTAAAAGCCAAGCTGCAATAATTGCTGTAATGATTTCCACAAGCAAATCCTCAACATCGATCGGATGATAAAAGATTCAGTTAATGTCCGGTTTATCTTGAGGTTAAGAGGGGATTGAGCGATACATTTTCTGCTTGCACTTACTGAAATACTTGACAAATACCAGTTAAATATTCGATAATATGGAGCTGGTTGAAAAACCAAGTGTTTTGCGTGACTGGCGGAATTGGTAGACGCGCTAGATTCAGGTTCTAGTGTTCGCAAGGACTTCCGAGTTCGAGTCTCGGGTCGCGCATATATTCGACAACAATAGAGCGGTAAGTACTTATTAGTTAGAAGCTGGTAAATACTTACCGTTTTACATAGTAGGGTGGAGAATGCTCCACCACATCGATCGCTAAATAATCTAAGTTCGGGCTAAGGCTATTCGCTTCGTTTTAGTACCACCACCGATTATGTCTTGAAAAGGTGCTCTACTTGGGGAAACCCCAAGACCGCACTTTTCGCAAATCGGGGCTAGCGTTACAAAGTCCGCCTATGCGGACTATCTTCTTAGTCCGAGTAGGCGGACTTTGCCTTATGAGCCGAGACTTCCAGTCTCCAGGCTCTTCTTATCCTGAGCTGACGCTAAATAATGTTAACTAGTACTCAAAACCCGCTCGTCAAGCAAATTAGAAAGCTGCAAAGTGCGAAAGAGCGGCGGGAAGCGCAGTTATTTTTGGTTGAGGGGACACATCCGATCCAGGAAGCTGTTGCGGTCAAATATCCGCTGACAACGCTATGCTATACCGAGCATTGGCAAGCACACCATCCTGAATTATGGTCGATCGCCGTTGAAAGATCCGATCGAGTCGAACTAGTCAGCGATGAAGTGATGAAAGCGATCGCTACTACTGTAACTCCAGATGGAGTTATCGCGATCGCGCCACGGTTGGCATTACCAAAACCCCCCATTCCCGCAAATTTAACCATCGCCCTAGCTACCATTCAAGATCCAGGTAATTTAGGGACGATGATTCGTACCGCAGCGGCTGCTGGTGCCGATGGTTTGTGGGTGAGTCAGGATAGCGTCGATTTAGACAATCCCAAGGTACTGCGCGCCTCCGCAGGACAATGGTTTCGCTTGGCGATGGGCGTCAGCGATAATCTCGTAGAATTAGTTGCTGGTTACAAACAACAGGGGGTACAAGTAGTTGCCACCACTTCGTATACTGAAACTAGCTATTGGGATGTGGATTTGCGATCGCCGACACTAATTTTACTCGGAAATGAAGGCGCGGGATTGAGTGATGAGTTGGCAGCACTAGCCGATCTGCAAGTTAAGATTCCGATGTCAGCAGCTGTAGAATCATTAAATGTTGCAACTGCGGCGGCGTTAATGTTATATGAAGTTCGCCGACAGCAATATGTCCGCTAGAAAAAGATCGAGAACAGGAAACAATTGGGAGATCGAACTAAGATTGTTTGCAAAGCTGTTCGGAATGAAAATCAATATCCTCATATCTTGCACCAATACATCAAAGACTAGTAAAAGCAGAGATCTGAGGGTACCCACAAGGGGCACCCCTACACAATTAACCTGTAGGGGTGCCCCTTGTGGGTACCCTGGATATACGGTTAGCACTAGTATCTTCAAACTGGTTCAGGATGAGAGTATGGCAGAATTGAGCTTCAATAAATAGATCGTATTTTCGATCGGCATCAGTTTGCCATTCTCGGACTGGGATCCCAAATCGATCGATAATGCCCGGAATTTTAGCTAGAGTAAATACTCGACCATGATATTCAGGCTGATAATAATCTCGATCGATCTGACTTCGCAACCAATAACTCACCATGCTATCGGGATAGGTAAAGCTCACCAGATCGGGATCGAAATCTGTAATGGGAATTTGGAGCTTATTGCTACATCCGTTATAGCCTTCTTCAATCCAAATCGATCGATCGACAACGAAGTAATGTGGGTAAGCCGAAGCTGGTTTACCGCCTTTGCGAATAAATTCGGCTCTCAACCAGCGCTCGGTCTCGCGGCGCAATTTTAGATAACTTTCTGGATGTTTAAATCGGTGATAGACCGCTCCAGTTCGATCTTTAAGACTGTAAATTAGATCTAACGCTGCACGATCGCTTAGTGCTGATAAGGTTTGCAAAGGTCGCGCAGCTCGATCGTAATAATGAGTCAGGAGCATCGCCAGATAAAAAATATCAAACTAAATTAACGTGAGTTCGGGTTAAGAAGAGCATAGAGACTGGAAGTCTCGACTTGTGATGCAAAGTCCGCCTTCGCGGACTAGGATATTAGTCCGCGAAGGCGGACTTTGCAGTGCTAGCCCCGATTTCAATCGGTGGCGGGACTCAATCGAAGCAAATATCCTTAACCCGATCTCACGTTAAATTATTACTGACAAATTTGACAACTTCAGCTAAACCGATACCAGTTTTTAAGTTGGTAAAAATAAACGGTTTGTCACCGCGCATTTTTATCGTATCGCGTTCCATGATGCCAAGATCGGCTCCGACATACGGCGCAAGGTCGATCTTGTTAATTACTAATAAATCTGACTTGACGATGCCTGGGCCACCCTTACGGGGAATTTTATCGCCACCTGCAACATCGATCGTGTAGATCGTCAAATCTACTAGTTCGGGACTGAAAGTAGCTGCGAGATTATCGCCACCGCTTTCGAGAAAGACGATATCTAAATCGCTAAATTGACTTTCCAATCTTTCGATCGCGGCAATATTCATCGAGGCATCTTCGCGAATCGCCGTATGCGGACAGCCACCCGTCTCGACTCCCACGATTCGCTCCGACGCTAATGCCTGACTTCTGACCAGAAATTGAGCATCTTCTTGAGTGTAGATATCATTGGTGACTACCGCCAACTGATAACGATCGCGCAATTGCTTGCACAATCCATCGAGCAAGGCAGTTTTACCAGAACCAACAGGGCCAGCAATACCAACGCGGAGAGGAGACATACTTAGGGGAGTGGACTGTACCACCGTAGGGGAATGGGGGAGTGAGAATAGATAAATTATGGGGACAATCCAAAATCCTGTCTTGACTCGCTTTTCACCTCGGGAAACCCCACGGGCGCGAGTCGCAAAATCCAAAATTCAAAATTCAAAATCTCTATTCCTGATTACACTGGTCTTCAGCACAGGAGACAGTTATTTGACCGATCGCGGCTTTGGTGTCGTACTTTTGAGTTTTGAGATACTCGTCGTTACTTTCGGGATAGTCACCCGCAAAGGAACGGGTTTTGGCTGGTTTGGGACGAAATGCCAAACCATTAGGATGCTGGGTGAAGCTAATAAACTCGCGCGACTCGTTTTCTTTACTCATCGATAGCGTTGCATTGCCATAAACAGAGGCTGCTCTGGCGATCGAGGTGCCCGGCCCAACACCTTGTTCGGTACGATAGTTAGGATTATCGGTGGTCAAGTGTTCGATCCGATCTGCGTCGGTAAAATTAGTCCCAGCGGGATAAGGAATATAATACTGTACGGTACCAGCTTTGGTAACGGCGATCGCGTCGAAGCCTTCGATAAAGCTAGTTTTAATGGGAAACTCAAACCCTGTGCCCATCTGCTGCTTGAGTTGTTTAAATGTCATGCCGATTTTGGCATTACCGATGCCATTCGTTGTAATCTGCTGGGCGGGATCGATCGATTTTGTCAGCGGTTCGGGTTTGGGATTTGCTTTAGTTTTAGCTGGTGCTGCGGGTAGCGGAATTGCGACGGGAGTAGGGGTCGGGTAAATCGATTTTGGTAAAGCTGTCACTGTAAATGGTGATGCTTTGGGTGTCGGTTGGACGGGGGGGATTTTTACAGGTACGGGAGAGGGTACCACTGGTGATGGTGAAACGATCGGGACTGGGGATGGACTAGTCGGAACGACGACAAGCGGAGTAGGGGTAGGAGCGGTCGGCATAACTGGAGTCTTAGGTGGCTGACTCGTCCTACAAGCAGTTAGTAACCCGATCGATATCCATAGGCAGAGGTAAATTTGTTTTTTCATCACTGCTACCCAGCTTGCAAACCTCAAAATACTTAAAATCTAATTCTACCGCTAGTTAGCAATTGGTATCCACTGGCGAACGCCAACATCGTGACAAAAAATTTCCACAAGCTCGTCGGTTGTAAGATAACTCCCGCACTCAAGAAAACTAGGATAATCCCGATGGCGATAAAAATCCACCCAAAGTTCCCCATCGCCTGTCGCCACAGTGTTAGCGAGGCAATTCCCAGCAGCAATGATATTACCGAACCTGCCGCCGGAACTTTTTGCCACCAGTTATAGTAATAGTGGGTCGTAAACTCGATATCTTGTCCTAGAAAATAGATACTTACTACGATTAGCGCCAGACCACAGATCTTAGCCATAAAAACTCCTACGATCGATTGAGTGTCTGCGCTGAAACTAATGGAGATCCAGCGCTATCGTCTCTAGCATACCCACCACCTCGCCACGATCGACTGTTTGTTAAAGCCGATGCCAGTTAAGTTAATCCTGATTATTACTACCATTGTCACGCTGCTAATTCTGGAAAATAAGCTGCCATTTTTTTCCTTTCATAATTCTTTGAGATCGAGAATCACGAGTAATCTACAATTAGGATTGTTAAATTCGATCGCTTCAAGCCTGTTAACGATCTCACTCGCGCGGTTGCCGATTGGCAATCTTCCGCAGTTAGAGTCGATCCAGCCGTTTTTTTCTCCCGTAATGCTGGGGATCGTAACGATCCTCATGCTCGATCTTTATATATATCTATGGCATCGCGCGATGCATACCTGGCCGCTAGCATGGCGATTTCATCGCGTCCATCATACCGATCGATCGATGAATGTCTCGACTGCTTATCGCTTTCACCCGATCGAAATTCTCAGCTCGAGTATTCCCAAACTAATACTGATTTGGGGGTTGGGTATTTCGGCAAACATCGTGCTGACTTACGAGCTAATATTTACAGTAGTTGTGGCTCTGCAACATAGTAATTTTGCCCTGCCGCAGTCGCTCGATCGACTTTTAGCCTATGCGATCGTCACTCCAGACTACCATCGCATCCACCATTCCCAGATCCAGAGTGAGAGTCAATCCAACTATGGGAGCGTGTTCGTGTGGTGGGATCGGATCTTTCAATCTCATACTGCTGATGTCGAGCCAAGCGATATTCGACTCGGAGTGAGCGATGAGAGTCGAGATTTAAATGTCTGGCAATTAATCGAACTTCCGCTGCAACAAACTTCCTCCAACCTGAAACCGGATATATGAGCATCCCCGAGCTAGCTACCAATTCTCCCGCACCAGTCTCATTAGATCTCGATCGCGCTAAAGCGAGCTTACAGCAGAGTTTGTCCCGATACGCATCCCTAAAGGTTGGGGAAGTTTCACCCAGCTTACAGAGCGATTTAGACACCTTAGCGCACACTTTAGCTAAGTTGGAGCAAACCAATTACAGTATTGCGGCATTTGGCTTGGTCAGTCGCGGTAAGTCGGCAGTATTAAATGCCTTGGTGGGCAAAAAGATCTTGGAAACTGGCCCCCTCAACGGTGTAACTCGGTTCCCGCGATCGATTCCCTGGTCGCCAGATGGCATCATGCAAATCGAATTAATCGATACGCCGGGATTGGATGAAATCGATGGCGATGCGCGGGGCAAAATGGCATCAGAAGTTGTCGCTCAAGCCGACTTAATTTTATTTATCATTGCTGGCGATATTACCCAGCTAGAATATCAAGCTTTGTGCGAGTTGCGGAAAGCGCAGAAGCCGTTATTGCTAGTGTTTAACAAGTCCGATCTCTATCCCGAGCAGGAACGGCAAACAATCTACACGCAGTTGAAAAATTTGGGTGGAGAAAGCGCCAATGATGAGTTATTGCAACGGTTGCTATCTGCGGATGAGGTAGTGATGGTCGCCGCCGATCCTACCCCCATCCAAGTCCGCACTGAGTACCCCGATGGTACGACCAAAACCGAGTGGGAACAGCCCGAACCCCAAATCGCCCCCCTGCAGCAGAAAATTAAAGAACTACTAGATCGGGAAGGTCGATCGTTACTCGCGATCAATGCATTAGTTCAGGCACGTTCGTCCGAGCGGAATTTAGCAAAAAATACCCTTGCTGACATGCAAGCTGATGCGAATAACTTGGTACGGAGATTTGCTCAGTATAAGGCGCTCGCTGTAGCGCTCAACCCGATCGCCATTTTAGATGTAGCGGGCGGCGCGATAGTAGATCTCATCTTAATCTTCTCACTGGCGAAGCTGTACAATCTCCCGATGACTAAATACGAGCTGAGTAAGTTATTCAGTGGCTTGTTGTTTAGCGCGGGGAGTTTATTACTCGGCGAAGTAGCTACTAGCATCCTGTTTGGCATCGGCAAGTTTTCGGCGATCGTCGATGGTACGCTAAATTGGAGTGCTGCGCCTGGTTATCTTGGTGGGGGCGCGATTCAAGCCGCGATCGCGGGTTATGGCGCTTATAGTGTCGGTAAAGCTACTCAGACTTATCTCGAAGCTGGGAGTACTTGGGGTCAATTGGGGGCGAATACCGTCATTCAGGAAATACTGGCGCGGATTGATGATGCGACGATTATGGCGCGGTTGCGCGATGAGTTGATGCCGTCACCACCAGCAGCTGAGATTGTCTCGATCGCGGAAGTGAGTGAAACTAGTGGCTAGTGGGTAGAGATCGCTTGTCTTTTAACACATCCAAGGGGTAAGTTTAGATAAGTAGCCCCTGCGACTCACCAAAAATTTCGCTCCAAAACCGACCTTCCTTACTTAAAGTATGAACTGGCAACTCCTGGGACTGACTTTTATCACGGTATTTATCGCTGAGATCGGCGATAAAAGTCAACTAGCCGCGATCGCGTTGGGTGGTAGCACCCAGCATCCACGCGCAGTATTCTTCGGTTCGGTTGCTGCTTTATTGCTAGCTAGTTCGATCGGGGTCTTAGCTGGTGGAGAAATTGCCGCATTCTTACCAGTTAAGGTACTCAAAGGCTTTGCCGCATTGGGATTTGCGGTGCTCGCGGTAAGATTGCTATGGCCAAACGATCGGTAGGTGGCTGAGGCTCGATCTACCGATCGTGTGGCATAAATTGCAGTTGCTCGCACTGATAATCAGTGATGCGGCTGAATTAGAAGACTTGGGCAACAAATTGAGCAGCTTTTTTGGTAATATGCTCGATCGGTTGACGGGTATCGGTAATCAACCAATCCAGCGAAGCTGCTTGAACGTCGATCGTCGATCCTTCTTTATCCACACAATATCGACCGAACACTAATTTATCAGTAAGAATGACATTGGAGGCAATCCGTGAGTATTCAAAGATCACGCTATTGTCGATGTGGGCATTGCTACAAATATGACAATTACGTCCGATCATCGCGGGGCCAGTGATCTTAGCGCCATCTTCGATTTTAGTCATCCCACCGATGTAGACCGGGCCAGTAATATCGACTTTATCCCAATTGACGGCGACATTGATACCCGTGTAAATACCCGGTTTGACTTGATGCCCAGGAATCGGCACATTCTTGACTTCACCCATTAAGACGCTGCGAATTGCTTGCCAGTAGTCGGGCACTTTCCCAATATCTACCCACTGGAAATCCATCGAAATAGCGTAGAACGGGGCACCCATCTCAACCAACTGTGGAAATAAATCTCCACCGATATCATATTCCTGACCGGAAGGAATGTAATTTAATACTTCTGGCTCAAAAATATAAATCCCAGTATTGATATTCGTACTCAGTGCTTCTTCGACCGAGGGCTTCTCTTGGAAAGCTTTGATGCGACCAGTTTCATCGGTAACTACGACCCCATAACTTGAAACTTCTTCTCGGGGAACTGTTTTAGTTACGATCGTCGCCATCGAACCTTTTTCTTTGTGCCATTTGACGGCGGCGGTCAGATCGAGATCGATCAGTGCGTCGCCACACAAAACTACGAAAGTATCGTCAAAGAAGGGGCAGAAATCTTGAATCCGGCGCATCCCGCCTGCGGAACCTAATGCTTGACCTTCTAATTCTCCGTCCTCACGGATCGTTCCTTCAAATGAATAGGCAATTTGGACTCCAAACCTTTGCCCGTCATGAAAATAACTTTCAATTTCTTTAGCAAGATGACTGACATTAACCATAATTTCGGTGAAATCATGCTGTTTGAGCAAGTCCACGAGAAACTCCATTACTGGCTTGTGGAGGATCGGAATTAATGGTTTGGGAATAGTATAGGTAATCGGGCGAACGCGGGTACCTTTTCCGGCAGCCAGAATCATTGCTTTCATATTTAATATTATCTACTGATAGTCCTCTATCCCATCTACTTTAGCAGCGATCGATTGTTGGCGGGATACTCTCCATACCATTTTGAGAGTTTCACCGATAAGTTGTAAGTTAACAGTAGCGAGGATAGAATCAGTTTTTTAATTGCCGATTCGTTACTCATCAACGGTGAATGCCACCGCAATACTGCTATTTTTAAGAAGCTTGCCTAATGTAGGACGATCGCTTCGCACGTTACAACTAGTTCATTTCAACCGATTCTTCATGCAGTCTGCGGATAGTGAGGGTTTGGTAAAATTCTGTCTGATCTAGCTCGACCTTAGATTGAGCTGATAATAGTAATAGTGCCCAAAATACGCCCACTCGATCGTGGTTGACTCCATGATGCTGCCCTGGTGCGGCGGGAAATTTATCAGACCAGAGATTCACGAGGTCATCGAGCGTCCAGAAGTTGGTTTCACTAGTGTACGTGACCAGAAACTCAGCGACAAGTGCCGCCATCTCAGTTAGATTTTCATCGTGCGCCAGTCCAGCAATGGTTTGTGTCGCGCGTTTGACTGACATTGCCTTGCCCCGAATGGATCGACGCACGACGGTAGGTTCGGCAATTTTATCAGCAATTTGGCGGAGTTGCTGGATCAGATCTTCCAGTGTCACCGGACGCGTCTTGTGTGGTGGCGACGTTAGTCGGCGGCGGATATGCCGCTCTAAGTTGCGCGGTAGTCCAGCTGTGCCGATCGCTTCAAAATCGAGATCTTCTTCCAGAAATTCAAAATCTTCGGCTGGGGATTGACTCTGCTCTAAGCTTTCAGCTTTGAGTAAGACGAGCATCGCCGCCCACAGAAATGCTTGTCCGGATTGGGAGAGATTGGCTTGCTTATGCGCTAGTGTGGCATCAGCCTGTAATGGTAATTTGCTCAAATGCAAATCGATCGCGTCGATCACTTTGACATCCCACGGATCGATTTCGCCACGCTGGGCGAGATCGATTAACATCGCAATTCCCATTTGGGCGAGGGTATATGGATCTACTTGCGGTTCGACTGAAGGGGAGATGCTATCCCGACGGGGGGTTGATACCATTAGTTAAATTAAGTGCGTTGCAACTTAATTTGTAACTTTACAGCAATTTCAGTATATTTAACGTTGCCAGATTGGATATTTTGTGATTTTAGAGATTTTTAGGTCGATCGAGCGTCCTAATCCTCCACCCGATAGCCGAGTTCCGCCAGCCGGAGGCGCGATTGTCGCCATTTGGGTTGCACTTTAACAAATAATTCCAGATAAACTTTGCCGGCAATCAATTTCTGCATTTGCTCTCTGGCACTCGAACCGATTTGCTTGAGCATTTGCCCGCCTTTGCCGATCAGGATCCCTTTTTGAGAGTCGCGTTCGACATAGATCGTCGCCAATACGCGGGTAATTTTGGCATCTTCTTGAACGCGATCGATCGTTACCGCAACTGAGTGTGGCAATTCTTCACGGGTAAGTAGGATGATTTCTTCCCGAATCATTTCGCCCATGATAAACCGTTCGGGCTGGTCGGTGACCAGATCTGGCGGGTAGTAATATGGCCCGATCCCTAATTCGGCAGTTAGACTGGTTTGTAATTCAGGTAAACCCGTCTCGGTAACCGCCGAAAAGTTGACGATCTGCCACTCCCGATCGCCCACTAGCTCTTGATAGCTGCGCTCGATCGCGTCGAGATGGGATGGACTCAGATCCGTCCGTGCATCGATTTTATTGATCCCTAAAATTATGGGAGTCTTAACATTTTCCAGCAGATCGGCAATAAATCTGTCGCCACCGCCAGCAATTTCCATGCCGTCGACTACGAATAGCACCACATCGACAGCGCCGATCGCACTTTGGGCATTTTTGACTAAGACTTCACCCAGTTTGTGATGGGGTTTGTGAATACCGGGGGTATCGACGAAGATAATTTGGGCTGCATCGGTGGTGAGAATGCCCTGTAAGCGGTTGCGGGTGGTTTGGGGGACTGGAGAGACGATCGCGATTTTTTGACCGATCAGTTGGTTCATCAGTGTGGATTTGCCTACATTCGGTCTCCCGATGATGGCGACAAATCCCGATCGAAATCCCTCTGGCGCAATCGGAATCAGTCCTGGCGCTGCATCTTGCTCGCCAACACCATTGTCGAGAGACGACAGGTAAGCTTCTACTACGGATTCATTACCTGGGGTGGCTGGCTGGGATCGATCTGGCATTTGGTTCTCGCTGGGCATTCACTTCGATCTTACCCTAGTCGATGGTGCTTGGGATGGCTGGATCGATATCGTCCCTTCCGATCTTAAAACTTGGCTTCTAGCTGGAGGCGAACTAAATCAGCACGGACAGGGTGTATAAAAGTAAGTTCTCGGGCATGAAGATGGAGCCTACCAGTTGTCTGACAACCGTACAACCGATCGCCTAAAATTGGGATGCCTAGCCCCAATTTATCGACAGAATGGACTCTCAGTTGATGGGTTCGCCCAGTAATGGGGATAAATTCAACGCGCGAGGAGTCGCCAATTTGCTCCAAAACTTGAAATTTAGTCAAACTGGGTTTGCCCCGATCGAAATCGACTTGTTGGCGCGGTCGATCGGTCGGATCGCCCCATAATGGTAAATCGATCGTGCCTGAGTCGCGATCGACTTTACCTGCCAAAATTGCTGTATAAACTTTCTGAATCTGGCGCTCGTGAAATTGGCGAGTGAGGTGTTGGTATGTAGATCGATCGCGTGCTAATAATAAGATTCCCGATGTATCTCGATCCAACCGATGGACGGTATAAATCTCCTCAGCTGGCAATAGTTGCCGCAGTCGAGACAGCACGCTGTCTTGTCCGTCGAGATAACGTCCTGGGACAGAGAGTAATCCAGCAGGCTTATCGATGGCAATTAGATATGCATCCTCATAAATAATCGCTAAGGACGGTTTGCCAACTGCTGGAGTCAAGCCCGAGAGCATAAATCCCATCAATGGCTGACAACGTTCGGCACAAGCACCATAAAATTCGCCCTGATATTTATCCGCACTATGTTCGCCCCACCAAAATTCGGCCATCGCGATCGGTTTAAGCTGCTGGGTGGCTGCATAGTGGAGTAATTTGGGGGCACAACAATCACCCGTTCCGGTGGGAATCCCTGCGGGCATCAGTTCGCGTAACGAGCTACTCGTCCCTAGAAAATTCATTAAGTGATAAGCTTCATGCATCTGAGTTTGCAGTTGACGCGATCGAATTTTCCGCTGTTGTTTCACCTCCCGAATTCGCGCATCGGTTCGGTCTAAAATCTCCTTGAGCGGCTGTAAAGCCGTGTCGCGTTCTTGTTTGAGTTGGCGACGTTCTCGCCCGTCTTGACAGCTTTGGGCTTCGAGTAGTGCGAGGGTGCTCTCGATTTCGCTCGGATCGAGAGTTGCACTCAGGTGTTCGCGTTGTTGCTGGCGTAATTCTTTGCGCTGACGATGAACGATCGCTAATGCTGCCAATCGCTGTTTAAATTCTAGTGCTAATAATTTGGAGCGCTCGCGTTCTGTGGATCGATCGAGTTCGATTAATTCTTGCAGCATCGCTGCTAGATCAACCAGGGTTTCAGCTTCAGCTTCAGCAACATGCTCTCGCCCTGGAATTGGCGGTACCCAACCATCGATCGTCGATTTGCCCGCCAATAGCCCCGAAAAAGCCTTGAAAACGCTGCGTTCGCCACTTTTGGACTCGACTAGCAACACGCCGTACATTTTGCCCTCACGAGCATACAGCTCATCCTGAGCTAGCTGTGCCATTAAGTCACGCGCGATCGTTTCAACTTCCTGAGTGCGGGGTAATTGCAAGCGTTCGCCGTGAGTGGGACAAATCCCTGTGTAGCAGTAACTAGGCGCTGAATTCATAATTGATTCGGGGCAATAATCCGAAAATCGATCGCGATCGACTGTAGGAAGCTTTACATAGTTAACTCGATCGAGTTTTAACTTTTAGGCAGTAATTTCTTTAAGTTTATCGTCGATCGAGGGTTGTCTCCAGCGAAATTTAAGCAGGGAGTTGGGTAGTTGCTACAGCGAGAATAAATGAAGCTACAAATGAGACTGGTATTAATATTTTGCGCGATCCTCCCGCTCTCTGCTTGTCGTGTCCCGCAGCGAATTTCCACAGTTATTAATCCAGAGCCGACTACCACAAAAATTACCAATCCAACGATCCGCAAATTAGTCGCGGGTGGCATCGCACAAACAGATGTCACTAAAAGCTACGATCCGGCTTATGTTTCCTTAACTTATCCAGGTGGCGACGTATCCGCCAGTACGGGGGTGTGTACGGATGTCATCGTGCGCGCCTATCGTCAGATCGGGATCGATTTGCAACGATCGGTTCACGAGGATATGCAGCGCAATTTTGCCGCATATCCACAGATCTGGGGACTGAAACAACCCGATAAAAATATCGACCATCGGAGAGTGGCAAACCTCATGACTTTTTTCAAGCGGCGCGGTGCCGAACTACCGATTTCCAAGAATTCAGCAGACTATTTACCAGGAGATCTAGTTACTTACGATCTGGGTGAAAAAATCGGCTTACACATCGCGATCGTCACCAATATCAAAGATAATCATGGTTATTATCAAATGGTGCATAACGCTTGCTGTGGTACCAAGGTAGAAACAATTCCCCGCAGTTGGAAAATTAACGGACACTATCGCTATTTACCAAAAACTTAATGTCGATCGAGTAGACAGACCCGCTGCCAACTAATTAATATCTAATCGTTTTAACATCGCCGCACGCGCTCGATCGGCTAAACTATCGTCGAGAGGTGCCAGGTTAATTTCAGTTTGATATTTATTTTGTAAGGCAGTTTTAATCATCCAATCAGCGATAAATGGATTTTTGGGAATTAGTGGCCCATGCGAATAAGTCGCGATCGCATTGTGATAAAAAGCCCCTTCAGTACCATCGCTGGCATTATTACCGTAACCTTTGATTACCGTCCCCAATGCTTCGGCATTCGGGCCGAGAAAAGTCCGACCACCATGATTTTCAAAGCCAACGATTATCGGTCTTTGTCCGCCTAGTAGCTCTGTCAGTTCGGCTGCCAATCTTTTGGCGGTAATCTCAAAAATCACATTACCAATGCACCGCTGAGTATCGATCCCCGGATGTTTAGTTTCGAGATCGATAATGCCCATCCCTTCGATTTTTTCGCCCAATCCCGGCTCGTAAAATCGCCCCAATAATTGCGGCGAACCGCAGGTAAATACTCCTGGCGCACCAGCATCGAGTTTGGCTTTAATTGCCTCAGCTTTGGCTCCAGCAAGATCGCGCATCACGATTTCTTGTTGTCGATCTTGAGCGCCACCACCCACCATCACATCGACTCGATCGATGACTTCTGGCGCAGAATCACGATCGTAAGGGATGACTTCTACGTCGATGCCCCGCCACTGGGCGCGCTGTTGGATGGCGATGACATTACCGCGATCGCCATAGGTACTCATGAGAGTAGGATAAAGCCAGCCGATTTTTAGTTCCATGTTTAGGGAATAGGGGATAGGGAATAGTGACTAGTAAATTCCCCTCCTGGGAGGGGTGCCCGATAGGGCGGGGTGGGTTGGATCTGAGCTTAGTACTAGTCAATCGATACTTGTGGATAACTACTCAATTCTTGAGCCTTTACGGTAGGGTCTGCACTGCCCACCAGTATTAATTTGGAGTTGATTTTGATGTTACGAATATTTAGCTGTAGATTCTTACCGATCTAGCTAGTTCCAGCAATATGAGCTTAAAGAATCTTTCTACCCGTTAAAATTTCGCGAACATCTAGCATTGCAGAATATGTAGGAATAATATGCAGAGTTTCAGTATTTGCAGTGAGTTCTAAGGCGGTATCGATCGCGTCTTTTAGATCTTCCTTAACGATAATTTGACAACCGCTACTTGGGTCGGTTTTACTATATTCCAACCGCAATGCCATATCATAAACCCGATCGCCACTAACTACAATCGTCCCGCCAGAATTGACAAATTTCTCGGTATCCACATCCCAAATCCACGAGACATCGGTACCGTCTGGGGTGCGATCGTTAAGTACCATCAGACTCACAGAACTACCACCAGATCGACGGACTTGACTGACAGCGCGGATGGTTTCGTTCATACTGGCGGGATTTTTAGTCAGTAAAATCCGCACTTTTTTGCCATTGTAAACTAGTTCTTCCGATCGACCGAAGGCAGCTTGGAAGGTGCTAATCGTATCTAAAATAACTTCTTTTTTCACGCCGATCGATTCCACTGTGGTAATCGCAGCCAGGGTATTATATTTGTTATAAACACCGATCAGGACTTGCGGCCAAGCTTTACTCTCGATCGAGAGTTCGCTTTTTGTAAAGCTACATTTCGGGCAGTCAAAATCTCCTTGGTGAGACAGATATACGCCTTGATAAGTAAGGGCTGTTCCACAACTCGGACAGTAAATCGAGTCTACAGCATGAGGGATTTCATCTAAATATAGTTCTGGCTCTGTCAGACCAAAATATTTAACTTGCTTGGGTTTTGCGCCTTTTTCGAGTTGTTGTCCGAGGTAAGCTAAAGCTGGATCGTCACCGTTGACTACTAAGACGCTATCGCTATCGAGATCGGCAATTACTTTTTGCCAGCGATAAATAATCGTATCGACTTCGCCATAGCGATCGAGTTGATCGCGAAACAGATTTAGGGCGAGAATATATTTGGGCTTGAGCTGGGGTAAAACCAGCGGGATGACATTTTCATCGATTTCTAAGATCCCGTAGTCTGCTTTGAGTCGTCCCGTCAGACTGGTGCGTTCTAATAACGTGGTAATCAATCCATTTACTAGGTTAGCTCCCGCCTCGTTATGGACGACTTTCCACCCATCTTTTTCTAAGATGCTGCGAAGCAGGAGCGAGGTAGTAGTTTTGCCGTTAGTCCCAGCGACGACGATAACTCCATATTTGATTTGTTGGGACAGGAGGGATAAAATTTGCGGGTGAAGCCGCTTGCTGATGGTACCAGGGAGGACGCTGGCGGCACCCATTTTCAATGTGCGAATCGCGGCGGTGACTGTTTTGGCTGTCAATACCGCAATGCCCAATCTGACTCGATCTAAAAAGTTTATCTGCACCTTGGCACCCTGTTTCAGCGATGGACGAGTATCGGGGTGACTACACCACCTGAAGGTCGCTATTATATCAACACTTGGGGACGGGTGTGGTGTTTACTTCGACAGCAACGATCTTGCTGTAACCAAAATCAATCTTTGCAGCCATTAAAGGCCGATAATGGCAGTAGTCAAAATCGATCGGATACTAATCGAAATGCTCTCTCAAACACTAAATCAGCATGTCTAACATTGGTATTTTGTGCCCTGGAGCGATCGGACATCTCAACCCCATGTGCAACTTGGGGATGGAGCTAATGCGGCGCGGTCACAAAGTTACATTGTTTGGTGTGCCAGAAGTAGCCGAAAAAATCGATCGATCCAACTTAGAATTTTATGAAATTGGGGCTAGCGATTTCCCGCCTGGTAGCATCGCAACGATGTACGCAGAACTAGGACGCTTGACCGGATTGGCAGGATTGAAATTTGCCATTGAGTTTTTCGAGCGGGAAGCGAAGATGTTGTTCCGCGATGCTCCTGAAGCGATTCGGCAGGCTGGGATCGACTTACTGCTGGTGGATCAGCTCACAAATGCTGGGGGCACCATCGCCGATTACCTAAACTTACCGTTTATCACAGTTTGCAACGCATTACCGATAAATCGCGAACCTGGAGTCCCACCTAATTTTACTTCCTGGAGTTATGAAAATGTCTGGTGGGCTAGACGCAGAAATCAATTGGGTCACTCTCTACTCGCTTATCTTACCCGATCGATTTGGGATGTACTGGTGCGGCAGCGGCAATTGTGGCAATTGCCACCACACCAAAACCGAGACGATGGCTATTCGCAACTCGCTCAAATCGCTCAGTTGCCACAGGAACTCGATTTTCCCCGCGAACGACTCGTCCCCTGGTTTCACTACGTAGGGTTGCTGAAAAGTCCTGCGGATCTAGAGCCTGTTTCATTAGATCGGCAGGATTTTCCATGGGAAAAACTCAACGGTAAACGGTTAATATATGCAAATCTAGGCACTTTGCAAAGCCACAATTGGGAGATTTTTCGGTGCATTGCTACAGCCTGTCTGGAGATCGATGCCCAGTTAGTCATTTCGCTCGGAAATCCCAATGCAGATCCCGCACAGACGGATTTTCCTGGCAACCCACTAGTAGTTGCATTTCCACCCCATCAGCAATTGATTAACCGTGCTGACTTGGTAATTACTCATGCAGGTAGCACGGCAGTAAGTTGTTTGAGTAGTGGCGTGCCGATGGTTGCCATTCCGATTACCACCGATCAGCCAGGGATGGCAGCTAGAGTCGCACGAGCTGGTGCGGGTGAAGTAGTTCCCCTAGCCAAGCTGAATGTACCAAAATTGCGACTAGCGATCGATCGGGTACTCACAGAGCGTAGTTATCGTGATAATGCCCAGAAATTAAGTGTAGCGATCGATCGGGCAGGAGGAGTTAAGTATGCTGCGGATATTGTCGAACGCGTACTGCAAACGAACTCCCCTGCGTTAAATAGTTTCAGGTAATATTATTTTTGTCAGAGTAGACTTTAATTACTAACGATCGATCGCAATCTGAGCCGATCGAGGTTTGGCAAATAGTCGCGTCAAGATCGCAAATCCCACCAATCCCCCCAATAAATTCATCGTCATATCGAGAATCGTATCGTGATAAAAGGAAGCGAATAATGCGTTATCTCTCGATGATGGTTGGATGCGGAAGAGATATTCTAGAAACTCATTAAAATTTCCCAACAAACAAACAAAGCCAAGAATAAAAATCAGATTCTGCCAACCGTTAAGTGACTTCCAAAATCCCGCAATTAATGGTAGAAAAAAGAATATCAACGCGATCGCCCAACAAAAATGCTCCCCACGATTGATTAGATCGAAATCTTGGGGCATCTTGCCTTTGATGCGGAGCAGTATAATAGTCGTTTCAGCAGGTGGATATAAAAAGATTGCCAAGAGATAACTACGCCATTGCACGAGCGAAAGGTCTGTCTCTAATCGAGTCCAGCGAAAACAGAAAAAGATCAGGAATAGCATCCCCACCATCAGCCCCCATTGTAAAAATAGGCTAAACGAAAATAAGGTGAGGCTAATCGAGTAAAACAACCAGAAGTAGTTGGATTTAAATAGGTTGTCCATACATCGATTTGTTAAATGGGGCAATTTTTCAATTCTCGATCGGATTTTGGATTTTGGATTGATGATTTGCAATCTAAAATCTAAACAGGCTTCAATCTCCCGAATTAATTCGTAGAATAAATTCAAAGTCTAAATTTTTTAATTAAAGATCCTGCCTTCAGGTATAGGGTTAATCCAAAATCCAAAATTGGTTTACAGGCGATCATTGTCTCCATTCTATGGGATGGCTTTACCCACTCGATACATCATTATTGCTGAAACCAGATATGTCTGTGGGTGTTGTGTTTGCGACAGCAGAGACGATCGATAATGCCACTATTGGAGCAGTGATCGTCCGCAGAATTTGCTTACCCAATGATACTAATTTAAATTCATGTTGGAGTGCCAAATCGATTTCTTCAGCCGTCCAGCCGCCTTCAGGCCCGATCGCGATAATAATTGGGCGATCGGATGGGTCAGATTGCAGACAGGTCAGCAGGTGTGGCTGTTCGCCGCGTGCTTCGCAGAGATATTTATGACTCCGATCTGGAAGTTGGGCAAAAATAGCCTGGAGCGATTGTGGTTCGGCGATCGTCGGAATTGTGAGGTGTTCGGACTGTTCGGTGGCTTCTTGGGCGATTTTGCGCCATCTTTGGAGCTTTTGGGGACTCGGTTGGAGCAGGGTGCGATCGCTGATGGCCGGGATGATTTCGGTTACGCCGAGTTCGGTGCAAGCGCGGACGATATCGTCGAAGTTATTGCCTTTGGGTAGGGCACAAATGAGGGTAACTGTTTGGGGGAGTCCCAAATCTTGGCTGGTAATTAGTTCGATAATCTGGGCAGTATTGCCAGTTAGTTCGGCGAGGTAGAGATTTCCAGTACCATCGATCGCCTGAAACTTGGAGCCGTTGTGGAGGCGAATAACACGGGTGAGATAGTGATGTTGTTCGGGAGTAAGATCGATCGAGTTTTGCTGAATTTGGGCGGGGCTTATGGTTATACGTTGCACGATCTTTGAGAAACTGCTGGCACTGGATAATGAATCGGATCGATATTTAAATGTGAAGGGGTATCCCAGCAGGATATCCCCCAATCCGAGATCGCCCATCACGAGCGATCGCCAGATTTCTACATTTCAGCAGCAGCCCGCTCGATCAATCGTCTGGCTAGCGTCTGAGTACCAGTATGCGCATAATAATTGGTACTCACATCGAGGAATGCGCCCAGATAATCTAATTTATCATCCGTAATGTCCACAAAGTTGCGGAGATTGCCGACAACTGATTCGGGGGTCAAACCACGCGAAGTTACAAAATCGCTCATCCAACCGCTGACAGAACCAAAACTTTGGGTAATAAAGCCCAGTTGTCCGCCCGTATCGCCGCCAGGAATTTGGTCTTTGATGCCTTTGAAGGTTTGGTTGCCTTCTAGCTCCTTGGGACTCATGCCACCCATTTTATCCGTCACCATACCGATAAAATCGGGGCCGAGCGGGATCAAGCCATCGAAACAAATCAACGCGCACATCCGCATCAGGGATTCGCCGCCGTAGTCGCCGAGTGCGGCGAGGAAGTCACCAACGCTATCGCCAGGAATACCGTTGATCTGGCAGAATGCCACGATTTCCGCGACTAATTTGACGCTGAGGTCGATCGTTTGGGCGGTTTCGGCTTTGGGGGTAATATTTCCCAAAAAGCCCAACATCGAGAAACTTTCGCCGAGTTTATTGGCCATTGCTGCTGCACCGAGGGCGCTGGAGCCGGAGTCTACAGTGTTGTAGAGCCACATGGCAGTTTGATAACCTTCGCCTTTGTCATTATATAAAGCTACCGCGCGTTCGCCGATCGCTTGAATATAGTCGGGGTCGTCAGTGCCAGTCACGATTTTAATGGTGTTGTCGAAGCCAACGATATTCTGCCATTGTCCGGGGATGACGAAATCCAAGGCATTCAATGACATGACGGTCAATCCCCCAGTGGGCAACTCGTCTACTAGTTCAAAAATTGCTTTGCTCACAGTTGACTCCTGAAGATAATTACAATTATTAAGCGACTACTTGAGTGTGGATAATCCGCCGAGGTTAAACTTTTGAAGCCACATTTGACGATCTTCAGCCGTAAATGAAGGATCGCGAGAGGCTACTTTAACTTGGTAACGGTTATTGACTAATACCGAAGTACTTTTGAGCTGAGTGTTATCTATCAGTGGATAGTTATTGAGTTTGCTGATACTATTTTCATATTTCTTAGCCGCAGCGGGGAGGCTAATCGTGTCACTGATCGAGAGAACAGCGACATTTTTCCCGGCCTTATTTAGCTTAGCTTCAGCAAAGCCTTTCTTCTCTTGGGAGAATACACGGGAGTAGCCAGCACTACCTTGAGGGAAGAATTTATTAAAATCGCCACCAGCTTCGGCATTCTTGGCGACGGCGGCGGGAGCGTTTCTGCCGGAAGTCTCTTTTTGAGTTTGAGCGTAGGGTGAGGGTGCTTTACTCGAACATGCAGAGAAGAGCAAGACTGCCGATAATAAGATCGGCATTAGGGCTTTACGCCATTTAGAAACGATCGTGGTTGCTTCCATATTAATCCAATTTCTCAGGTCTAACCTTCTTATTGTCACCTATGACTGTCACCATTGTGGTGGGAAAACCGAATCTTGAAACTTTAAAATTTTTATACTAATTACTAGTCAGTAGCTACGTTAGATCGACTTTTTTTAATTATTAAAACTTATCAATATTTGTCTCAAAATACTTCAAATAACACGGGTTATCTACCGATTGTCAAGGTCAATTGGCTACAGGTGATGGTATCCGTTGGCTGAGAGGGCGTTATTCAAGTGTCATTTGTCCGAGTTACACCGCTAAAAAGCGTTGAATCACATCCTGGCTCAATTCACTAGTCGCCCCCGAAGCTACAATGCCACCCTTTTGCATTGCATAATAACTGTCAGCTTGTCTCACAAAGTGCAAATGTTGTTCCACCAGCAATACCGATACTCCCGTAGTCTCGACTACTCGCTTTACTGCTGCCTCGATATCCAAGATAATCGAGGGCTGGATGCCTTCTGTAGGTTCGTCCAAGACGAGTAAACGGGGTTTGCCCATCAGCGCGCGGGCGATGGCTAATTGCTGCTGTTGTCCCCCGCTCAAGTCGCCACCCATTCGGGAGAGCATGGTCTTTAACACTGGAAATAGTTCAAAAATATCCTGGGGAATTTTGGTCGAGCGATGACTGTTACGCCGCGCTTCTAATCCGAGCAGGAGGTTTTCTTCTACAGTCAATCGGGAAATAATTTCTCGTCCTTGGGGGACATATCCGATCCCCTTTCTGGCACGCAGATCGGGAGATCGATCGTTAATTCTCTCGCCGTCAAGGATAATTTCACCAGTGCGGGGGGTAAGTAAGCCGATGATACTTTTCATTAATGTAGTCTTACCTACGCCATTTCTGCCGATCAGACATACAATCTTTCCTGCTGGAACGTGTAAATCGACATTACGTAGAATATGACTCTCGCCATAGTAAACGTTGAGATTGGAGATTTCGAGCATAATTTAGTGGCTAATGAATAGAGGATAAGGATATAAGAATTATTAATTTACTGCGGTTGCCCGAGGTACACTTCAATGACTCTCGGATCGTGTTGAACTTCATCGATCGATCCTTCGCAGAGTACCGTTCCTTCATGTAAAACCGTAACTTTTCTCGCGATTTGTCGAACAAATTCCATGTCATGTTCGATTACTAAAATTGCGTGACTTTCAGATAATGTAAGTAGTAAATTTCCAACATTTTCAGTCTCTTCATCTGTCAACCCAGCAACAGGTTCATCAACTAGTAATAAGTCTGGCGATTGAGCGACTAGCATCCCGATTTCCAACCGTTGCTTTTCGCCGTGGGAGAGCAAATCAGCCAACCGATCGGCTTTGGAGATCAAGCCGATCGTTTCTAATAATATACCCACTCGATCGCGTTCTGACTTCGATAGTTTTTTAAATAATGTGCCCCAGACATCTTTAGTCCGATTTGCCGCTAGTTCTAAGTTTTCTCTGGCGGTGAGATTGAGATACACTCTTGGGGTTTGGAACTTCCGCCCGATGCCCAATCGCGAAATTTGTTCTTCCGAATAGCGCAACAGATTTTTACCTTTAAATAAAACCTGTCCGGTGGTTGGTTTAACCTTGCCCGTAATTAAGTCGAGAAATGTGGTTTTGCCAGCACCATTCGGGCCGATAACTACCCGCAGCTCTCCAGGAGCCATGCTAAAATTGAGATTATTAATAGCCTTAAATCCATCAAAATCTTTAGTTAAATTTTCAGTTGCCAAGATGCTCTCGTTCACTTTGTACCTCTGGATCTAAATCGATATCTGGATATGTATTAACAACCGCTCTTTGACGTTGAAATAGTTTCTTGAGACCGACAATACCGTCGGGCAATACCGTTACAACTAGTAAGAATAACGCCCCTTGAAAAAATAGCCAAACTTCTGGAAATTGTTCGCTGAGTAAGCTTTTGGCAAAGTTAACTAGTAAAGTACCCAAAATTGCGCCGATCAGGGTCGCACGACCGCCTGCTGCCACCCAAATGACCATTTCGATCGAGAAGCCGATATCCATTAGTTGAGGGGAAACTCTTCCGGTTTGAATGGTATAGAATGCTCCCCCAATTGCCGCGAGTGCGGCAGAAACAGCAAAGACGATAACTTTAAATCCAGTCGGATTATAGCCAGAAAATCTCAACCGATTTTCGTCATCGCGAATGGCAACTAAAAGATTGCCAAATCTCCCGCTCGTCAACCAGCGGCAGAGTACATAAGCTAAAACTAGAAAAACGATCGTCAGAATATAAAATGTAAATTGATATCGATTGACATCAGCACCGAGGATCGTTTTGAAGTCAGTCAGACCGTTGGTACCATTAAATAGTTTTTGTTGACCGTTAAAGAAGTTGAAAAAGACGACGGTAGCAGCTTGCGTCAGAATCGAAAAATAAACGCCGCGAATCCGGTTACGAAAGACTAAATAACCGAGCAATCCACCGATAATCGTAGGGATAAATAAGATCGCAAAAATTGTAAAGCCAAAGTTATTAAACGGCTGCCAAAATGCTGGTAACTCAGTCAATCCATAGAGGTTCATAAACTCTGGGAGTTGATTGCTAGCATCTGCGGGAATCTGCAACTTGAGATACATCGCCAACAAATAGCCGCCTAGAGCAAAAAATACTCCGTGTCCCAGACTGAGCAGACCGGTATATCCCCAGATCAGATCGATACCTAACGCCGCGATCGAAAGTGCTAAAAATCTGCCTAACAAACTGAGTCGAAAATCAGTTAGCAACCAGGGTACGACTAAAATTAGCGTTAACACGATCGTCCCGACAATCCCAGCTTCTACAAGTAATGGTTTGCCCCGGCTTTTCTTTGATGTAATAGTTATCATAAATTCGCGATCGATCGTTTGTATTTTATAATTAGTCGATTCAGCAGCGTCAAGAGGTCGGGTTTTATCGAGCGATGCTACTCCCTTCTCGCCAGAAAAATATAGATAATACTTTTACCCTATTACTGTCAGAGATCTTTTTTTAACCGCAGAGGGCATAAAGAAAAAGCTAATCTATAGTCTTTGAGCAGGAAGGGAGTAGCAATTATCAATATTAATTTGCATCGACCTACCCTCACAGAACCGTGGCTATAATTCCACATTGCGACCTTTTTGAGGAAATATCCCCCCCGGACGAACTTGGAGAAAGGTGATAATTAAGGCAAATACCATCACTTTTGCCATACTAGTAGTTGCAAAAAAGGTGAAGAAATCAGCAACAGGTTGGATGGATGCAAACAATGATACAAGACTGCCAGAACCGATTAAGTAGTTGGCAGTACCGATCCCTAGAGCAGCGATAATCGTCCCGACTAATTTCCCAACACCACCGACGACTACGACCATAAAGGTATCGACGACATAGTTTTGTCCGGTATTCGGCCCGACAGAGCCTAGCAAACTAATCGCACAACCAGCGATACCTGCCAACCCCGAGCCGAGGGCAAATGTAAAGGCATCAACCTGAGCGGTCGGAATCCCCAAACAAGCACTCATATTGCGATTTTGGGTGACGGCACGAATCCTTAGTCCCCAATTGGTGCGCTGTAAAAATAGATAGATACCGACCAAACAGAGCGCGGTAATTACCATAATAAATAGCCGACTGTAAGGTAATTGAAAATCACCAATTGGCAATCCGCCTCGTAGCCAAGCAGGTGCGGTGACATCCACGTTTTGGGCACCAAACCACGGCTGTGTAATGGCAAGTTGAAATTTTTGGCTGAGTACGATCCCCACTACACTACTAATGGCGATCGACAGTGGTAGTAAAATTGCGATCGCTAAGGTACGCATCCGCTCGAAATTCGGGCGACGTTTGATCGATGACATCCCGCCGAAAAATAGCAAACAGAAGAGTATAATCGCGATCGTCAGCACCCAACTAATACTCCGCACTAGTTGCTGCAGGATCAGACTCACGCCCCAAGTTGCCAACAGCGTTTCTAACGGTCGTCCATATAGGAAGCGGATAACTCCGCGCTCTAACACTAATCCCGCAGCGGCGGAGACCAGAAAAGCAGCAATTAGAGCAAAGAAGATATAAAACTCAAATAGGGGCGCAGGGAGCAATTTAAACAAGTTTTGGACGACGAAGGTGGTGTACGCCCCCAACATCATTAACTCGCCATGTGCGAGATTGATTACGCCCATCAAACCAAAGACGATCGCGAGTCCCAATGCAGAGATGAGCAATACAGCCCCAATGCTCATGCCATTAAAGATGGCTTCTAATAATCCTGTTAGCACTTTTTTAGTGGATAGTGAATAGTGGATAGTGACTAGGGAATTATGGGTATTCTGTTTCTTTATAGTTTGCGCTAAGTATATAGATAAAAAATTAGGTTTGGTAATATTTCCCAAATCCTAAGAGGTGGGCACTGCCACCCTACAACTACAACTTGTTATTAAAGGGTTTGAACCTATTGCTGAATTACAAATATTCGTGACTACCTACTTAATAAATAAAAAACTAGGTTTGGTAATATTCTCAAAACTTAAGTGGTGGGCAGTGCCCACCCTACAACTTATTACTATAAGCTATGAATTATGAATTCATAGCTTATAATTCATTAGCCTTTGTACTTACCACCTTTGGCTGGATCTGACCAGTCGCAAGCATAGCCTTTGGTTTCAGCTACATACTGGTTCCAGGGGATGGGTTTGACGGCTGTTTTGGATTCAGAAACGATCTTGAACATTCCGTCGGCTCCAATTTCACCGATGCGAACGAATTTGGAAAGGTGATGGTTATTTTCGAGTGTAACTTTACCTTCTGGTGCATCGAAAGTTAAGCCCAAGGCTGCTTTACGCACAGCTTCGATTTCGGTAGTCTTCGCTTTTTCGACGGCCATTTTCCACATGTAGACCATGATATAGGCAGCTTCCATCGGATCGTTAACTACCCGATCGTTACCGTATTTCTTCTTGAAGCTTTCAACAAAAGTTTTGTTCGCTGGCGTATTAACGGTTTGGAAATAGTTCCACGAAGCATAGTGACCTTTGAGATATTCTACCCCGATCGCTTTGACTTCTTCTTCGGCCACACTTACTGACATTACCGGATATTTATCGGCGGTTAAACCAGCACTTTGCATCTGTTTAAAGAACGCAACGTTACTATCACCATTGAGGGTATTAAAAATGACTCCACCTTTAGGTAAAGCCTTTTTGATCTTGGCAATAATCGGCGTAACCTCATTGTTGCCTAATGGTAAGTAATCTTCACCGACTGTTTTACCACCTTTAGCTTGTAGTTGAGCTTTGATGATGGTGTTAGCAGTGCGTGGGAATACATAGTCAGAGCCAACGAGGAAAAACTCTTTGCCTTTATTTTGCAACAACCAGTCAACCGCAGGTTCGATTTGTTGGTTTGGTGCCGCACCCGTATAGAAGATGTCTTGCGAACATTCTTGGCCTTCATATTGCACGGGATACCACAGCATGTGCTTCTTCTCTTCAAATACAGGTAAGACGGCTTTCCTACTTGCAGAAGTCCAGCAACCAAAGACAGTGGCTACTTTATCTTGGTCGATCAATTTCTTGGCTTTCTCAGCAAATTTGTCCCAGTTAGACGCACCATCTTCGACGATGGCTTCGATTTGCTTGCCTAATACGCCACCTTTGGCATTGATTTCCGCGATCGCGAGTTGTTCGGCATCGACGACGCTTTTTTCACTGATTGCCATGGTACCACTGAGGGAATGTAAGATTCCCACCTTGACCGTGTTACCATTAGCAGCGACAGGTGAGGTGCTCGGACTTTCGGCAGTAGTTGGCGATGCACTCGGACTAGCTGTAGGAGTCGAGGCGGGATTGGTACAAGCTTTGAGCAGCATCGTGCCTGCTAACCCAGCTCCACCCAAAATGATGAATCTTCTACGTCCAAATTGATTTGCCATTGATTTTTAACTCTACTCTTCACACAGAATTTATTGGCTGTGATATTACGGTTAATCTTAGATCTTTTTTGTGATTTAAGATACATGAGATTGTAAAGTTACGCTAATTACTGGGTCGTTGGCGCAGCCTCTGTGTGAGAGAATCGGTTGAGGGGGCGGTTAAACAGGTATTCTTGATGAAGGGAATTCGATCTTATTTGTTAACTTGCTTGGTGAGGAATTTTATGACACGCTACGACGTATATGGACTCGGTAACGCTTTACTAGATATAGAATGCGAAGTAGCGCCAACAGTGCTTGATGAATTGAGCATCGACAAAGGGGTGATGACGCTGCTCGATGAAGAGAGTCAGAACAAAATTTTAGCGCGGTTGGGCGATCGCGCAACCAAACGCACCAGTGGCGGTTCTGGTGCAAATACGATCGTGGCTGTCAGTCAGTTTGGTGGTAAAGCTTTCTACTCATGCAAAGTAGCCAACGACGAACCTGGAGCTTATTATCTCGACGAGTTGCGTCAATGCGGTGTCGATCTCGATCTCCAGCACAACACCGCCGCAGCGGGGATTACAGGTAAATGTCTGGTACTGGTGACTCCTGATGCCGATCGAACGATGAACACCTTTCTGGGCATCTCTTCCAGCTTTTCGGAAGCCGAACTAGCGCCTGAAGCGATCGCCAATGCAACTTATACTTATATCGAGGGCTACCTCGTGACAGGTGAAACTAGCAAGCAAGCCGCAATCAAAGCCAGAGAGATCGCCGCAGCAGCTGGTCAAAAGGTCGCACTGACCCTTTCCGACCAGAATATGGCGAAATTCTTCAAACAAGGACTACTGGAGATGATTGGGGGTGGTGTCGATTTGTTATTTGCTAATGAAAGCGAAGCATTCGAGTTGTCAGGAACGCAAGATCTAACTGAAGCTATCGCTCATTTCAAAACGCTGGCTGAGACATTTGCAATTACATTGGGATCGAAAGGTTCGATGATCTTTGATGGGCAAGAATTAATTCAAATCGAACCATTTCCGGTGAAAGCGATCGATACTGTCGGTGCTGGTGATATGTATGCTGGTGGAGTACTCTATGGCATTACTAACGGCATGGATTGGGCGAGTGCGGGTCGGTTGGGATCGCTAGCTTCTGCTCAAGTTGTAACGACGTTGGGTGCGCGGATGGCAACGGCAGATGTCCGTTCTTTGTTGGCTAAATTAGCTGACTAACGTCAGTTCGGGAGAAGAATCGATCGTTGAGAAGTGCAAATGTTATTGGTAGAAGCAAAAACCCGGATCTGGGGGTACCGACCCCCAGGCCCCCCGCTGAGGAGCGACCCAAATTGCGCTGAGGCTCCCTCAGCGTGCGTTTGGGTCAAGACAGCGGGTCGCCGCCCCTCAGACTCCCCTGCGAATGGATTGCTAGGGTGCTAGCGTGGATTGCCTTCGGCAGTTACTCAACGGTAGGTTGTTAGTGAGGAGTAAGTTAATATTGAGAATTAATTCCCTCACAAGTCCAGCCATCACTAGATTATCGCAATTTGCTTAACCCGAACTGACGTTACTTAATTGGCATCCCAATCATTAACTTGGCATACTAAGTAGTGAAGAGCCTTAATATTTCGATCCTCCCCCCATAAAGCACACCAAGAATTGACATTACTTTCCTCGGTAAAGTAAATCCTATCGATCGTTTTGCATGATGTTTGAAACTTATAACGCTCGCCATTGACAAACTTAATCGCTGCTTCACGATCCACGATTATTAGCTCATTTTCCTCTTCCTCATCATCTTCTCCATCAGAAACAAGCCAAGCCAGATCTGAAGCCCAATCTGAATTTTGGTTTGCAGCTTCAATTGTCTTGGCTCCTAGTTTATCTATAATGCTTGCCCAGAGAGTAACATCGGCAGGGAGCGATATTGCTAGCCGATCGATAATACCAACGCCACCACTATAAAATGAAAGATCGTAGAGAATATCGTTTTTCAACAAAGATATGGGTAAGCGGAGTATCCTGGCTATGACATCAAATCCAGCCGTTCGATCGATATCTGTATGGAGAAAACGACGGTTGACACCATCATAAGGATGCAAATCCACAGTAATTATCCAGATCTTATTTATCCAATTTTATAATAACCCAGAGTGGAGAGATCCCCGACTTTTTGGAAAAAGTCAGGGATCGAATTCCCAACACAAAACCCCCCTCACTAGTGATAGTGAGGGGGGTTTTAAATCATTCAATCAGTCGGAATTAACCGTTAATCGAAGGAGCGACTAAAGCAACAGGAGTAGACTCACCAGCAGCTAAATCGAGTGGGAAGTTGTGAGCGTTGCGCTCGTGCATTACTTCCATACCGAGGTTAGCGCGGTTGATGATGTCAGCCCAGGTATTGATTCCATGACCTTGAGCATCGACAACCGATTGGTTGAAGTTGAAACCGTTGAGGTTGAACGCCATCGTGGATACACCCAAAGAAGTGAACCAGATGCCAACTACAGGCCATGCACCCAAGAAGAAGTGCAACGAACGGCTGTTGTTGAAGGAAGCGTATTGGAAGATCAAACGACCGAAGTAGCCGTGAGCTGCAACGATGTTGTAAGTTTCTTCTTCTTGACCGAATTTGTAACCATAGTTTTGGCTTTCAACTTCAGTTGTTTCACGAACTAAAGAGGAAGTTACCAAGGAACCATGCATTGCGGAGAATAACGAACCACCAAATACACCAGCTACTCCCAACATGTGGAAGGGGTGCATCAGGATGTTGTGCTCTGCTTGGAAGACGATCATGAAGTTGAACGTACCGGAGATACCTAAAGGCATACCGTCAGAGAACGAACCTTGACCGATTGGGTAGATCAAGAATACTGCGGTTGCTGCTGCTACGGGAGCGGAGTAAGCAACACAGATCCAAGGACGCATCCCTAAACGGTAGGAGAGTTCCCATTCACGACCCATGTAGCAGAAGATTCCAATTAAGAAGTGGAATACTACTAGTTGGTAAGGGCCGCCGTTGTACAACCACTCATCGAGGGAAGCTGCTTCCCAGATTGGGTAGAAGTGCAGACCGATAGCGTTGGATGAAGGAATAACTGCACCAGAAATGATGTTGTTACCGAACATTAAGGAACCAGCGACTGGTTCGCGGATGCCGTCGATGTCTACTGGAGGTGCCGCGATGAACGCGATGATGAAGCAGATTGTGGCGGAGAGTAATGTAGGAACCATTAATACACCGAACCAACCGACATAAATGCGGTTTTCGGTGGATGTGACCCAGCTACAGAACTTTTCCCATACGTTTGCGCTTTCGCGACGTTGTAAGGTAGTAGTCATTTGTTTATGATGGCGATGAATTTTCTAGGTACGGGTTCGATTGCCTCGACCCCTATGCATTTCATATTAGAGCATATGTTGAGCTTTGTAAAGGGTTTTCTCTACTCGATCGATCTAAATTGACTCAAATCGGTCGATTTTGCAGGCATTCCACAGAGGGATCGATGCGGGTAATCCTTACTGGATAACATTTGTCATCTGTTTGTCGATTAAATGAGAAATTTCATATTTTTTGCTAGGAAGTAGGCGATTTAGCGATCCTGGCTGACTCGATCGCTTAGAAATTTACCTATTTTCCGAGCTTTGGACTGTCTCGATTGCTAAATTACACCTTGAGATGAGTGGTTACTCTCATTTATTGTTTACAAATAGTCGATCTGTTTTCTCGCAGCTTGCCCCAAGACATATTTCCAACCGATACACCAGGACGTGCAGGACAATCTCGGAGGAAGAAACTGGATAACTTTCGCTAAAGCGATCGATTCTATTTAACAGGAGTCGATATTATGCCAAATTTGGTGATATGTTAATAGATCGATTGGATTAAAATCGGTATGCGTATGTTCTAAGTTAAAAGTACCCGATCGAGAAGTTCTTGCCAATAGATCGAGTTTAAGCAGCAATCTGTATCTATAGCTACATAATGCATAGATTGCTACCCTTACGCTAAACAAGAAAATAACTCTATAATATCTCAACAATTAGGTAATATAATTGACTTTCCTAAACTGACTCAAACGTTTTGGCTGTTTGAGTCTTGAATGATTATTTTGGGTTGGAAACAACACCAACTATTGCCGCTACCCATCCTCATAACATTATTTCGACTCCCCCACCATGAACCAATCTGACAGTCATTGGCATACTCCTGAAGCTAATAATATTCCTTACCTGGGACCTCGCTGGCTCGTGGAAGAGCGGGATGCTTGTGGGGTGGGGTTTATCGCTAGTCCGGCGGGAAAGACCAGTCATAAATTAATCCAGCAAACTTTGGCAGCGCTGACTTGTATGGAGCATCGCGGTGGTTGCAGTGCCGATCGCGATTCTGGCGATGGGGCGGGGATTTTGACGAGTATTCCGTGGGAGTTGTTTGGGGAGTACGCACAGGGCGATCGCTCTCAATTGGGCGTGGGGATGGTATTTTTACCCCAAGACGCATACAAGCGGAGTGTTGCGAAGGGCATCATTGCTGACACGATCGAGCGCGAAGGGTGTCAACTCATTGGCTGGCGGGAAGTACCTGTCAATCCAGAGACATTGGGGATGCAAGCGCGGGAAAATCAGCCTTGTATCGAGCAAGTATTTATCGCGGGAACGGCTACTGGCGACGAGCTAGAACGCCAGTTTTATTTGGTACGGCGCAAAATTGTCAAAGCCTTGCAATCACAGGGTACGGTTAAGCCTGGGGATGATTTCTATATCTGTTCGCTGTCTGGTCGGACGATCGTGTATAAAGGCATGGTGCGATCGGCGGTATTGGGCGAGTTTTATAGTGACTTAACCAATCCGCTATTTACGGCGGCATTTGCGGTCTATCACCGTCGATTTAGTACGAATACCTTACCAAAATGGCCGCTGGCACAGCCGATGCGGATGTTGGGACACAATGGGGAAATTAATACCCTGTTGGGAAATATTAATGGGATGACCGCGCGGGAAGGCGATTTGAATCATCCGATTTGGAAGGACAGGTTGCGGGAATTGCAACCGATTTTAAATCTGGATAATAGTGATTCGGGGACATTAGATAATGTCTTAGAACTGATCGTGCGATCGGGGCGGAGTCCGATCGAGGGGTTGATGATGATGGTGCCAGAGGCATATAAAAATCAGCCGGAACTGGAGAATTATCCAGAGATTACCGATTTTTATGAATACTATAGCGGTTTGCAAGAAGCTTGGGATGGCCCTGCGTTGCTCTCGTTTAGTGATGGCAAAATCGTCGGCGCGACACTCGATCGCAATGGTTTGCGTCCAGCGAGGTATTGCATTACCAAAGATGGCTATCTATATGTCGGCTCCGAGGCAGGAGTCGTCGATTTACCTGCAAGCGAGATTGTCGAAAAAGGTCGCTTAGGCCCAGGCCAAACGATTGTCGTCGATCTGGAAACTCAAGAGATTTTACATAATTGGGAAGTTAAAGAGCGCATCGCCAAAACTCATCCCTACGGCGCATGGCTCAAGGAGCACCGTCAAACCCTCACCGCACAAACGTTTGAAACTAGTTGTCGGATCGAGTCGGGACTGCTGAGCCAGCAAACCGCCTTCGGCTACACGGAAGAGGATATTACGGCGATCGTCAATGATATGGCGGAAAATGGTAAGGAGCCAACCTTCTGCATGGGCGACGATATTCCCCTGGCGGTATTGTCAGAGAAAGCGCATCCGCTCTACGACTACTTCAAACAGCGGTTCGCGCAGGTAACAAATCCCGCGATCGATCCGTTGCGCGAAAAACTCGTGATGTCGCTCGATGTCAGTCTGGGGAAAAAAGGCAATTTACTCGAAGCCAAACCCGAAGCGGCTGGTTTCTTGAAATTAACTAGTCCCGTGCTAAATGAAGCCGAATTGGAAGTAATTAAAGCTTCCTCCCTCGGTTGTGGGTTTTTATCCACCCTCTATCCCGTCGCGGCTGGCGCAAATGGATTGCAACCTGCGATCGAGCGATTGTGCGCCGCTGCATTCGATAACGTTAATTCAGGCAATCAGATTATCGTGCTCAGCGATTGGTCGGAAAGCGGCTTAACCGAGGAAATTACCTACATTCCACCATTAGTTGCTGTCGGTGCAGTGCATCATTATCTGATCGATCGGGGCTTACGCAGTCGAGTATCGCTGATTGTCGATACCGCGCAGTGCTGGAGCACACATCATTTCGCCTGTCTGATTGGCTTTGGTGCTTCGGCTGTCTGTCCGTACCTAGCTTGGGAATCCGTCCGGAGTTGGTGGAATTCGAGTAAAGCGCAAGCGGCAATTTCGCGCGGCGAACTGAAAGTGACGATCGACAAAGCGCAAGCTAATTACCGCAAAGCCGTCGAAGATGGTTTGCTCAAAATTCTCTCGAAGATGGGGATCTCCTTATTATCATCCTACCAAGGAGCGCAAATCTTTGAAGCGATCGGCATCGGTCGGCAATTACTCGATCTCGCATTTAAAGGAACGACTTCCCGCATCGGTGGTTTGACTATCGCCGACGTAGCCCAGGAAACCATGACATTCCACCACAAGGCGTTCCCCCAAGAACTCCGCAAGCTGGAAAACCTCGGCTTCTTCAACTACCGTCCCAGTGGCGAGTATCACATGAATAGCCCCCAAATGGCCAAAGCACTGCACAAAGCGGTAGATGCTTACCAGACTCAGGCGGGTTACGACCACTATGATACCTATAAAAAATATCTTCAGGAACGCCCCTTAACGGCGCTACGCGACCTGCTGGACTTCAAAAGCGATCGAAATCCCATTAGTCTCGAAGAAGTCGAGTCGGTAAGCGATATCGTCAAACGCTTTTGCACTGGGGGGATGTCCCTCGGCGCATTGTCACGGGAAGCTCATGAAGTCCTCGCCATCGCGATGAATCGCCTCGGTGCTAAATCTAATAGCGGCGAAGGCGGCGAAGATCCGGTACGTTATAAAACGATCGATGATGCTGTCAATGGTAAATCATCTATTCTCCCGCACTTAAATGGCTTGCGGAATGGCGACACCGCCATGAGTGCGATCAAACAGGTAGCATCGGGACGCTTTGGGGTGACACCGGAATACCTGATGAGTGCCAAACAGATCGAAATCAAACTCGCCCAAGGTGCAAAACCAGGTGAAGGCGGACAATTACCAGGGCCAAAAGTCAGCCAATACATCGCCATGTTGCGGCGATCGAAACCAGGGGTAATGCTGATTTCCCCACCACCGCACCACGATATTTACTCGATCGAAGATCTAGAGCAACTAATCTACGATCTCCACCAAATCAACCCGAAAGCCCGAGTATCCGTCAAACTCGTCGCCGAAATCGGCATCGGTACTATCGCCGCAGGCGTAGCCAAAGCCAACGCCGACATCATCCAGATCTCTGGTCACGACGGCGGTACGGGTGCGTCGCCCCTATCCTCTATCAAACATGCTGGCAGCCCATGGGAACTCGGTCTAACTGAAGTTCACCGAGTGCTAATGGAAAATAACTTACGAGATCGCGTCTTACTCCGCGTCGATGGTGGGTTAAAATCCGGCTGGGATATTATCGTCGCTGCGTTAATGGGCGCGGAAGAATATGGCTTCGGTTCGATCGCGATGATCGCTGAAGGTTGTATCATGGCGCGCATCTGTCATACCAATAAATGTCCCGTCGGCGTAGCTTCCCAGCGCGAAGACTTACGCGCGCGCTTCCCTGGCATCCCCGAACAGGTAGTAAATTTCTTCTACTTTATCGCCGAAGAAGTGCGAAGTATTTTAGCTCGGCTCGGCTATCGATCGTTGAACGAACTAGTCGGACGTGCAGATTTATTTACCATGCGTCCAGATGTGGTGTTAACTAAAGTCAAAACACTCAACCTCGACTGCTTGACACAGTTACCAGCTACGAAGGTCGATCGATCCTTCCTCACGCACGGCGATGTACATACCAATGGCACCGTCTTGGATGATGAAATTCTAGCAGATAGCGAGATTCAAGCCGCGATCGCAAATCAAGGCGTGGCAAGTAAATCCTGGAAGATTATTAATACCGATCGATCTGTTGGCGGACGCATCTCCGGTGCAATTGCCCTCAAATATGGCGACAGCGCCTTTGAAGGTCAACTCACGCTCAACTTCGAGGGGGCAGCCGGACAAAGCTTCGGCGCATTCAACCACGAAGGAGTCAGCCTGATCCTCACAGGCGAAAGCAATGACTACGTATGTAAAGGCATCAATGGCGGCGAAATCGTCATCAAACCCCACACAGGCACTACCTTCGATACCAGCCGCAACGTCATCATCGGTAATACCTGCCTCTACGGAGCCACCGGCGGCTACCTCTTCGCCAACGGACGAGCAGGCGAACGCTTCGCCGTCCGCAACTCCCGCGCCACCGCAGTAGTCGAAGGTACTGGCGATCACTGTTGTGAATACATGACCGGCGGCGTAGTAGTCGTCCTCGGTCAAGTCGGGCGGAATGTCGGTGCGGGGATGACAGGCGGTTTGGGTTATTTCCTCGACGAGGATGACACTTTCATCGCCAAAATCAATCCCGAAATCGTCAAATGGCAACGGGTAGAAACAGCGGCAGGTGAGAAGCAATTGAAGGATCTAATTGCGGCGCATGGTGCGAAAACGGGGAGTCAGAAGGCGCAGGAAATCTTGAGTCGGTGGGCGGAGTATCTGCCTAAGTTCTGGCAGTTGGTGCCTCCTTCGGAGGCGGAAACACCGGAGACTAGTGCTAAACAGGCTGTGAGTGCTTAGGTCGTGATGCTGTAAAAATGAAGCAGAGTGGATCGATCCACTCTGCTTCATTTTTTTATCTATCGGTTTCATTCATCTCGAACGTCCTAATTACCGTAGCAGTAACTAAAATTTAATTCTAGTTACTGCTGTTTTGGAGGTGATTCAGGGAATACTTAATTTAACTATAGTAGCGCAGTATAAAATTGGCTAAAACCTACAGGGCTACTTTGCCGTGCATACAACATATTTAATTAATATTCAGCATCTTATTTTCCATGAAAAGATTACTAACATGGTGCCTTATATTTTGTTTAATGATAAACAATACGGTCGCATATGCAGCACCAATTGCTGAACAGGTATATCATCTTCCTTCTAAGTGCGAAGAAATTAGCGAGGCACAATTACGGCTAGATCTGAATCTTAGCATACAGGACTTTCTTGAAGATCAAACCAATGTGGACTTTGGAGACATAGTTCATAGGGAATGGCGAACATTAAAGCTTGACTCGGTTATTGATTCTGAAATTGATAATGCAGTACTGATGGTTAATGATAATACTGGCTTAATGAATCGATTTCAAAGCAGTTGGATGCCCTCTAAAGCAGAAGAATTGGCTAATGAGGTTACTGAAATTGCATTCAATGCACCATTGTTAAAGGGAAAATTGAATCAATTATCTAAAAATGTGTCTGAAACACTTTCAGACAAGTTAGAAGTGACTTCCGCAAAATCTTCATCCTATGCTATCGATTGTCTCCAGAAATTTGTTAATCGCCAGTACTCAGAAGCATTCGTAAATACATTTAGTAAAAAAATCAAATCTTCGGATATAGATTCTGATGCAATAGGTTCTTTAAAGCCAGATACTATTCAATATATCGAGCAACATAAATTTGGATTTATGGGTGGTGGTGCTTTCCTTGCTACCTCGATTACAGCAAAGCTCAGGAAAAAAGTTGTTGGTACAATTGCTAATAGAGTTTTTCAACAATTAAGTGAGCGAGTTCTAAGTCGCTTTGGGAGTGGATTAATTCCAGGTATTGGTGAGATTATTAGCCTTTCTCTAATTGGAACTGAATTAATAAAAAGTTTTGATGGAGCATTACCAACAATCCAGAAATCCCTGAAAAATCCAGATATAAAACAAACTATTCAAAAAGGAATAGTCTCTACTATAGAAAAAGAAGTTCAGACTGAAATTCCTCAAATTGCTAGAGAAATTTCTAATGATGTCTATGCTTCATGGCTGGATTTTCAGAAAGATTTTCGAGATACTTTAAGTATCGCTAGGGAGCTACCTGAATTTAAAGAAATATTAAATGAAGATAATATACCAAGAATATCTCTGCTGATAGGTATTGCCTTAAACAATATGGGTCGTAGCCAACTAATGGAATCCATTAAAGATGGTACATTTACTCGAGCACTATCATTGCCAGAAGTTAGCTATAAAATGATTGAAACTACTCATAACTTATCTGACTTAGTTGAGTGGCATAACTTAGCAGGCAATCAAATTAAAGAAGTTATAGAGCTAGAGCTATACAAAAATTTACCCCTTGAAAATTTAGATCGCAAGCTTTTGCTAGATATTTTAGAGATAAAGGATTCTTCTACAATATCTAAAGTTACACTTCTAAATACTGACTCTATTCGCAGCTTGCTGTCGATACCCAAGAAAAACTTGCTATCACTTTCTGTGCATTTATCAGCTAGCGATCTGGAAAGATTAGCAGGCTATTTAAAAGAGCTTAAACAACCACAGAGAAATCAACTTGTAAAGTTTTTAATTAACGAAGATCCTTCAATAATTAAAAACAATAGCGTCATGGCACATATTGTAAAAAGCGGTAATATTAATGCTGCGATAGAATTTTGGGAAGCCCCAAATAATCAATTCTTGATATTTGATGGAATCTTTAAGCTATCGACAGGTGCTATCTCCTGGGAATTAATGGCTGACAAATTTGGTTTTATTCCAATGGCTTTCTTGTCTGCCTTGCTCATCATTCTGGCTATATTACCGTTGGTCTTACTTTATCAATGGAAACGGACTACTCAATCACAAAAAATATTAGGTGAATCAAATGCTAGTTAGTCTAGATTCTTTGCAAAATCCAGGAATTGAAATTGGTGAATTACTGACAATTGTTATTGTCAATTCTGCAAACGTTGTTAAGGATATTCGATCAAACATAAAAGATTTGATAGGTGGACGGATGAATCATTATGAAGATACGATCCAAGAGGCTATAGATATAGCATTGCAAGAGTTAGATAAAAAAGCTAAAAAGGCTGGTTATGATGGAGTAATAGGAGTAAAAATTGCTAATCCAAGCGTAGTTACCGGGGGTGCAGAAGTGATTGTTTATGGAAATGGTTTTAAATATGTATCCTGATAGACTTTCAATATAGTTGTATCTCAATCGATCTTAGACAAGAATTTAGTATTTTGGGTTGGAGATCGATCGATTAGAATAAAAATAGACCAGATTAACTATACCTAGACTGATTTGTATGACTAAATTGCTGGAAGAAGCGATCGCACAATTGAAAACTCGTCCCATCAGTGAGCAAAACTCGATCGAGATCGATTTTACAAGGCATACATGCGATCGAAACCCAAGTTAAAATAGAGACAAGTATTCAGAGGTAGAAAGATGAGTCCTCAATTACAACAAATACTGACCGAGATCGATCGATTGTCGTCAACAGAACAAATCCAAGTCATCGAACACATCACAGTCAATCTCAAAGAAGTAGTAACAACTACACCGCCCAGAAAAAGCAAATCCTGGCGAGAATTGGCGGGAATTGCACCCAATTTATTGAATGGTGAAGATGCTCAAGCATGGGTGAATAGAGAGCGAAATGATTGGTCGCAGCGGGAAGAACAGATCCTGACAGACTGATGAAAATAGAACAAGCGATTGCAGGGGTGAAGCTAATATTTTTAGATACGGCTCCAGTTATTTATTATATCGAGCGACACCCAACTTTTTTTCCATTGGTACGACCGATATTTGAGAGTTTGAGTGATGGAGATTTACTAGCAGTAAGTTCGCCCATAACTCTAGCTGAATGTTCGATCGTACCCTATCGACAGGGATTGTTAGAACTGCAACAAGATTTTGCAGATGCTTTGATACGGAATGAAAGTGTGATATTTAGAATCACCGACGAACTAGTAGCAATTGAAGCAGTAAAAATGAGAGTCAAATATGGATTGAAGTTACCAGATGCAATTCAAATTGCTACGGCAATCGTTTCTAATTGTGACGCTTTTTTGACCAATGATATCGCGTTAAGTAAAGTGACAGAAATTCGATCGATCGTAGTAAGTGAGCTAACACTGTAAATTACTTAAAATAAAGCTAGCCCAGATTAACTATACCTAGACTGATTTGTATGACCGAGTTGCTGGAACAAGCTATTGCCAAACTGAAGACTCGTCCTATTAGCGAGCAAGATTCGATATCGATCGATCGATCCTAAATGAGAATTTGAGTTGTCGATCGATCGAGTTTGCAAGGGTATAGACTCGATCGAATTCTGGCATACTATCGATCTCCATCGACTCCACCTCTGGGATCGATCCCCAATCGCTACAGCCCGCGCCAAGCTGACTCGATCGAGAGGAAAGTGCTTTTAATCAACGATCGAGCAGTTTATAATAGTAGAGTCGAGAGCTAAAAATGGCTCGATCGATAGGAGCGCAACTAGAGTATGACACCCAAACTAACTGAGCTAATCGACCGAGCGGCAACGCTGTCACCACAAGAAAGACTAGATCTACTAACATACCTCCAATCTGCACCCGATCGATCGGAAACCAATACCAATCGCTCGATCGCATCTAAATATGCAGGAAGCCTAGAATTTACTGATGCAGAGTTTGTAGCAATGTTAAAGGAACTAGAGGAAGATAAATAGAATTGCGAGTTCTATACGATACAAATGTCATTCTCTACATTCTGCGTAGAGCAGATTCGATCGACAAATTGCAAATTCATTTGAAAGCTAGATATTTAGACGAATACATATCTATTGTTACGGTAGCCGAAATTCGATCTCTAGCAATTCAGTTTAATTGGGGAAAAAAGAATCTCAAAAATATGGAAGAATTTTTGACCGAGATCCCAATCCTAGATATCAATTTGCCAGATATTCTCGAGCGATATGTCAATATAGATTGTTACAGCAAAAGAAAGCATCTTAACTTAGTCGGTAATTTCTCGGCAATTACAATGGGGAAAAATGATCTATGGATTGCAGCAACAGCTTCATTCTATGAATGCAACTTGATAACAATGGACAAAAATTTTCAGCATCTACACGATGAATTTGTTAACATTATATACCTTAAGAAAGATATATTCACTCAAACTTGACTCTTAACATCAGCGATATAATTATAGCTTCTGGTAGAGTAGACAGAAACTTGGTAAGAATGGAAAGTATCTCTCGATCGAGTTTGCAAAGGGATAGACCCGATCGAATTCTAGCATACTAGCGATCGAGATAGAATTATTGCCTAGATTGAAACATAGCTTATAATAGTAGCATCGAGACTCGATCGTAGTATTGAGAGAACAACGGAGATATTGATAGATGGAAGCAGCCTTTCCCACCGAACTAGAGCTTTCGCAAGAGAAAGACACCCATGAGCAAGAAATAAAAGAGAAGGAGATCGATAATATCCTTGCCCAGATAAAACTCAGCGATCTTCGTATTCAAGCAGATCGGGCAGAGATCGACAGATTGAAAGTAGATACAAGAAAGATGATTGCCAACTTGACACAGGGTGAACGCACTTAAATTTCCTACTATTTAAAATCCTCGCAAATCAGTTGCAGATTTGAATTACGAAAAGTATGAAAGCTTTAATGGTAAACAAGTATAGCCAGTTAATTATGTTATATTTATTGGAAATTCAGATCGCGTCAAATGAAGCTAAAGCCAAGGCATAGTATCGCAGAACACTTTGGTGACATAAAAGACATTAGAATTGAACGGGGGAAAAAACACAAACTAATCGATATTATCACGATCTCGATTTGTGCAGTAGTATGTGGAGCAGATGGATGGGAAGACATAGAGCTGTATGGCATCACCAGAAAAAAATGGCTGGAGGAATTTCTAGAATTACCGAATGGGATACCATCTCACGATACATTTGCACGGGTATTTTCACAAATTAATCCTGAAGAATTCAATAAATCTTTCCTGCATTGGATTAAAGGAATAAGTAAAATAACAGCAGGAGAGATAATCGCATTTGATGGAAAACAATCTCGAAATTCAAGAGACGAAAAAAATGGTAAAGGAGTAATTAATACGGTCAGTGCTTGGGCAGCAAGTAATAGATTAGTATTAGGACAAACAAAAGTCGAGAGTAAATCAAATGAAATTACTGCATTGCCTGAGTTGATTAATGCCTTAGATCTAGCTGGATGTATAGTGACAATTGATGCAATGGGATGTCAGCGAGAAATAGTCAAGAAAATTGTCAAAAAAGAAGCAGATTATGTAATTGCTGTCAAAAAGAATCAACCAAGTTTATATGAAAGGGTAGAACAGCTATTCAAACAGGCGATTAAAACTCGTGGTGAAAGTCTGAAAACGCATAGCTTCAGCAGTAGAGAGATGAATAGAGGTAGAGAGGAAACTCGTAATTACCTAATGATATCAGACATTGCAACATCAATAGATCCATTGCTAAAATGGCAAAATCTGACTAGTATTTGCATGGTAGAATCAGTTCGAGTTGTCAATGAAAAAACCAGCGTAGAAGCTCGTTATTTCATCAGTAGCTTAGAAGATAATGTTGAAAAACTAGCAGAAGCAATCAGAGGTCATTGGTCGATAGAAAATTCACTCCATTGGGTACTTGATGTTATTTTCAAAGAAGACATTAGTCGAATTAGAAAAGATAATGCTCCAGCTAATTTTGCTGTTTTAAGACATATAGCAGTTAATATAATGAGTCAGAACAAGAGTCGAAAACTAAGTGTTAGGAAGAAGCGATTTCTTGCGAGCCTTGATGAAGAATATTCGCGCGAACTTCTAGAGGCTATTTTAGCCTAAATTTAACTAACCCCAGAGTATGAATTTGGCTAAATATCTTTAGCCGCACTTTTGCCGGACTAAATTGAGTTAATTTAACCTCGTCTTTGGTTTCGATTTTATTGATATTGTCGTAATTGTAGTTAAGCAATCGAATATCATTAATCGCCTATTTTAGTGGCTCTCGATCGAAATAAATCCTGTTTTGATGCGTTCACCCTGCAACTTGACATCATTCATCAAATAATGTGGAAAAAACTATATAGCTTCGGCAAAGATATTCTCACTCTCAAGGGACAAGTTGAAAAGAATACAGCAGATATCAAAGAACTCAGGTAAGATTTGAAAGATTTGACATCGGCTGTTGATAATTTGGCACGAGTAGTTCAACGAAATGAAGACAGAGCAAACAACGAACGAGAGAAAGAAAAGCTCAAACAAGAAAATCTAGTTTTACAACTGAAAAATGCACTACTGGAACAAGAAAACCGTTTACGCTTACCACCAGGACAAAGCAACACGGATGATTCATCAGATAAAAGTTAGTTTTGACGATCGCTCCTAGACAATAATTTGGTGCTTTGAGTTGTCGATCGATCGATTACAATAAAACTAGACTAGATTAACTATACCTAGACTGATTTGTATGGCTGAGTTACTGGAAGAAGCTATTGCCAAACTGAAGACTCGATCGATTAGCGATCGAGATTCGAGATCGATCGATCCTAAATAAGAACTTGAGTTGTGGATCGCTCGATTTCTCATTGAATCTACTATACCAACAAGTAAGCTAAAAGATTGTAGCAATCATAAATCGCGATAAACTTCGCGTCTGTGTCTGACATGATAAATTAAAATCCGGCAGGCATCTACATCGACTTCATACACAATTCGGTAATCACCAACCCTAATTCGATATAGTCGTTCGCTCCCTTTCAGCTTAATAGATTGAGGGGGAAAAGGATGTTTAGCTAATTCTTCAATCCTTGGTAAAATTTGGCTAGCATTATCTGGCGACAGCTTCCGAAAATCCTTGCGTACCGATGGCTGAAATTCAATTTCATAAGATTCCATCTTCTTTTAACCACTCTTGCATGTTGGCGAGGCTGACTGGCTGTTCGGTACGACGTTCGGCAACAATAGCAAGATCGTGGAGATCTTCTAACATTTGTTCGTATTGCTCGATGGACAATATGATGGCTGTCTTATTCCCTTCGGCATCAATGATGTACTGTTCTTTTACGGGTGTACTCATATTGACTATGACGATCGAATCGATCGATTTATGCTGTACTTATATTATGCTCGATCGATTCGATTACATATCGATTCCAACTAAAATAAAATTAGACCAGATGGACTATATCTAAACCGATCTGTACGACTGAGTTATTGGAACAAGCGCTCGCTAAATTGAAGACTCGATCGACTAACAAGACTCCAGCTCGACTACCTGTGATGTATTGTGCGATTGTCATCAACACAACAAATCTAAGTAATCGAACACATCGATGAGAATTTTCAACATTTCGATCGAATATCAGGATGCAGTCGCTAAAAAACGACAGCAAAAACCCCCATCAAAACTGACAGGGATAAATGTAACTAATCAAAGACTTACATCGTCAATGATTGGACGTTGGTATGGAGTAATAGTGCCAAATCCTTGAGGAAATTCGCACCATCAGCACCGTAAATAACCCGATGATCGGCTGTCATATTTACCTTCATTTGACGGCGGATCGAGAAGCTACCTTCCTCAGTTGCTACGACTTGTGGCTGGGAAGCACCGACGGCAAGAATCGCACCCGTACCTGGAGGTAAAATCGCGTCGAAGGTATCGACTCCGAGCATGCCGAGGTTAGAGATAGTAAAGGTGCCTGAACTGTATTCTTGGGGCTGTAGCTGCTTGAGCCGCGCTCGATCGACCAAATCTTTCCAAGCTCGCGAGAGGGAGTAGAGATCGAGTTTGTCAGCATTTTGGAGGACGGGGGTAATCAAACCGCCATCGGGCATGGCAACCGCCACGGCAATGTTAATCGTCCCTGGATGGCGGATTCCGGCATCGGAATAGCTAGCGTTGACGGTGGGGTGTTTGGCGAGGGTCATAGCGACTGCTTTAGCTAGCAGTGCGGTCATGGTGACACCTTTGGATTTGACTTGCTTGTAGAGTTTATCGAGGTTATTGGTTTCGATCGTGTAGGTGACATGGAAGGTCGGTACGGCAAGGCTGGCGACCATATTGCGGTTGACAGCGGATTGGAGCGTGTTAAAGGGTACGACTTGCGCGGCGGGTACATTGACAGGCAGGCTGGGTGCTGGTGGCGGTGTAAGAGCAGGTACGGCGACTGGAGTTACCGGTGGAGCGGTGACGGCAACGGGTTTACCTGCGGCATTACCGACATCTTCAGCAGTAATTCGTCCATTTGGGCCAGTACCATGTAATGATTCGACGCTTACACCATATTCTTTAGCTAATTTCCTCGCACGGGGGGAAACTACCGGTCGATCGCTTCTCAGTACGGTTGCAGTTGCGACTACTGCGGCGACAGGAGTAGTGGTGGGAGTTGTAGCGGGGGTGACTGTGGGGGTTGCGGTAGCTGGAGATTTGCCATTTGCTTGCTGTTTGGCAATCTCGATTTCGGCTTCGGTTTCTGCCACTAAGGCGATTGCCGATCCGACAGGTGCGGATTCGCCAGCGGGAACGATAATCGTCGCAATGAAGCCTTCATAGAAGGTTTCGACATCCATATCTGCCTTGTCAGATTCCACCACGACAACAATTTCACCTTTTGCGACTTTATCACCTGGTGATTTCTGCCAGGAGACAATCTTGCCTTCAGTCATAGTGGAACTTAGAGCAGGCATGAAAACTTCGCGTATTGCCATGGGGAATCTTCTCGAATCGAACGGTTTAGGTTGAGCTTGCGACTTATCATCTTAGCTTACGAGTAGGACTCAGGGATAGGGGGATGGTGGGGCAACTAGTGAGATGCGTAGATATTACCCACCCCGCCCTGAAGGGCACCCCTCCAAGGAGGGGAATTTACTATTCTCTATTCCCTATTACCTAACCCCTAAAGCCTATTCCCTAGATCACGCCTCGGATTTCCATTACGACTCCATCGTGGAGTAGCACTTCGACGTTCATCTTGGAAATGAGGTTATCGCCGAGTTTGACGGTGAAGTAGCCTTCGACTTGACCTTGGTTGACTTCCTGCTTGAGTTCGAGGAGTTGCACCTGTTGGAGTTGTTGTAGAGCCATGTTCTTCTGCTCCAACAGTTCGCTCTTCTGCTGATTGACTTGCACTTGGATGCTTTCAATTTGCTGCATTACTTGTGGCCCAGGGGGTTGGAGGCTTTGCTTTTGGATTTCAGCAACCGCTCTTTGTCCTTGGATTTCGAGTTGTTGGAGTTGTCCGTCGAGTTCGCTAATTTGGGTTTGGAGTAGTTGCTGTGTTTCTTCTTTCCAGCGTTGGGTGACTACTGCTTTGATCGCAATCACCCGTTTGAGCATTAACTGAGAGTCTGGTAGATCCATGATGGCGTAGTTCTAGCTGTTAATAAAAGTTGGTGGCTAGTGGCTGGCTAGTGGCTAGTGGCTATTCCCTATTCCCTATTCCCTACTCACTGTTTAAACATCTCGTTAATCATATCGTGATACCGCTCCATCACAACCGGACGACGAATTTTCAAAGTTTGCGTGAGCAGTCCGTTTTCGATCGAGAATGGCTCGGAAATTAGCTTAATTACGGCAATGCGATCTTCAGCGCGATAGCCAGGACGGTTTTTGACTTCGCGGTTGAGTTCGTCGCGAAATAGATCGATAACTTGACTGAGATCGGGGTTGGTAGGTGTAGCGAGATCGAGTTTGATATTGCGATCGATCGCCCACGGTTGTAATGCTTCTAAGTCGGGTACGATTAAGGCTCCGAGGGATTTCTGGTCTTGACCGACGAGGACGATTTGACTGATATACTTACTCCGCAGACAGGCATCTTCGATCGGTTGTGGTTCGATATTTTCGCCATTGCTCAACACGATCGTATCTTTGGCACGTCCGGTAATCACCAAATCGTTACTCGGTGTGACCATTCCCAAATCGCCACTATTAAACCAGCCATCGGGATCGATCGCTTGAGCGGTAGCTTCGGGATTGCGATAATATCCTTGCATGACTTGCGGCCCGCGAATCAATACCAGTCCTTTTTGGCCGACGGGTAGAGTTTTCCGCGTTTCGAGATCCACGATCCGAATTTCGGTACCTGGTAATGGTGGCCCAGATGAGAGCCGGAGATTGTGCCAAGGGCGACGAACATTGGTAATCGGTGCTGTCTCCGTCAAGCCATAGCCGACCAAAATATCAACTTTAGCAGTCTCAAAAAATAAATCTAGATGCTTGGCGAGCGAACCGCCACCGCTGATGATGTATTTAATTTCGCCGCCAGTGGCCGATCGAATTTTATTAAACACTAGCTTATCCGCGATCGCGTAAATTGGAGCCAGCGCCACCATCTGAATTCGCGCATTCAACTTCTGACCCACACTGGGGTTCAGACATGCCAAGTCCAATCCCTGGACGAGCCGACGTGCCATGATATATTTTTGACTCAGATCCAACAACGTATCGACGAGTTTTTGCTGGCGCGGAGACTGCTCGCGAAATTGCTTCTGAATGCCTTCATAAATTGATTCCCAGATGCGGGGAACCGCGACCATACACTGAGGTTTGTATTCTTTCAAATCCTGCTTGAAGTAGCGAATATTCGTGTAGATCTGCGTACATCCTTGCGAGAGCAGATAGTATTCGCACGATCTCTCGTAACAATGCCAAGAGGGGAGGATACTCAATACTCTCAAGCCAGGGAAAGCGGGAATTACCGTCCCGCAGGTAGTTACCTGATGGAGCAGGTTGGCGTGGGAGAGCATTACGCCTTTGGGATTGCCGGAAGTGCCAGAGGTATAAATCAGGCTGGCTAAATCCGACTTGGCGATCTTTGTAGGTGTAAATTCTCGATCGGTACCTAATTCGATAACGTTGGTAAAGTTAACAATTTTGAAGGATGTTTCAAGCTCGATCGCTTCATCGGACAATAAAATAATTAATTCGATCTGTTGCGTAGGAATCTCCGCAATCAACCGTTTGAGTATTTTAAGATCTTCAACCACAAGTGCCTTCGCCTCACTATTATCTAAGATCGAAAGTAACTCTTGAGTTTCTGCTTGTGAACTCCGTACGGCATTAAATGCCCCAGTTAACATGATGCCTTGATCGGCAATCAACCATCTGGGACTATTATCCGCAAATAAAGCTACACCCACGCGCGGCTGCACACCCAACGTTTGCAATCCTGCGGCAAATCGATGAATTTCGGTCGCTAATTGGCGATAAGTATACTTAACTGGAGTCTTTAGGTGGGGGGCATCGAGTGCGATGACATCGCCACATTTAGCTACCACGATCGACCAGATTTCGGAAATAGAATCGATCTGGGTATAATCGATCGTCTTGCTGATATTTTGCCGTTCGATCTCGCTGATTTGATAGGGGTAGTTAGGTAATGTAGAAGTTGACATAATTTATTTATTCTATACACAAAATTTTCATGGCTAAAATGCGTTGGATTGCTGCATCTAGCGCGTTCGATACTTATAGATTAACTGGTGCGGGGATGGGATCGGCGCTCTGGTGTGACAGAACGTAAAGTGTCTTAATCTCGTTGTCTAAAATCTTTATTTGTGTGAGGGTATGTCGATCTCGAGCGTCGATCCCCATCGTAGCGATCGCACGTAGGACTATCATCATGTTACTTTATCAGTGTTTAGAATTATCTTGGATACATCCAGCGGCCGAATGTTGGAGTGTCGATCCGTTGGCGGAGCCTCTCCAAGGGAGAATCGCCCAAAAAGTGACGGTGTTGGAATGGGTGGAGGGTTTGTGTGAAGAGAAGGTATTGGTGGGGGATACTAAGATCGAGTCAAACGTCTTGGAAAGTATGAATTTGATGGTCGATCGAGTTCTAAAAGGGGGTTAATCGTATCGGTACAAGATATTTTCGCTCGATCGACTACCATTTTATCGCCCCAGATCGCCCGATTCGAAATCGCCACAGCAATTCTCATTTTAAAACTTTTGTACTATTTTTAAGTGTTTATCGGCCATTCAACACTACAATCATCAACGACAGAATCGGGCTTACAACCATTCTTGCGATCGAAAATAGGTGAACAATTTCCATAATGAGAATTGCTGAAATCGCAACTTTTGATGGTGCCGCGTGGAAGCACAGCTCGATCGGATTCAGGGACAGTATAGCTAGCGGATGTTACTGCGGTAAGTCCCGATCTTCTACTCCGCAAAACGTGTCTTGCCCTAATGCCTAAAGTCTAAGCACTAAGGAGACATCCGAAAATAAGGATACTGCACTGGAATCCCCGGCTCCTTCTCCAACTCAAAATTAATCACCTTCCAACAAGGCTCGTCGGTAGGTTGAGGACTAAACTCCACAGGTAAACCAAATAGCCGAGGCGTGGGTCGATCGGGATTGCCCATCCACGGGTGATGCCGATCGAGATAACTGCCGATCAGATCTCGATAACGTTCGGCGATAATTACTTTAGTTGCGCGATAGCCTTGAGTATAGAGCTTGTCGAGCGCATCGTGAATTTCAAACCGAATCCCGTCGGGATGTGTATGCTGACGATACCATTCACCATTCCACAGACACCAATTTCGGCTGGATTGCAGATGCACCAGTTCGCCAGTTTGCGGGTCGGCTTCAAAAGCCCCATGTCGAGAGCATAAATAAGTATCTGTCAGTGTGAGTGCGGGAATAATTTGCCGACAATGAGGACACTGAATCTCTGGGCCGAAAATGGGATACTGAAAGGCAAAATTCATGTCAGAGCGCATAGGAAGAGATTCCCGTGCAGGATGAGTAGAGATAGTCGCGATCTTTACGTCTATGCTAAGCATTATACTTTACCCTTCCTCGATCGAGCGGTGCCGATCGAATCGTCGGGTATAGTTGAGGTTGCATTTCCTCGGGCTTGCAAACCGGATGTTCGGGAAGATATCGAGTGTTACGATACCAGAATCTCTCAAGTCGTAAATCGCATGGCTGGTTACCCGTTCGAGATACGATCGTTTTTGAGAATTTGTGGGAATTATAATCGTATCTCAGTGCGATCGAGATCTCCCAAAGGACTCAAATCTAACTTCTAGTTTAGACGATCGAGCTTTGTGCTAATCTCAATCCGCCAAGGTAGTATCGCTACTGGTAGTGCTTAACTATGAAGATTGCGCGATGAACGCTCGTGGAAGCGATCTGCTACCGATTCAAAGCTAACTTTTAATGGTTATTAATGACTGGTAATAGTCGATCGAGCATTTTTATAGCATATTTTTCATATAGATAAAGGCGGAAATATGGACGTAGAAATCGATACTTGGGAAGGTCTACAAGCGAGCGATATCGCTCTTGCGTAGATTTACTGATTGATATCTATATCGGCGAATGCGGGTAAGATAAGATCGATGCAGTTTGCTCATTTAATATGTAGTAGCGCGTCATTCGTTATTTTGTCAACATAATATATCTATTAAGATTGCGATATATATGAGAACTGCCCGTAGCGTTACTTCGTCTTCCGACGCAAGGCTTGAGTGCTGCGGGCGAAATCAAGATTTAACTAACTCGGCTCAGGTAAGAATCGATAACTAATTAGAAAATCGGTTTAAACTTTTTCTTGAGTTGAGATATAAAAATATCTGTTTAGGAACAGGAAAATGGACGATAACAAGCAGCAGATCATTCACTACTTCATCGAAGAAGCTCAGGAACATCTAGAGACAGTAGAACAAGGTTTATTAGACCTAGCGGAAGTTATCGCCGACGCTGAGCGTGTTAATGAAATGTTTCGTGCTGCTCACTCCATCAAAGGTGGTGCGGCAATGCTCGGATTTGAGGGCATCCAAGCCACAGCGCATAAACTAGAAGATTGCTTTAAGATTTTACGCGATCATCCCGTGCCGATCGATGCCAAATTAGAAACGTTATTTCTCGGCGGTTACGACGCGCTCAAGGCATTGGTTGAAGAACTAGCAAATTCACCGACAATGAGCCTGCGTCCGGAAGTTGTCGATACCGTGCTATCGGGTTCGGCCGCTAATTTTGTCGCCTTACAAGAATATCTCGAGGAATTACTCAATACCAATACTCAGACCCAAGACCATACTAAAGAAGCTCCCGTACCAGTAGCAGCCAAGGCTGTCGGCGGTGGTACTGCGGTGATGGCTCCACCAATCGATATCGTCGCAACCGTTACTGCAACACTCCAAAAAATGTTGGTGCAGTTCAAGCAAGGGGATAGTCCAGCTACCCGCCAACAATTGGGCGGGATCTGTCAATCGCTCGTAGCAGTAGAAGCGAATGCTCACAACTGGCAAACATTAGTTGCCGCAACCGATCGAGCGATCTCTAACCCCAATAACACTTACAATGCGATCGCGCCCCTAGTGATTCGCGAGTTGAAACAAGCTGGCGATCTCCTGGCCGCCAATCGCGATCGCGAGATTACCGTCTCAGCCAATCTCCAGCAAGCAGCAACTGCTGCGGCTCCTATCGTTGCACCAGTCGCTGCAACTCCCGCCCAAATTACCATTCCGATAGACGTGCGCGGTGCCGCTCAAGCGATCTTGCAAAACTTCAATCGTCAGCAAGTTACCGAACTAGTAGTCTTACTTCACCGCGTTATCTCCAACTCTAAGCAAAACTAGACGTACCCAAATCTGGCGGAACATCTTGCCAGCGACCGTTACCAACGGCACGAATGGCTTCAGAAAGGTTAACTTCGCCAGTATAGATGGCGCGACCGACAATCGCGCCAGTCACGCCGATCGGTTCGAGTGCTAATAGATCGAGTAAATCCCGCAACGAACTGACTCCACCAGAGGCAACGACGGGGATCTCGATACTATTTGCTAACTCACGTAATGCCACCAAATTTGGCCCGCTCAGGGTGCCATCGCGGTGGATATCCGTGTAAATAATTGCCGCCGCACCATCATTAGCCATCTGTTTGGCTAAATCTGTCGCCATTACGGTCGAAGTTTCCACCCAACCTTTAGTTGCCACCTTTCCATCCCGCGCATCGATGCCCACAACAATTTGTTGGGGGTAGAGTTGGCATAAATCTTTAACTAATTGAGGTTGCTCTACAGCAATCGTCCCCAAAATCACCCGATCGACTCCCATTGTCAATAGTTGCCGAACGCTCGCTTCAGTTCGCAGCCCGCCACCAACCTGAATTTGTACCGGTTTATCGGCAGTTTTTTTAACCATTTCCACGATCCTGGCGATCGCGTCTAAATTTACAGGCTGCCCGGCTTTTGCGCCATCGAGATCGACTAAATGTAACTTGGTGGCACCCTGTTCGAGCCAATCCTGCGCCATCGCAGCAGGATTGTCGTTAAATACCTGCGACCGCTCGTAATCGCCTTGATATAATCGGACGCACTTACCATCTAGTAGATCGATCGCGGGAAAAATATCCATAGTTTTGAAGAGATTGGCTCGATCGCATTATGCCACGATCGCCGCAGTCACCACTACTACCATCAGTCTAGATCGAAGCACTGGCACCTTAAAATCTTAACGATAGATGTTGTATTGTGTTAATTTCATTGAGACAATGGGAACTATAGTCTGGAGTAGCATCAATCGATCGATCGAGAAAATAATCGCCACTTTTTAGCTGTTTAGCCGGTAGTAACTTATTCACAAATATTATAAAGTGTTAATCGTATTCTAAATTCTACTAGTCTTCTCGCTTTCCACATGAGAAACTTGAAGAGTATTAACCAATTTACAAATACTTTAAATTTTCATTACTTACAATGTCTGAACTTAACTCGAATGATAGAGTATGAACTATATATATTTAGTAAATCCTAGAAATCCAAACCTAAAACATTCTCCGGATACATTTGAGACGGGTCTAAAAGTTGAGTTAGCGCGAGCAGATACAAAAATAGAGCGATTAAGCTGTCTAGATCTAATAACATGTTTCTATCTAATCCAGAAGATCGGTAAGTTAGCAGCGAGCGACAGGCTGTCAGTATTTTTATTTTCTACGCAACCTGAATATATTTTAACGATCGCTACTCTCCGATGCTGGAGTTTTATTCTCCGTAGAGATCTTAAAGTCTATCATCAGATGCATGAGCCTAAATATGAAAAAGGCAGAGCGACGCTAAAAATGTCACTTTTAGTCTACTGGATTAATTCGATCTTATCTCGCTTGAGCGACCGAATTATTTTATCTAGCGAACAAGCGGCAAAGAAGGGTGAAGAATTTATCAGGAAAGATAAGATTGTCAGAATAAACTTAACATTTCCAAGCAACGATCGCGATCTGTTAGCAAAAAATATAAGTCAGCTCAAACAATCATGGGACAAGACAAAGACGATTTCTTCATTTGGTATTGGCGCTCGAGATAAGAACATTGAAGGATTTTTAGATTTAGCGAATATTGCTAATACAAAGTATCCAGAGCGAATGCAGTTTATTCGAGCTGGTTGGGATAAAGATATAGAACTAGACTATAGCAAAGAACGGATCGTTCACTTCCCTGGCTATATTACCAACTCTGCCAAAAAGCTATTACTATCTTTGACTCATGTTATTGTTATCCCCTATCGATTTTCTACTCAAAGTGGTGTAGTTATCGAAGCATTAAGTTATGGAAAAGTTGTTGTAGTCAATAACATTGCAGCATTCAATCATCTTAAGGATTTAAAATCTGTGCTCATGGTTGACTTTAACGATCGAAATAAAATCTTAGCATGTATTCAGCAGCTAGTTTCGATGACTCCTGATGAATATGAAGAATGTTGTTGGGATTCGATCGATTATTTTAATAAAAACAATTCTGCGTCCTATTTACATAATAAACTAAGCAAATTAATTATTTAAGATGTAATTTATCGATCTAGTTGAAGCTCATCATCTTTCAATTAGTGTCTAAATATTTATCTTAACACTCGATTATCCTCCTCATATATATGAAAAAGAAAATCATTCTTGTTTGCCAAGTATTTTATCCTGATACTACTGCTACTAGTCAACTTTTTACAGAGTTATTTACTCAATTATCTGCTCCAGATGTATCGATCGAAGTAATCTGTGGATTTCCGACAACTAGGAATGATAATTACACGTCTCCTAGACGAGTAGAATATAAATCGGCTATTAAAATCTCCCATTGTGGTCTAGATATACCATCAAAGGGAAATTACTTATTCAGAGCGATCTGTTATTTTTCTTTTCTACTTCATGCTGGGATAAAATTAATGTTTACCAGTAGAGACTCGATCGTATTTGGGGTTACTAATCCACCATTCTTGTGCATTATCCTTTGGCTAGTTAGCTCGATTCGAAGGACAAAGTATCATTATATGTTCCAAGACATCTATCCGGAAGGATTGGTGGCGCTTGGAAAAATAAATACCTCATCTATAGTTTTCAAGATCTGGCATTTTTTAAATAATATTAGTTATTCAAGAGCAGATTTACTCCCAGTTTTGGGTAGGGATATGATACCTTTGCTCGAAAATAGTTATTCTATTCCTAAGCGCAAGTTTGTTTATATTCCGCATTGGAGTTCAACTGCTACAATCGAACCCAAAAGTATTCTAGCAAGTAATTTATACGCTTCCCTACCAATCCAGGATAAATTTATCATTCAATACTCAGGTAATATGGGGTTGTGGCACGATCTTAACTCTTTTGTATTTGCTGCTAAGAAACTAGAGATTTATCCAGACATCCAATTTTTATTCATTGGTGGTGGTAAGCGTAAGCAAGAGGCAGTTGAACTTGCACAACAAGGGCATGTGAGCAATATTATTTGGAAAGACTTTGTTCCCAAAGAAGAACTTGAAGATAGCTTAGCCTGTTGCCATGTTTCTTTAATTACCCTGCGAGCGGGTCTTTCGGGTATTGCCGTACCATCTAAACTTTATGGAATTCTTGCTTCTGGGAGAGCGACAATCGCACAAGTGCCAGTTGATTCGGAAATTGCTTTAGTTGTGAAGGAAGAGCAGTGCGGATTAGTTGTCGCTCCCGGCGACGTTGATGGTTTGGTAAATTCAATCTTGGATTTATACAAAGACCGTCATCTCACTCAAGAAATGGGTCATAAATCCTTTAATGCATATCAAACTAAATACACTAGTGAATGTGCTGTAAAACGCTTTGAAGATCTATTTGAAATAGTGTAACTCAGACAAGGTGGATCGTAAAAATAAATATTATAGCGGTCGAACTATTACCAGTCAACTCTACTATTAATACAGTAAAATTAATTCGCGATCGGATGTTGTTAAATACAAGTTACCTAGATCGTGGAACTTGTATCAGCCAATTTCATACATTCTTACTTCATAAGAACTCAAGACAACTTTTAAATTTGACTGAGACGATATCCGATCGATCCTTTTTTTGTTTGTTGCAACCGATCTGCCAGCTAACGCTCGATCGAGTTTCACCATCATGCTAACTGGCGACCGATCGTGATTGATCGCAACTACTAAAATCTTCCGACTGTTTGGTAGCGGAAATAGTTTAACTTCTACAGTATTTGTGTAATTTACTGGCGCTATATTTTGCGATTTATGTCCATTGATAATTGCTGCAATATAAGGTTGAAATTCATTAATAGTAGGGTATAAAACTGATTTATTCCAGGCCGGGGTAGACCAGGGATGCATCCAAAATAATAATCCATCACTACCCGAAAAAATTGAGTAATAAAACATATAGCGAAATTCGGCTTTAGTTGGTGGTCGTTTTTTAAGACCATGACCGCTATATGCTTGAAGAACGTTCCAAAACTTTTTCTGTTTGGCATCAGCAATGTTAATAACTCGATTTAATGACTCCCGATAAGATGACACCCACTGAAATTCTGGAACGTTATCGTTACAAGGATATACGTCCCACATGATAATATCCATTGCATTATTATAATATTCAATTTTATTAATATCAGAAAATACGATCGCAACTGGTTTCGACTTATCCTCTTCCTTAATCGCCTGATAGACTGCTGTAAGTAATTCTGGAGTAAGCGGTGTCGGATTCTTAATCTCTGGCTCATCATACAGATACCAACCATACACGGCTGGGTGATTTTTATAAGTACGAATAAACTCTTTCGTTCCAGTAAGATTTTCAGATTCGACCAGCGGACGATGGACTTCAAGTAGCACTTTAATCCGTGCAGCTTTGGCAGCATCTAGAAAAACTTGTATTTTTTCCAGCTTTGAGCCTTCGATATAAGGTATGACAAGATTGATTCCCTTGCCTGCTACTTGAGATGGCCCAGCAGAATTTTCGATAAATTCATACCACCCGATGAAAAATGGTAAGCTCCGCTTACGTGCAAGCGTTAAATATTTTTTCTGTGCCATACTCAGCCAAGTCGAACCAAAAATGGCTAGTGCAGACGTAGCAATTAAACTGAAAAAATTACGACGCTTTATTTTCATAAAATTTACTAAGCAAGGGTGGCTCTTCTGTTAGCTACTTAGTTGTTATGGATTTTAGCTGCGAAAGGCGAAGAAATTTTGAGATTACTCTTAACCGATATCAGCAGATTAAGAATGTTGATAATAACTTTTTCATGAAGATAATTAGCATGTTGGAGTCTAATTTTTGACTGTTCCAAAATCCGCTTCCGATCTTGACTAGAAATCCCCCCAGCTTCTCGGTTAGAAATCGCGATCGGTAGGTAGAAAATTTCGACATTTTTCAACATTCTCAAAAATAATTCATAATCCATTGAGGTTTTGATAGATTCATCATATTGATATTCTTTATGCATTGATGTCTCACAAAAGAATCCTTGATGCGGCAAAAACATAAAATATTTTAAGAATTTTGAGGAAAGCTGTGGTGGATGATAATAAACAGGTTCCTCTTTGAAGTTTGTCGTAATAGTGGTGCCGACAGCACATTTCCATCTGTGTAATCGATAGCTTTCGCAAACTTCGGAAATAACCGTATGCGAAGTTAATACATCTCCAGAATTCAAGAAAAATATTAGCTCGCCACTACTTTTTTCTATTCCTTTATTAAAAGCACTAGATATACCACGATCTGGTTCAGAGAAATAAATATATACTTTAGAATGATTATAAAATGCTAATAATTCTTTACTGCCATCTGTAGAGTCACCATCAATGATAATATGCTCGATCTGTTGATAATCTTGCTCGTTTACTGATGTCAAAGTTTGAGTTAAACCTTGACAATGATTTTTTGTAATAGTAACTATCGAAATTGCGATATTCATAGCAGATATAGTAAGTTAAATAGGTTGAATTCTAAAGTATTAACTCGAAATGAAAGCTAATTTTTAATGTTGATTTAAGTTTTTTCGTTTAAATACTAGTTAAGCATTTATAGATAAACTCAAAGTATCCAGTAATTGGCGTTGTCAATGTTTGTCCGCCCCAAAAAGTAAGGTAATTCTCCGTTTCATACGAACTAATTAAATTATTGAAAAAATATAGTATTCTAATTGTAATCGAACCACATAATATATAAACATATATATTCGATCGACTATTACTATTTTCTTCGCTGTCAAATTTGCCCGATAGTAATGGGATTGTATAGAAAAAACCTGGTAAACAGAAAAATACACTAGCAACTCTCAAGTTAAAACCAGAGATAAATGAACCAAGATACAATCCAAATACTGTTACAAATAAGATCAGCCACCTCGTCAATAAAGGATTTTGTTTACTATAGTCAGCGGCAAGTGCAAATATGAAAATAGTTACATAGTCTAAAATCGTTCGTAATTGACTCGCAAGTGAGAAAATTGCCATATTGGTATCGTCAGTACTATATGTCGATACTCGATCGGTAACACTATCACCAGTGAGCAATGATAAAAACCCCATACTCTGAAGTAAAAACTGCAATAGAGGGCCAAATACTATGATAATAACTAATGACAAACTCAATATCAAAAACTTATGATTATCGATCTTATTTCGAATATTTAATTTACTACGAATTGTATCAAGAAAGCTGGCAATAATATCTTTAATCGATACAATACTAAATGTGAATGCATAAATTAATGAAGCTGCATGTGTGAAAAATCCCAGTGACACTAAGAACCATCTCACTGCAAAAATATTAGTATATATAGCTGGGATAATAAAAATTAAAGAATATAATTGCCGCATCCAAAACAATTGAAAGTAATACCCCTGACTCATAACATTAATCAATATTATTAAGGGATAAAACTCAGGTATGAATATTACTGCATAAACAGTGAAAGCAATATTCATCGTCAAGGATTGAAACAGCAAAAAAATCAGCGAATTGCCTCCTGTCATCAGGCTGATATACTTGGGCAGGATAAATGCACCTGGTTCCATATCGATAACTGGAAAAGTAAATGGCGATTCTCTGCCAAGAGATTCGTACACTCCAATATACACGTCGGTATCGTTAAAAGACTTAAATGTCGCTATATACGTACCAATTGTAAATACCACCAACAAGATTGGGATAAAGTTGATAAAAGATTTCTTTTTCTGTTCGGCTAAATTACTAGACAGATTTATTTGGGAGTAAATTAGCAGAAATACAATACCTAAGATGGGAATAACACACCAAATTGCTAGCGAAGTTGCTAGGATAATTTGGCGGTATTTGTTCCGCATGATGAATACTCTATGTAATAAATGAGTATTCTTTCGATCGACAATCTGCATTGTGTGTTTTTTACCAATTGATTGGTTATAGTACTAAATCAAATAGTCTATCGAGCGAGCATCTGGATGAGTCGCGACTGGCACCTATTTTTGACGAGAGATAGCTTTTGGTGCTGTTATTGCTGCTTGATAAACATCGCGGTACTGTTGTGCAACTAGACGAGGATGAAAAATTGACTCTGCACTTTGACGTGCGGCGATCCCTAATTGGTTATGTTGTGTTTGCTGTTCTAGTACCCATCGAATCCCGGTTGCTAAATCTTTAAGATCGTTAGGCTGTGCTAAATATCCTGATACCTGATGTTCGATGACATCAGGCATTCCACCTATTTTAAAGGTAACAGACGGCGTACCACAGGCGCTCGCTTCGACAACCGTATTTGGTAAATTATCTTGTCGAGAAGGCGCAACAAACACATCCACTGCCGAATATAGCAGAGCTAGTGAAATATCATCATGCAGATGTCCCGTATATCGAATCGGGAAACCCAGTTTAGGCTCTTGCAGTGGAGGTGACTGCCCAAATATTACCAACTCCATATTTTGCGAGCCTACGGTCTTCAACCAGTTTAAAGCGGCCATCAACAGATCGCTGCCTTTTCGAGGATCGTCACTCCCACCAAATGCCCCAAACAAAATCAATTGTCGATCCTGTGGTAAGTTTAACAATTGTCGTGCTAGCCGTCGATCGATCGGGCGAAAAGTGTTGAGATCCAGCGGGTTGGGAATGATACTTACAGGCCAATCTCGCATCAGTGCGCTATCTTTTACACAGTCTGCCAGCCAACGACTGGGACTGACAAGGTGAAACGGTTGCTGCCAGTGCCGTTGTTTTCTACGCGCCGTCCAGTAATTGATATCAACTCCCGATTCGTAGCTAGGTCGGTTATTCGATCTGTACCCTTGTCGCCAACGTGCATCGATCCCGTCATCTGTATAGTGTTCCGCACCACAGAATGCCCACATATCATGAAAAGTCCAAACTATAGGCTTGCAAATCTGGCCGATTTCCCGAATCGACATCGTTTCGTCACCAATCCAATGTAGATTGATGACATCTGCATCGGATGAATTTATGGATTTCGTCCAACCCGATGGCAACAGTGAGAGCGAATGACGAACTGGATTGATAGTTTTCAGTGCCGTAGTTGCCAACATCCCGATACCGCTGCGAGCTTCTGTCACCATCCGTCCGGCTTTTGAGGAGTGGCATCTTACACGCGGATCGCCAGATGATTTAGATGCAACCTGCATACTTGAGTCGATGTCAATTTGCAGCAAGCTGCGGTGCAGTCGATAAGCAGCACGAGCCGCACCACCAGAAATATCGCTATTACTTATATGAATGACTTTCATGGTTTAAATCCTTATTTTTAACTGCGTGCTATCTATAGTTTCATTTCTACTGTGGACTCACTTCGATCGGTCATCACTGCCACTATTTTAACTTACTGACAAACGACAACATGTTTAATGATTTGAGCTGAATCCAAAACAACTTATGAGTTTTTTTGTTCAGAAGATTTGCAAAAACATTGGCAAAGGCATAAGAAATTAATGTTGCTATTGCTGCACCGACACCAGCATAACGTGGGATTAAAACAATATTCAATCCGATGTTAAATATCGCACCCATTATCGTTCTAGATAGCGTGAAGAAAGCTAGATCTTCTGCTACCAACCACGTAGATGAAGCCACGCCTAAAAATACAAATATCGATGCCCAAATATGCACGATCAATACATCGGTAGCGGCGGCATACTTATCCCCAAATAGCAAGGCGATCGAGGGTTTTGCGAGAAAAGTCATCGATATAGAGATAACGATCGATAGCAACGCCATAAACCGATGTAGCCTGAAGGATAAGTTGTAAAATAGCGTCTCACTACTTTCTTTGGCAGCATAAATTGCTGGAGCCATCGAGGAAGAAATGACCATCGGAATAAAATACCAAGCCTCAGAAATCCGCGTTGCTGCTGAATAAATCCCGACTGCGCGCTCGTCAGACATCTCCTTGAGCATAACCATATCGATCTTCATGTAAATCAAGATGGCAAAGCTACTAAATAGTAACGGCCAACTTTCTTTAACTAGCATTTTTGCTAGAGGCCAGCTCCACCGCCACAACCACACTGAATAACCTCGAAGTTGATAGATAAAAATCAGACCCAGCGACCCCAACGCGATATCTAGTAATGCTACCCAGGCAAAAGCCACCAACGGCGCTTTCATCGTAATTAATATGACTCTCAAAATACTGGTCGAGACAAAAACGATACTTTTTGCTAAGACTGTATACTTAGATTGTGTTTGCGATTGAAACCATAGATCGATCGCATCGAATGACTGAAAAATTCCAGTAGCTGATAATATTGCTACTAACTCGATCGTTAATTTTTCGTTAGGACTAACTAGATAGATACAGATAATCGATGCGATTAGAGTTAGTGTACCAGCCTGAAACTTTAATAGAAAAGTCGTACCTAAAATTTCCATTCGATTGGCTCCATCGCGAACCATGTAACGAATTACAATACCGTCTAGTCCCAAATTTGCCAAAGGACTTAGCAATGTCGCAAAGGCTGTAGCGTAATTAAACAATCCGTATTCTTCTACTCCCAAATATCGAGCCAGCCAGACACCAATAACCAAACCTACTCCAATCCGAATAACTTTGTCAGCAAAAAGCCATCCCGTATTGGTAACGACTGTTAGCAGCCGAGGACTAAGTATACGCTGAGATATTTTGGGAATTTTAAATTTACTAAACATCTATCTTTAAATACGACATCTAACCACGGATATCCTGCAAGCTCTTAACCAGAAATTTTGTTTAAAAATATCTTACCTCTATCAAGGATAACCACAAAGCTTTGCCGTCAGTAAGTAGTGTTGTAACAAAACAGATGAATTTGAGCTATTAGAGCGAGTTTGAGCGTGTAGCTAATTTAAGATGTTGAAACACGATTAAGGCAACAAAAACTAGTCAGACTACCAGCTCGCCTTCAGCAGATCTGCACCCTCAATCTATAGTACCCAATCGGGCTTAGGTTGTTTATATTCTGTCCTATTGAAGATTCCAGGCGAATTATCCGGTAGCTGTAGTAAGAAAGCATCCTATGAAGCGATCGATTCTACACGTTGGGAGGTTCTAGAAAATTCCGCTATGGCCTCTATATTTATCAATATTTGTTATCAGTTAGTATTTTTTACAAAATATTTTTTGAGTCTGCGTTTTATAGCTATGAGTACAAACACAACAACCAGAATATTTCGATTTAACAGTAGACGAACGAGCTTACTACTCCGATTTCTACTAGCAGGAAACCAGATGTTTTGATGAATCTTCTCACCTTTAATAATCAGATTGAAACAGTCTTTTAATTGATGAGCTGGAGCAAGCTCGTACAAAATATTTTCTGCTTGATCTTCAGCAAATAGAAATGAGCCATATGCTTCTGATTCGTTAAAGGATGGATGATAGATAAATTCACGGAGTAATATCTCAGAAACTAATAAATAATCTGCATCGATCGATTCTTTAGGTTTTAGTTGCTGGGTAAACTGTCGAGAAAATTCACAAATTGCTTGTTGCTGGATTAATAGTCCCCAGTCGATCGCGTTATGATTTTGCTCGTATCGTAGCACTGGAGAAAATTTCCCATTAAGGAGATCGAATTTCATCGTTCCACCGTGATCGGCAGTCATGAACAGTTCTAGTAATTCCCGAAATTTACATAAAGCATCCCGACTAGTCGGTAAGTCAGGATCGGAGAAATATGCATATAATCGGTCGGTCGAACACTCTTGCATCCGTTTTGAAATACCGAAGTAGAAACCTACCAATCCAGATTGAGGATATAAATCTCCGATGGTCAGTAGTTTACTAAGTGAGCGCTGTAATCTACCATGCCAACCAATATCGACAATTGCAAATTGAATTGAGTCGCCCATTCCCTCTTGAAGGAAATAAGCAATCGCTTTTCTTCGATAAGTCTCGGCAGTACTAACGATTAAATCTACAACTTGCGGCGTACTAAATACCTGTTTGAGCATCATTCTTTTGTCAGCTGTCAAATTCTCATTCCACATTGACTCATGAAATTCAAACTGTTGTAGAGTAGCGTCGATGAGATCGGGTGTCAGGTTAACTCGCTCACAAACAGATCTTACCGATAAGAATTGAGTTGGGTCGAAAATCCACTCTAGTTCTGTTTCTCCAACCTGTAAAATTGCTGGAAAGTGCCAAGCTTGACGAGAACCATACAGATATCGACAATCGATATCGTAGCCCCAGCTTTTACAGATAATCTGGGCTATTTTATGTAAAATTTGTCCGTCTCTAGCTACGAAATATAGCCTTTGAATATTACTCTTTTGAGCTTCCTGTATGCACCAATGTACGTATCCAAATAACACTGGTCCTACAACATTAGCCGAAGTGTCCCAAATAGTTTTTCGATCTGGATCGAGGTCTGGATCTGACAATCGAGTTAGTCTACTTGTCCCCGCAAGTAAAGATCGGAACCTATTTGTTACTAAACCAGTATCGGCCAGTTTCCGTTCGTAGCGATTGAGATGTGTTCGATTGAAAAATTCAGATCGAATCCCAAGCTTTTTAGGCATTAAAACGTCAGAACGGTAGTTATCACCCATATGATTGATTTGCGATGGTTCTATACTTTCTTGTTGCAGACAAAGAGCGAATAATTTCCCTGTTGCTTTGCTCGCTTTCCAGTGAGATGAGACATATAGTCTATCCTGATGATGCCAAATATTATTGTCTATTAATAATTGATGAATTTGCTCTTCAAGGAGATACATATCAGATATGTAAAAAATTTTATGCCCTTTAGATCGAAGCTCTTGAATCTTCTTACAAATAGCTGGGACTGGATATAAACTTTGTCGCTCTAGGCTGAACTCTTTTTGCAAAACATAATTTGTTTCTTCGACCGACCATCCCAACAAATATCCAAGTTGTTGATAGATTTCGACCATCGTTATCTCGCCATGTAAAACTGACTTTCTAGTCAATTTTTCGGTTTCTATTCGCAGCTTTTGCCACTCATCTGGAGAAATTCTAATTAGATTTTCTTGCTGTAATTGACAACCTAATTCCCATAGTAGATCTGTTGGTCTAGCCCAAGCTCGAACTAAGCAAGTATCAAAAATATCAAATGAATACGTTTTTGGGAGCATAAGGACTTAAGCTGAAGTTCAGACTAAAAAAGAGAATATTGTAGCAAAAGAATACCTTGAGCCACTATTGAGCTAAATAGAAACTTATTTACTCCCTAAATGAATGGTGAACGATCGAATGAATTTCGTCAAGCGGCATATAAAGTATTATTGTTGCCCATTAATCTCAAACCTCATAAACAAGAGCTAGACTGATAGTAAGTAGTGTTATGACAAAATAGATCGACTTGCGCTATTTGACTGATTTCGAGCGCGTAACAAATTTAACCTATTTGACTCCTGATAGATATCCCAAAATATGGCGAGACTACCTAGCGCCCTTAATAACCTGGTTTGCCTAATGCTCGTCATCTTGTCAAGTTAATTACGATCGGCAGCATGGATATTCGATAATATATTTAATGTCTCCATAATCCAGTTCGGTATCTGGCTGTTTCGGAGTAGACGTTGTGTCGATTTAGCTGTGATGTGGACTCGATCGAGTCTGTAGTCATGAGGATATATATTAGATAGATAAAAATAATTTCATTACCCGTATATACATCGTCTATCACAGTCACATTTTATTAAATACATCTGGAGAATGTCAATATTTTTTGGCAATAATTTGGATATTACGCTCTTCGATCGAGCGGGGATAAACCACTCAGCTATTTGTCCCTGACAGTTAAGTTAATTAGCGGATTCTTCATGAAAATTCATCCCGTATCATGGGCAGTCATAGAGGTTTATTAACGAAATTTCTCCAGTGTATAAATTTTATACCTTTCATATCTCAAAATTCTCACTTTAGTCATCAATGTTAGACTAGTAAACCGAGCAAAAGGTAGTTGGGGGTATATTAATATACGGTGGCCACCGCATACAATAGAGTGTAAGCTCCAGGTACACCACTGGACTAAGACACTAAAGTATCAGTTCAGAAGTTAGTCAATAGCAAGAGTTACTGTTATTTTTCTGAGGTGGGTCTGAGTCGAAAATAACTGACCTAAAAATTTTTAGCCACATACTTTTATAGATCTGCCAATGCTTGCGTATTTATTTCCAGAAGTAAAACTCCCCTTGGAATTTTCCGAACGTAAATTACTACTTTCGATCGGTGATATTGCTCTAATCGCCAGTGGGATTATTTCATCTCTATGGTACTGGACTCATTTAGCAAACAAAGCATTTACTTGGGAGCTATTAACCTACCATTCGTTGTGGATCGTGGCAATGGGAGTCGGGTGGCTGATCTGGATGTTTATTAACGATCTCTACGACCTGCGAATTGCGGTACGGCTCAAGCGCACGCTCCACAGAATATTTTTGGGCTGTGCGACAGCAAGTGCAATCTATTTAATTTACTATTTTATTACAGCTCCAGCAGCACTGAATGAAGAATTATTCTCACTGCGACTCGCACCGGTATTAGCGATCGCGACGACAACCCTCCTATTATCGATTTGGAGATCGATTTATGCGATTTTCTTAGGTGTCGGTCATGCCAAACGGCAGGTATTAATTGTGGGCGCGGGTGTCACAGGAGCGATTTTAGCAGGCGTGTTCAGGCAGCATCCACACTATCAGGCGATCGGATTTATCGATGACAATCCCCAATTGCAGGGTAAAAGTCCAGATGGCGTGACAGTTTTAGGAGATCGTCACACCTTACTATCCGAAATCGATCGTCGCAACATCGATGAAATCGTTCTGGCTATCAGTAATCCCATCGATAACGATTTACTTCAACTACTAACTAATTGTCATGAACTGGGAGTAGTCGTCACGACGATGCCCGTTCTTTATGAAAAACTCACGGGTAAAGTCGCCGTAGAGCATATCGGCAGCCAGTGGTATTCCGCGCTCCCGCTGCGGAAAAATCCTTTCGATACCTTCAATCGGATCGGTAAGCGATTATTGGATTTAGTGTGCGGCACGATTATTGGGGCAATCTTGTTAGCTGTGTTCCCGGTTGTGGCGCTAGCCATCAAACTCGACAGTCCTGGGCCGATCTTTTACAAACAGGAACGTGTCGGACAGTATGGCGCAAAATTTACTGTCTATAAGTTTCGATCGATGGTGCAAAATGCCGAACGCAATGGTAAAGCGCAGTGGGCGGTTAAAGGCGATGCCAGGATTACCAAGGTTGGTTATTTTATCCGCAAAACTCGGTTAGATGAGTTACCCCAAGTCCTAAACGTACTCCGTGGCGAAATGAGTATGGTAGGGCCTCGCCCCGAACGCTACCAATTTATCAAAGAATTGCAAAAAGAAATTCCCTTCTATCGGACGCGGTTGGCGGCTAAACCCGGACTGACTGGATGGGCGCAGATTAATTATGGTTATGGTAGTACCGTTGAAGATGCGCTGATCAAGCTTCAATACGACCTTTACTATCTTAAGCATTGGTCGCCATGGTTGGATCTGAAGATCTTGTTGCGGACTTTCTCAGTGGTGCTGAAAATGCAAGGACAGTAATTGCCATAGTGTCAATTGCCTCGTGTTCCAACCGCAGCATGTTGAAACCAGGGAGTAGGCATGGGAGAAATTGTGTGGTCATATTGTCATGTTACTGATAGCCTCATTTTTTCTATAGAATCGCTCGTTGGTGAAACCTCTCCCCTGGGGAATCGTCCACTTTCACCAAAAGCTCGGTAGAACCCTATCGATCCCCTTGACATTTAACACAATAAAAAATCTGCAATGTTTCGCATACATTACAGATTTTCAATCTAATAAATTTAAGGTTCGAACTCGATTAAGTATTTACTCGATAATATTCCTTACTTGAGTCTTCATACCCCCAAGCAAGTCCCTCAGGATCGCGATTGCGCGTCCAGTCGGTAAAAGTTGGTTCGCTCCGGCGCTTATAGATCGTACTAGAGTGTACGTCCAGGCGTTTTGCTAGTTCGGATTGGAGGATCGTCACTAATGGTAAATTTACTGACGGTACGTTAGTTGGCACGGCTGCGGTTGCCGATTCGACATTAGTGGCAACTGGTTGCTCGTCTAACAATCGAGCTAGATTGCTCAGATCGGAAGTAGGTTGTTGAGCTACTTGGATTTCTGATTGAGGTGTGTGCTGTTCGGTAGTTTGGTGCGTTGGGGCAACTTCAGAAACGATCGGTGTGACTGTTTCAGGTTGGTGCATTAGCGCAACTTCCGGAACTATCGGTGGTGCGACTAATTCTGTTAGTACTGGTTCTCTGACTGCTACTGGAACAGCGACGACTGGAGCAGTAGCAGGCATAATTGCTGCGGGGGCTTCTTGCCGTTCGCTATCGTCAAAAATATTGCCAAGTGTACTAACTGAAATAAAGTAAAAAACTTGACCTCGATCGGGATGTTGGCGGCTACCAGTGCCAAATTCATCCGCTTTGGTAACTAAATAACGCGTGGCTGTCTTGCCAGGAATATTTGCTTTGAGTGAAAGATCGATCGGCGTGATTTCACCGCGATTTTGGACGATTAGTTGTTGAAAAGATGGATCGATCGAGCGAGCGGTCTTCGACCATTCGTAATTTTGCCAGATATTTCCACCAGCAACTAGTACAGTTAGTCCCAATATAAATGGCCACGCTATAAATAGCGCGGACATCGCCAGTGCTGCTGGTAAGAGAATCAGCAGAAAGCCCGTGGCATTTCTCGTATTTATGGCTTTTTCAGGCATTTGCCCTTTCGTTTTTAATTTAACGCTGAGTTATTTTACCCGATCGTACCACCTTCGGGGCAGATATGTTAATGATATTTTCGATCGATTACTCCCTTCCAACTCAGCGCTAATTTTTATAGATCGGAAGGGATAGATCGGGGTCTTTTTTGAGTAGATCGATCGGCAATCTACCTACTAGATTAATTGTAGTTAACGATTCGCGCAAAGTCTGTAGCAGCCAAACTCGCACCGCCAACTAAGACACCATCAATCTCTGACTGAGCCATGATTTCATCGATATTACTCGGCTTCACCGAACCGCCGTATTGAATCGAGACATGAGGATTTGTCAACTGGCTGCGGATCGCCTTAATCACGCGATTGGCTTCTGCTACTTCGCAAGTCTCACCAGTACCGATCGCCCAAATCGGTTCGTAAGCGATTACCAGCCGATTTAGGTCGATGTCGATTAAGTTTTTTTGTAATTGACTGAAGATAATTCGCTCTGTTTCCCCAGCATCGCGTTGTTGTTTGGTTTCGCCGACGCAGAGGATCGGAATCAATCCACTCTGTTGGGCTGCTTTGAGTCGTAAATTTACGGTTTCGTCAGTTTCACCAAAAAATTGACGGCGTTCGCTATGACCGACGATGACATATCTAACACCCATTTCTGTCAGCATATTGGCAGAAATTTCACCAGTATAGGCTCCCTCATTCTCCCAGTGGACATTTTGCGCGCCGAGCCGGATCCGGTTGCCATGTAGACTTTTATTCACAATCCCAAGGTCGGTAAACGGCACACATAAAACCACTTCGCGCGATTCTGGTGCCTCATCAATTTGGGGAATAAATTCCATCAAAAACTCAGCGGCTTCACCTTGAGTTTTATACATCTTCCAATTACCAGCAATAATAACTTTACGCACAGTCTAAATTAAATTATTTTATCAGGATTGCGATCTATAATCCCATAAATCGTCCGCTCTGCCGAATTATGAATTATGAATTATGAATTATGAATGCTGATGCTGTAAGCGTTTCATCTTTTTTTGCCGATCGCCTGATATTACGATAAGTAGTATTGTTATTCACCGAGCGCCTTGGCCCGAGTCAATAAGGCGATTCCGATCGTTACCGAGGGTAATAAGACGGCGACGAGCACGATTGAGTCGTTCGGGACTGGTGTCTGAGTGGGACTAAAGTAGTGGATGGCGATCGAGATTGCCACAGATGGTAATAACATTTTGAGTAATAGTCCAACTTGGTCTGACATTTAGGTAATATCTATCCCCGAATTTTTATGATGCAATTTAGCGAGCTGATAACTAAACTAGGGTCGGCGGTCACAGCCAGTAGTTTGGAGACAGCTGCCGATCTCGATCCGATCTTAACTGGCTTGGCTCCGATCGATGCAGCCACCGCTGGGACGATTAGCTATATTGAAGGTGATAAATTTGCGAAGTTTGTCGACACTACAATCGTCAGTGCTTTAGTATTGCCAATGAATGCAGAGATTCAGGCGCGAGCGCAGGCACGAGGGATTGCTTGGATTGCTGCACGCGAACCAAAACTATTGCTGGCCAAGGTCGTAAAACAATTTTATCAACCATTTGTCCCCTTAACGGGAATTCATCCTAGTGCGATCGTCGAACCGGGGGTCGAGTTGGGAACGAACATTTCGATCGGCGCTCGTGTTGTAATTCAAGCTGGTGTAAAAATTGGAAATGGTGCTGTTATCCATCCCAATGTTGTCATTTATCCCGATGTCCACATCGGCGATCGCACGATCCTTCATGCCAACTGTACCATCCACGAGCGGACGCAGATCGGTGCCGATTGTGTCATCCATAGTGGCGCTGTAATCGGTGCAGAGGGCTTTGGTTTCGTGCCGACAGCTACTGGCTGGTTCAAGATGGAACAGGCCGGTCATACGGTCTTAGAAGATGGAGTCGAGATTGGCTGCAACAGTACCGTCGATCGTCCGGCGATGGGTGAAACCCGGATCGGTAAAGACACCAAGTTAGATAACTTAGTACATGTCGGACATGGTACGACGATCGGATCTAATTGTGCCCTCGCCGCGCAAGTAGGCTTGGCTGGGGGTGTCAAGGTGGGCAATGGCGTATTACTTGCTGGACAGGTCGGAGTTGCTAATCAGGTAACGATCGGCGATCGCGCGATTGCCTCCTCAAAAACAGGCATTCATAGTAACGTCGAACCAGGTGAAATCGTCTCTGGTTATCCCGCAGTTTCCCACAAACTTTGGCTCAAAACTGCGGCGATCGTCAATCGGCTACCAGAAATGTATCAATTCTTTAAACAGAGCCAACGCAGTTAATTAGCGCAGCAGATCGATCAGGGTAAAATTGACTGCAAAGCTGAGTTTAACTCTGGTTAAATCTATCTTTGTGTAGATCTACAGCCAGCGTTTTTTATATCTAATAAATATAATTGTCTGAAGATCGATCGATGATTTGTGACGGGAGAACTGTTGCAATGTCACAGATTGTGTTAACTGATGGATGCCATTTTTGAGGAAGCATGGTAAGCTACCTCTGTATCGTGACTAATCGATGGTGAACGTAGAAAATGTCTATATTCATACATTAATCCCGATGGCATCGGCGTGGATCTGCTTCATATGTACTTTTGTTACATATTTGCAATACCAATTTAGTTGTTTCAAGCGAACTAGTCGATTAAATTTTAACGAAACCTTAACTTAAAATTGTATTTATCGACACAATTTTTCGAGCGGGATATTTAATCTGAGAATTATTGAATGCTGCCGTAGCTGATGATATTGGTACGACCCAACTCAAATTTGAGGATACCATTTACATCTGCCGCCGGCGGCTATCGCACTCGATCGCGGCAGGGGAAATGGTGGGTGTTGCAATCCTAATATTCCCTGTTTCGGACGAGCGATCGCCAATACCCAAAGCTAGTTTCTGCTGACTTACACGCAGTCCGCTCTAGTATTCACAATTTACATGGCAATGATATGAACGAAACTTGGCAATTTATTAGTGCGCTACCCAGCACGAACCAACTCATCACTGGTAACTGGTTAGTCGCTCAGACCACAGTACCAGTAACAACTACCACTACAAATTTTTCAACCACTGGGGTCGAAAATTTTGTCAAGCAAACCAGCGGCACTGTCGGTGCTTTTTTGCCCAGTTTGATTGGTGGGTTAGTCACCTTAATTGTCGGCTATATCGTAGCAGCTGTAGTGTCGTCGGTAGTCCGCAATCTGCTCAAGCGTACCGACTTAGATAACCGCTTGGGGCGGATGATCTCTGGGCCGAGATCGCAATTGAATACCGAAAAATTAGTCGGAGACATTGTGTTCTGGCTAATTTTTCTATTTGCGATCTTAGGCTTCCTCAACGCACTCAACTTAACTGGTGCCGCGCTACCTTTAAGTAACGTCCTCAACCAGATTTTTGCATTCGTACCGAAGTTAGCTTCAGCGGCTGTATTAGCAGGTATTGCTTGGTTGATTGCTACTGCTGTTAGAGAAATTGTCATCCGGACGACGGGATCGGTGATGCCAGCAATGTCTCGACGGTTAGCGGTGGGTGAAAATCAAGTTTTACCTAGTGAAACATTAGGTAACGCCCTCTACTGGTTTGTATTCTTATTTTTCCTGCCACTAATTCTGGGCGTGCTCGATCTGACTGGCCCGTTAGCTCCCGTTCAAAACCTGTTAAACGAGATCCTCAGCGCGCTACCAAATATTTTTAAGGCAGGACTGATCGGTCTTGTTGGTTGGTTTGTTGCCAATATCATCAAAGAGTTGGTCACTAACTTACTTGCGGCGGCTGGCACCGAGAGATTGGCTACCAAAATTGGTCTGAATAGAGCTGCACCAGGTCAATCGCTCTCAGGGTTGCTCGGGACGATCGTTTATATCATGGTCTTGATTCCCACTGCGGTAGCCGCCCTAGATGCACTTCAGATTCCCGCAATTTCTGGACCAGCGACTTCAATGCTCCAACAAGTATTGAATGCGATCCCGCAAATCCTGACCGCTGCAGGAATTTTAATTGTTGCTTATGTGGTGAGTCAGTTTATTGGTGAGCTAGTTACCAATTTACTCAGTGGCTTAGGATTTAATAATATCTTCCAGGCGCTGGGACTTCACACCTTACATGCATCGACACTGGCAGATCCGATTCCACCAGTCGATGCTACCAATCCCGCGAATATTCGGAGTTCGATCGTTCCGGCTAGCACCAAGCAGACTCCTGCTGAAGTCGCTGGATTAGTCGCCCGAGTGGGCGTGATGCTGGTAGCAGCAGTAGCCGCTACTGGCGTATTAGGGATTGGTTCGCTGACTAATCTTGTTAATGCTTTGCTGCTGATTGCCGGACAGGTACTCGCTGGGATCGTCGTATTTGCGATCGGTTTATATCTAGCAAATCTGGCTCAAAGAGTCGTTAGCAGCTCTGGTACCCACCAATCACAAATCCTCGGACAAGTCGCGCGGTTGGCAATCATCGCATTTGTCGGTGCGATGGCGCTCCAACAAATGGGGATTGCTTCGAGTATCGTCAACTTAGCTTTTGGCTTGCTCCTCGGGGCGATTGCCGTCGCGATCGCGATTTCCTTCGGTTTGGGCGGTCGCGATGTAGCTTCCGAACAGCTCCGGGACTGGATTTCAGGCTTCCGCGACAAACGTTAAGCTCAATCGCTAATTAATTAAATTTCCCAAAGTCAGGAGTCAGCATTAACAGCTGGCTGCTGACTTTTTAGTTGAGATATCGATCTTACAGATTGTTAAAATTAGCAACTAATGACGATCGAGCGGCAAAAGACGATGCGATGCTAAATACTAACTACCGATCGCGCCCGGCGCGGTAATCCCCGCGAGCGGCCTTACTAGCAGCCGATCGGTTGAGCTAAAATATGTTTAAGATTTAAATTTTTTATAAAAGACAGTGGAAACTAACACGATTAATTGTAGTGAGGCTTGCATTAACGGCTGTATCCAACCCGATCGCTGTCAAAATGAAGTCCACGTTCAGTCAGCGTCTAAATTTATCAATGAAACTCCCCTAGATAAAATGCACGAAATTGCGGAGGAAGCCCGTCGCAAAAAATTATCGGCTCCCCCGCAGTGGGTGATTCCTGATTGGGAGAGTTAATTTAGTCACCATCAACTATCCACTATTCACTATCGACTTATTCACATGAATCTCGTCCTCCTCCAGAATCAACTGGATAACCTCTCGTTTGCTGTCTTGCTGCTAACAATGTTGGCATACTGGGTAGGTGCCGCTTTTCCCAACATTCCCTTCTTGCCAACGCTGGGCACGACTGGTATGGCTATTGCCAATTTGTGTATGGCAACTTTGCTGGGCGCTAGATGGCTCGAAGCTGGTTATTTTCCACTGAGTAACTTATACGAATCACTATTTTTCCTGGCATGGGGGATTACTACCATGCATCTGTTCGCTGAATATGTCAGTCGCAGTCCGCTAGTTGGGGTGGTAACGGCACCGGTCGCGATGGCCGTGACGGCATTTGCCGCATTGCGGCTGCCTGGCGATATGCAAGCTTCGGCACCACTAGTTCCCGCGTTAAAATCCAACTGGTTGATGATGCACGTAAGTGTGATGATGCTAGCCGATGCGACCTTAATGGTCGGATCTTTAATCGCGATCGCGTTTCTATTCGTTACGCGTGGACAGGAGGTCGAATTGCGCGGGAGTTCGTTCGGTGGCAATGGTTATCGCCTAACTAGCAGTCTGAAAACCCAACCAGAAGCTACTACGGAACTGGCGATCGAATCTGTCAGTGTGGCTAGCAGCAGTACGACAGCCGTGCTAGAATTACCGACAACAATGGTAGGTACTGCAGCGCTATCGCCGCAACGCCTCAGTCTCGCCGATACGCTTGACAATATCAGCTACCGGATTATCGGGTTGGGCTTTCCGTTGCTAACGATCGGGATTATTGCCGGTGGTGTCTGGGCAAATGAAGCTTGGGGTTCGTATTGGAGTTGGGATCCTAAAGAAACGTGGGCATTGATCGAATGGTTGGTGTTTGCTGCTTATCTCCATTCACGGATTACTAAAGGTTGGCAGGGTCGCCGACCAGCTTTGCTAGCCACGGGTGGCTTTGTCGTCGTGTGGATTTGTTACTTAGGAGTTAATCTACTGGGTAAAGGACTGCATAGTTACGGGTGGTTCTTGTAATAATATATTGGTGATGGGGGGAAACTCTCGTCACCAAATTGGATTAAGCTCGCAAATAATCTTGGAGAATTTTATGAACGACCGTTTTGAGCCATTGAACAGCGGGGAAGTCGTTTCCGTCCAAAACGACACACAAGTATTGAGCGGACATCGCACCTTTCGAGTCGGCGAGTTGAGCGATGCGATTAAAGCTCAGGTGGCAAGTGCGATCGCTGGATGGAGCGAAGAAAAAAACGGTTGGTTCAGTCCTGAAGGGATCGATTGTGAGGCGCTTAGGTTTGGCGCTAACGGTTGGCAAAAAGGGAGAATTAGATTGTGCTTAGAATTTTGTCCGGACGAAGCAACTGCCTCGGCACAGCATTCGACTAGCGCGAGTATTTCTGCTGCATCAGTCCCAGTAACCTTATCGGCTCAACCCGCACCACCAGTATATCAGAGCGAGTCCGTTGCCCAGGGAGAGAGCCATTCCCCGATTAGCGAACATTCCGGCACGGAATTTACCAATAACACGCTAAACTCGATGGCGATCCCTGCCATCGGCGTTGTCGCTGGCGGTGTCGCAACAGTAGCAATTGCGACTGTTGCGCCAGCAGGAGTGAGCGAGCAGCAGCTGCCCCCGATTGCGGATGCCGTCTTAGACGAAGAATACCAACTAGACTCCAAGACGATCCATAGCGAAAGTTTTGATGAGATTGCCTTTGATTTCGATCGATCTCAAGACAATCGTGGGACGAGCGGCTCCAGTGGCATGATGGAATTGGACTTGACCGACCTAGGACTGGATCTCACCGATCGCGATCTGCTCGATTTTGAAGCTAATGGCTCGATTGGAGACCAGCATGAGTTTATCAATCTACAGGACATCGACGAGCGACCAGAAAATTCTGGGATGTTGATCGATGAAGTTTGGAATGAAATGAGTCAACCAAATTGGCCGGTAATTAATTGAGTCGATCTTTGCCCAGGGCGAATTCACTTGTTTCTCGCCCGTGCTTAGTCGCTTGTCGAGCCTCTAACTGAAAATGCCGCAGCGCATCGCTACCGCAGTCGAGCTGCTGGGGAGCGATTTTTTGTCAGCGATTTGCAGGTCGCAACCGATCGCTATGTCGTTCGATCGCTTCAAATAATGCCTGAAAATTACCGTTCCCAAAGCCTTGGGCACGATGGCGACGTTGGATCACTTCAAAAAAGAATGTCGGTTCCTCAAAAATCGGCTTGGTAAAAATCTGCATCAGCAGGGCTTTCGGAGCCGCATCAGACCAATCTGCCAAAATTTCGAGCTGTTCGAGTCTAGCTAATTCCGTGTGTGTTAATCGAGCTGCTATACCGCTCTGAGCGCGCATTTTCAAGCTAGTGTAATAGGTTTTGGGAATCGGCAAAAATGCTACTCCCTGTTGGCGCAGTCGATCGACAGTACCAAAGATATCAGCTGTATGCAGGGCGACATGTTGAATCCCCGCACCGCAATTGACATCTAAAAATTCTTGAATTTGGGAGTTCGCCGAACTCGGTTCGTTAATATTAAATCTAACCTGTCCGTTGGCGCTAACTAGTGCTGTGCTTGCCAATCCAGAAGTTGGGGTGTGAATCTCAAATGTCTGCTGGACTTGAAAATCGAAGAGCTTGTGATACCAAGCTACTGCTGATGCTAATTCACCTACCGCCACATTTAAGACGAGATGGTCGATCCCCGTAAATGCTCCTAGCTGATAAGGCTCCGATCGAGGCGACGAGTTAAGTTCAAACTCAGCAGCCACAGTGGATGGTGATTGGATAATTGTATGCTCGATCGCGCCCCACCCACGCACTTTCAGCCAGGGTAAGTTGTCGTGGAAGGACGAGGTTGCCAAAATTTCGATCTTCAATCGATCGAGCTTTTGCCGCATCTCGTCCAGACTCCTCACGCGAAATGTAATATCCCTAACTCCTGGCGGATGCGCTTGGAGATATTCGGCAATCGGACTACTGGGATCGAGCGGCGATGAGATCGTCAAACACAGCCGCTCGTTACCAACTCGGTAAGTACTGGTGTGCGGATCGATCGAGCGATCGTTTGCCAATTCTTGCAAACCGAGTTGTGAGATCGACCAGTCTCGCATTCGAGCGGCATCTTTGACATAAAAGTGAATGCTGTCGATTTCCATGAAGTCAAATTCTATTCAAAATTATTGAATCTTCGATATTTTGTGAAAACCGATAATTATGAATTAGGAATTATAAATTCCTAATTCATGATTTAAAGCTTATTTCGTTGCGGCAATCAAACCAAAGCGAATCAATCCACTCCGATAACCATTGCTCATTAATTGCAACGACATTGCTGCCTCGATGGTCTGCCAACCCGCCTTAAATAGCCCAACAATCGATCGCGGCGTAATGGCCGAATCGATTACTACATCCCAAAATGGCTCAACTGCTGGCGACCAATCAGCGCTATGCAAATCTCTAAATCCACATCGATCGACAATTGCGATATATTCTGGAAGCGACACTACATAAGGCAAGCAATAAACCCGATAAATTTCTTGTAACTCTTTTTGCTCGTAGATTGATAGCGGATTTGCCTCACTCAGCGGACGGTGACACCAAGTTGCCAAAATTAATTTTCCACCGGGCTTGAGTACCCGATAACACTCCTGAAGAAATTTCACTTTATCAGGCATGTGTTCGCCACTTTCTAGCGACCAAACCAGATCGAAACTATTATCGGCAAACGGCATTTCTAAAGCATTTGCCACCTGAAAATCGGTAGTTGCGGTCAGTCTAGCTAGTTTGGCACGCTCTTTAGCGCGATTTGCTTGAACGGGGGAGAGGGTAATTCCTGTTACTTTCGACCCAAATTTTTCGGCTAAATATAGACTACTACCACCAATTCCACAGCCGACATCGAGAATTGTTTGGGGCTGGGGACTCGATTTCTGTTGTGCCCAAGTCAGCAGTTCTTCAATTAGATTTATTTGTGCTTGACGACGATCGAGTTTGAGATTTCCATCCCTACCATAATACCCATGATGCATGTGCTCGCCCCAGACCTCTTCCCATAGCCCGCTAGAGGCATCATAAAATTCTTGGATTTGTTGGTATAGTGCATTAGTCATTTAGATAAGTCGATCGGCTTGCAAATGTCTTACATATTCTAACGAAATAGCCATCATTGAGTAATGACTAATACAGTAGATTGACAAGCCGAGTAAAAAGTGCCAACATTTCCAAATTAAGTTATGGATCGATCTTTTTTAACAATACCCTTCGGGAATGCTGGTACTTTAAATCGGCGCGACACCAGCACGTCCCGCCTACAAGGGGACAGAAATCTTGGTGCTAAATCCCATTTCGGCACCAAGTTCGAGATTCAATTCCCAAACTGATGTTATTTAGCGCGAGTAATCGGAACGAGCATCTGAAGAATTATAAATTATTAATTAGGAATTTATTACTCACTACCTACAAGATTTTCTCCAATCCATATACCAATGATTTTAACCCCAAAATCTTGCGAATGGCGAGGAGGACTCCAGGCATATAGCAGGATCGATTGGTAGTGTCGTGGCGGAGCAGGTAGATTTCTCCAGGCGCGCCGAAAATAATTTCTTGATGGGCGATATAACCGGGGAGGCGGACACTGTGAATGCGGATATTTTCATCGGCGGTGCAACCTCTCGCGCCAGCAATCTTCTCGGTTTCGGTAACGCTCGGCGGGTTGAAAGTTTTGCCGAGTTCGCCTAATAATTGGGCGGTTTGGATGGCCGTACCGCTAGGGGCATCGGCTTTTTGATTATGGTGGAGTTCGATAATTTCGACATGCTCGAAAAACTTGGCAGCTTGAATTGCGGCTTGCTGCATTAATATTACCCCGATCGAAAAGTTAGGGATAATCAGACAACCAGTACTCGCTTTGTCAGCAAATTCCGCTAAATTCTGAATCTGGGTGGGACTCAATCCCGTAGTTCCCACAACCGGACGCACGCCATAGGCGATCGATGCGCGGACGTTTTCGTAGATACTATCAGGATGGGTAAAATCGACCATCACTGCGGGTTGTTTCTCCTGGGATGCCACAGCCAGGATCGCTTGAAGATCGTTCATTACCGGTACTTCTAGCGCACCACAACCAGCTAGCTCGCCGATATCTTCACCCTGAATTTTGGGGTTGCGATCGATCGCCCCAAACAATACCATATCCTCCGCACCAGCGATGGCTTTGATGACCTCTATGCCCATCTTTCCGGCTGCACCATTGACGACGACTGGAATTGGTAATTGACTCATACTTCAATTTCTACTTTATTGATGGCTGAATGCGATCGATAGATCGATATCTTAGCTTAGGAATGAGGATTTAATAATATCCAGATCTACCGTCGCCCCAAGCTTTGGTATGGGCAATGTCTTGTCTCCCTGCTTGGTGGAACGCACGCTGAGGAAACCTCAGCGCGATTCCATCCGCTTTTCGCGTCGGGAAACCCGACGGGCGGGAGCCGCTTCATGAATTGCCCTTACCAAAGGAGGAATTGCAAGTTATTTAGTTCTCATTCCTTAGTCAAGCAGGGTACCCACACTTCTCCATATTTCGGAGACGCTGCGCTACGACTTCGTATCGCCAAAGGCCACGATACGCGAACAGTGCCAGCAAGGGGCACCCCTACAATAATTCACCTACATTTAACGAGAAAATTCCCCTCCTCGGAGGGGTGCCCGATAGGGTGGGGTGGGTAAATCTTCGCCACCCACTAATTAACTAGTTTTTCTTCAACCAGCTAAACATCGATCGGAGATCCTTACCGACTGATTCGATTTGGTGTTCGGCTTCGATCCGACGTACAGCATTGAAACCAGGATTGCCAGATTGTTTTTCGAGAATAAATTCGCGGGCAAATTGTCCCGATTGAATTTCACTCAAGATCTTCTTCATCTCTAGCTTAGTAGCATCGTTGACAATCCGGGGGCCGCGAGTGTAGTCGCCATATTCAGCCGTATTCGAGATACTACTCCGCATTTCTGCCAAACCACCGACGACGACGAGATCGACGATCAGTTTAACTTCATGCAGACACTCAAAATAAGCGAGTTCGGGTTGATAACCTGCTTCGACAAGCGTTTCAAATCCTGCCTTGATTAACGCACTCAAACCGCCACATAATACCGCCTGTTCCCCGAAGAGGTCGGTTTCGGTTTCTTCGCGGAACGTAGTTTCCAAAATCCCCGCACGGGTACCACCAACGCCTTTAGCATAAGCCATCGCTCGATCGCGGGCTTGGCCGGAAGCATCTTGATAGACGGCAAATAACGCAGGTACGCCCTGTCCTTTTTGGTACTCATAACGAACCGTATGTCCGGGGCCTTTGGGCGCGATCATTACCACATCGACATCTGCTGGTGGCACGACTTGCCCGAAGTGAATGTTAAACCCGTGGGCGAAAGCCAGCGTTTTACCCGCGCTCAGATTGGGTTTAATCTCGTTTTCGTAAATGCCCCGTTGGACTTCATCGGGAAGCAAAATCATGATAAAGTCTGCGGCAGCGGATGCGTCAGCAACTGTTTTGACGATTAAGCCTTCTGCTTCGGCTTTGGCAGCCGATTTACTACCTGGGTATAGACCGATAATTACTTTTACACCGCTATCTTTGAGGTTGAGAGCGTGAGCGTGACCCTGGGAACCATAACCGATAATTGCGACAGTTTTGCCGTTTAATAAGTCTAAATTAGCATCGGCATCATAATACATCTTGGCCACGATCGATCTCTCCTTAACCTTGTACTTAATCTATATAAATTCTACATATTGCACCGTCAACGAGCCGCGATTGGCTCGCATTCTATTGACGCAAGTAGAGTATCTTACCACGTTGGGTTAACTCATATGGCATTGCCGAATTGCCAATATTCCGGCTGAGTAGCTCGAAATCCACTTAATTATCCCATTTGTCAAAAATTCATTAGCATGAAGATTCAACGCTACAAATTAAACCGCCGCCGATAATTGGCCACCGACTCTACTAGACCGATCGAAAAGAAATTGATTATCAGTGCCGATCCACCGTAACTGATCCAGGGTAGTGGAATACCTGTAACTGGAGCGATGCCGATCGTCATACTGATATTGACGATGACTTGAAAACTTATCATTGAGAATACACCGATCGCTAGCAGCGAACCAAAATTATTTTGAGCTTGCATCGCTACTCTGAGCAATCGCCAGCAGACAAACAAGAAAGTTAGCACCAGACACATCGAACCAAAAAAGCCTAACTCTTCACCGATCGATGAAAAGATGAAATCCGTATGTTGTTCGGGGATAAAATTAAGTTGCGTCTGCGTACCTTGATTGAGTCCTTGTCCCCACAATTCACCCGAACCGATCGCAATCCGCGATTGAATCAAGTGATATCCAGCACCAAGGGGAAACCGATCGGGATCGAGAAAAACGATCAGCCGATCTTTTTGATAATCTTTGAGCGCGTGCCATAATACTGGGCCGAGTAAGCCAGCCCCAATATTAACACCGATCGCGAGTACCGAACTCACCCAGCGAAATGGCAGCGAGAACCAGCCAACTACGCCCATTAATAACGACCAAAAGATCCATCCCGGCACATTGACACTTTCCAAAATTGCTGCTGCTAGTGGTGATACTAGCAGCAGTAGCCAACCTGGATTGGCATTTGCCCAATACAACATCCCTAATAAAATGGCTCCGAATACCAGCGATGTGCCCAAATCTGGTTGCTTAAATACGAGCAACCAGGGGGGAATGGTAATCGCCAGAGCACGGAGAAAGCTAGGCAAAGTATCCGCTGGACGACGGTGTAAAATAGCTGCGAGTGTAATAATCAGCCCGACTTTGGCAAATTCTGAGGGCTGAATGTTGAACCCACCTAAACTAATCCAGCGCTGTGCGCCCTTGGCACTACTTCCCAATGCCATTACAGCAATCAGCAATCCATTTGCCAAACCATAAGTCACCCAGTGCCACCGCAGCAGATAATTGTAAGAGATGCGGGCTACGCATAAGGCGAGCGTCAGCCCGATCCCACCAAATAACCAGTGCTGAACCCAATGATTTATGGGTTGGCTTAGCTCCGTACTGCGGATCATCGTCCCGCCAAAAAAGGTCAACCCCAGCACCACTAGCAATAGCCACCAATCCATTTGCTGCCAATGGATAAATAAATCTTGCAACGGCGATGCTCGACGGGAGTATTTACTGTACATCTTTCTAGGGATTGGGGATTGAGGATTGGGGATTGGGGATTGGGATTGGGGATTATCGGTCTAAATTAACGTCAGTTCGGGTTAAGAAAAGGAGGGGGCGTTAAGCTAAAAGGTATTACTATCAACGATTTAGCACACCCTCCTATGAATAGTTTAGATGCATTATTCTGTGATATCGACAATTTCTGCCAAAAGTTTGAACCGAGCTGGCACTTACAGCTCATTTCCGATGGGAGCAAAACCCGTCGCCGAGCCAAAAGCCTCTGTTTGAGTGAAATCATGACGATTTTGATAACATTTCATCAGCACCATTACCGAAATTTCAAGCATTATTACATCGACCATGTAAGTGTTTATTGGGCAGATGCTTTTCCCCTATTGCCCAGCTATCAACGGTTTGTAGAATGGATACCTCAGACACTGATGCCCTTATGTGTTTATCTCAAGCAGTGCTTTGGTGCTTGCACAGGGATTAGTTTTATTGATTCCACTTGTTTAAAAGTCTGCCATAATCGACGGATATCTGGACATAAAGTTTTTAAAAATCTGGCGGCTCGCGGCAAAACCTCTGTGGATTGGTTCTTTGGCTTTAAGTTACATCTAGTAGCTAATGAAAACGGTGAACTTCTAAATATCATGCTGACCCCTGGTAATATTGACGATCGCAAGCCAGTCCTAAACTTAGTTTCATCTCTGTTTGGTAAGATTTTTGCTGACAAGGGCTATGTGTCTCAATCATTAGCAACACAGTTATTTGAAGATGAGGGAATAGAATTTTTCGCTAAACCGAAGCGAAATATGAAGAACAAATTAATGCGTTTAAATGACAAATTTTTGAGCAGAAAACGTTCAATTATTGAAACGATTATTGACCAGCTCAAAAATATTTCCCAAGTCGAACATTCTCGTCATCGTAGCCCCGTCAACTTTTGTGTGAATGTTTTGTGTGGTTTAATTGCCTATTGCCATCAGCCGAAGAAGCCCTCTCTTGGATTTGAGTGGGTGTTACCGCCTTCGGCTTAACCCGAACTCACGTTAACGTGAGTTCGGGTTAAGGATATTTGCTTCGTTCAAGCACCGCACTCGATTGTGTCTTGTCGCACTAAACCCTCGGCAAAGCCGAGGAGCGCGCGCCGCAAATCGTTGCTAATAGTGCAAAGTCCGGTTGTTGCCGCGAGCGGCAAAAGCCTGCCTTCGCGGACTAATTATCTAGTCCGCGAAGCGAAAAGTGCGGTCTTGGGGCTTCCCCAAGTAGAGCACCTTTTCAAGACAGCGACGCGCGCTCCTCGGGTTCCCCGAGGGTTTAGCGCGTCAAGACAGGCGGGCTTTGCATCATGAGCCGAGACTTCAGTCTCCAAGCTATTCTTATCCCGAACTGACGTTAAATTAATTACGATCGAGATAGTTAGCAAGCTAGCTGCAAATGCTAAAGCCTAACCCCTAATCCCTATCCCAAAGCTGCGATCGAAACTTTACCCGCGATCGATTTGGCGATGGCAACCAACGCTTTAGCCGAAGCGGACTCTGGCTCGGCAATAACGATCGGGATGCCGCTATCTCCGCCGATGCGGACGGGAATTTCTAGTGGAATTCGACCTAGTAATGGTACGCCTAGTTCGGTTGCAAATTTCTCGCCGCCATCGGAACCGAAAATATCATACTGGCGATCGGGCATGTCTGGGGGAATAAAATAACTCATATTTTCCACTACTCCCAAGACCGTTGTAAATTTCTCAAACATCCGCAAGCCTTTGCGCGCATCGGCGAGGGCGACGTTTTGAGGTGTGGTGACAATTACGGCTCCCGCCATCGGTACGGCTTGGGCGAGGGTAAGCTGAGCATCGCCAGTTCCTGGCGGCAGATCGACGATCAGGTAATCCAATTCGCCCCAGTTAACCTGATACAGAAATTGACGGATAATCCCATTTAACATCGGCCCGCGCCAAATTACTGGTTGGTCGCGATCGATCAAAAATGCCATCGATACGAGTTTGACCCCATGATTGAAAGCAGGTTCGAGGCTACCATCTGCCGTTGGCACCAACCTAATATCGCTCAACCCAAACATTAATGGTGCATTGGGGCCATAAATATCGGCATCTACCAGTCCGACTTTCGCACCTAATTGAGCCAGCGCGACGGCGACATTGACAGCTACGGTACTTTTACCCACACCACCTTTGCCGCTGGAGATCGCGATGATATTTTTAACGCGATCGATGCCTACCCGGTCGGGCAATCCCTTTTGTTGGGGAATTTCAGCAGTTACTTCGACTTCCACATCCGTTACGCCTGAGAGCGTTTTTACTGCCTGTTTGCATTCATCGACAATAAATTCCCGTAAGGGGCAAGCGGGGGTCGTTAACACTACCGTAAATTTCACTACCCCTCCATCTACCTGAATATTGCGGATCATATTCAGTTCGACCAGACTCTTTTGCAGCTCCGGGTCTTGAACTGGTTTGAGGACTTCTAAAACAGCACTGCAGTCTAACATCAGTATTTATATATTTTCGACTATGGATTTAGTCTATAGCCTAAATCACACCGTCGGCATCTTAACTGGGAATAGTCTATATCGCAACATGAGGATTGGGAGTATTTAAGTGAACTCTCGCCCTAAATACACGATCGCTATTACCTGCCGAGTCAACAAAGGTTTTAGCCAATTAATTTGTCATATTCTGCGTGTGTACCGATCCAAACCCACGAAATGCCTTTTGCTGTTTCTACACCCAAAGCTCGATAGCCTCTCCCCGCCCGAACCGACCAAAATTCTCCAACCTTCTTGAAGTGCAGGGAAGGATGAGATGGGTCAGTTTTTAGTAATTCATAGTTTTGGTCGGCTACTTGCCGAACGGCGGCTGGCAAAGTGTCATAGCATTTCCAGAATCTCTTAGTTGTATAATGCATTAGAGCATCCGGCTCTCGCCGCTTTCCAGTTCTGCCAATGCTTCTTTGGCAAGGAAATCTAGTTTTCCGGTGGCAGCATCTCGTTCGATTTGTTTATCCCAATTCTGTTCGTCTAAATCTAAAACCCATTCTGCAAGTTTGCCTAACTCTTGTGGTGAGAGTTTGAGAATTGCCGATTCAATCTCTTCAACTGCTGTAAACATTTTTTCACAGGAGGTATTTTTTCTATTTTACAATAAATCATCTATGCTACGGCTCGCTCATTACTCCAAAGTGCCACTCGCTCAGCCTATAGCCGATCGAGCGGGGTAAGTATTTCCGCTCAATGACTCCTAGCTTCGGTTGCACACCGCCCTCAAATGAATTTGCGGATGCGCGCTCCTCGGGTTCCCCGAGGGTTTAGCGCACCAAGCAGGGGCTAATGGCAAAAGTTCGTTTTAACGAACTAATAGATTTGGCAGTTCTCTGAAGAGAACTTGAGCTATTAGCCCGAACTTATAGTTCAGGGCGGTGCTGGAACGGAGCAAATCAATTGTTCTTACCCCAAACTGACGTTACCATAGCTATAAGGTCGAGTAGGGTGGGCAAACTGCTTGCTTTCGATCGAGAAAAATGTCTAGGGCGTTTGCCCACCATTTCCAATTGAGAGCGTCACATGTCGATCGATTTGTAGACATTAAGCTGATGGTGATGGGCAAATATTCTTGTGCTCGATCGATAATTCTAGTTCTCAGTTTGCCCATCCTACAGTAAGCATTTCTTACTAAGATCCACACCTTCAAGATCAACTCCACTGAAATCTCTTTCCCCAGCCGCATAACGCCCCAACAACTCCTCAGCAGTCATAACCGCAACCTCCGACATACGACAACACCTGCATAGAAAGAATTTTTTCAATCTCCAACACTATTATTCACTGACTCCCTAATTTGTATATTTCCCGTAACAACGATCGACTGTCGATCGCCTGGATATGCTACTTTGCTAGATAGTCGCCAACGGCTGCTTTTACAAATATTTTTAATTTAACCTCATTCACCTTGCGGATATGACAGCTTTCTCCACCGACAGTAAGATAAATGATGCTTTTTTGCCACCTGCCGATGCCAAACAGCGGATCGTGCAGTTTATGCGAGACTTTCAGGATAGCGTCTGTCAGGGCTTAGAAGCTGTGGATGGTGGCGGTAAGTTTCAAGAAGAGAGCTGGGATCGCCCCGAAGGTGGTGGCGGTCGATCGCGGGTGATGAAAGAAGGTAATGTATTCGAGCAAGGTGGCGTAAATTTCTCGGAAGTTTGGGGAGACCATTTACCACCTTCAATTTTAAGTCAGCGTCCCGATGCTGCTGGACATCGGTGGTTTGCGACGGGCACCTCGATGGTATTGCATCCCCGCAACCCTTATATTCCGACAGTTCATCTCAATTATCGTTACTTTGAAGCTGGCCCCGTCTGGTGGTTTGGGGGTGGTTTGGATCTGACTCCTTACTATCCATTCGCTGAAGATGCCAGCCATCTGCACAATACGCTCAAGGACGCTTGCGACAAACATAGTCCCGATCTATATCCCACCTTCAAGTTATGGTGCGATGAGTACTTTTATCTGAAGCATCGGAATGAAACTCGCGGAGTGGGCGGGATTTTCTTTGATTATCAAGATGGGCAAGGAGCATTATATCGCGGCCCCGATCCGCAAGGCCCTGCCGCTGGATATAGTGACTCGATCGGGATTCCGGCACCCCGCACCTGGGAGCAATTATTCGCGATCTCGCAGGACTGTGCTAATAGCTTCTTACCTGCCTATGTCCCGATTGTCGAACGTCGTCGGAATACAGAATATGGGGAACATCAACGCAATTTCCAGCTCTATCGGCGCGGACGCTATGTGGAGTTCAATCTAGTTTACGATCGCGGCACGATTTTTGGGTTGCAAACCAACGGGCGTACCGAGTCGATCCTGATGTCGTTACCACCTTTAGTTCGGTGGGAATATGGATATACACCCGAACCTAATTCGCCAGAAGCCGAGCTGTATAATACGTTTCTCAAGCCTCAAGATTGGGCTAATTGGCAAGGATAGTGCCATCTCCCAGCCTGACAGCTACCGATAATAGCAGCAGTTAGAAACCGCTGCTAATGATGCAAAGTCCGCCTTCGCGGACTAATACTTCAGTCCGCAAAGGCGAACTTTGTAACTATAGCCACAATCGTAGGCGTTTCTAGGTAGCAATTTGGATTAGTTAGATTCTAATCCTTGAAATAAGTTATCGATCTGGGGGATGAGTTCGCCTGTTAGATACGCTACGGCTTGTGCGTCGATCTGTCCGACCGAGCGAGCGATCGATTCATTGACAACATCTAGCAATCGATCGCATGAGATTGCATATTTTAGTTGGGTGGGATTATCGTCATTTTTAGATCGATCGAAAAATCCTGTCGGACGGACGCAAACTTCACTATAAATCAATTCTTTTTTGGCATCAAATCGTGCGCCCATACTTACAAAGTAAAAGCGATCGACAGCCTTTAAAATCATGCGTCCAGTTTGAATGAAACTATTGACATATTCGGTACTAATAATCTTTCTAGCTTTAGCAACGGGTTGAAGTTGGGTTGCTAAATTCTGCTGTAATTCGCGAATCTGCCGATCGACAATTTCAGTGGTGGCTTGTTGTTTCGTGCTTAATTGTGCCTTGATATCGCTTTCGATATAGGCTAGCGCTGATTCCATAAATGCTTCGGCATCTTTTTTGAAATCGAACTCTAAGATACCTGTAGAACTAAATTCTAATTTAGATTTAAACCAGTGAACTGGATGGCGGGGTGGAAAGCCGCGCTCGTCTTCCATATTTTCGATATGCGAAGTCATGACCCGTTGTAGAAATGGCATCCGTTCCTGTTCTTTCTCCAACAGAAAGTGGCGAAACGATTTGCTCAGTCGAGCTTGAATTTCTTCAATGTCAAGATTGAGAGCGTTACTTAAATCTGCTTGTAGCCGCTCGATCTGCGCGAGACTTTCAGTCCGAAGGGTAACGAGATTAACGTCGGCTATATCTAACTGTGACTGTCGATCGACATTCATGACTTTACTACTATCCATTCGATCGGCGATCGAACTGTGACATAGTTCGACCTCTATTCGCTAAATATTTTAGCATTTAAATTCCCTGCAAGTTTGCAAATAAGCAATCGACCAACGCTAAATTTTTATGACCTGGAGAGGATTCTACCCCACTAGAGAGATCGATCCCATCCGGTTGCAGTTGGCTCAATGCCAGCCGAATATTATCTGGGGTCAAACCGCCAGCTAGCAACCACGGGATCGAGGGCTTAAATGCCGCCAACTGCTCCCAATCGAGCTTGTGCCCCGTACCGCCTAGTGCAGCGGGATGATAAGCATCTAGGAGCAAACCATCGACAACCTCGTGATAAGTTTGGATAATATCTAGATCCGCTGGGCTACGCACGCGCCATGCCTTAATAATTTCCGTCTCTGGTAGTAATTGACGCAACTCTTGGCAAAATTCGATCGACTCGGTACCGTGCAGTTGGACGGTAGCTAAATTTGTCAATGTCACTACAAACGAAATGGTGGTAACGGAAAAATCTGCAAATACACCTACTGTATTCACCCGACCCGCTAACTCCTCGACAATAGGCTGCAAGCGATTTAAAGTCAGATGGCGGGGCGAACTTGGCACGCAAATAAAACCTAAATCTGTCGCACCCAGATCGGCAATCGCGATCGCTTGCTCGATAGTTGTAATTCCACAAATTTTAATTCGCATCAGTTTTCAGCAAGCCTCATGGGCAGTATATCTTATGTGACAGGAACCTATTCCTTAAGTCGGAGCGAAAGAAGTCAAACTTTTACTAGCCACTAACAACTACTGACTAAGAAATGTATCTAGTTTTGCCAATATTTGTTAAATATTCGGTCAAAAAGTTGGTTTGGGGTGTTTGCTAGCTAATACTTATTTAGACAAGTTTTAAAATAATTTTTGAAAGTACAGGAGCCTAATCTGTGTTGTACAACTCGATCTTGGCAGCTATTCCTCATACCGAACCTTGGGGATTTAGTACTGCAATAGTAATGATTGTTTGTAATGCGATCGCGATCGTCATCGGTCGGTTTGCGATTGCCAATCCTGGCGGTGGGCCAGATCTGCCAGTTGGCAAACCAGATCTGTTTCGGAATTTTAACTTACCTGAATTACTCGCAACCATGAGTTTTGGGCATATTCTCGGAGCTGGGGCGATCTTGGGATTGACTAATGCCGGTGCGATCTGACCTTCGCGTTATTTATTGCCAAGTAGCGCCAATGTGTAATCGATACGACAATCGATCCCTCGCAGTACGATTCGATTTTTATCGATCGCCAAATATACCAACTAATTTCGATATAATACTTCAGACCGTTTGAGATTGTTAATTCTTAGGAGTAAACCATGTTACATACCACTTTGTTCGCGATTGTACCCGTAACGATGAGTCAAGCTTGGTCGCCAACAATTGCGATCGTCATGCTGGCAGCTAACGTGCTAGGGTTGTTGGCGGCAACTGTCGCTAAAAAAGCTGGCCCATCCCTAGTTGGTGGTTTTACCGCAGCTCAACTAATCGGCGGTGCGTGTTTCGGGCACATTCTCGGTACTGGTGCGATTCTTGGGTTGACTCGTACTGGTGTAATTTAGTTCGCTTAATCGCTCCACTGGATCCCGCAGCTTACTAGCTGGTAAGCTCGGGGGATCTGGTCAGACCGGTTGACATTTGCCCGCGCGGATTAGTCCTACGCGTTTGGCGATGGCTTCCGACCGGGACGGAAAAGGCCCCCACCGCTCGATAAATTCAAGATCGGCAGTTTCAAGTGCATCTTGGGTAACGATCTGACAGCTACTATTAGCGATTTTGACGATGTACCAAGTGGTAGTTGCTTCAGACATATGACGATCGAAGGTTAAGACAGTGATAATCGGAAAATCTCAAGGTAATCATAACTTGTCGTTAATTTACTAGCAACTCATTGATGCTAACTTCGGCCTTCCGGATGATACACATAATCGACTGTGGCGGCTGGGGTGCCTCATGAGCTGATACTTTGTGTAAAGATAATAACTATTCATCTACAGATTCAAGCAGATAAGGTTAATCGATCGATTTGCTTATCCTGCACTCAATTGCCGATGATTAGATACCATAAGCTTACCGTCAAACAAATACTCGCTAGATGTTGTGGTAAGAGATATCGCAGCGGACGTTTGGCAATTTTCTGAGTCAGAAAGATCGTCACCAGTAGGGCAAAAATCGAAGTTAGCCCTTGTAAAAAGGCGATCGCGGCGGGATGCACGCTAAAGCTAGGCAGATCGGCAGCAAACTGTCCAAAGGTTGCAAATGTAACAGGGATAATTTGTCCGCCCTCTGTCAACCCCAACTTAAAGTAGTGAGCTAAATTAGCCCCTAAAACTAACGGCAAATATCCATAGGCTAGGTCGATAAATGGTGGCAACTTAGCGATTTTAACTGGGATAAATTCTAACTGTCCCAGCAGGGCTACCCCCTGCATTACCCCATAAGCCAGACAGGGAATGGTTGCGGGGACAACTATTGCCGCGATCGACAGTCCTAAATGCGGCGAAAATTGAGTTAAATCTACTTGTAAATTCAATAATTTGTTGATTTCTGGCAAGCGATGTAAATAGACACCACCGAGTAATAAAAATAATAAAGCCACTTCATAGCCGTGCGGGACATGTGTCGTCCAAAGTTCGATTCCGGGCGGACGCAGATTTAATTCTACCGATCGATGCGGACAAGCTTTAAAGCAAGTCATACATAATACGCAGTCTTTATTATCGGTAAGTTGCGCTGGATGCGAATAAATCGGACAGCCATTAGTGGTCGCGCCTTCGCCAAAACCTACTCCACCTTTATAACAGTGATAAGTGGTACATTCTGCCGCACAGGTACCTTGTTGGGCGCGTAATTCGACGATCGAGAGTTTGGCAAATAACCCATTCATCCCGCCGATCGGACATAAGTAACGACACCAAAATCGCCGCTCGAAGATCAGTGAAAAAACTACCGCTCCACCAGTAATTAGCAGCAATAACCAGCTAGATAAATAAGCAGTATTTTCTAAGTTCCACAATTCTTCCCAGAGAAATATCAGGAAGAATAACCCGAATAGAAACCAGCCACCCCACTTTTCGGCAAGTTCGCGCGGCCATTTTTGGAGTGTACGCGGCCAGATTTTCAGCGATAGTTTTTGAACTATTTCGCCATAAATCATAAATGGACAAAAAGCACACCACAGCCGACCGATTATTGGGAATAGCAATAAAATTAACGGCCACCACCACGCCCAAAATAAATTTAGTGCAAAGTTATGTTGGCGATCTTGTGGGGCGATAAATAAGATGGCTACGACAATCGGAAATACCCAAGCCGTAAATCCATAATTAATCCGATCGGGATACCAATCGCTACGTAACAATTGCCGCAACCATGGATAAGCATTTAATAGATTTAATCGAAATAGTTGCTTCTTCGCGCCCTGTACCCAAAATACTTCTTCGGTGAGTAAATTACTGCCCTGTGCTTGCGCTAATGCGCGCTCGACCATCCCCTGTAATTCCTGGAGATTGCCAGGAAAATCATATGCTTGCAAGCGGCGAATTGCTTCTGGGGTCACATGGGGTTTAGGGATTTGTTTCTGCCGACAAATAATATTGATATAGTAACTCACCTGTGCCTCCAAATCGGCCTTGCGCACCCGCAATCCAGGGACATCGATCTTGCGACCAATCGCTTTACTCAATCGAGGTTGTACGCGCTCTGAGATCAGAATCAGCCGCACATTACTCGGTCGATGGGGGATCGAGTCTCGCCCAGATCGATCGACTGGGGTATAGGTAGCTGTAGTTAGCAATCGCTCGATCTGTGGGATTAATTCAGGCGATAATTGTTGAACATCATTTAAAATTAACGTCCCTTCACCCAACCATTCTAATAATCCAGGTTTACCACCCACTCGCCCGAATAATTCTGCGCCATTGGGCGTAATTAGGGCACTTTTGAGGGTAATTATCGGTTGATGACGACGCTTGGAACCAAAATGAATCAGCGCGGCAATATTATCTTTTTCCAATCCTGGCTCGCCCGAAATTAAGACCGAACGATCGTCGCTAGCCGCAGCCCGAATTTGCTGGCGCAACTTCACTGCATAACGGCTGCTACCGATAATCCCGCGCTTGGCTTGTGGGACTAGATAGGGACGCAACGCGGCTTGTCGATCGCGTTCGTAGACAATTTCGCCTTCTAGTTGCTCTAATTTAGTTGCCAACCGCTGAGCATAGGCGGTGGTAATTTCTGGGTATCGAACGACTAATGCCTGCCACCGATCGGCAGCAAGTGTCTGAAACTGGCACTCTGTCAGCGTTACTACCCGACTATCTGTGGCTTGCCCGCGCTGCAATGCTGATAAATTTACTACCGCGCCAGGTAACAAACCAGTCGCCCACATCAATCCTGGTTGTTTACGGCGATACCGCTCTGCTTGTCCGGATTCTAGGATGTATAGATTGGTGACAGGGGTATCTTCGACCGTCACTTTTTGCCCCGATGGGACGATCGATACCACTAGTTCGGACGCGATCGTTTCTAAAATCTCACGCGACAACATGCCTAGCTCGGTAGCCGATTCCAACCAGTTAACTAGCGATTCGGTAGACATGAGACCTCTTGGTTAGTTGGGATGTTCTGGTATGGTATCCACCCCTACCCCTTCCAGGTGGGTAACAAGCAGGGAAGCAATATCGATCGATTACCACACGGGGTCGTCGTAACGATGGACGATGAGGGTGGATTCGCTGGTAGGGACAGAAGCAAGACAAGCACGAACGGGGTTATCTGCGCCTTCAATTTCGACCTCACAGGCATAACACGAACCCATCAAACAGCCAGTGGGAATCGATATTCCCGCGCGCTCGGCAACATTTAATAAGGGTTCGCCCGCTTCGGCTGCCACGGTGACTCGATCGGGTAAAAAATGAACGGTTACAGACATAAGGTAGTTGTTAGTTATTAGTTATTAGTAACTCTGCATATAATTCCCCTCCAAGGAGGGGTGGCGCGTAGCGACGGGGTGGGTCACAACTCCAGAACGCACTAAAATCTAAGCATGACTTCTTACTTACTCAACATAATTAACTTATTCGCCAAGAGCGATCGAACATTATCGATCGATAGTTCGATGTTCTTTAAAAGCGCTCCTACTGATAATTGTGGCGATTGATTCCGATCGCAAGCTTGCATAAACGCAAATTCAGCAGCAGATAGCTCGATTAATTTCCAGTCACAATTAAACACATGTTGACTTTCCCACCCTTCCAGACAGGGATGTCGATGGGGGATAGCAGCCAGAAACAGCTCATCTTGCGACCAATCGATCGGTGCTGCTAGGGGTGGTTTTGCTAGGAAAAACTCATAATGTGCGACATCGGGATCGAGGAGTTCGATTAGGCGATATTGTTGGCGAATATCTAACTTTTTAGCGCGTTCTAAAGCTTCAGGTGCATTACCTAATAATCGTTCCAAGCTCCAGAATTCCGGATTAGAAAAACCGATAAATTCTAGACCGGAAGCATCGATTAATTCAAATAAAGTCTCGATATTATAGTCGATTTCTTGGGGATGAACGTACATGTCGGCAAAGCATTCATCTTTATGATTTTCGATCGCCCAGCGTTCTTTTTCCCGTTTGACGAGGCGATTATTTTCGGGGAGCGAGGCAAATACCGATCGACCGATTTTGACACCATCTTGATAATCGCCACGTTTGTCTCCTTGCAATATGCCGATCGCTTTTTGCATCAGTTCGATCTCCCATCGTCCCAACTCACCATAGACGAAAATATGCATCAACCCACCAGGGGCTAATTTGCCAGCTAAGGCTTGAATCCCGCGAATTGGGTCGGGGGTATGGTGGAGTACACCCACCGAGTTAATTAGGTCGAATTTCCCTGGGAGCTGGGCGACATCGAACAGACTCAGATGATGAAATTCTACCCGATCGGCTCCCGATCGCTGACAGCGTTCTCGGGCAACTTTGAGTGCGCCAGGACTGAGATCGATCGCTGTTACTTGCGCCTGGGGATTGAGGTGGACGAGGCTATCGGTACTTACGCCCGTACCGCAACCAGCATCGAGAATCCGGATATCGCGGCGACTGGGCATCTGTCCGGTACAAAAATTATAAGCAGCATCCCACTGCCAGCGCCAGTTAAAGCCTGGGGGTGGTTCGTCGAGTAGCGGTTCGGGGGGAAAGGGATATGTATCGTAGAGATTTTGAACCGCTTGGCTGATTTGGCTGGGGGTGGCTTCCATAACTCGATCGTGTCTTGAAATAGCTAACTCGATCGCTATTGTATCTCGTTGGCTCGGCCTCGCCGATCGAGAAGCGTCGATTGTCATATCTATACATCAACAATCCCAGAGAATCGATCGGACTCACGAGTCGCTGTAACCCGCAATAGTTAGTGCAGATTGAGCTACGCTGATAAACGTTAGCTTTATCCAACAGGAATAGATCGTCATGGTACGGACTGCATCCACAATGCTACCTCTGGGCATGAGTGCGCCAGATTTTCACCTCACTGATGTTGTCAGTGGTAAGTCAGTTTCGCTAAACACCTTTACTGACAAGCAAGCATTATTGGTAATGTTTATTTCAGTTCATTGCCCGTTTGTCAAACACGTCCAAAGCCAACTCGCTCAAATCGGCAAAGATTACGGAGCTGAAGGTTTGGGCATCGTCGCCATCAGCCCGAACGATATCGAGAAGTATCCCGATGATGCACCAGAACACCAACAAGCACTGGCTCGCGACGAAGGGTTCGATTTCCCGATCTGTTACGACCCGGATCAAGCCGTGGCAAAGGCTTATACTGCTGCTTGTACGCCAGATTTCTTTTTATTCGACAGCGATCGCGCATTAGCTTATCGCGGACAATTAGATGATAGTCGTCCTTCTAATGGTAAACCAGTCACGGGGCAAGATTTACGCCACGCGATCGAGTTACTGTTGGCAGGTAAAGCGGTAAATCCCAATCAACGCCCCAGCATCGGCTGTAACATCAAATGGATTCCGGGTAACGAGCCAGCATACTTTACCGGTGTCCGCGCCGAAGAGTAAATAAGGTGATTTCGGGTTAAGGATTAACGATCGATGACTCCTAGCTTCGTTGCTACACCGCCCTCAAATGAATTTGCGGATGCGCGCTCCTCGGGTTTCCCGAGGGTTTAGCGCACCAAGCAGGGGCTGATAGCAAAAGTTCTCTGAAGAGAACTACCAAATTGTCTAGTTCGTTTCAACGAACTTTTGCTATTAGCCCGAACTTATAGTTCAGGGCGGTGCTCGAACGGAGCAAATCGATTTTCCTTATCCCGAACTCAGGTTACATTACTACCAAATAACCGTCCTAAAGCGATCGATTGTGCCGCCGCCATTTGTCCGTAACAGAATACACAAGGCACCTCTGATGGTAAATGTGGGGCAAAATCTGCCAATAAATAAGGACTTCCATAGATAATCAATCCCTGTAACTGCTGGTTAGCGAGCAATTGCTGAAATAATTGTTTTGCTACTGATGTAATCCCCAATCCGCCAGAAAATGGACTAGTCCGAATAAATAATTGGAGGATCGCTGGTTCGTCAGGCGCGATATCGATCGATGAGCTATGGCGATTGATGAGTTGTAATTTATAACCTAGCTTACTGGGTATAATGACGGCTGGAGTACTACGGCTGAGAAAGGTAGTGTCGAGGATTTCTTCGAGCACGACAATATTTCGCCCTGGAACTGGAGCAAGGGGAAAATTTCCCTGAGTAACTAGCGAATCTTGTAACATTCGATCGGCCATCGCCAGCGAACTCGGTTGGGCAAGAGTCATAAATGTCCCGGGGGGAATATTTACAGGTGATTGTGTCAGGGTAACACCACTCCACTCTCTAAATAACTTCTGTTTCGATCGCCAAATCCGCCCAACGCTTGCCTTAATCCGTTCCGCACTCAGCCGTCCCGATGCCACTGCCGCACAGACAGATTTAATTGCAATTTCAGGATTGACAGGCATCAAAATAATATCCGAACCAGCCGCCACCGCCATTACTGGCGCTTCATCCGCCCCATAGCGATCGGCAATCGCCCCCATCACCAACGCATCGGTACTGATTAATCCTTCAAACCCTAAATTATCCCGCAATTCCTCCGTTAAAATCCGGTGTGAGAGTGTCGCCGGTAACTCCGGATCGAGGGTGGGAATCAATAAATGGGCGCTCATGATACTATCTACCTCCGCCCGCATCGCCGCTCGAAATGGGGGCAACTCGATCGAGTCCAATCGCGCGCGATCGTGTGTTATTACAGGCAAAGCCCAATGCGAATCGGTGCCCGTGTCCCCATGTCCGGGGAAATGTTTGGCGCACGTCAGCACTGGATAAGCTGCCGCTCCTTGGATATATGCCGTCGCCAACTGGCTGACAATTTCTGGCGTTTCGCCAAAGGCACGAATATTAATTACCGGATTGGCGGGGTTGTTATTGACATCTACTACTGGAGCCAAAATCCAATTAATCCCGACAGCCAGTGCTTCCCGTGCCGTAATTGCCCCCATTTGCCGCGCATATTCGATCGCCTTGGGTAAATCCGTCCGCGCGATCGCATTTAGCGCCATTGGGGGTGGAAACCAGGTAGCTCCTACAAATCTTTGTCCTACGCCTTCTTCGATATCAGCAGCAACGAGCAAAGGATACTCCGCCCAAGCTTGCAATTGCTGGATCCGCAGCGTCAATTCCCCTGCATTCCCACCCCAAAAAATTACCCCACCTACACCAAGATCGCCAATCCAATGTTTCAGTGTCACTCGATCGCGTTCGCCAAATTCAGGATACTGGATCTGATGGTCGAATAAATGGCTAGATGCTCTCACCACAACCATTTGAGCGACTTGTTTAGCCAGGGATAGTTTATCTAAATCGGGTAACTGCATCAGGATTAGAGGGGTAGGAAGAGACACCAAAAGTTGTTGGTTCTATCTTACTTGGATTGCGATCGCTGTTGACTCATCCACACTCTGAAAAATCTCCTAGACTCAGCTTTGCTGACTAACGATATTATTGGAAAATCTCACGTTCACCCCCAACTTTTTTGATGAAGCATAAATTAATTAACTACCATCGCGCCATTGCGCTCTGTGGCTGGTTAGCGATTCAGTCGATGGCAATTTCCGTCCGCGCACAGTCGCCCAGCTCAGTGCCGAATAGTCCGACTTTGCCAGCTATTTGTCCCAGTCAACTCCCGACAGCGATTAATGAGATTATCGATCGACCTCAATTGCGACGGTATCGGTGGGGAATTGTCGTGCAGGCATTGGGTGCGACGACACAGCTTTATAATCGGGATGGCGATCGCTTATTCATTCCTGCTTCGAATGTCAAGTTAATTACTACTGCCGTCGCCTTGCGCCATCTGGGAGCGGCGACGCGCTTGCGGACATCGGTGTATCGACTCCCGAATACTGGTAATACTTCAAATTTATTAGTAGTTGGTCGGGGCGATCCGAGTTTGACGAAGATGGGGTTACAATCGCTCGCACAACAATTAAAACAGCGTGGAGAACGTCAGATCGATCGGATTAGTTTCGACGATCGTTACTTTCGGGGCGAGCAAATTAATGGCGATTGGGAATGGGACGACTTATCGACAGATTATGCACCCGCAATTAATAGTTTGATGCTCGGTCAAAATGCTACTACTCTAACTGTCAGTCCCCAACGACTCGGGATGCCATTGCAATATACTTGGAAAAATCCCGGCGCATACAACTGGATAATCGATAATCAAACGATCGCCGTAGAATCAACTTTAGAAAATTCCGTCAATGCGATCGCGGTATTTGGCAAACCAGCACTAAAATTGACAGGTAAATTAGCCACAACCGCTCAGCCGATCCAACTCGATCTCCCCGTTATCGATCCTACCGCAGCTTTTATGAGCGAATTTCGGCAAAATTTAAACTCAGCGGGGATCGGTGTCGCAATGATGCGAACGGTAGCCGAACAAAGTATTTTATCTCTGCCGGAAATTGCCGCGATCGATTCCCCGCCAATTAGCGAATTAATTAAGGAAACAAATCAGCAAAGTAATAATGTCTATGCTGAAGTTTTACTGAGATCGATCGGCCGAACTTATCCCCAACATTTTACTAGTCCTGAAGATACGAGTACTTTGGGCATCGCCCTAGTCAAACAACGCCTGACCGAACTGGGAGTCAATCCCGACGCGTATTTACTCAGAGATGGCTCGGGTTTGTCGAGACATAATTTAGTCGCGCCGACAGCTTTTGTGCGCGTATTATCAGCGATGGCGACACTACCAGAAGGGCAAGTTTATCGCGACTCTTTACCCGTTGCGGGTATTAGCGGTAGTCTAAAAAATCGGCTCAAAGGCACGATCGCTCAAGGTATAGTTAGAGCCAAAACTGGAAGTATGAGTGGGGTTGTAAGTCTATCTGGTTATGTCAATTCACCTAAATATCCACCGTTAGTATTTAGCATTATTTTAAATCAACACGATCGACCGACAGCCAGCATGGTTAAAGTCATCGATGAAGTTGTGGTGTTATTAGCCAGATTAAAGCAATGTAGCTTTTCACTAGTTAGTATGTCAAATCAATGATTGAAGTGCCAATTCGGCAGGCATCTATTTCGGAAATTGTTAAAATTAGTAAATCCATATGCCGAACGTTTAATTAGCTTGAGTTTGTTATTAATTACTTCTACTGTTCCACTAGTTGTTCTATTGTCAAAATAACTGACGGTTCGCTCATTTTTAGAGCGGGTAGTCAAATTGCAATGAAAAACGGGTGTAAATGTCGCTGGGAAAGTTCAATAGCTGTAAAATCTGGCTCTTCACTACTTAGTATGCTCGATCGATAGCAAATGTGGCAAATAGAAATTAATCAATATGTGAAATTGCCATAAAAGTGGAGTGATAATTGACATTGGGGGCATTTTGTTATTAAGTATAATCTAATTGAAAGCGATCTTGAGACAAACCAGAAGAAAATGCTCACCAAAAAGGAAATACAACTACTAACAGAAGTACTAAATCTAGCGGGAGTAAAAGTAAATGCCAAGCACCAACATGAAGGAATTGGAATAATTTTAGGAGTTGAGTCGAGCGAAAAAATAAGTGTTTGCCAACGCTGTGGTTTGAAAAGCGACAAGTTACACCAAAACCATCGGCAAATAATCAAAGATTTGGATTGGGGAGGGCAAGCGGTATTTTTAGAAATAAATAGAAGACAATTCAACTGCGAAAAATGCCAGAAACCATTTAGCGAAGAATTAGAATTTGTCAAGTCAAGAAGAAGATACACGAAAAGATTAGCAGATCGGATAATAGAAGAAGTATTAGCAGATGACATTAGGAGTGTAGCGAAGAAGGGGAAGGTAACAGAGAAAGAAATAGAAAGAATGCTAAAGGATGCATCAGGAGATTTATCAAAAATAAAACCAATAGGATTAAAAAGATTAGGGATAGACGAAATAGCATTGATTAAAGGGCAGGGAAAATATTGTGCAGTATTAATAGACATAGATCGTTCTAAATTATTGGCAATTATCGAGGGAAGAACCAAAGAAGAAATTAAGAAAGTCCTGAGAGAGTGGGGGTCAGAGGTATTAGAAGGAATCGAAGAAGTAAGCATAGACTTATGGCAGGGATATAAAAGTCTAGCAATAGAAATGATGCCAAAAGCTCAGATAGTAGCAGATCGATTCCATATAATGGTACAAATAAATCAAGAATTAGATGGAGAAAGAAAGAAGGAGAAGCGAAAAATCGAAGCAGAAATAAAGCAAGCAAAAACCCCAGAAGAAAAAGCGGAGAAAGCGGCTATATTAGCAGGAATAACTAATAGTAAGTATCCAATATTGAAAAACGAAGAAGACTTAAATGAAGAACAGAAAGACAAGCTAGCTCAGGTAAAAAATGTATCAAGTCAGCTCGGAAAAATGCATCAATTGAAAGAGGATTTTCGAGAAATATTTGAGAAAAAGGAAAGCTGGAATGAGGGATTACTAGGCTTAGGGGAATGGCTGTCAAAAGCTCAAAAATATTTTGTCAAAAGTCAAGGGACAATTTATCGATGGTTTGATGAAATACTGGCTTATTTTGACAATGGAACAACTAGTGGAGTAGTGGAGGGAATTAATAACAAGCTAAAACTAATCAAACGTTCAGCATATGGATTTACTAATTTTGAGAATTTCCGAAATAGATGCTTGCTTAATTGGCACTTCAATCATTAATTTGGCATACTAACTAGTGAAGAGCCTAAAATCTTTTGTTGAATAGGATTAAGAATAGTTAACGTCAGTTCGGCATAAGAATAGCCTGGAGACTGAAGTCTCGGCTCATGATGCAAAGTCCGCCTGTCTTGACGCGCTAAACCCTCGGGGAACCCGAGGAGCGCGCGTCGCTGTCTTGAAAAGGTGCTCTACTTGGGGAAACCCCAAGACCGCACTTTTCGCTTCGCGGACTAGATAATTAGTCCGCGAAGGCAGGCTTTTGCCGCTCGCGGCAACAACCGGACTTTGCACTATTAGCACCGATTTGCGGCGCGCGCTCCTCGGCTTTGCCGAGGGTTTAGCGCGACAAGACACAATCGAGTGCGGTGCTTGAACGAAGCAAATATCCTTAACCCGAACTCACGTTAGTTAATTCTGTATATACTTCAGCTCCAACAGCAATCAGAACTATCGTAACTTCCTTAAAACTTGCCAAGAGTCTTTCTGTCGTTGGCTACGCCTCATCGAACTCAGGTTGGAAGTAGGCAAGAGAGCGTCGACGCTCTCTTGCGGAGCATCCGCTCATGAATACCGTCCCTGAATCAGATCGATCTGATTTTCCCAATCGGCACCATCAAAGGTGGTAATCTCGAATCGATCGATTGGATTAGCATCTAAACAGCGAAGATTGATATCGTAGCCGTCTGGATGCGATCGGGGTCGATAAAAGGAGTGAATCCCGCAGTGGCGGCAAAAATGATGTTTGGCGGTAGCCGTATTAAAGGTGTAGGTGCTGAGGTCGTTTGTGCCCTGGAGGAGGGTAAACCGCAACGCTGGCACGATGACATGAATGAACCCTTTTTTCTGGCAGATCGAGCAATTACACTCGGTAGCTGTAAGTTGTTCGAGCAAAACGCGATAGCGGACTGCGCCACAGTGACAACCGCCGGTAAACGTGGTGAGTTCGGTCATAATTTAAGTGAAATTAGCTAAATTTGGTACCTAAGTAGTTGTACTGAATGTTTTACAATCGATCGATAGTCACCGATCGAGTAATCCATGAGTCATTCCAGTGAAGATGCCACCCGCGTGCGGGTACTCAGTGAAGCCTTACCCTACATCCAAAAATTTGCCGGACGTACGGTAGTCGTCAAATATGGCGGTGCGGCGATGAAGGATAGCAGTCTCAAAGATCGAGTGATTCGCGATCTAGTTTTTATGTCTTGCGTTGGCATTCGTCCTGTCTTAGTTCATGGTGGTGGGCCAGAAATCAATAGTTGGCTCGAAAAACTTAACATCGAACCTCAATTCAAAGATGGCTTACGTGTTACCGATGCGGCCACGATGGATGTAGTTGAAATGGTTTTGGTCGGGCGAGTCAATAAAGAAATTGTGGCGTTGATTAATCAGGCAGGTGGCAAGGCCGTTGGATTGTGCGGTAAGGATGGCAATCTGATCGTGGCACGTCCCGACGGACGCGAAGGGATCGGATTTGTCGGTGAAGTAAGTAATGTTAATGTAGACATTCTCAATACTCTAGTCAAAAGTGGCTATATCCCGGTCGTATCTAGTGTTGCTGCTGACGAAAACGGACAGGCATATAATATCAACGCCGATACCGTCGCTGGTGAAATTGCCGCCGCACTCGGCGCTGAAAAATTAATTCTCTTAACCGATACGCCTGGGTTGATGCGCGATTTTAAAGATCCCGATACCTTGATTCGGCAATTGGATATTCCAGGGGCGCGCACGCTGATCGAGGATGGTACCGTCAGTGGGGGGATGATTCCCAAGCTCACCTGCTGTGTGCGTTCGCTGGCTCAAGGGGTCAGGGCGGCACATATTATCGATGGTCGCTTGCCACACTCGCTGCTATTGGAAATCTTTACTGATAGTGGGACTGGTTCGATGGTTGTGTCTTCAAGTGCTGGATAGGAGATAAGGAATCTCTATGTAGGTACTGTTAATGCTGCCGCAACTTCTGTGCCCGAACTCTTGGCGATTTTGGGTACGCTGTTTGGTATAGGCTCTGGTAGTGTCTTCAAGCGCAAGCTAGCCAAAAGTCAATTAGATTGAAAACAGAATGATTAGATTTATCGCTTTAAAAAAGGTAGGGGTAATTCATGAATTACCCCTACCTTTTTTAAAGCGATCGAATTTATCTGCCGAATACGCTGCCACTGAGCTTTTTAATCGCTTTACCCGCGATCGCTGAATAGCTGAGTTCGCCAGCTAGGACTTTTGCCATGGTCATACTAGCTGAAGGACGTTTGACTGCCGCTTTATAACTGACTTTGGGAAACTGATAAAAAGCCGCAGCCAGACGCTGCGCCCATTTCATATCCGCACCCCATTCAGTAGCCATTACTTCACTATACTTTTCGAGCGCATTTGTCGTGCCCCCGAGTGCAGCGTGGATCGATTCAGCCGCTTTGATGCCCGAAAAAATCGAGGGTCGAATACCTTCGGCAGTCATCGGATCGACCACACAAGCTGCTTCCCCAGCTAGCAGTGCGTTTTGGGTATGGAGTTTTTGATCCCCATCCCACAGACACAAGGGATGGCCGTATTGTTTGAAGTTATTGATATTTACCCCAAAGGCTCCTTGGGCATAGACATCGAGGATTTTTTTGAAATCTTGTGCTTCGCCACCTTTGAAAGTGCCGATCCCGATCGAGTAACCATCGGCTTTGGGGAAGTTCCAAATATAACCGTTTTTGACCAACCCAAATTCAAAATTAATTACTTTTGCCACATTTTCGGCGGGAGCTTCTACTTCCAATGCTCCAGCCAGTCGGCGTTTGCGATCTTTGAAACCCAACCAGGTTGCCATCTTGCCTTTGGCACCGTCAGCAGCAATTAAATATTTACCTTCAAAGCTACCAGTTGCCGTATTGACTTGCCAGTGATCGACTTTAAATTCGATCCCGGTGACTTCGGTATTATCGCGTAGTTCGGCACCTTGCCTTTGGGCTTGTTGGACGAGGAAATGGTCGAAGATATCGCGGCGCACCATCCAGATCGGCTGTTGGTGTTCGAGTTTGACATCGACGGGGTCTTCGAGATTCCAGGTGTAACGTAAGGTGTCTACCTCGCAAGAAATTGCGGGACTAAAATCAAAGTCAAACCACTGAGCGATCGCGGGTGAAACACCCCCACCGCAGGGTTTATACCGAGGTAAAACATCTCGGTCTAGAATTAATACCGATCTCCCTTGTTTGGCGAGATGGTAGGCTGCACTGCCCCCACCAGGCCCAGCTCCGACAATAATACAATCAAACATAAGCTAGCTTACTCGTACATTCCAAATCGTGGCTCAGATCGGCCATAATCTCGACCATTGTACAACTAGCATTCCGCTGAGACCATATCGGTCTTAACGCTCTTGGTATGTCAAACAGTTTGTGCCCCAATCCCCACCTATCGATCGTCCAAACAGAGAAGGAGGTCGCCAATCTGAGACAGTGAATCCGAGTAAATTACTCGATCGTTCAATTAGCCACTAATTAAGCTGCTTGTTGACTGGGTTCGTCGATGCCCCATTGATGTTTGAGGAGATTTTTATAGCTATTTTCCTGCATCATCATTTGCGCGTACAGATTGACGAGGAATTCCTGTGCCTGTTCGCGACTCATATCTCTAACTTGGTGCTCGAACGATCGAATGCTAAATTGTTGTTCCAGCGATAGATTAACTGATTTAGACATAATTGCTCCTGCATGGATGTATTGGGTTAAGCATGTCTCAGTGCGAGACAGATGCTGTTCGGGGTCGCTATGTTAACAATCATAACAATAATTTGACAAAGATGTCGATCTGCCGATTGGGATATATTTAGGGATACAAGGTATACCCCTTGGTTTCCAGAAAGAACGACTCGAATATTTTCGAGTTTAGATATACAGCGCTTGAGAAAATGCTTAGCACGAACAAAATTCAAAGATTTGTCAAGGTACCTTGACAAATCTTTGAATTTTGGCGGGTTGAATGCCAGCAAACAGCGGTAAAAGTAGCGAGCGCAGCTCGAGAGGGCTAGATCGATTCGGTCAAACAAGATCGTCATGCTGGTGTGAGCAAAAACAGCAGACACTGGGAACACTAGTGGTACGGATATCTTTACAATTAGCCTCAGCCAGATCTCGAACGAGCGCTGCTGACCAGAAACAAATCAAATGGTTGCTGAATACATAACTCTCGATCAGTTAGCTACTCAGTTGAGTGAGATGAAGCATCAACTCTTTAGTGGATGTGTTTTTCTCAAGAGCCAAGTGGGACAGCAATGGTGCCTTTATCTTTACCTAGGGCGCATTTTGTATGCAAGTGGTGGCTCTCATCCAATGCGGCGGTGGGTGAGAAATTCGACGATCGCTGGCGTAGACATCAGTACGGCGCAAGATCTCCAGGTCCGCATTGAGGCGCTGACCGATATTTCGGCATTAAACCCCACCGAGAAGGAGAGTTGCTGGGAATATTATTTACTGGTGAACTGGGCTAAACAAAGTCGGGTGCCACGCAGTAAGTCGATCGAGCATATTCAAAGAACGATCGTCGAGGTACTGTTTGATGTCGTTCGAGCCGAGCGAGTGAGTTTCGAGCGCAGTCCTCAGCCGCAATTGAGTTCTCAACTAACACTAATCGATATCGATCGCGCCTTCGGTTTAGCCGTTCAACAGCAGCAGCAATGGCAACAAGCTGGACTAAACGAGGTTTCACCCGATCGAGCACTCGGTATCGTGCCGGGAGGGGGTTTCGAGCAGACGATCTCCCCATCTGCGCGTCAAGCACTGCAATTTGTCTTAAACGGGCAACATAGCATTCGCGAAATCGCCGTCAGGGCGCGGAAGCCGCCAGTGACGATCGGCCAGTCTTTTCTCACACATCTTCATGCTGGCAGATTGCAGTTAGTAGATCTGCCGGATTTTATCAGCCCGATCGATCCGAGTAAGTACCCGTTTGGCCCCAACAATCCCGCGCCATTAATTATGTGTATCGATGACAGTCCGTTTGTCTGCGATCGCCTCGAGCAGATTTTTCGGGAGGTCGGTTATCAATTTATTAGCGTGATGGATTCGATGAAGGCCATTCCCGTCGCGATCTCCAAAAAACCGCAGTTAATTTTTCTAGATTTGGTGATGCCAAATGCGAATGGCTATGAAATTTGTAGCCGCTTGCGGAAGGTAGCTGCTTTTCGCGATACGCCGATCGTAATTTTGACAGGTAACGACGGTGTAATCGATCGAGTCCGCGCCAAAGTTGTTGGAGCGACTGACTTCTTAACCAAGCCAGTCCAATCAGAATTGGTGATCGAAGTAGCTCAAAAGTATTTAAATTCTGTAGCTACCAAATAGTCCCTCAGATCGTTTTTGAAGAGATAGTAACTAACATGGCCACCGCATTAATTGTTGAAGACGTTCAGACAGATCGCTTGATCTATACCAGTTACTTAGAAGCAGCTGGATGGAGTGTTATCGTTGCCATCGACGGTGAAGAAGCTTTGAATCATTTGAGTACGCTTAAGCCAGATATCGTTTTTCTCGATATCGTGTTGCCGGGACGAAGTGGATTTGAGATTTGTCGGGCGATTAAATCTCAATCCGATACCAAAAAGATCCCCGTGGTGATTTGTTCGACTAAAAATACCGATCTCGATCGCTTTTGGGGCATGAAACAGGGCGCTGACATGTATTTATCGAAGCCGGTCGGTCGTAATGACATTTTAGAAGCATTGCAGAAATTGGTCAGATAATCGATCGCTCGGTCAACTTAATTTTTACAGATTTAAATTATCCAGGGGGCGGCAAAATTGAGCTTAGTTAGCGAAAATCAATCTCTTTTAGCTTCACAACCCAAGGGCGAGCGGTTGGGTTGCCAGTTGTTAAGATTTCAGCTTCAGCTCGATCTAGCAGGTGTGCGCGGGGCAGGTGCCGAGAGTTCTTACCTCGCTGAGTTCGCGATGCTCTTTCGCAGCGGCTCCGCCAATGAGATGACTACTTCGACCGTTCGTCAAGGAGTCACAGAATTAATCGATATTCCCAGCGATCGAGTCGTCCCGATCCCCCATCTGCCACCTGCGGTAATTGGCGTTTATAACTGGCGCGGTGAAATTCTTTGGGTCGTAGATCTAGCAATGGTGTTGGGATCTCAGGAGCAACGGTTCGATCGCAATCGCCGGCGCTATCCGACCATCGTGATTAGTAGTGCTACAGATAGTGGCGGGCAGAAGAAAACAATCGGTTTAGTCGTCGATGAGATTGCCGATATCGAATGGTGCGAACTAGATCCGAATCCGACACCAATAGTCGAGCATTACCATGCGGCGTTATCGCGGTGGATCGCCGGTTATGCGATCGCGACGACCGGAGCAAAGTTAACGATCTTGGATGAACTCGCGATCGTCGATCGAGCCGAACTCGATGCTGATATCTAACAATATTTAATTTTATTTTAGCGATAACTGTAAAGTCATGAAAACTATCGATCGAGACGATACCAAGCAAACAGCGCTGGTGCAAACACCGCAGCAGCCAGAGACCCCACCGGAACCATCATTCGTGTGGAGCGCCGAAGAGGGTGCAAACTTCACCAAACTACGCACTTCAGCAGTTGTCGGTACCGACAGTCGTCAATATCGAACGATCTATCAACAAATTTTAATTACCATCTTGCCATTCGTCTTGCTGCCATTGGTCGGTATGAGTGGATGGATTGCAGTCAAGCAGCTGTTCAAACCTGCTACTCTCCCTGGAGTTGCGCAACCGAGACCTCAGAGCGAACCTGCCGAACATTGGGCTGAAGATTTAATCTTGTTACTGGTATTGGGAAGCATCAATTTAAGCTTTGCGCTCCTAATCGCCAATCGGCTCTCGAGGTCGTTCAAACGAATTTCTAATAAACTCAGCGAAGCTGCTAATGGCGACCTATCCACGCAAATCGAAGCTGGCGATAATACAGAATTTCAAGAAGTCGCCGACAATTTCAACCAATTAGTTACCAAATTTAATCGCACGCTCCAGCAACAACGCCTAGCCGCACAATCCAATAAATTATTTGGTAAAATCGCCCTGACCGCACAAGAATTTCTCGATCCGCTGCAAGTATATGCAGCAGGAACGAGCGGGATGAACGAGATCCTTAATGTCGATCGCGTCGCCATTTATCGTTGTAATCCAGATGGCAGTGGCGAGACAGTGGCAGAAAGTGTCGCTGTTGATTGTAAGCCAACAATTTCTGACTCATTGGACGGCATCTACTTTGCCGAATCCGCTGCCGAACTCGATCGCTATCATCAAGGCCGCAGTTTGACGATCGACGATGTAAATCGGGACAAACTCAGTCCCAATCGCCAAGCACTCGCGGCCAAATTAAAAGCAAAATCGATGGTATTCGTACCGATCGTTACTGGCAAACGAGTGCCGAGCAGTGCCGAGCGCCATCCAGTGTGGTTGCTATCGCTCCAGCAATGTAGTAGCAAGCGGAAGTGGGAAAATTGGGAGATCGATTTTTGCCATCAAGCAGCCCAGCGGATCGCTTTGGCTGTAGAACAAATCGCTATTTCTAACGATCGGGATGCCGAACTGCGGCGCACCAATCTGTTGTCTCAAGCACTGCAAGTCAGCGATTTAGACGAGCTGAGCGTGCTACTAGAGCAAGCGGTAGAAAGCATTCGCCAAGAGTTCAAGCTCGATCGCGCGCTCGTCATCGGGCTTACCGATCGGCAGTCACCACTAGTCTTTGCTGCTGCCATCGCTCCAGATTGCCAGCCGATCGATGATGCAGCAATGACCGATTATTTACAGTGTGAAATTCAGGTTGGCGCTGAGGAATCAGCACAGATTTGCGGGATTCATGATATCGATCGCCAAGGTGGATTAGCCGCAGAAGAGATCGCTTTGTTGGAACGGATTCAAGTGCGCGCGCGCGCAACCGCCCCAATTATCGTTGAAGGGAGATCGTTAGGTTGGGTCATCGGTCAAATGTCCCGGTCGGCCAGAAAGTGGGATTTATTAGAACTGGACAAATTTGCTACGGTTGCCGACCAAATCGGGCTGGCACTCAATCGTCGTCAAGCTCTCCTGGAGCGCGAAGCGAGTATTTATCGACAAAATCTCCTCTCAGAAATTACCCTCCAATTACGACAGTCGATCGACCGCACTGAGATTATCGATATTGCCTTAGCCAATATTCGCCGTACCTTTGGACTCGATCGCGCGATCGTCCTGAGTCTGAATGACAACTGGGAAGGCACGATCGTGGCTGAATCGGTAGCAGCAGATAGTCGATCTATTTTAGGCGAAGTCATCGAGGATACTTGTCTGAAACTGACTCAAGGTGCTGGTTACGATCGGGGGCGGACGACGGCGATTGCGGATATTTACCAAGCCAGCTTGAACGATTGCCACATCCAGATGCTCGAACGGCTCCAGGTACGAGCGAATTTGGTCGTGCCGATCTTTATTGGCAATAAACTGTTTGGCTTGACCATCGGGCACATGTGTCATGCCCCTCGCTACTGGCAACCAGCCGAAATCGAGCTGCTCGAACGGATTGGCTCGCAGATTGGCTTGGCCTTAAATCAGGCGCAATCGATCGCCCAACGGGAAGATGATGCCCGCAAGTCCCAAATTCTCTCCAACTTTACTTTGCAACTGCGGCAATCGCTCAAACGCCAAGATATCCTCACCACAGCAGTCGAACTCGTCCGCCAAGCATTGGATCTCGATCGGGCGGTTGTCTTCGAGTTAGATGCCAATTTCAATGGTAAGATTACCACCGAATCAGTTGCAGCTGGTAAAAAATCGATCTTGAACGAACAGATCGATGACTGTTGTATCAAAGATGCTGGTTACGAACAGGGCAAGATTACCGCGATGCCGGATATCTATCAGGCTGGCTTGACCGATTGTCACATTCAGATGCTCGAAAGCCTGCAAGTGCGGGCAAATTTGGTAGTACCGATTACGATCGATAGTCGATTATTTGGGCTATTAATCGGTCATGAATGTCAAGAACCCCGCACCTGGAAAATCGAAGAAATCAATTTATTTACCCAGTTGGCGACGCAATTGGCACTTGCGCTCAACCAAACCGTGCTGATCGAGCAACGCGAAGCTGCGGCCAGACGATCGCAATTACTCTCAGACATCACGCTCAAACTGCGGCAATCGAACGACGAGACCGAGATTCTCGACCTGGCACTGCCAGAATTGCGCCAAGTTTTTGGACTCGATCGCGCGAGCATTTTGGTAGTAGATACACTGGGCGAAGGGGAAGGTAAAATCATCGCGGAGTCGATCTCTGCTGCCGAGTTTAGCATTCTGGGGCGGACGATCTCCTCAGAATACATGTTTGAAATTCTCGGGCAAGGCTTCGAGCAGGGGTCGTATATCCAGCTTGCCAATCTCCAAGCGTCCGAATTTAGTGACGAGCTGACCGATAACTTGCGGCAGATGCAGATTGTGTCGATTATCACCACGCCAATTTATGTCGGCAATAAATTTTTCGGTCTCTTTAGCGGCTCGATGTGCCAGCAGCAACATGATTGGGAAGATGTAGAAATCGAACTCTTGCTGCAACTCGCCATCCAAATCGGCGCGGCGCTGACTCAAGCGCAACTGGTGCGCCAATTGGAAGCTGCTAGTCTCGAACAGTCGCGCTATGCTGCCAGCCAAGAAGCGGCTAGACAAATACTCCAAAAAAATGCTTGGGAATTGTTGATTCAAGTCGATCGGATCAGTCAAGGCGACTTGACTATTCGCGCACACGTTACCGAAGATGAAATCGGGACGATCGCTGACTCATATAATTCTACGGTTGAAAGTTTGCGAGGATTGGTACGAAACGTTCAAAATGTCTCCCGCGAGGTAGTTTCGACGACTACTACCAATGAAATTTCTGTTGCCGAACTCTCGATCGAAGCACTTCAACAATCTGAAGATGTGGCGCTATCGCTGCAACGCTTGCAAGATATGTCTGGGTCGATCCAACTAGTAGTCAATAACGCCTTGATTGCCGAATCTGCTGTCATGGAATCCGCTCAGCTGATGCGCGATGGCGATACCGCGATGAACCGTACGGTGGAAGGGATTCTCACTATTCGCAATACTGTGGCGGAAACCGGGAAAAAAGTCAAACGACTCGGTGAATCCTCCCAAAAAATCTCGAAAGTCGTCAACCTGATTAGTAGCTTTGCCGCCCAAACCAACTTGCTCGCGCTCAATGCCAGTATCGAAGCTGCCCGAGCGGGTGAGGAAGGGCGCGGGTTTGCTGTAGTTGCCGAAGAAGTCCGCTCGCTCGCACGACAATCTGCCGCTGCCACGGGGGAAATTGAAAAATTAGTTGCCAGTATTCAGGCAGAGACGAGTGAAGTCGCGATCGCCATGGAAGCCGGGATCGAACAGGTCGCGATCGGGACGCGCTTGGTCGATGAAACCCGTGTGAGTCTCGATCGCGTTTCGGCCACCAGTAACAAGATCGGTGCACTGGTCGAAGCAATCGCCCAAGCAGCCCTACTTCAAGCCGAAAATTCCGGTCGGGTCACTCAAAGTATCGATCGAGTGGCGAATATCGCTAATAAGAACTCGATTCGTGCTGATGACGTACAAGCTTCCTTCCAAGATCTTCTCAAACTCGCCCGCGAACTACAAGTTAATATCGATCGCTTCAAGATTGACTAGGGGTCTCTAGTGAACAGTGAAAATAGTGAACAGTGGCTGGTATTTATTGAGATAGATCCAGCAGATGAAGTATCGCTCCAAGTTCACAACGCGCAAGCGCGTCCGAGACACTATTCACTATTCACTGTTCACTGTTCACTATTCACTATTCACTATCCATGTATATCGACCCTGACTTACGAGATCGCGTTTATCAACTGTTCAGCTTGGAAGTACCCAAGCTGTTACAGACGATCGAGACAGAACTTGTGACCCTCAGTGTCGATCGCAGCGTCACGAAGGTACACAACTTATTACGCGCTGCGCACTCGATTAAGGGTGGCGCGGCAAGTCTTGGGTTGGAAGCAATTGAGGATTTGGCCCATCAAGTTGAAGAGATTTTCCGCGTTCTCAGTCATCCCGAATTGCCATTCGATCGGCAATTGGAACGGTTATTGTTTCAGCTCTATGACTGTCTGGCGCGATTGGTGACTTATGAGATCGAGCGCCAAGTGATACCCGATCGATTTCATACCCAAACTCAGATCGTACTGGCAAATATCGATGAGGAGATCGGTCATTTTGTGATCGCTGGCCGCCAAACACCCAATGGGATTATCTCTGGTACAGATTTGACGCAATCGATTTTTGAGGTGGATGTCGCGCAAAGTTTAGCCCGACTCGAACGAGTTTTGCTCGACCCAAATTGCGAACGGATTGCTGTGGGTGAGTTTCGTGCTCAATCAGAAGTATTTATCGGCATCTCTCAACTCGTCAACCTCCCCAGTTTTAATAACCTCGCTCAGGTTACCATTGACGCGCTCGATCGCCATCCCGACCGTCACCGCGAAATTTGTTGTTTTGCCCTAGTCAATTTTTATCAGGCCTTAGATGCCGTATTAACTGATAATCGTGCTAACTGTGGCCAGATTAGTCCTGGCTTTGCCTTTCTCCTGGCTGAAGCGCCAAAGTCAGCGGAGAGCGTCAGTGATGATAATTTATTCGATCTCGAACAGATGTTCGAGTCAGATGTGCTGGCGATCGCCAGTGATGCCGATTTATTCGATCTCGAACAGATGTTCGAGCGAGACTTTACACTCGACTTAGTGTCCAGCAGCACTCGGGCCGATCTACAGGAATTACCGCTTGATTGGGATATTCTGGGCGATCCTCAAGCTACTACCGATCGTTACGAATCAATCCAGCAGCACGATCTCGATCTATTCGCCCCGATATTTGCCCCGAGTCAACCGCCATCGACTTGCGACGATCTCGCGAGTCTGGGCTTCGATCTTGTCGATATCTTCGATCGCCCCGAGCGTCAAAGTGATGAGTTGGTAAGCCTGGACTTTGACTTAATCGAGCTATTCGATCGGCCATCCGAGCCGAGTCGATCGGTAGTAGAGCTAACCGATCCAGTCAACCTGCGCTACGATTTAATCGATCTGTTCGATATGCCTAGTGTGGTAAATCTGCCCAGCGGGATCCACCAGCGGCGGGTCGAAATACGAGAGCTAGTTGCCAGCCTCACTCATAGTTTTGATAACTTACCGCTGAGCGATCCGATTGTATTTGCGCCGCCACCTATATATAGCATCCCCCGCAGCATCAAGAAGTCCCGGCCGATCTCCTTGTCCCCCACGCCACAATTATCGGTACGCGTCGCCCTCGATCGGTTGGATCGGATGAATAATGTCATTGGCGAACTCGCGATCGAGCGACATGGTTTAGCGCTATATAACGAGCAAGTTCGCGACAACTTACACAAAATGCGGAGCAAATGTGTGAAGTTTCAGGCCATTGGCGATAGGCTGCGACAACTGGCCGACAGTCTCTCGATCTCGGCTCCACGCTCCTCGGCAATTACTACCGCTCGATTGCCGATTGCTAGCGATCTGACCGAGCGATTCGATGCGCTCGAACTCGATCGCTATAGCGAATTACATGACATCGCCCAAGCAACAAGCGAGCAACTCGTCCAAATCGAAGAACAGATCGAGGATCTAGACTTATTTAGCAGCCAATCAGAACGCCAAATCGAACGACAAAAACAACTCCTGTCCTATCTCCGCGACGACCTGATGTGGGCGCGCATGCTCCCCTTGGGGGAAATCCTCAATCGCTTTCCACGCACGCTTCACGATCTGTCGATCGAGTATCAAAAACCTGTCGATCTCAAAATTACCGGAGCTGGAGTCCTCGTCGATCGATCGACGCTCGACAAGCTGCTCGATCCGCTCCTCCACTTACTCCGCAATGCCTTCGATCACGGTATCGAGACCCCCGCCGTCCGACGCGCGGTGGGCAAGCCCGAACGTGGCTCGATCGAGATTACGGCCTACCATCAGGGTAGTCAGACAGTTATCGAAATCCGCGACGATGGTGGCGGGATCGACCTAGAGCGGATCAAAGCCAAAGCATTAGCGCTGGAATTGCCAAATGCCAGTGCTAATGCTACCGACAGCCAAATCCTCGATTTCATCTTTAATCCCGGTTTTTCGACTACCGATCGCGTCACCAAGCTATCCGGACGCGGCATGGGTTTAGATATTGTTAAAGCCCAAATTCAAACGATTAAAGGTACGATCTTTATTGATTCTCAATTAGGACGTGGTACTACTTTTACACTCCGCATTCCGCTGACGCTGACGATCGCCCAACTGATGATTTGTCAAGTCGGTCGGGCCATTTATGCATTCCCCGCCGATAGTATCCAGCGGATTGTCATTCCCACGAACGATCTCATCGAGCACAGAGCAGCGCAACGGTACTTACACTGGCAGGGTACTAGCATCGCGATTTACAACCTTAGCGATCTGCTCAGCTATTCAGTGCCGATTCCCGAACGCACTATTTCTCATACACTCAAAGCGACGATCGATAACCCACCAGATTGGCTGGCACCGCTACTCATGATTCGGAGTGGCGAGCGGTACTTTGCCCTCCAAATCGATCGCTCGATCTCCGAGCAAGAACTCACGATCGTTCCGTTTAGTAAAGGGATTACCCCCCCTAGTTACAGTTATGGCTGTACGATTTTGGGCGATGGGGCGATTCTACCAGTCATCGATCTGCATACCTTAATTCGAGTCACGATCGATCGCCCCCATTGTATGCTCAAACGCCCGATCTCGCAGCCACTACAACAGCCGATCGCTAGCGCGTCGATCCTGGTAATCGATGATTCGGTAACTACGCGGCAGAGCCTGTGTCTGTCTCTAGAAAAATTTGGCTATCGGACGATCCAGGCTAAGGATGGCCAAGAAGCACTCCAGCTGATGCGTCAAAAGGCAAGCGAGTTAAAGCTGGCAATCTGCGATGTCGAGATGCCAAATATGAACGGATTTGAATTCTTGAGCATCTGGCGGCAAGAACCAACGCTGGCGCATATTCCCGTGGTGATGCTGACATCGCGCAGCAGTGCCAAACATCGGCAATTTGCCGCCCACTTGGGGGCGAGCGATTATTTTATTAAACCTTACATCGAGCGAGATTTTATAGCAGCTATCGGCGAACTAATGAGGCAGCAATCGTGAACGAGCATCTTTATGCCAATTCCATCCACCACTCTAGTCCAGATCTGACTAGCACAAGCGACCCAGCGATCGAGTTGCTGGTGTTTACTATCGAGGAAGTCTGGTTTGGTCTCCCGCTCGGCAGAGTCGAACGGATCGTCGATATTACCAACACTCGTAATGATTTTAGCGCGCTCGCAAATGTCGAGTTGCTCGATCTTCACGACTGGGTCTTCGGCAGTAGTTTATTAGTGCCGACAGCATGGACGATTTTTAAAGATGCTGTTGGCACTTTATATGGCATCCCAGCCGATCCGGTACCGACTCTCGTTGTCGTCCCGATCGATCGCATTCGCCAGCTCCCACAAGATATTCGTACCACTAGTCCCCTCGGGATTGCCAGCCATGTCGCGCTCGTTACCGAGCCTACACGCGAGTTAATCGTATTCATTATCGAAGATCGATTGTTGGGCGGTAGGTTAACCTAGTGGTTGTATCGATCGATGTGAATATATGCGAACCGAAGAGTCTAATTTAGATATAGCACCATTTATCGACCATTCCTTACTCAGTGCCGCAGCTACCCCGATGATGGTAGAACAATGGTGTGAAGAAGCCGATCGCTATGGCTTTGCAGCTGTTTGTGTCAATCCCTGCTACGTGCGGCAAGTTACGACGCTATTGCATCATAAACGTCCCCAGATTTGTACTGTCATCGGTTTCCCGACGGGAGCCACGACTACGGCTAGCAAGCTGTATGAGGCTCAGGAGGCGGTAGATAATGGTGCCCAAGAATTAGATGTTGTCATCAATATCGGCTGGTTGAAAGCAGGGCTGATCGATGACGTGCATCGTGAAATTGCCGAAATCTGCGAATCTACTGGACAAGGAGTTAAGGCAATTTTAGAAATGTCGCTGCTGACTCAACCCGAACGCATCATCGCCGCACAGATCTGTATGGAAGCAGGGGCGCGGATGCTAAAAACTGGTACTGGCTGGAGTGGTGCTGCCACTGTAGAAGATGTGCGGTTACTGAAAGATTTGACCAAAGACCAAATCGGAATTAAAGCTGCGGGTGGTATTCGGACTCACGATCGAGCGGTAGAAATGATTATGGCTGGCGCGACGAGAATCGGTACTTCGTGGGGGGTGGATTTATTGAAGCAGCGCGAACGCAAGTCGGACGAGCAAGAATAGTAATGCAGAGAGATATTGGGGCTATTCCATGCTAGGATGCTAGCAATGAAACAGCCCTGGGGGTTGGGGGATTTAGATCTCCAGCCGAAGTTTATTTAACCCGCATCGATCGTTACTCTTCCCAGGAATCCAAGTCTAGCGCTGGCGAACCGCCCCGATCGAGTTGCTTGAATACGACCCGCAATTGGAACCACAATAAGATGGCTAGAAATAGTGTCAGTGGCAGGGAGATCCCATAAGCCAGTAATGTCGGGAATCCAAAAATCTCCAATCCAGCCGAAAGAAAGAAAATAATCCCAACGCAAATACCGAGAAAAGGCAATTTAATCGGCATATCGTCGCTTTCAGCGAGACTGATATTTGCGCGATCGACTCTCCATGCCTTGACATTTTGCCGGAGTGCGCCATCAAAAGCAGCACCACAGGTAATCCCCGCAAATAGCCCAGCAAATAAAATGAAATATGGCGGATCTTGAGAAAAGTAATACAAGCGAAACTCCTTAAATTGGATGATGCCCGAGCGATCGCAGGCGAGTTAAATTGGTTGCAGAATGATGGTCGTGCTTATCTAGGTTAATCAATTAAGCAGCCAAAATTCAACATATCTTTTTACAGGGGCGCATCACCGCACCTTGATAGGGAAATCCGGGTTATAGCATATTCGATCGATCTTCAGCTAACTAGAGGTCGATCTTTTTGTTGGGAATGTAGATTTAGTTAACACCACCAAAGCGTTCTAGCGGCCAAAATCGAAAACAAGCACGACCGACGATATTCCGTTGGGGTAAAAATCCCCACACATGCGAATCGTTGCTATTGTTGCGGTTATCACCCATCACAAACAGTTGTCCTGGCGGAACGATCATTGGCGACATCCCATAGTTGGGTGGTTCGGCGATATAAGTTTCGGTGAGTTCTTGCCGATCGATCGAAACACGACCCTTTGTCACGGCGACAGTATCGCCAGGTAAGCCGATAACACGCTTGATAAAAGCTTGGTCTTCCAGATAACCTTGCTCTTGCAACTGTGGGGGTGGCGCGAAGACGATAATGTCCCCACGATGGGGTGGGTGAGAGTAGTATGAGAGCTTCTCAACGATCAATCGATCTCCGATCTCTAAAGTCGGTAACATCGACTCTGACGGAATATAACGCGGCTCGGCCACAAACGTCCGAATGAAGAAAGCGAGTGCTAGTGCCAGAACTAAGATCTGGATGGTTTCACCCCACTTTTGCCATAATTGAACCAGTAGCGGAGTTGGGGCGGTTGATTCTGGCTTAGTCACGAATAAATTAGGAATTATGAATTATAAATTATCAATTGCCAAGGTCGCTCATTCGAGCGATCGGTAATTATGCAATAACCAGCGGTAGCCGAAGGAATCGGCGCGATCGACTAACTGCACCCTCGAGTTCTAGCATATCTGAAATCTTAGAACTACAAGTTATTTTGTAGGATTATCTGTGCTGACAAGGTTTCAATCTCCTCACAGCAGCGTTACCCTAATAATAGGCATCCTCAAACTGACACATCTTACTCCACCGCATTGCGCCATGACGACTTCTTTCGATCCCGATTACCAAGCCGGACGAATTGCCTTCGAACGCGGAGACTATCGCCAAGCAGTAAGTTACTTACTAAGTGCGATCGCGCGTGTACAGCCAAGTACAAAGATTGGTGGGGAAATCCAAATTTGGTTGGCAATGGCATATGAAGCGGCTGGACAAGGATCGGAAGCAAAGGCACTATGTCAGCAGCTCACAAATCATCCCAGTCTCGATACTCGTCAAGCGAGTAAGCGGATGTTGTACATCATGCAAGCGCCTGAATTAGTTCGTCCAGATGAATGGTTGACTAAAATTCCCGATTTGTCCCATCTAGAAGATCGTGAGGGGAAAGCTGGTGGGACTAGTCCCCCAATCGCACCACAACCAAAAAAGGAAAAGTCGTTAGAAGAACGCTATGCGCCTATAGATCTGAGCCAAGTAGATACTCAAGATAATAATTTTATCGCGATCGCCTTAGCTCTGACGATCGTTGGCTTATTCGGTTGGTGGACGCTCTCAAAGTAACTCAATTTTAGCTCGAATTTCCGGCGGGCGATTGTTGCCCACTCGACATTTTTTAGTAACTCGATTTTATTGAAAAACCACCTATCGATCGATAGGTGGGTAAAAACCGATTGGATTCAATCGATAAATTTAATTATTTTTTATGGTTACCGAAAATTTCTGATTTTAAACCATCGATCTCGCTAGTCAATTCACTTCTGGTAGAAGCTTGGAGCAAATAGCGCCATACGAACCAGAAGGTATAGCCGATACCAACCAATTCAAAAGTTGGTGCGAGCAATGGAATTTCGTTAACTGCCGAAAGGATTGCAAGGGTCAGCTTGATACCGACAATTACACCAAAAAATAAACCTAGTGTCGTGACGGCACTCTTGTTGTTTTGGTAGATTTGTCCTAAGTAAGCTGGAACTTCGGCCAGAATGTCAGCAGACTGTTTCATCCAGTCTGGCAAATTAGCGGAAGAGAGGTCGGGAGAAACTTTAGTAATCGGCGCACTTCCACCAGCATTCATTCCGAGGGGATTTGCTGGAATTTCCATCGTGGTCGTGTCTGCGGATTGAGTAGATTCTAGTGTATCGCTCATGTTTTTTTATCCTTATTGCAAATGAACAGGGCTAGCAGATTGCGCTTGTCGTGTGGTGAAAATTATATTTACCACAAACACTATTGCCGATTTTATCAGTTGTCGCTAAATAATCGTAGCTTGGCAAAGCGTGAGGTAGGATTATTTACACCAAAAGATAGTTGTCAGCGATACTATCGATACCGTTCGCAGTAGCCTGATACCAGGCGATCGACTGCCATCCTTACCTGATTATAAACGACCGCCTCCAAATCTTGTGTTCGCTTATCCGAACGCCAAATTTGTAACTTATCGCAACAGTTTTAGACACCAGCTAGCGCAACTGTAGCCATTTGACGAGTTGCTAAGGTACTAAAATCTTGACTCCAAAGTAGTTCGCAGGAGTTGTTTGGACTCTCGACTAGTTTGATTTTGTGTAATTGTGCCCCGATTTTTGCGATCGGCTGTTCGAGCAGATGTCCGATATAGACAGCAATATTTTCCGCAGTCGGAACGACTTTAGCAAAGTGGGGAATATCTTTATTTAAGAATGTATGATCTAACGGATCTACTGCATATTCTGATACCAATTCGTGTAATTTAACTAAATCTACAATCATCCCCGTGCGAGCGTCGATCTCGCCTGTAACGGTCACTTCGAGATGATAATTGTGCCCGTGGCCATTAACCCGCGCGCATTTGCCATAAATTTCGCTATTTTGCTCTAGCGTCAAGCTGTCCAACGCCAACCGATGCGCCGCGCTAAAATGAGTACCGATCGTCAATGATGCTTCCATGTCTTTTCCTGTATATTCTGCGAAGAGTTCGGGATGTTCGTATAACTGAATGCGGACGAGGGGTAAATGCGACGCTAGTCTTTGCCAAATTACCCGTGTGATATTTTCAGTAGTGGGTAGCGTTTGTTTAAATTCCGGCCAGATTTCGTTGAGAAAACTATAGTCGAGTTGTCCAGTAACTTCTTTTTTGATGACGTGCTTGACATCGGAGAGATTCAATACCATCCCATAGTCGTCGATATCCCCATATAGCGAGATATATAGGACATAATTATGTCCGTGTCCGTATGGTTGCGCGCACAGTCCAAATGCTGCTTGGTTCTCCGCTTCGCTCATCTCCGGCAGCCAGTAGCGGTGGCTTGCCGAAAATAAGGCGCGACGGTTGATAATACATTTCATGAAAGTTTACATAAGTTGTATCTATTAGGATACTAGGAAATTAGATTGGTTGTTGGCCGATTCAACAACAGTTCGGGTTAAAGATATTTGCTTCGTTCCAGTACCGCCCTCGATTGTGTCTTGAAAAGGTGCTCTACTTGGGGTTTCCCCAAGATCGCACTTTCCGCAAATCGGGGCTAACGTTACAAAGTCCGCCTACGCGGACTAAATATCCTAGTCCGCGTAGGCGGACTTCGCATTATGAGCTGAGACTTTAGTCTCCAGACTCCGCTTATCCCAAGCTAACGCCGATCGCTATTTGATTGCTACCAGTTGGGTAACTGGAATTAGCGGTTTCCAGCCGAGAAAGCTACCGATGGGATAAGTGCGTTGAATCGCGATGCGAGTTAATTCGCCACCTACTTGTTGGTGCCATTGTAACAGCTGCAACTCGCTTTCTATCGTTACCGCGTTCACGACCAACCGACCACCCGATCGCAATGCCGTCCAGCAGGTATCTAATAACCCCTCAGAAGTCGTACCACCGCCGATAAAAATCGCATCCGGAGTCGGTAAAGCTTGTAAGGCTGCGGGTGCCTTACCCTGCACTAATTGCAAGTGCGGCGTACCCAAAGCAGCCATATTATCAGTAATAAATTGTAAGCGTCGATCGTGTTGTTCGATCGCGATCGCGCGGCACCGAGGATGACTTCGCAACCACTCAATCCCGATCGAACCGCACCCCGCACCCACATCCCACAGTAATTCTCCTGGCATCGGCGCAAGGGCCGCTAAGGTAATCGCGCGGACTTCCCGCTTAGTCAGTTGTCCATCGTGATGATATGCGCTGTCAGGCAATCCCGCCAGGCGATTTAAGGGGGTGGTATCGTTCTGAATGACACATGCGATCGCAATCGCATTTAATGCCGCTACATCCGATTTAGACCAAGATCTCGCGATTCCGGTAATCGATCGTTCGCGTTCGCCACCCAAATGTTCTAATACTGTCAGCTGACTGTCCCCATACCCCCGTTTTTCGAGTAAATCTGACACGATTTGCGGCGTACTGGCATCCGCACTCAAAACTAATAACTTTGCGCCTGGTGCTAGCATCCCTGTCAAAAAGTCTGGCGAACGTCCGCACAGACTCAAGGTTTCGACCGCCGCCAGCGACCAACCCAACCTGGCACAAATCAGGCTAAATGTAGACGGTGCGGGAATAATTGTCATTTCCTCGATCGAGATATAGCGCAATAACGTCACCCCGACTCCATAACACAATGGATCGCCGCTAGCCAGGATACAGACTGGAGCACCGCGATATTTGAGGATTATTTCGATCGAATCTTCAATCGGCGATGTCCAAACGATACAATCGCGAGGATCGCTGAGATCTAACATCGCTAAATGCCGCTTGCCACCAATGAGAATTTTGGCGCGATCTACCAATCCCCGCGCGACTTGGCTCAGCTCCCCCAACCCCGATTCCCCAACCCCAATTACCGATAACCATTTCTCGCTCGCCTCCATATCTCTTACTCCCCGCTCTGCATCGGCGCCGGACTGGACGAGCGGTTCCGAGTCAAAATCCCCTGAGATGGACTAAATAATAACGCCAACACAAATAAACTCGAAGACACCAAGACGATCGCGGGGCCAGATGGTACGTGTTTGACATAGAAACTAATATACACGCCACCGATACTCGCGATCGAGCCGATAATTGCCCCCACCAGCATCATCTGATGCAACTCCTTCACCAGTAAGTATGCTGTCAAAGCAGGGCCAACCAATAGCGCAATTACCAAAATCACCCCTACTGCCTTCATACTAGCGATAATCGTCAGCGTCACCGCCGCCATAAACCCCAAATTAATCGCATTTACAGGCAACCCCATCGCTGTCGCCCCAGTTCGATCGAATGTATAAAACAATAATTCCTTATAGAATAACCACACTACTGCTAAAATCCCGATCGTGACAATCGATGTTCGATAAACATCTGTCAATCTCACACCCAAAATATCGCCAAATAGAAAACTATCTAGATCCACATTATTTTTCAGCAGACTAATCAGCAATACTCCCATTGCAAAAAAGCTCGAAAACGTCAGCGCCATCGCGGCATCTACCTTCACCCGTGCTTGCGATCGAATCCACGAAATCGCCCCCGCACCCAAAATCCCCGAAATAAACGCACCGATAAGAATATCTATCCCCAAAAAGAAGGACAGTGACAATCCTGGCAATACACAATGCGCGATGACATCGCCAAATAACGCCATTCGTTGCACGATCAAATAACTCCCCACCACCGGACATAAAATCCCGACTAAAATGCCGATTGCGATCGCGTGGCGCATGAATTCATAATGCCAAGGTGTGGTAATTATTTCTAACATCAAATCGATTTTGAATTTTGGATTATTGAAGTTGGTCAATTATATTAATATTACAAATATTTTATCTTTTATGTTGCGCCCCGTATTGTGATCTAAAGAGTTTAATCTTAAATAATCATTTTTATACCTACCCTCATAGTCGATCGAGGAACCATTCCCAAAATGTCCTGGTGTCATGAATGTAACTATTTCACCTTTGTGACTATAGTTCCTTGTAAAATACCTTTTTTTAATTCCTCTTTGCAAAACCATGCTTGGATTTGTTGTCGATCGATTAGTCCTCCCTCGCCCCCTCAGGTTAAACGCATCAAAACTTGATATGAGGCGATCGAATTCAATAATACATACAACTTAAGCAGTATTTATGAACTAAATACATTTACGACGAATTCAATTAGAACTGATGTATAGTATAAGGCAATATTTATTTAATTTAATGCAATATAAAGTAGTCGATCGAAGGAATAACTTAAATCGTCGATATATTATAGAAGTAATTTGATTTCAACCAATAGTTCGTAAATTATAAAATACCTTCTAAAATTTCAGCCAAGTATTTGTCATCTATACCTGCTAGAAATCTCTTGCTTTTCACACTTAATTTCCGACTTTTATTTTGACTAATTAAGTTAATAGCTATGTGCCGTAATACTGCAAAATTAGCTGGCGCATTATCTTTCCTAATTCGACTATAATCTTCTCTTAAAGAAACATCAAGTACCCAATGAAGTGAATTTTCTATCCCCCAATGACCTCTAATTGCTCCGGCGACTCTCTTGGCATTATTAGCTAAACTACTAATAAAATAACGAGTCTCTATGGTGGTTTTATCCCCAATAGTTCTTACTGATTCAACCATCGCAATACTAGTCAATTTCATCCAGTTATGGGATGAATCTATTCGATCGGCAACATCTGATATCATTAAATAATTACGGATTTCTTCCCTACCCCCATTAATCTCCTTAGTCCTGAAATCACTCAGATTGAAACCTGCGCCACCAGTTGCAATAGCCTGTTTAAATAGCCTTTCTACTTGGTCGTATAAACTTGGTTGATTCTTTTTCACAGCAATTACATAATCTGCATCTTTTTCAACAATTTTTTTTACTATTTCTCTTTGACATCCCATTGCATCAATGGTAACTATACATCCGGCTAAATCTAGAACTTTAATTAATTCAGGAAGTGCTGTGATTTCATTAGATTTGCCCTCAACCATTTTCTGTCCTAATACTAATCTATTAGTTACAGCCCATGCACTAACAGTATTTAGTACACCTTGTCCATTAGTATTATCTCCTGAATTTCGAGATTGTTTGCCGTCAAGTGCAATTATTTCTCCTGCTGTTATTTTAGATATTCCTTTAACCCAACTCAGGAAACTTTTTTGAAATTCTTCAGGATTAATTCGTGAAAATACCCTTCCAAATGTATCATGTGATGGAATACCATGCGGCAACTCTAAAAATTTACCTAGCCATTCCTTCTTCGCCAAACCATAAATTTCTATATCTATCCATGTATCAGCTCCAGATACTACAGCACAAATGGTAATGGTGATGATATCAATTAATTTATGCTTTTTCCCGCGCTCTGTCCTGTAGTCTTCTACACTCTCGAAGTGTTCTATAATACTATATTTTGGCTTCAGCTTCATTTTAGTTAAATTAAATTTGTTAAATTCTAACATAGTTAATTAGCTCTAACTATTACCTAGCAGTAATTACAAGATTTCTAGATGCTATTTATTCATTCGATCGTCAAAGTTTTTAGTAATAACAAATTTAAGTGCGTTTAACCTGCTCGCCCCCTTTAATTAAGCAATCTAGAAAAACACCATCTCTGTAGAATCGGAAAAATTGTATGTCGTTATAGAAAATCCCTGAGAGCATAAGTTGTAAATATTTACTGTATGGTTAGCGCTGCCACAATAAAGTATTCTAATGAGTAGGGTGGGCAATGCCCACCCTACAGGCTTTGAGACTAATCAAAAAAATTTATATCCTACAGCTCTCTATTTTTCTAGACATGGTGTATTTAGGTAATATCTTTTGATACCTTTGTTTAAAATTGTTATGTATTATTTAAATTAATGGCAATAATTTATTAGCAAAATAATTCTGCACTCAGATCTTGATGCTTATGGTAGTGTAGTGCAGTTCCATAAGCCGCTTGGATGTTTTGCGCGGTCATCACCTGTTGGGGCGAGCCATCGGCGATTAAGCGTTGATTGAGGAGCAAAATTCGATCGAGTCGATCCAACGACTGACCCCATTCATGAGTACTGACTAACAGAATTTTACCAGCCGAACGCAATTCATTGAAGACTTCAATCAGCACCCCTTCAGTTTTCTTATCCACTCCAGTAAAGGGTTCGTCAAAGAGAAATAAATCTGCTTGTTGCGCGAGCGCGCGGGCTAAAAATACCCGCTGTTGCTGTCCGCCTGAGAGTTCGCCAATTCTCCTATCCTTGAGTTCTAACATCCCCACCCGATCGAGTGCGGCATTGACGGTCGCTTTTGCTGCTGTGCCCGGACGACGAAACCATCCCAGTTGCCGCGTTCGCGCCATCATCACCACATTCCACACGGTAATCGGATAATCCCAGTCGATTTGCGATCTCTGGGGGACGTATGCCACGCGTTCGAGGTGCTGACAGAGCGGACAGGTGCAATATTTGACTGTGCCGTTAGCCGTCGGAACTAGCCCCAGCATCGCTTTGAGCAGCGTACTTTTACCCGCTCCATTCGGGCCGATCAAGCCAACTAGTTGACCTGGCTCGACTTTGAAGCTCACATGGTCTAACCCTTGGACCCCACGGTAATTGACAGCTAATTGCTGAACCTCTAACATGAAAGACTAAGTATGGGAATGATTCTCATTATACGATCGATCGGGGGCGTAAATTGCGGTGGCTCTCATCTAAACCGGATAAATCTACCATTTGGGCGAACGATCGGTTGCTGTGAGTATTCCCGATCGAGTGCCAGATCTGACCGAATATAACAATCGATCGCGATCTGAGGACGTTATTCATGATTTTTTCAGACTATAGCCTTCGATCCCTATAGCCTCGTTTTGATAATTTTCGATCGATTGGACTATTAGATTACTCCTTGATTATCTGAAATTTAATTAACTGCCAATTTCATATTCAATCGCTCGCGATAATCGATCGATGAAAATATCACTCGAAGCTTGCGCGCCGCCTTAGCGGCGGTCGGTAAGTCATACCCCAATCCAGCAACGCCCGGTAGCCTTTTTAAGGGAATTTAGGGGGATGTGGAGCGTGGAGCCACATCAAAAACCCTTTTCAAACATCCTCTCACAAGGAGATCGATCGGGGTAACAGCAATAATGCCAAAATTACCAGCGCAATTAACCCACCGATACCGATTACCGGCGAGTCTAAATTAGCCATAATAATTCCGACGATCGACCAAATAATTACCCCGCCAAATACCCGATCGGCATAAATTTTCCATAAGATGACAGCCAAACCGACACTAATCGCTATCAGCGATAGCGTCCAAATTTCTGGAGATAAAGGGCTACCATTCCAACCCCAAAGATAGAGTGTGGCAGCGATATTGACGATCGTGGCAACGCTAATCCAACCTAGGTATAAACTAAAGACACTCGGTACCCAATTATTCGTAGACAATGGACGAGCAGTTTTTTGCGGGGTATGAAGACTGCGATAACAGTTAATCAATCCCCACAGAATACCAAACATAAATAAGGTAGATAGGAACATTTGTTGATATAAAAACAACAATATCCAAGCACATTGCAGTACGCTCGCCAGCACGATCCAGCGGCGAGTATTTTGTAAGGCAATATTATCAGCACGACGATGGTCTAATTGATAAAAACCAAATGCAACTAGACCCGTATAAATCAATCCCCAAATTGCAAAGGCATAATTCGCCGGAATAATTTTGACATCAGCAAATACAGTATTGGATAATTCGCCGATCGACACTCCCGTCGGCGGAAAGATATTGGTGACAAAGTTCCAAATAATCGCAAACCCGATCGCAGCAAGCGTCGCAATCTGCCAACTCGATTTGTGGGGGGTGGAAGTGTTGGGTGTCATAAAGATCTAATTTATAGTCTAATTTTGCAATCGATCGGCTACTCTCAAGGCGTTAGCAGCGATCGTCAGAGTGGGATTTACTGCCGCACTAGCAGCGAAAAAGCTAGCATCGACAACATATAAATTATCGACATCGTGGGCGCGACAATCGTTATTTAGCACGCTAGTTTTCGGGTCGTCTCCCATCCGGCAAGTACCGCATTGATGGTTGACAATTTTCAAGGGGACGGGGACATCAAATACTACCGGACAACCGATCTGACGCAGAATTGCCTTGAATTTAGTTTTGAGATCCTGATGGGCGGATTGATTGTTGGCGGTATAGTGAATCTGGATCTGACCCGATCGATCTAGCGTGACGCGGTTGTCAGGATCGGGGAAATCTTCCGTCTGCGTCCACCAATCGATCGAATGCCGCGACAGCAATTCTAGAACTGGGGGAATTACCCAGCGGGGAAAATCCGATCGCATCATGTCGCCAGTGTGTTTGCCCATTAAGTGGATGTGTCCGAGCGGACGCGGATCGCCCTCAACTCCAAAGTAGAAGTCATTAATCGCCAGCGTTTTTTGGAAGACGGTAGTTTGCGCTTCCGGCACGATCGCATACAGTTTGCTGGTATTGTGCTTCATCAAATTACGCCCTACCAGCCCCGAACTATTGGCTAAGCCATCGGGATGGCGATCTGTTGCCGATCGGAGCAATAACGCTGCCGAATTCACCGCACCACAGGAGACAATGACGCGAGCGGCTGTAAATGTTTGCAGCGCGCCGTCGATCTCGGCCATAACTCCAGTTACCCGGCTACCATCTGCACTAGTCACCAATCGATCGACTTTTGCCCCTGTGATTAAGCTAACATTTGGGTACTGTAAAGCGGGTTGGACGCAGCAGGTTTCGGCATCGGCTTTCGCCCAAATTTTGCAGGGATAACCGTCGCAGGTTTTGCACAAGATACATGATGTCTCAGTCATCGGTTCGCGATAGTCGAGGGACATCGGCAGGGGAAATGGCCATAATCCGGCCGCTGTGAGCTTGTCGGCTACTTGTTGAATTTGCGGTGAGTGGGGTAACGGGGGGAAATCAAAATCTGCTGACTCCGGGGGTTCGGAGGGGTCGGTGCCGCGTCTACCGTGGACTTGATAGAGTTTCTCGGCTTGGAGGTAGTAGGGAGCGAGAGTTTCGTAGTCGATCGACCAGGCGGGGGTGCTACCAGTTGAGTACGATCTGGCTGTAAAATCTTGGGATCGCATCCGGAGGAGTGCGCCACCGTAGACTTTGGTGTTCCCGCCAACCCGATGGTAGGCGTTGGGGTAAATCGGTTTGTCGCGATCGTCGTACCAAATTTCGTCGGTTTGGTAGAGTCCTTGTTGGTAGATTTTTTTGGGGTTCCAGTTGTTGGGTTCTCTGGGGATGGAGGTGCCGCGATCGAGCAACAGGATGTTTGCGCCAGTGGGGGCGAGGGCGTAGGCGAGGGTGCCACCGCCTGCGCCTGTGCCGATAATAATGTAGTCGTAGGGTTGATTCATCGTGAGGAGAAGAAAGTTTGGATGGAGATTTTTGGCATCGCCGCCACCACTTTGGGTAGGGGGAGCTATCCCAACGACTGCAACGAACCAGTAAAAGTTACAGACTGAAAGGGTGCGATCGTGAAAATTCCTTCGGTGAAATCGATCGCACATTTATCGGCACGGACTTCCTCTAACTGCACCCCATATATAGTGAACCGCACCGCATCATAAGGAAACGGATAATCGCCCGTAGCTTCCCAATTTAGCTGCCATTTCCTGTTATCATGCACCAGCTCGAATCGATCGATTCGGCCTGGAGTATAGCCATCGAGAGCATCGGCGTAAACCGTGCTGCTGCAATTGCCAGCGCGATCGGGATAACAGTGGAGGATCGACCGTTGGGCTGTTTCCATTGGTAAGATGCTGCCAGCTTTGACTAAAACTGGAATACGATTGAGCGTAACTGGCAAAGTAATCTGGGGCTGTCCGCGCCAACTAAGATCGCTCCAGAAGTCGTACCAATCTCCCTGTGGGAGCGGAATCTGGCGTTCCTGTTGCTCCTTAACCACGATCGGCGCGACCAGCAACGCATCGCCCAATAAAAAGGTATCCTCGACATTCCACAAATCGACTCGATCTGTCGCCGTCCAAAACAGGGGGCGGACTAAGGGCGCACCGCTGTGGTTGGCTTCCCAAGCAAGGGTATAAAAGTAGGGCAGGAGTGCCGATCGCAAATCGAGTGCCGCGCGGATCCCGTCTAAGACTCGATCGCCAAACGCCCACGGGAGTCTAGGCGCACTCCGTTTATTGGCATGTGTCCGACAAAATGGGAGAAAACAAGCCAATTGAAACCACCGCAAAAACAGTTTCCAATCGATCGCGCTGCAACCCATAGCGAATCGCACCAACCAGTCGCCGAACTTGAATTTTCGAGGTAGTCAGGAATCTAGTAATCGAAAATATCATAACTGATTGTCCTTAAGTGCCAGAGATGCGATCGAGATTCAGATTTATTGGCACCAAACCGTGCAGATAGAGTCATTTTAGAGATTTGCTACCAGCTTCGATCGACCCGATCGTGGCAGTTAAATACACTTTGTTAAACCCCCTAAATTAGATCCATATAAATCATCTCCAGACCTATTTGTAGCTAGATCGGTCAGCAATACAAAGCCCTTCCAGACACAGTTATAGCTGCTAGATCGATCGGCAATCGCGTCAGCGATTGAAACATACGATGGGGAGTCCGAGGGGGTGCGTCCCGCCCCTCGGTGGGGGGTCTGGGGTTCTGACCCCCAGATCCGGGTTCCACCCACCAGCAATTTTCATGAAAGCACCAATCCAAAATCTGTGGGTAAGGAATTCAGGTCTCAAACGCAACAACCAAGACCTCAACCTAATCACCCGAAGACAACTGACCCCCAGTGACATCCAACAAAGCACCAGTAATAAAACTGCTATCCTGCGAAGCTAAAAACACATAAGCTGGAGCCAACTCCTCCGGTTGCGCCGCACGCTTCATCGCCGAATCCGTATCATAGCTATCCACCTTATCCGCAGGCATTGTCGCCGGAATATTCGGTGTCCAGACAGGCCCAGGTACCACTGCATTCACCCGAATTTTGCGTTCTGCCAAATTTAGCGCCAGAGCTTTCGTAAAAGAATGCACCGCACCCTTACTAGCCGCATAATCGATTAAAAACTCCTTACCGATCTTGCCCACGATACTGCCAGTATTGATAATCGCGCTGTGAGCCTCAAGATAGGGGATTGCCGCTTTGACCATATAAAAATAACCAAAGACATTTGTTTCCATCGTCCGCCGGAATTGCTCTTCGCTGAGATCCTCAAATTTTTCTTGATACATCTGATAAGCAGCATTATTTACCAAGATATCCAAGCCGCCGAATTCCGCCACCGTAGAGACCACCGCCAACCGACAGGCTTCAGGGTCGCGCACATCGGATTTGACGATCAGACATTCGCCACCATGTTGTTCGACCATCGCGCGCGTATCGTAGGCATCATCATCGTTGACATTGTACAGAATAGCGACTTTGGCACCCTCCATCGCATAAGCGATCGCGACCGCCCGCCCAATGCCCGAATCACCCCCAGTAATCAATGCAACCTTGCCGACCAGTTTACCTGCGGGTTGATAGTTGGACATGTCAGTGTCGGGTTGGGGAGTCATCTCGCGCTGGCTGGCGGGATACTCTAACTGAAGTGCCGGGATCTCTTCTGGGCCGGGACGAAATTCGGTGGATTGTGTCATAGAGTTTTCAATAATTTGGTTAGTTAATTTAATTAGCTTCGCTGATTTTTTCGCGTTCTCAATCCACACTTAGCAGGAAAAAATCGTCGATCGATATATGTCTTTATACAGATATTTTCTAAGGCGATCCGCTCTGGTGGCGATCCTGCTTGGCGATCGGTTGGTGAATTTTTTGGAGGTTGCGGTTGAGAATTTCGGTGAAGTCGATGAAGTTTCATCTGTAATGATTTATAAAAAAACAGCGGGTCGATTGTTAAGTTAGAAAATAAATAGAGGCGTGCTACTGCACGCCTCTATAAACAGCGAGTCATCGATTTAGAAGATGTCTTTACCGACGGCGATAAAGCCGATTGCTGCGGATACAGCCAGGGAAGTTACACCTGTCCCAAACAGCCACCAAGCGGCACCTGCAGCGATCTTTTGCGTCGCCATCGCGCGTTTTTGGGCTTGCTCTTTGACCGCATCGATCCGCTTTTGAGTTTCGGACTGGATGCGTTCGGCTTGATGGAGGACACGATCGCGAGTAGCTTCGATCCGATCGACGATTTTGTTCGCATCGGTAGTGGAGAGATCGTCGCGAGAGCTAATTACCGCCACGAGCGTATCCCGATCGAATTCACCCAAACGGTGGCGCAGTGCTTCAAATCCGGCTTGCGGATCGTCAAAGAGCTGGCTGAAATCCTGTTGGATCCCTTCGTAATTTAGCTCAGGTACGTCCAGAGAGTTAAGGTAATCCCGAACCTTACCAAAAACGCCATCGAGCGCCGATTGTAGGGCCTGTTGGACTTTTTGGAACTGCTCGACGAGCGATGTGTAGGTCGATGCGATCCGATCGGCAATTTCATTTGCTTCTGCTTCGCTGATATCGTCACGTTGGGATAATAGTGCGACAAAGGTATCCCGATCGAATTCTGAGGCCCGATCGCCCAAACTCATCAATCCGGCTTGTGGATGTTGTAACAACAGTTGCAGGTCGCGTTCGACCCCCTCGGGGTTGAGTTCTTCTTTATTAGTATTGCGCAAGTACTCTTCGAGATTGGTTTTAAAATCTACAGCTTGCTTTTGTACGCGACTGGCTAACCGACGCGGTGCTTTTACCGTATTCCCGATCGCGGTTTGCACTTTATCGATCGCGTTATTTACTTGATCTTCCGACAGATCTCCTTGAGAAAGGAGTTTGACTAACGTTTCTCGATCGACTTGTCCGAGCCGTTCTTGGAGTGCGGTAGCACCAGCTTTGGGATCGTCGAACAAGGTGGTGAGATCTGTTTGGATCCCTTTAGGGTCGAGTTCTTCCAGATTGGTCTTGCGCAGGTACTCGGCGATTTTGGTAGTGGTTTGCTCGTATTGCTCTTTGGCTTTATCGGCAACTTCCTTGGGCGCATTGAGTACTCGATCGCGCACTGATTCGATTTGGTCGAGCGTTTGGTTGACTTGTTCCTCGCTGAGATCTTGACGCTGGCTCAACAGTTGAACTAGAGTATCCCGATCGAATTGCGAGAACCGTTCTTTGAGCACGTTCGCACCTGCTTGCGGATCTTCAAGTAGTGTTTGGAAATCGCGCTGGATCCCTTCAGGATTGAGTTCTTCCTTGTTGGTATTGCGCAGATATTCTTCGACTTTCTGACGTAGTTCCTGTGTTTTAGTTTTCGCTTGTGCTTGGAGATCTTGGGCTTCGGATAATACCCGATCGCGAGTGCTTTCGAGTCGATCGACGATCCCATTTACCTGGTCGGCATCGACATCCTGACGCTGGTTCAGCAGTTGGGTAAGCGTATCCCGATCGAATTGACTCAATCGGTTTCCGAGTGCGTCTACGCCTGCGGCAGGGTCTTCTAAGAGTAGTTTGAACTCGCGCTCGATCGCCTCAGGATTGAGTTCTTCTTTACCCGTGGATTTCAGATAATTTTCGACCTTGCCTCGGAGTTCCTGTGTACTCGATTCGGACTCAGCCGTTTTGACAGTCTCGTAAACTTCCGATCGAATTGCGTCTAATTGTTCGGCAAGTTCTTGCGCGCGTTCTGGGGTAAAATCTTGACGTTGTGAGAGTGTATCGACCAAATAATTGCGATCGATCGACTCCAATTGCTGGCGAACTTTACCAGGTGCAGCTTGAGGATCGTAGATGACATCCTTAAATTCTTGCTTGATGGTTTCGCGGTTGAGTTTCCACGGCGGAGACGATACTAAGTAGTTTTGCAGGTCGGCTTTGATGACATTAAACTGTTGTTTGTCTTTACCACCAGCAACTTGCTCGATCGCTTTTTTAGCTGTTTCCGGTAAGTCTTGTTTCAAGTTTTGCAACTGACCGAAAATCTTCTCGATATGCAAATCTGAAAGGTCGGTACGCTGCAATACTTTACCCATTAATGCCGTAAAGCCCAATCGCAATGCTTGGGTAGTCAGACTATCATCGCCAGATCCTTGACTGGAAGCTTGCTTGATAAGTTGACCGAGTTTACTAGTGACTCGATCGGAACCCAGATCTTTGGGATCGACCGACTTGAGTAATTCGCTCAATTGACCTTTCGCATCGTCGATATTATCGGACTTACTAAATTTCTGCCACACCGATTCTAATCGATCGGCAATTTTGTTGACATCTTGTTGGGAAAAGTCCGTGCGACTGCTAACTAGATCGACAAAGGTTTGCCGATTGACATTCTTGAGTAGATCGCTATCTTTAAGATCCTTGAGATCCGAGTCTTTCAATAATTTCTCAAGCTGGTTGCCGATACTATCGACATCTAATTTTGGTAATTCTAATTTCCCGAGCGAGCTTTGCAGCGTCTTTTGAATAACGTCAGGATTGAAACCAGCCGTCAACTCGCGCCGTACCGCCGCAGTAATATCTTCTGCGGTAGCAACTACTTGGTTTTTGGCGACATTGGCACCAATAGCTGCTGTTGCGGTACCCATGATGCCTTGCAAACCAGACGTTACCGTGCCGATGAGCGAACCCACGAGCGAGCCGACTGCGCCCGAACCCAACCAGACAATTAGTGAAAAGTACGCCGCCCAAATAGTGACACCGACGATCGCACCTAGCATAGCATTGTTAACCATGCTGAGTTTGACTGCTAAAAATGTCGCGATTGCTAACGCGATCGTCACTGTCGATAGAATAAAGAAACCAACTTTGGTTTCGATCCCGCGAATCACATCGCCGAGGCTATCTGCATCGCCCTCAGTATCAGCAACTCCCGGAGTGGCAACCAACGCAACCGAAAGATTGGTTAATAAAAATTGGAAGGCAAAAGCAATTAATAAGCCCGATCCCAATGCGACTAAAAACTGCGAACCAGAGAATCCCAGTGGCACCTCAATATCGATGATTTGGGGGTGCGCTGGCGGTAGCGGCGCTGCTGGCGCTTTGTTAAATAGCGCGCTCGGAAGATTACTATAATTTAGAATTCTGGCAAGATCTTCAAACATGATTTCCCCTGAGCCTACGCTCGGTTGCTTTTAGAGATTTAGATTGACGGTCGATTGCTATTCTCTAAAATGCTGAGTAGTAATCGATCGAGCATTGCTAAAGGTTATTTGGACACCCCCCACCTAGGGACGAATCGCTCCACTATAAAGAGCGATAATTAGTGAAGTCAGCGGTAGCAAAATCAAGATGCCACTAATTACTGTTTGTGAAGATGGGGTGATATTTTTAGGTGGAGTTAGTTCTGATGTTTGGGGTGATGTATTGACTTTCATGTGTTTTTCGTCTCAAATTAACTACCTTGTCATCGTCCATCAAGTAGCCTAAAGATCGCATCACTCGATCGAAAGATTGTCACGTTTAGCCGATCTGTCAAAGTGAATAGTCGATCGGTAGTCATCTTCAGTTTTACTTGAAGTATGAATTACCAACTATTACTAATAAAAAATGGCCGATCGAGTACCGATCCAAATTTTATCGAAAGATCTTAAAAAATTTAAAACTCAATCGCAATCATCCACATTTTAAGTTGACAATCCGAGTAATTCTCATACTAAAGTTGCCACAGCTTCAACCGAGCGCTAGAGAGATACGTGAGTTAAAAATCGGTCGCTTGCAGCGGCGATGATGCTCGGACACCCAGTTAGATCCAAACCGAACACATTCATACTTAGCTTACACATCCAAACAATATCGATGGCTATCATCGATACTTTCTCAGTACTCAAAGCATAAATATTTTACTGAGACTAAGCAATATATGGGATATTAGCAGATCGGCTCTTCTCCCAAAAGGTAGATCTGCCGCCTCATGCTTTAGAGTGATGCAGTTAACTATAATTTTTGGTTTGATACTAGGTAGCAGTGTAAAGATCGCTATAGGAATTAAAAAAATGCAAAGCATTAACATCGGTTTAACACACGATCAACGGATGGGCGTTGTGGATTTACTCAATCATGATGTAGCAGATACTTATTTGTTAGTAGTAAAAACTAAGAAACATCATTGGGATGTCGTCGGCCCGCAATTTCGCACTTTACATCTCCTCTGGGAAGAGCAATATACCGCTCTATCGGAAAATCTCGACCTGATTGCCGAACGCGTGCGGACGCTGGGCGGTTATCCAGTTGGGACGATGGCTGGTTGCTTGGAACTAGCTTCGATTAAAGAGCATCCAGGCGATGTTCCGACTGCGAATGGGATGGTGGCACGACTAGTTGAAGATCACGAACAAATCATCCGGAATTTACGCGAGCATATCGACGCTTGTAGCGATAAATACAAGGATCAAGGAACGGCGGATTTCTTAACTGGCTTGATGGAACAGCACGAGAAAATGGCCTGGATGTTACGCTCCTTCATGGAAGGCGAAGTATTTACGGCAAACGGCGGTCAACCCAGCGTCAACGAAATGGCAGCTGTTGGTGCGTAGGATTGGATAGTTAACAATTAGTTAGCTGCGAACAGTTATCAGCTAGATCGATCGCTTATAAGTTTTATATCGATTAAATAACTGTTCGCAACTTTTAAAATTTAAATTTACTCGATCGTTAAGGAAAAACTCCAATGCGAATTGCACAGATTGCACCATTATGGGAGCGAGTTCCCCCACCAGCGTATGGGGGCATCGAGCTAGTGGTTGGTCTCCTCACGGATGAATTAGTCAGACGCGGCCATGAAGTGACTTTATTTGCATCGGGAGACTCGATCTCTTTAGCGAAATTAGAATCAGTTCACTCCCAAGCATTACGCTTAGATCCACAAGTTAAAGAATGTACGATCTACGAACAGCTCCAACTGGCACAAGTCTACTCTCGAGCAGCAGAATTCGACCTGATTCACTCGCACATGGGTTGTGCGACTCTGCCCTACGCCATGATGAGCAAGACTCCGACAGTGCATACCCTGCACGGAACTTTCAGTAGAGACAATGAAAAGATGTTTACCTATGCCAAAGCTCAGCCTTACGTGAGTATTTCGCATTCACAGCGGGAACCACGGTTGGGGCTAAATTGCGTCGCAACCGTATATAACAGCATCGATGTTGCCAGTCATAAATTTTTCCCCGAACCCGATGCCCCAGCTTATCTAGCGTTTTTAGGTCGGATTTCTCCGGAAAAAGGGCCGCATCACGCGATCGAGATTGCTAGAGCAACTGGCATCCCGCTCAAAATGGCTGGTAAGGTCGATCCTGTCGATGTCGAATACTTCGAGCGTGAAATTAAGCCCCAAGTCGATGGCGAGTTCATCCAATTTTTGGGTGAGGCGGATCATCACATGAAAAATAATCTCATGGGCAGAGCGATCGCGACTTTATTTCCGATTACCTGGCGCGAACCTTTCGGTCTTGTCATGGTGGAATCTATGGCTGCGGGTACCCCAGCAATTGGGATGAATCTGGGTGCGGTGCCTGAAGTGATCGCTCACGGTAGAAGTGGATTTGTGGCCAACGATATCGCCGGGTGTATCGAAGCAGTCCACAAGATCGCCTCGGTTTCGCGGTATGGCACGCGGGACTATGTTTGCAAGCACTTTGGGATCGATCGGATGGTAAATGGGTATGAATCCGTCTACCGCGAACTTTTAGCCAAAAAATTCTCCACTAACGGTCACCTCCCGATCTCCAAAAAAACTGGTCAAGTCCAGTTAACCATGTTGAGTTAAGCGACGATCGCAGTTAGTGGAGACAGCTCGCATCTACCCACTCCCTACTGCGATTTATATCTTCAATTTATAACAAATATCATTTTCGATCGGACGCAACTATGTCTAATCCAACCAAACAATTTACTCCCCACATCGTCAAGCAACTGCATCAACCATTCCCGATTTCTGCACCCAAAATTCCCGCTCGCCAAGCAATTGCCTTGATCTCCGAACATGGCGATCCGGCGGCTGAAATCGGGAAAGATGCCGCGGGTGGTCAAAATGTCTACGTGCGTCAAGTCGGCGAAGCACTGGCAAAGTTAGGGTGGCAAGTAGATATGTTTACCCGTAAAAGTAGTCCGGAGGATGCCCCGATCGTTCATCACGCGCCTCATTGTCGGACGATCCGCTTGGTAGCAGGCCCCGAAACTTATGTCCCGCGTGACGAATTATTTCAATACATGCCCGCATTCGTCGAGGCATTTCAGAAATTTCAACAAAAAGAAGGGACTAGTTACCCCCTCGTCCATACTCACTATTGGATGTCCGGTTGGATCGGGTTGCAACTCAAACAGCTCCAAAATGCCCAGCTGATTCACACCTATCATTCACTCGGTGCCGTCAAATATCGCTCCGTTGCAGATATTCCCACGATCGCCAAAACACGGTTGAATGTGGAATGCGATATTCTCGAACAATCCCACTGTGTTGTCGCGACCAGTCCTCAAGAATGCGACGACTTACGACAATTAGTATCGCAGTCCGGTCGAGTTGAAATCGTCCCCTGCGGGACGGACGTTGAGAATTTTCACCCCCTTTCTAAAGGTGAAGCGCGTTACCAACTAGGACTCGATCGAGACGAACGGATCGTGCTGTATGTCGGTCGTTTCGACCCTCGGAAAGGGATTGAAACTCTAGTGCGTGCCTGTGCTCGCTTACGCGAGCGGTTCGCAGACCAGTCCGAGTCGCCAAAATTCCGCCTGGTGGTAGTCGGTGGTAGCGACCCCAATGAAGCCGATGGTGTGGAGCGCGCACGGATTGAGGAGATCGTTAACGATCTGGATCTGGCCGATCTAACTGAATTTGTGGGGATGGTCGGGCACGACCGCTTACCGTTATACTACACAGCCGCCGATGTTTGCGTCATTCCCAGCCACTACGAACCATTTGGCTTGGTGGCGATCGAAGCCATGGCGTGCGGTACCCCAGTAGTAGCCTCGGCTGTCGGTGGATTGAAATTCACAGTGATTCCTGAAGAAACTGGATTATTAGCACCAGCTCAAGATGTCGATGGCTTTGCTAACGCGATCGGGCGGATTTTGACCGATGATGATAGCTGGGTGCAAAAAATTCGCCATCAAGCCTCAGTAAGGGTTCGCGAACATTTTAGTTGGGGTGGGGTTGCCATCCAACTCAGCGATCTCTATCGTCGTCTGCTCGCGCAGTCTCTGCTCGATCCCCGATCGACTGTGGTGCGTCACCGCGCCAGCTCCAATATCGCTGTAGCGCCTCAACCGACTCCCGCTAGCGTTCGCAGTGTCGCGCTCTACGAAGCAAATGTGTCGGTTAGTGCCAAAGGTGTTGCCTAGCTCGATCGCACTCCAGTCTCATGTTGGGTGACTCTCCAAGTCGCTCGCTAACGGAGGATGAGATCCCAGCGGATCTCATCCTTAGTTGTCTTGTCCGTTCGCGTAAATTATCCGATCGCCAATGCGATCGACAGAAATGGAATTTATCGACTATTTATTTGCGTGGCATAGATTTATATTTTACGGATTAGCTTTTCTCGGCATTATCCTCGCGCGATATTTTACAATCGCAGGTGGTTTGCACCTATACTTCTACTCGGCTGGTGGTAATTTTTTGTCCCAGCGAGCGGTGCGCATCGAGCCACCATCAAACAAGGCAATTTGGCACGATATTCGGCTCTCACTCTGCTCTGCTGTGGTTTTTGCCCTGTCTGCGGCGACGATCGTGTCTGCTTACGATCGTGGTATTACCAGTTTATATAGCGATATTCATGCTTATGGAATTTGGTATTTAGGCGTAAGTTATGCCTTAGTTTTAATCCTCCAAGACACATATTTTTATTTTATCCATCGCTTGTTTCATCATCCCAAATTATTCAAGTGGTTTCATCAGGGGCACCATCGCTCGATCGCACCGACTCCCTGGACATCTTTTGCTTTCGATCCGCCGGAAGCACTGGTTCAGTCACTGTTTCTGATCGCGATCGTCTTTGTCATCCCGTTGCACTTTATTACCGCGATTGCCATACTGATGACGATGACAGTCTGGGCGGTAGTCAATCACCTGGGTCTCAATCTATTGTCCCCATCATTTCCTCACCACTGGCTGGGTAAGTGGTTTATCGGCCCAGCACACCACTCGATCCATCACCATCGTTATCGGCGACATTACGGGCTATATTTTACATTCTGGGATCGGTTATTAGATACTAACGATCTTAGTTACGATCGAGATGTAGCGCTGTTCGATCGGCATTGAGGGATTTTTCGTATTGCTGAATTTATGGATGATTTACTGTCGCGGCAATTGAGCGATCTAACAGATATTGCTGGGACGGGCGGGTTCGATCGATAGATGACTGTCTTAAGCAAGAATTTCTAGCATAAACCCGCCCCTTGTATCTTAAAGAGAGGTAGGTAATCGATCGATATAGACAATGCTTAGAACAAACGTAGTTCAAAGAGATCGACACAAACCAAGGGAGTCAGAGGAATAAATCGATCGGCGTAAAGAAACCATAACAGTTTCAGAGCGCGATCGCCAGATGCGAGAAAGTGAGAGTGAGGACATCAGTAATCGGTGAAGCTGGCCCGCCCCTTAGACAACATTGTTAGTCTGCTGCGTAGATAAGCTCCCACAACTGATGACAGACACACCTAAAGCTGGACAGTATCTTAGGCAATCGATTTACCGAAAAGCCTGCAATCACAAGGTTAGTTAAACAGTCTGTCAAGTTCTTTGAGCATAGTTAGGAGTGGAGTAAGCAGTTAATGACAGTTAATTTTTTAGGGATAGACATCAGCAAAAAAGACTTTCATGTAGTACTAATCATGGGAGAGACGAGAACAAAATCCAAAAAATTCACCAACGATCTGCAAGGGTTTGAGAGTTTGCAGCAGTGGCTCAAACAAAAAGGGATCGACCAAATGCACGCCTGTCTGGAAGCGACCAGCATCTATGGAGACGCTTTAGCCGAATTCCTCTACTCAGCCAGCTTTGCCGTTAGTGTCGTCAATCCAGCCCGAATTCAAGGGTTTGCCAAGGGCGAACTATTACGGACGAAAACTGATTCAGTTGATGCGTAGAAGTTCACAGGGCTAAGGCAGAAGAGAAGGTGGAACTGTACCAGAACGAGCAGCAGAGATAGATTCAACCAAAAAATCAAGAATATTGCGCTCTTGCAACTGAAGGGAAGAGACAACAGTGAGCAAACGAGACACAAACTCGCTGCCAGCAACAGAATCCGAGCCAAAGCTAGTCCGCCGCCAAATTACAGCCGGACGAATGGCTCTTTCCGCCGCATTATTAGTCGGCTCTACTCCTTCTTCACGCACAAATAGCCAGAAAGAATCGAACAGCTTCAACAGATTACGGCACGTCCGCACAGTTTTAGCTAGTGGGGTCTTTTCATGTTCACCAATCTGGAATTCGGCTGCTTCCATCAAAATGGTGGAAAATTGAGCTTGAATTGGTTCAACCGCTTGTGCTAACTCTATGCGAGTGAGTTGGTCATTTCTAAATTGATGCCACAGATTGAACAGGAGCTTTTCTTGAGCTAATAGAGATTCACCAATCTCAGCGGAGGCTCCTACTCGTTCCGAAATTTGAATGAAGTCTCGCTTGAGATGTGCCCAGCAGAGTTGTCTGTTCGCCACATCCACCCAGTTATAAGCAGGGCAACGGTCACTGGTGATAAATCCGGCAAAAGCTGAACCCAAAACAGTTTGAGCAGCAGTACTAGCTCTACTGAGAATCACCTGAAAACAAATGACCAATGGCGTTACGGCTACCCATAGCCAGCCACTAGTCTTGGCGGCGTTTTGACCATCTCCATTGCGTTGCTTGAAGCCAGTCTCATCCACTCCTACTGTTGGCTGTTGCTGAACGTAACCTTGTGCCTGCGTCACCGCAGCACTAACAGCTTCACTTACTTCTGTGCGCAGGTTATTAATCGTACCTAATGACATCTCAATCCCAAACACCGCCAGCATGATGTTTTGGATCTGCCGATAGGATTGTCGGTACTGACTACTAAACAAACCCACGTAAGCTGCTACTCTTGCGCCATATCCACCTTTACCAATAATTTCAGACATTTCTGGTGCTTGATTTTCTGCCCCACAACAAGTGCAGGTCATCTGATGAAATCGATGCTCGATAACAATTGGTTGTACTGGTAGGACTTCAACTACTTGATGTCGATATATTTGAGTCCGCAAACTGTCATTAACGGACCCTCCACACTTCCCACATTGCGGTGGGTAGTAGTCGATTACTTCTTGACACATTTCTAGTGGATACAGTTTTCGCTCGTGTCCGATATGTCCGATTTGCCCACCGCGCTTTTGACCCGTCGGTTCTTTTCGATTTGGTTTAAACCCTTGAGGATTCTTTGATGGTGGTTGTGATGAATTTGCTGATGTTCTGGCTAGTTGTTCTTTGAGCAACTCATTTTCTATTTGCAATGCTGCCACTTCTTGCTCAATACGATCCATCCAGCGCACTAATTCTTCGATTAGCTTCAGGACGCTTACTGGTACTTGTGCCCACTCTTCTGGGCTGATTGCCGCTATTAGTTCTGGCACTGTCTTTTCCATGTGCCCTACCCTATCAGATTTCTCTGCTTTTTACTACCCCCTGAACTTCTACGTTGATGCAGCATTGATTGCCCGTTTTTGTGCAGCAATTAAACCAGAACTGTGGAAACCAACAGCCCCTGAAATCAAAGAACTACAAGCCCTGGTCCGGCGATTAGATTCTCTTCAGGAAATGGTCACAGCCGAACACAATCGCTTGGAAACAGCCACCACCAAAGTAGCTGAACTCACTCAATCTCATCTGACCTATCTCCAGGAACAGCAAGCCCTAATTAAACAATTAATTAGCGACCATTTCGACAAACATCCAGAGTTAAAACAACAGCGAGATCTGTTGGTCTCAATTCCTGGAATTGGCGCACAGACTGCGGCTGTCTTGTTGGCAGAAATCGGTCGGATCGAAGATTACCAGAATGCTCGTCAATTAGCTGCCCATGCGGGTTTAACTCCATCTGAGCGCTCTAGTGGCACCAGCGTTCATGGCAAAACTCGGTTGTCTTGTACTGGTAATTCTCGACTCCGCAAAGCTCTTTATATGCCTGCGGTAGTCTCGATGCGTCATAATCCTCTGCTCAAAACTTTCAGCGAACGATTACTCGATCGTGGCAAGGCTAAAATGCAGGCGATTGGTGCCATCATGCGTAAATTAGTCCATTTGGCTTTTGGCATTTTAAAGTCTCAACAGCCCTTTGACCCTAATTATTCGCTCGCCACCCCTTGACATTCAAGACAGTATCTACGGTCGATCTGTAAAATGTATGATATCCGAATTTATGGATCTGTAGGGGTGGGTTTATGCTAGCCAACATCGAATTTACTGTTCGATATCGAACAAACCCACCCTCACCACTAGAAGATCTCAAATGGGTTCTATAACTAACCAGCCATTTTTCTAGCTTCCTTAATCATGCCGATCAGAGTTTGGTGGGCATCTTCAGAATCCGTCAGCTCCCGATCGAATGGTATTCTCAGATTGACTGTTTCACCAGCGATGCTAGCAGTCAAATCCATCCCGAGCGGATCGATCGCGCTCATGGCTGCTGTTTCGGCGGTGGGAGATTTACCATAGACCTTAGCATAGGTGAGAACTGCTTCAGCATGATCGTCGTTCATATGCTTACAGATACGATCGCTAATTGCGGGGGTGATGGGGTCGGCCATAATCTGGTAATGTAGGGAATAAATACCTCTCGATCGTACCTTAAATTTCTAATCGAGCGACATCACGATTGATATTGCACTAGGCAATATCAATCCGCAACCTTAATGTTCGCTCCGATCGATTCTAGCTCAACCAATCTTCCCGACTGTATTCTTCAGAGTACCCTTTGCCCTGTGTCATTGCCAAAAGGGAGCATGCCACTTTTTAAAATCCCTAAAGATAAAATAATCTCGATCGCCACAGTCCCTCATCTCTGGCTCGCGAGAATTTTATTATCCATAAAAATAATAAAAAGTGAGATGCTCCCTTGCCAAAATCTGGTATCAGCTAACGATTGAGTTTCTTTTGAATAATCTTAATTACCTTAGCCACCTTTAACTGTGTAATGCGCCGCTCGCTCAATTCTGGAATATCAGAACTAGCTGGATTTACCCGATCGAAGAAACTATTTAATTCAGCCAGAATAATATTCAGTCGCGAGCGGATATTCTCTGTTCGATATTCAGCAACCAGCGATTCGATATTATTGACTGGCGAGTAAGATTTAACCACTGCTAAGATCCGTTCGACATCATAGGCAGTACTAAAACCAGCAATTTTATGACAGTTAAATCCCGGATCTAAATAATCCGACAATCCATGATTGATACTCGAAAATACTTGACACCCACAAGCGATCGCTTCTAAAGGTTGTAAGCCAAATCCTTCGGTTACTCCTTGCGTCGCCCAGTACTCGGCAGAGTCATATAAATAAACTCGCGATCGATTAAATAAGTCTGCCAAACTATCGACAAACCCATCGATAACTTCGACTCGACAATGGGTTTCGAGTGCGGGAATTAATTGGTTTAATAAATATTTAGAAGACTTGCGCGCATGAACCAAGACATCGATCGATCGATCTTCATGGCGATTGACAAATTCATCCGAAATTTGATTTGGCAAATAGTATAGTAATGAGTGTGGCGCTCGTTGTCCCCAATAACCTAGCGTATTGCGACTGACAGTGACGATCGGAATTCCCGCCGGGAGTCGAAAGCCATACTCGGCACTATGGGCATGGTAAATCGTCGGATGCCCCTTGAGTCGAGCCACTAGTTTGGGGACATCAAACCCCCAACTCACTACGAAGATCGCATCCGGTTGTGGGGGCTGTTTTAACAGATCGTCGAGAAAGGGCTTATCCGGCTCGCGCTGGCGATAGGTGACGATTTCGATCGGACAGATCTGTTTGGCGAGTTCGGCAGTTTTTAGCTCAGCAAACAAGCCCCCGCAGTGAAATTTCTTGGTAGTCCCTGGTAAGAGAAATCGGAGGTTTTCGCATAAAGTCTCTTGGATAGCGGAGGTTTTACCACGCTCCAGAAATAAACTACTATCGATCGAGGTGTCTAGCTCCAATCAGCTAGTCTATTCCGGCGAGGACTTATTTACTATCCACGACGCTCGATTGCTATCTAATTCTTCAGTAGCAGGGATTTTCGCACCTGTGCTAATTGTACTAATGGTGGCTGTGGTATATCCTTATACAGTTAATTTATGTGAGAAAAGTTAATTGATAGAAGGTACCGAATAGTTGTCTAGTCTGGTGTAATGATATGGAAATAGGTAGTTACCAGCCTGGTGAATTTTATGATGAATTATTTTTACCCGATGGTAGTCCCCGATCGATTGCGGCGACGCTCATCGAGAAGATCGGTAGTTTGTCATTGAGTGAGTTGCAACAGTATCAACAGTTAGCGCAAAGTACCTTGTTGAGGATCGGTGCAACTTTCAACGTGTATAGCGACGATCTTGGTACTGAAAAAATTCTGCCGTTTGATATCATTCCGCGCACAATTTGCGATCGCGAATGGACGCAGTTAAGAGCGCGGTTTAAAGCAACGTACCCACGCACTCAACTTGTTTTTGAGCGATATTTATGGGGATCGAAAGAATTATCGCCGATGGCGTTATTCCCCAAGAGTTGATTTATTCAGCGAGTGGATTTCTCAAGCCGTGTATGGGCTTAAAACCGCCACAGGGGATTTGGTGTCATATTACTGGTACGGATCTGATTCGCGATCGTGATGGGAGCTGGTATGTCTTAGAAGATAATCTCCGGTGCCCTTCTGGAGTTTCTTATGTACTAGAAAAATCGGCGGGTGATGAAGTCTACATTTCCGCGCCTATTTGAGAAGATGCAGATCCGCCCTGTCGAAGATTATGCGAGTCGGCTGCTGGAACTTTGATGTATTTAGCCCCAGAATCTAGCCTCGAGCCGACGGTGGTAGTATTGACTCCAGGTATTTATAACTCCGCTTATTTCGAGCATTCCTTTCTGGCACAGCAAATGGGCGTGCAATTGGTAGAAGCCAGAGATCTGACGATCGCGAATGGTTTCTTGCAAATGCGTACGACTAAAGGCTTACAGCAAGTCGATGTCGTCTATCGGCGGATCGATGATGACTTTATCGATCCGCTGACTTTTAGGGCTGATTCTACCTTGGGAGTACCCGGATTGATGGATGTTTATCGAGCGGGAAAAGTCGCGATCGCCAATGCGCCAGGGACGGGAGTAGCCGATGATAAAGTGGTGTATGCTTATCTACCCGCGATCGTCAAATACTATCTCGACGAAGATCAAATCATCCCCAATGTGCCTACCTATGAATGTTGGCACGATGGGCAACGCGAGCATGTACTTGCAAATTTAGACAAATTAGTCGTCAAAGCCGCAGGCGAATCAGGCGGTTATGGCATGTTAATCGGTACTTGCTCCACCCCTGAAGAGCGGAGCGAATTCGCTACCAAAATCACCGCCAATCCCCGCAATTACATCGCTCAACCGACTCTATGTCTATCGCGGGTACCCACCCTCCTTCCCGACGGTATTGATGGTAGACACGTCGATTTGCGCCCCTACATTCTCAATGGTAAGGATATCTATATCAATCCCGGCGGATTGACGCGAGTAGCTTTGAAAAAAGATTCTCTGGTTGTCAATTCCTCTCAAGGTGGTGGTACCAAAGATACATGGGTGGTTTGTTAATCGTAGGGTGTGTTATCGCGAAGCGTGACGCACCAGATTTAGAATGACTCGATTGATGCGGAGATCTACCCACTCCGCCCTACGGGCACCCCTCCGAGGAGGGGATTCTGCACCCTAGGCTTCCCGAAACGAAGCACCCCAGTAAATCTGTAGGTTGGGTTTCATTCTTCAACCCAACTGTCTCAGCCAGCTATTTGTGAGTGTTGGGTTTCGCTTTCGCTTTACCCAACCTACAACTACGGAATCCATTTGAAAAAACATCGATTGCCATGTTGCTCTATAATTTCTGCACCTAACCGATGATAAAAACTGATTCCACGAACATTTCGAGCATCAGCATTCCACGCCAGATGACTACAATCATTCACCTTAGCAATTCTAGCTAGTTCATCCATTAATATTGCACCAGCCCTCTGACTTCTCATTTCTGCATCTACATATAGATCGTCAAGCCAGATACTTGGCTGACAGATAAATGATGAATATCTAAATTCATAGAGTGCAAAGCCAATTTCAATATCTAAAGATTCTGCAAACAAAACGTAAGCAAACGGGATTGTACCGAAAAGTGTTTTACTTACTTTATCTTCAGATACCTGCAACATACCGGAGAAAGCACCAATGTTTCGATTCTCGTTCCGAGAGGCTACGCCAACAAATTCAGATTTCTTGTGGATGAATGAGACAATTAGCGATACATCGTTGGGAGTAGCAACTCTGACTTTCATTGAGCGATCGAATATCGACCCAAATATTATACATTCAAGCATTAAATATAAATCTGTAGCTTGGATTGCTGCGTAGTCCTTTACCCCACCCCAACCCTCCCCTTATAAAGGGGAGGGAGCCGGAAGAGCTAACCCTTTATAAGGGAGAATTTTGCACTCCAGCCAACCCAAAACAAAGCCTTATCCCCTATCCCCTATCCCTACCCCTGTTAAGGTGACAGTTAAACTACTAAGTAGTGAGAAGCCGAAAAGTAGCAACATGCGGACGTTTGGGGTCATACTTCTTCTTGTTAGTCGGCTTTTTCGCTCCTCGTGGAGAAGACAAGAAGCGGTTGAGATTGACATGACTAGCACAGTCTCGTAAAAATTCCGCCAATAACGCCACGCTCATCAGTGCAAAAGGTTTCCAATCCTCAGCAACAATTGCAATCTCCATCCCTCTAAAAGTTGACTGGACTTCTTCAACCACATAATAATTGGACAAGCCCGACTCAATTTTTCCGGCACCATGAACATCTTTGAGCGCAGCTTTGACCGTAGATAGAATGTTGAAAGCCATCAGTGCCATCCAAAACACGAATAATGCCGCTTTGGGATAACCCAAGGTCTGGAGTTCGCAATTAAATATATCCGTAATCACTTGGAACATCTGTTCGATTTGCCACCGCTTGAGGTAGAGATCTGCCACAATCAAGGCTGTCACATCGGTGTCAGGCAAATTAGTTAACACTGTCACTTGAGCATCGCCATGACGAGTTGGTTGTTTGAGTTGAATCGTAATTCGGCGGACACAAATGCCACTATCAAGCTGCACCTGTTGCTCGAAGATAGTGCCACTATCGTTTTGACCTATTTCTACTCTGGGGGTGATTTCTGTCCATTTCAAACCGAGGTGTTCTCGAATCACGAAACTGGCTTCCCGGGTACTAATGCCAGTCAAAAAGTCTTTGGTACAAAAATTTCGGTCAGCAATCCAGACTTGCCCTGCTGTAACCGTTTCCAGCACGGATGGCAACAATGACCGTTCTTGTGCGTGAGCATCTTCTTCGGGAAATACATCCACAACCATTTCTCGCTGCGGGTCTAGCACTGCGATTGCTTGTCCTGGTAGTGCCCCTGCTGCTTGCAGTCGTAACACCTTGATTCGATGTTCTGTCCCCCCGATGTGATTCCCATCAATGATTCTGACTTCATATCCCGGCAAGATAATCTTGCTTGCTTGAGTAAATTCTGCCACCACTGATGAGAGTTGTTCGCTGCTGTACCGCACCAATGCCTGTGATAGCTTTGGTTCCAGTCCATTGATTTTTGCGTACAATGATACTTTTGATACCCCCACCACTTTCTCGAATGCTTTGTAGGCTGCGCCAACTGATGGATAAATTCCGCAGACGACTAAGCTCATGATTCCGACTACACTTGAGAATAGGAGTTCTCTGGTGTACTGCCGCTCTGCTGTGTCCTCAAACAACTGTTCTAGTTGCTCTGTGGCAAAGATTTTTTCCATGATTGCTCTGACCATCACTGTCAAGGGTGTCTGCTCTACAAATCTCTCAAAGATGTTACTAATCATCTTCAATTCCCTCTCTGGTTCGGTTTTTGGCTTTCAAGTCGGATTATACTCCGCTTTTATGCCCTTTGAGGCTGCACTAGTACAACAGCTCACCTTAACAGGGGTACCCCTATCCCCTATCCCCTAATTCCATGCTAAGTCGCGTTGCTAACTCAATCTACTGGCTCAATCGTTATATCGAACGTGCCGAAAATATCGCTCGATTTGTTGATGTCAACCTTAACTTATTACTCGATAGTGTGGTAGTAGACGATCGACAGTGGGAACCGATTGTAATTACTACTGGCGATTTAGATATTTTTCGCAGTCGTTATGGAGCGGCTACGGCGCAAAATGTGGTGCAGTTTCTTACTTATGATGAGAAGTATCCCAACTCAATTTTATCCTGTCTCCAATCTGCGCGACACAACGCTCGATCGGTGCGGGAAATTATTTCATCGGAGACATGGGAGCAGGTAAACAGTTTTTACTTTATGGTAAAAGAAGCCGCAGAAGCTAAAGTTAAGCCAGATTTACCAGGTTTTTTTGCAGCGGTAAAAATGGCTAGTCACCAGTTTGCGGGCGTGATGGATGCAACGATGTCTCACAATGAGGCGTGGCATTTTGGACAGATCGGACGATCGATCGAACGGGCTGATAAAACGGCGCGGATTTTGGATGTCAAGTATTTTATTATCTTACCTAATGGTGTCGGTTCAGCATTAGATGAATTGCAGTGGATCTCGTTATTAAAGTCGGCGAGTGCTTATGAAATGTACCGCAAAACTTACCGTCGAATTAGCCCATCAGATATCGCACGGTTTTTAATATTCGATCGCGAGTTCCCCAGATCGATTCAATATTGTCTCAACTCTGCTGAAAAATGTCTGCATCTAATTAGTGGTAGTCGTAGCAATACTTGGTGCAATTCTGCCGAGCATCAATTAGGTAAACTGCGATCGGAACTAGATTTTATGTCGATCGAAGAAATCATTGAAATTGGCTTACATGAATTTCTCGATCGCACCCAAAGTCGGCTCAATAGTGTTTCCCAAGAAATCAGTGATACTTTTTTGACGCTCGATCCACAGGTGGCACTATAGGGAATAGGGAATAGGGTGTATTTTTAGATGAAACCAGTACTGGGAAAGATTGTGTTTTTACTTTTGCAGGTTGCTATATGACTGTTTACCAGATTCAGCATTCGATCGAATATACCTACAGTCAACCAGTAAATTTCGCGCCCCACCAGTTAAGATTGCGCCCGCGATCGAATGTCCATCAATCGTTGCTAAACTTCGATCTCTCGATCTCGCCTACTCCTGAAAAACTTGTTGAAACTGTAGATCTTGATGGCAATAATCAGCTTGTGGCTTGGTTCGATAATCATCTGGCTACTAACCTCCACGTTCATGCTCAAACCACAGTTTCTACCAATCTCAGCGATCCGTTTAATTACCTGCTAGAGCCGTGGGCGACACAATTACCGATCGATTATCCTGTTTCGTTATCCCAACAATTGCAACCATATCTAGCAGGCTATTTGGGTCGATCGATCGACCCAATTGCAGCACAATTAGCAGCAGAAATCTGGCACACTGTCGCAGGTAATTCGATCGCTTTTGCCAGCGAACTCAATCAGCAAATCTACCATAGTTGTAAATATATCCTCCGCGATACTGGTGCCCCACTTCCGCCCAGTATTACCTGGCAAAATCGCTCCGGTTCCTGTCGAGATTTAGTCGTATTATTTATCGAAGTTTGTCGAGCGGTAGGCTTGGCGGGGCGATTTGTCAGCGGCTATGAAGCGGGAGCCGAAACCGACGACAGACATCTTCATGCTTGGGCGGAAATATATCTTCCTGGTGGGGGCTGGCGGGGCTATGACCCCACTCATGGCTTACTGGTGGCTGCCCACCACATTGCGATCTGCTCTAGCCCGTTCCCGACGCAGACAACCCCCGTTGAGGGCAAGTTACAAACGATCGGTAATATTGGCATGGAAATGAACTATCGGTTAATAATTCAAAAAACCTGAAATATCCGTCGGTTCCAATTCTAAACTATGGCTACGATTCCAATCGATCGACGGCATTCGATCGAACGCATTTTTGAGCGAAGATTCCCATTCTCTGCGGACTTGCAATAAATAGGGATGACCGCGCCGGAGGGTGAGTTGATGGCGGATTTCGAGACTATTATGATGATACATGACCAGATCGATCGGCGGGCCGACCGAAACATTCGATTTCATCGTCGAATCAAAGGATAGGAGGGCGCATTTAGCCGCATCTTCAACACTCGTATCGTATTTCAAAGTTCGGTCTAAAATTGGCTTGCCATATTTAACCTCACCGATTTGCAGAAATGGTGTTTCGGGCATTGCTTTAATAAAATTGCCCTGACTATAGAGCAGATATAACTCCGTCGCTTGTCCCCGAACTTGTCCGCCTAGTAAGATATTACAACTAGCATCGATGCCATCTTTATCCAACCATTCTCGATCCCGCGCCTGTACCTGGCGTAATTTTTGACCGATATAACCAGCCATCTCGTAGAGACTCTGATGGGAGTGGAGATTTTCGATATCTGCACTTGCCAAATCTCGATCGATACTCGCCATTACAGCTTGGGTAATCGATAAATTTCCCGACGCACATAATAATATCGTGCGATCGCCGACTACCGAAAAATCAAACATTTTGCGATAGGTAGAAATATAATCGACTCCGGCATTAGTTCGAGAATCGGCTGCCATTACCAATCCATGAGCGGAAATAATTCCCAAACAATAAGTCATAAGGTAGTTATTAAGTGACTCGTGACGATCGGATCTGGAATAATATTAAATAATTGCACTAAACGATCTTTATTAATCTCAATTGTAATCGATCCTTATCTGTTCAATGACGATCCAATTCATTGTCGAGATCGGGATGCTTGCAGCGATTCTCCCAAGGAGCAACTGAGCTGACGAAAACGTCGTCTAATGGATGAAAGGAACTGAGGATCTTCTTAGAAGATGTTTAGAAAGTATAGTTTCGCACTTGCAAACCCTAGAGAATCCCCCTAGCCCCCCTTAAAAAGCTACCGTGTATACACAAGTCTATTAGACTTCGCTTCGAGATCTAAATCCCCCAAACCCCCTTAAATAAGGGGGCTAAGATCCGGACAAAGTCCCCCTTTTTAAGGGGGATTTAGGGGGATTTTCACCAATGCTGGTATAAATCGATTACCTCCGGTTGGCGAAGCCAACGATTTTGTCCGTATTTCCAAACATCCTCTTATGTTGTAGCCAAATCGATCGCAACCGTCGATCTATAAACCCAACTTTTCGATCCGTCTCAGTGCATCTTGATAGTCAGTGGTTTTACCTTGTTGCTTGTAGATTTGGGCTGCTCTTTTAAAATCATCGATCGCGCCTGGTTTATTGCTTAATGCAGACTTGGCATTACCACGATTGTAGTAAGTATCAGCATCATTAGGATCGATGGCAATCGCACGATTAAAATCCTCGAGCGCACCTGGTTTGTCACCTAAGGCAAACTTGTTAATACCACGATTGTAGTAAGCATTAGCATTATTAGGATCGATGGTAATCGCACGATTATAATCCTCAATCGCGCCTGGTTTATTGCCTAATGCAGACTTGTCATTACCACGATTGTTGTAAGCATTAGCATAATTAGGATTGATGGCGATCGCACGAGTAAAGTCATCAATCGCGCCTGGTTTATTGCCTAATGCAGATTTGGTAACACCACGATTGTAGTAAGCAGTAGCATTATTAGGATCGATGGTAATCGCACGATTATAATCCTCGATCGCCCCTTTTTTATTGCCTAAGTCATCCTTAGCATTACCCCGATTGTTGTAAGCATCAGTATCATTAGGATTGATGGCAATCGCACGAGTAAAGTCATCGAGTGCGCCTGGTTTATTGCCTAATGCAGACTTGGCATTACCACGATTGTTGTAAGCATTAGCATAATTAGGATTGATAGCAATCGCACGAGTAAAGTCATCAATCGCGCCTGGTTTATTGCCTAATGCAGACTTAGCAATACCACGAGTGTAGTAAGCATTAGCATAATTAGGATTGATGGCGATCGCGTGATTATAGTCCTCGATCGCGCCTGGTTTATCGCCTAAAGCAGACTTGGTAATACCACGATTGTAGTAAGCATTATCATCATTAGGATCGATGGCGAGCGCGCGGTTATAGTCCTCAATCGCGCCTGGTTTATTGCCTAAGTCATCCTTAGCATTACCCCGATTGCTATAAGCATAAGCATAATTAGGATTGATGGCAATCGCGCGATTATAGTCCTCGATCGCCCCTTTTTTATCATTTAATTCATACTTGGCAGTACCACGGATAAAGTATAAGCGAGAGTTTTGTGAATCGATCGAGATCGCCTGGTTCATATCGGTTAACATGCCCCGATAGTCACTTTTGGACTCTTTTTGGAGCGAGCTAGCAATCAGATCGTCTACTGGTTTTGGTTTAACTGGGATGGGTTTGGAGATCGATACTTCTCTCGTTGCAACGATTGTAGGTGTATTGACATTTACCCCTGCGATGGTGGCAAGTTTGTTAAAAGTATTGATAGTTATGCCCAGATTGTATCCAGTCTTGACCCTGATCCCGGTATTAATCGTTTCTTGTGAGCTGCTTTCGATATCTCCTTGCCCGTGAATGGCTATTAATTCGCCCTTATCATTCCAGACCGGGCCACCACTCTGTCCTGGCAATGTACTATTACTATAAATTAGCGAATAGCCTTTACCCTGCTGCTTTGTCGCTGGATTTGCGACCACATCCCCCTTGACGATCGAGAAAACTGATGAATTAATTGCAGTAGATAATGGAAACCCAGACACATAGATAGTTTCTAGGGCTTCGACTCGATCGGAATTATCGATTAGTTTGGCGACTGAATAGGTTTTGTTACTGGTAAAAGTAAATACAGCCAGATCGACTTGGTTAGGAAATTTTTTTACCTGTACCACCTGATATTTAGTATCATCTGGTGTTGTCAGTTCACAACCACTCTTTTTGAAATTGTGCGCCACCGTTAATACTGTATAAGTATTGCCATTTTTGCGGATAATAACCCCAGAACCGAAATCGCATCCGGTAATCTGCACGGTAGTTTGTTTGGCAATTCTTTGGACTTCTACAGGGGAAAGCGCCGTAGCAGGCGCGATCTTGCTAACTAATACAGCGATGCCAAATAGAGCAGTGGGTAACAGGTAATTTTTCATTGTCAGCAACAATATCCGATCTTCAGCATATTATCACTTACGACCCCCAGCCGATCCATCTCAGCGATCGCCTACTGGTAGTTCTCTGTTGTTACTTGTCGATCGTCGAGTTTCGCGCTTGTCTCAAGTCGGCGACCTCTCGATAATTAGTGCCGCAGACGCTCGAACGATCGCCGCTCATCCACATTTCAATAAAGATTGCTATGATTCTATCTTAGTCTTGTGTTGAGATTTACGCAAACAAATGGAAAATAAATTTTCAGTAGTTATCACCACAACTGCGACTAGAGAAGAAGCAGATAAGTTAGCACGGCTGTTACTATCGCAACAATTAGCAGCGTGTATTCAAGTCACTCAGATTGCAAGTTATTATACTTGGAATGAAGCGGTGAATGTCGATAACGAGCAGATGCTATTTATCAAATGTCCAGCGATAAACTTTGCCGCGATCGAGCAGTGTATCAAAGACAATCATAGCTACGAAATTCCGGAAATTATCCAACTACCGATCGAGGCTGGCTCATTAGACTATCTTCAGTGGATTCGTGAAGTAACCCGATCGGTACTATAGTCCATGTAGCCATAAAAGTCTTGCTAATCCTACTGACAGCAAATTAGGTTCGAGGACAGCAGCACCTGCTGCTGTCCTCGAAGTGAGTTACAATTCCGCCAGATAATCTTGCAATGCTTTGACTTCCAACGGTTGTGATTGGAGCGATCGAATTGCCGCAGCAGTTGCTTTAGCACCAGCGATCGTCGTGACCATCGGAATCTTATATACTAATGCCGTGCGCCGAATTAATTTACCATCAGCTTGAGCTTCCTCTCCCGACGGGGTATTAATAATCAGTTGGATTTGGCCGTTCTTGATGATATCGACGACATGAGGACGACCTTCATGCAGTTTTAGTACAGACTCGACAACCAAGTCATGTTCTGCCAACACCTGTTGGGTGCCTGATGTGGCAATAATCTTAAAGCCCAGGGCGATAAAATCGCGCACGATCGGTACGACAGTCAGTTTATCGCGATCGTTCATCGAGACAAATACTTTGCCTGTCAAGGGTAGTCGCTGTCCGGCGGCGAGTGCTGCTTTGGCATAAGCACGACCGAATCCCGCATCGATGCCCATGACTTCGCCAGTCGATCGCATCTCGGGGCCTAAAATCGTATCGGTACCAGGAAACTTCTCAAATGGCAACACCGCCTCTTTAACGGCGATATGGGTGGGAATTACTTCCTGAGTGTAATTCAATTGCGCCAGCGTTTCACCGGACATAATCCGCGCGGCATAACCCGCTAATGGGATACCTGTTGTTTTCGCAACGAAGGGCACCGTCCGCGAGGCGCGCGGATTTGCTTCGATAATAAATACCTGCTCACCCTGGACGGCGAACTGAATATTCATCAACCCAACCACCTTCAAGGCTTGGGCGAGTTGAGTCGTCCACAGCCGAATCGTGGCAACAGTGGTCTCGGAGAGCGATACATAGGGGAGCGAACAAGCTGAGTCTCCAGAGTGAATCCCGGCTTGCTCGATATGTTCCAGAATGCCGCCAATCACCACCTTGCCAGTAGCATCCGCGATCGCATCGACATCGACCTCGATCGCATTTTCCAGGAATCGATCGATTAAAATCGGATGATCTGGCTCGACCTGTACCGCATAGGTCATGTAGCGTTCGAGTTCGGTATCGGAATAGACGATCTCCATCGCGCGTCCGCCCAAGACATAGGAGGGACGTACCACAACGGGATAGCCGATCTGATTTGCTACATGCAGCGCGTCGTCATAATTGCGCGCCATCCCATTTGCGGGCTGTTGAATTCCCAACTCCCGCAACACGCGCTCGAATCTTTCCCGATTTTCCGCCATGTCGATCGCATCTGGCGAAGTTCCCCAAATCTTCGTCTCTAATAAAGCACTCTCTGGATGCTCCGCTCGGTGTGTACTCTGTGCGTCCAGATATGCTTGTAAAGGTACCGCTAATTTAAGCGGAGTTTGGCCGCCAAATTGGATGATGATGCCTTCGGGTTGCTCGGCTTCGATGATATTCAGGACATCCTCTTTGGTCAGCGGTTCAAAGTACAAGCGATCGCTAGTATCGTAGTCGGTAGAAACCGTCTCGGGGTTGGAGTTGACCATGATCGTCTCAAAGCCCTGCTTGCTGAGGGCATAAGCAGCATGACAGCAACAGTAGTCAAATTCGATCCCTTGACCGATCCGATTTGGCCCACCGCCGAGAATCATGACTTTCCGCCGCGTCGAAGGAATTACTTCGGTCTCGTCCTCATAGGTGGAGTAGTAATATGGTGTCTCGGCTTCAAATTCAGCGGCGCAGGTATCGACTAATTTATAAGCAGGAATTACGCCCAGCGATTTGCGATGGCTGCGGACTTCATCTTCGGTAGTTTTGGTAGCATAGGCAATCTGGCGATCGCTAAATCCTTGCCGTTTGACATCCCACAATTGCTCTTTAGTAAGATCTGGCAATTGCTGAGTCTTCAGGAATAGTTCGGTAGTCAAGATTCCCTGTAGTTTATCGAGGAACCACGGATCTACTCCAGTCAGATCGTAGATATCTTCTGATGATACCTTGAGTTGCATCGCATGGCGGATGCTAAAAATCCGATCGGGTGTCGGAGTCCGCAGGAGCGAACGGACTTGCTCGATCGAGGGTAAAGACTCATCGCGATCGCAGCCCCAACCAAATCGACCGATTTCGAGCGATCGTAAGGCTTTTTGAAATGATTCTTGAAATGTGCGACCGATCGCCATTGCTTCACCAACAGACTTCATCTGCGTCGTCAAATTTGGCTGAGATCCTGGGAATTTTTCAAATGCGAACCGAGGAATTTTGGTGACGACGTAATCGATCGTCGGCTCGAATGAAGCTGGGGTTTTCTTGGTAATATCGTTGGGAATTTCATCGAGTGTATAACCCACCGCTAACTTAGCTGCAAATTTAGCGATCGGAAATCCCGTCGCCTTGGATGCGAGCGCGGAACTCCGACTCACGCGGGGATTCATCTCGATGACAATAAATTCGCCCGTATCGGGATGGACTGCAAACTGAATATTCGAGCCACCTGTCTCGACCCCAATCTCGCGGATGATTTTGAGCGAGGCATCTCGCAACCGCTGATACTCTTTATCTGTCAGTGTTTGGGCTGGTGCAACCGTAATCGAGTCACCAGTATGAATGCCCATCGGATCGATATTTTCGATCGAACAAATAATCACCACGTTATCTGCTAGATCCCGCATTACTTCCAGCTCGTATTCTTTCCAGCCGAGCAGCGATTTCTCCACCAAAATTTGATCGACAGGTGATGCATCGATCCCGCTTTGGGCGATTTCTTCAAATTCTTCCTGATTATAAGCAATCCCACCTCCGGCTCCACCCATGGTAAAGGCAGGGCGAACGATCAGCGGATACGTCCCAATCTCTTTTCCGACTGCTCTTGCCTCCACGAGGCTTTTAGCAATACCTGACGGACAAACTGGCACCCCGATCCGCGCCATCGCCTCTTTAAATAACAACCGATCTTCGGCCATTTCGATCGCGGCTAATTTTGCGCCGATCAACTCGACCCCATATTTCTCCAACACTCCAGTTTTGGCGAGCGTGACAGCCAGATTTAGCGCTGTCTGTCCGCCCATCGTTGGCAGCAAGGCATCGGGACGTTCTTTGGCGATGACCTTTTCGACCAACTCTGGCGTGAGCGGCTCGATATACGTCCGATCGGCGGTATCTGGGTCGGTCATAATGGTCGCAGGATTGGAATTAACCAGGATGACCTGATAACCTTCTTCGCGCAATGCTTTGCAAGCTTGGGTACCAGAATAGTCAAACTCGCATCCTTGTCCGATGACAATCGGCCCAGAACCTAAGAGCAAGATTTTGTGAATGTCAGTCCGGCGAGGCATAGGGTTTTAGGAGGGAAGTGCAAAATGGGTAAATCCGATCTATTTTACGGGGTTTAGGCCACCGATCGAGAAAATTTTTAATTTGAGGTGAATTTTAGCAAGATCTCGGCGCTAAATTGGGAACTCTATTTTTAGTATCAGGCGTAAGTTGCTGCGATATTTAGCCTTGACTCAGAATTTAGCCTTGCATCTACCGCCGACTCTTTCATCTGCTCTACTGTGAGACTTAAATATTATGACAACTATCAGTCAAGAAATCGATCGCTTGGAACATTCGCTCAAGCAAACCCTCTCTAGTCACCACGATCTGCTGCAACTTCAACAGAAACAAGTTGAGTGCCTCACCCAACTGCTAAATTCGCGGCGGGACGCTGAGCTAGACAGCCACTGCTCGATCGCCATCTCGCGGTTGACTGAGTTGCTGGATCGACATCAACAAGCTAACTATCAAGTTTACAATGTCTTGAACGCGCTCAATCAAGCTAAAGATGCCCAAACGCTGACGATCGACAGTCAAGGCGAAATTGCTACTTGCATGAAGTTAGAACTAGGTGCCTTGGCGACACGATTGCAGATCGAGCAACCCAATAAATTATTAGCAGCTGCTAATAATCCGCTGCGGTGGTCGCAGTTGATGGCCGCGCATACCGATGCTGAAGGCTATCAGTGGCAGTTTCCAGCTACCAAACGCCGTCCGGGTTTCTATCACAAAGCTAGCCTACAAGCGATCGGTACTAAAACTGTCAAACTCGCATCTGGCAACTCATCGAATTAGTAAATAGTGGCTAATAATTCATAATTCCTAATTCATCAGGCTGTCTTAAAAAATCTGATGAGTTCGCGGGCATGTTCGAGAAATTGTCCATCAACGGTAATTTGAGAAATAGCTTGTTTTGCTTCTTGAGCCAATCGTTGATGGTCTAACTCGTTACTTGCTTTAAAATCGGCGATCGTCGCGGTAAGTTTGGCGATTTCATTACGATTGGTTTCCCACCGACGGTCTTGTTCGCTCAGCCAAGAGTTATCGTCATTAGCATCTAATTGACTGGCTAATTCAGTCACCCGATCTTCCAATCGTTGGAACCGATCGCGCAATTCCAAGATATCCATACGCGGATAGGTAAATTGCGATCGCATTGCTGTCAGCCGCTCGGCTAAATACTCATAAGTACTAATTGCCGGACGCAGCAGTGTGAGCAATAATACGCCTACCGAACTCAAATAACCTAATGCAGTGATGCCACTAATTGCTAGCCAATATAGTCCAGCTGCAGTGATGAAATGTAATGAAATTGCGACAATCAACGATCGCTTAGCAATACCACTTGCATAACGGATTTGGCGATCGTCTACAGTAATACCATTCTCCTGAGATTCTCTACCAGTTTGAACTGTCGATCGTGCTGAGAAATAAATATTCCAGGGTACCGTCACGATCAAAATTATCCACTCAAAAATACCAATCCCGATCGCCCAATCGATTAAACTTCCTGTTGGCATTTGAAACCAATTTAATAAGCCAAAGGCTAATAGTGCCAAGAAAATCAGGCCAGAATTAAAAGCTGCTACACTGCCGTACATAGTTATTATTTATTATTTGTCTTATCTTCCATTGTTAGTGAAGATCTCCTCGATCGATCGATGGTGTATGCAGCTTTCTCAACTTGCACAAGCGATAGCGGCAGCAATTCTGCCTTGCGTGGGGGCAATTTATGCAATTGCCCGAAAGTTCGGGGCTTCCCTAAAATAAATAATGCCAAGCAAGTCAGTTAGCCCGCGTCTGCGGGCTTTATTTGTGTTGCTGCGGTTTTAACACCAAACTAAATTTGCTCGAATGCCCTAAACCCTGTTAAATTAGAATTAGTAAAGTATCCCGACCGAATTACCGTAGATTTTGAGGTTTAAGGACGATGAACCAACTGCAAAGCCAGACCACCAAACGAATTCGCGTGCGTATTCCCGAAAAGCACCATCAAGAACCAGTTATTTCGACACTAGTCTCTGACTATCATCTGACGATTAATATCAAAGCAGCGATGTTGGGATCGAATGGTAAAGGCGATGGCTGGTTCGATCTCGATTTGCAAGGGAGCAGTCAAGAGATCGAGTTGGCACTGAATTATCTCAAGACGCTAGATTTAGAACTGTGGCTCGAAGCTTCATATCTATAACCCAACCTGAGTTCGGGATAAGGATCTACACTCAATGGCTTCTGGCTTTGTTCTTGCACCGCCGCCGATTGAAATCGGGGCTAACAATACAAAGTCCGCCTACGCGGACTGACTTTCCTAGTCCGCGTAGGCAGGCTTTTGCCGCTCGCGGCAACAACCGGACTTTGCATCACAATCGTTGGCATTTTTATAGGTAGCAACTTGGGTTATCTACAGCAGAGGCTGTTTTGACTGCAACATCCGTCCATCACGGTAATCTGGTGAAGGCGGGTTGGGAATACTCGATCGCGCACTTGTTGACCTGCAGTGTGGATGTTGCTAAGATAATTGACAGACTTAGACACTATTCCGATTCAAATACCGTAAATTTAACAAAGGACAAGATCGTGATGGGTAGGCAACAGGTGCAAAGATTACTCTCGAGGTTATTTTTAGGTGCGAGTATGATTTCCCTAGTTGCCTGCGGCAATGGTGGCGGCTCGGGGTCGAATCCTAGTAACCAGCCTGGGGCAGCATCAACCAAAGATGTCGAAATTACACTCGTCGGCTACGCTGTGCCCAAAGCCGCCCATGATGTAATTATCAAAAAGTTTGCCGCTAAATGGCAGCAGGAACACAACCAAAAAGTCACCTTCAAACAAACTTATGGGGGTTCCGGCTCCCAAACCCGTGCTGTCATCGATGGATTACCTGCTGATGTCGTGCATTTATCTTTGAGTGGCGATGTCGATAAATTAGTCAAATCATCGCTCGTTGCTGCTGACTGGAATAAAAAGTTACCCAATAAAGGGATCGTCGCTCAGTCCGTAGCGGCAATTATTACCCGTGCGGGAAATCCAAAAAAAATTAAATCGTTTGCCGATCTCGCCCGTCCTGATGTCAAATGGGTAACCGCCAACCCCAAAACATCCGGCGGCGCGCGCTGGAACTTTTTGGCGATCTGGAATGATGCGATTAAATCCGGCGCGAATGAAGCTAAAGCGACAGAGTTTGCTACCGCTGCGTTCAAAAATGTTGCTGTCTTGCCCAAAGATGCCCGGGAAGCTACCGATGCTTTCGTCAAACAAGGACAAGGCGATGCGTTACTAAATTATGAAAATGAGATCCTGTTTGCCAAAGATCGCGGACAGTCGCTTGATTATATCGTGCCAGAGGTAAATGTCTCGATCGATACACCAGTCGCCATCGTCGATAAAAACGTCGATAAACATGGCAACCGCGCAGTCGTCGAAGCCTTTGTGCAATATCTATTTACCCCCGAATCCCAAGCCGAATTTGTCAAACTGGGTTATCGTCCAGCAGCGACAGCACCAGCAGATCCCCGTTTTCCTAAGATTAAAAAGTTAGGTACGATCGCCGAATTTGGCGGTTGGTCTAGTTTTCAGGCAAAATTCTTTGATGATGGTGGGGTCTACGACAAAATTCAAAGTGGGAAGAAATAATTAGGTGGGTAAATAAGTCGATCGATCTGAAGTCGATCGACTTATATTTATTAAGATGAGAACTAGCTCAAATCTTTGTGGTGGGCAATGCCTACATTTAAATAGTTTTTAGTTTTGATAGAATCCATTTGAGATCTTTTATGTTAAATCAACCTGCATCAGAAATTGAATTGTTACGTGCGGCATACGCTGCTTTCAACGCCCGAGACATCAACGCCGCCCTCGCCCTCATGACTGCGGACGTGGTTTGGCCGCGAGCGTTCAAAGGCGGTTTTGTCCATGGACATGAAGAAGTCCGCGCTTACTGGACGGAGCAATGGAGCGAGATCGATGGGCATGTAGAGCCGAGTGCCTTTCACCCAGAGGAGGGCGGGCAGATTTTGGTCGATGTGCACCAAGTCGTGCGCGATCTGGCTGGAAACGTGGTTGCTGATGAGCATGTTGGTCATCGCTTCACCATCGATCGTGGCTTGATTCAAGTCATGGAGGTCTGTTCGCTGACATCATCCAGCTAGATCGCCTAACACTGCGCTCCGGATCGATCGATGCAAGATATCAATTAAGTATGTCCAATATTATCAACGCCCAACTCGTCAAACCCAAACCCGCATGGCGCGTGTGGTTCGATCGTATTCGCACTCTAACATGGACGTGGCGCATCACCTGGTTTTACCTCACGGCGATGCTATTTCTGCCCTTAGCGGCGATGTTTACCAAAGCTAGTTCTGGCGGCTGGGCTAAGTTTTGGGAAGTGGCCACCAGTCCGGTAGCATTATCCACATATGACATCACGTTCACAACCTCGCTAATTGCCGCATTTGTCAATGGCTTATTTGGTACCGCGATCGCGTGGGTGCTAGTGCGGTATGATTTCCCAGGGAAACGGATTATCGATGCTTCGATCGATCTCCCGTTTGCATTACCGACTTCAGTTGCTGGACTGACTCTCGCCACGGTCTACAGCGATAATGGTTGGATTGGCAGTATTTTCGCCCCATTCGGGATTAAAATCGCTTTCACGCGGTTGGGTGTCGCGATTGCGATGTTATTTATCTCGCTGCCATTTATCGTCCGCACCGTCCAACCTGTCCTAATGGAGATGGAACGCGATATCGAAGAAGCTGCTTGGTGTCTGGGTGCATCGGACTGGCAAACTTTCCGCCAAGTAATTTTACCGCCATTATTACCCTCGATCCTTACAGGGATGGCACTGGGTTTCTCCCGTGCGGTGGGCGAATATGGCTCGACGGTAATTATCGCCTCGAATACGCCATTCAAAGACTTAATTGCCCCCGTTTTAGTCTTCCAAAGATTGGAACAATACGACTATGCTGGGGCAACGACGATTGGGGTAGTATTGCTATTAATTTCACTAGTGTTGCTCCTGGCAATCAACATTTTACAAGCTTGGGGTCAACGCTATGAGGAATGATGCGATGGTAAGACAAGGCCCCGGAAAGAAAGCAACTAATTGGATACCGATCGTTTTAATTGGGATTGCGATCGCTTACATAAGTCTAATTATTTATATACCCGCAATTAATGTTTTTTATCAAGCATTTCACAAAGGATTCGAGCCATTTCTAGCCAATCTTACCCGACCGGATTTTCTCAATGCTGCCAAAGTAACTATCTTATTGGCGTTAATTTCCGTACCGATTAATACGATTTTTGGGTTATGTGCAGCTTGGTCGATCGCGCGGCACAAATTTCCTGGTCGCACGTTATTATTGAGTATTATCGATCTACCGCTGTCGATTTCTCCGGTCGTAGCAGGTTTGATGATTATGCTACTTTATGGTCGTCAAGGCTGGTTTGGAGGCTGGTTCCAAGAGCGTGGCATCGACATCGTTTTTGCTTTTCCGGGGATGGCTTTGGCAACAGCTTTTGTGAGTATGCCATTCGTGGTGCGGGAGGTGATTCCCGTCTTAGAAGAAGCTGGGGTCGATCAGGAGGAAGCGGCGAGAACATTAGGCGCTAGCGATTGGCAGATTTTTTGGCGCGTCACACTTCCCAATATTCGGTGGGGGTTGATGTATGGAGTATTGCTAACAAATGCTAGAGCGATGGGCGAATTTGGCGCAGTATCGGTCGTGTCGGGAAATGTCGCCAATACGACTCAAAGTTTACCGTTATTCGTGGAAGAAGCTTACAAGCAATACGAAACCGAAGCCGCTTTTTCAGCCGCAGTTTTATTAGCTTTACTCGCCGCAGTTACTTTGGTTATCAAAGAAATCTTAGAAAGTAAAACTCGAATTAAGGATGAATTGTAGATTATTAATTAATGTGAGTTAGTTGAAAATTGATGTTCGAGCAGTAGATTATTAATTAATGTGAGTTAGTTGAAAATTGATGTTCGAGCAAGAATCGATCGGGCGAGCATTGACAGACATGAAATTCCACGTCAAATGGTTGGAGTATGACTTAATTGATAAATCATTTTTATTGAATCGATACGAATCTTTTATTTGTTCGGATGATAAATCTACAGAGCATTATAGGTATAGTGCGTTCTAAAAAATATTACATGATAATGAATGTTTAAGCGATCGAAGCATAGATAACTATATCAGTAAGCGTCCCAGGGGTAATAAAAATTGTAACCGTTACCAATAAGAGGCTCTAACCAACCTATGTAGCTAAATATAATACATCGGACTGCTCTGCTTTTGGGTTTCTAAAGTTTTGGCTAAATCCTGCAATGTATAACCTTGTAAAATCTCATTAACCGAATCTTTAATTCCGTCGAAAGTTTGCACGATGACGGTTTTTTCTAAAGTATTCGAGGTAGTCGGATCGACTTTCTTTTGATTGCCGCCACCCTCGATCGCGATCACTACATCTAGTAAGGTAATTTGCCACAGCTCTTTGGCAAGTAAATACCCCCCCTTCATTCCCCGCTGACTCGAAATAATCCCTTGACGCTTGAGGGCTGTAAAAATTTGGTCGAGATAGCGTTCTGGTAATGACTGACTCGCCGCAATCTCATTAACTTTTAGGGGTTTGCCTTGGTCTTGATACTTAGCTATTTCTAGCAAGGCAACTAATGCATATTCCAATCGAGAGGACAGTTCCACAAGCAATTTGAGAAAACACTCTTTTCAAGATATCACGGTTTCCCGCTCGATCTGTCGTACTTGCCTTAAAATAAATAATTATAGATCGACCCAAAAATTCCCCTCCTCTCCTGAGAGCGACGCGATGCGAACGGGGTGGGGTCAAACTCAGCACTAACAATCTATATTGAATGTCTAAAGGTGTCGATCGAAATTTTATCAGAAAATTTATTTTAAAGGTAATCAGAGAGTGGGTATATCAGTAAAAAATGTCTCCAAACGATTTGGCAGCTTTCAAGCAGTCGATAGCGTCGATCTCGAAATTGAATCCGGTGCCCTAGTCGCTCTCCTTGGGCCATCCGGCTCAGGTAAATCTACACTGTTACGCCTGATTGCCGGACTAGAAACCCCCGATAGTGGCAAAATCTGGCTCACAGGCACCGATGCCACCCATCAAAGCGTGCAAGAGCGAAATATCGGCTTTGTGTTCCAGCATTACGCCTTATTCAAGCACATGACAATTCGGGAAAATATCGGCTTTGGTTTGAAGCTCCGCAAAGCCAGCCCCGAAAGAATCAAAGCCCGCGCCGATGAGTTGCTGGAACTAGTCCAATTAAGCGGTTTGGGCGATCGATATCCCTCCCAACTATCCGGCGGACAACGCCAGCGGGTAGCTTTAGCGCGTTCTCTCGCCGTCGAACCCAAAGTATTACTCTTAGACGAACCCTTTGGCGCGCTAGATGCCAAAGTTAGGAAGGATTTACGTGCCTGGTTGCGCCGCCTCCACGATGAAGTTCATGTTACTACCGTCTTTGTCACCCACGACCAAGAGGAGGCGATGGAAGTAGCCGATAAAATCGTGGTGATGAATAAAGGTCAAATCGAGCAAGTCGGCAGCGCAGCGGAGATTTATGACCGACCTGCGAGTGCATTTGTAATGAGTTTTATCGGCCCTGTCAATGTGCTGCCTAGTAGCGCGGATATCTTCCAAAATAATGGGTTTGAATCATCACATCCCCAAGTCTATCTCCGCCCACAAGATATCTCGATTTCGATCGAGCCAGATAGTACGATGACTACTGCAACAGTCAATCGAATCATTCATCTAGGTTGGGAAATTCAAGCCGAATTATTACTCGCCGACGGTCAGGTAATTTCCGCGCATTTGACCCGCGATCGATTTGACGAGCTAAAATTAGAGCCACAACAGACTGTCTACGTCAAACCAAAAGAGGCGAAATCCTTTCCGCTCTATTATTCGATTTAATTAACGTGAGTTCGGGATACAGGATTTTCCCTTCCTACCTGCGGAATCAGGGTTGGAGGGCACCTCCAATCACATCTCTCTGGCGCAGAGAGATGACGAGCGCGCACCGCTGCTTGGTGCAACAGATGCGGAGGAAACCTTCGCCTGAAGAGCATCCGCAAACTCATTTGAAGGTGGTGCAGAAATGAAGCTAGGAGTCATCGATCGAGAATTCTATTTCAAGAATGTTTTTCGAGAGCGTGAAAACCTTATTTTACGTCAGAGGGTGTCTGAAAAGCTGCTAGCGGTTAAAACCGCCAAAGTCTGCCTGTCTTGGCGCGCTAAACCTGGAGGAAACCTCCAGAGCGCTCGCCGCTCCGCAGACTAAGGTTTTCGGCAACCTGCGGAGGCAGGTTTTGTAAATGTAGCAGCGATTTGCGATGCGCGCACGCCATTGTTTCCCGACGTAGAAAGCGATCGAGACACAATCGCTAGGCTACCAAATCTAGGACTTTTCAGGCTGGACGATCGGTGCGAGCTTCAAAGATGCATTTGCTCCTGGCAATCGGCTGGGCATCCTCTTTGGGCAGCCCCTCAACCGTTCTTTCCTAGGTGGAACTCAAGCAGGCACGAATAATGCCACGGCTACTCCCTATTGCTTAGAAACTTGGCGTTGCTCAATGCAGGGATGATTCAAGAAATGTGCAATAGCTAGAACCATCGGTAGGGGCAATTCATGAATTGCCCCTACCGATGGTTTCATACATCAATTCAGCAACGCCAGAAACTTTTTATAATATTCGCGTTAGCGATAATGTCTCGATCCACATTCTGCACTTCAGAAAAGTAGCACATAAAAAGCCTAGATTTACGTCGCGGCGATCGGCGAGTTACGATCGGTAGCCTCGCCAAACCGTTGAGTCTTCGTGACTAGTATGTGTCGTGAAAATTGAAGTGCGAAATGTAGACTTTAGCTCTAAATTAGCCAATAACTGGCCAGAGCCATAGATTCAAGGGGTATCATTACTCCTTACAAGGTCGGAAAATAGCATTTTGAGACATAATATTGAGGGATGGGAGGTTGTTTGTTGTTGGATTATTCTTCTGGGGTTGCGGGACGAATTTGTTCTAACTCGTGACACTCGTCGGAGACTAACGGTTCGGCATTTCCTCTGTAGACAGAGGCCAGTTTCTGACTGATCGAAGCGATACTTTCTAAGCGCACCATTTCTTCCCAAGCAGAAACCTCATCATCTTCGTCGGTTTCATAGCGGATAGTGACGAGATCGCCTTCGATGTCTGTAATGCGCGCGCGTTCGATCCACCGTTGTTGATCGCGCAAGAAAATGCACACTTCCCGACCATCTTCACACAGTTGATAAAGCTTGCGGTGTAACATGGTTGAACTCTCCTAAACAAATAAATCTAGTGGCGGACATGGGAATCTAGCTTTATTACTAGTGAAACAATCGGCTAGATTAACTTTCCCAAAATTAACTACAAGCGATCGGTTTAGTTGAGGAACTTAATGTGAACATCCAACCACAATTTGCGGAGTACATCGATCGATTGGTGACAACTCTCAATAATTCGAGAATTGTTGGCATCCCAAGGCTGCATTGACATAAACGTCGAATTTGCCATTATTATTGGCGATAGCTCGCGTGATTACATAGGCTGCAATGATTCGAGCGCAACTATACAGCAACGATCGTGTAGCCTATATAACTATAATACCCGTTTGCTCGTCTCTTTGCTTAGTGGATCGAGATTACCTCCGGTACGCTACGCAAACGGTATCTACTCTAAAACTTTAGCAAATACCCAATCCAACATGTTTACCATCACCAAGCAAGCTCAAACCGAGCCTAGTTACCTTTTGACAGATACGGACGCTCAAAGTTCTTTGACGGTTTATCCCGATCGTGGGGGGATTGCAACTAGCTGGAAAGTGGGCGATCGCGAGTTGATGTACTTAGATGCCGAACGGTTTACCGATCCGACGTTGAGTGTGCGGGGGGGATTTCCGATCCTATTTCCGATTTGTGGCAATTTACCAGATAATGCCTATAAAATTGGCGACAAGTCTTACTCGCTCGTCCAACATGGTTTTGCCCGAAATTTACCGTGGCAAGTCACTAGTCAATCTACCGATAAAGATGCCAGTCTGACCATTACGCTAAAAAGTACCGAAGCAACACGTGCGGTATACCCCTTCGATTTTAGCGTCAGCTTTACCTATCGCGTCCATGGCGGTGAATTGGTTATCGATCAGTCATATACCAACAAGTCGGCAGCACCGATGCCGTTTAGCACTGGTTTGCATCCCTATTTCCAGGCTCCAGATAAACATAGCCTCAGCTTTGAGATCCCCTCTGCTAGTTATCAAGAAAAACAGACGGGAGAAATTCACCAATTTGCTGGCAAGTTTGATTTTAGTCAAGCTGAAATCGATGCGGCATTTACGGAGGTGACTGGTAACATTGCTACCGTCACCGATACCCACCAAAAATTGACTCTGAAAATGACATCGAGTGCAAATTACCATACGTTAGTATTTTGGACGGTTGCAGGTAAAGATTTCTACTGTCTAGAGCCGTGGACTGGGCCGCGCAATAGCATTAATACCGGAATCGATATCCTGCATGTTGCCCCTGGCGAGACTTTGACGACTAGTGTTAGCTTCGCAGCTACATTCGCTTAAATAAAAGTTGCTAAAACTAGATTCCTCATGTTATAGTTGCAAAGGCGCGATTAAGTAACGCCGAACGGGACGCTAGCTCAGCGGTAGAGCATTCGGCTTTTAACCGACTGGTCCCGAGTTCGAATCTCGGGCGTCCCACTTTAACTAGTGGGAAATAACAAAAAAAGGCAACAGTCGATCGACTGTTGCCTTTTTTTATTCCGGAAACCCACCCTGATAGGCAGCGGACAGGGCCTTTTGTCGCAGTAGGTGTTGGGGCTTTACCGTCCGTTGGCGAAGCCTTCCAGTAAGGATTAGTGCGCCGCAAGTGAAGCACCTTTTCAAGACACATCTCGTAGGAAGGAAGTTTAAGTGAGAGGAGATCGATCTCAGCAGAAACCCGATCGAGAAATAACTGTTCATCGCTAACGGATCTTTGGTAAAGTGTCTTTAGTTAAGAATCATAAAAATTGAAGATCGATCCCTCGATCGAATATTTTAAAGACAACACATATAGGAGGAATTTCTAATGGCACTCGTACCATTACGCCTGTTGCTGGATCATGCTGCTGAAAATAGCTATGGCATCCCTGCTTATAACGTTAACAACATGGAGCAAATCCAAGCAATCATGCTGGCTGCTCAAGAAACTGACAGCCCGGTAATCCTCCAGGCTTCGCGCGGCGCGCGCAACTATGCTGGCGAAGCATTCTTGCGTCACCTAGTATTAGCAGCAGTGGAAACTTACCCCAATATTCCCATTGCGATGCACCAAGACCACGGTAACAGTGAAGCAACTTGTTACTCGGCAATGAAACAGGGTTTCACCAGCGTCATGATGGACGGCTCATTAGAAGCTGATGCGAAGACTCCTGCAAGCTTTGAGTACAATGTTAATGTTACGCGTCGAGTAGTTGAAGTAGCACATGCGATCGGCGTGAGCGTCGAAGGCGAACTCGGTTGTTTGGGTTCCCTCGAAACTGGGATGGGCGAAGCTGAGGACGGACACGGTTTTGAAGGTGCTTTATCGCACGACCAACTCCTCACCGATCCTGATGAAGCGGTACAATTTGTCGAAGCTACTGGTGTAGATGCACTTGCAGTTGCGATCGGTACCAGCCACGGTGCGTACAAATTTACCCGCAAACCTACTGGTGAAATTCTCGCCATCAGCCGGATTGAAGAAATTCATAACAGACTGCCCAACACTCACTTAGTCATGCACGGTTCTTCTTCGGTACCCGAAGATCTCCTCGCGCTGATCAACAAGTACGGTGGTAAAATTCCTGAAACTTACGGCGTACCCCTGGAAGAAATCCAAAAAGGGATCAAATGCGGCGTTCGGAAAGTCAACATTGATACCGATAACCGTCTCGCGATTACCGCAGCAGTCCGCGAAGCTTTAGCAGCTAAGCCTGAAGAATTCGATCCTCGCCACTTCATGAAACCCTCCATTAAGTACATGCAAAAAGTATGTGCCGAGCGTTACACTGCTTTCTGGTGTGCTGGTCAAGGTAGCAAAATCAAAACTGCATCCTTGGAAGAATTTGCAGCTAAATATGCTAAAGGTGTATATCCTGCGCCTAAAGTTGCTGTTAGTGTTTAGTCCTAAATACTAACTAATAATTTTAGCCCTTTCTTCAATAATTGAAGAAAGGGTTTCTTTGTCTGCAATCGATCGTGCTTTGGTGGGAATCGTAGTGAGATGCGGAGACATAACCCACTCCACCTGCGGCACCCCTCCCGGGAGGGGAATTTACTGCCACTATCCCCTATTCACTATCAATGCTTCTCGGTTAAGAACTGCTAGCGACTGAAGTCGCCGCTAATGAAGCAAAGTCCGGTTGTTGCCGCTCGCGGCAAAAGCCTGCCTACGCGGACTAACTAGTTTTTTGATTAACCGAGAAGTATTGTATTCACTATCCCCTATTCACTGTTCACTGTTCCCTCATGAACTGGTTAGCACATATCTTTTTAGCCGAACCGAATGTCGAAAGTCGGTTGGGAAATCTCCTGGGAGATTTAGTCAAAGGTGCTGCCAGAAAAGAACTCAATCCCGAACTTCAGCGGGGAATTGCTTGTCATACCGCGATCGATTGTTTTACAGATATTCACCCGATCGTCACGCAGAGTAAAGTTAGGATTACCCCACCTCAACGTCGCTTTGCAGGGGTTATTATCGATGTATTATACGACCACTTATTAATCAAGAATTGGGAATTGTATGGTACTATCCCGATCGATGATTTCATTAGCGAAGTTTATACGAGCTTTGGTGTATATTCAGCCATTCCAGTGATGACAAAAACACAGATAGATCGGATGATCCAAGACGACTTACTGCGATCGTATCGAGATTTAGCTGGTGTCGAAACATCCCTGATGCGGATTTCGCGCCGATTGGAATACCGCATGCACCGCACCTTTACATTAGAGCTGGCAATGCCAGATATTATCGATAACTATGATGCACTCGATCGGGATTTTCGGGAATTCTTTCCAGAGCTGCGATCGCATGTAGCTGAGTGGATGTCAATCGACCGCTCACAGCCAGGACAACAGCAAAACTAGGGTTGGCACAGTGCCCATTGAAAGAGTAGTAAGCAGGGCAAAGTCCGCGCGGATTTCAGGCTAAAATTAAAATATATTTAGCGATATTTCATTAAGTGTGGTTACGTTGATAAACAGTAGCGACCTCAGCAACCTATTCGCTCGCGATCGAGTCATTATTACTCACCCCAGATAATTTATTCAGCTCATGATAGAGTCATCGTTACTTACTCCAGGTAATTTATTAAGCAACCGTTATGAGGTCGTGCGCGAACTGGGTAGGGGTGGATTTGGGCGGACTTATTTAGCGATCGATCGCAATAAGTTTGGCGAGAAATGCGTTTTAAAAGAATTTGCACCGCAAGTTCGCGGCCAAGCGGAATTGCAAAAAGCCAAGGAATTATTCGAGCGCGAAACTGGAATTTTATATAAACTCAAGCATCCACAAATCCCCGCCTTCCGAGAGCTGTTGCGGGTAGATGGGGTGCAAAGTGAGTCGCTATTTTTGGTTCAAGATTTTATTGACGGAGAGAACTATCTCGATCGCGTAAATCAACGGGTCAGTCAAGGAAAAGTTTTTAGTGAGGATGAGGTCGTCCAATTTTTACAACAATTACTACCTGTCCTCGATTATATTCACAATTTAGGCGTAATCCATCGCGATATCTCACCTGATAATATTATCTATCGTTACAGCGATCGATTGCCCGTACTGATCGATTTTGGTTGCGTTAAGGAAATCGCTGCCACTGCCGTTTCGCGCTATAGTACCGCCAAAATTGCCACCCGCATTGGTAAACAAGGTTATGCACCCGACGAGCAGATGATTCGCGGGAAAGTTTCGCCAGCGAGCGATCTTTATGCCGTTGCCGCCACCGCGCTCACCCTGCTAACAGGAAAAGATGCCACTGACATTTACAACCCTGCTGAGGCAAAGTGGGAATGGCGTAAATATGTCAACCTCAGTTCCGAACTCGGTGCGATAATCGATCGATTACTGCAATACAATCCCCAACATCGTTATCAAACCGCCAAAGAAGTTTTGGCAATCCTCCCCGCCAGCAACAACTATGCGGCGGCGAGTTTCAATACCGCAGCACCAAACAATCCGCAACCGATTACTCATGCCAATAAGATTTCTCAACTCAAAACCATCGAAATCAGCCCGCGCCAACCCATCGCTACTACGCCAAAAACCGAGCTACCCGCCAGAGATCCCAATGAATGGAAAAAACCAGCATTACAGGTAACTAAGCTAATGTCTGGGCTATTTATTGCCTGTCTGGGAATTAGTACTGTAGCTAAATGGGTACAGTCGATCGATCCTGGCAAAATGATAAGCGATCGGCTCAATGGTGCCAAATCCAGCATCGAGAAATCGATTCCCAATCCCCTTAAGTCTGCCTCACCGACTGTGCAGCAACAGCAACAGGATTTGAACCAAAAGTTAAAGCAACGCAATATTCCCGCCCTCAAATTTTATCGTCAAGTCGATAAAGCCTTTCATGCCAAGCATCCAGAATTGAACGGTCGATCGCTTACTAGTAAAGCTGAAGATAATAAGCTCCGTCAAGAATGGCAAGAACTGGCGGAGCAAATGCTAGCGCAGCAGAGCAAATAAACTAGAAATTCTCACATCTTGCACCAGCGGCTCGCAGTTGGGAGGAAACCTCCCAGATGATGCTAGGCTAAGCCAACGGTAACGCCCAAATATAAAAAGCCCTGTTATAACAGTCACTAGCCACTAGCCACTAGCCACTAAAACACTAGTAAATTTGTTTCGACGCAAGATGTGAAATTACCCTCTTGGCATTTTGGTAAAATCTACTATAATTGAAATTACAAGGCTTAAGTACTTATATCCCCTGTACCGAAAATGTTTGTTACCGCACGTCCGACTGCTGCAAATCGCGATAATATTCCTGTTGATGTGGTAGCCGCGATCGGGGAGTTGAAAAAATCGCTCAATGCTGTAATTTTGGCGCACTATTATCAAGACTCAGAGATTCAAGATGTAGCAGATTTCATCGGGGACTCGCTAGAATTGTCGCGTAAAGCGGCAAGTACCGATGCCGATGTCATCGTTTTTGCGGGCGTGCATTTTATGGCGGAAACTGCCAAGATCTTGAATCCTAACAAGTTAGTTTTATTACCAGATTTAGCCGCAGGTTGTTCGTTAGCCGATAGTTGTCCGCCGGATGTGTTTGCAGCATTTAAAGCGAAGTATCCCGACCATATCGTCATTTCTTATATCAACTGTACGGCAGAAATCAAGGCACTCAGCGATATTATTTGTACGAGTTCTAATGCTGTGAAAATAGTCAAACAGATCCCACCAGAACAGGGAATTATTTTTGCACCCGATCGCAATTTGGGTCGGTATGTGATGCAGCAGGCAGAGCGAGAGATGGTACTTTGGCAAGGAAGCTGTATGGTACATGAAACTTTTTCTGAGAAGAAGTTGGTACAGCTAAAAATCGCCTATCCCGATGCGGAAGTTATTGCGCATCCTGAGTGTGAGGAAGCGGTGTTGCGCCACGCCGATTTTATCGGTTCGACAAGTGCGTTATTGAAATATACTCAGGAAAGTTCGCTCGATCGATTTATCATCGCTACAGAGCCAGGAATCATCCACCAGATGCAAAGAGCTAGAATGCACAAGGAATTCATTCCCGCGCCACCGATGAATAATTGTGCGTGTAATGAATGCCCGCACATGCGATTGAATACATTAGAAAAGTTGTATCTAGCAATGAAACACAAATCGCCAGAAATTACCATGCCTGAAGAGGTGAGATTGGCAGCATTACGTCCGATGCAACGGATGTTAGAAATGAGCTAGAGTCATCACATCCCCAGGTTAAACGCACTTAAATTTGTTATTACTAAAAACTTTGACGATCGAATGAATAAATAGCATCTAGAAATCTTGTAATTACTGCTAGGTAATAGTTAGAGCTAATTAACTATGTTAGAATTTAACAAATTTAATTTAACTAAAATGAAGCTGAAGCCAAAATATAGTATTATAGAACACTTCGAGAGTGTAGAAGACTACAGGACAGAGCGCGGGAAAAAGCATAAATTAATTGATATCATCACCATTACCATTTGTGCTGTAGTATCTGGAGCTGATACATGGATAGATATAGAAATTTATGGTTTGGCGAAGAAGGAATGGCTAGGTAAATTTTTAGAGTTGCCGCATGGTATTCCATCACATGATACATTTGGAAGGGTATTTTCACGAATTAATCCTGAAGAATTTCAAAAAAGTTTCCTGAGTTGGGTTAAAGGAATATCTAAAATAACAGCAGGAGAAATAATTGCACTTGACGGCAAACAATCTCGAAATTCAGGAGATAATACTAATGGACAAGGTGTACTAAATACTGTTAGTGCATGGGCTGTAACTAATAGATTAGTATTAGGACAGAAAATGGTTGAGGGCAAATCTAATGAAATCACAGCACTTCCTGAATTAATTAAAGTTCTAGATTTAGCCGGATGTATAGTTACCATTGATGCAATGGGATGTCAAAGAGAAATAGTAAAAAAAATTGTTGAAAAAGATGCAGATTATGTAATTGCTGTGAAAAAGAATCAACCAAGTTTATACGACCAAGTAGAAAGGCTATTTAAACAGGCTATTGCAACTGGTGGCGCAGGTTTCAATCTGAGTGATTTCAGGACTAAGGAGATTAATGGGGGTAGGGAAGAAATCCGTAATTATTTAATGATATCAGATGTTGCCGATCGAATAGATTCATCCCATAACTGGATGAAATTGACTAGTATTGCGATGGTTGAATCAGTAAGAACTATTGGGGATAAAACCACCGTAGAGACTCGTTATTTTATTAGTAGTTTAGCTAATAATGCCAAGAGAGTCGCCGGAGCAATTAGAGGTCATTGGGGGATAGAAAATTCACTTCATTGGGTACTTGATGTTTCTTTAAGAGAAGATTATAGTCGAATTAGGAAAGATAATGCGCCAGCTAATTTTGCAGTATTACGGCACATAGCTATTAACTTAATTAGTCAAAATAAAAGTCGGAAATTAAGTGTGAAAAGCAAGAGATTTCTAGCAGGTATAGATGACAAATACTTGGCTGAAATTTTAGAAGGTATTTTATAATTTACGAACTATTGGTTGAAATCAAATTACTTCTATAATATATCGACGATTTAAGTTATTCCTTCGATCGACTACTTTATATTGCATTAAATTAAATAAATATTGCCTTATACTATACATCAGTTCTAATTGAATTCGTCGTAAATGTATTTAGTTCATAAATACTGCTTAAGTTGTATGTATTATTGAATTCGATCGCCTCATATCAAGTTTTGATGCGTTTAACCTGATCACATCCCCGACTTCTTGCCACATCGCGTAACATTCCCGAATTCTCCGAGAATTCGGGGATGTGGTTATTATTTATTATCGATCGACATTAAAAAATATTGACAAATAACAACAACCTATTAAGATTATTACAATTAGCTAGTCCACTGTTGCCAGTGGGCGGTTATAGTTATTCTGAAGGATTGGAAAGTCTGGTTTCCCAAGGAATCATTCGCGATCGAGCGACATTCAAATCCTGGATCGATCGCGAATTATGCGTCGGTGCAATTCGGATCGAGACAGCAGTGATGGATCGAGCTTATTTGGCTGGGATTGAGTCGGATGGAGAGCGATTGCAATATTGGAATCATTGGCTTTCAGCCGCACGCGAAACTGAAGAACTGCGCGAACAAAGTTGGCAAATGGGTGGTTCTTTGATCAAGCTGGCGATCGAACTAACGCCGGAGATTAAAGAATTAATTAGTAACGTAGAATTGCCCTGTAGTTATGCGATCGCATTTGGGATGACGGCACAGCATTGGCAGATCGAGCGAGCAGCAGCAATTTCGGCTTACTTACACAGTTGGGTAACAAATCTCATCGGTGCTGGTGTGAAATTAATTCCCCTTGGACAAACAGCCGGACAGCAGATATTGTGGGAATTGCAAGCCGAGATCGATCGACTGTCATTGACTATTCCCACCCTTAATGATGAAAATCTCTATGCTTGTAGTTGGGGATTGGCGCTAGCAAGTATGCAGCATGAAACCCTCTACAGTCGCCTGTTTAGAAGTTAACCGATCGATGCACGCAGTTAAATAGTTTAGGATGAAATCATAGACCCTTCATCTTCAGGAGCAACGACGGTGGAAACTCGCCAACTCGGAACGCAAGGATTGACTGTCTCAGCACTCGGACTCGGCTGTATGGGGATGTCCGAGTTTTATGGTGCCACAGATGAAGTCGAATCGATCGCTACCATCCATCGCGCGTTAGATTTGGGTGTGAATTTTCTCGATACTGCCGATATGTATGGTTTCGGGGCTAATGAAATTTTAGTCGGTAAAGCGATCGCCGATCGTCGCGATCGAGCAATTGTTGCTACCAAGTTTGGGATCGTGCGGGGTGAGGATATGATGAGCCGCAGTATTAATGGCTCGCCTGCATACGTTCGCAAAGCTTGTGATGCTTCGCTCCAGCGATTGAAGATCGACTATATCGACTTATATTATCAGCATCGCGTCGATCCGCAGGTGCCGATCGAAGAAACTATTGGTGCGATGGCTGAATTAGTTCAACAGGGGAAAGTACGCTATCTCGGACTTTCGGAAGCTTCAGTCGAGACGATTCGCCGCGCTCATGCCGTCCATCCGATTACGGCATTACAGACCGAGTATTCGTTGTGGTCGCGCGAGCCAGAAGCGGAAATCCTGCTAACCGTTCGCGCACTGGGCATTGGTTTCGTACCCTATAGTCCGATGGGGCGGGGCTTTTTATCTGGACAAATTACCAGCCCCAATGATTTTGCCCCCGATGATTTTCGCCAGCATTTACCGCGATTTCAGGAGGAGAATTTTTACCAGAATATTAAATTAGTCGATCGAGTTAAGGAAATCGCGACGGCTAAAGGATGTACCACCGGACAACTAGCATTAGCATGGTTGCTGGCACAGGGTGACGATCTCGTCCCGATTCCTGGTACCAAACGCCGTTCTTATCTGGAGGAAAACATTGCCGCGATCGATCTTACTCTCACTGCGGATGAGTTGACACAGATCGATACGATTATGCCCAAAGATTTGCTTATCGCCGCTCGATATACAGCGCAAGGGATGGCGACAGTCGATCGTTAAAATTTGTAGAGACGACCTGATGAGTCGTTTGGAAGACGTTCCAGTGGAACGTCTTTACAAATAATTGTGCGAATTAACGCTCGTCGGCTGGCTATTGAGCAGCTGGCGTGCGATCGAATTTAGCCTATTTGCGCGAGAGTTTTTCGGCAACTTTGCGCGCGAGCGAATGCGATGGTCTTTCTACCAATAGGTAAAAAACATAGCAAATAGGTAGGGCGAAAGCAATCTGCACAACCCACTGTAGCAGAGGGCTAAAGGTGGGAAGTTTTAGTAGTATATATAGCGGTGGCGCTAGTAAATGAAACAGATAAATCGAGTAGCTACCCTTACCAGCATTTTCAAACAGAGGATTGGGGGCACGTAATTGATGATAAGCAATTTCTTGTCCCAGCCAGAAAAATGCAAACACCGCAAAGAGTGTGAGATTTAAGGGATACTTAATCGGCGAGTGAAAGTTCGCAATACTGCAAATAAAACTCAGCAGCCAAGCGGCAAATCGCCACCGCCAAATATGAATCGTGTCGATGTTTACCACTGTCTGACATAGCTTATCGGACTTCTCCGCCAAACAGCAGCCTAGTAACCAAGTCGGTAGTCCCAGCAGCCAAGTTAAATAAGGGCCGTATGATGGGTAATCATTGATAGTTGGATTACTCAAGACGATCGTACTAGCACAGGCATAAGCGAAGATTAGTAGTTTGCGCCAACCGAGCTGCCTCCGCAACCATAAAATAATTGGATAAATTAGGTAATAAATTTCCTCTGCCAATAAGCTCCAGAGAATCGATCTTTCCATCAATGAAAACTTAACACCAAGTGGCATACCACATAGAACTGTAATAAAGATCGGTACCCAGATTCGCAAATGTCGGCGTGAAAAGTAAGGAATTAACGCCAATTCTCGCTTGTGTCGATATGGATAGTGAATGCAAAAGCCAGAAATAACGAAAAATACGATTACTGCGGCAGGGCCATTAATAAAATTGTCGTATAATCCAATGATTAACTTACCGACAGTACTACTTTTGTCGATGCCTAGTGGTACCCAGAAGTGAGCAGCCACAACCCAGAGAGCGAGAAAAAACCGAATTGTATCCAGTCCGTGTACTCTATGATTTGAGCGCGTCGGCTGCTCTGCTGTAATTTTTAAAATTGCAGTTGACATATATTTAATGTAGATTGGTTCAGAAGATTGCACCATGTTTAAAAATTTAAGCGCATTCGTAACTGTTAGGTTACAAAGTGATAAGCCAATCGTAACATCGGAACTTTTAGGGGAGATCGCTAATTCTGCTGAAGCTCGAAATCGTTTCGCTAGCATAATTTACGTAGACTCGTTCCTGTTTGTGGGCGTACTTAGGGTTAGCGACTTCTTTTAACCATCTGGATATCTTTCCACTTGCGAACTGTCACCTGTAACTTGCGACAGAAGACCTACCTGTTGCGCTATTTGTACACGTTCTAGTTGAGAGAATTAGCTGATTCAGCTTGTAGTTTCGTCGAATATGATTGGGCTATCGGGATAGAGTAAGGCTTTAAATTAGTTCGGTCTAGCAAAACAACAGAGATAAAATTAGAAGCTATTTATTTACCGCGATCGCCTCAGCATGTCTAGGCGAAAGAATGTTGCGAGCAAAAATATTTGATAGAGAGCATAGTAGTTATGGGATTGTCATCATCATTGTCTAGAAACGATATCCTGCAATCGATCTGGGATATAGTTCCAGTTGGGGCATCAGAACCAACCGCTCCAGAGACTTTGGCAAGATTGAGTGAGTTGACTGAGGCACTAATCGATATCTCCGGTCGTAAAGGATTGAGTAGCGATCCATTTTCTGAATCTTATCAGCGTCGGGTCGAAATTGACATTCCTAAAGTTACCGCTAGTTTGAAAGATAAAGTAGTTTTAATCACTGGCGGTCAAGGATTTGTCGGTACCAATTTAATTGCTAAACTGCAACAATTTGGGGTTAAAAAGATTGTCTCGATCGATATTACTGAAGATCGTTCTCAACG
>CBDFFH010000014.1:0-79639 GCA_965246715.1 Chamaesiphon sp. | reverse complement strand
AATCGCTCACCGCAGCCGGACAAAGTTGGCAGACGATAAAAGATGGTTTGCTATTCGGTTACGAGTTTGGCAAGAAATTAGGTTGGGATAATTTCGATCCGCTACCTGTCGGAGCGACAAATGCTGAAATCGAGCGATTCCGTAACGTTGTCGATGATGATTTTAACTTCGCTGAAGGCTTGGTCGTATTATTTGAACTAGCCAAAGAATTGCGGAAGGTGGGGAATATTATCACCCACGATAGCGAGCAAACTGCCGATCCGATCGTCCTAAAACAACAGTGGCAAACTTTAATCGAATTAGCTGGAGTTTTAGGTTTAGAAGTAAATCCTGAAGAACTCGATCGATCGACAACTGGTTTGAGCGATGAAGCGATCGAATCACTCTTGCGCCAACGTCAAGCAGCCAGACAGAATAAGGATTTTGCAGCTAGCGATCGCATCCGTGACGAACTCAAAGCCAATGGTATTGTCGTTATCGATAAGGCTGGAAGTCCTAGTACATGGCACCGTAGCTAAGCTTTAAGCTGTAAACCTGTTAAGGTGACAAAAGCATGACTAAGTAGTGAGTCGTTCGCTGCTGTAACGCACCAATGCTTGTGATAACTTCAGTCCTTCTATTACGCTTGCCCGAACGAATTCGTACTGCTTTAATAGATCGTGCTGCTGAAATTGAATACCCGATTCTCTCCGAGACGCTTTCGCGATCGAAGCAGTTGTTGAAATGGCGATCGCTAGTTTTCTCGATACTGAGGCTTTGGGTCTTGCTGATTGTAAACCGGGTCGTGGGCAGTAAAATTTTAGGCGATCGGTAGGACTGGTTGATGATAAAAATATTTCGATCGACGGCGCTCGATCTGGTTAGGTAAGCCAGATCGAGCGCCGTCGCTAAATTAGATGTTTTTATAAAGCATCGACTTTTTCAATCCGATCGCGAATATCGTTGAGATCGATATAGCGATCGGTAACATTTCGCAGCTCTGTGGCGATCGTGCCTTCGGTGGAGATGACACAGTTATTTAAAGTGGCTCAGCTACAAAGCATCGACTTTTTCAATCCGATCGCGAATATCGTTGAGATCGATATAGCGATCGGTAACATTTCGCAGCTCTCTGGCGATCATCCCTTCCGTTGAGATGACGGTAATGTGGGTATTTTTCGATCTCAGTAACTCGATCGCGCGCTCGAAATCACCATCGCCACTAAAGAGTACGACACGATTGTACTGATCTACAGTATTAAACATATCGACCACGATTTCAATATCCAAGTTCGCTTTTTGGGAATAGCGACCGGACGTATCATCGTAATATTCTTTGAGAATTTTGGTGCGAACTGTATATCCCAGACTGATCAGCGCATCTCGAAAACCGCGTTGGTCTTGAGCATCTTTGAGTCCGGTATAACCAAAAAGCGTTAATCAACATTAGCTCCGGTTCTTTGGTAAAGTATTCCAAAACGCGGCGCGGATCGAAAAACCACCCATTTTTTTGTTGGGCATAAAACATATTATTACCGTCTACAAAGATTGAGAGACGGTTGGCGGCGGGAAAACATTATAATTATTACCTAGTTATTTTTAATAAGTTAGATTAAATCCCCCAACCTCGGCTGCGAGCTATAGTCAGCCAATATACATTGACAGGACTGTCTAAGGCTAGGATTTAACCAGCCATAGATTTACAGGCGAGAGCGGATTGAATTGTGGTGCTATGTTTAGCTAGTTAATTTAAAGATATAGAGTTTAACAATTTGGCTGCAATCGCCCGAGCTAGTCAGACAAACAGCACAGTATTAGTAGGTTAAAGCGAACGATCGATTTAGCTCGAACTGAAATTGGCGGCGAAATATTTGACAGATAGCATAATAATTTACGAGAATATTGTATATATGACTTTCATTTTACCAAACTTCGCGTGTTTTAAGTCAACGGTATTTTTAAGACTGAAAACACTACGTGGATTTACTGGATTTACTCATTAAGATTGCTACTCCTGGATCGATAATATTCTTGCAGATGGAGCGAGGATAAATCGTTACAAGTTGAGATCGATCGGATCGTGCCAACTAAAACTCTCAGCATTACCATGTGGTTAAATGCTTGCCTTGCTACTGTTATAGTACCCAAATAGGCTAATGCCGAACGCCTCAGTCTAAATGAACGGCTTTGTGAGTTTGAGTATAAAAATATACCAGTTTCTCGATTATTTTCGCTAGTTGGCTCTGTCGAATCGATTCAGAGTCGGATCGTCGATCGTTTATTTGTTGGAGATTTGGGTGACAGTAGATCGAGCACTAAAATTTGGGCAACCTAAACGAAAGTAGTAGCGCAAAATTATCGAGTCGATCGATCTATGGTAAACTCCATCAACTTTCCCGCTCCCCCACCACCACCATCTCGGGTTGTGGCCACACCACTGACTAACGCATCGACGATGACAGGATCGTCAGCGACGACATATCCGTTACCCCCAGGACAACCCAGCATCGGCGAATTAGTAGGTGAAGCATTCGATCGAGGCTATTCTGATGTCCATGTGGGCATTGGTGAAATACCGAGATTTCGCAATCGGGGTGAAATTGAAGCAACTGATTACCCAGAAACCGATTATGCGACCCTTTATGTCCTGGTTGCATGAAGTGCTCACTCCAGAGGAAATTCGCACATTTCAAGCCAAGTTAGACTTTGACGGGGCCACCCAGTACGAATTTGCCAGGGTACGGATCAATTTATTCGACTCGCTGTATGGTTATGGCATGGTGATGCGACTGATTCCGATGCAAATTGCCACGATCGAGGAATTGCGCTTACCGCCTGTATTCCGCGATGTCTGTCACTATCATAAAGGTCTAATTCTCGTCACCGGCCCAACGGGTTCGGGTAAATCGACATCGATGGCCGCGATGGTAGATTATATGAACAAGGAAATGCCGCGCCATATCATCACGATCGAAGACCCGATCGAATTTATTCATAAAAGCAGACGCGCCTTGATCAAACACCGTGAAGTTGGCGCGAATACCCGCAAATTTGATACCGCGCTGAAAGCGGCTCTGCGGGAAGATCCCGACGTGATCTTAGTGGGAGAAATGCGCGATCGTGAGACCGTCAATACCGCCCTCAAAGCCGCTCAAACCGGACACTTAGTGATCGGAACCCTGCATACCAACAGTGCGATCAAAACTATCGAACGGATTCTCAATCTCTTCAAGCCAGAAGAGCAAGCCGTGATGCGTGTTTCATTAGCAGAATCTTTAGTTGCAGTCATCTCGCAAGGATTGTGTCGGACTACTGACGGTAAACGGGCTGCTTATCACGATATTCTGATCAATACCGAAACTGTCAAGGACTATGTGCGGGATGGTAAGTACGATGAAATCGCTCCGTTGATGACTGACGGTGAATTCGATGGGATGATCACAATGAATAAATCCCTATTTGCCCTTTATCAAGAAGGACGGATTACCGAAGAGACCGCGCTCGAACTATCGCCGACAGCTAACGAAATGGCCATGATGTTACGTGGGAAGGTTTAGCCGCAAGAGCGAAATTTGTGACGGACATTATACCATAACGTCTGTCCGAGTCGCATCACCATCACCGACGATCGATAAATTATACCTTCTGCATAAATCTAAGTAACCAGAAATTTATTCGCCCAGTTCCTAAGTTTATGCCGGAGGTTTACCGACCTCCTCTGTGAGACTCAGCGATTTCACCAGCATCTAGCCCTAGCGCTCGATGCTTGGGTCAGGAACACAAAACTTAATTTAAAGTCATAAACTATTAACAAGTGTTTATACTTTTATTTAGGTTTAGTTTTCATGTCTAACTACGCTCAAAAATCGATCGTGGCAACTTTAGGGATTGCGATCGCATCTACAGGTCTTTTATTCAGTCTGTCCAGTCACGCTCAAAGTGGTACGCCCGGAACTACGACCACACCTACTACAACACCTAGTGGTGGTGCGATGACTCAACCAACCGGGACCATGAGTCCAAGCGGTGGATCGATGACTCAACCAACCGGGACCATGAGTCCAGGTGGCATGTCCAAGCCTAGCAAAACTCCAGCCACAAATGCTACTAGTAAAACCATCGTAGATGTTGCAGCGGGGAATAAATCTTTCACGACATTGGTAAAAGCTTTAAAAGCAGCAGATTTAGTTGATACTCTTTCTGGTGTTGGCCCTTACACGGTATTTGCACCTACCAACGAAGCATTCAATAAGTTGCCTAAAGCTACTCTCGCCAAGCTCCTCAAACCAGAAAACAAAGCACAACTCCAAAGAGTTCTGACTTACCATGTAGTTGCGGGTGCTGTGACTAGCAAGATGCTCAAAGCGGGTAAAGTCCCGACAGTTGCAGGGGCTGACATTACTGTGAAGATTAGTGGTAAAAATGTCACTATCAATAACGCGAAGGTTATTAAAGCTGATGTCAAAGCTAGCAACGGTGTAATTCACGTTATCGATACCGTGCTCATGCCTCCTGCTAATTAATATCTAGCAAGAAATAAACAAACGCCAAGGCGCTCGATGAGCACCTTGGCGTTTGTTTATTTAAAGTAATGGGTTTAAGATCTAAAGATGTCGATCGAGACTCAGCGCCAAAGTACCTTGAGATTGCCAGTGTCACGTTATCCGGATGGCATTATCTAAAACCGCGATCGCACTTCAGCTAAGAGTATAGCTAACGTGAGTTCGGGTTAAGAAGAGCCTAGAGACTGGAAGTCTCGACTTGTGATGCAAAGTCCGCCTTCGCGGACTAATATCCTAGTCCGCGAAGGCGGACTTTGCAGTGCTAGCCCCGATTTCAATCGGTGGCGGGACTCAATCGAAGCAAATATCCTTAACCCGATCTCACGTTAGCTAGGTTACTATTACCAGTAAGTATACTTAGTAGCAAATTTGAGCCAGCGAAGATGGGACACTTTTGGGAATAAAATGCCTAAAGCAGTTGCCAGAAGTGCATTTACAGTGAATGTATCGAAAAGTTTCTCTTGAAAAAGCGTTAGAAATAGATTGCAAATACCTAGCAGATTTTAATGCTGATTTATTACCTGCTAGATTAATAATAATGTAAAGTTTCTTTAACAAAATTACTTTTTTTTAGATAGATTATCTATATTGATAGCACGAGCTTAAATCGATCCCCGACATGGTATCGACCAAAACACCTCAGTTTTAGCCAGTATCCATCTAGATAGCCGGAGCCAATAAAAATGCAATTAACTCAAAGTCGCACTCTTCCCAAAAGCCGCTACGTTGCTACAGCTAAGAGCTTCTTGATCTGGTGCTTTGCACTAACAGTGACGCTGTTAGTTGTGGGTTTTCCATTGGTTGTGTTGATGGCTACTGTTGGGGCGTTGCTGTCGATTACATTGCATCCGATTCTCCCCGTTAGCGCAGTTCTAATTGTTGCTGGTGGCACGATCGCGTTAAATATTCTGGCAGTAGTAGCCGGAGCTGGTATCTTGACCGCGAAAGGGATTCATCCACAGGAAGTTCGTTGGTTGAGCTGGTTGCATGGAGATGCCGAACCAGTTAGTACGACTACCTATGCAACCTGCCCCCTAACTTGTGATATTGACTCTTAGAATTTAAGCCTATTTCATCACCTAATTTATTTTGCGCCAAGCTCGGAAACAACCGAGCTTTTTTTGTGTATTTGAAAAAGACCGCAGAGGTAGGATGATTAAGGAAGTGTAAATCTTGTTGGCTGCGTCGTTGCTAAAGCAACGATGGTCGCGATAAGTCGCGATAACTCGATTGGCTGACGATCGACTATTCCGCAATCCCCTCACCCCAATCACTACTTATGATTCGTGTCTGTTTTACCCTGGGAACCCGCCCCGAAGCGATAAAATTAGCTCCTGTCATTCGCACGTTTCAGGCTTCAGATAAATTTATTACCCAGGTAGTCTTAACTGGGCAACATCGTGAGATGGTAGCGCAGGTGATGAAAATTTTTGGGTTGAAAGCCGATCGAGATTTGGATATCATGCAGCATCAGCAGACGCTGACTGATATCACCCAAAGAAGTTTGCAGGGCTTGGAGCGGTTATTTCAAGAGATCGCACCCCAACTAGTCATGGTTCAAGGCGATACGACTACTGCCTTTGCTGCCGCGCTAGCTGCATTTTATCAACAAATTCCGATTGGACATGTTGAAGCCGGATTGCGTACCAATAATTTATTCGATCCCTATCCCGAAGAAGCCAACCGGCGCTTAATTTCCCAAATTGCACAATTACATTTTGCACCTACCTATCTCGCCGTCGAAAATCTGCATAAATCTGGGGTAACAGGAACGATTCATGAAACGGGAAACACCGTTATCGATGCACTGCTCACTGTAGCAAAATCCCAGCCAGCCTGTGACATCCCTGGCTTGGACTGGACTAAATATCGGACGATTCTCGCCACCGTTCACCGTCGGGAGAATTGGGGCGCACCGCTAGAAAATATTGCGACCGGAATGCTGCAAATTTTGGATAAATTCCCCGATACTGCCCTATTATTGCCGCTCCACCGCAATCCTACCGTCCGCGAACCATTAAACCGAATTTTAGGCAAACATCCCCGCGTTTTTCTCACCGAACCGCTCGACTACACTCAATTAGTCGGTGCCATCCAGCGGAGTTATTTACTTCTAAGTGATTCGGGTGGATTGCAGGAAGAAGCACCGAGTTTAGGGAAACCCGTCTTGGTACTCCGCGAAACTACCGAACGTCCTGAAGCGGTTACGGGCGGAACGGCAAAATTGGTCGGTACAGATGCAGCGGTAATTACTGCTAAGGCAAGTGAGTTACTGAGCGATCCCGCTGCCTACCACGCAATGGCGACAGCAATTAATCCCTTTGGCGATGGTAGTGCTTCTACCCAGATTCTCGCTGCTGTAGAAAAGTTTTTTGGAGTGTAAATTTACTAGTTAGTTATGATAATGACAAGTCGAGCGAGTTAATAATTATGGTTATCCAAACTCCCAGTCAAACCACTGATAGCATTATTTATCCAGAAAGTCTCTAGTTTTATCCGTAATCCCTCAGGGTACCCACACCTCTGCTCCGCTCGGAGCAGAGGTGTGGGTACCCTTACAGTTAATTCACCTTCTTGTCTAAAATTCCCCTCCTAGGAGGGGTGCCCGACAGGGCGGGGTAGGTATGTTTATGGCTAAATTCCAGATTACTAAAAATGTTTTTCGACGATCGCAACTAAATATTCCGTCCAGTATTTAGTCGTTTCCATAGTTTCAGCCTCGACCATCACCCGAATCAAGGGTTCCGTACCCGAGGCACGAACTAATACCCTGCCCGTATCGCCCATTGCCGCTTCCGCTGCGGCAATCCCATCCTGTAATGGCTGACATTTTGCCCAGTTTAAGCGAGCATCGCGATCGTCTACACGGACATTTTTGAGAATTTGGGGATAAGTCTGAAAACTGCTATCTACCAACTCAGCGAGCGATTTACCCGACTGACTCACGATCGCTGCCACATGCAAGGCGGTGAGAATACCATCGCCACTAACACTATGCTGGGGCGAGAGAATGTGACCCGACTGTTCGCCACCCAACATCGCACCGCTATCGGTCATCTCAGCTTGGACGTATTGGTCGCCTACCGCCGTGCGGGTAATCGTCCCCCCCAAGGCTTGCCAAGCCCGCTCGAAGCCCAAATTTGCCATCACTGTGGTGACGATCGAGTCGTTGGGTAACAGTCCGAGCTGGCGGAGGTGTTGACCCCAGAAAAAGAGGATATAATCGCCATCGACTTTTCGCCCGTGGTTATCGACTGCCAATACCCGATCGGCATCACCGTCGAAGGCAAAGCCCAGTGCGGCATTGTGCAGGATTACGGCTGCTTGGAGATTTGCTAGATGTGTCGAACCACAGTTGACATTGATCCGATCGCCATCTGCTTCATCGTGGAGACAAATTAATTCTGCACCCAATTGTCCGAATATTTCTGGTGCAACATTGACGGCTGCGCCTGCGGCGAGATCGAGGACGATTTTCATCCCCACTAAGTCAACCCCAGGATCGAGCGATGCTTTCATTGCTTCGACATACTGAACGATCAGTTCGGAAGTATAGTAATGTTGACCCCAGCGATCGGGACTAACAACAGCACTAGATTTCCCTCTAATCCCATCCTCGATCGCCGCTTGCAACTCCTTAGCCAACTTTTTGCCATCTGCACCAAAGAACTTAATTCCGTTATCTTCTGGGGGATTGTGGCTGGCAGAAATCATCACGCCACCGATCGCATCACTAGTTGCGGTGAGATGTGCGACACCTGGAGTCGGGCACAAGCCCAAATTCCACACCTCGATTCCTGCTGAGGTAATGCCTGCAGCGAGTGCATTTGCTAGCATATCACTAGAATTGCGCGAATCTTGGCCGATGACAATCGGGCCGACATCTGGTGCTACTCGGCGCAAGATCTGCCCCGCCCAATAACCGACTTGAAGTGCGAGATTGGCTGTTAGTATATCTCCCACTCTGCCCCTAATTCCGTCGGTACCAAAGAGTGGCGCATCGGGCAAGTTGAGACTATTAATCGCTGATGGTTCGAGGCTAATGGCGGTCATAGGGGTAAATAGGGGCGAAGGGACGATCGGGCGAACTAGCTTGGTCAAATAATCAATAATCATAAATACACGCTACTCCAGCATCTAACCGGATATTGCTGGTTAATTTTCCAGATCGAGGCGGTCGTCGGTAGTAGTGAGCAAACGACATTGGCATTGGTAATCTTTAATTGGTAATACTGTATACCGTTGCCCACTGTTTGCTCTACCAAAATAGCCATCTTCAAAGCCTCTCGCAAATTCACCGCCAGCAGTCCTTGCTTGATAAGTTTCGCGCTTGGCTTTGCTAGCAATCCCTTCGCGATAGCCGTCACTATATGCTTGAGCATGATAAGCATCACTGCGCTCGATCGATTCGGTGGCGATGCGCTCGGACGTACAGGTCACATCCAGCTCGGTGCGAAAGATAATATCCTTTAAAATCCGCGTGCGACAACCACAGCTTACATCATTGACAGTAGGGACGGTTGTTTGTTGCCCAGCATAAGGTTTGAGCTGATAACCATCGGCATAGCCCCGTGCTAGTTCGCCATCTTTCGTTGGGGATTGAAAACTAACTGCACCAGCTCTAGCATTGGTACCTTGAATATATCCCTCCTCATAAGCACCTGGATAATTCAACGAATCGCGAATAGTGCGGCGCTTGCTAGCTACTACACATTTGACACCTCGATCGGTATTGCTGTGTACGCGCGGTTCTCTATCGTTACGAAGGCGAGGCTCTTTGTCTTTGGCACTAGCTGCTATGGAATGCCACGACAAGACCATAGCACAAGTACAGGCAATTGGTAGTAATTTTGTCAAGAGCGCTCCCTCGAAGCCTTGAGGGTATTAAAGAATCGAGAAATAATCATAGCTGAAAACCAGCCGTAATTATCCGATCGATAATTAGCGCGCCAATTCGATCGACTGGTACAGGCTTCGGTAAGCACCACTACTCTATACGGTTCGCCTCAATTTCGACATTGGGTGCGTTCGCATACAGTAGAGAGGTAGCAATTGAGTCAACAACCCCATAACTGGGAAAGATGAACTCCGAACTGTAGAAGAGGTACGGAAAACCACCCTTTTTAAAAAGTCGCTGTTGGCTCAAGTATAGGGATTGATACGTAATATCGATCTGGTTACGATCTGGCGATCGCCGCCATTATTCAAACTGTTGTCATTATTTAGGAAGTAGCTATAGTTTTATGGGAAAAGTTGTTGGCATTGACTTAGGAACAACCAACTCTTGCGTTGCGGTGATGGAAGGTGGCAAGCCCACTGTTATTGCCAATGCGGAGGGTTTCCGCACTACCCCTTCTGTTGTAGCGTTTGCGAAAAATGGCGATCGCTTGGTCGGTCAAATCGCTAAACGTCAGGCGGTAATGAATCCTGAAAATACCTTCTCTTCTGTCAAACGCTTTATCGGTCGGAAATTCGATGAAGTCAGTCAAGAAGCGACTGAAATTTCGTACAAGGTCATTAATGACGGTGGTAGCGTTAGAATCGAATCGCCAGGATTGGGCAAAAAATTTGCACCAGAAGAAGTCTCCGCTCAAGTTTTGCGGAAATTGGTAGATGACGCCAGTAAATATTTGGGCGAGACTGTTACCCAAGCCGTAATTACCGTACCTGCATATTTCAACGACTCTCAACGTCAAGCAACTAAAGATGCCGGCAAAATCGCTGGTGTTGAAGTCTTGCGGATCATCAACGAGCCGACTGCTGCGGCATTGGCTTACGGTTTAGACAAGAAGAGTAACGAAACGATCCTCGTCTTCGACCTCGGTGGTGGTACCTTCGATGTATCCGTCCTCGAAGTCGGCGATGGTGTCTTTGAAGTACTCGCAACTTCCGGCGACAGCCACTTAGGTGGTGACGACTTTGATAAAAAAATCGTCGATCACTTAGCTAGTACCTTCATGAAAAATGAAGGGATCGACCTCCGCAAAGATCGGCAAGCACTCCAACGTTTGACTGAAGCTGCTGAGAAAGCCAAAATCGAGCTGTCGAGTGTGACTCAAGCCGAAATCAACCTCCCTTTCATCACCGCAACTCAAGACGGCCCTAAACACCTAGAGCTGACCCTGACTCGGGCTAAATTTGAAGAAATCTGCTCCGACTTGATCGATCGCTGCCGCATCCCAGTAGAGAACGCAGTCCGCGATGCTAAAATCGACAAAACTCGGATCGATGAAGTCGTACTCGTTGGTGGTTCGACCCGGATTCCCGCAGTCAAAGAACTCGTCAAACGGATTCTCAACAAAGAGCCGAACGAAACGGTCAACCCTGATGAAGTAGTTGCCGTCGGTGCAGCGGTACAAGCGGGTGTATTGGCTGGTGAAGTCAAAGATATTCTCTTACTCGACGTTACTCCGCTCTCCTTGGGTGTCGAAACTCTCGGCGGCGTAATGACCAAAATCATCCCCCGTAACACCACAATCCCTACCAAGAAGTTTGAAACCTTCTCGACGGCGGTAGACGGACAAAGTAACGTTGAAATCCAGATCCTCCAAGGTGAGCGCGAAATGTCTCGCGACAACAAGAGCCTGGGAACCTTCCGTCTTGACGGTATCCCCTCTGCACCTCGCGGCGTACCCCAAATCGAAGTTACCTTAGACATCGATGCGAACGGGATCTTAAACGTTACGGCTAAAGATAAGGGTACTGGCAAAGAGCAATCGATCAGTATCACGGGTGCTTCTACTCTCGACAAAACCGAAGTCGAACGGATGGTACGCGAAGCTGAATCTAACGCTTCGACGGATAAAGCTAACCGCGAAAAAATCGATCGCAAAAACCAAGCTGATTCCCTTACCTACCAAGCTGAGAAACAACTTCAAGAACTCGGTGATAAAGTTCCGGAAGCGGACAAAACCAAGCTTGAAGGCTTAATCAAAGAACTCCGCGAAGCTGTGGCCAAGGAAGACGATACCGAAATCCAACGCCTCACTCCCGAAGTCCAACAAACCCTGTACGGCATCGGTAGTAATATCTATCAACAAGCTGGTGCCAATAGTGGCGGTGGCGATGATGGTACTCCTCCTGGTGCTGGTACCCCTCCTGGTAGTGGAGCGACTGGCAGTGCCGATGATGTCATCGATGCTGAATTCTCTGAAACTAAATAGTAATTTCTAGTTAATTAATAACCCTGTTTCATCGCAAAACAGGGTTTTTTTATGGGAGCGTCAATTTTTGGTCGGGAATGGTGAATACTATCAGCAGCAACTCGAACTAATCTCAGACACCAACACAATCGATGAACTTATTTGATGAAATCGTCCCCGCTCCACCAGATAAAGTGAATGTCTATGCCCCTTACTTCAATAAACTACCACCTAAACGCAACGTGCTCCCTAAGGCGATCGCGCTCTATAATAAAGGTGGCTTGGGTGGTCATCGGACGATCGAAGGTGGCGAGAAAATTCCCTATGTGATGAACTGGGCGATCCAAACTCTACCCGAAGATCCGACCCGTTGTACGATGATGTTTGACGATAACGTCGATCTGACCTACGATGTAAATCTCAAAAATAAAGACTTAATCGGTTACATCATCGATTGGTTGATTAATATCCGCGACACCAACAATCCAGATTTTCCGCAGGAGTTTTATCGTAAACTCATGAGAATTGAAGACTAGGGGTTGAGGTGCGCTGCTTTACTGCCGCTCGATGCACTCGCATCGAGGCTGCTGGCGCTCCAACAACCAGAATCACCAATCGCAGATCGAGTTAAGTAGCAAACAGCGGAACATCTGGCTTCCGAATTTTAGTCATTACTACCATAGCTCGAACTGTTTTTGCCATCTTTGATGTGGAATAATCGATCTCAAAGGGTTTCCAATCCCATAGTACTAATTCTCGAATTACGCAATTAAATGACTAAGGGTGAGCGTGTAGGCATGGCTACGAAATACTTGCTGGTGGCTTCGACTGAAGCCTGTAGCGGAAAATCGGCAACAATTTTAGGAATTGCCGATCGCTTGCAGGAGAAGGGCATTAACATTGCCTATACTCAGCCAGTGGTGACAGCAGACATCAACGAGCGCCAATCTCCAGAGCCGCATGCAATTGCCAGTGATGCCCAGCTCATGGCTCATGCCTTGTCGTTGCCTCCAGAACGCGTTGGCAAACCGCTACTAGTCTTGGATGGCGCACGTACCAAGGATCGATTGACTGGGATCGATGTCTGCGACTATCCCCAATTACTGCAAACAAAAGTCGGGTTTCCTGGCGATCTGGTAATTCTCGAAGGTGGTGCCAATCTGCATGAAGGTAGTCTGTTCGGTTTAGCTGCGGCTCAAGTCGCCGAGACTTTGGATGCTGGAGTGCTCCTAGTCAATCGTTATCACCCCGTATCGTCGATCGATCTGTTATTATCAGCCCAGCAGCAGCTTGGCCACAGACTCTTGGGCTGCGTTATCAATGATATTCCACGCGATCGCATCGACAGCGTTCAAACGACATTGGTACCATTTTTAGAAAGCGCGGGTATTCCCGTCTTGGCGGTAGTCCATCGCAATGGCTTACTCCGCAGTGTCACTGTCAAGCAATTAGTCGAACAGCTGGACGCAGAAATATTGTGTAGTCCCGATCGTGTCGATCTGATGGTCGAGAGTCTGTCAATTGGCGCGATGAATGTCAATTCTGCACTAGAATACTTCCGGCGGGGGAATAATATGGCAGTAGTCACTGGCGGAGATCGCGCCGATATTCAACTAGCCGCACTAGAAACCTCTACACAGTGTCTGATTTTGACTGGACATCTATCTCCACAACCCTTTATCGTCAGCCGTGCTGAAGACCTAGAAATCCCCATTCTCTCGGTAGATTTAGATACTTTAACCACCGTCGAAATTATCGATCGCGCTTTCGGTCGAGTCCGGCTCCAAGAACCGATTAAAATCAACTGTGCGCGGGATTTATTTGGCAATCATTGCGAGATCGATCGGTTGATGTCGATCTTAAAATTATAGAACCCATTTGATATCTGGTGTTGCTGATTATGCGAATACGAGAACCCTTGGTAGGGGCAATTCATGAATTGCCCCTACCAAGGGTTTTATACATCAATTCAGCAACGCCCTTAATTCTCTTCTTCCAACCAATTTAACTCGATCGATTTAGCTGAAGTCGCAGTTGGTACTGCCGCACTCTCCTCCAATCCTCTCGAGGTTGCGCGATTGCGCACCATCATTAGCTTTTTGATAACTAACTGCGGATCGGCATCTTGCTTGAGCGTATATAGCAGATTTTGCTGAGTACAGGTGCTGCTTTGTTCCTTGGTCGCACAGATCACCGGCAAATTATTGAGTGTCCCAGCAGTAATGTATTTTAACTGGCCGTTGCGATACATGGACTGGAATCTAGCTGATACTTGCTGGCAGCGAACTTGGGGGGTAAATCCCGATTTGCTAAATCCCTCAGAACTCCAAATTACGATCGGCACATCACCTTTTTTGGTTCTTGCGACAGTTGCAGGTATACCTTCATATTTGCTACAGACAAAACTTGTGGCAGCAGTAATCGCCTGACTGGGAGGGGTCGAGAGCGTACTTTCGCCCACCATCGCGACAGTTGCCAAACATAACATCAAGAATCGGTTCGATCGACCGGATACCACACGCTGGAATTTCATAGTTCACTCACTTATCGATTACTAATTTAAGAAACACTATCTCATCCCAAAGTTCCGCACATGTAGAAATACTTACAAAGATCGAGCCGAGGAATACTCGATCGACTATTCTATTTCTCTTCTCCAATCAGATAATCGATGAATTGTCTGGCTGTGCGCCCAGAACGACCATTGTGTCTTGTCGCCCATTGTAAGGCACGAGCTTGGAGATCGTCACGCTCGATCGGCAATTCTGCGGAATCGGCTAGATGCTGGACTATTTCTAGATATTTTACTTGGTCGGCAGGTTCAAACGTGAGGGTAATGCCAAATCGATCGCTAAAAGATAATTTTTCCTGAGTGGTATCCCACATGTGGATATCATCGGCATCTTGCGGAAGCGGCCGATCTGCAAAATATTCTCGGACCAAATGACGGCGGTTGGAAGTGGCATAAACGACCACGTTATTCGGTCTTGTCGTCACGTTACCTTCTAACACCGCCTTTAAGGCTTTGAAAATATCGTCATCGGCTTCAAATGAAAGATCGTCAATGAAAATGATAAATTTTTGGGGTAAATCGGTCAACCGATCGAGAATGAGCGGCAGATCGATCGTGTTTGATTTACTTACTTCAATCAGCCGTAATTGCGTGCCGGAGAAATGATTGAGTAGTCCCTTTACCAGCGAAGATTTGCCAGTTCCCTTGCCACCATATAGTAAAATATTTAGGGCTGGCCGACCTGCAAGTAAAGACTTCGTGTTATTTAGTAGTGTTGCTTTTTGGAGGTCGTAGCCAACTAACTCGTCGATCTGAACGCGATCGGGATGAGCGATGCCAATGAGTTCGCTTTGCCATCTAAATGCTCGATATTTACCAAAAATACCGACTCCAGATTGCTGGTAATATTCAGCCAGGATCCCAACTAACTCGCCCCAATCTCTGGTTTTGAGTGCATCGACAATTGCCGCTGGCGACTCGACGTTGTGACTTTCGATCCAGTCGATCTGTTTACCCTGTAAGCCACCGATCTGTTGCACCAACTCGGGCAAATATCGTCCGCCAGTAAATAGAATCTGCAAAGCTTGGAGATCTTGCTTGGCAGCATTAACTAAGGCCGGAGACAATCGATCGAGTGATATTTTTTGAGCTTGAAGACTAAACGGATTTGCGGCAGTTAATAGTCGATCGATGAGATATTCTTCCCAACTACAATTCTCAGTAGCTAAAGCCTTGAAAAAACGACCGTAAGCGGTCAGACAAATCAGCGCGTTACCTTGAGATTGTGCTCCAGAAACGATTGCCTGTAACAAATCTACTAAAGCTGCACCGATCTCACAATTTAAAATATCTTGATATAAGAATAATCCAGCAATCGCTCGCTGCATCAGATGCAGCTGTGCTGTATGTCGATCGCTCATAAATTATGAATTGTGAATTGTGAATTATGCCTGCCGAGTAACTCAACCCCAGTAAAACCAACAGCTTACAACTGCGATCGACCCTAAATGCCAGCGTTGGGATGGCTGGAGGAGGTGCATACTGTACTAGAATATATTCCTGACAACTTGGCGCACGGCTTGCCGTCGGCGATCGCAATCGACTCCAAATGTATCACTTCCACTCATATTTCATATCGCATAATTCATAATTCATAATTTATTTTTATGTCTGCTAATATTACTAACCCCACCCGGACGATCCGCATCGCTTCGCGGAAAAGCCAACTAGCTCTGGTTCAAACCTATTGGGTACAAGCCGAACTCCAGAAACATTTCCCCGATCGCACCTTTGAAGTCGAGATGATGAGTACCCAAGGGGATAAAATCCTCGATGTACCCCTGGCAAAAATTGGGGATAAGGGGTTATTTACCAAAGAACTCGAAGTCAAAATGCTCGATCGATCGGCAGACTTGGCAGTTCACTCGCTCAAAGACCTACCTACCAATCTACCTGAAGGTTTGATGCTCGGTTGTATTACCGAGCGGGAAAATCCCGCCGATGCGCTCGTCGTCAACGCTAAACATCAAGGTTGTCAGCTCGACACCCTCCCCCAAGGTGCAGTCGTCGGTACGTCTTCCCTGCGCCGCTTGGCACAACTTCGCCATCATTTCCCCCACTTTAATTTCAAAGACGTGCGCGGTAACGTCAATACCCGCTTGGCAAAATTAGATGCTGGCGAGTACGATGCGCTGATCCTCGCCGCAGCGGGCTTACAACGGCTGGATTTTGGCGATCGCATCGACCAACTCATTCCCGCTGAATTATCGCTTCATGCGGTCGGACAAGGGGCATTGGGCATCGAATGTCGGACGGAAGATCCAGAAATTCTCGCGTTTCTCCAAGCCTTACAACATCAACCGACGGCTTATCGTTGCTATGCCGAGCGTTCCTTCCTGCGCGAATTGGAAGGTGGTTGTCAAGTCCCGATCGGGGTTAATACTACCATCGATGGCGATAATCTCACTTTAGTCGGCATGGTTTCCACGCTCGACGGTCAAACTTTAGTCACTGACACGATTACAGGTTTAGCCACCGATGCCGAACAAATCGGTAAGGATCTCGCCCATCGGCTCAAGGCGCAAGGCGCACAAGCGATCCTCGATGAAATCTTCGCCCTCGTCCAACGCGATGGTCTCAAGCAGGTACTGAACGAACAAACTAATAGTTAAGCAGGGTTCGATCGAATATTTTATGGGGTGCCTGTTTTAGGTGCCCTTTGTTTTTGGGTATTTTAAGATGATGAGATAGGGGAGGAGCGATCGTGAAACTATACAGTCTAGAAGAAATAATTGAAAATGCAAAGATAAATCGATCTGTAAGTTTGCGTCTACAAAATAGTCAAGTTAGATACTTACCAGACAGTATCGGTAATCTCTCTCATCTGACAGAGCTATGGCTATCTTCTAATAAATTAACCCACTTACCAGAAAGTGTTGGCAATCTCAGTAGTCTAATTAAATTAAATTTACGTTGCAATAAAATCCATAGTTTACCAGAGAGTATTGGTAATCTAATCAAATTGAATGAATTAAATATTGTTGATAATCATCTCGTGAGTTTACCAGAGAGTATTGGTAATCTTAATAACTTGAATGGTTTATACCTTTCCAACAATAAGCTCATTGACCTACCAGAGAGTATTGGTAATCTTACTAATTTGACCAAATTAGATTTGTCTAAAAACAATATTGTTAGTCTGCCGAATTGCATGGGCAATCTTGCCAATTTAGTTAAGTTGTGTCTGTATGGAAATCGACTTACTTTACTGCCCGAGAACTTTGGTAATCTATTGAAATTGCAATCTATTAATATTTCATATAATCCTTTGACAGATCTCTCGATGGGTAGGGGCAATTCAGGAAGCGGCTCCCGCCCGTCGGGTTCCCCGACGCGAAAAGGGAGGCAAGACATTGCCCCTACCCAAGGTGTCATACTTCAATCCACCAACGCCCATTAAATTATGCTGGCTGCTTTACAGCCGATCGTAATTGCGGTTTAGACTCCAGAAATTCCCGCACCACTTGCTCGACTGGAATAGACTGATTATCGACACGATAATTCATCTGTTGCATTGCTTGAGTAGAAATCATCCCAGTTAATTTATCGATCGCACCTTGCAAGTCTGGATACTTAGTTAAGGTCGATCGATTGAAGACAGGTACGGCTTCATAAGGCGGAAAATATTGCTTGTCATCTGCTAATATCGTTAATTTTAAAGCCGGAATCAATCCATCGGTAGAATTTGCGGCGATCAAATCTACCTTCTTTTCCTTCAAGGCTTGATACATCAATCCCAGCTCCATTTGTTGCGGCGGATTGGCAAATTTCAAACCATAAGTTTTCGCTAAGCCTGGATAACCATCGGCACGTTCGAGAAATTCATAACCAAATCCGGCTTGCATTTGGGGTGTATATTTAGCAGCCTCTGACAGCGTTTTAATCTGCCAACGGTTGGCATCGTCACCTCGGATAATCATTGCAAAGGTGTTATTAAATCCCAAGGATGGGAGGACTGATAATTGAAACTTTTGGAGATACTCTTGTTTGACTCGATCGAAGACTACTTGTGGACTCGCGAGCGGTTTTTCCTTGAGGATCGCAGTGAGTGACGTACCCGTATATTCGACATAGCCATCGATTTTTCCAGCTTTAACTGCTTCATGACAGATAAACGTCCCACCGAGACTAAACTTGCGATCGACTTTTAACGGCGTATTATTCTCGATTTGCTGCGCGAGTAATTCACCTAAAATAACTTGCTCGGTAAAATTCTTTGAGCCGATAACGATCGTCGGTACCGATCGACCGTAGATGAAAATTAATGAACTGAGGATCGCTAAGATAATGCCACCAATCGCGATCGCAATTTGACGATTATTATTTTTTGTTGGTCTTTCTTGTTGTTGTGTCAGTTGTCGTTCCACCCAACCCAAAGCAAAATCTGCACCTAAAGAAATCGCCGCCGCCGGAATCGCTCCTGCTAAAATTAGGCGATCGTTAACCGTCGCAATCCCCCGAAAGATAAATACCCCCAATCCTCCACCACCAATCGCCGCCGCGATCGTGGCAATCCCGACACAAATCACTGTCGCAACTCTTACCCCAGCTAAAATCACCCCGATTGCCAGCGGAATTTCGACCTGAAATAATAGTTGTCGATCGGTCATTCCCATCCCGATCGCCGCTTCCCTAATAGCCGGATCGACGCTATTAATCCCAATATAAGTGTTCCGAATTAAGGGTAATAACGCATATAGAGTTAGCGCGACAATTGCTGGAGTTTTACCAATTCCACCGAGTAATGGTACGGAAATTAGAAAACCAAAAATTGCCAAACTGGGAATAGTTTGAATCGCATTCGCGACAGTGAGAATGGGTGTGGCAAGTTTGGGTTGGCGCGTAATAAAAATCCCAATCGGAATCCCGATCGCGACCGCTACTGACATTGCGATCGTCACTAAGATGATATGCTCGCCCGTGCGGAGGACAATTTCTGAGGCATATTCGCTAAAAAACAAGACGCTCTCCTTTAATTACGCACTTTTCCAATTTTCACCAGCAGTCAAACAAGCCATAAAAGCTTGAGCTTCGGGATGTTGAGATTGGAGAAATTCAGCTTTCGTGCCTAATACTACTAAATTACCCCCCGCCATCAACCCAATCCGCGTCCCAAACACAAAAGCTTCTTGAATATCATGAGTGACAAAAACAACAGTTTTTTCGAGTTGTCGCTGCAAATACTGAAACTGTTGTTGCAATTCCAATCGAGTAATCGGATCGAGCGCGCCAAAAGGTTCATCCATGAGTAAGATCGCAGGGTCGGCGGCTAAGGCTCTAGCGACCCCCACCCGCTGACGTTGACCGCCAGAAAGTTGATGGGGATAGCGGCGCGCGAAGACTTCCGGTGCTAACCCCACCAAAACTAACATTTCATCGACACGCTCCTGAATGCGCGGTTGTGTCCACTTTTCGAGCGATGGGACGATTGCCACATTTTGATACACGCTTAGATGTGGAAATAGCCCTGTATCCTGAATTGCATAACCGATCCGCCGCCGGAGTTTGATGGCATCCCAGTCAGTTGTTGGGCGCTGGTTTACCAATACGCTGCCACTGGTAGGAGTTAACAAGCGATTGATGAGTTTCAATGTCGTTGTCTTGCCGCTACCACTACGTCCCAATAGAACTAGGGTTTCGCCCGCATAGATCTGGAGATTTAAGTTCGATAATAACGGACGACGATCGATCTCGAAGTTAACTCGATCGAATTCAACTGCTAGTTCTGGCGCTGGGGACATGCAAGTTATCGGGGTAAAATTGCGAGCCAACAAGCGGCGCGCAAGCTGCGTAATTTATCCGCATGGTTTCGCTTATCCTAACCCAAGTTGATACCTACAATCTCAGCGGTTAGAAACCGCTCTCTCGATCGCTTTTTACGTTGGGAGACCAGACGAGCGCGCATCGCTGCTCGTCACGCAAAGTCCGCCTTCGCGGACTAATTTATTAACGTGAGTTCGGGATAAGGGTTACCGTTGGCGATAGCCTCTCCTTGGAGAATCGATGATTGCTAGCTTCGTTTCTGCACCGCCCTCAAATAAATTAGTTGCTCATAGCAAAAGTTCGTTAAAACGAACTAAGAAATTTGGTAGTTCTCTTCAGAGAACTTGAGCTATTAGCCCGTTGGCGTAGCCTCTCGGAACGAGACACTTCCAGTTCAGGGCGGTGCTAGAGCGGAGCAAATCAGTTTTCCTTATCCCGAACTGAGGTTATATTAGTCCGCGAAGGCGGACTTTGTAACTGTAGCCACGATTTCAATCGTAGGCGTTTCTAGGTAGCAACTTGCGTTATCCTAACGTACAGCGCGCCTCGCCCCCCAACTCGATCCAACCACGAATCAACCCAGAAGTGGACTGTGCCGCCGCACAGCGCCCCGCGCTATCGATGACGATGACCCCACCGATGCCATTCACCTTGGCGACCAAATACTCGATTCCCGCCTGCGCCGCAGCTTCAGCATCCATGCCCTGAAACTGCACGAAATCGGAAATTGTTTTCGCCAGCACCGTGCGTAAAAACTGCTCGCCATAACCCGTTGCCGATACCGCACAAGTCTCATTATCCGCAAACACCCCTGCGCCGATGACTGGGGTATCGCCCACCCGACCCCACCGTTTATTTACCAATCCGCCTGTAGATGTCGCTGCAGCTAGATTGCCATGAAGATCTCGCGCTACAGCGCCTACAGTACCTAGCTTCTGATTTGGCTTTATCTTCTCGTGGTCTAAAGTCATCCGTCCAGCCGCCTGAGCTTCCGTTAACTGCTGAATTCTCGCTGGTGTAATAAAGTAAGCATCCGGGTAAGTTTCGACCTCACAAAAGCGTGCAAACTCTAACGCGCCCTCACCCATGAGCAACACATGCTCGCCCCGCTCCAGTACGCGCCGAGCTAAGGCGATCGGATTTTTAATATTCCTAATCCCGGCGACAGCCCCCGCTCGAAGATCGCGCCCATCCATCAGGGCTGCATCCATTTCCACTTTACCATCGGCATTTAACACCGATCCGCATCCAGCATTGTAGAGTCGATCGTCTTCCAACAGGGTGACACAATATTCCACCACAGCCAAGGCACTATCGCCTGCGGCTAGCCGTTCGCGTCCGCGTTCCAAGATGGTGATGACACTCTGCTCGAACTCTGCTGCACTGGCTTCATGCTTGAGATCTTCTAGGGCACCAGCACCACCATGAATCGTGAGGGAATAAGAATTGGACATGATTCGATCGAGATAGGGTCATGGATTGAGTATACTTCGATCGCCTCCGGCACGCTATGCGAACGAGCGATCGCGGCAGTGGTTAATACCTTACTGTTAATATGTCGATCGATCCCATTTGTGACCAATTTGATAAGGCTGCTGCTAAATGGTTTTCCCAATTAATTACACTATTTGCTGCCACTCCTAACACTCTTCCCGTCGCCCTGATTCCTAGTCCTTCGCTTCTTGCTTTCATCGCTAGCGCGATCGTTTCTACCGGAGGAAAGTAGATTGGCTATTGGTGTCCCACTATGTCCGAATCTCAATCGATATCTTTAATCGGCTGACAGTGATAGAGCCGATATTCATAACCATAGATCCCATCCGTAAACTTTTTATCGACCTCACAAGTCGGGGGTAAACTCATTGGCGCATAAAAATTAATCGCCCACAGATCGATCGGGTGTGAAATCCGATCGATCGTCTCGCGTAAAATCTTGGTAGGTGGACAGTCGCGTTCGCAGAATCGTTGCAATTGATGAGCGAGGAGAAACTGAGTTTTGGGGGCTTGTTTGAATTTATCGGTACGCCGTAGCTCCCATGCCACCCCCATCATCTCGCCAACTTGAATCAAACTATTATGCGTAGTCGCAATCAACATGGGTATCGGTGCCGACTGTTGCATCAGCGGTACCAGTTGTTCGGGACGATAATATTTGTGGTAGCCGTAGTTACTAGCCACGATCGCACTACTAACCAATCCCATTAATAGCACGATCGCGACAGCTTGCTTGCCCGATACCCATTTGGCAATTGACGGTAAGCTTTGCCAACAACTTGCCAATCCCAAGCCAATCAGCATCATCATCGCGGGGAAGTAGACAAAATGATAGCGCGCTCCCTGAGTAATATCTACTCCAGTCAGCCAGGGGATAACTAAATATAACCCGATCGAGATCGCCACAAATCCGCCGATTGCTAATGTCCCAGTCTTGGTTGAGGATTGGCGTAACTGAATGCCAATGCCACGAGCTAGCAGCGGGATCGCCCATCCAAAGAAAATCAGCATCAAAATCGCTGAGACGATAATAATCGGGAGATTCAGATCGATAGGCATCTCTGACAGCATCGACAGCGGCGGCAATTCTGCTACTTCGACAAGTAATAGCGACATCATCGTAATCGCTGCGCCGATTAATTGGAAGAACGGATTGACGATTTCGATCGATTTATGCGGAGTATTATCGATCCACATTGTCAGACTCGGATCGTAAGTACGCGCTAGTAACCACCACCCCCAAATTCCACCAGCGACAGTCCCCAAAATGACCAGATACAATCGCCGCCAACTGGGATGTAGCAAGTTGGTTAGCGCGAGCGCTAAGATCGATCGATCTATGGCTGCTTTGGTATTGGCTTGGTGAATTTGCCAGAGATAGAACGAGATCGCGACAATCGCTTCCGCGATGAGGGCGATAGCCGATAGCTGATTTGTCGCCAGCGCCAAATTATTCACCACTATCCAGAGGCAAATCTGGACGAAAGGTATTTTTTGCTGTCTGGAGAGATAGCCACAAGCGCTTGCCAAACAACTTATTGAAATTGCAATCCAGAGGATCGCCAAGCTATAATGACGGGCTTCCTGGGCGATATAGACCCCATATGGCGATACTGCCAACATCGCCGCAGTCAGGTGCGCGATAAGCTGCGATCGAAAGACAAAATAGCTGCACAGATAAATGCCCGGAATTGTCAAGATGCCGATGACAGCAGGTAAAGCACGAGCAGCCCACAGACTCACAAATCCACCATCGGGAGGAAAAAGCTGCATCCATAGATGCGCGATGGCAAAATAAATCGGCGGTTGCCGATCTTCGAGTGCTACTTGACGGACGACATCCCCCAGCGTGACAGCAGGATTCGGTTTTAATGTCGCAAGGAGGTCTTGAAAACTAATAACTCGATCGAGCGGCACCGACTTGAAACTATTACCCAAACTCAAGACGATCGTATTAAATTCATCCGTCCACGGTGGCTTGACATCCAAGTCAGCCAGTCGCAAACCAGCCCCCAGGATCAGCCACAGTAATAACAACATCTGAACTTGCTTTTAATACTAGACTAATTTATCGATTAAACCAGTAATTGACTTCTGAATCTTGCGTTTGCGTTCCCAACTTTGGAAGGCGCGATCGTAAGCTTGTCCTTGGCGCTGATAAAATAATTTCCACGCATCCAAACCAACGCCCATACCCCAAAAAATTAGGATATACAACGACCAAGGTGCGCCAAATCCCATCAGTAAATTTACTGCTACCAAACAAGCATTGGTAATGAGATATTTACCTAATTTATCCTGAAACTTCGATCGACGGTGCGCGTCGAATTCTTGAAGTTTGTTAGCCGAACTCTGTTGAACGAGCCACTTATTTTCGGCGAGCTTGAGCGTATCGGCAGGGATCCGCAATTCATCGGCAATTTCTAATAATTGCGCGTAGGATAATTCTGTACCCGCATCCGGATGCTGCGCCAGGGCGATATTGAGGATCTGTTGGACATCTTCCTGGCTATAGGAGCGAGTTAAAGATTGTTCTGAAGAGTTCATACACAATCGATCGAGCTAATTATTGAGGTAGGTAAATGGAAAAATATCCATTTCCATTATGACATTTCTCGATCGGGAGGATAGCGATCGATCTCTACCTCGATCTCCGTACATTTCGATCGGATTACCCTACGGTCTGCCATAATCTCAAGGCAGGGCCGATCGGTCGTACCATCAGCCACGCAAATATCGATCGGATTACCCTACGGTCTGCCATAATCCCAATGCAGGACCAATGAGCCGTACCATCAGCCACGCAAATACTAATAAACCGATCCCAATCCAAGCGCCTTTAGTACTAGTCTGGACGAATGCCTCTGATTGAGCCATTGTTAATGGCAACCACGGGAAGATTCGCTTGGACTCAGCAGGCTCCCGACCGCTTTCTTTCCGTCTTTTTGCATCACCCATACTGTCACCTGCTCTAAGCCTGTATTCAGAATCTAGAGAGTATTCGCCCGAACTGTCAATTAATTGCAACCAATTGTAATGTACTGGCATAGCTTTTATTGCGCCAGCCTCTATTATCTTTACCTTGTTTCCAAGTTTGGCGAGCAATGGCGATGTACCTGTCCCCACTGGCAATATCAACACGATTGCCGAAGGCAGAGCAAAGGTCAACGATCCGATGTCTCGGACAAACATATTATTGTGGTACAGAGTCGATCTTCTCTAACTTTGGAGCCGGATTGGTTGCGCGATCGCTGGATTAATTATCAGCTAATAAATTATATTTCGTTAAATCAAATCTAGAATTTTCATCAATTATGCTTCGGCTGGCAGTTAGATACTACTGAATTTAAAATTGTATTCATACGTCTTTGGATGGTTTGATATCTGTAGTAACTTATTGCGGCTTCCATGCTCAAATCCTGAACATTGCTACTTTTGACAAAATTCAAAACTTCTCGTTCTTCTTTTCCTGGAATGTGAGATTTTTGAGTTAGCTCGCTGGTTGCCAAACGTATTTGCTTGTAATTATACTCACCCGATCGATAAGCATCGCAAATGCGTTTTTGAATGACCTCATCTATTGGTGACAGTGGTTCTGTTTTTACAGGTTGAGAAACAGTTTTAGGTTGGCAGATTGGAACTATAGCATCCATGATTGTATCGGTATGTTCTTGGATATTTTTTGAAGAAGAGTATTCAGCTTGTGCCTTCAACCCAGGATCGACATTGTAGTTTCTGATAGGAGTCGCCATCCCCAAAAGGGCTTTTTCATATTGTTCCAATATATAATTTTCCTGAACCATTCCTCTGACCTCTTCTCGTACTTGGATATAATTAAGATTGCCAGTCTGATAACCTTCGCAAGCAGCGATCTGAATTTCTTTCTTAGCTTGGGGCAATAATTTTGCTTCAGCCGATGGCCCGATCGCCAGCTCGCTACAAACTAATCCTACTATTGCTGCAAGTTTGATATTCTGCATTGTTTTGTCCAAATTATATTTGATTTTTATTTCTTACCCAGTTTGCGGCTGATTTCTTTGTAATAAGAGCTAAATGTTGGAGTTCTGTCTTCTAAATTAAATGTTTTTTCTAATTCGACAACAGTTAATTGACTATTATTTATATGGTTGATTGAATTCTGAGAAATAACTGCATTTTTTAGAGCGGTGAGGATATTTTGATGAAATTTTTCATCAGAGAATCTAAATGTTTCTGTTTCACCACTGGCAGTCTTCAAAATGATGGAATATATGGTTTTCTGGCTATTTCGCCAGTACCAGCCAAACCATATTGTTGGTGCCGAAATTAATAAGTTAAAAAGTATTGTATTGCTTAATGTATTTAGTAAGTTTTCTGTATGCCCTAACGCACCAAAAACCGAACAGATTGTAAATAATATTCCAGTCCAATAAGTTGATGTAGCTTTGCTGGTATCTGGGTTTTGTTGAATACTGTTTACTGACGTAATATGTGCGATTGGGTACATTTTTCCCCTGATTTCTAACCGTGCAGTTGTTATGCTAATTTCACTGCTTTTAAACAAGATCTGCTCTGTCATAATATTTTTTGAGTTTGTATCTTCAGTGTGCTGCTAATATTTCCGCATTGCTGTGATACAAATCAGGACACTTTCACAAAAAAGCCGACTAATAGTTAGTCGGCTTTCCTGCTTTTTTAGCTGCATCTGTCATAACCCGTTTTGTAGCCGCTTCTAGAATTCGCAACACATCCTCACCAGGCATAGCTTGGGTGATGATATATCACGAGCAATACTTCTCGGTTAATCTAAAAACTATTTAGTCCGCGTAGGCGGACTTTGCTTCACTAGCTGCGACTTCAGTCGCTAGCAGTTATTAACAGAGAAGTATTGATATCACGAGAGCTAATTACATAAAAACCCCAACAAAGTTTGTTGGGGTTTCATCGAAATCGTAGAGATGACTCGTTGGAACGTCTCTACTTGACAATTAATTACGACTCAATGCAGGAGTTTTACCAGTATTTTGGTTAGCGGCATTACGGCGATTTTGTAAGACCGAAACTGCCTGTTGATATTGGGGATCTTGTGCGCTACCTAGCAGCGTTGGGGTATCAGAGAGATTCTTTTGCTCCAACCAGTTGAGATCGACCTTCACGTCAGGAGTGACTCCTTTGTGGCCGATATCGGTACCGTTGGGAGTATAGTAATGAGCGACCGTTACGGCCATCCCCGAACCGTCAGATAGAGAGTGGACGGATTGGACGAGAGCTTTACCAAAGGTTTGGGATCCGACTACTTGCGCGCGGCGATTATCTTTGAGCGCACCTGCTAAAATCTCGCTGGCACTAGCCGAATTACCATCGACGAGGACAGCCAGTGGTAGTTGTGTTAGTGCGCCTTGAACCGCGCGGAAATCTTCATTACCACCTTTACGATCGACTGTTTTAACGATCGTGCCATTATCCAGCCACATCCGCGCGATTTCGACGCTGGCTTGGAGTAATCCACCAGGATTGCCACGCATATCTAAGACGTAAGCATTGACTTGTTGGCGATTGAGATCTTTGATCGCCTTTTCCATTTGAGTGGAAGAGTGGGAGCTAAATTCGGAAAGCCGGATATAACCGACTTTGAGCTTACCTTCTTGCTTGACTGCGGAAAAGACCGAGGATACCTCGATTTGAGCGCGAGTGAGGGCGATATCAAACGGACTCGTATTAGCTCGTCCGATCTTGAGCGTAATCGATTTACCGATTTCGCCGCGAATCAGACTGATGGCATTTTCCAATGTCATATTCTTGGTAGACTTACCATCGATCGCGACAATTGCATCACCAGTCTTGATTCCGGCTTTCGATGCCGGGGAATTTTCGATCGCTTCCGCAACAACGAGCTGCTGGGTGCGTGGATTGGATTCTAGGCGGATACCGACACCAGACATTTCGCCACTGGTTTGATTGTTCAGGGATTGAAACTGCACTGGGTCCATAAAGCGGGTATAAGGGTCGCCCAGTTTCTTTAGAGTCGCCCGAATCGCTACATATGCCTCTTGGCGATTGCTATAGTTGCGTTTGAGCAAGTCCATTCTGACTTTTTGCCAGTTTAACTTGTTAAACGTACCGTCTACATACTCCCGATTGACAATTTGCCAAGCTTCATCCACGGTTGCTTTGGGACTATCTTTAAACGCTGCCAGGACTGAACTAGAGTAAATAGGTAAACATGTGGCCAAACACGCACTAGTAAATATTGCTCCGCGTCGAACTAGTTTATGTCGCAAAACAGTTTGGAATGTGGATGGTTGCATCATAGGAACGATTGTGGCATTGCAGTGGAGGTTAATCTAGTTCGATGGCTAGTGTCGAGCGATTCTCGTTGCTGAGAGGCTGCGTCAATTGCTGCGATCGGTATCGGGGTATTAAATAATGTAGCTTAAATAAATAGCTTTTATAAACGGTTATTACTGTTTAATTGAGTATATGAGAGCAAACTTAGCAAACCTTAACTCAATTTGGTAGTCGATCGCGCCCACTCCGATTTTAATCTAACCGAATCGAAATTGTCACCGATCGACTTAAATTGGTATGAGCGGAATATCGACTAGCTCGAGACTTGGAACAGCCGTTGGCGCTGCTAGCGCTAGAGATTCGCGACCGCACCGCACCGCAAAATTGCAGTTTTGGCACAAGCCTGTGGACGGTTCTACTTGTGGAAAAGGTTCCCGGTTAGTGCGATAGGCATCCAACCAGTTCGATAATTTACTTAATAAAGTTTGGAGGTCGGACTTGGTTTGTTGATGTTGCTTGAGTGTATAGTCGATTCTGACCGATTTTGGTTGGGGTGAAGACTGAATAAACCAATAGGTAAAAGCAATCTGTTTGGGTGCATAATCGCTAGTTTCGACCAGAAGATACAGATATAATCTCGTTTGCCAATCGCGATCGAGGTCTTTTTTGTATCTTGGTAGTGGGTAAGTTTTCCAGTCGATGATATCTGCCCGATCGGGATTGAGAATTACCAAGTCATAGATAACAGTAAACAAGTAATTATCACTGTCTGCGCCAGCAATCGCCAACGTTCGCACATGTTCGCTCTCGCGCCAAGTTTGGGGGTCGGACTGAAATAATTCGGGTGCTGCCGTCAAAATCGCCTGCATCCAAGTATTGAGTTGCGGCGCACGCGCTAAAATTGGCTCGATCGGCAGTCCCAATTCTCGCTGTTGCATTAAAAGGTGAAAATCACTACCCAACTGAGTTTTAAGTTGTTGGGTCGGGGAAACAGGTAATGCCAATCGATCGAAATACAAATGCTCGAATTGACGCGGACAAGTTTCGAGAATTTTGAGATGCCGTTGAGACAAACGCATTGAATTATGAGTTATGAGTTCTAAATTTTTGTTAATACAAATACATTCCCCTCGTTCCCTCTCCCAATGCGGAGGGTATCGTCGAGGTAGGTGACTTCGAGCCAAGCGGGTTCTTTATTTTGACGCTCGATCTTTAGATCGAGCGCGGTGAATTTTTGACCGGTTTCGATCGCCGCAATCAGTCGATCTGGATCTGAATAATTTACTAATCCCTGAAAACCGATCAGCGAGCGATTAAACTGGACGTTTACTCTAGACTCATTGACTGGGGTAAAGTCAGCCACGATCGCGACCAAACCACTAGTGCCGGGAATCAAACTCGTAACTTCGGCAATATTATAAATCGAACTAGTGAGTGGGCGAATGCATTGATAAATATTTGCTAAATTCAGCAGCGGAATGCGATCGATCCCTAGCAAACTTTGACTGCTAGTGTATAGTAGCCGCCAATTACCAGCTAATAAATCTACCGCAGTCGTCAACGGTCGTGGGTGTGGATTGCGAGATTCTAATTCGGTAATCGCGGCTAAGATCGCCTGTCGATCGGTAGCTGTGGCAAGTATCCCCCGATTTTTTCCCGCGATCGCAGCTAGCAGTCTAGATTTAGGCATACATATCCCTACCTTAATAATTTAATTATCTACGCAAGTTACTAGCCACAATGATAAACTATAGGAAATTGGAGCCAATCGATTTATCATGCCCGATACGTTTAACAATCCAGCTTTAAAACAACAGCCCCGGTACGAACCTGCGCCAGTGATTGCCGTTCAGCGCAATACGTCGATTTTAGAGTGGCTGGAATCTCAAGGTCGGCTGATCGAACGCGACGAGCGCGATCCCGCTATTTCTGCATTGGATCAACCCAATCTAGAGGAAGAACTATTTGAAGACGATCGCGACTATCAAGAAGAAGAAGATAGTGATGATAGTGACGATGCTGACGAAATTTAGAGCGTAGCTTAGACTCATCCGTCATTATTTAGGATGATATATCCCCGATTTCTCTACAGAAGTCGGGGATATCGTACTTTGATTTGCGATTGCAAGCGCGATCGCTAAGTTGCAATTGTTGCGAAATTTTGTGCAACTGGTGTCGATCTGATGATATTAATGGTGGCAGTAAGCGATTCTCTTTCAGAGAGGCTTCACCAACGAATTACCTCGGAGGAAGACATAGATGGAGGGTAAATCGGTATCCACACGGGGTTTTAATCCTACCGGAACTGGGTTGCTGATCCTATTAGGGATGGTACTTAGTGGAGCGATTTTGTGGTTGGATTGGCATGAAGGCAAAAGTGTAACTACTTCTTTGCTATTACCATTTTTAGTAGCTACAGCAGCAGTTGCCGCGATCGGTTACTGGGCGATTCCCATGCTTCAAAAATTAAAAATGGGACAATTCATTCGCGAAGATGGCCCACAGGCGCATCTGAAGAAAGCTGGCACCCCCACGATGGGTGGTGTGTTTGTGGTACCGCTCGGGATTGCGATCGGATTACTCTGGACGAAATTTAACCCCGATGCGCTCGCGGTAGCGATGGCGAGTTTGGGCTATTTTGCGATCGGTGGGGTCGATGATTGGAAGAGTTTGAGTAATAAGAAGAATGAAGGTCTCACGCCAAAAGGTAAACTGCTACTGCAAGCCGCAATCGCGATCGCGTTTTGTGGCTGGGCGCTTTACAGTCGTGGGATGGCAATTACCAGCGTTCATTTACCGTTTAACGTAGTCTTACCGTTGGGTTTCTTATTTTGGGGACTGGGCGTATTCGCGCTCTTGGCTGAGAGCAATGCGACCAATCTCACTGATGGGGTCGATGGATTGGCTGGGGGGACGGGTGCAATCGCCTTGGCAGGACTCGCCGCAGTAATTTTGTCCAAAGAACCTAATTTAGCCGTGTTTTGCATTTGTCTGAGCGGTAGCTATCTCGGCTTTGTCGTCCACAATCGCAATAAAGCCAAAGTCTTCATGGGCGATACTGGTTCGTTAGCTTTGGGTGGTGCTTTGGCGGCGGTAGGAATTCTCACGGAGCACCTCTGGGTGTTATTTATTTTGAGTGGGATCTTTGCGGTAGAATCGCTATCGGTTGTCGCTCAGGTAAGTTATTACAAGGCGACTAAAGATGCTGAAGGTAAGGGCAAGCGCCTGTTTAAAATGGCTCCGATCCACCATCATCTAGAATTGAGCGGTTGGACGGAAACGCAGGTTGTCGGTGTGTTCTACACGATCGAAGCATTATTAGTCCTAGTCGCGATCGCAATTAAGTAAATACCCCCAATAACTTGTATGTCATCGTTCGCGATCGATCCAGCGATTGCCGCAGCAGAGCGGGGAATGTGGGCGGAAGTCATCGCCACAATCCAAAACATGCCGCTCGATGCCGACGAAGCGCTAAGAGCGCAAGTTTTGGGCTTAGCGCTACAAGTGTTGATGGACGGAGATTTCGAGCAACAGTGGGAGATTGCTAAAATCGTGCCCAAGCTGGGTGAAATTGCCATCCTACCCCTGTTAGATCTCCTCAACGACTCCGATGTGGAGATCGAAGAGCGATGGTTTGTAGCGCGAATTTTGGGTGAATTCGATCGATCGGATGTAGTCACCGCATTAGTGATGGCGATCCGTCAGGGTGAAGATCCAGAGCTGAGCGAGATCGCCACTGGCGCGCTAGCAAAAATCGGCACTTCGGCGATTACCGCCTTAACAGAATTATTAACTACTTCAGATTGTGCGATCGCGGTGACAGCATTGGCACAAATCCGCCACTCACAAACAATCGAGCCGCTCAGTCGTACCCTCCAGCATCCCGATCCACAGGTGCGGACGCTCACCGTCGAAGCGCTGGGCAGTTTCCACGATCCGCGCATTCCCCCACTGCTATTGACAAAACTAACCGATACCGCTGCTAGCGTCCGCCAAGCGGCGGTAACTGCGCTGAGTCTGCGGAGCGATCTGACAGTAGAATTAGATCTCGTCCGCCAGCTCCAGCCACTATTATTCGATCTAAATTTGGCAGTTTGTGGGGCGACCGCCTTGGGGTTGTCCCGATTGCCAGATCCATATGCTGTAACAGTTTTAGCCGAAGTATTGGTAGCCGATCGGACTCCCACACCGTTGCAGTCGCAAGTTATTCTCGCCTTGGGCTGGATTGGTACCTGCGCGGCACTCGATTGCTTGGTCGCAGCCTTGGTTACGGCCCCACCAGCGATGAGGGGAGAAATCGTTACCAGTATCGGCAATACCGAGCGAGAGCGCTGTTATGCCAGTCAATTACTCGCAGCTTACTTACATGCCAATATTGCCGGTCTGTCAGCAAGCGTCAAACAAGAGATCGCCGGATCGTTGGGGAACTTGGGTGAGATTAACAGCGTCCCAGAACTCATCCAGCTGTTGGGAGATCCAGACGATCGCGTCAAACTTTACACCATCGCCGCCATCTCAAAAATCTCACCAACGATTCCTGCTGAAATATTGCAATTAGCAGCGCGATCGGATCTCACCCCAGAACTCCAGCTTGGCGTTAGGATGTGTTTATCCCATTGGCAACTGGACTCAAAATCGCGATCGAATTGCGAGCTATAGGTGCCGGAAATCGCAACTGCGATGGGTAAAATATCTTTGACTATCCATATCACCACAACTCAATATTAAGGTCGATCGAGTTTGACAATGTCTCAACCTGCAAAATTTTTATCTTTTAAAGCTGCATTGGTGCTGGTAACTGTACTAGTGACAATACCAACCCAGCTCAACGCTCGGGCATCAACACCCATCCGCCGATCGCAACTCAATTCCCCGCCAAGTACCGTCAAGCTAGCAACTCCAGACACAAACAGACAACCAGTTGCGCCAGCTCAGGGTATGCCAACAGGAGTCAAGCCAGCACCTGGAACTACGCCACTCCCCACTACCCCTAAACAGCTGCCAGCCAAACCCCCGGTTTCTACGGTTAATCCCACTCAGGAGCCAGTTGAAACGGTTGTCAATCTCACAATCAATCTCAAAGACAAGCGAGTTTATGTCTATAAGGGCGATAAACTGATTGCTAAATATCCAGTCGCGATCGGTAAAAAGGGTTGGGAAACTCCGACAGGCGAATGGCAAGTATTAGAAAAAATCAAAAATCCATCTTGGACTAGTTTTAAAACCGGACAAGTCTTCTCGCCCAGAGCCGAAAATATTCTCGGGGCGCGGTGGATTGGGTTTTGGACTGATGGGCAAGATGTTATCGGTTTTCATGGTACGCCAAATCTCAAATCGATCGGCACCGCCGCCTCTCATGGTTGTGTGCGGATGTACAATCGAGATGTCAAAGCGTTGTACCAATTGGTTAAAGTTGGCACTAGTGTCAAAGTCGTTAGCGAATAAATCCACATTAGCTCGATCGAGTGGAAAAAAGGGATGAAACTGCAGTTTCATCCCTTAACTCTTTTAAATCTACTTAAATGGAATTCTGGTACTCGATCGGTACACTTGCCTCGATGAGATCGAGCAGCATCCTGTTCCATTAATTAGCAAATCTTATCGATCTCGATCTCCATACTGCCTAAATTACCAAAACTGATTTTTGAGAATTCGGATGGGTACTCTAGTCTTACGGTGATAGATAGGGAATTTCATGGCATACTGGCTGACAATCGAACTCAAACACGGCGGCATCGCTCCACTCCCAGCAACAATGGGCGATCGCAAAGATGGACTGGTTTATGGTTCGACAGTACCGCTATTATTAAACCAGCTCGATCGAATCGCCCAAAAATTAGGTGTAACTGGAATCGATCGCTTCATTTACAAAGATCCGCAAGGTTACACGAAACTGCTCAAAGAAGCTGAGGCTGAAGCAAATGCAGTACTAGCTTCTGCGATGCGAGCCGAAATTTCCATTCTCAAAGAACAGCCACGCTGGCATGAGCCGACGGTGGCAAGGCAAACAATCCACAGCCTGAAGGAATTTCTGGCTACCAATCCACACATTTTAGCGGGTGCATCTGCTGAAGCTAAGGTTGAGTGGGCGTTGTGGGATTTAGAGGCATACGATCGCATTCTTGCCGATGTCGAGGCGCGAGGGATCGAGTTTGCCTTTGTGGAGCGTAATTAATGTCATTTAACGTGAGTTCGGGATAAGATCTGTTCAAAGCGAAGCAGCAAGCGGTATATATTTGTGGGCTGCGAGTTTTACTGATGGGGGCAGAACCTGGTCCTGGGGGTTGTCTTGTTGCGCTTTTTACGTCGGGAGACCCGACGAGTGCGCACCGCTCCGACCCCCAGACCCCCCGTTGAGGAGCAGGATGCGAAGCTTCCGGGTGCCGCCCCTCAAACTCCCCTGCACAAGGGTCGATCTGTTGGCAGCGTAGCGCGCTTCGCATTAGCTTCGCAATGGGAATCGATCTGTGGGTGGGGTTCGTGGATTGGGTGCGGTTCCGAAACGAAGCCAGGAGTCGTTAATCTGAAGTCCTTATCCCGAACTGACGTTCATTTACCTCTCCGGCACACGATCCTAGAGCTTACCCTCGACTCGGGCATTAAAACCGTAGATTTCGCGGCTGCCAGCAACAGCGACTAGCTGGACTTCTTTCTCATCTCCTGGCTCGAATCTGACAGCAGTGCCAGCGGGGATGTCCAGTCGCATCCCTCTAGTCGCTGCGCGATCGAAGTTCAATGCAGCATTAACTTCATAGAAGTGATAATGGGAACCAACTTGAATCGGTCGATCTCCAGTATTTGCGACTGCGAGTGTCAGCGTTGGGCGACCGATATTTAGTTCGATTTCGCCAGCTTGGGTCAGAATTTCACCAGGAATCATATTAGCGATTAGATAGAAATGAGCGATAGATCGAGCGTTGCCGCTATTATAATTTAATCCTGTTGGTATATCCGATCTGGATGAGCATCGCTAACGAGATTTCATTGCACAATTTGCTATGATTCTAGAAAACTCGCTTGGGTAACTACATACCTTAGCAAGATGAAAGATGGCAACAGTAAATCACACATTTATTGCCGCCATCCATTCATACGGACAAAGGTAGATTTCTCGAGTGTAATTTAATACTTTTGTCGGATACGAATCGAATCGATCCTCGAGTACGATCGATTTACACAATGACGATTGCCGTACCAGATCGTACTAGTTTAGCGATCTCGATCGCATCGCCATCACCAAATCTAAAACGGTCGCTACTTTAATCGATAATAAGTAAATCATTGCGTTGTTATTTAGATTTTTATCGAGCGATCCTTACGAGCCGAACATTCAAACTATTTATTTCTATAGCTTTAACACATTAACTAATATGATTGGTGAGCGATCGCAGATGTCTAATATTTTTGAACTTGATGATAACAAACTTATTGAAAAGTTTGTCCAAGGTAGCGATCGACTGCTAGCGAGCGAGCACCTGCGGATCGAAGTAACTGGCGGGGTGTCGCAATTGATGACGCGAAACGGGGACACGATCGCGATTATGTATCTCCAAAATAAGCCGAGAAACATAATTGTCAAAAAAACCTCTACCTTCGCGGAAATCATCGAGCGGATTGCAATCGAGTTAGATTTCGTGATGTTTGGTGATGCTAGTCGTGAAGGTTTTACCGAATACAAACATTATGTGACACCTGCTGGCTATCGGATTTGGTATACCGACCCATCAATTTTATGGAAGAAATGGTGGCCTACCGAAAGATTCCAAAATAAACAGCGGTTTAACATGGATATTTTGGTCAACTTCAAAGGAAGTTGGTATCCAGTTCAAAATATTACTGTCAATGCTGGTACTTTCACGATTAAAACAATTGCCGGACAACTAGTACTCCAGCGAGCTAGTAAAGTACTCTGGCTGGCTCAAATCATGCAGGAGAATTCTACCGTACTTACTAGTACCAAAACTGAAGTCGGATTTATCCCAGCAGTGTCAGAGAAAAATTCAGCAACGATTGCCGATTTCAATTCACACCTATCTTCGGCAAATTTAGCCAAGAAAATTCAACAAAAACAGTCCACGATCGATGCAGCACAGGCTTGGAAGATTATTAAAGAATTGGAGCATAAGTTACAAACTCAAATTAAACTAGCTACAGAACTAGAAGAAAAGTACGTTCTCGCGGAACAACGTGCGACGATCGCGGAGCAACGGTTGCAAATGGTTCATCGGCATCTTCACCAAGTTGGGATCGAGCCGCACGATATTTATGCTCAACAAATATCTGCCAGTAACTAGGGAAATTATCCACTTTGAATTTCGCTTACTAAGCAACTGTTAAAAGTATAAAGACAAACTAGATTTGTAGAGACATTCTCAATAGTCTTAGATTGTTGAGAATAAAATCGCTACGATCCTATGGCTGCGTTTTAATTGTTTTTCGATCGCTTAGACTAGCGGAATGTGGGCTGGAACGGATCGTCTCTAAGATCGCAAGTTTGAGATTGCCCGCCAAATGGTAAGGCGATCGCCAGATACCGATGCCGCGATATACTAGGCAAAGAAAACCGCACTAAATTTATTTATCTCGGTGGCAATTGCCGTTCGCCAAAACCGAGCCAACCGCGTAGATAAACTGTTGCTGTCGTAACTAGAGCCAAGGGACATATGAATTCAGGTATCGATCTCCAAGGAACTTTTATCCAATCCCTCAGTGACCTCGGGATCTCAGCGGAACTAGCAAAAGTGCTGTGGATGCCGTTTCCGATGCTACTGACGATCGTCGGTGCTACGGTAGGCGTACTGGTCAATGTTTGGTTAGAACGCAAAATCTCTGCTGCTGCCCAACAACGGATCGGCCCTGAATATGCCGGGCCTTTGGGAGTACTGCAACCAGTTGCTGACGGTCTCAAGCTCGTGTTTAAAGAAGATATTTTGCCAGCCAAGGCTGACCCCTATCTCTTCACGATGGGGCCAGTTTTGGTCGTGATGCCAGTATTTCTCTCATATCTGATCGTGCCATTCGGTCAGGATTTGGTGATTACCGATATCAATACCGGAGTATTTTTATGGATTGCCTTATCTAGTATCGTGCCGATCGGGTTGTTGATGGCGGGGTATTCATCAAATAATAAATATTCGCTGATCGGTGGATTGCGCGCTGCGGCTCAGTCGATCAGTTACGAGATCCCGTTAGCGTTGTCGGTACTGGCGATCGTGATGATGTCCAATAGTCTGAGTACGATCGATATCGTCCAGCAACAGTCGGGCTATGGAATTTTATCTTGGAATATCTGGCGACAACCAGTTGGCTTTGTGATTTTCTGGATTTCAGCTTTGGCTGAGTGCGAACGACTGCCCTTCGACCTCCCAGAGGCTGAGGAAGAGTTGGTAGCGGGCTATCAAACTGAATATGCCGGAATGAAATTTGCGCTGTTCTACGTGGGTTCCTACGTTAACCTAGTATTATCTGCACTCTTAGTTGCGGTTCTCTATCTAGGTGGTTGGTCGAGTCCGATTCCGATCGAGTTAATTAGTAATTTATTCCATGTCGATCCTGCCACTTCGTGGGTACAAGTAGTCGATGCCTCGTTAGGGATTGCGATGACCGTCCTGAAAGCATATTTCTTGGTCTTCCTCGCCATTCTGACCCGTTGGACTGTTCCCCGCGTGCGGATCGACCAATTGCTCGATCTTGGTTGGAAATTTTTACTCCCCGTCGCCTTAGCCAATCTACTGCTCACTGCTGCGCTCAAATTAGCCTTCCCAACTGCTTTTGGGGGATAATTTTGGAACCCACCCCTTGTATCTTAAAGAGAGGTAGGTAATCGATCGATATAGACAATGCTTAGAACAAACGTAGTTCAAAGAGATCGACACAAACCAAGGGAGTCAGAGGAATAAATCGATCGGCGTAAAGAAACCATAACAGTTTCAGAGATCGATCGCCAGATGCGAGAAAGTGAGAGTGAGGACATCAGTAATCGGTGAAGCTGGCCCGCCCCTTAGACAACATTGTTAGTCTGCTGCGTAGATAAGCTCCCACAACTGATGACAGACACACCTAAAGCTGGACAGTATCTTAGGCAATCGATTTACCGAAAAGCCTGCAATCACAAGGTTAGTTAAACAGTCTGTCAAGTTCTTTGAGCATAGTTAGGAGTGGAGTAAGCAGTTAATGACAGTTAATTTTTTAGGGATAGACATCAGCAAAAAAGACTTTCATGTAGTACTAATCATGGGAGAGACGAGAACAAAATCCAAAAAATTCACCAACGATCTGCAAGGGTTTGAGAGTTTGCAGCAGTGGCTCAAACAAAAAGGGATCGACCAAATGCACGCCTGTCTGGAAGCGACCAGCATCTATGGAGACGCTTTAGCCGAATTCCTCTACTCAGCCAGCTTTGCCGTTAGTGTCGTCAATCCAGCCCGAATTCAAGGGTTTGCCAAGGGCGAACTATTACGGACGAAAACTGATTCAGTTGATGCAGCATTGATTGCCCGTTTTTGTGCAGCAATTAAACCAGAACTGTGGAAACCAACAGCCCCTGAAATCAAAGAACTACAAGCCCTGGTCCGGCGATTAGATTCTCTTCAGGACATGGTCACAGCCGAACACAATCGCGTGGAAACAGCCACCACCAAAGTAGCTGAACTCACTCAATCTCATCTGACCTATCTCCAGGAACAGCAAGCCCTAATTAAACAATTAATTAGCGACCATTTCGACAAACATCCACAGTTAAAACAACAGCGAGATCTGTTGGTCTCAATTCCTGGAATTGGCGCACAGACTGCGGCTGTCTTGTTGGCAGAAATCGGTCGGATCGAAGATTACCAGAATGCTCGTCAATTAGCTGCCCATGCGGGTTTAACTCCATCTGAGCGATCTAGTGGCACCAGCGTTCATGGCAAAACTCGGTTGTCTTGTACTGGTAATTCTCGACTCCGCAAAGCTCTTTATATGCCTGCGGTAGTCTCGATGCGTCATAATCCTCTGCTCAAAACTTTCAGCGAACGATTACTCGCTCGTGGCAAGGCTAAAATGCAGGCGATTGGTGCCATCATGCGTAAATTAGTCCATTTGGCTTTTGGCATTTTAAAGTCTCAACAGCCCTTTGACCCTAATTATTCGCTCGCCACCCCTTGACATTCAAGACAGTATCTACCCCTTCCAGGAGGGGAGTTATAGTAAAAACTAATTCACTAGCCACTAAATTACTCCCTCATGCTGAAATTTCTCAAACAAGTCGTCGATTACGGCAAAGAAACAGTGCAGGCGGCAAAATATATCGGTCAGGGGCTGTCTGTGACCTTCGACCATATGCAGCGTCGTCCGATTACCGTGCAATATCCATATGAAAAATTGGTGCCGTCCGAACGGTTTCGAGGCCGGATTCATTTTGAATTTGACAAATGTATCTCATGTGAAGTCTGCGTGCGGGTTTGTCCGATCAACTTGCCAGTAGTTGACTATGAGTTCGACAAAGCTACCAAGAAAAAGAAACTCAATAGCTATAGTATCGACTTTGGCGTGTGTATTTTTTGCGGGAATTGTGTAGAATATTGCCCCACTAACTGCCTGTCGATGACCGAAGAATACGAGCTATCGACCTTCGATCGCCACGAACTCAATTATGATAGTGTTGCCCTCGGTCGCTTACCTTACAAAGTTACTGACGATCCGATGGTGACCCCACTACGCACGCTGGCTTACCTCCCCAAAGGTGTGATGGAACCTCACGATCTGGCTGCTGGATCTCAACGTGCTAACAGCAATACCGATGCTAAATAAGCTGATGTTCGCTCCTAGCCTCTCCAGTGAGAGGCGATTCACCCCTACCCCAATCTTGGTAGGGAAATATTAATAACCACTAACAAAAATGCAAATTGCTGAAGGTGTTCGCTTAGTCACATTTGGAATCCTTTCCTGCCTAATGTTGGGATCTGCGCTTGGCGTAGTTCTGTTTGCTAACATTGTTTACTCGGCCTTTTTATTAGGTGGCGTATTTATTAGCATTGCAGGTATTTATATCCTGCTCAATGCTGATTTTGTCTCCGCCGCTCAAATTTTAGTTTATATCGGTGCTGTCAACGTCTTGATCCTATTTGCGATCATGTTAGTGAACAAGCGAGAAGACTTTAAGCCCTTAAAAAATGGTTGGATTCGTCAAGGTTCGACGGTATTAGTTTGTATCGGGTTATTTGCCCTGCTAAGTGCGATCTCGATCGTGACTCCGTGGGAGATTTCGACAGCAACACCTCTGACGAGTTCGATCGTGCCGATTGCCAAGCATTTCTTTACTGATTTTCTCTTACCGTTTGAATTAGCTTCGGTGTTGTTACTCATGTCAATGATCGGTGCGATCGTGCTGGCTCGTCGCGACTTCATGCCTGAAGCAATTATCGGCCAAACCTCAGTACAAAATAATCTCACGCTGCCCGAACGTCCGCGTGAATTGGCGGGAATCGACAATAAATAAGTAGTAGCTAGTTTTGTAGAAGCTAAAGAATAAACACCTAAATTATGTTGCAATTACCGTATTTTTTGATCTTAGCTGCTGCTCTATTCTGTATCGGGATTTATGGACTGATTACGAGTAGAAATGCAGTGCGAGTATTGATGTCGATCGAGTTGATGTTAAATGCCGTCAATTTAAATCTGATGGGCTTTTCTAACTTTATCGATCCGATCGAAATTAAAGGACAAGTATTTACCATCTTTGTAATCGCGATCGCCGCAGCAGAGGCGGCGGTAGGGCTAGCGATCGTCTTGTCGATCTACCGCAACCGCGATACCGTCGATATGGAACAGTTTAATTTGTTGAAGTGGTAGGATTCATCCATAATTTATAATGCCATCGCCTATGAATATACATTCATAACTCATAAATTTTTAATTCATAATTTATCCGATGTACTCTTTTTGGCAACGATTTACATTAGCGGATCTGTCGATCGATCGATGGATGGAATCTAGCTACAGCCATCGTTGGGTGGGTAGTTTGCAGTCTTGGCGGCAGCGGAGCTGGTCGATCCAATGGGGTGACGAAATTGGGGCGATCCTAACTTCAGCCGTCTTTGTATTGTCTCCTTTTTTACCAGCCCTAGCGTTACCAAACGATACACTCCTGCCATTAATGGTCGGCATCGCCGCTCTGTGGGTGTTATTGACGCTTGCAGACGATCGCCGGGGTGGCATTACGCCAATTCATGTCACCGTAATCATATTTTTACTAATTTCGGCAATTTCAACTGGGTTATCCCCAGCGCGAGAGGCAGCAGTGCGGGGCTTGGGTTTACTGAGTCAGTACCTACTATTATTTGTGATGTTGGCGCGATTGTGTCGATCGCCAAAAATTCGGAATTGGTCGATTGCTGTGTTTTTAAATGTGGCACTGGTTGTCAGTGTATATGGGGTCAATCAGTCGATTTATGGAGCCAAGCAATTGGCAACATGGGTAGACGTTGAATCTACGCTCTCCAAGACGACACGCGCATATAGTTATCTCAATAACCCTAATCTACTAGCGGGATATCTGCTCCCGGCGATCGCGTTTAGTATCGCCGCCTTGTTTGTGTGGCGGGGCTGGCTGCCAAAAACACTCGCGGCAGTAATGGTGGGTGTAAATCTCTGGTGCTTGCAAGCTACGTATTGTCGTGGTGCTTGGATTGGGCTAGCGGTAATGGTCTTAGTCACTGTCGGGATGGTGTATTACTGGTTGCGGCCACTGTTGCCCAAATTTTGGCGATCGTGGGCGGTGCCGATCGCCTTTGGAAGTATCTTTGTTATTAGCGGTATGGCGATTCTGTTGATTCCAAATTTGCACGATCGTGTGTTTAGTATTTTTAGCGGCAGCAAAGATAGCAGCAATAATTTTCGGATTAACGTCTGGGCGGCGGTGCAACGCATGATTCACGAGCGACCGCTGTTTGGCTGGGGGCCTGGCGATCGCGTGTTTAAGAAGATCTACCCGATTTATCAAGTTAGCCCCCGCTTCAGTGCCTTGGGAGCCTATTCTGTGTTTATGGAAACGATCGTGGAGATCGGCTTTGTCGGGTTTGCCTGTTTTGTGTGGCTGCTGGTGGTGACGATAAATTGCGGGGTACAAAGCTTAGTGCGATTGCGTGCAGATCGAGATCCGCAGGTCTTTTGGCTGATTGCCGCACTTGCCGCCGCGATCGGGATTATGTGTCAAGGTTTGGTCGATACCGAATGGTATCGACCACAAATTCAAACCATCTGGTGGTTGGTTGTGGGCATTATCGCTAGTTTTTATCGTAGTGAAGTTGCTGACGAGCCGATCGCCGCGATCGAGGATAATTATATCGATGGTTAATCTCTCGCTCCTAATTCCGGGCGCGGGCTGGAAACATCCCAACTCGCGCTTGCAATCGGCTTGGAACTGGGCGAGAGTGGGATTGACGATCTTCCCCCTAATTCCATCTGTCGGTGCGGTGTTAATTGTAATCGCCGCAGTAAAAACTTGGCGGCAAGCTGGGCGCGAAATTATCCAGCATCGCTTGAATTGGGGTTTTGCAATACTGTCGCCCTGGCTGATCGCGATCTCCCTGTTCGGGTTGCAGCCAGGAGATGCAGCACTAGGACTACTTAATTTTTTGCCTTTTTTTGCCTTTTTTGCCGCTTATAGTACCTTAATTCAGTCACCAGCACAGTTGCGACAGTTGACATGGATTTTCCTGATTCCTGCGCTGCCGATCGCGATCTTAGGATTGGGTCAAATGCTGGGCTGGGGGGGGATTGTGCCGATTCCTGGTACTCCGGGACATATCTGGCAAATGACTGCTGGTGGCGAACCACTGGGGCGGATGTCATCCGTATTCGCTCATGCTAATCCCCTGGCAGCTTACCTCCAGATGGTGTTTATTTTTTGCATTGGGGTTATTAGCCGATCTTCACGAACGCTGTGCCAATAGTACTCAAGGAGGCCCCAAGGCGGAATTTTGGAGGTCGCCAACGTTATGGTGGTTGGTTGCTGTGCTGGGACTGTGTGCGCTGTCGCTGATCCTGACTAGTTCGCGCGCTGCCTGGAGTATTGCGCTGCTCGGTAGTTTGGTATTTACAATCTATCAGGGCTGGTATTGGATCGTTGGCATCGTTACCGCGCTCGCGACGATAATTTTAAGTGCTGCTTATGCGCCACCGCCGCTCAAAGAACCATTGAGAGCGCTCGTCCCCCGTTATTTTTGGGCGCGGATCACCGATGAAATGTATCCCAATCGACCGACCGAAATTACCCGCTTATCGCAGTGGAACTTTGCCTGGGACATGACTCGATCGCATCCGATCTCCGGTTGGGGTTTACAGAGTTTTGGCCCATTGTATCAAGCCTCTACCCATGTCTGGTTGGGATATCCACATAATTTATTGTTGATGCTATCTTCCAATCTCGGTATCCCTGCCACGATCGCGATTTTTTGGGCTGGTAGGTTGGATTGTGATGCAAGGGACACTGCTGTTTCTCAATTTTCCGCTCCAATGGCGCGCGGAACGCACGATCTTTTTTACTTACATAGTTGCCTTTGTGGGGTTTATCATATTTAATATCGCCGATGTCACGGCATTGGAGTTGCGATTGAATACTCTAGCATGGTCGATTTTGGCAAGCATTTGTGGACTGGTTTATCGAGCTAGGGAAGGGATTAGGGGCTAAAGGATTTAGGAGAGCGGCACTGGTGGATAGTAAGCAGGAACCAGACAATTACTATGCTTTATTAGGAGTGCATCCTAGCGCATCGCCGATCGAGATTCGGCGCGCCTATCGGGAATCGAGCAAGAAATATCATCCAGATACTACTACTTTACCCACGTCCACCGCAAAGGCTAAATTTCAAGCCTTAAATGAAGCATATGCTGTAGTAAGCAATCCCGATCGGCGATTGTCATACGATCGTCAAGTCGGCTATTCACGAGTGGTGCTAGTGCAACCACCGGAACACTTTCAATCCTTCAAACCACGAGTGGATAAGTATCGCTCTTCAGCATATCTCGATCCTACCGATCGACCGCTCTCTGGGGGCGAACTATTTGCCTTGTTGATGTTGGTAGCAACTTTTCTCGGTTGTTTGGTCTTAGCGATCGTTATTGGTATCGCCAGAGGGGAAATAACTTGGTGATGAAGATACTGGCATCAGTTAACTCAATAAATGTAAATACTAATTATGGTAGATGCATTCGTTGAAGGATTCGATTAATTTACTAATAGTGCAGTTAAATTACTGTTAGATTTAGCGATTCTGTTTTGCAAAGTCTGAACCGATCGGTTAATAGCAAACTGAAATCGAATAGATCGTTAGACAGCAATTTTCATGGCGATCGAGCCGAGCATCGTCAAGTCAATCTAAATTGGAAGCTCCTATGTCAGAACTTATTCCCAGTCAATTTTTAGAAGATGCTAAGCACGACGAAACTTTAAATCAGAAGCTCAAAGCAGCAAAGTCGATCGACGAGTGTGTCGAGATCGCCCATGAATACGGTTATCAATTTTCGGCAGCCCAATTACAAGTCGAGCTGGATAAAATGCCCGAAGAAATGTATGCAAAAGCAACCGATCCAGGTGTTGGGCCGCGCCGTCATTTGCCAGCAGACAACTACTAAAATAAATAAATCGAAATTGCGGTAGGAGTGCCTAGATCGCGAACTCGGTAGCTAGATCGATCGGGTTAGTGACTCAATATGCTTGTATAAATACGGAATAGCGGTGATGAAGTTAGCTGGAAAAGTCGCCTTGGTGACTGGAAGTAGCAAGGGTATCGGTCAAGCGATCGCGATTCGACTAGCCGCAGAAGGAGCGGATATCATTATTAATTACCGCTCCGATCCAGATGGTGCCGCAGAAACACAAGCAAAAATCGCAGCATTCGGTCGTACGGCATATTCGATTCAAGCCGATCTTGGTGTAGTAACGGATGTCAATAAACTTGTCAATGAAAGCATCGATCGCTTCGGAAAGGTAGATATTCTCGTCAATAATTCCGGTCTGGAAAAGAAAGCCGATTTTTGCGATATCACGGAAGCTGATTACGATAACGTGATAAATGTTAATCTCAAAGGCGTATTTTTCACCACGCAAGCGATCGTCCGGCACTTCAAGGAAACAAATCGCCCTGGTAAGATCGTTAATATCAGTTCCGTACATGAAGAACTTCCATTTCCACACTTTACGTCTTACTGCATCAGCAAAGGTGGTGTGAAAATGATGATGCGTAATCTCGCTGTGGAGTTAGGCCCGTTAGGTATCACAATTAATAATGTCGCTCCAGGCGCGATCGAGACCCCAATTAATACCGATCTATTAAATAACCCCGAACAGCTAAATGCTGTGCTCAAAAATATCCCCCTCGGTCGGTTGGGCAAACCGGAAGATGTGGCCGGACTAGTATCATTTCTGGCTTCAGCAGATGCTGACTATATTACTGGTTCGACTTTTTATGTCGATGGTGGTTTGCTGTGGAATTATCAAGAACAATAATCGGATATTTGCTTCGTTTCGGAACCGCCCCCAAACAATAACCCCCAACCCACAGATCGATTCCCATTGCGGAGCTAATGCAGAGCGCGTTACGCTGCAAACTAACTCCCTTGTGCAGGGGAGTTTGAGGGGGGCACTCCGCTGTCTTGACCCAAACACACGCTGTAGGCGAGTGAAGCGAGACGTGTCGCCAGACGGGAACCTCAGCGCGATTTGGGTCGCTCCTCAACCGGGGGTCTGGGGGAGCAGCTCGCGCCCGTCGGGTTTCCCGTCCATGGAAGCGCACCAAGCAGCGAGCCAAGACAAGCCTCCCCCAAACCCAGGTTCCTTAGCACCAATAACTTAAGACTAAGCACCAGTCCAAGAATGGTCTAAAAGGGAAATCCTTAACCCGAACTGAGGTTAATTTAAGATGTTAACCAGCCATTGCCACGCGATAAATATCGGCAGGAGTTAGGTGAGAATGCACGACCTTCCCATCTTTGAACCACACGATCCGTCTGGTTTGTTTGGCGACATCCGGTTCGTGAGTCACCATTACGATCGTAATTCCCGTCTCATTGAGCTGGGGTGAAAATATCCATCACCTCCTGCGTAGTCCGCGAATCTAGCGCCCCTGTCGGCTCGTCAGCCAGCAATACGCGCGGTTCACCAACGATCGCCCGCGCGATCGCGACCCGCTGTTGTTGACCCCCAGAGAGTTGATTGGGACGATTTGCCATCCGATTGCTCAGTCCCACTTTTTCTAACGCAACGACAGCACGTTCTTTACGTTCGGCACTAGATACTCCCCCATAGACCATCGGTAACATCACATTTTCTAGCGCAGAAAATTGGGGTAATAAATGAAACTGCTGAAAGACAAATCCCAATTTAAGATTGCGAATCTTGGCGAGTTCGCTATCGGCGATTGTCGAGACATCTAGATTATCCAGATAGTAATGTCCGCTCGTGGGTTGGTCGAGACAGCCGATAATATTCATCGCTGAAGATTTACCCGAACCTGAAGGCCCCATAATCGCGCAATATTCACCCTCGGCGATCGTCAAATCCACGCCATCCAAGGCATTGACTAATGTATCGCCAACTCCATAAGTCTTATAAATATCTTCGAGTCTAATAATAATTGGTTGGGTATTATTAGCAACAATCGGCTGGGTATCGCTGATAACGTTAGTCATTAGTTTTTAGGGTATAGGGGAATAGGGGATAGGGAATAGGTAATAGGGGATAGTAAATTCCCCTCCGAGGAGCGAAAAGTGCATTTGGTCGGCTAGCCGACCATTAGATCTTGGGGTTTCCCCTGCTTGGGTATGGGTCACGGATGGGGAACCCATCCGACCCAACTCCGCAAGTCGAGCACCTTTTCAAGACAGGGGTGCTCGAATGGGCGGGGTGGGTTGGGTCTTTGCATCTCACTCATTATTCCCCCACGCCCTTATCCAGTTCTCAACGCTGCGATCGGGTCTAATTTTGCAGCTTGGCGGGCGGGAACGATCCCAAAAAATAGGCCGATGCTGCTGGATACGCCCACAGAAAGTAAGATTGCCGAAAGTGAAGCTTCGGGTTTGAGTGGTGTAAATTTACCGATCGGGATAAAGCTTCCCACCCCGATTGCGATCCCAATTATGCCCCCAATGGTTGAAAGGATAACTGCTTCGATCGTAAATTGGAGCAGGATATCCGATCGAGTCGCACCGATCGCTTTTCGCAAACCGATTTCTTGAGTGCGTTCGGTAACAGATACCAGCATGATATTCATTACCCCAATCCCACCGACAAACAGTGAAATACCCGCGATCGCACCCAATAAGATTGTCAAGGCATCGGTAATCGAATTGACAGTTTTCAACGCACTTTTTTGAGTATCGATAACAAAATCATTTTCGCCGACTAATTTATGTCTGACGCGCAGTAGATTATTCATTTGAAATTCAGCCGCTTCGATACTTTCGCTATTTTTTGCTAACGCACTAATATAAGATAACTTAATCCCATAAGGCGATTGTTGGCCGATGAGACGTTTACTCATCGTGGTAATCGGGACAAAGATGACATCATCATTATTAAAGCCAAATGATATGCCTTTAGATTTCATCACGCCGATTACTTCAAAGTCGATATTTTTAATCCAAATTCTCGCACCCAAAGGATTTGCACCACCAAATAATCTTTGGGAAATATCCGTCCCCAGGATAGCTACTCGGTCATTTTTGCTCGCATCGAGTGCTGTCATAAACCGACCCCTATCTACAGCAAAGTTACGCACGCTCGGAAAATCATGCGTGGTTCCGGTAACGATCGAGCTGGTAGTAATATTTTGATAACTAATTACGAGCGAATCATCGAGCGATGGAGCAACTTTCGTGATGGTCGGTAATTGAGTCGCGATCGCCTCAGCATCGCTCAACACTAATGTAGGCTCTACTCCACCGTCGATAATATCTTGAGATTTAGGACTCCCAGGTACGACAAAGATCGTATTTGACCCTAAATAATTTAACTGGTCTACCGCCAATTTTTGTGTACCTTCACCGATGCCAATCATCGTAATTACCGAAGCATTGCCAATGACAATTCCGAGCATCGTCAACCCACTTCGTAAGCGATTTGCTACGAGTGTTTTGGCTGCCATGGTAAAACTGTCAGATAAATTCATAAGTTAGGCAATACTCGATATTGACGATCGCATTAGTAATATCTTTACCAATACTCACACTTGATGATTTTACACGCTTCTTAAGGCTTCGATCGGATCTAATCTAGCAGCTTGGCGGGCGGGAACGACACCAAAGAATAGGCCGATGCCACCAGAAACACTAACTGCTAAAATAATTGCCGATGGGGAGATCGAAGCTTGCTTGAGCGGGGAAAAGTTGCTAACGAGTACGATCCCACCAATGCCGATCAGCGTCCCGATAATACCACCGATCGTCGAGAGAATAATTGCCTCGATCGTGAATTGAATTAAGATATCTTTCTGGGTTGCCCCGATCGCTTTTCGTAGTCCGATTTCCTGCGTGCGTTCGGTGACAGATACCAGCATGATATTCATTACCCCAATCCCACCAACTAAGAGTGAAATTCCAGCGATCGCACCCAACAATAATGTCAGCGCACTGGTAATTGTCGTGACAATTTGGAGCGCATCTTTTTGGTTGCGGACGGTAAAGTCATCTTCACCAACGATCTTATGGCGGCGGCGAAGTAAGTTAGTAATTTGGAACTCAGCAGCATCCATACTATCAGCATCTTTCGCCGATACCGAAATCAAGGACACCCGCAGTCCAAATGGTGAAGTTCGCCCGATTACCCGCTTGCTCATCGTGGTAATCGGAATAAAGATTGCATCATCTTGATTGCTACCAAAGGAAGAACCCTTTGATTCCATCACACCGACGATATCAAAACTCAAATTACCAACCCGAATTTGCTTGCCCAATGGATTGTCCTGACCGAATAATCTTTGAGCGAGATCTGTCCCGATCGCGGCAATTTGTTTATCACCTTTAACATCGAGATCGCCAACAAATCGACCTTTGTCGACTGCAAAATTACGTACCACTGGAAATTCTTTTGTGACACCTTGCACGATCGTCGTTGTCGTAATATTCCCATAGGTAACGATCGAAGAATTTTGCAGTACTGGCGATACTGCTGCCACAGATGGCACTTGCCGCGCGATCGCGCGAGCATCGCTGAGTACTAGTGTTGGCGGTGTCCCACCACTTCGAATATTCTGTGCTTTCGGACTTCCCGGTAGAATGAAGAGGGTATTCGGCCCCAAACTTTTGAATTGATCTTGCGCTAATTTCTGGGTACCTTCACCCACACCCACCATCGCAATTACCGAAGCATTGCCAATTACGATGCCAAGCATTGTCAAACCACTCCGTAACTTATTAGCTACGAGAGTTTTTGCTGCCATATTGAGACTTTCAAAGATGTTCATCGATCTAAATTAGTTGTCATCATTTTTGTCGATCGAGAGAGATTTTTATGCTGGTTCTTACTTAAGGCAGGGATGTTTCGATCGGTAGCTTAGTTGGTGAATTTTTGAACGAATTTATAACATTAGAAAACCCGAAACTTAGATGGTGGGCATTGCCCACCCTACATTACTACTCACTATTTAACACTTTCATCATTCATCATTTTTTCTTTAAATCCTTTGGGGATATCGATGAAAACGCGATCGCCTGCTTTGAGACCATCAATAACTTGAATTTTGTCTTTAACAGTACCCCCGACTTTAATCGGTTTGAATTTTGGTTCGTTCTTGTCATCGGTAATGTACACACCTGTTTGTCCCTTCTTGGAACTGACGGCAACGGTAGGAATCGTCAGCGCGTTGTTCGTGCGATTGCCCGTAAACACAGCATTGACATTCATCCCCGATCTCAAGACATCTTTGCCCGAATTTAACGTGACGCGGACTTCAAATGAGGTAACATTCTGCTCGATGACGGCTTCGGGTGCGACCAGGCGGACGACACCTTCAAACGGCCTGTCGCTGAAGGCATCGGCGGTAACAGCTACTTTTTGACCGGGGCGGATTTTACCGATATCTACCTCTGGTACCTTGGCCTTAACTTCGAGATCTTTTGCTAAAGCGACGATCGAAGTTGAAGTGGCCGATGTCGTGGTCGATGCCGAAGTTGTCGGTGTGACAAAGGCCCCGATACTCGCATACCGCTGCGTAATCAACCCCGTAAATGGAGCGACTACCAATGAATCATTCAATTGCGATCGAGCGGAATCTACTTGGGCTTGGGCGACAGCTACTGCCGCTGTCAATTGGGCGATATCTTCAGGGCGACTGCCATTTTTAGCCTGTTGATATACCGATCGCGCTTGGTCTACCTGAGCGACTAAACTAGCCACATCTTCTGTCCGACTGCCGAGTTCGGATTGGCGGAGTGCTTGTTGTGCTTCGGTCACGGCAGCTTGACGTTGGACGATCTCCGCTCTGCTGTTATTGCGGACTTGTTCGAGCTTTTGCTGCGCATCCAACAGATTGGCTCTGGCTGTTTGATAGTCAGCAATAGCTTGGTCGAGTTTATCCTGAGAGACTGCCCCTGCGGTGCGGAGCGATCGATTGCGATCGACTTGAGCTTTGGTTAAATTGAGTTTGGCAGTAGCTGAAGAGACTTGGGCGGTCGCCTGCTCGATTTGTTGAGGGGCGATCGAGCGAGATAAATTTAAATTAGCTTGAGTTTGGGCTAATTTCGCGCGTACCTGAGCGGTTTCTTCAGGCCGGTTACCATTTTTCGCTTTATTCAGGTTCGCTTCAGCTTGAACGAGTTTAGCTCTCGCTTGGTCGATTTCTTCAGGGCGACTGCCGTTTTTCGCTTTGTTCAAGTTAGCTTGAGCTTGCTGGAGAGTTGCTTGAGCTTGAGCAAAAGCTGCTTGAACCTCAGCATTTTCCATTTGGGCGATTTTTTGCCCCTTTTGGACTTTATCTCCCTGCTCGACAAACAGCTGGGCGACTCTACCCGCAGTTTTTGGGCTGAGATTGGCTGTTTGGAACGGCACGATCGTACCACTAGCTGTAATCCGATCGGTTAAATCTTGAGCTTTAGCAACGACAGTATACCGATCGAGATCGATTTTAGTTGTAGGCTTAAATCGATCGTAGGCGATGGTTCCGAGTCCGGCCAGGCCGATTGTCGCCGCAACAATACCTGCAACTAGTGGAAGCGGACGTTTGACATTTTTGAATAGAGGTAGTTGCATAGCAGTACAAGGCTAGTGAATCTTTGATTCAAACTCTCGAACGGTTTACGATCTAAAATAGCGATCGAGTTCGGTCACGATGACTGACCGTGTGACGATGATGGACTGGTCGCAAAAATTGTTACTTTTGTTTACACTCAATTTTAACTCTTCATTAGCGGGGATCGCTAGTGCAAAAAGTCATCTCGATCGGTAGTGAAAACCCCCATACTCGCTACTTCGCGATGGTCGCCATCTCGCGGCCGAAGATAAACGCTAGCTCCTAGCCGATCTCGGGTCGTTAGTAACTGTAAAATCTGTCCTATGATGGAATCGGAAAGCAACGCGCTCGCGAAGATTTCTAATCTTGTCGTATTGACTATCTACCAGCCATAATTTATTGTGCCTAAACGGATTTATTTATTGATGCTTGCTGCCTGCTTGGGTATCGCGAGCTTGCCAGCGCCAACTTTTGCCCAGGTGCTACTGCCTTATACCCCCAAACAAGATCCTCAATCGTTAGAAGATACGAGTAAAACTTTACTCCGGCAAGCCGCCGGGTTGGTTCAATTTCAACAATACGAACAGGCAATTCCTCGCGTTGCGTTGGCAACCCAGTTGGCTCCCAAAAATTATGAAGCTTGGTTCTTTTTAGGTACCTTGTACGTCCAAACCCAAAAGTATCAAAAAGGGATCGACGCACTCCAACAAGCGCAAGCAATTAAGCCTCAAGAGCCTGACGTACTCTTTATGTTAGGCTCGGCATATTTTCAAAAAGGCGATCGTCCCAAAGCGATCGAAGTTTTGCAAGCTGGCTTAAAAATCAAACCGGACAATAATGGTGCCCTATTCGATCTAGGTAATGCCTATTACACCTCTAATAAATATGCCGACGCACTCGTCCAATATCAAAAAGCGGTTAAAAAAGACCCGAAATTTTGGCCGGCGATCAATAATATTGGGTTAGTTAGTTATGAAACTGGCGATTTAAACGGTGCGATTCAAAATTGGCAACGCGCGATCTCGATCGATCCCAAAGCTGCCGAACCGATGCTAGCAATGGCCGTCGCGCTATTTTCGCAAGGCAAGCAAGCTGAAGCTTATACCTCAGCCGAAAAAGCGATCGTCCTCGACAGTCGTTATGCTAATATTCAATATCTCAAAGATAATTTATGGGGTGAAAAACTCCTAAATGACACGCGTAAATTGCTCCAGACTCCCAGAGTTAGAGAGTTTATTACTAAGACCCCGAGTAAGTAGGGGGAAAGTGGCTAGTGGCTAGTGGGTAAGTGGTTACTAACATAGAAATCGGACAATGGTGGTTAAAATCCTTGCCATCGGGACTAACACGCCTTGCGCGTTGAATATTCACTCCTTCACTAGTCACTAGCAACTATCCACTAGCCACTATCCTAGTAATTGTGTATTATTATCTTGCGGTCTAGTCCGATCGCGAACGGTTTGTGGCAGACTGGGATTAACTTAGGGATTGCACATAGGCACTTTTTAGAACTCATGGTAAAACAGTTGGATCTGCTGAGTACGGATAAAATTATTCCGATTGAGTTGCACTCGGAAATGCAGCGATCGTACCTAGAATACGCCATGAGTGTGATCGTAGGGCGAGCGTTGCCCGATGTGCGAGACGGGTTGAAACCCGTGCATCGGCGAATTATTTATGCGATGCACGAGCTGGGTTTGACCCCCGACAGACCGTTTCGGAAATGCGCCCGCGTGGTTGGGGATGTCCTGGGTAAATATCACCCTCACGGCGATCAGTCGGTCTATGATGCCCTGGTCAGACTCGTTCAGGACTTTTCGAGCCGTTATCCGCTGTTGGCCGGACATGGTAATTTTGGCTCGGTCGATAACGATCCGCCAGCCGCGATGCGATATACCGAGACGCGACTAGCGCCGATTGCTCACGATGCATTGTTGAGTGAGATTAGTACTGCGACAGTAGACTTTATCGGTAACTTCGACAACTCGCAACAGGAGCCGACCGTCTTACCCGCGCAGGTACCGTTATTGTTAATCAATGGCTGTAGTGGGATTGCGGTGGGGATGGCGACGAATATTCCACCCCACAATATCGGGGAAGTGCTCGATGGCGCGATCGCGTTAATAGACAAACCCGATCTCCCAGATGCAAAATTATGGGAACTCGTTCCTGGCCCTGATTTCCCGACTGGCGGGGAAATTATGGGGATCGAAGGCATTCACGATGCTTATCGGACTGGGAAAGGGATTATTACCGTGCGTGGGGTTTCCCATGTCGAAACGCCCAACGGTCAAGCCAAACTCATCAAATCAAAAAAACGCCGCGATTCATTGATCGTCACCGAATTACCGTTTCAGGTCAATAAAGCGGCTTGGATTGAGAAAGTTGCCGAACTCGTCAATGCAGGGAGAATCGATGGCATTGCCGACTTGCGCGATGAGAGCGACCGCGATGGCATGCGCGTCGTCATCGAGATCAAACGCGATAGCGAACCCGCGAATGTCCTCGAACAACTCTATCGTCAAACTGCACTCCAGAGTAACTTTGGGGCAACTTTACTCGCGATCGTCGAGGGTCAACCCAGACAACTTACCCTCCGACAGTTACTCGAAGAATTTCTGCAATTCAGGGAAGTTACGCTCACGCGGCAATATGGTAACGAGCTAGCCCAAGCCCAAAAGCGGGTCGAAATCCTATCGGGATTGCTCGCAGCATTAGACAATCTCGATGCTGTGATTACGATCTTGCGGAATGCCCCAGATGGGACGACCGCCAAGGCTCAATTTCAGAGCCAACTGGAACTGAGCGAAACGCAATCCGACGCAATTTTATCGATGCCCATGCGCCGCCTGACGGGGATGGAGCGGACGAATTTACAGACTGAATTCCAGGAATTGACGACGAAAATTAATAACTTAAACAACCTTCTAGTCGATCGGCACGAACTGTTAAAATCACTCAAAAAAGACCTACGAGCGCTCAAACGGAAATTTGCTGATGCGCGCCGGACGAAGATTACCCCGATCGAGATATCGAAGCTCGAACCTGCCAAAATGACTAAACAGGCGAAGATCGAGCGGAGCCGCACGACCCAGCCAGCCCAACTCCAAATTATCGAAGCCGAACCGAGTCAGCCCACAGCAGTCGAAATCACGAACCAAGGCTATATCCGCAGGCTGAGCAAAACTGGTACCAAGCTCAATCCCAATAGCAATGATTTTGTCACGACGACTTATCAAACCACTACTGAAGACGAGCTGACATTAATCACCAGCGACGGTAAAGCTTATCCGCTCAAAGTTCGCGACATTCCCCCCACCCTCGGTAACGCTCAGGGAGCCATCCTCAGTAGCCTCGTTCCGGCATTGCAAAACAGTACGGAACGGATAATTTATACCCTATCCAGTCCAGCGATCGATCCAGACGACCTGCACCAATTTCTGTTGCTGACAAACCAAGGTAAAATCAAACGCATCCTTCGCCAGGAACTCACCGGACTGACCAATCGGGGCACGACGCTCATCAAACTCAAAGAGGACGATAGCTTACACACGATTACCGCGCTCGCCCACCAACGCGAAATTATCATCGCCACCTCTGGCGCAAGAATCCTGCGCCTTGCCCTCGCCTCCGAACAAATCCCCCTGATGGGCAGAGTTTCCCAAGGTATTCAAGCCCTGAAAGTTGGCACTAGAGAACGGATCGTCGGCTGTGTCCCCGCCAACGGCGAAGATGAAATCGTGCTGATTACCCGTCATGGCTACGCTAAACGCATCCCCATTTCCACGATCCGGATCGTCCAAACCGGAAATATGGGCACCCACGCCATGCAATTTGCCACCAAAACCGATAGCCTGATTTACCTCAACCTGCCTACCCCGATCGTCAACATCATCACCAGCACCCAACGTCAAGAAGCGATCGCGCTGGCCAAAATTAAACCCCACGGCAAAGACGGGATCGGCGACAAAATCATCAACCTCAGTGGCGACGAAAAGATCGCCTCAGTCATTAGTGGCTAGTGGCACCCAACCCACCCTGTCGAGAACCTTTTCGCTCCGAGGAGGGGAATTCGCTGCCCACAATCTAACTCCTCCGTGTACCTCCGTGTAACCTCAGTGCCCCTCAGTGTTAAATACACACCACACCAAGCACCAATAAACCCTCTCATCCCTCACCTCATGGCATCCTCACCGTCCCCCTTCACTCCAGCCGAAATCGCCGCCGAAGGCATCAAACCTAACGAATACCTCGAAATCGTCAAACGGCTCGATCGACACCCCAATAAAGCCGAATTAGGCATGTTTGGCGTAATGTGGTCGGAGCACTGCTGTTATAAAAATTCCCGTCCGCTACTGTCCCAATTTCCCACTACCGGAGCCAGAGTCCTCGTTGGGCCAGGTGAAAATGCTGGGGTGATCGACCTCGGCGACGGACTCCAACTCGCATTTAAAATCGAATCCCACAATCACCCCTCCGCCGTCGAACCGTTTCAGGGAGCCGCAACTGGAGTCGGGGGGATTCTGCGCGATATCTTTACAATGGGCGCGCGGCCGATCGCGATTCTCAATTCCCTCAGATTTGGCGACCTCAAAGATGCCAAAACTCGCCGCTTATTTACTGGAGTCGTCGCTGGGATTTCCCACTATGGTAACTGCTTAGCTGGTGATGAAACCTTAATCTGGCGGGATACTAATGGCATCCACTTCGACACGATCGGGAATTTTGTCACGACCCATCTCCCCCCCGGCGAGCATACCGCCGAACTCCCACCAGGCATCGAAACACTATCGATCGATCCCAAAACCAATAAAAGCAGCTGGCAGCGAGTCAGTAAGGTGTTCAAGCGTCAAACCGACAAGCTCGTCAACATTCGCACCTCGCTCGGGCGCACGATCTGCGTCACCCCCGACCATCCGATGTTACGGGTAGAAGACGCGCAAAAAGTTCGGATCCGCTATGCCCAAACCTTACGTGTCGGCGACAATCTCCCCGTCTTGCAAAAGCTTCCAGAGATTCACAGCCAACAACCACCAGAGATCGATCTCATCGCCGCGATTCATACCAGCCATCATGCAGACCGCGATCTCTGCGTCAAGCTGCCCGACATCTGGCAACCCACCGATCTGATCCGTACCACCCTCGAACTATTCGAACCTTCGATCCAAAAACGCAATCACTACCTCAATACCAAAATCTTCCCACTCGATCGCTTCCTCAATCTCGAACAGTTACTCGGACTCGAACAAATCCTCGAATTAGAGCGCGCCGATCTCAAAATTGGGCAACATGGGAAAGATGACTGGATGCCAGCGTTAATTCAACCAACCGCCGCTTTCGCCCGCCTGCTGGGTTATTTTCTCGCAACGGGTAACGTATCGCCAGCGGGGAATATTTATCGGATCTACTTTAACTTCAGTCATCTGGAGACCAGAGCTGCGACCGATCTGATGGAGATTTTGCAAGGTTTAGGGATTCCAGCTAGTCCCCAGCAGCGCACTTCCGGGATGGCTGTCTGCGTCTCATCTTGGCTACTCGGCTATCTACTTACCCAAGGATGGGGTTGTGGTAATGAATCTACCCACAAACGCATCCCTGATTTTGTCTGGGCATGGAATCCCCAACTCCAGCAGGAATTACTCAAAAGTCTGATCCGCACTAATCCTACCATCCCCAATCCCACAGGTGGGATTGCCGCTCAGGATAAAATTTTTGTGTCGATTTCCAGCCATCAACTCTACGAGCAAGTGTTACTGCTGCTCCAAGATCGGGGCATCATGCCACACGTTCACCATCGGCCGGCTTCAGTGGGCAAGATCAAGGGCCGGGAATTTCATTACGCAGCATTATGGCAAGTCGAAATCCATCGAGATTCACTGAGTAAGTTAACCTCAGCAGCTACCGCAGATCGCCTCAAGGTTAATGGTGGCAATACTGCCACTCTTACCGCAGCTACCACCCTGATGAGCACGGTAAAAATTCACAGCATCGCGACACATAATGTCGAAACATGCGATGTCTATGATATTGAAGTAGACAATACTCACTTGTTTATTACGAGTTCGGGACTGATCACGCACAATTGCGTCGGCGTACCCACAGTTGGCGGTGAAGTCTATTTCGACCCCGCTTACTCCGGCAATCCCCTCGTCAATGCGATGGCACTGGGGTTGATGGAAACAGCCACGATCGTCAAATCTGGTGCCTCTGGCATTGGTAATCCCGTCCTCTATGTGGGTTCTACTACCGGACGCGATGGCATGGGCGGTGCGAGTTTTGCTAGCGCCGAACTCACTGCCGAATCGATCGATAATCGCCCCGCCGTGCAGGTGGGCGACCCCTTCCTCGAAAAATCCCTGATCGAAGCCTGTCTCGAAGCCTTTAAAACTGGTGCGGTAGTTGCCGCACAAGATATGGGAGCCGCCGGCATCACCTGTTCCTGTGCGGAAATGTCCGCAAAAGGTGGTGTCGGCGTTGAATTTAACCTCGATCTCGTCCCCGCCCGCGAGCCAGGAATGGTGCCCTATGAGTACCTGCTCTCCGAATCTCAAGAACGGATGTTATTTGTCGCTCACAAGGGCCGCGAACAAGAATTAATCGACATCTTCGAGCGGTGGGGACTCCATGCTGTCGTTGCTGGTACGGTAATCGCCGAACCGATCGTCCGGATCCTATTCCAGGGTGAAATTGCGGCTGAAGTTCCCGCTACCGCGCTCGCTGATAACACCCCCATTTACAAACACGAACTGATGGCAGAACCGCCAGCCTATGCCCAAACGGCATGGCAATGGACGGAAGAACAGTTACCGCCAGTGACGATCGAAGGCATCGAGATTCACGGCAAAGCACACAGTTGGAATGATGTCTTATTAACGTTGTTGGATACGCCTTCGATCGCGTCTAAACGCTGGGTTTACCGTCAATACGACCACCAAGTCCAAAATAATACCGTGTTGCTCCCTGGTGGTGCCGATGCCGCAGTCATTCGCATCCGCCCCTTAGAACCGATTCAAAATCTCCAAACTAATACCACCAATCCCAATCTCGGCGTAGCCGCTACCGTTGATTGCAACCCACGTTATGTCTATCTCAACCCCTATGAAGGGGCAAAAATGGTCGTCGCGGAAGCCGCACGCAACCTCAGTTGCGTTGGTGCCGAACCCGTTGCCGTGACGGACAATCTCAACTTTGGCAGTCCCGAAAAACCGATCGGTTATTGGCAACTCGCCAACGCTTGTAAAGGTCTATCTGAAGCTTGCAGCGCCTTTAATACCCCCGTAACTGGCGGCAATGTTTCCCTCTATAACGAAACCTTTGATGCTGAAGGCAAGCCTGTCCCGATTTATCCGACTCCCGTTGTCGGCATGATCGGCATTGTCGAAGATATTACCAAAGTTTGCGGTCAAGGCTGGAAAAATACTGGCGATCGCATCTATCTGCTCGGTATTCCGGTAGGATATTTTCCATTCAAGGAAGCTTTACGCCAATCTTATGCTGTTCCAGAAGGTCTAGAGCTGGTCACTTTAGGCGCATCGGAATATCTGGCAACTCTCCATCAAACCGTTGCCGGACACCCACCGGCAGTGAATTTTGAACTCGAACTAAAAGTTCAAGCAGCTTGTCGGCATGGGATCCACCAAGGCTGGATCGCCTCCGCTCATGACGCTGCCGAAGGTGGTTTGGCTATTGCTCTGGCTGAATGTTCGATTTCCGGAAATAAAGGTGCCTCGATCCTGCTCGGTGGTATTGTCGATCGATTTGACACGGCATTATTCGGGGAAGGTGGTGCCAGGATTGTCGTCTCGATCTCACCCGCACATCAGTCCGCATTTGAGAGTTATTTAGCGCAGCAAGTTGGCGATGCTTGGCAATATTTGGGCACAGTCGGCAGCGAAACAGATCGATTCCAGATGATGAGTCTGGGCAAATCGATCGTCGATCTCGATCTGGCGGCGATTACCCACACTTGGGCAACCGCGATCGAGCGGCGGTTGGATGTCTCGCTCTAGACTTGGTGTAAATGCGAGGCTCGATTGCCTTGCCTCAAACCTAGACAAATTTGTGCATAAATTCGTAGGTGAAATCGATCCGTCCTTTACGTAATAAAGCCGGATCCATCCGATCGGTGGTATTGCAAGTCATCAATACCACTAATTTTTGTTGAGGATGAATTCCCGATTCATCGATCACGCTTTGATATAGTGTCCCATCTAATAGACTCAAAATGTGTTCGGTTTTATTGTTTTCCTGGGCGGATTCGAGGGCGCGATTTTTAGCTAGATTGTCAGCTTCATTGATAATCAAACAAATCCGCTCTAAATAGCTCGGGGGCACAAAATTTTCGACGGCATCATGATCGAGGATAAAAATCACATATCCTAATGGCATGAGCACTTCTTTGGCTAAGGCTTGAGTCCAAGCAGTTTTCCCAGTACCGGGGGCACCGTTAACTAAAACTGCAATCCGATCTTCATCAATAATCGCTTGCTGAACGCGATCGCTAAAGCTCTGAATCTCGGCTGGAAACGAGCGAATTGGGTACTCGCTATTAATTTGACCCACGCGACTTTTATAGCCACTTAAAATCACGGCGACATTATAAGTCGCTTTATTAATTAACGGTGCCAAATCTTTGGCACTAACTGTATATTGACGTTTACCTTTTTCTAATGGCTCGATCTGTACCCAAATGTCATACTCCTGCCAGTATGCCGAAACATAACCCATGACTTCGAGCCGTTCCCAGCTGGTAAACCGATCTGCTGGATAGTAAAAATACCGTTCCCAATAGTATTGAGTAATTAGATCTGGTTTACCTAAGATTTTGAGAATATTTTTGACAGTAATTTCTTCTAATCGATTTAAGACATAATCGATCGGAATGCTATCGCGACTGACTAATTGAACGATCGGTGTTTGGGCGATCAGGACATCTTTGTGGCGGCGATCGGGTGAAGCTGGATCTGGCGTAATATAATTCCAGAGTTCGTTAAATTCGTACTGAACGCTATCCGAAAATACGTTCAGAATATTTGCCCACCAGGAGTACTGTTTGCGACTCAAAGCGTCGGCAACATCACTGGCAAAATCGACACTTCGTTTGGTCAGATTCCAGGTATCGTTAAAAAGAATATTCGCCAAAAATCCGACATCCAAATCCCGATTGAGTGGTCGCCATCCCGATGCTAATAAGCCTTTATTTTGGGCATTATTATTCTGGTTAAAATCACCGTATCCCATATTAATTTTTGTTCCTAAAATTTGCCGCGATCGCCAACGTTCCGACGATAGCAGTGCGGATCGTCTTCGATCGAGTGTTAGATTTTTATTACAGTAGTTGCAGATATTGTGGCGGGACAGCATCCACTAGCCATACACCATTATCCGATCGATAAAATTCAAAACCATCATTTGTCATTGAGGTAGTGTCTACTGTAAATATGGTGCTTTTGCCACGTCTGGCTCCGACTCGCTCGGCGGTCTCTAAGTCTGCGCTGAGATGAACGTGGTGACGGGACATTTTTTTGAGTCCTTCCACCAAAATAATCGTGACTGCGGTGCTATTAGTCCCATGATAGAGAGTCGCTGGCGGCTGTTTGACTTCAAGTTGCAAATCTACTTCGGTAGAATGCCCTTGATTTGCTCGAATTAATTGTCCGGAAAGATCGAATGAAAAACGCTGTTTATCATTGGTAAGAACCACTTGTTGTAAGTCAGACAGACTAATCTCAAATCTATCTTGGGCTGCTGCTACTAAGAGTGCATCAACACTCACCCATCCTCCCGGCAAGAGTTCTAGTCCCAAGCGTTCTGGCTGGTGGCGCAAGTGTTTGGACAGGTATTTGCTAATTGTAACGTACCGTTTGGGAATTTGCAGATCGCCAGTCATGGGGCTAGTTTTAGTATAGATATTCACGGGTTAGCTCGATCTCTAATCTTCATTCTTCCCGTTTCCGAGCAATCGGTTGTAGTAACATCAAAGATCGATCGAGCTATAGATTAAGAAATCATGTGCTTCTGGTCTGGGACTAGCGATCGCAATTAAGATCGAGGCAGGGAGTAACAAGCTATCCTAATTATACTTTAGTCAAAGATTGCCGTGCCTACTCAAGATTTACTCACATTAGTATTACTGCTCTGTCCGGGTTTAGTTTTATCCGTAGCAATCATGCTGACTTTTGCCGCTGGTGGTTGAGTCGCCGCGTGACATGTTCGCTATTACTGCACACGCGCTTAAGTTTACGATCGATGCGTTACTGCCATATTCTACAAATAGGCGGAACCTGAGTGTAATACAAATATCATACACGAACGGTTGTTAGAGTATCGGCGATCGCTTCAGTCGTAGATAATTTTATCGATCGCATCATCGGAGATCTGCGTCTCAATGCCAATCCCCTAGTCGATGATGTATTTAATCAACTAGTGGGATGTGCTTAAATCGATCCTGTCATCAAAATCCAAGTGGGTATGCAACTATAAAATTAATTTGGGTATTCTGAGGTTATAACAATATCCCGATCGAGTCAGTATTATGTCGTTTAATTTAGCAGAAATAGTCCATATCTTGGCCAAGATTGAAGACATCGCCTTAATGAGCGATCGGGAAGATCCAATTCGGATTAAACTTCAAGAAATCGAACATAAATCATTTTCAGATCCACATCTATGCCTGAATCTGTCATATTCGCTCAAACACGGAGATTTAGAAATAAATATTCCAACCGATGAAAATGGGCAAGCAATACTTTGTTACATAAACCGAGACATAAAAACAGTTGAAACTTTTGCTTTTAACTCTAATGAGGTATTAGAAGAGCGAGGCAGCTTACATTCAGGAATTCGTAAAATATTGAAGCTTGACAAATCAGCTAGTGGTATTTTGAAGAAAGATGGTACTTTACGATGTCCTTCTTGCGGATATGAAAATGAGGTGATGAGAACAGATGATAGCATGTCATGCCTCAAATGTAGTTCGGCAATTAATGTCCGCGCACGGATGAATCAGGTCGTCCTACATTAGCCAGACAGTGACATAGGTAAACAATGCCCACCAGCTCAAATCGAGTTTTGAAATCGATCCTCATTTAAGATTTCACAGCTGCACCAGTCATACTCATCGCAACTGCTTCAGCAACTTTAAGGCCATCTACCCCCGCCGAGAGGATACCGCCAGCATAGCCCGCCCCTTCACCTGCGGGATAGAGTCCCTTGGTGTTGAGACTCTGACAGTCATGCCCACGCTTGATACAAATCGGCGACGACGTGCGGGTTTCCACTCCCGTCAGCACGGCATCGTGCATCGCAAAACCCTTAATTTGCTTATCAAATGCTGGAATCGCTTCGCGAATAGCCTCGATCGCGTAATCCGGTAAACTCGAACTCAAATCGCACAAATGTACGCCAGGTTTATATGACGGCTTGACAGATCCCAATTGGCTAGAGGCTGTACCAGTCAAGAAGTCACCTACCAACTGCCCTGGAGCTTTGTAAGTGCCACCGCCTAATTCAAATGCCCGCTCCTCAAACCGCCGCTGAAACTCAATTCCCGCGATCGGACTACCAGGATAATCGGCGGGCGTAATCCCGACGACGATGCCGCTATTGGCATTTTTGCCGCTGCGCTCGTATTGGCTCATGCCATTCGTCACTACCCGCCCGACTTCGGATGTTGCAGCAACGACTTGCCCGCCAGGACACATGCAGAAGCTATACACCGATCGACCGTTGGCACAGTGATGGACGAGGCTATAATCAGCCGCACCTAGCATCGGATGCCCAGCTTGACTGCCCAACCGACATTCATCGATCTGTGATTGGGGGTGCTCGATCCGAAAGCCGATCGAAAATGGTTTGGGTTCGATATATACACCCGATCGATGTAGCATTTCAAAGGTGTCGCGGGCGCTATGTCCGACAGCGAGAATGACGTGTTCGCTGGCGATGTATTCGCCGCTGGCGAGGGTAACACCACGCACTTGCCCATTTTCGATGTTTAGTTGTTCCACGCGGCTTTGAAAGCGAATTTCACCACCAAGAGACTCGATCGTGTGGCGGATATTCTCGACAATTTTGACTAGTCGATAAGTGCCGATATGCGGTTTATTAATGTAGAGAATTTCTTCAGCTGCGCCAGCATTAACGAGTTCGGTGAGGATTTTCCGTCCGCGTCGATCTGCATCCTTGATCCGACTATAAAGTTTACCATCAGAAAAAGTCCCCGCGCCGCCTTCCCCAAATTGCGCGTTGGATTCGGGATTAAATTTTGCCTTACTCCAGAACCCGAATGTATCGACAGATCGATCGTGTACCGCCTTCCCCCGCTCTAAAATTATCGGACGAAAACCCATTTGTGCTAATAGCAGCCCTGCAAACATCCCACAAGGGCCACAACCGATGACGATTGGTCGCATCGCTACTTCAGCTGCGGCACGAGCAACGTAATGATAGCTATTATCGGGAGTGGGAAATACATGCGTGTCTTGCCTAAAACGTTTGAGTAGCTCCTTCTGTTTTGGCGTTTCGAGATCTACGGTATACACAAAGCAAATCGCACCGCGCTTGCGCGCATCATAGCTACGTCGGTAGACAGTATAGCTGGTGAGATCGGCTGGTGCGATCGCGAGTTTTTTGAGGATCGCGGACTGGAGATCTGCTGGGGTGCAATCGAGTGGGAGTTTGATTTCGGTAAGGCGGAGCATGAACGGTATCTCGGACGGTTTGGGCAAAATCTACTGTTCTCATTATAGATACCGTAGATTGCGGGGGATTTTATCGATCGCGATAATTCATTATTCGTGCTGGCGAAACCTGGGACATCCAAGCTGGATACCTTGCTAAATCGAAGGCTAAATTGGAGATTTCTACTCCTAAAATCCGATCGAGATCGAGCTAGATTAGATGTGGAGATTTTTAGTAAATCTCACCGATCGCTTGTAACCTGGATTTAAATTCAGTCCGATTGTAATTGTTGTTGAATATATACCTGAAGATCTTGATGGAATTGCCAATTTTCAGCTCGATCTGTTGTCACTTCTATTATCGCACTGCGGTGATTTTTCAGGGCTTGAGTATAGATGTGGATAAATTCATCTCGATCGATCGGATGATAATAATCGATCCCAAACATTGCCGCCGCATGGGAAAAATCTAATCCGTGCGGTGTCCCAAAATAAGTATCGAAAACCTGTGTCGATTTCGATATCGGTAGAAAGGAAAAAATTCCCCCACCATCGTTATTGATAATAATCGCGATTACTGGCTGCGAGTTACGCCGTAATAAGTCTAGCGAATTGAGGTCGTGTAAGCTAGATAAATCGCCGACGAGCGTCGTCACGGGAGCCTCTAAACCCACCGCAAACCCTGTCGCCGCCGCGATCGCACCTTCAATCCCACTCGTGCCCCGATTTGTACCGATCCGCGTGCCCACACCATCTGTCCCGCCATACAGATCTAAATCGCGAATTGGCATACTATTTGCCACCCATAAGCCCTGTTGACTGGGAACCAGTTGGGAAATAGTTCTCGCGATCGATGGTTCGGTTAATTTGGTGGTTTTTAAAAATTTATCGACTGAAACCCCGATGGTATCTGAAGCCGATCGCAAATTTTGGACCCACTGCGATGGAGGTGATGGGGATAACTCTCGAGCTAATCGTTGGCGGAGCCTCTCTACAAGAGAATCGCAGATTGCCACAATATCTGACTCCAACCGCAGCGAAACTAGATGACTGGGATCGTGACGCTCGGCATCATTAACGATCGCGATATAATTTGTCGGTGGATATTTTTCTAACCATTTTAGCCACCGTGTGGAAACGATTCTCGTACCTAGTTGAATTACAGTATCGATTTCCGTAAGCAGTTCGGCTCGATCGGTCAGTAATAATAGATCGAAATAATGTACTAAATTAGGCAAATCATCACTCAACCGCAGCCCCGATTGAATATCTGCAAATACCGCCCAATTTAACTTTGCCGCCAATCGAGAGACAGCTTCAATTTCTGCCGTGGATTTTAATTGGCCGACTACTAATACACCTTTGCTAGGATACTGAATTGTTTTAATTAAAGATTGGATTTCGAGCGCGGCGGGAATAGTTAATTTACAAGCATAATGAGTAGATGGAGCTTGACTTTTTTGCCACGGCACCAAACTTTCTGGAATATCTACAGGTGCATCAGCGGGTACCAATGGTTCGCGAAACATACAATTAAGATGTACCACACCGCCTGGAGATTGTTGCGATCGAGATACAGCCAGATCGATCGTCGTCAGCACCACTTTGGGTTCTATTTCGGTAGTAGGGCAAGGTAAATCGAATTGCCACTTCGGATAATCACCATACAAATTTACCTGATGAATCGTTTGATTTGCCCCTGTCTGGCGCAATTCCGGCGGTCGATCGGCTGATAATATTATCATCGGGACATTATCCGTCGCCGCTTCGATAACAGCGGGGAAATAATTCGCCGCCGCCGAACCAGATGTACAAATTAACACGGCTGGTTTGCCTGTAGCGCGAGCGTAACCGATCGCATGAAATGCCGCACCGCGCTCGTCGAGACAAATAATATTTTTAGCTCGTGGATGTCGAGCCACCGATACAGTTAGTGGTGTCGATCGCGAACCGGGAGAAATCACAAAATAATCAACACCATTTCTGACTAGTTCTTCAACAATTAAATATCCCCATAGTTCATTCATCGCTCGCATTGATAAATAAATCGATCGAACTGTCTAAAAAATTCCCCGCTCGATCGTTCTAATAAACACTCGATAACCATCATCTTTCGCCCCTTCCTGCCGTAGAAATCCCAGTCACAAAATTACTATCGCCTTTCGATTAAAATGTCGATTATCGATCATCTCAACCAGCATGGTTTGTTCTTCGACTGGCAAAGCTTCAACAACAGCGATCGCGGTTTGAAATGTCGATCTTTGTTCGTTCATCGTTGGATCTCTTCTGATGGAGCGACATATTCTTCTATTTTACGCCGATCGCTATCATCTTAGATATACCGATCGAGCCTAGAGACTGAAGTCTCTGCTCATGATACAAAGTCCGCCTTCGCGGACTGATTAACTAGTCCGCGAAGGCTGGCTTTTGCCGCTCGCGGCAACAACCGGACTTTGCAATACTAGCCACGATTTCAATCGTTGGCGGTACTAGAACGGATCAAATATCCTCTAAGTTTCGTTGGCGTAGCCTCTCGTTTAGAGAATCGCACGTTCCCTCACCCACTGTTCAAATAATGGAATTTCAATCTTATCGAGATCTTCGGCTTCGTGGGGTTGGAGGTAGTGCATTTCCATCGGGACGACGCTGATGAAGTAGTTACTCCAGCGGGGGCCGAGTTCTTCGAGGGTTTGGACACCAGAGAAGAGAAATCCCAATCGATCGGAATGTTGAATCATGCTGCGAAGTTGGTCAAATAGGCGTTCACCGATCCCGTTGTCTTTAATCGCACTGCCGATTTTTTCAAATTCGTCGAGGTCGATCGGGAGACGGCGATCGCCCATTTGGGGCAGGGCAAGATCGAGCCAATTTTCGAGGGTGGGGTAGGGATGTTTTCTTACGATACAATCAAACTAATAACCTTATCAGTCCTAGCTATCTATGAGCCTCGACGAACTTATTAAGGCAGCAGATCGACTTGATGCAACCGACCTTGATTCTTTGCTCCACCAAGTCGTGTATCTTCGTGCCCGCCGCAAAACTCCAGTACTTCCAGAAAATGAAGCCCAACTTTTACTGAAAATCAATCAAGGCATTCCTGCCGATCTCCTTGCCCAGTATCAAATCCTGCTTCAAAAGCGAGATGCGGAAACCCTTACTGACTCCGAACACGATCGACTGATCCAACTCAGCACTCAAATCGAACAAATCGGTGCCCAACGTCTCGAAGCTCTCGCTCATCTCGCCCAACTCCGTCAAATCTCTCTCTTAGATCTGATGAAGACCCTCGGTATCCAGCCTGTGAGCTATGTCTAGCGAATATGTCCCCGTTGCTCTAAAGCAACTCGTATTCGATCGAGCAAATGGACTATGTGAATATTGTCGCTCTCAAGCCAGGTTTGCCATCGATCCGCTAGTCATCGACCACATCCAACCAGTAAGCCGTGGTGGTAAAACCATTGCCGAAAATCTCGCCCTCTCTTGCCAAACTTGCAACAACTATAAATACACAAAAACTGAAGCCCTCGATCCAGTTACGAATCAATCTGTGTCTTTATTTCATCCCCGCGAAATGTTATGGGAAAAGCATTTTACTTGGAATGAAGATGTAACTCAATCGATCGGGATTACCCCAGTTGGTCGTGCAACGATCGTGCTGCTACAAATTAATCGCGATGGTGTGGTTAATATGCGTCGAGTCCTGGCAATTATGGGCTATCATCCACCGGATTAACAAAGATTCTCGGATGACAGGCTACGCGATCGAGTTGTCATCAGATTAGCGATAGCCTTTGTTAAGCTACACCAAGAGATCTCCAGAGCAGTAAGATGGTAGGCTTTTGCTCGTCGATATTGATAACCCTATAGAACTCTGTAAAAATAAGAAGACCTCACGAATTCAAGTATCTTCCAAGTATCTTCCATGTCAATGAATGATGTAATCAATCGAATTGCGATCGCCGCAGAGAAAAATCCTCGAAACAATGTACTTTTTGGCTACTGTGGAAAATATGGAGATAATTTGCTGACACCAGAGGAAGAAAGAACAGGACTTTCTTTAGAACGTATTAATGAACTCAATCAAAAACTATATGCAAAGGGACAATTACACCCACCTAGATTGAGTGTTGATGAAATAAACGTAATTCTTTCAGATTATCCCTATCAACTCCCCGTTGAATTTCACAAGTTATATCAGCGCGGGAATGGATTTGTCCCAATTGGATTAGGGGATAAAGATTGGAGCTGCTACTATAATTACACAAGACTTCCTGGCACCTCCGATCTTTCATGGAGTCCACTAGAAGAATCAATATCATTTTATGATGAATTACATCGTCATCATTATACAGATGATGAATTAGATCCAAAAATATTGCCGTTGATGTCTTTTGAGAGATGGCTTTGGTCGATTACTGGAAGCAGGTTAAACGCACTTAAATTTGTTATTACTAAAAACTTTGACGATCGAATGAATAAATAGCATCTAGAAATCTTGTAATTACTGCTAGGTAATAGTTAGAGCTAATTAACTATGTTAGAATTTAACAAATTTAATTTAACTAAAATGAAGCTGAAGCCAAAATATAGTATTATAGAACACTTCGAGAGTGTAGAAGACTACAGGACAGAGCGCGGGAAAAAGCATAAATTAATTAATATCATCACCATTACCATTTGTGCTGTAGTATCTGGAGCTGATACATGGATAGATATAGAAATTTATGGTTTGGCGAAGAAGGAATGGCTAGGTAAATTTTTAGAGTTGCCGCATGGTATTCCATCACATGATACATTTGGAAGGGTATTTTCACGAATTAATCCTGAAGAATTTCAAAAAAGTTTCCTGAGTTGGGTTAAAGGAATATCTAAAATAACAGCAGGAGAAATAATTGCACTTGACGGCAAACAATCTCGAAATTCAGGAGATAATACTAATGGACAAGGTGTACTAAATACTGTTAGTGCATGGGCTGTAACTAATAGATTAGTATTAGGACAGAAAATGGTTGAGGGCAAATCTAATGAAATCACAGCACTTCCTGAATTAATTAAAGTTCTAGATTTAGCCGGATGTATAGTTACCATTGATGCAATGGGATGTCAAAGAGAAATAGTAAAAAAAATTGTTGAAAAAGATGCAGATTATGTAATTGCTGTGAAAAAGAATCAACCAAGTTTATACGACCAAGTAGAAAGGCTATTTAAACAGGCTATTGCAACTGGTGGCGCAGGTTTCAATCTGAGTGATTTCAGGACTAAGGAGATTAATGGGGGTAGGGAAGAAATCCGTAATTATTTAATGATATCAGATGTTGCCGATCGAATAGATTCATCCCATAACTGGATGAAATTGACTAGTATTGCGATGGTTGAATCAGTAAGAACTATTGGGGATAAAACCACCATAGAGACTCGTTATTTTATTAGTAGTTTAGCTAATAATGCCAAGAGAGTCGCCGGAGCAATTAGAGGTCATTGGGGGATAGAAAATTCACTTCATTGGGTACTTGATGTTTCTTTAAGAGAAGATTATAGTCGAATTAGGAAAGATAATGCGCCAGCTAATTTTGCAGTATTACGGCACATAGCTATTAACTTAATTAGTCAAAATAAAAGTCGGAAATTAAGTGTGAAAAGCAAGAGATTTCTAGCAGGTATAGATGACAAATACTTGGCTGAAATTTTAGAAGGTATTTTATAATTTACGAACTATTGGTTGAAATCAAATTACTTCTATAATATATCGACGATTTAAGTTATTCCTTCGATCGACTACTTTATATTGCATTAAATTAAATAAATATTGCCTTATACTATACATCAGTTCTAATTGAATTCGTCGTAAATGTATTTAGTTCATAAATACTGCTTAAGTTGTATGTATTATTGAATTCGATCGCCTCATATCAAGTTTTGATGCGTTTAACCTGTTACTGGAAGTGAGACACAGCAAGCTACTTCTCCTGTTTTTCGCTTCCATATGGATGATGTATCTAAAAAAAACTTCAAGATGGATGTAGCATGCAATAGTTTCACTGAAATGATAAATAATATGTGTCGCGATGATTTTGAGATGGGTATGATATGGAATAATTTGAAATAATTTTATGTGTCGATTACTGCCAACATTTCCGCACTAACCTTCGACCCAGCAAAACCCTCCCGCACCAACATTTCCCAAGCCTCCCGTTCCAATCCGCCCAAGAACGTCGTACTGAAAATATTGCCAAACGGCGAAGTCAAACCCAAACCTTGGTACATCTCACTAATCGGACGCTTACTCGCCACCACCAGCGAAAACAAGCCCTGCGTCGAAGCCTTCGATCGCCAATCCTCGCCCCAGCCCTGAAACTGCGCCAACCGCGACGCGTTCACGGAGTGTGGGCTTCGCCCAATCGCCTCAAACTCATCCAACATCACAATCAACCGCACCCCGCGATCGCGCAGAGCTTCCAGCCCATCCTGTACCGCCCAATCATTCTCATTCTCATCCTGTTTCCACGGTTCCTTCCCCTGCTGGCGCATAATTCCTCGCCTCAATCCTTCCACAATCCCTGCTGGTGTGGAGACAGGATTGCTTTGTAAATCCAAGCTGACAATTAACGGCTGTCGTTTTGGTTGAATAAATTCCGTCGGATTCGAGCGAATATAGCGCAATAGCGAAGTTTTCCCAATCCGCCGCAAACCAACGATATTGACACTCTGAGACGCGATCGCCCCAAGCCGATTCTTTACCTCCAATTTCGCCTGTTGTCGCCCATAGAACTTCTCAGACTCGATCGCTAAGTCTGTCAACGTCCAAACCTTTCCCTCTGCATTGCGCTGACGTGCTTGAGCTTCCTTGAGTTGTTGAATGCACTCAGCAGATGCGAAAACGCACCTATCTCGTGTTTCGCCCATTGACCCACCCAATACCTATTACTTACTCAACTGCTAGTAACTATCAGAGACGGTAAATTTGAGCCGTCTCAACCGATCGATCTCCCAGAAGGCACTCAAATAATTGTGACGATAGATTCTTTATCAGAGATCGGAAAAGATGACGAATGGTATGCATTATCTTTGCAAGGATTAAACAGAGCGTATCGCGATGACGAACTAGAATATGAGCTATCTCAAATAAAGGAATTTAACCCTGACTATGAAGGAAGGTAATATAATCCTGGCGGCACTAAAGCAAGCAGATGGAAAATACAAACAACGTCCAGCTTTGATTTTGAGAGAGTTACTCAAATATGGAGAATTGGTAGTTTGTGGTATCAGTACACAATTCTATGAGTTCATCCCTGATTTTGATGAAATAGTCAGAGTGGAAGATCCAGATTTTATTACAAGTGGACTAAAAGGAGAGTCTTTAATAAGGCTTGCTTTTTGACCCAGGCGGAATCGGTCTGCCACCTTCTCTAACCCTACAAGGCGGACTTTGCATCATTAGCCACGATTTCAATCGAGTGCGGTACTTGAGCGAAGCCAATATCCTTAACCCGAGCTTCTGCTCTAACCGATTAGCAGCAACCACCGCCATCGTAGTACCAAGTAGAGTCGGTAGTCAGAATATCGTTGGGATGTAACTTGCTAAGAGTGGCAGCAGTTTTATCGCACACCGCAGCAGGTATGCCCCGCTGCAGAATATGCCCAGCTCGATCGTCAAACATCTCTGCTGCGCCTGTATAAATGGCTGTTTTACCTGTAAAAATACACGCCCCATCTGGTGGGATCTGCACTTTGTAGGCGACAGAATCCAGACTTTCTAGGAGTAAATGTTCTGACAAACCATAATTATGCCGATCTAACAATCGATACGGACGACGCGCTCTAATTTCAATCTGTCCGAACCCCACTTTCACTAATCGATCGATATAATCATCGTAAGTGAGCGCACCAGACAAACACATCGCTCGTAATTGCTCGTCCTGCTGTAAATGCGGCGGAATCGCTCTGGTCGCGATCGGATCGCTCATCATCAAGCGCCCATTGGGTTTTAATACTCGATAGGCTTCCTGCAACGCTCGATCGAGATCTGCTGGTTCAAAAATATTAAATAAGCAATTTTGCGCTAATACATCGACGGAAGCATCGGGAACTGGCAGCGCAAAAGCATCGCCAGCTCGAATTTCCACAAAGCTCGGATCGAACCAATCGTTTTCTGTAGCTGCTAGTTCTAAGTTCCGCGCTGCGGCTCGACACATATCTGGGACCGGATCGACAGCGATAATCGCGCCGGGATGACGGGAAAAGTAGGCAAATTGTAAGGCTTCTAAACCGCCACCTACACCCACATACAGCACTGTCGGCGAATTGGCTAATTCACTCGATCGAACTGTTGTACCACAGCCATAATTCATCTCTTGCATCTGAAGCGGAATCTTCAACCCTGGTAGTTGCAAGGGGGTACTCTGAACGCAACACAAACCCACTTGTGGCTCCCTGGCTGCTGCTGCATAAAAATCCGCAGTTGTCTCTAGATAACTCATCCGGTTCCTGGTGGTAGCTTCATCATCTAGCTTATCGCTTTGGTACCCGATCGGAAAAGCACAGCAAGATTGGAGTTGCTATTTATGGTAAGAATTACTATTATTAGAGTAATCGCTAAAATTATAATTACCATATATGATACCGCTCCCAATTCCAAACCACTTTCAGCCAGATCGCGTTGGGGACATCTGGCGCGTACCTTATCAACAGCGAGCTACAGCAGCCCAACAATGGGCGCGGCAGCATCACCTTGTGCCTGTAAATAGCGCACCAACAGGAACGCGGCTCTTACTCATCGACGTGCAAAATACCTTCTGTCTGCAAGACTTTGAGCTATTTGTCGGTGGTCGCAGCGGGCGTGGCGCGATCGAGGACAACATCCGGTTGTGTGAATTTATTTATCGCAATTTAGGTGAAATCGACCAAATAATTGCAACGATGGATACCCATCACATGTGGCAGATTTTTCACCCGATTTTTTGGGTAGATGCAGGGGGGGAATACCCAGCACCAGCGACGACGATCTCGCTAACCGATGTCCAGATGGGTAAATGGCGCGTCAATCCCGAACTCGGCGACAAGGAGCCAGCCCAATTACAAGCATATGCACTGCATTACGTCCAGCAGTTGAGCGATGGCGGCAAATATCCGCTGATGATTTGGCCTTATCATGCCATGTTAGGCGGAATCGGTCATGCGTTGGTGCCAGCAGTGGAGGAAGCGATCTTTTTTCATGGCATCGCCAGAAATAGCCAAGCAAGTTTTTCGATCAAGGGTGACAATCCATTGACGGAGAATTACTCAGCTTTAGCACCGGAAGTTTTTACAAACCAATTGGACGAATCGATCGGGAGTAAAAACGATCGATTGATTCAACATTTACTAGCATCAGATAAGTTAATTGTTGCTGGACAAGCACAGAGTCATTGTGTTGCGTGGACTATCAACGATTTATTGGTCGAAATTCAGGCACTAGATCCACAATTAGCAAGGAAGGTTTATTTGTTAGTAGATTGCACTTCTCCGGTAGTAATTCCTGGGGTGGTAGATTATACAGAACAAGCAAATGCTGCTTATCAGCGGTTTGCAGCTGCGGGGATGAATATCGTGCGATCGATAGATGATTTATTTTGACTTAGATCTCTAAGATTGACGATAATAATCGCGATCGCGTCCCAAACAAAAGCCGATCGAATGGCGTAAATTAGTATTTCCCCAAATTAAGAATACAACGATCGCACTAGCCGCCATTCCCGTCCCGATCGTAAAAATCCCATGATAGCCCACATACTTGAAGATCGCCCCAAAGACAGGTGCCGCGATCGCAATTCCCAAATCTAATCCAATGATACATATCGATAATACCCGCCCGCGATACTGCGGTAAACTTCGATCCGCCACCAGCGCGACAGTCATCGGAATCAACGTGCCCGAACCCAATCCTTCTAATATTGCCCCACAGATGAAACTCAGCGCACCATTTGCCGTCGCTAGACAAGCCATCCCTACGGTATAACAGCACAGACTTCCCGCAATAAATATCCCCCGTCCATAACGATCGGATCTACTCCCGATTACCGATCGAGCACTAAAACTCCCGATTGCCGCGATCGTATAAAATAAGCCAGGATTGAAATCGATGTGGCTAGTCTGAATATACAACGGCATGAAGGTATGAATTGCACCGAAGGGGAAACCAATTAGTAATAATACTAATGACGGAATCATCAGGGCGGGGTTGGTTAAAATTTTCCAGATCGAAATACTTGGCAATGGTGCGACTTGCTGTGGATCGAAATCGCCTAATAATGCTGGAGCGATCTGTTTCTTTGGATCTTGCAGTCTACTCGCGGTAAAACACGCGATCGAGCTACCAATTATCGACAACCAAAAGATCGTACCGTACATTCCTTTTACTTGTAAAAAGCCTCCAATTGCAGGGCCTAATGCAATCCCCATCGGATTGGTGAGACTCATCAATCCGATGATTTCACCGCGTTGTTTTGGGGGTGCGATATCCACAACTAGAGTATTAAATGCCGTCGTAAAAGCAGCGATACTAATCCCATGAAATGCCCTGATTCCCATTAGTAAGGGAATTGAAGTAACTGTTAGATAACCCAATGGTGCGATCGCAGCTACCGCTGTACCGATTAATAGGACTAGCTTGCGGCCTCTGGTATCGGCTAGTTTTCCCAACAGCGGACGAGTCGAGATCAATCCAATCGCAAATGCGCCGATAATAAATCCTAGTTGTTGCTGGTTAATCCCGATCGAGTCTAGATATGCGGGTAATGTTGGTAATAAAATCCCGATACTCGTCCAAAATAATAAGCCCGTGCTAAATAACACGAGCAAACTTTGCCGTTGGTGCGGTTCTAGCCGATCTAAAGTTTTCATTTTTTGGGATGATATACTGTAAACTGCGGCGATTGAAATCGCTGCTAGTTAATCAAAGTCCGCCTTCGCGGACTAAATCTCTAATTAACCCACATAGGTGGGTTTTGGTTGTTTAGATGCGATTTCAATCGCCGTCATCTGTGGCTAGATTAGTTCCCAATCTGGTACCAATGATGTTTGCCGATGGTGTTGTTCTTGATGTTTGATATACTGCACTAATCGATCGAGTGATTCATGGCTAACTGTAAAAGCAGCATAGCTACCTTGCCATTTAAAAAAGTTATTCGGTTTAATCTCATAATTGATAAAATGAGATGAGCTACCTTTAATCTGCTTCATTAATTCAGAAATAGCTAAAGTGGCTGAGAATTTAGTTAGCAAATGAATATAGTCGCTAACCCCACCAATCGCGATCGGTTCGCATTTTAATTCTCGGCATTCTTTAATTATTACCGCATATACAGCCTCTTGAATATCAGGGGTAATAATTGGCGATCGATCCCATGTTGCCCATACGCAGTGGATATACATTTGGGTGAAATTCGATCGCATTAGTAAGTCCTTCTATCTTTTCCAAATTTTATCTCTTTTATTGGGAAAATTGTAATAACTCGTGTAATATTACACATTTTCTCACAACCTGCGGCGATTAAAATCGCAGCTAGCTAATCAAAGTCTGCCTCCGCAGACTAATTTCGAGATTAACCCGCGTAGGCGGGTTTTAATTGTGTAGACGCGGTTTCAACCGCCGTTGTCTCCGCCACCATCTACATCACCAGTCTCTCGCTGAAATTTCATCTGTGCCCAGGTTAGCTGCTTCACCTTGTCCACATCCCCTTGACTCGCAGCATCCTTTAAATCCCGTTTCTCATGTGCGTTAGCAATTGCCTCTTCCTTGGAGCGCGAACTACTATCGAAACACTTCTCCAGGTTTTCAAAAACTCCTCGCCGCGATTTTGTCGCATGTTGGCGTTCGGTATCGAGTAACTTTGCCATCAATTCCAGGTGCATGGCATCCTCACTACAGATTTCTTCCAAAATCGTCCATTCGTCGCTACCTAATAGCTTCTTTTCCTGAATCCGCGTATCTTTGAACTCTTCTCCCATCACTTCCTCATATATGCGCGGCAGGCTATCATCAAATTCATGTTTTTCTTCTAACCAAATCCGCCTGATTTCACCTAATTCCTCATTAGTAATCAGAGTAATATCCTGCATGTCTGCTGGTGCAGTTTGACGAATCTGTACTTGTGCCGTTAATACTCGTCGCAGCCAATGTTCGCGCCAATATTTAGTATAAGGCCCAGGAATCGGCACGACTTCAGTCTCGTCTTTATTTTCTTTAGATTTGCGTTCAAAAAGTTCGACTTTACCATATATTCGCCGAAAATCACGTTTATCTCGATCGTCATGAATATCCAATTCATTCCGAATATCTAATAATGGTTGGAGCCATTCTTTCTCTTCATCATTTTGAATCATTGCCTCCATCGATCGATCTTTACTTACCAGAGTACAAACCCAGCAGCCAAAGCGCGAATCACCACAGCTAGCTGTAGATGTATCTACGACTAATGGACATTCATTATCGGCAGTTGCACCTCGATATAAAGCAAATAAATCTTTATTACTTCCACCCCAAGGATTTTCAAACTGCATCAGATACATCCAAACTTCGTCAGTACGCCAATCCTCGATCGGTGTATAAATGAGTGAATTAGGTAAATTAGGATTTGGGCTTAATCTATCTCTCAATCTTCCTACTTCATTTTTCTTTAGAACGGCTGCCCGATTATTACTTTCACTTTTACGAGCACCTAAAACAACGATTGTTTCCGCATGAACTCTGACAACATCACGAATGAATTGATTAACAGGTTTAATTTTCATGCGCTCCGTACACCATCGAAATCCGTGGCGAGGTGCGGGATAACCTTTACCCATCAAGCAGACCCAAAAACTATCTTTAACTGCGGGATGCAGTAAGTGCGCTTCAAATGGCATTAATTGCGTTTGAGCCGCAGCTTTTAATTTTTGTATCGACTTATTTACCCATATAGAAACGATCGGATTTTCGACCAATGTATCTGTCGTCATCACATAAACTTTCTTCTGCCGTTGCTCGACGGGTAATTTCTCGATCGCTATCCAGATTAATTGCAAGATTGTCGATGAATCCTTACCCCAAGAAATTCCCACTATCCACGGAATACTATCGCTAAGATATAGATTCTGAATCTCTTGTGTCAGCTCTTGGATATGTTCTACTAGTTGCGCTAAGTTGCGTGTTGGTATTGGTGCTATTTGAATATCATTCATTATTATATATTTCGATCGACTAAGGTTTAAATCTATTATCTCGATGCCATTTTAATGATTCTAGTCTTGGAAAGTATTTCTCATTACTCGGCAACGATATTTGCTCACGATCGAAATCTTTCATCGATCTAGTATGCGGTGAATCATCGTCTAAATCTTGAGCGACAATTATTCGATAATTATCATCAATACCGAACCAACCCAGATCGAATGCCCAATGATGATTTTTGCATAGAGACAATCCGTTATCAATTTTACTGTCAAAGAACTCAGAGAACGGTTTAATATGGGCACCATCGACTATATTTTGATTTGGATCTCTTGTAAGTCTAGTTTTACAAAAAGCACATCGATAATCATATACATAGACAACAGATTTCCGAAAGAATGAATTTCTGACAACTGATTTCCGCCATGCAAATTTTATTTCAGGATCGAGATTATTTAACTCAGGTTGTTCTAACTGCTCAAAATTTTGACTGATATTAAGGATTTCAGCCAACTCTGATTGACTATCTGCAAACCAAGTAGCAACCAAACTATCTACCAATGTTTGTCTAGTGAATGGATCTTGGAGAAAATCAAATAACTCAGTATCTAAATAAGCATATTCTACTGCTTCTTTTAATTTATTTGTAGTTTTAGGCTGTAAGCCATTAAAAGTATCTTTGAATTTGAGATGCCAAAAGCCATCATTCTGCAAATGGATAAATGGGTAGTGTAGCCCACCTTTATAGCTAGAATTAGCTGATAGAATATTCCAATATTTTTTAAATATCTCGATTAAGCTATCGCATACTAAGATATGATTTTCAATGATCGATCCTTGCGTAATCAACTCCAATACTGATAAGATTAAAATAGGTTTGTAATTAGCCTCACCATGTTTTTTATTGTTACTAACATTGAGTTTAGCAAAGCATTGGCAATAATAGTCTAAATCCTTGTGCCGAGGTATTTCTAATGATTTAATCATATCGTTGGTGGAGCCTCTCGGAACGAGAATCTAGTTGCTATAGATATGTATATACCCAACATATCTCTCATCAATCATAACATTGGCAGGTTTTTAAAAACTATATAAATTCAAATCTCTCAGTCTGCTCATCCGATCGAGTAAAATACAGGCAAGACTCTAAGCCCTGAGCCTAACATCAATCGATCCGAAAACTCCCATCACTGATAACGTTCGGTAAAAATTCCCGCACATCTGAAGGCAGTTTTTCTAAAAATAGCACCAAACACCACTGCTCGACATCATCCAAAAACGCCACCGATGGGACAAATATCGCCGTTGCTGGGGTAGTATAGCGAATAAAATTAGCACAAGCTCTAGCAACATCTCGATTTTGGAAGCAATTAGGTGCGTCACCAAGGGATAATTCTTGCCATACTTCCGGTTGACACAAATTCAATACCCGTTCTAGTCTGACATCGAATCGATAGACGATTCGCTCTTGGATCTGTCGTGCTAGCGATGTCGATCGATCGACCTTAAAATGTCGTGCGTACTCAGCTAGAGCAATATTTTTCTCCTTAGCTAAATATAGCGTCGGTTCTCCTTGAAGATTCCAGCGATTTTCGGCACTCCTACCCGCGTAACTAAAGTCGTAGATATCATACTGCTGCCCGGCTAGCTTGGGAATATGCCGCACGGCAGTACCCTGCCACGGCTGAATGTACGATCGAATGGACATCTAGAAGCCCAATCCTTCAAAATCTGCTGCCAAGGCACTAATCACCCGATCGAAATCGCCAATTTGCATGAGATCTAGGGCAGTATATCGATCGAATACGGGAAGTGGAGTAGTTAAAAATTCTTTCAAGCCATCGAGGGTGTAAACCATCAACCCTAGAGTGACGATCTCATCTAATTTAGCTAATCTAGCTTGAGCATCAGCATCTTTGAGCGGTAGATGTTGTTTTTCCGCACGATTGACAGTCTTACTACTGACTTTTAGTAAACTACTGAGTTTTTCTTGAGATAGGGACAATTTCTGCCGAATTATGGCTGGATCTAGTCTGGGGGAAGTTGTAGTAATCATGACATAGAAGCTGATTTGCCTCGATCATAGCATTTGTCTGGTCAAATGTCCAGTCATGCATGAACCGAGAAATTGATATTAGCTTGTGACATATTCCTTATTCATGGACAGGGAAACTCGTAATCGATCGTTACCCCACTGCAAAGCCATCATACTGACGAATGAACGGAGAATGATACGCCAAGACGATATCTTCCTTCGGAATACCTTCTTCGACCAATTCATTCGCCACACCAACCTCGGTACCATCGTATTGAATCCAAAGTTTCTCACCTTTGATATCGATTTGAATCAACACACCATAAACCCGACGATCTTGGAGCCAACCAGCGCGTAGTACCTGATATCTGTCATGAGCAGTATCGATGAGGAGTTGCATTTCAATCTCACCATAAGCAGGTTGGATTTGGCTATGGGCGGTGAGAATATCGATAACGATTTGACGATAGTGACTTACTTTGTCCATTTTACGGTGATTCGCTATGCTTACACACTATCGTCACCAGCAATCTTGCGGCGAAAAATCTCTTCCATTTGGACTAAATCTGCATCAGTTTCAGGATATGGATACACTGGACGATCGGGATTAGCACGAGTGAGTAATTCTGTAATCACCTCACCATCATCTCGATGTGCTAAAGCATAAGCTCTCAATTCGCGTCGTGTCATCTTACTAAAGTCTGGCTTAGTCATTAATAAACCTCCATTCTCCATCTGGACGAATTTCTAACTCG
>CBDFFH010000013.1:0-41568 GCA_965246715.1 Chamaesiphon sp. | reverse complement strand
GAACCACCCAACTATACTACTGGCGAATATACAGGTGCGGTAGTTGAAGATCTCGATTTTACGAATGTCCGCGAGCTGTCTGAAGAACAGCGCCAATACTGTTGTGCCTGGTGTGGAGAAACGTCGCGGCAAACAATTCCGGGAGGATGTAGAAATATCCCCAATAAGTTAGCCTCGATCTCGGCAATATCTTCAGCACGATCGTTTGATGACGATCTCTAGCTACCATCGGTTGTTGTTGGATTCTCGCTCTCGAAGATGCAGCTTTTAGACTCGTTTCAGTACCACTACTAAAATCGATACATCTGAATTGGAAAACGATCTTATCCCCCGATCGACACAGATTAGCTCGAATACAGATCTTTCTATGGATCGATGTGCCGCGCTGGCGATCGATGGTATCATTCTTTAGGATATACTACAAGCACTTTTTGTAAATCGAGGTCGAGATATTACTGCTGACTGCCACCAACTGGAAATTAGCCATCAGGAGCTGAAGCGATGCTATGTGTCGAAGATCTCGCTAAGCTCGATTTGTTTCAACAACTGCCGCCAGCGCGACTGGAGTGGGTATGCGATCGCGCTCGGAAAGTCGAGCTAACTGCTGGCGAAATTCTCGTCAAAGAAGGCGATCGTGCGCTGGGCGTATTTGCGCTAATCTTGGGTCAAATCGGGGTGACACGCACCAGTGAGGGATTAGATATGCCGCTCGGCAAACATGTAGCACTAGCCTTCTGTGGGGAAGCACCGCTGTTGACTGATGAACCCGTATCGGTGACCTTATACGCTATCACCAACTGTATGACTTATGAAATTGCCGAAGAGGATTTTCGGACATTGCTGCATGAGTGTGGGTTACAAGACGATTTTACCCGATCGCCTAGACTTGACAACGTTAAGCGATTCTCCACAAGAGAGGCTCTGCCAACGTGAGGAGGAGTTGCTCACATGGCTGGAAGATTACGGGGTGGCTAATGCCTGGAATCCTGGCTGCACCGCTAGCGCTCGGCGGGATCGAGGTCCAAACATTAGACGCGCTCATCGCTCCCTGGCGGGACGATCCCACCGAACTTCGGGATCTGGGGGTGCGATGGTTGGCACTCTCATTTGATGTCCTATCGATGATTAACAGCGGGTTGCGCGGAGCCGAACGGATTGAGGCACTAGTAACCTCGATGAAAGCATACTCCTATCTCGATCGCGGGGTACGGCAGTTGGTAGACGTGCATCAAGGCATCGAGGATACGCTGCAAATCTATGGATATCGGCTCAAGTCGGGGATCGAAGTGCGCCGTTGTTACGATCGCACCTTGCCCCAGATCGAGGCTTATGGGAGCGAACTCAATCAGGGATGGACGAATTTAATCGATAACGCGATCGATGCAATGGCTGGTAAGGGTCGGCTGACAATTACCACGGTGCGGGATGGCAATACAGTTTGCGTTGAGATTGCCGACAATGGCACGGGCATTCCGCCAGAGATCCAATCGCGGATCTTTGAAGCCTTCTTTACCACCAAACCAGTGGGAGAAGGCACGGGACTGGGCTTGGATATTGTCAGGCGGATTGTCGAAAATCGCCATCAAGGGACGATCTCTGTTACCCTGGAGAAACAATTCGCTTACCATTACCTGGCCAGTCTCGATCGATCCAATCTGGAGGACACAGAATCTTTCAATATCGTTTACCGCGATTGAATGTTCGGTGACTATAGCCAGTCTCGATCGATCCGATCTGGAGGAGACAAATGAATCTTAAATACTAAGTGATTTATTGCAGATTTTATCGCGTCCGCCGTGGCGATCGAGTATACATCTGGGGTGGCAAGATCTGTACATCCAACAGCATCAACGACCTGCTGCGATGTCAGCTTACCCAACGATCTGAAAATTTCGGCGATATATTGCTAATACTTGAGATCTAAAAGTTGCTGATATACTTCCTTGCTTAACAGTTCGGCAATGAGTTTCTGAAAAGAATTATCGTTCATATATCTGGCGAAAATTTCTTCATTTTGTTCGACTCGATCGATAAATAAAGATTCGAGGATTTGTTTGAATAGTAGCTGAAAATTCTCAGGAGAGTTGGCATTTGCAGCCTGTTGGAGTTCGGTGGAAGTTAGAGCGATGCTAATCAGTTGCTCGAAAAACAGTCCATCAGCTCGATTGAAGTTCGTACCAAACCGATCGTTAATTACAGTTACTAATTGGGATAGAGAAACAGAACTTTCACTAACTTTACTGCTGCCAACATTTTTAGGCCCATATAGGGGTTGTCCGTATCCTCGGTTGAGGTCGATCGAGCCTTCACTAATTTTTTGCAGACGGTAATATTCTAGTCGTACTTCACCATCAAAATCGTACTGTGTCGTTCGATCGCGGTGAGGTAGTTTGGCTCCAAGATGGCGAAGAAAGACGTAATGTTTTTCGAGATCTGAATCTTGATAAGGAATAACTTGACTGAGAAAGGCGTAGAGCTTACGAAATGCGGTGAGCCGATCGCGCCATAAGGTGGCATCGTCACTATTATCGATCTGAAAATCGCTAAATCGATCGACTACTGGATCTAAAATGGCATTAATACTTTGTCGATCGGCTGCACTTTGGCGTTGTTTGGGTTTAAAATAAATCTGGCAAAAGCGGTCGATTTCCTCTGATAGATATATCCCCACTCGATCTAATTCTGTCATTAATTCATACAGTCGATCGGGTGTTGCTTCTTCCCCCATTTCTGCTCCTGCATAAAACTGTTGGAAAGCCGTCCGAATTTCTTCACGATCGTTGATAAAATCGAGGATAAAGGTGTCTTCTTTGAGGGGATGAATTCGATTGAGGCGAGAGAGAGTTTGGACGGCTTGGATGCCGGAGAGACGGCGATCGATATACATCGAGTGAAGTAAGGGTTGGTCGAAACCTGTCTGATATTTTTCGGCAACAAGGAGGACTTGATATTCATTAGTCGCAAATCGATCGGGTAGTTCTTTTTCTCGGACACCGTTCATTAATTCTTCGGTATAAGTTTTGGTGGGGATTTTATCATCGGTAACGATACCAGAAAAGGCAACTAGGGATTTAATTGAGTATTTTCGATCGCGAATATATTTATCGAAACTCTCTTTATACCGCACGGCTTCGAGGCGAGAACTGGTGACGACCATTGCTTTAGCTTTGCCACCAATTTTATGGCGGCTAACAGTGTTAAAGTGCTCGACGATTACTTCAGTTTTTTGAGCGATATTATGGGGGTGAAGGCGGATGAACCGAGCGAGGGCAGCGGCGGCAGCTTTGCGTTCGACGTGGGGATCTGTAGTGGCATTATGGGTTAATTTATAGTAAGTGGCATAGGTAGTATAATTACTCAAAACATCCATAATAAAGCCTTCTTCGATCGCTTGTTGCATGGTGTATTGATGAAACGATCGACCTTCGCGTCCGAAAAATTTGCGGGTTTTATGTTTGGGCGTGGCGGTAAATGCAAAAAAGCTGAGATTAGCTTGATGCGATCTCATCGACATACTACGGAATAATTCTGCCATTTCTGGCAATCCTTCTGCTTCTGCCTGTAGCTGGGCGGCGGCTTGAAGTTGTTCGCCACCGAGTACGCCTTTAAGTTCGATCGCGCTTTCGCCAGATTGGGAACTGTGAGCCTCGTCGATAATTACCGCGCAGCGGCGGGTGGGCAATAACGCACTCCCCTGTTGGCGTTCCTCAGCTAGTTTGAGTAGTTGTTTGGTAACGTGAGGAAATTTTTGGAGCGTGGTGATAATAATCGGTACGGCAGTTTCGAGAGCTGTGGTGAGTTGTTTGGCATCCTTATCAATTTTTTGGACGACTCCTTGGCGATGCTCGAATTGATAGATGGTAGATTGGAGTTGTCGATCGAGTACCCGTCGATCGGTAATAACGATGACACTATCAAAAATTCGCTCGTCGCGATCGTTATGCAGTGAGGAAAGGCGATGGGTGAGCCAGCCGATGGTATTACTTTTACCGCTACCAGCAGAATGTTCGATCAGGTAATTATGTCCGACTCCTTCCGATTGGGCAGCTTGCACTAGCGAGCGTACCGCCTGGAGTTGATGGTAACGGGGGAAAATCAGGGTTTCTTTAGTAAATTTACGTCCTTCATCGTCGCGTTTTTCATCTTCTTGGAGGTGAAGGAAACGGGCGAATAAATCGAGCAAACTATCCCGTTGTAGCACTTCTTCCCAGAGATAAGCCGTGCGATAGTTGCGCCCTTGCGGATCTGGCGGATTGCCCGGAGTGCCTGCATTGCCTTGATTGAAAGGGAGAAAATAGGTGGCATTACCAGCTAGACGAGTAGTCATCCACACGACTTCGGTATCGACAGCAAAGTGAACGAGGGTGCGACGTTTGAATTCAAAAATCGGTGCTCTAGGATCGCGATCTGCTCGATACTGATGCTTGGCATCTGCGGCGGTTTGCCCAGTGAGGGGATTTTTCAGTTCGAGGGTGATGAGGGGAATCCCGTTGAGACTGAGGGTAAGATCGATGATGCCGCTTTTAGGCGCGGGCAAATTAACGGTATATGTAGATTTCTTGTCGGGTTTGCGATAGCGCAACTGACGAGTGATGCTGACTTGGTTGGCTCGATACTGGTGTTCGAGTTCGGGATTGAGATTGTGGGCGGCTTTGAAGTAGGCGATGCGGAGAGTGCGCCCATAACATTTAAAACCGTGTCGGAGGATTTGCAGACTACCGTAAGTATCGAGCCATTTACACAAATCGCTGAGAATGCGATCGGCTGTATTATCGCGGTGAAGTTGTTCGAGCCGCGCCCATTCTTGGGGCTGGGTTTGTTGGATGAATTCAATTGCCGTCGCGGGAAAGATAACTCGATCGCAATCGAAGGCTTTGGAGTTGAGTTTTAGATAGCCATGCTGGAGTAGATGCGATTCGATCGCGCTTTCAAAGTCAGTTTCGGTATGGATGCTCATTTTTTCGACCTGTAAGATCTGAGCATAATAGTACACTTAATAGTGCTAGTTATCACCTAAGCGGTTTCTAACCGCTTAGGTGATGAGGCAGACGCTCCGCGAACGGAATAGTCCGCAGTATATGTCAGTCCGCGTAGGCGGACTTTGCAACACTAGCCACGATTTCAATCGTTGGCATTCCAATAACTTAATATTGCAACTCCTAACATCCATTTAGCCCTCATGACTCGATTTCCCCATGATGAATTCGCCAAAGGTTTTTTCGAGTCCTTATTATCCCCATTCGGACAAGTGCAAACTTCCTTTAAAATTAGTTCGGAAGTGAGAGAAGTCGATGTCTACTTTACGCCAAACGATAATGTCGTCTTGCCAGCAGCCGATTTGGGCTTATTGAGCCAATGTGCCGGAACTGCTGCGGTATTTGAACCCTACCGCAATTCGGTATCGGTTCCCCAAATTCGGGCGTGTATGTCAAAACTCTACGATCTACACGCCTATCTCAGTCGCGAAGCCAAGAAACAACAGCAACCGGAACTTAAAGACGATTCTCCGCAGGAGAGGCTCCGCCAACGATTGCCGATGTTGTGGATTTTGACACCAACATTATCGGACAATATTTTGGAGAGCCTTGGAGCCAAACCGGATCTAGAAACTTGGGGCGAGGGCGTATATCTCCTCCCTCCGGCTCTAACAACCGGAATCATCGTCCTGCATCAATTACCACCAACACCAGCAACCTTATGGTTTAGAATGTTGGGTAAAGGACGGGTGCAGGCAAGAGCAATTACCGAAGTGACTCAACTGCCACCAGCACATCCCTACCGCCAGAATGCACTGGAGCTGTTAGTGAATTTGAAGGTAATTTTAGAAACCAGAGAAGCGAACGAACCAGAGGATCGGGAATTAATTATGCAGTTATCACCTTTATACTTGGAAAAAATTCGGGAAGCTGAGTTGGTTGGAGAACAACGCGGGGAGCAACGGGGCGAAGTTAAAGAAGGGCAAATTTTAATCCTGCGTCAGTTAAATCGACGAGTGGGAAATGTATCTTCGGAAGTGGAGGCGATGATTCGGGCGTTACCGCTAATGCAGTTGGAGGAGTTAGGTGAGGCTTTATTGGATTTTACTCAAATGGAAAATTTAATTGAGTGGTTGGATAATCATCCGTCACGAACATAGCTCGAATTCAGAATCGAGATCGATCGAAATGCTCATTTTTTCGATCGCTTAGACTGGGGTTTATCTTGAGAGCGGATTGCTTTTTTACGGGTTTGTGCTTTCTTTTGCCGTCTGATATATTCCTCGCAAGCCTGTTTTAGCACAAAACAAAAGGGGCGAAATTGGTCTTTTTTATTGCGATCGAACATCCGCTCTAATAACTCTGGTTCTACCGAACTTACTATGCTAAATCAAGGATTGAAATGCCATGCTAGCAAACTTCTGATCTGAAAATTCTCAAAATTTCTAAACCCATATCCCATTCTTTTTATTAGCTTGAGTTTATTGTTAATTCCTTCGACGACTCCTTGAGTTGTTCTATTATCAAAATAGGCAATTATTTCACCAATCCATCTTTTAATAGTTCCACAACTCTTGGGGAATTTCCCACAAGCATTCTTGAGCCAGTCACACAAGCTTATTAGCCCATTTCCCCAATCTGTTTTTGATTCAAATATATCTCTAAATAACTCTTTTGTTTTGTGCATTGCTGCTAATTCTGGAAAAACGTCTCCAATCTCTTTCAACTTCTCTTTTTGCAATTCATTCAAATCCGCTTCGTTTTTGAGTATTGCATATTTACTGTGAGTTAATGCTGCTAATTTCTTGTTCTTTTCATCTTTGTTCTTCACCCTCTCAGCCTCTCTTTTGATTTTAATTCTCTCTCGATCTAACTCTTCATTTATCTGTTTCATTACATGAAATCTGTCTCCAACCACTTCAGCATTTGGTATCAATTCATTTACCAGACTTTTGTATGATGAAAATAGATCGATACTTACTTCTGTAATTTGGTTCAAAACCTCCGAACCCCAAGACTTCAAGCACTCACCAATACATTCTTGAGTCCTTTTTGGTAAGATGGCTATTAACTCTCTTTTTTCTAGATCTACTAACACCGCACAATAGTTTTTTTGCCCTTTAACAAAGGCAATTTCATCAATTCCTAGTCTGGTTAAATTCTCTGGCTTTTTTTGCACTAGATTTACCCCAGCTTTTTTGATTATTGTCTCCACTTCTTGCTCACTTAATCCATTTCTTTTGGCAACAATTTTAATATCACTAGCTAGACTCTCTTCGACAATCTTCTGCTTCATTCGCTCGGTGAAATGACTTCTCTTTTTGATGAAATTTAATTCCTCACTGAATTTTCGACCACAACTCATACACTTGAATTGACGACGATTAATTTTAAGGTAAACATCATGTTCACCGAATGGTAGATCTCTCACTGTTAATTGGTGATTCTCATGAAGTTTATTACTTTCAGTTCCACAATGAGGACACACTGCTTTTAATTGCTGATTTTCTAGATAAATAAAATAACCGATTTCATCTAAGATCTTATAAGCAGTGACGGTCATTCCGTCGATATTAAGAATTTCATTAATGGTTTTTAGTTGCGATTTGGATGACATAATGCAATTCAAGCTTATTTGTTGCCAGAAATCAAGATCTTACTATTCTATAATAAAATCTGTCATTTATGCTGCACCAAGCTTCCATAACTCAAAATTATCAATTTTGTCAATTAAACTTGATTCTTATCCACTACTTAGCATAGCAAGTTCGGTAGAGCCATAACTCTTTAGCTTGTTTGAGACTCAAAGTATCTTCAAATAGCAGGGTTTGAATCGCCTGTTGGCGCATTTCCGTGAGTGCGGCATCTTCTAATTTTAGCCATTCGATCGTGGTTTTTGCCGCAATATTAGCTGTAGCAGCCGCTATTTCTCCTTTTAAATTAAATCTGAAGGCGGCTTCACATTGAGGGTTGAGAGGGCTGATAAAGTCGGTTTCATCATACCAATCATTTCTTGCCTGAGCACCATACGCACACTTGCCATACTTTTTCTCATAATCTTCCGCCGGATAGGCTGCAAATAAATTGTTGTAATCTACATCTTCATGAGTTCCACAGTTTCTAGAAATACTCTGCGGTTTAAAATGCTCGATATGAGATTTATTTTCGCTGATGCGAATACCTGTGTAACAGCAGATGTAGCCTTGTTCTTGTAATAGGCGTTGTTTGACGATTGCTTTGACATCACTAGGTAAATTGTTATAACGGCAGTTGAGCTTACCTGTGTCAGTTTCTGGTTGTGCTGCAAACCATTTGGTAAGTTCGGGGCTATTACTTTTGAAAATCCGTTTCATTTATTCACCTAACAATTGAAAACGATCGATCCGAGTTTGCAGGCGCACGAGTTCGGGAAATTCACCAATTTTATCCCGAAGATTGTCAATTCGATCGATCGCTTCATCATAATCTTCTGTTTCAATTAATTCGGCAATATCTTTTAATTCTGTTTCTGTTTCGGTATTGCGCGTGGTTGCACCCATCAGATATTTGAGAATCCAATCTGTATCCATACCGAGAGATTGACTGGGGCGAATTGGCGGTTGCCCTTGTTCGAGGATGATAATATTTTCGGGAGCGACTTCACCAATAATTAATGGTGAATGAGTGGTAGCGATGAATTGGCAATTGGGAAAGGTGGTAGTGAGCTTTTTCACAATAGTTCTTTGCCAATGGGGATGGAGGTGGAGATCGAGTTCGTCGATGAGTACGATTGCTTCGCCTTCGAGGGGATTGGCGAGATCGGGATTGGCTTGGGAGAGGCGACGAGTCAAATCGAGCGCGAGAGCTAACATGCCTCGTTCGCCATCGGATAATTGTTGTGGATCTAAAGTGACTCCAGCTTTATCGATAAAAAGATTTGTCGTACTTTTTTCGGTTTTTTTGCCATTCTTATTTTCATGTACATAGGTTTCGCGTTCGACTCGAACATTGGTACAAGCATCGATAAAACTTGTAACAGCGGTGTTGAGTGCATCGAGATGACGTTGAGCATTAGGAGCTTTCTCTATATTCAGTGCAGTTTGAGCGAGCCACCACTCAGCAAATTCTGTCAAGCGCAGTTCGCGATGATCTAACGCATCGATAAAAACCGCCGCAGAATTTTTTTTAATCCTAGTGAACTTCTTATTACTAGCAAGAGCACGACGTGGTGAATAGTAAACAGCAAGAGATTGAGAATTTTTATCAAGATCGATCTTAGGATCTAATGCAACTGCAACAATATCTTTTCCATGTGGCCCATGTATGGAATACTTAAAATTGCGATCGGCTATGTCAAAACTAACCTCAGCACCAAGAGAACCACTATTTTTCCTGAGATCTGTGCTAGCAAACCGTATATAAATTCCATAGCCGTGAAGTGCTATCAGAGCTTGACTTAGCAGAAAGCACAAGCTGTCTAGAACTGTAGACTTACCAACACCGTTGATACCGACAATCAAGTTCATACCTGGCTCAAAGCTGAAATCTGCATGATTAAAACCTCGAATATTAGTTAGGCTTAAATTCTTTAGTTTCATAAGCTAATCAGCAATGCGGATTTGTCCAGCAACAGCAGCAGAGATTAGGGAAGTACGACGTTCTTGGAGAAGACTAACCGTATTTTTAGTTGTCTCACTCAATAGATCGAGACTGATAATTTGTTTCTCAATTTTATTACAGATTTGATTCTGCTCATTCAAAGGTGGGACAGGGATAGATAGAGCACCAATAATTTCAGTGTTTAAGTTTTCCATCGTTGTGCCAACTGACATAATTGATAGCCAATTACTAGCAAATGTATTAAGCATAACTCGAACTAGATATTCAGGATTTAATAAGTTTTTGTGTGGTCTTGCCCGAAGACTACCAGATCCACATAGCCATCCTACTTCTTGCTGAGTAACTAATCCGCAGCGACCAATTTCACCACGACGAGCAAAGACTATATCACCTAATTTAAATTTATGAATTGCTAAACGCTCTACCGTGTCTTCGTCCACAGATACCTTTAAATCGGGGACAATCTTTCCATTAGATAAATGTGCAGGATTGATAGACGGAATACCATTTTCAATATAATCTTCAGCATGAAGTTGTGTACCGAATGGCCCCGTTTGAAGAGATTCACAAAGAAGTTTGAGAGGCAGAGCATCCCAATGTTTTGGAATTTCCCCTAACCACTCAACTCCTGAATCTTTCATCGATACATCATCTGTTAACCCGCGAGTAACAGCATGGGTAATCATCGATCGTCTTTTTTCTGCCAATAGTTCTAGTAATCTTTTTTTCGCAGCAATCAGAGCATCAATTTTTTCAGTCTCGCGCTCGAGATAATCGACAATTTTTTGCTGCTCTACTAGACATGGATTAGGCAACAACATATTTGCATATTTTTCGCCGTTTACATTACCAATAGTTGACTCAATAGCAACCATTTTCAGCCATAAATAAAACTGTGACGATTTAGTGATATAGAAGTAATATTGAGGTACTTGCTGAGAATCGAAAATAAAACGAACTAAATAGCCTGCGTATGAACATAAGCCATTATGTGAAGAGTAAACAAATGCTCGCCCTATTGTGCCACTTCTGGAAATAAGAAAATCGCCATCTCGAAGAAGATAATCTTTGGGAGCATCCCACTTTTTATTTAGCGATCGCAAATTAACCCGTTGAGGTAGGCGCAGCGATGCGCTAATACTTGAGGAACATTTTCAGATTTCCACTGCGCTCCAGAAATTTTAGTCCGGCGATCGATCTGTTTAATTGTAGACTCAATGGAACCAGAACCAATAGAGCAGATTTGTTCGGCTTGAAAATAATAATAATTAATTATCCGATGACGATGTTTCTCTAAATAAGCACAAAAGTTTTCAGCTTGCTTGAGATTACAATCACCAAACAACTTAATCGTCTCATCAACTTTTCCGTACCAGAGTAATTCTCTGGCTGCAAATAATCTTTGGTTGGAACCGCCAATTTTATGGAGATTTTCCATCAAATGAAACCAGTCGAGAATTTCTCTTCTTTCACCAATAGGTACAAATTCCTTGATGATATTCCATACCCCGTCATGGCCATCACCTAAGCAAGTAACAACTGGAGCTAATTCTGGCTCTACCGAACTTGCTATGCTAAGTAGTGGATAAGAATCAAGTTTAATTGACAAAATTGATAATTTTGAGTTATGGAAGCTTGGTGCAGCATAAATGACAGATTTTATTATAGAATAGTAAGATCTTGATTTCTGGCAACAAATAAGCTTGAATTGCATTATGTCATCCAAATCGCAACTAAAAACCATTAATGAAATTCTTAATATCGACGGAATGACCGTCACTGCTTATAAGATCTTAGATGAAATCGGTTATTTTATTTATCTAGAAAATCAGCAATTAAAAGCAGTGTGTCCTCATTGTGGAACTGAAAGTAATAAACTTCATGAGAATCACCAATTAACAGTGAGAGATCTACCATTCGGTGAACATGATGTTTACCTTAAAATTAATCGTCGTCAATTCAAGTGTATGAGTTGTGGTCGAAAATTCAGTGAGGAATTAAATTTCATCAAAAAGAGAAGTCATTTCACCGAGCGAATGAAGCAGAAGATTGTCGAAGAGAGTCTAGCTAGTGATATTAAAATTGTTGCCAAAAGAAATGGATTAAGTGAGCAAGAAGTGGAGACAATAATCAAAAAAGCTGGGGTAAATCTAGTGCAAAAAAAGCCAGAGAATTTAACCAGACTAGGAATTGATGAAATTGCCTTTGTTAAAGGGCAAAAAAACTATTGTGCGGTGTTAGTAGATCTAGAAAAAAGAGAGTTAATAGCCATCTTACCAAAAAGGACTCAAGAATGTATTGGTGAGTGCTTGAAGTCTTGGGGTTCGGAGGTTTTGAACCAAATTACAGAAGTAAGTATCGATCTATTTTCATCATACAAAAGTCTGGTAAATGAATTGATACCAAATGCTGAAGTGGTTGGAGACAGATTTCATGTAATGAAACAGATAAATGAAGAGTTAGATCGAGAGAGAATTAAAATCAAAAGAGAGGCTGAGAGGGTGAAGAACAAAGATGAAAAGAACAAGAAATTAGCAGCATTAACTCACAGTAAATATGCAATACTCAAAAACGAAGCGGATTTGAATGAATTGCAAAAAGAGAAGTTGAAAGAGATTGGAGACGTTTTTCCAGAATTAGCAGCAATGCACAAAACAAAAGAGTTATTTAGAGATATATTTGAATCAAAAACAGATTGGGGAAATGGGCTAATAAGCTTGTGTGACTGGCTCAAGAATGCTTGTGGGAAATTCCCCAAGAGTTGTGGAACTATTAAAAGATGGATTGGTGAAATAATTGCCTATTTTGATAATAGAACAACTCAAGGAGTCGTCGAAGGAATTAACAATAAACTCAAGCTAATAAAAAGAATGGGATATGGGTTTAGAAATTTTGAGAATTTTCAGATCAGAAGTTTGCTAGCATGGCATTTCAATCCTTGATTTAGCATAGTAAGTTCGGTAGAACCCTAATTCTTGACTATTTACCCAATTAACGATCGTCTCATTTTCTTGAAATGATGATGCAATTTTTTGCTGTTGATGTAGTACTGTTGCTTTGTATCCTTTCCAGCTACACACCTCTCCCTTTGGGGTTCTCACTCGAATATTCCCCCCATCTACACTCAATTCTGCCACGGGTGTCTCAGCTTGAGGCAATTCAAATTCTTGTCTGTGAATTAACCTCTGTTGGGCACTTTTTGATATCTCCACTCCAGTTAAATATTTGACTTCCTCTGTTGTCCTTTCGTAAGAAATTGATGCACTTATACGCAAGCAACAAGCTTCCAAATACGGACTGATTTGGGTATGACTTTTGATATTTAGCTTGGCTGCCTGTTTGCTTGTGATTGCTAATTCTCCAATTATGCTTTGGATCTGTCTTTTATATCCTCCAGTTTCGACTGTGACATTTTCGATAAAAAAATTCCGACGGATGGCATCACATACTCTTGCATTCTCGCTCTCACCGCTTCTTCGATTTTTCCTAAGCTTGTTAGTTCTTCTTTTGGTGTATTTTTATACAATATTTTGGCAATAGCTTTTGTGTGTCGATCGAGTTCTTTTTGCTCTTCTGGACTCATTACACTACCTTAGTTTACTTGACCCCATTATCTCAAGATTATGCTCCCTCTGCTGCTATTTTCACCAGATTTCTCGATCGCCATACTAGTACATACGCTTTATCTACATAAAACTAATAAAAAGTGGGATGCTCCCATAATCTTTTGCACTCTCCTTTGAAAGGTACACTCCTTCATTTGCTAGACTACTATCATCTCTAATGTCGGTAGTTCTCAAAAATCTAATCCCTTCTTGAACATAAGCTTCAGAAGAAATATTAGCTCCATAAATTGCTGACTGGCTACACAAATACTTTAACGGTAATAGCTTCCAATTTTTAGGTATTCTTCTCCATAATAATCTTTCTGGTGTATGAGAATATTCAGTAGCGATCGTCATCCAATCACCTCCCGCAACAGACGAACGATCGTTTCTTCCATCTCCTTGAGATCTGCATCAATCTCTGCTAAAGGTCTGGGTGGCGTATACTCATAAAAGTAACGATTAAAATTAATCTCATAGGCACTGCGAATCTTCTCGCCATCTGCCCAAGCATCCGGTACGTGGGGTTCCACATCTGCGACAAAATATCGCGCTACATCATCTTTTAACTGCACATTTTCATAATCTCGCAACTTCGTATCCGCCTCGTACAGTCGCTCCCATTTTCCATCCACCGTCGGAAACCAGCCCCAAATTCGCCCATTTGGTTCTTTTTTCGCCTTCCTTTCCTTCGCGATTACCGCTGCTGCTTCTGGCTCGATTACTGTAAATGTCTCACGAAAAAACTTCTTCTCCGCTGCATTCCATTTACTCGATCTTTGCGCCAATAAATCTTTTACCAATCGATCGAACTCATTCCAATCGGTACGGGGCGATCTGCCTAATTGTTTATCGATCGCTTGAATATCATCTAATAAATGAGGCACGCGATCCAAAAAATCACTCTTGCGATCGAGCGTCATTTCATACAATAACCGCAACGGACGTTCGATCGGTACCCGTTGATAACCAAAATCCTCATTGTCGAAGATCTTACTAATTTTTGTTTCCCCAAAGGTGCCATATTCCTGCACCACCGTACCTAAATCTGTTTCGCCCATATAACGCCGTTTATCGCCCAAACTGCGTCTCATCGGCTGCCATAGCTCTCGCCCGTCAATTAATTGCACCTTACCCTGGCGATGGGGTTGTTTGCGATTGGTTACTACCCAAATATAGGTGCCGATGCCCGTGTTATAAAACATCTGCTCTGGCAATGCGACGATCGCTTCCAACCAGTCATTTTCGATTACCCATTTGCGAATTTCACTCTCGCCACTGCCCGCACCGCCTGTAAATAACGGCGAACCATTAAAGACAATCGCCAATCGCGAACCATTCTTTTTTTCCTCCGGCACGTAGGCTTGAAACTTGCTCAACATGTGTTGTAAAAATAACAATGAGCCATCATTTACACGTGGCAATCCCGCTCCAAATCTAGCGGCAAAACCATAGCGATCGTGTTCGCGCTTGACAAATTGCTGTTGCTTTTTCCAGTCCACACCAAAGGGCGGATTCGCAATTAAATAATCGAACTTTTCATCTGGAAATTTATCATCGATTAAAGTATCACCAAACTGAATCCGTTCGGGATTATTATCCTTCATCAATAAATCCGAAGCAGCCATCGCATAGGCACGGGGATTAAAATCTTGCCCGAATACAAACAACTGAGCTTTCGCATTATTTTCATACAAATGCTTCTGTGCCTCTGCCAACATCCCACCTGTACCACAGGTAGGATCGAGCATTTTACAGATAACTGGTTTGGTCAATACATCATCATCTGGATCGAATAAAATATCCACCATCAATTGAATCACTTCGCGCGGCGTAAAGTGATCGCCTGCCGTCTCATTTGCCGCCTCATTAAATCGCCTAATTAAGTCTTCAAACAACGATCCCATTTGGATGTTATCCAAAGTATCTGGATGCAGATCGATATCGCAAAACTTAGAAACTACGATATACAAGATATTTGCTTCGCGCATTTTTTCGATTTCGGCACTAAATTCAAAGCGATCGAAGATCTCCCGAATATTGAGCGAAAACCCATTAATATAACTAATTAAATGCTTATCGATATTGTCTGGATCGCCTTTTAATCCCCCTTTTCGTTGCCCAGCAAGATCTAGAGTCCCCTCAAAACTAAATTCTGAATGGTTGTGAAATCGCAACCCCGCCATCTTATTCAAAATCGGATCGCGCACCGCATCTGGCTTATCTTCCCACTTCTTATAAGCTTGCAGCACCTGTGGCTTGGTGGCAGCTAGAGCGCAATCAAATCGCCGCAACACAACTAACGGCAACATCACCCGCTCGTACTGTGGCGGACGATATGGCCCCCGCAGCAAGTCGGCAACCTGCCAGATAAAATTAGAAAGCTGATAGCGATCGGTCATTGACACTCAAAAGAAGCTCCAGGATTGATGATATCACTGTATCTCAAATGCAATGGCTCCAGTGATGCCGATCGAAAATATCGATCGATGTCGAAACCAGTTAAATTAGTAGATAATGTTCGCTCGATCGAGCGAGCGGTGGCACTACATCTACAAACCCCAGCCGCATTTGCATATCTATAACGTTCGCCTCATCATGGTCGATCGGATGAAAACACATCGATCTTAAAAGAGGTGTTAGGATCGGCGGCAATCCTGGGCAATAACCTACAGCAAAACTAACAGGCTTGGCATTGCCACCTGTGTTCGCGATCCAGATGGCCAGCTCATCGCACTCGCACAATTCTTCAGTTAAGTTGCATTTATGGCTAAACCTGTAATTTTGACCGTTGACGACGATCCAGAAGTTTTGCAAGCCATAGCGAGAGACTTACGACAGCAATACGGCGATCGATTTCGGATCGTCCGTGCCGATTCTGGTGCAGCGGGATCGGCAATCGCTGGTCGCCCCAGTCCCACGAATGCGCGATAGTTAGGTATTTCAACTGAGTCAAAGTAGCAAGTGGCTGTAGATCGACAATCCGATCGCCTTAATACACCCTAAAAGCCCATACTCTTTTACTAGCAAAGAATACGGCTCACATTCCGCTAGTTCGATTGCCTGAAAAAATAATAAGACCCACAATCCTGTCAGAGCAGCCTTTCTAGCGATTTGGTCTGGTTTTAGCGATCGACAGTACATTCTCAATAGTCTTGGTTTATTGAGAATACGATCGTTACGATCCGATGGCTTCGTTCTAATTATTTTTCGATCGCTTAGACTAGCGGAATGTGGGATACGGGCTTTTGTTTTTGAATATAATTGGGTCGCTCGGCTGATTGCGATCTTCTCGATCGACAGAATCCGGATTTTAGATCGATTGCCCAATCTGAAGCTTTTGAAAAATTAATTGGTTGGGATATTTGCCAACATCGAAATCATTATTTTTTCAGGCTTAATTGCCCATTCTTAATCACAATTACCTTTTCTTTACCAGTAATTTTGATACTACCAACGCCGATCACAGTAACCGTACAAGCGCGGCTACAAATACCTGCCGATGTGGTATTACTGTCGATACTCGTATTGAGCGTGCCGACATCGGCAACTCTTACTTCGTATTTTTTGCTGTCTTTGTTACTCAAGTCAGTAGCGAAAGCTGGTGCCGAGAATACGAGGGAAACGATCGAGAGTGCAAGTACTTTGTAAATTTTTATTAACATACGGCACTTCCGGTTGTTACGAGGTACAATAGCAGCAATTAGTAAACCAATTTCTGAGATGTTGAGGATCGATTAACCCAATTGCAAGTGAAATTATTCTATCCACCATAATTGTCGTAGTAGGTGAAAACATTCGTAAAAAAGACTTGAGCTGTGACCACCATAACTCAATTGGGTTAAAATCAGGTGAGTATGGGGAGAGGAAAATAACAGAAGCACCGACAGCTTCAATCATTGGGATAATGGAATCGAATTTGTGTGAGGATAAATTATCCATTACGACAACGGCACCTGGCCATAGCTCCGGCACTAGAAAATCCTTAACAAATAATTCAAAAGCTCTACTATCCATTGAATTATCCATTGTCATCAATGCTACAACTTTTTCAATGCTAATTGCGCCGATAGCGGTAACTTTTGCACCTCGATAGAATGGGGTAAAAGTATATGCTCTTGTTCCCCGCTGTGACCGAGCATGAGTTCTGGCTAAACCAAGCAGAATACCAGTTTCATCTAAAAACACTAAGTTTTTCACGTCGATATTTTTAACCGATTCCCAATAATCTACTCTCAAATTTAGGACTCTTTCTGTTGTAGCTTGGGTGCTCCTTTCCGTTTTTTTTTACGACTTAAGCCTAATTTTCGTAATGCGTCACTCATGGCACTTCGACCAACCCAATTGCCAGTTTTATCAGCGAAAAATTCACACAGTTCAGCCAAAGTTGCATCGGGATGTTCGGCAACTAATTCTCTTAACTCTACTTCAGCATTTGTCAGGTAACTTAATCGTGGTTTACCTGGCTTTTTAGGCTGTAAGTTTCCTTCAAGCTTATGTTGTCTGACTAGCTTTTGGACAAAGCTTTTGCTAACAGTAAATATGCTAGCAACCGCTCTAATTGAGTGATGGCGATCGAGATGTGCCGCAACTATTTTTTCTCGAAGATCGACTGAAAATGCTTTCATTATTGAATGTATCTTTACTATCTTTTGGCGTACCTCATGACTAACGGAAGTGCTGTAATTTGGCTGAATTCAGCTTATTACCGTCTAATTGGTTTCCCTAGTCTAGAGGCGTTCCGTTCAGTTTAACCTCAGATTTAGCCGAGTGCCCATAGTCGATCGACGTAGACGGCATGAAATTCAAAGTTAGCAATTGCCACAGCCGAATTTACGGACGGCGGAAAATTAAAATTTACCCAACTAAGTTTGACGCTGGCATAAAAAAGTAAGATGGGTGTTGTTCATTAATTAGACAGAGCAGGTATTGTCGCCAACAGATGCAACAACGATCGATTCAGCGAAAGCTACTCTAGACTGAATTTGGATCGATCTCCAGCGAGCTACCCGCCACCCCCGATCGCCTGCTATAGTAATTTACCGTTAGGATTATTTTTTTTACTAAATATTTTTGTATGAACGCGATCGATGATAAGGCAGTAGTCAAAGAATATTTTAACAATACGGGATTCGATCGATGGCAACGGATCTATGGTGATGGCGAAGTAAATAAAGTCCAGTTCAATATCCGGATTGGGCACCAGCAGACCGTTGACACTCTATTAGAGTGGTTGGAGGCGGATGCTAACCTCGAAGGTTTATCCATCTGCGATGCAGGCTGTGGCGTTGGCAGCTTGAGTATTCCGTTGGCACAGGCAAAAGCGATCGTCAATGCGAGTGATATTTCCGAGAAAATGGTTGGGGAAGCGAAAGAGGTTGCCGCTAAACTGCTCGGCAATAATGACAATCCCACCTTTTCCGTGCAAGATCTCGAAAGCCTCAGTGGGAGTTATCACACGGTTGTCTGCTTGGATGTGTTGATTCATTATCCTCAAGAGAAAGCTGGGGAAATGATTTCTCATCTTGCATCGCTAGCTTCAGAGCGACTAATTATCAGTTTTGCACCGAATACTCCTGTTTTAAGTGTACTCAAAAAGATTGGTGGTTTCTTTCCTGGTGCCAGCAAAGCTACTCGTGCTTATCTGCACAAAGAGTCGGATATTATCAAAATTTTGGAAGCTCAAGGTTTCAAAATCGAGCGCAAAGTCTTGACTAAAAAACCATTTTACTTCTCTAGAATGTTAGAAGCAGTGAAGTAGAAATTAGTGGTAGAGTGGGTGATGCTCACCATTATCATTAGAGACAGTATCATCGATCGACACTATTTTAATAACTATAATTAACTAATCTCTATGTTTCAACTAATATCCGATCGCTTAAAGTTTACCTGGCGATCGTTAACTACAGCCATCTTAATCTTTGCCTGCTCGTTATTATTAGCTCATCCAGCCTTAGCTGGTATCGAGGATGACAAGTACGATGGCAATGTCTTCGTTCTCTATGCTGGCAATGGATCTCTAGTTCCGGCTAAAACTTCATTAGCAGACTCTTTAAAAGCCAAAAAACCAGCTTTGGTTGTCTTTTATATCGATGATAGTAGCGACTGTAAGAAATACTCGTCTACGATCTCTCAACTCCAAGCACCCTATGGTAAAGCTGCTAGCATTATTCCTGTAACTGTCGATAGTCTCGATCTAAATCGCGAATATGCCAACACCGAACCAGGCTATTATTATCAAGGGGTCGTTCCTCAAACATTAGTTATCGATAAGGATGGTAAGGTGCGACTGAATGAAACAGGTCAGATCTCATTTGAAAAAATAGACGATACATTCCGTGAAGTCTTCAATCTACTTCCGAGAACAGAATCAGTCGATCTCAAGCAACGCAGTTTTAATGAGTTTAATAGCGAACGATCGAAGTAAAGAGCGAGTATTTCTATTTCGTTGATAAGATTTGTAGGGATGCCCTATGCGGGTACTCTTAGAGGATGTTTGGAAATACGGACAAGATCGATCGGTTTATACCAGCATTGAAAGAAGCAAAAAAACAAGCACAGTTGGATGAGAGGTTTCGCAGCCGAATTGAAGGTAAATTCGGAGAAGCTAAACGAAGATTTAGTCTCAATCGAGTGATGACTAAACTTTCGGAAACTTCTCAGACAGCTATTGCAATCATTTTTCTAGTGATGAATCTTTCGACTCTGCCCCGGTAGTTTTGTGCCTTTTTTTGTATTTATTTGATAGTCAACACTTTTTCTATGATATTTGAGATTGGATAATTAATAAAAATTATAATTTATTCTAATTGCTGATTGATTAAACTGGATCGATCCAATTTAATGCCATTTTCCGACTTTTTTTGAAGGACTAATGCGAGCTTCGGGATCGGGTTTAAGGTGCCGCTCCCAGGGTCGAAGTAGTGCCACGGCCAGGGCATGAGCGGCCCAGAGGTCATTGTTGCCATCCGTGCTGGAAACGGTTACAGCAGGGCAAGTCTGGATTGCTGACCGAAATTTTTGTACCAAAGACTTTTTGACTGGCATTAGTACCCGTTGTTAGAGGTATGTCTTCGGGACGGGCGACAACACTATTAACGCCAGTTGGCGTAGCCAACGATCTCGCTACGAAATTATTAATCGTTTTCTCAGGGGAAACTCAGATTGTGAGATTAGAATCTGGATATATTTGTAACCCAGGCTGCCATTATCCCTCGTACTCACGATGTCTGCTTTCCCCCAACGACTGACAAAATTGACCTCGCGCATCCCTGGATACATCTATCTGTGGTTGGCAATCCCGATCTTTGGCTCTGCCAGCGCCGTCACGCGGAAGATTACTGAAATCGGTGCCGAGCATTTCATCGGTGGTCACAATCCGATTTCTTACTGTAATGTCCTATTTACAGGGAATCTTTGCGCGCTGCTGGTGCTAATCGCGATCCACCGCCACCGCTGGAGCCGCAATGCTTGGCGGCAAATATCGGGGCGGGAATGGATTGGTTTAGTCATGGTGGCGGTTTTGTCTGGCGCACTGGCTCCCGGCTTAATTTTTCAAGCATTGTCCTTAACTCCTGTCACAAATGTGTTACTGCTCGGTCGATTGGAACCGCCATTGACACTGGCATTATCGATCTGGGTATTACACGCTCGACTCAATCGCTGGGAAGTGTTGGGATCGATCGTCGCGGTTACTGGGGTGGTACTAACGTTGGCGGATAGCCTACCGGAGGTAATCATCCTGCAAACCGATCGATCTCAGATGACTCCAGTGGCTGGATTTCAGGTAGGATTGGGGGAATTAATGGCTGTATCGGGTGCGATCTGTTTATCCATTGCCACGATTGTCGCCAAAAAGTACCTCGGTAATGTGCCATTAGGCATCAGTAACACCGTACGAACCGGATTAGGGACGATTGTTTATTTCTGCTTGGCATTATGGATGTATGGTTTCGACCATTTTATGGGCGTACTGTCGCCATTTCTCTGGCAGTGGATGTTGTTATATGGGACGGTTATCGTCGTCATCGGGCAATCTTGCTGGAATGCAGGGCTGCGTAATTCATCGATCGCGACTGCATCGCTGGTTGGTTCTTTTGCGCCGATCGTGGGTATTTTAGCTGCTTATTTAATCTTGGGCGAAATTCCCACTCAGGCTCAATACATCGGCGGGATGGTAATTTTAATAGGTCTATTTTTAGGTCGAGTGGGGATTAAAGCGCGTACCGACCGACTCAAAACTGTCGGGGTTAGCTCTATGGAGATAGAACAAGAACTAGAAGGAAAAATGGGATTTAGAGGGATCTGAAAATGTTAATTATTTTAACAATACTCAGACACTAAATTACTAGCTAGCATCAAATCCAATCATCATTCTAATTTGTATATAAATTGCAAACACCATTAACAAGAGTATGCCTTTATCATTGCCACGTCGAAGATTGTTAACTTATCTGGGATTAGGTACACTTGGCTGGCAAGTAGCTAGCTGTGCGAGTCGATCGTCATCGGCATCTTCAATTATTACTACAGAACCTAAGCAAATTGTCACACCTGGAGAAATCGCCACCTCTGCGAATCGATTACCAGAGTTTCAAGGAATTAGTGAATGGCTGAATTCATCACCACCAGCGACCAAAGATTTACTCGGCAAAGTCGTCTTAGTCCAGATTTGGACGCTAGGTTGTATCAATTGTCAACGGACATTACCCTACGTTACCAACTGGCATAAAAAGTATGCAGCTAAGGGATTGCAAACAATTGGCATTCATACCCCAGAATTTCCATTCGAGCGAGATATTAAAAATATTCGCCGCGCGATCGCCAAACATGAGATTACTTATCCTGTAGGTGTCGATAATGACTTTCAAACTTGGAAAGCATTTAAAAACGAATATTGGCCGCATTTATTTTTAGCAGATCGGCAAGGAATTATTCGATACGATCGTATTGGCGAGGGAGCTTATGACGAAACTGAGGCGAAGATTCGGCAATTGTTGGGACAGGCAGCATGAATGAAATTTCCCCACTCACCTTCGGTTTCGCCCTCGGTGGCGGATTGTTAACAATTCTCTCCCCCTGCGTGCTGCCAGTTATACCATTAGTATTAGGTCGATCGTTCAGCTCGCACAGACTCGGCCCTGTGATGTTGGTATTGGGTTTAGTCAGTGGTTTTGCGCTAATTGGTAGTTTGCTTGGTGTCGCGAGTTCCTGGTTTGTCGGCTTTACCAATATCTTACGGAATGTGGCGGTGGGCTTATTATTCGGACTTGGCGTTCTGGCAATCTTTCCTGAATCGAGCTACCGATTTATGAGCTACTGGCAATTCGGTAAAGCTTGGGAGCCAAAGGCTCCAGGCTTGTGGCGTGAATTCTGGATCGGTACGCAATTGGGACTACTGTGGACACCCTGTGCGGGGCCAGCATTGGGCAGTATTTTAGTCCTAGCAGCCGTCAAACATGAGGTTTTGGGTGCGTTGGCATTATTAACTGTTTACGGACTGGGGGCAGGAATTCCGCTGCTGACGATCGCGTATAGCAGTCGTCATATCAGCAACTCTTCGCGGCGATTGTTACCTTATACAACTACATTTCAACGAATTGGCGGGATACTAATGGCTGGAACGGCGATCGCGATTTTACTCGGTTGGGATGTGGAACTTCAACTGTGGTTGGCTCCTTTATTTCCTAAACTTCCTTTATAAACAGATCGACATAAATCAGCGATATTTACTATGAATAAACAACCTAAAAAATCTCCACCCGTTCCGCCGCAGACGAATTTCGTTAAAATTCTCCACGGTTTAATTATTGTCAGTCTATTTATCATGATTGGTAGTGGTTTACAGATCTATAATGCCACGCCAGTATTTGGCGGCAAAAGTGGTTTACCATTTCCGAAGTGGGTGACTTTAGGCGGTTGGTTAGCTGGCGGTAGAAATTGGCATTTTGCAACCATGTGGGTATTTGCTTTTACCTTATTAATTTATGGGATTTATATCTTCCTTACTCAACGGTGGAAAAAAAAGTTTGTTTCTGGGCAAGATCTTAAAGCATTGCAAGTCGGACAAAATCCCAAGCGACGTGTTTATGCTTGGCATCGCATCATCTACACCGGAATTATCCCTGTGCTATTAATGGCGATCGTGTCGGGATTGGCAATGTACAAGCCCGCTCAATTTCATTGGCTTTCTGGGTTATTTATCAATTGGCAGACTTTACGCACGATCCATTTTTTGACTGTACCAATCTCCCTATTGTTTGTCTTAGTGCATATCATTATGGGAATCAGAGCTGGCGGATTGAGGCTAACTCGATCGATGTTTCAGCCTTGAAGATTTTACATCCAATCGCTCGATCCATCTCTAACTATTCTAAATAAGAAACATTTAATATCTAAATAATATTTAAAACTTAACAAATCGGTATTGCCCACCCTACTTTTCTAACATATGAATCAGCTCAATCGTCGTCAAGCCATTCAACTAATAGGAATATCAAGCATCGGTTATCTACTCGGTAGTTGTAGCAATGAACTGACTGCCAAGATCGGCGAGCTATCAGAACCATTAAATCAATCATTTGGCGAATTGCTCGTCAAACCCCAACTGCTCATACCTGAATTTTCTAAAAGTGCGATCGATCCCAAATCTCTACTACTCAATAGTTATGAGGGTACTCCCGAAATCGATCCTGATGAGTATCAATTGACTGTCGATGGGGAAGTAAAATTTCCGATGGAACTGAAGTTAGCAGAATTAAAACAAATTCCGCCAAGGTCGATAATTATGCAACATGTTTGCGTCGAAGGTTGGGCGGCGATCGTCCAGTGGGGAGGATTCCGATTGCGCGATCTGGCTAAAATGGTGCAACCGAAAGATAGTGCTAGATATGTCTTATTTCAATCAGCAGATAAATACACCGAAAGTTGGGATTTGGCTTCTGCCATTCACCCGCAAACCTTGTTAGCTTACCAAATGAATGGTGACAACCTTCCCAATGATAATGGCGCACCACTCCGCCTCGCATCACCGATTAAATTGGGCTATAAACAATCAAAATGGGTAACAAAAGTTAGCTTTGTCAGTCAAGTCCCCACAGGTGGTAAAGGTTACTGGGAAGAGCAAGGCTATGAATGGTTCGGTGGGATTTAGCGATCGATCCTCATTCAGTTATATTCAATCCGATCGAATTTACTCAGTTACCAATTATGTCACGCAATTATTGTCTACTTTTAAGCATATCGATCGTGTCACTAATTACAGTTGCCTGTAGTGTGTCACCCCCGATTTCATCTAGCTCTACTGCCAATCCGACACCCGCAATGGTGGCGGGAGCGAACATCGATCCACCTGCCGATCTTGCTACTCCGAATGTCAAAGGCGAGCAAACTATCGTTCTAGCTGGCGGTTGTTTCTGGGGTGTAGAAGCAGTATTCGAACATCTTAATGGCGTTGCTAATGTCATCTCTGGTTACTCTGGCGGTACTGCGGCAAATGCCAACTATTATGCTGTCAGCGGTGGCTCGACAGGTCATGCAGAAGCGGTCAAAATCACCTACGATCCCACTCAGATCTCCTATGGACAGTTACTGAAGATCTACTTTCTAATTGCCCACGATCCGACACAGGTAAATCGTCAGGAGCCAGATAGTGGCACTCAATATCGATCGGCAATATTTTTCACTAATGCAGAACAGCAAAAAATAGCAAAAGCTTATATCGATCGATTGAATCAAGCTCGCGTTTTCCCCAAACCGATTGCTACCCAAGTAGTACCTCTAACTAAGTTTTATGCGGCTGAAGACTACCATCAAAATTTCATCGATCGCAATCCTACTCAAGCCTATATCGTTAGATACGATCTACCAAAACTCACCCAACTACGCCAGCAATTTCCGACACTGATTAAAAAAAGTTAGAGGATGTTTGGAAAGTATAAACAAGCACCATTAAAAAAGCTTCCTAGACTTGGTTAAATATTTTCTAATCTCCATATCTCTAAACATTCGCTCGATATTTAACTGGTGATCTGCAATAGCTGTGTTGTTCTAGTCTGAAATTTTGGCAAATGGTTCGATCGATCTAGCCATATTTAAGTTTAAAACGTAGAATTACTAAATTCAGCCCCAGCGTGACTGCATTGGCGATAATTATTGGCGGACTTTTGACTAATAAGCCATAAATAAACCACATTCCCACTCCAGCAATAAATGACAACAGCGTTGGCAAAGCCAGATCTTTGGTAGACTTGGACTGCCAAACCTTCAAAACTTGCGGAAAAAAAGCTGCTGTTGTCAGCGTTGCCGCCATATAACCTACAAGATCGATCGATTCCATGTTAAATCCGTTCCTGTAAGTAGAGGTTTATTCATGCTTAATATAAGGATCGTAAGTTAAAAGGAGTTGCAGAATCGATCGAAATTACTCGATCTCAGATATCGAAGTTTCGATCGCCATCAGATCGGAAACTCAGCTAAAAAGGTGCTTTAGCCGACTTCGATCGGGCAATTGCACTCAATCCTCATTCTATCAATGCTGATGGTACGAGGGGATCTCTAAAATATACCAAGCTCGGAAATCGATCGCTACTCCCGCAATGAGTAACCAACTCCGCGTGCGGTATGAATCAATCGCTTTTGACGATCCTGCTCCAACTTCAACCGCAGATAGCGAACGTAGACTTCGATAATATTGGAGTCGCCTAGAAAATCATACCCCCAAATATTTTCGAGAATTTGGTCTCTGGTAAATACTTGGCGCGGATGACTCATTAAATATTGCAGCAAATCGAATTCCTTAGCCGTTAAATCGATCTTTGCCCGCGATGGACTTCCCGAGTACGACGATTTAAGCTCAAATCTTCAAACTGCAACAGATCCGCATCCGGTTCCTGTGTCCGCCGCAGATGAGCGCGGATTCTAGCCAAAAGTTCCTCGATACTAAACGGTTTGACTAGATAGTCGTCGGCTCCCGCATCTAAACCAGTGACGCGATCTCCGACTTCATCTCTAGCCGTGAGCAAAATCACGGGAATTTTAATGCCAGTCGATCGCATTCTGCGACAGAGTTCGACACCAGTCAAACCGGGCAACATCCAATCCAAAATCGCTAGATCTGGCTCCGACTCGCGTACCAAAGATAGCCCTGTCATGCCATCGTGTGCCACGCTGACGCGATAGCATTCACTCCCCAATTCTAGTTCGATAAAGCGGGCGAGTTTGACTTCATCTTCAACTAATAGGATATGTGCTGTCATCTGTTTTTCCTTCATCTCGCGGGTACCCATTCACTCATTATCTGTATTTGTGCGGTTATTCGGGCATTTTTAGAGCTGGAGCCGACCGAACGGTACAGGGTGTTTTGTTGCATTGCTGCTCGTAGAGCTTTTCCACATAAGGCTTCTGCCAAGCAAGGGGAACTTCTAGTAATGCCTGAGTGCCAGTGAATGCCTGACCGATAAATAGGAGGAGTGCAAAGGAATTTAAAACTATATGAAGAGTCCGCCACCGATTGGTACGATCCTGGTAAATCTCTCTAACGATCGCTAGAGAAAAAATCATCAATAATGCAGCAGTTATTCCATAATAATAATGAGAGATATACCACTGTTCTGTTTTACGATAGACCCCATCCTGACTGCCGATAACGATTAGAGCGAAACTGGCAAGAATGGAGAATACGATCCGCCACAGTCTGGTTTTCGCACGATAAAGTATTGCTAATGAGGCGATCTCTGCCACAAATGTCAGACTAATTAAGATGACTCGAACTGGATTTTGTGCCCATACTTTCTTGTCTACAATGTTACCATATACGTCGATCGCAAATGCCAATAGCACGATGCCCACCACCGCTCCAGTCAACCACCGACCTAATCGAGCATGTTCTGGCCCCGTGGTAGCCGAAATTGGACTTTTTTTCGATCCAGTCGTTAGCTGCATCCGCCGTTGATACGTTTGGATCGCTCGATTCATCACCATCCCAAGCAATGGAAACACCACGGTAATGGCAAGCAATGGATGTAACAATAAAATCGTATCTCTATCCATAAAAAACTCCAGGTTAGTATTAATATCGAGCGATGATTTTTGTAGCTGGAGATAACGATCGCACCCCAACTCCAGTAAACTCGATCTGTTTAATTCTTTCTATAATTTAAATAAAACAAGAGTGAAAAAATTAAAAGGGTAAGAATCAATTCGTTGTACTTTTACCCCTTTAACTAAGTGTCCATCCTGATAACTACAAACTAGTAACTTTAGTTATTACTTAACTTCATTTGCTGGAAATGTAGTTACTCTCCCTTTTTTGACAGCAACTACCACATCGTAAGTAGCACAATAAGAGAACGTGACATTATTCGCTTTGTTGTATAAATTGACAACCATACCTGCGCCACCAGGTTGAACTCCCAGCGGTTCCAAATCCCCATAGAAGAACCGACGTAGTTGGTCGCCACCACCAATCTGACCCTTGTTTTTAGTAACTAGTGATATTTTTTCTTGTAATGATGGGCTTTCAGCAGCACTGACAACTATCCCGATCGATGGTGCGAATGTCCCAGGTGTAACATGACCGACAGTAACTAAGCCCAACATTGCAACACTTGTAACTAAAGCAGTTAATTTCATAAAATTCCGAATGAATATCGATAGAATGTGTTTCAGGCAAACCCGATTGGCTCACTGATTTAACTATCGCAGCTACTACTGAAAGCTCTCTGAACTCGACCGATCGATTTCCTGAATTTATACTGAAATGATACTCAGTTAAATCTCAGCACTTTCTCACAAAACGATCGTAGCCTGACATTTCATTTGGCAAGATGTGACATTACTGTGCCAAAACGGGAAAATTGGCTGCTAAAGCTTTCCGCTGTCTAAGACAAGCACTTCAGCTAAATCTGAAATATTTGAGTAAATTGCAAAATGAACATCGAATTTGGACGAGAAATTTGTGGCGACATCAGTAGTGCGCAAACGCGAGAGTGGCTAGTCACCAATGGGAAACAGAATCGATCTGAAACGATCGACCATAGCCAAGATCGTCCGACTTGGATCTAGCGATTGGTCGGGTGACGTACCGGAATATAATTACGTCCGAATCAAATCTTTGCCGTGTCATTACCAGGAATCGGCACGAAGGGCTATGTACCGCTCTTGACTCCCGATCGACAGCGGAGCATTGTCGATACCTGTGGACGGCAATTATTAACCTCCTACGGCTTGCGCTCTTTGGCTTCCAACGATCCTCAATATCAAGGACATTACGGCGGCAACCAGTTACAACGCGATGGAGCCTATCATCAAGGTACGACTTGGGGTTGGTTGTTGGGTTCGTTTGTGATGGCACATTTGCAGGTAGATGGCGATCGATCTCAGGCTCGACAATTTCTGGAACCGATATCGCATCACTTACTGGCACATGGTTTGGGCACTTGTAGCGAGATATTTGACGGGAATGCGCCGATGACCGCGCGTGGTTGTATCGCTCAAGCTTGGACTGTGGCGGAAGTATTACGAGCTTGGGTGGGGACTGAGTAATAGCCAAAGTTGCTATTGAATCGCGCGGTTGGCAATCTACGAAACTCAAAGCCTCTCGATCTAAAAAAACCGCGATTCTCTTTCACATGCGGCAGATTTAACTTTTGGTAATCATCTCATTTGCATATCAAATCCAAGCAACCAAGAGGGTTAATAATCCGATCGATACTAGAGTTTTCAGAACATAGAAAAGGGTGAGAGACGGAGGGACGGGGAGAGAATAAAAAGGACACTTGCGTCCCAAAATCTACTCCCTATTCCCAATCTATTCATCTTGCAAGGGATCGTGGCCCCAATTCATCAACGAAAATCGCCACCGTGTATTCTCTACATCGCCATGCGGACGCTGTGCCGAATGCCGTCGGACGTAACTGACAACCTTCCGCATGTGGGCGATCTCATCCTCACTGTAGTCAGACTCATTCCGCTTCAACAACTCCACAATTTGCCGCCCCGATTTATGTCCGGTCGATTCAGTTTCATCGTCCTGTTTCTGCCCCACTTCCCGAGAATCCTCAGTTTCTAACCAGCTTGACAACTGATTGGGACTCATGTTCACCACTTGATGAAAATCCTTGATAATCGACTTGCGATCTTCACCCACAATCTAATCCTCCAGTTGGCTCAAAGATTGAGGTTTGTGTGCTGCTTCTTTGCCCGTTTTGTCACTTTTTACTAGATATTGAGGATCGCCTTTGGAGGCATCGACATGATGCTTGTTGATGTCGATTGGCTCGGTTAATTTCTTTTCTACAGTACCTTCGATCGTGCCTTGAGAGCTTTCCCATTGCACTTTGTCGCCTTTTTGAAACTCAGTTGACATGACTTATTGCTCCCAATTTTTTTTGTGTGTAACGACTGCTAATCGAATGCTAGCTAACGATCGGTCGATCTATCCTCTATCTTTTGCGGTATTTCTGCATGCCATTAGCATCACGCTAATGTTTTGGTAGAATAGACACTACGCGCTAGAGACATCTCCGCCACCATCGGCACACTCAGATCGATCGACTTTATTGCTGAAGATCGCTCGATTCCCACATTTTAACAATTTTGAATATCTCGATTCCGTACTCTTACTTTCAACATACATAGCCTTTGCCAATTCCGGCAATGCGATCGCCTACAAAATCACTAATCTCCAAATCCTGAATTACAGACTGGAGATCGTTGCGAATATTAGGATAACGTTTGTTTAAGTCACGGATATCTCTGTAGAATTCAGGTGTAAGGTCTATTTGAACGATCGGCAAGGATTTTGATTCATCTTGCTCAAACTCTGGTGGTTCGCTGCCCATTAATTAGCCTTAATCGATTCATTACATATTTTAGCTTGACTTCACAACCTATTTATTTAGCCTCCATCCAATTAGCACCACTACCAATCTCCGCCACCATTGGCACACTCAGATCGATCGCATTTTCCATCGTCGCTTTAATCTTTGGCTGCAACTCCTCCCACTCATCTTGGGGAATTTCCAACACCAATTCATCATGTACTTGCAACAACATCTTCGCTTGATATTGCTCCAATAACTTATCGATTTTAATCATCGCCAACTTAATAATATCCGCACTCGAACCCTGAATCGGGGCATTTGCTGCTGCGCGTAAATGTCCAGCATCTACTTGTCCGAGATTGCCGAGATTATCCAGATCGATGCTATTAGGATCGCTGCCTTTTAAACCGCGCAATTTACCACTTTCAAACCGGAAATACCGCCGCCGTCCGCAGACAGTTTCCACATATCCTAACGCGATCGCTTCTCTTTTGACACGCTCTAAATAGTCAAAAATGCCTGGATATCGATCGTAAAACTTGTCGATGAAGACTTTGGCTTCACTAGCTTTTATACCAGTTTCTCGCCCGAATCTAGCCGCACCCATGCCATAAACAACACCGAAGTTAATAATCTTACCCATCCGGCGTTGTTCGCTGGTGACGGTATCGCTTTCAAACAATAGTTTAGCAGTGACGGTATGGATATCTTCGTTTTGGTTATATGCGGTAATTAAAACGGGTTCTTGACTGAGGTGAGCGAGGATGCGGAGTTCGATTTGAGAGTAGTCAACTGCGGCGAGCAGCCAGCCAGGAGCGGGGATAAAAGCACGACGAATTTGGCGACTAAATTCGGTACGAATCGGGATATTTTGGAGGTTGGGATTGGATGATGAAAGTCGTCCCGTGGTGGTGACGGCTTGATTGAAATCGGTGTGAACTCTGCCTGTTTTGGGGTGGATTAATGTGGGTAACGCATCAACATAGGTGGATTTGAGTTTGGAGAAAGTACGGTGTTGGAGAATCAGATCGACGACTTCATGTTTGCCTTGCAATTTTTCCAGGGTATTAACATCGGTGGAGTAGCCGGATTGAGTTTTGCGGATACTTTTGGTATCTAAACCGAGTTTTTCAAATAAGATATGTCCCAATTGTTTGGGCGAACCGAGATTGAATTTTTCACCAGCCAGTACGTAGGTTTGTTCTTCGATTTTGGCTAAATCTTCAGCTAAGACGTTAGAGAGTGTCTTCAAGTATTCAGCATCGATATTAATCCCCCGATCTTCCATATTGGCGAGAATCGGTTCGAGAGGGAGTTCGATCTCTTGCAGGAGTGCGAGTAGCTTCGGCGCGGCGGCTAATTCGGCTTTGAGAATATCGTGGAGGCGATAGGTACCCCAGACATCCATCCCACAATATTCAGCCACGGCGGGGATACTGATATTTGCAATAGTTTTTCCCTTTGGTACTAAGTCATCATAACTCTGAGGGACGATGCTCAGATAGCGGCTGGATAAATCGGTGAGGTTGTGGCTGCTATCTGGATTTAAGACATAGCTCGCCAGCATCGTATCGAAGACAACGCCTTGGAGGTTAACACCTTGGTTTTTAAATACCAATCGATCGAATTTAGCATTCTGCAATACCTTTGGATATGTTGCAGATTCGAGAATTGGTTTGAGATTTGTCAGGACTAATTCTAGATCTAAATTCTCGCCCGTCTCATGTCCAATTGGGATATATGCCATGCTATTAGTTTCCATACCCCAGCAGCAACCAATCCCGACTAAATTCGCATTGCGCGGTTCTAGATCGGTAGTTTCCGTATCCCAAGCAACGGGACGATCTGGATCTTTATGTTGCTGGAGATTGGTTATTAAAGCTTGTAATTTAGCTTCAGTATCAACGATCTGCGGTTGAATCGGTGACAGCTTACTGACTTGAAATTTATCAGTATCTTCAGCACTAAAAAACCATAAATCGTCACCACCATCATCAGTCACGATCGATCCGTGCGGCGTGACAATCTCATGAATTGCCTCGTGGGGACTATTAATACTCTCAGGTGTAGGAGCCGCTGCACCCCCAAAAGCCTCCTGAAGTTTCTCGATATCCTTACTAAATCGATTCAGTTCCAATGTCTGTAAGATTGGCTGCACCTGCGTGAAATCAAACCCAGTTAATTTCGTCTCCCGCAACTCGACTTCTAGCGGTACATCGGTAATAATCTTCGCTAAATATTGGGAGTGCATTGCGTCATCCTTACCCGCAATCAGCTTCTTCCCATTCGCACCAGGAATCTCCTCCACTCGATCGTAAATAGTCTGAAGATCTCCATATTCATTCAACAACTTCACTGCCGTTTTATCACCAATTCCCCGCACGCCAGGAATACTATCCGACTTATCCCCACACAACGCCTTATAGTCGATAATCTGCGCCGCAGTCACCCCCATTTTATCGAATACAGCCTGCTCGTTCATCTCCGCTACTGAAGGGCCACTTTGAGCGTAAGCTGAAGATAGATATAACACACTTACTCGATCGCGATCGCTCACCAGTTGAAACATATCCTTATCGCCAGACAAGATCTTCACCTGATAACCCTCGCGGCTAGCTCGCCTCGCCAGCGTCCCCAACACATCATCCGCCTCAAATCCCACCGCCGTAATCGTCGGTAAATTTAACGCTGTCAACAGTTGGTATAGGTTCTGAATATCGATCGTGAAATCTTCCGGCGTTTCCACTCGATCGGCTTTATAATTATCATCAGCTTCATGTCTGAATGTCGGCGCGCGTAAGTCAAACGCGATCGCCATTGAATCCGGTTTTTGACTATTAATAATCTCAACCAATGCCTTGACAAATCCAAAACAAATACTCGTCGGTACTCCCGCCGAAGTCGTCAATCCGCCGCTTTTACTCTTGGCATATGCAAAGTAAGAACGATAAGCCAAGGAATGTCCATCGACGAGAATTAATAGAGGATTCATATATCTAATCTATTGAGCAGGTGGTACTTTATGTAATAGTCTTTCTCGTTTGTGCTGACGTAATTCTAAATCGATTTGAGCGATCGCATCGTCTAAGAACAAATTATATAATTCCAATTGGCGGTTACTCTCTCGCAACCTGTCGAGACAACTTTTTTTAGTTTCTTCAGTCGGGTAAAGATATCGCTCAGTCATGACAGATTCCAACCTCTTTTAATCTCTTGAGTACTAGCATTGGCGGCTTCTAGATTTGCTCGTCCATTTTCAATTGCCTTTACCAGTAAATCTAGCATAGCATTTGTAGCAATTGGCTGGGCTTCCAAAACTTTCAATAGCAAGGTATTGAGGCGAGTATATGACTGGTTGAGTCTGTCTCTTGCGTTTTGCAGTTCTTCCAATTCACCAATCGTGCTGGCTGTCTCTCCATATCGATTCTCCAAGGAGAGGCTTCGCCAACGAAAAATATCCACTCTGTTGCGCTAGCTAGTTCGATTGCATCTGCAAGTTGGCGGAGTAGCTGAAAAGTCATCGTTAAGGTTTATTCGGATAACTTTGCCATCGATCGAGAGTAAATTGGAAGAGTACATTCTATTATCTCAGATTCGTTTACATTGTGGAAGGATAGAGTGGTAACTTATCGATAGAACTCAAAGCCAGATCGATTTATCATTATGTAAGTAACTCTCGATCGGCCTTATCATTATCATCAGCTTCATGCCGAAAAGTCGGCGCGCGCAAGTCAAATGCGATCGCCATCGAATCCGGCTTTTGACTATTAATAATCTCAACCAATGCCTTGACAAATCCAAAACAAATACTCGTCGGTACTCCCGCCGAAGTCGTCAATCCGCCGCTTTTACTCTTGGCATAGGCAAAGTAGGAACGACAAGCTAAAGAATGACCATCGACAAGGATTAATAAAGGAGTTTGAGACATACGATCGAGTAGATTAATCTAATTAAATTATACACAATCCGTAGGGACGGGTTTATGCGATAACCTACGAATAATTCTAAATATCTCAATCAAACCCGCCCTCATCCACCAATAATGGATTGCGTGTGATTATTTACGAAAAGCATTTTCTCATTGGTTGACATTTTACAAGGATGGATCGAACATTTTAAGTTCCTGCACCCAAACTATTTCACGATCGTCCACATGAACTCGCCAAGTGGTATTTGGGAGTAATTGACGGACTTCAGATAATAGCTCACACCAGTACTCAATTGCAGCCCACATGGTTTCGAGAGAGTAGAGAGGCAACTTTGTTGAACCCTCAAAGATAACCTCTAATTCGGTTTCATTATTTGGCTCATAAATACAAAATGCTTCGCCATCAAACTCACCATTCGTAATTCCACATTTAGCAATTAGTGCTTCAATCTGATATCTTACTTCAATTGTTTTAATAGCCGATTGTTCATTGATTGTCAGGGGTTGGGAGCGGACGGCTGTATAGTAAATCGAAATACTCAATTTTGATTAATCCTTTGATGAGTATCAGTAGAGAGGTAGGGTTGGCATTGCCCACGAGCTAAACATATACGAAGCAACAATTTTAAATCATGTTTTCGATCGACAAAAAAGAATCATAATTAAATTTAGATCGATCTCTTATTTAAAGCTTTTCGACCTTGACAATGCCATCATCAACAAACTCTACCGTCAGACAAAATCCATGTAATAGTGCGGTTCCTAACAATGGTTTAACACCAGTTGCTAATACAGGGACTAGTGGAGGTAGGGTGGGCAATGCCCACGAGCCAAACATATACGAAGCAAAAGTTTTAAATCATGTTTACGATCGATTCCAACAAATCATAATTAATTTGCCGGACGTACTACCCAAATCAAATTACCTTGTAGAAATTCCTGTGCGACGATCGATTCATGTAGCCGAATTGCCATGCTCGATCGATCGGGATCGTTAGTGCAGACAATAATACCGCAATGCTGGGTATTAGCACGGTGTAATCGAATGAAATCATCTCGATTTAGAGTCACAACCGATCGATTTTCATCAATCGCAAATGATAATACATCCTCATCTGGAATACCCAAATTGCCGTTACCAGCTTCTTGCACAGTCAAAACATCATGTCCCATTTCCCTGAGTAGCTGACTCACAACTTTGGGAAACTGCTCGTCCATATACAACCGCGCCATTAGCTATGCCTCGTTATTTACCCGAATTGCTGCGGCAATTTCTTCAGGATAAGCATCGGCATAGCTCCAAGCATTAACCAAATCGGCGGCGGTAATGTGGGGATAGTCCTGCAACAGTTGAGCTTCACTAATTCCCAATTGCTGTGCTTCGACTAATAGCCAAACGGCAATCCGCGTTCCTGCAATACAAGCTGTCCCTCCACAGACACCTAGAGTTTTGCTAATACCCTTGCCGCTCTTGTTGAGGGTTTTTGTTAGACTCTGCACTATCTCCGCTTTGTCAGAAAGCGAGAGCGTTAGCAATTGATGTTCGATTTCTTGGCGAGTCATGATGATATTTTTATAAATAGAGTTATAGTTCTAAAGTGGGCACTGTGCAAGAGCTAAACATATACGAGATAAAAGTTTAAAATCATGTTTTCGATCGATCTAGTTAAAACTTCTCTTCACCATTATTACTATCTTTTGGTTCCATAATTGATGCCAATCCAGCAATCTTTACAGGTGGCCGATCTTTAAACTCAACTACCAAAGACAATTCTCCACCCATCGCGGCAATGTAACTTTGCAACGTTGAAACTAACAAATCGGCTCGACGTTCTAGCCGAGAAACATTTTCTTGACGCATATTTAACAACTCACCCATCCGAATTTGAGTGAACTCCCTGGCTTTTCGCAAATCCTGGAGGGTCATTTCTTCGGCAATTAACTCAGCCGCTCTTTTCTCCACTATTTTGCGTTGTTGTGATGGCAGATTTTCCAGCACAGTTCTAAAACTAATCGTCATCTGCTTCTTGCTCCATTAACTTGGTAAGATGATCGTTGAATCTACCGTCTGCGATCTCAATTAGTTGTCGATAAAATCGTTTTTCACTACTACCAGATTTATCCCCAGCGATTAATAAGATGGCACAGCGGCGAAGGTCGAAGGCAAAGGCTACCCGCCAGACTCCATCGGCAGCTTGAAATCGGATCTCCTTCATGTTTGCATGGGTGGAGCCTTTAAGTGTATCTACGTGGGGACGTTTGAGATTGGAGCCAAATACTTCTAACAGCGCAACTTTGGCTAAAAGTTCTAACCTGACTTCATCGGGAAGTTCGATAAACTCGGAGTAAAAATCGGGATGAAAGTCGATGTTCCATATCATTTGAATTTAATATGCCTTGTAAGGCATATTATAGGCGATCGACAATTGACAGACAACCGATCGATTGTCTAGATAAAGCTTTTCGCCACAACGCTTTCAATAATAGATGCAGATTCGGAATATCGGTCGTGAAATCTTCCAGAGTTTTCACTCGATCTACTTTATGATTATCATCAGCTTCATGGCGAAAAGTCGGCGCGAGTGAGTCAAAATCCCCATCGAATCAGGTTTTTGACTTGCTACAACCGCAAGCAAATCGTAGAAAATCTCATCGACAAATTCATCCTGGTGCGAATATCCAGGAGCATTTTGTCCAAAAGACGACACTGACCCCGACCGATCGAAACGCACATCTAACAATATGATAGGCTAAGATCTGGCTCCAGATCTACATTGCCATCTTTATGTCATCACCTAGCACCGCCGAAATCAAGCTCCTCATCGTAGACATCGACGGTACAATTGCCGGAAAATCTAATCAGGTAAGTACTAGAGTCAAGCAAGCGATTAAAGCCGCTCAAGCTCAAGGCGTTCGCGTTGGGATTGCGACGGGGAGAATGTACAAATCCGCTTTGCGCTTCCATTACGAGATCGGTGCAGATTTTCCCGTCATCGCCTATCAAGGTGCCTGGATTCAAGATCCCGTTACCGGAAAGATTCATCGTCACATTCCAGTACCTGTGGATACCGCCCGAGCGTTACTCGATTACTTCGAGCAACCCGATCTCTTCGATAAATTAGCCATTCATGTCTATCGCGATGATTCGTTATACGTTCGCGAAATCAATCCCGATACCAAATTATATGTCGAACGCAGTGGTGTTGAAGCTCATGCCGTCGGCGATCTCCGCACGATTTTAACCGATCGACCGACAAAAATTTTGGCAATGTCTGAAGATATCGAACTGATAAATAGTTTGTTGGTGGATCTCCAGCAACGTTATCCCAAGGACGAGCTACATATCACCACTTCTGTACCGATCTTCCTCGAAGCTACCAATACTGGTGTAAATAAAGGTGCCGCGATCGATTATATCGCCAAAGAATTATTGGGAATTACCGCTCAGCATGTGATGTCGATCGGCGATAACTATAATGATGTAGAGATGATCGACTACGCAGGCATCGGTGTAGCGATGGGTAATGCCCCTAGTGATGTACGGACTAATGCTGACTGGGTTGCACCAGATATCGAAGACGATGGAGTGGCGATCGCGATCGAAAAATTTATTCTAAATACTTAATTGGGTAGATCGATAGTCGAGACATCGATCTTAGTTTAAACCTGAAATATAAAACCAAAAAGAAGACCGACGACTGGCCGTGTTTCGTCTCGGTCTTCTTCTTGATTCGCTCCTCACACTGATCTAACGATACTCGATCGACACAATTCTTGTCAATACCCTCGGGCGATCGATTTGGAGATCGGGGATCGCTGACCACAACAGCATTAACTAGTAGATCTGGCTAAATAACAATCCAGATCGCTTGTACTTAAACTATGATGCGCTAAAATGGATACCCAGACTCAGCACCTTTGGTTCCTCCATGTCCGACACCGCACCTGACTTAACCGGAATTCGCACCAGCCAAAGTCAAATTCGCAACGCCGACTATCGCGAACTCGATCGCACCAAATTGTCCCCGATGTATCAACACTACGTCGAGGTCAAATCGCAATATCCTCATGCCTTGCTGTTATATCGATGTGGCGACTTTTTTGAAACATTCTTTCAAGATGCGATTACCATCGCCCGCGAACTCGAATTAGTCCTCACCAGCAAAGAAGGTGGTAAAGAAATCGGGCGCGTCCCGATGACTGGCGTACCGCACCATGCAGTCGATCGCTATTGTGCCATGCTAGTCGAAAAAGGCTACGCGATCGCATTGTGCGATCAGATGGAAACCGCCGCTGAAGCCGCTGAATCGGGTACTGGATTAGTCCGGCGCGAAGTCGTCCGCGTCCTCACTCCTGGCACGATTCAGGAAGAGGAAATGCTCCAATCGCGGCGCAATAACTTTCTCGCCGCGATCGTCCTCGTCGGCGATAATTGGGGCTTAGCCTATACCGATATCTCCACAGGTGAATTCCTCACCACTCAGAGTACCGATCTTGAAGTCCTCACCCACGAACTAATGCGGCTCCAGCCGCCAGAAATCCTCATCCCTGTCAGCGCACCCGACCTCAATCGGCTGCTCCGTCCCGGCGAAACATCCGACTTACTCCCGACGAACTTGCCCAATTGCTTCTGCTATGCCATGCGACCCCTGGCACCATTTACCCTCGCAGAAGCCAAACAAAGGCTCTTGGACACCTTTAAAATGCGATCGCTAGAATCTTTGGGGTGTTCGCCGTTTCCATTGGCGGTAAGAGCAGCTGGGGGCTTGCTGGAATATCTCGAAGCGACGCAAAAGAGCAACCCCGTCGCGCTGCAACCCCTCCGGACTTACTCCCTCGGCGATTATCTCGTTTTTGACAACCAATCTCGCCGCAACCTCGAAATCACCCAAACCGTCCGCGATGGTTATTTTCAAGGTTCGCTGTTATGGGCAGTGGATAAAACCCGCACCGCAATGGGCGGACGCGCTCTGCGTCGCTGGATTTTACAGCCACTATTAGATCTCGTATCGATTAATAAACGCCAGGAAACGATTCAAGAGCTGGTAGAAGAAACCTTTATCCGCCAAGATTTACAGCAACTGCTCAAGCAGATCTACGACATCGAACGCCTTACTGGCAAAGCCGCATCGGGACGCGCCAGCGCCCGAGATTTAGTCGCCCTGTCCGAATCCTTTCTTAAGCTCCCCGAACTCGCCGCCATTGCCAAGCAGGGTAAATCACCGTTCCTAAAAATCTTGCATCATGTCCCACCCGAACTCGAAGCGTTGGGGCAAAAAATCGCCGCTCATCTGGTCGAACATCCACCCATCCATTTGAAGGAGGGGGGATTGATTCGCCCTGGCATCAATTCCCAACTCGACGAACTCCGCGCCACCGCAGCGGGCGACCACCAATGGATTGCTAATCTGGAAATTACCGAACGGGAACGCACGGCGATTGCAAATCTCAAAGTCGGATTTAACAAAACCTTTGGCTACTACATCAGCATCTCTCGCCTCAAAGCAGACCAAGTACCAGCCGACTATATCCGCAAACAAACCCTCACGAATGAGGAACGCTACATCACTCCCGAACTCAAGGAGCGCGAAGTCCGCATCCTCACCGCTCAAGAAGATCTCAATCGGCTCGAGCATGAGCTGTTTGTCGAACTCCGGCTGATAGTTGCGGCGCACACCGAGCTAATTCGGAATATCGCACGGAGCATCGCCGCCGTTGATGTGTTGTGTGGTTTAGCAGAATTGGCGGTGACTCAAGGCTATTGTCGTCCGCAGATGATGGCGAGTCGAGAGATCGAGATCGTCGATGGTCGGCATCCGGTGGTGGAAAAATCGTTATTGGCGGGATTTTTTGTACCGAATTCCACGCAATTAGGACAAGCCGAACATGTCGTTCCCAGTGTCGAACAGCCCGATTTAATCGTGCTAACTGGGCCGAATGCTAGCGGTAAAAGCTGCTATTTACGACAGTTGGGATTGATTCAGATTATGGCGCAAATCGGGAGTTTCGTCCCAGCGACAACGGCAAAATTGGGGGTTTGCGATCGCATATTCACTCGTGTCGGCGCAGTAGACGATCTCGCCACCGGGCAATCGACCTTTATGGTGGAGATGAATGAAACAGCAAATATTCTCAATCATGCCACACCGCGATCGCTAGTTTTACTCGACGAAATCGGTCGGGGTACGGCAACATTTGACGGACTTTCGATCGCGTGGTCTGTTGCTGAATATTTAGCTACCGAAATCGGTGCGCGCACTATTTTTGCAACTCACTATCACGAATTAAATGAGCTGGCTTCGATTTTACCGAACGTGGCAAATTATCAAGTCACTGTGAAAGAATTACCCGACAAGATTATTTTTCTCCATCAAGTTCAACCTGGTGGTGCGAGTAAGTCCTATGGGATTGAGGCAGGGCGATTGGCAGGTTTGCCTGCGTCGGTAATTAGTCGAGCGCATCAGGTAATGGCCCAAATCGAGCAACACAGTAAAATCGCGATCGGGTTGCGGGAATCAATGTCATGAGATGCGATCTTTGTTGGTGTGGGTGTTTATATTGCTCTACTTAGACTACAAATACCAAATTATGTACTCAGAACTCTAATCAATGAGGTAATGTCATGGAATATCAAGATTTATCCTGACGATCATAATACTTCATTGTATATATTACCAGTACCCAGCAGGTAATATTATGAGCAAGTTGTCTAATTCGAGTAATGAGTTTTTAAAAAGACATCCATTAGGTAAAAGTTCTGCAATTAGGGGCTTTGCTGCTCTTCTGTTATCAGCCGGAACTGGTATCGGGGTAGTTTGTCTGAACTATTACAACTATTGGAAGGTGACTATCTACCGAACTCAGACAGTAGATTTTAATATGTTGGCAACTTTATTACCATCAAAAGTCGCAACCCATCTATTAAAAAATGACAGTAAAGGTTTACAAGAAGTTTTAGATACAAACTATGGACTATTTGGAACAATTGTTACTAATTGTAAATCTGTAAGTGTAGATTGTCCCGAACAACAAATTATCTATGGATCGAAAATAAAAATTGAGCAGACATCTAATACTAAACAGCGACTAGTTTCTCAAGGTAAGTATGCGCACGTCTGGACACAAAAATTTAATGGCAAAGATACTTCAGCACATTTATTAAAGGGATATGATTACATAATTTTGCGAAATCCATCCTCAAGCAAGCCAGACTGGAAGTTTGAGAGTCCTCGTGATAGCCAAATTGTGGTGTCTCAGCAGCAAAATGTAAATCCTATTGTTGGAAGAATTTATTTTGTTCGAGGGAATCCACCATCATTTATAGACGAACTTAAAACATTGAATCCTTTCAGCCAAGGAAGCAGAAATCTAGTTTATGATGCGATTGCTGGTGCTGCTCTCTTGACTGGCATCCTTGCTTGGCTCTTCTCAGAAATTTTTCATTATCGATCGAGAAAAGCATATCAATCAGAAATTGAGTCGGAGAGAGCACTTCGTGACGCTGCTGAACAAGTAAGTCAGGCTAATACAGAGAAATCTAACGCTGAAGTACTAGCTCTCTCTGCTCAAGCAGAGGCGGCGGCAACTGCTCTACGATTAAATGAGGCAACTCAGGCAAAGCTTCAATCTGATGAGAG